>JAENYV010000026.1 GCA_016841605.1 Dethiobacter alkaliphilus | reverse complement strand
TCTTGGACAGGCAAGACCGTTAGCATTTAGTCATTTTGGGCCATCTTAAACAATAAAATAGCCCTTCGCGCTCATAAATACTACGAGAAGGACAAGCATATATTAAAAAAACTCCTTCTGTTTTGGGCTTTATCAAATAGCCTATGCTTGATTAATTAAAGCTTCCCAACAAAGGATTTTAATTTTTTTTTGCTCCCAACTTAAAATACCTTGATCCTTTAACTCGTTTAAAATCATAGTTATCGTCTGCCTGGAACTTCCTACCATTTTAGCAATTTCCTCATGAGTGAGCGGGCAGTCAATAAGTGTATAATTTTTTATTTTCCTGCCGCGGGTCTTAGATAATCTTACAAGAAGCTGTATTACCCTTCCTTGAACTGGAAGAATTGCTAAATCTTCTACTATACTCTGGTATTTGAGCATATGTTGGGCTTCAATCCAGAGAAGTGCAAAACATAATTCTTTGTCTTTAGCAAGCAAACTAAGTAACTTCTCTTTGCTAATTACCCATAACGTAGTTTTGCTACATATTGCCTCAGCATAACGCGTTCTGGGGCGGTCCAGGAGTACCTCCGCTATACCTAAGCCCTCACTGGGGTTTATAATACTAAAGGTAACTTCCTTTCCTTCGGGTGTTATTTTATAAGTTTTAACTCGACCATCTTCAACAATATAAGCTTCAAAAGCAATTTCATCAAAATTAAAGATAATACTACCCTTACTGTAAGAACGCAACTTCCCGCTTTGAGAAAATGATTTATAAATTTGCTTTCGTACATCCTGAACTGTAATTAAATCCTTAAAACCTAATTCTTCCAAATTTTTAGAAGTAAGTAAATTATCTTTCTTCATATTCTCACCATACTTATATCCTTATATGATAATTTTACAAATATTTATATGTACAAAAAGGAGGCTATATGTATGATAGTTAAAATATTTTATATTATGCTAATATTTTATTTTAATTTGACAAGTAAATCAAGTATCTTTAGGAAGTTTCTAAAATTATTTCACTATTAATACAATTTATAAACTTTTGATACTACAGGATTCTTACTTAGTAAAATACAAAAGAATTATCTCCTGTCTCTTTCCAGATCAAAAAGCATCTTCTCCAGGTACCATTCTTCTGATCGTCCCGGATGTTTTTCTTTGAGGCGGCTAATATAATCATCTATGTATTTATCTGCGGTAGACGCTGGTAATCCGGCCTTTCTGCCGTATTCTTGGCGTAATAACCGCACTTTTCCTGTTTTCTTTACTCTTTTCTTTCTCCCCAAATACCAGGCCAGTAGAAGAACTGCACCGATAATAACTGCACCAATGATAATTGAGTATTTCAAGTAAAAAACACCTCCCCATTCTCAGCTCAAAAATATTTTCATAAAAAATCAAATCAAAGTATTTCCTTCTCTAATTGACAGCCAGCCTTTTGGCCAACATGGTATTTCTTTGCCTGATACTGTTATTGTTAACTGCGATGCCAATTGCTTTTTTTGTTCCGACCAGCACCAAAACCTTTTTTGCTCTGGTCACACAGGTGTACAGAAGATTTCTCTGCAACATCATATAGTGCTGCAGAGAAAAAGGAGCCACCACAATTTGATACTCACTCCCCTGGCTCTTATGGACAGTGGTGGCATAAGCCAAAACAACTTCGTCCAGTTCGGTGGCGTCATAATCCACTTCGTTTCCGTCAAAACGGATTTTTAGGGTTTTATCTTCCAGCTCTATTTTACTGATAATACCAATGTCACCATTAAAAACGTTTTTGTCATAGTTGTTTTTGATCTGCATAACCTTGTCATGCAAACGGAAAACCGTTCCGCCATATTTGATAACGACATCACCGGGATTAAGGCCTTCCTGTAAAAGCAGGTTTAAATTTTGCGTGCCGATTTCACCGCGCTGCATGGGGCAAAGCACCTGAATATCTTCAAAGGGATTTACCTTGTAATAATTGGGCAGTCTTTGCGTACAGAGCGATTTGATAGTTGCAGCAATTTTTGGGGGGTCTTCCTCTTCGATAAAGAAAAAATCACTTTTCCGGCCGCCTTTGAGATTGGGCATCTGCCCCTTGTTAATACGGTGGGCATTTGTGATAATAGTACTTCCCAAGGCCTGCCGGAAGATTCTTTTTAATTCGATGACTTTGATGATGTTTGAATCGATAATATCTTTCAGCACATTTCCGGCTCCCACCGACGGAAGCTGATCCACGTCTCCCACAAAAATGACGACTGTTTCATCGGGAACCGCTTTGAGGAGGTTGTACATCAAAATAATATCTAGCATGGATGTCTCGTCAATAATTAAAACATCACATTTAAGGAGGTTCTCCGCGTTTTTCTGATATCCTTCGGAGGGTTTGTATTCCAACAGCCTGTGGATGGTTTTCGCTTCCATGCCGGTGGTTTCCGACATTCTTTTGGCCGCCCGTCCTGTGGGCGCGGCCAGGAGAACAATGCTGCCCATTTTTTGAAACACCCGGATAATAGCAAGAATAGTAGTAGTTTTGCCGGTGCCAGGGCCTCCGGTCAGCACCATAAACTTTGATGCAACAGCAGATTTAATCGCCTCCAGCTGGATTTGATCATATTCCAGGTTAAAATCCCTCTGCAGTTCTGTTAAAATTTGCCCGATATCTTCCTGCGAAAAGGTTTTCTGCCCGGTGAGAATCTCTTTAATTCTCTTTGCTGTGCCTGTTTCGCTAAAGAAAAAAGGCGGAAGGTAAATTGCATCTCCTTCGTCAGAAATTACAGACTTTTCATTCACCATGAAGCCAAGAACCGTCTCTATCAAGTTTTCTTCCAGCTCAAGTACTTTGCCGGCTTCAGCCAGAAGCTGTTCCTTGTAGGCAAAACAGTGACCATCATTGGCAAGCTCGTTTAAAACATAAATAAGGCCAGAACGGCAGCGCTCCGGGGAATTCGTCTCAAAACCGAGCTGCCGGGCGATCTTGTCTGCCGTTTTAAAACCGATACCCCAGATATCGTCGGCCAACCGGTAGGGATTATTCTTAACAATGCTGATACTTTCATTTCCATACGTTTTATATATTTTTACCGCGTAAGCTGTGGAGACACCGTTACTCTGCAGGAAAAGCATAACGTTTTTGATTTCCTTCTGCTCCTGCCAGGCTTTCTTGACCATCTCTACCCGTTTTGGCCCGATACCGTCCACATTAATCAGATAGTCTGCCGACTCCTCAATAACCCGCAAGGTATCTTCTTTGAAATGTTTTACAATCCTCCGTGCGTAAACAGGACCGATACCTTTGATCAGACCGCTTCCAAGATATTTTTCAATTCCGGCAATCGTCGCAGGAACTGTTTCCCTGTAGTCAAGAGCACTGAACTGCTTCCCGTATTTGCTGTCATATTTCCATTCACCCTTCACGCGCAGAACAGCGCCCACGTTGACTGCCGCGAGATTGCCCACTATTGTTACAAGATCTGCAAAGCCCTTGGACTTTATCTTGATGACACTAAAGCCGTTTTCTTCATTGTTATATGTAATTCGTTCAACAATACCGCTTAAATATTCCATCTGCCTAAACCCGCCACTCTTTACACTAGCTAGTTCGCATATTCCTGCAGTTTGGAGGAAGCAAGATTTTTTTCTGAAAGGTAATACTTATCCTCTGTTGTTACCTGCACGACTTCGGCCCCAATCAGTAATTGCAGCGCATAAGGCTTATAATCGCGCTGACTCATCATACGTGCCAGTAAACCCGGGGGTGTCAGCCCCAGCTCGTCTTTTGTTTTAGCTTCGACATTTTCCAGGGCATTTTTCTCCCGGAATATCAAAATTACGTCCCTGAGAGCTCTCTTCATACGATACCTGGAATAGAAAAAAGCCAATGCCAGCAAAGCCGCCATAATGAAAATTAAAGTAACCGTCGGTAACATATAGCTCATTGCTCCTCGTCCAATAGTTTAAGTAACTCCTTTTTTTGTATTTCCATTATACCGGCATTTTTGCGGATAGGCAAGGAATAGGTATAACTGTTTGCTTAAACCGCCCTTCTTCTCCGGTAAAACAGAATAACATAAGATAACATAACAACAACCGGGAAAATCAGAAGCGAAGGATGCATAAGAAGATAAACTACGGCGATGACAGGCAGCAAGACGATACGGACCAGAAACTTCAGGAAATTTTGACCGGTAATAAATTCTGCGATGGGAGGAGAAGTATTGTAATAAAAGTTCACGAAAGCCCGTCCCGGCTCGTTTGTTAATAATTTCGCATCCCTGAACTGCCTGAGTAGAGCCACGGCAGGTTCCATCTTCGAACCGAAGGCTCCGAAATATTCCCCATAAAAAAGAATTAGCCGGTTAAGGCTGTTTAATTTACCTAATTATCTAGTATATATCTCGTCTATGTTTTACATGGGTTATTAAATATGTCTTATTAAGAAAGTCAGCTCGGAATCTAACTCTCCATTCACCTACTCGTAAGCGATACTCTCCAGATTTTCCTTTTAACTTTTTTATATCTGCGAATTGAGGCTGCTTTGCCATGTTATCCAGAGATTCCCATATTCTTTTCTTTAACAGCTTATCCAATTTCTGTATATCTTTTATTGCATTTCTACTCCATTCAATATGCCAGTTCATTCTCCAAATATCTCCTTGGCGGCATCATCACTGGAAATACTTTTACCTTTTAAGTGTTCATTCCAAGCATTTTTTGCTTCAAGATCTTCTTCTTCTGAGATTGGCTCATCATCGAAAGGAGCAGAAATAAGAGTATAAACAGTGGGGTCCTGGGCAATCAAAAATTCTAAGAAACGTCCGGCAGCCTCAACTTCTCCCTCCGGCAAAGCATCTATTAAACGATATAACTCTTTTTTGGTAATGCCCATATTGTTTTGACCTCCTTTAAAAAAGCGCTTAACCTCATTATAACAGACAAAGAGAAGTTTCGTCCTAAACTCGAAAACATTTTATTCTTAATTTTGATTCTGCTTTTTATTCCGGTACGGCCGCTCCTTCTAGACCGTAGTTCCTGGCCAGATAAGCCAGGTCAATGATATTTATGCGGTTATCCCGGTTTAAATCAGCATCCGGGTTCCATTTGGCATCTCCGGACACTGTACTGAAGCTCTTGACAAAGATAACCAGGTCCATCAAGTCAATGCTGTTGCTTTGGTCAACATCTCCGGAACGCAGAAGCATCAGTTCCGTATCGACAGTAGTGTTATCAACTGAAACCGTTATATCACTCAGTCTTTCCCGCAGATAACCGGGACTGTAAGCGGATAAGCAATAGCTGCCCGGTGCGATCTCAGTAAAAACAAAGCTCCAGTCGGACTCCGGTTTAATTTCGCTGATACCGATTAGAGTATCGTCTTCAAGGATGACGGTAAAATCGCTATAATCGGGGTTGCCTTCGGGAGCCAGCCTGCCGTTAATTATGCTGCCGATGCTGCCCACCACAGCCGTATCGGTAGTGCATACTGCGAGGGGCCGGGCATCGCTGTCAAGCAGGGTAGCAGAATCTATCGAAATGATGCTGATCCCTTTGTCTATTATGTTGAAAGATAGAGTGGCCAGGGTGGTACTGCCCGAAAATCCGGTCCCTGCGGTTTTGCTGCCGGCAATATTTATTAAGCCCTTGCTGTTATTGTATTCATAGCAGGCACCGGTCACCCATTCGGCAGCCTGGCTATCACTATCAAAGGGCGATAAAGCATTATCAAAGAAGCTGCCTGTGGATACTCCGCTTATCTCCAATACCGCCGGGTCAAAGGATAGGCTCAGGTCGGTCCCGCAGAGGTCACTGACTCCGGATACATTTACCGCACAATAGACCGTAGAGTTTACTGAAGCCTTTTCTCGCCCGGGAACCAGTTCCAGGCCGGCTCCGCCGATGGCATAAAGGCAGCCGTCACTGCCGTTTACATAGACTGTACCGCCTTTCCCTACTGCAGCCGGTGCCGTAACCGTAGCTCCGGTTGTTTTATAGCTCCATCGAAGAGTGCCGTCCTGTTTATAGGAATAAAGCATGGAACCTGTGCTACTGAATACCATATTTCCCACGGCATCAGCTACAGGCGGTGTTATCACCGGGGCATTAACCGCTATGTTACTGAGCAGGGTTCCGTCAGGACTATAGATATAGATATGACCGTCACTGCTGCCCACCATAATACTGCCGTCTGCAGTATGAACCGGGGCGGTCAGGGTGCCGCCGGGGGAAACGTTCCAATAGGCCGAACCTCCCGGCAAAATCAGTTGCAGGGTGCCGGATGACGCGGCATAAATCCGTCCCTCTTCGTCAAGGGCTAAAGAACTTATGGTACTGCTCGTTGCCGCATCGAGGCTCCAGAGTTCTTCGCCATTGGCTGCCAGAGCGTAAACGGTATTGCCTGCTGCTGCATATATGACTCCGTCGCTGCCCACTACCGGAGCTGATTTGATCTCCTGGTCAAACTCCCGGGACCAGTTGACAACGCCGCTTTTCACTGAACATAGGTTGCTCACATAAACTATCTGCCCGGTATCGGTCATAGCCTTGAGCACCATGGAGATATAGACATTTCCATTGCTGTCCGCTACCGGTGAGAAAGGCCTGTCGGCTATTGCCTGGAGATCGGCTTTCCACAGGAAAGTAGCTGTGCTGTCGTCATCTCGCACCGCATATAGATAGCCGCCGGCGGTAAAATATATGGTACCATCACCGGCAATAAGCGGGGAGGAATTAACGGTATTGTTACCCGTAATATAAGTCCAGCGCCTGCTGCCGTCAGGGTTCAAAGACCACAGGGCAGTACATGCCGGGGTGTAAATGATATTACCCTCTCCGATAACCGGAGACTGGTTTGTCGCTCCATTGTTTACCTTCCAGCTCAACTCGCCGGAACCTGTAATGGTGTTGCCGGTACTGCCGCTGTGCCCGGCATCATGCATGTACATGGGCCAGGGGCTGGTGGTAGATACCCCGGGAAATGCAGAAGCTGCAGTGGTAAAGGTCCAAGCTACATCAGCATCTGAAGTTTCTCCCAGAGTGTTTTTATTAGCATCCTGGATTAAATGGCTTAACATCACCGTATATACGGATTGATTTCTCATACTTTCTACTGGTGTTAGTTGTAAGGTCAATGTGGATGGAGTGTATTTGATTGTTGCTGGAATTAAATCACCACCCAGTTTTAAATAAAATGTTGACCCGTTAATAGAATTTTCATCCATTTGCCTGTTAAACACTACTTTAATATTTGCATCTACATTCACGTCTGAACAATTCCAGCTCGGGGTAATACTGCTAATTTGGGTAGGAAGGATAAATAGTGAACACTGAGCAGTAAATCCACCATATTCTGTTGTCGCAGTGATAACAGCTTTACCCGGTGATTTAGGGGTAATTACTCCGTTAGTGTTGACCTCGGCAAGCTCCGGGTTGCTGGAACTCCAAATTACTTTCTTATTAGTTGCATCGGCAGGTAGGATATTAGCAATGAGAAGGCCCGTAGCTCCTCCTGCTCTTAAAGTTAATCTTTCCTTATTTAACTGGATACCTTCAGTTGGAGCTTTGACAGTTACTGTGCATTCAGCTTTATAGCCTCCATATTCCGTCGTCGCGGTTATAGTACAATCGCCTACTGAAACCGGTGTTACTATCCCGTTACTATCGACCATAGCTACCGTTGAATTATTTGAACTCCAACTTACATTACGGTTGGTGGCATCAGGGGGTATTACTGTAGCTACCAGTTGAGCTGTACTCCCTCCAACTCTTAGTGTTAATTCATATTTATTCAATTCCACTCCTTCTGAGGGAGCTGATACAATTACCACACATTCGTCTGTATAGCCGCAAAAGTCAGTAATTACAGTTATAACTACAGTTCCAACTCCCTGAGGTGTAACTACTCCTACCGTATCAACTGTAGCTATATCCGGGTTAGCAGAATTCCAAATCACTTTTTTATTGGTAGCATCATTAGGTAAAACAGTAGCCACAAGCCTTTGAGGCGTACCTCCTAACCGTAGATTAAGGCTACTTTTATCCAGTTGAACCCCTTCTGCCGGAGGCTTAACGGTTACTACACAACTGGCTGTAAATCCACCATAATCAGTGGTTACGGTTATAACTGAATTCCCTACCATAACCGGAGTAACTACTCCATCACTGCTAACTGTAGCCACATCTGGGTTACTCGAGTTCCAATATACTGTTTTATTGGTAGCACTGACCGGAAGTACTGTAGCCGTTAAAACTCCTGCTGTTCCGTCTATCCGAAGAGTTAAAGTAGTCTTATCCAATTCAACGCCCTCTGCAGGCGGCTTGACGGTTACTATACAACTGGCTGTATAAGCCCCATAATCAGTAGTGACTGTTATGACTGAATTTCCAACGGCAACTGGAGTAACTACTCCTTGAGCGTTTACTACTGCCACGTCAGAATTACTAGAACTCCAAATCACATCCTTGTTTGTAGCATCAACAGGCAACACATTGGCTTTAAGTTGGTAAGTGCTGCCTTCGACCCGCAGTGTCAAGTTATCTTTATTTAGTTCCACCCCTTCGGCAGGAGCTAATACCGTAACTGTACATTGTTTGCTAAAACCACCGTCATCAGTCGTTGCCGTAATGGTAGCCGTCCCGGTTGTCAGGGGGGTTACCACTCCATTATCATCAACCGAAGCTACCTGTATGTTACTGGAAATCCAATTTACTTTACTGTTAACTGCATCTTCCGGCGTAATTATGGCAGTAATTTTTCCCGTAGCTCCACCCGCCCTCAGAGTCATAGTACTCTTATCCAGATCTATTCCGCTAACCGATTCCTTGACGAGTACTGTACAGGTTTGGCTGAACCCGTCACCTCCTAGAGCCGTTCCGGTAATAATGGCCGTTCCTACAGATAGGGGAATAACCACCCCGTCGGCATCGACTGTTGCCACCGAAGGATTATCTGATATATATGCAACCGTTTTGCTGGCAGCGTCATCCGGTAATACAGTAGCAGAAATATTTCCGGCAGCACCTCCGGCGGTAAGAGTAAGGCTGCGCTTATCAAGAACTATTTCCGTAGCATCTACCGGATAGTCACCATTCACAAACACGTTCTGAGGATTGCCGGTAACTATACCATGCCCGCCGTTGGTGGCATTAGACTTATGCACGCCATATGTGTCGGTGTCCAGCATAATTCCCCGATATATGTATAGGGAAGGAGTCCCCTGGATTACAACCAGGCCGCCCTCACCGTTCTGACCGTCAGCACCCCCTTCTCCTCCACTGCTCCCCTTTAGACCTCTGCGTTGTCCTGAAACTAAAAAGCGAGGCGGATTAGCCGGATCATATTCAACATGGTCAGCTACCAGCGTGAGAATACCACCGCCATAACCACCACCGCCTCCTCCTTTGCCAGTACAAGTAGGAATACTTAGAATAGCTATTCCTTTGCCCCCGTTTCCTCCATTGCCTCCTCCGCCGCCTCCGCCACTAGCATCCTTGTAACCCCAAACTTCGGGTCCACTGGTACCGGCCGTACCGAGTCCCGTGGCTCCTCCACCTTCACCCCCTGTTGCAGGTGGAGCATCACTTCCCCCGGTACCGGGAGCTCCATCACCTCCGTTGCCTTCTCCGCCCTGGCCGCCTCCGTAGCCTCCGCCCCCGTCACCGCCTGTTCCATATTTATGGTATGCGCCTTCTCCTCCATCTCCGCCTCTGCCGAACATGTTGGGGTAAAGTCGAAAGCCGCCCGCATCTTGTCCCAGTGATAACAGATTTTCAGGAGTCAAATCTGTTATAGAGTTGGCAGGAGCATCGGGATAATAACCGTTACGCACCCGGATGACCACATTTTCCCCTATGGTAAAGGTACCGTTTACCTTGATGACCAGTTGGGAAATACCACTGCTGGTGATCTCAACATTATCGCCGATAGTTAGATTGTCAAATTCATATATTCCCGCATAGGGATAATCTCCCTGCTGACTCAGAACCTGATCAGTGTTCCAATAGCCATCAGCAGCCTCCGCTGGAACCGCTGCTAGCAGGCAAGCCAGTATCATTACTAATAAAGTCGTAATAACTCGTAATTTTTGCATAATCTAGCCCCTCCCTAGCAAGTTAATCTTCTTCTATTTTTCAACCATCTTTTTAACATATAAATAAATCCGCCTATAACCAGTAAAGCACCGATCCACCGGGGATGCATACATAAATATGCCATCCCCACCACCGGCGCAAGCACGATCCTGGCCCCAGCCCGCAGCGAAGCGTTTTGACCGATATAATCCGCCAGGGGTGGGGAGTTCCGGTAATAGAAGTTCACCACCATCCGGCCCGCTCTGTTACCCATTAGATATTGGTCGCGGAACCGGCGCAGCAGGGTCACTGGGGCTGTATATTTTGATCCGTACGCCGCGGTGGCGATAAAGCATTCGTCCATTCCGGTGATTTCCAGACCCACGCTGCTTGCAGCAGGGTTGATACGCTTTAAGTCCCGGTCTATCAGGCCGGCGGAAGCTGCAGTCACATTGGCGGTTCCGCTTTCTAAGGCCTGGAAATTGATGAGCGCAATTGCACCGGTTCCACTGACTCCCGGATCACCCTGCGCGGTAACAAAACGAATCGTACCGCTTTCGTTGTCAGCCTGGTTGATAGCCTGCAGTCCGCTGAAGAAATTACCGGCAGTTATCTGCACCCCATCAACAGATGCATCGGCATCAATAACCGTCAGCAGGGCCGGGTCAAAGGTAATGGTAATGTCTATGCCTTCAATAGCCGTGGCATTATTCAAGACAACCCGGACTGTAAAGCTGCTTCCGCTTGAAACCTTCTCTGGAGCATCGAGGCTAAAGAACGGCTCTTCCATCGCGGAAACCGGGCTGTTAAAAAGCATTAACATGCACGCAATTATAATTATTTTCATTATTGACTTCATATTTTCGTCTCCCGGTTAATTACTGCTGTTCACAGGCATCTCCCGTCTTGTCGTAGTTTTTAGCCAGCAAGACCAGATCGAGCAGGTCTACCTTCAGGTCGCCGTTGAAATCGGAATCGTAATCTCCGCTGCCGGTAACACCCGGATCACCTACGGCAGTGGCCAGACGGACAATCCCGTTCGGGTTATCGGCCTCGTTTTTAGCCACTACACCTTGTAAAAAAGTACCTACTGTAATCTGGGTTCCCTCTGTTCCCTGATCGGCATCCTGAACCTCCAGTAATTGGGGGTCAAAGCTCGGGGCGAAGTCCACACCCTCCAGATTCTCAACGTCATTTACCTGAACCTGGATATCAAACTCCTGCCCCACATACACTTCATCCGCTACAGTCAACAAAAGCATGGAAGGATTATTCCCAATGCTTTTTACTCCGCTAATAGACAAGCTGATTAAAAAACTGTTGCCATTACCAACATACCCAACCTGCTTTTGTTAATAGAATCCCGCTCCTTCGCAAATGTTTTCCTTACCATTTCTCTGGCACAGCGAAAAAGCGCTTGTTTTGCTATGCCGCTAATTACTATTTTTCGCTGTAGTGCTATCTATTTAAAGTTTACGGCCTCCAGAAGCCGCTGAAGTATGACGGCGGCTTCTGCCCGGCTGACATTCCTGGAAGCCTGAAAGCTGTTGTCTTCATAACCTTCGATAATATGATGAGTTACCGCTGTTTCCACAGCATCCCTGGCCCATTCCGGTATGTTACCCGCATCTCTAAAATCAAGCCGGAAAGGAGCCGGGTCTACCCCTTTTTTCTCCAGTATGCGGGCTGCCAGGACAGCATACTCGCCCCGGCTAATAAAACGTTCACCTGCGAACAGGAAACTGCCGCCGGCTTGTTGATACCCTTGCATCAAACCATTGTTAAAGACAGCGATAACAGAAGGCCGGGCCCATTGCGGTACACTACTTAAGTCATCGAAATATTCGCTTGATCCGTCTGCAGTACTATCCAGGCCGAAACTGCCGACCAGTAAAACTGCTATTTCCAACCTGCTTATGTAATTGTCGGGTTTGAATGTCCCGTCAGCATAACCCCTGATTATCTTCTTCTTAAACAGGTTGTTAACCGTCTCCTGAGCCCAGTGGCCCTGCATATCGGTAAACCCTGCGTCGACCAATGAATTTCCCCGGTCGTTGCCGGTGGAGGAAAGCTGCTGTTCTTGATCTGAACTATGGCTGGTGCTTCCCGAACCAGGAATGCTCCCGCTGCTGCTCTTGCCGTTTCCCGTAGCGGTGTTGCCATCGCTTTCGCTAATGTCAGTGCTTGTTGAACTTGTACCGCTATTGTCCAAGTCCAAAGCATTGGTATCAGTGTCGCTGATTGAGTCTGTTTCGCCGGTGTCAGTTAAACCGGTTTCTCCTTCACCTGGATTAGAGCCGGCTTCAATATCATCATTAATGGTGCTTGACTGCTCATTTTCATTGTGGGAAGAATCCGGTTCACTTGCCTTACTGCCGGCAGAATCAGGGTTTATCACGACAGAGCTGCTTAACACCGGAAGAGATTCCAGTTCACTATTAAGAAGTATTATTTCTGCCCACTGAACTTCTGTTTTTTCATTTTGTAATACTTTAAATTTGAATGAGATTAGGGTCCCATCACCCGATTGGCCGTCCACCTTACCTAGAAATGTAACAGCATAGTCGATTGTGCCTGCCTCCTGAGATATTCCATTTCCGGCTACAAACTTGTTCGCAGTAAAAATATCCCCTTCAACGACCTTACTAGCAATGTTTCCATTATCATCAACAGCCATCAATATTAAAGGATCATATTGCAGGTGTAATTCAGCGGAATATAGATTAATGCAATCACTGACCAGGACATGGACATTGATAATTTCGCCTGCTTGTACCGTGGTTTCGGAAGCAAGCAACTCCACCCGGGTAACTGCCTGGACATTGCCCGGAAATAGAAAAACAAATGCCGCTATAAAGCTTAATACAATCAAGAAGTTATGGAATAAGTTATGAGAAAACTTACAAGGCATATCTTCTGACCCCCAAATAGTTTTAATTGCTCGCAAAATTTTATTATGAAGGCTTATTTTGCCATATACCCATTTATATAGTTCTTCTATAAAACATCATGTTTCCCTTTGATGAAAAATGAAATGTTTTGTCGAATTCCTGCATGGCTCGAATACGATATACGATAATGGCTTTTTATTGGTTGCTGCTTATTGCCGACAGCTTTTCCGGCTCAACCCAGGTCGATTTTGTCAGCCAGTTCTCTGATCTTGTCTCGCCTGGCTGAATCCAGCTCCTCGAAAAAGTATTTTAACTTGTTTTGCCATTCTTTTTCGTTTTCCGTAAAGTGAAGGTCCGTATCTATTAGATATTTGGGGAGCTTTTTTAAAAGCAGGGCAAGTTCCATATCATCAAGTGCTTGAAAAACCTGGGCAAATTCATCGTCAAAGAGACAGTATCCTTCAAGGAGATCGACTAAATCGGCAATACTGTGTATCTCTCTCCGTATGATTGTTATTTTATCGGAAACATACCTGCATTCTCTAATTTCATCCGCAATGCTCCTGAACAATTCATCAGGCATTTTCTCGTGATCTTTAAATTGAATAACAGATTGAGTGTGCTTTTCTTTAAAACTGATAAAGAGGGAATCAAGGTTGTTATTTTCCAGAGCGTTCTTTATTCCGGCAGGTAAAGCCGACGCAGTCGCGGAGATGTGCTTTTGTAAAAATCTATTGCTAATATTGAGCTCTTTGCAAAGCTTGGTTGAGGCATCCCGTAAGACGGCAGTCAGGTTATCTTTTGGTATCCTTATCAGTGTATGGTACAAATACTGCCGCTCTGACGGTTCAATATTAAGTTGAGCTGCTTTTTTATCGGCCAATACACAAGCTACGGCGTTTGTTAAGACGAGCCCGAAAATATTTATCAGCAGGTCTCGATAATGATTATGATATCCCCGCAGCAAAGAGTGAATAGCACCTTCAGGAAATTTATTACAAAATTGATTTTCCCAAAAAAGTATTTGCAGATAATTATAGATATACTCGACGCCTGCCAGGTCCATTTGATCGTTGCTTAAGGGGTAATCAATAGATGCGGGGATATCTTGGGCAGCGAAATCAATATCATAGTTCGAAAAAAAGAGTGGCAATCCAGTTCGTATGGTATCATTATAAGCGCAATGATCCGTAACAAGGCAATTATTCCGGACCGCATCAAGCAATTGTTCGGCATTGGCGAATTTACTTTTAAGCAATTTTTTGCCGTGCCGGTACAGTTCGGATAATGGACTTTGCTTGAGGACCTCTATGCTCCGGTCTGCGTCAGGGAAATTCTTTAAATAGATACCGATCGTATAAAAAATTGATGCTAATAGGCTCTGTGCAGTTTCAATTTTAACGGAACTGCTTTCTCCACCTGTATATTGCTCTGTTTGTTTGGCTAAAAGCTGGAAGCTTTGCAGCTGAATATGCTCAAATTCCGCATCCGTTAATAGCTTAAGGCGGGTGGCCTGCTGTAAAAGCGACTGGAAATAGTATGTAGGATTAAGTTTTTCTTTTTTGATCAAATTCTGTTTTTTAAGCTCAGTCATCATAATCATCCTCATCTCCAAATTCTTCAGTATCTTCACAGGGATCTGCATAATCACTAATTCCAAAGCGGATGTTGCGTGCCAGGGCGTCCAATTCCCGGCCTTGCAGCAGTTCGATAGAGCCATAACATTTTTGATCAAAATACTGCTTCATTAATGAAAGCAATTCGTCGTCACTTATTTCATCAAGCGTTTCGTTTTTGTAGTAGTAAAAGGTTTCAATTAAATCATTTAATGTGGCCACATAATTGAATTGAGAAAGAAAGGGTGAGTCACAGAATTCTTCAATTAGTTTCTTAATGATTCCACCTGCAAATTCAATACGTCCAAAACTCTTGAGGGCTTCCGCACGTGTTTCGACAAGTTCCTGCGCCTCTGCCTGGGAAAGCACCAGTCCGTAGCGGCATGTTTTTTCGTTGCATTTTATAATTTCCATAATTGCCGACTTGTTGATTATTACAGAAGAAATTAATTTAAACTGATGGTCCATCTGTCTGCATCCTTCCAACTTTTTTTCTCAAAACTATTGACAAAGAAATACTTTTGTGTTATAGTATGTTTGGATAATTGTTGATAATTTTTTTGGGCAACCTTCAGTTTACCATTGATTTTTCTTTAAGTCAATGGTTTTTTTTGGTTATGTTTTTTACGGCTTATTTACTTTAAAATGTTAATTTGGTAAAATGGAAACCGTAGAAATAAAGTATTTAAAAAAGTAGGGGGTAAATGAGTATGGGGAAAAAAATCTTATTAATCATGGTGGCACTAATGTTGGTGTTAAGCATGACCGCATGTTCCTCAAATGAGCCAAGCGAGTCCAGTGTACCAAACGAGGCAGATGAGCCAGGCGGTGTAAATGAGGCGAGTGAGGTAGCGACAGTAGTTGAGGGCACATTTACGGTAGGATTTGACCAGAACTTTCCTCCCATGGGTTTTGTTGGTGATGATGGCGAGTTTACAGGGTTTGATTTAGATTTAGCGGCAGAAGTTGCCGGACGTTTGGGTTTAGAACTTGCCTTACAGCCAATTGCCTGGGATGCAAAGGATATGGAACTATCCACGAAAAAAATTGACTGTATTTGGAACGGCTTTACAATCAACGGGCGCGAAGATAAATATACCTGGACAGATCCGTACATGTCAAACAATCAGGTTTTTGTCGTAAAAGCTGATTCGGGGATAGCTACTTTTGCTGATTTGGCAGGAAAAGTAGTGCTTGTTCAAGCGGATTCCAGTGCTGAGGCAGCATTAGCAGACAGGCCGGATTTAGTGGATACTTTTGGCGAATACATAACGGCCGCAGATTATAACAGCGCCTTGATGGATCTTGAATCAGGTGCGGTAGATGCAGTTGCCATGGATGATACAGTCGCCAACTATCAAATTGAAAAAAGAGGAGATAACTTCGTTGTCTTAGAAGAAACATTTGCAGAGGAAGATTACGGCGTAGGTTTCTTGTTAGGAAATGAAGCATTAAGGGATACGATTCAGGCCACACTGGAAGAAATGGCTATTGACGGCAAGCTGGCTGAAATCTCTGAAAACTGGTTCGGCAAAGATATCACCACAATCGGCAAATAGTAAAGAACATGAGATAAGCTGAGATTAACTGAAGAGAAAGGGCTGTCCCTGATGAGATAGCCCTTTCTTTATGGGGAAGACGGAGGTAGTGCAGTGGAATGGACGGTATTATTATTAAAATTAAGTGAAGGCATGTTAGTATCGGTTGAGATATTTACACTTACGTTGCTTTTTTCTCTTCCTCTGGGGCTTTTTGTGGCCTTTGGCCGCATGGCTAAAAATCCACTGATAAGAAATCCCATAAAAATATATATTTCAATCATGCGGGGAACTCCCTTGATGCTCCAGCTGATGGTCGTCTATTTTGGACCATATTATATATTTGGGCTGACAACACCAAGGGGCTATCGCTTTATAGCCGTTATCATCGGATTTGTCTTAAATTATGCGGCATATTTTGCAGAAATTTATCGCGGGGGAATAGAGTCGATGCCTGTGGGGCAATATGAGGCGGCAAAAGTGTTGGGGTACAATCGAACCCAGACCTTTATCAAAATTATCCTTCCCCAAGTTATCAAACGCATACTTCCCCCGGTTACAAACGAAGTTATTACCCTGGTAAAGGATACCTCTCTGGCTTTTGTTATCTCTGTGTCGGAGATGTTTACGGCAGCAAAGGCCATCGCTTCTGCTCAGACATCCATGTTACCGTTTGTTGTTGCAGGTATATTCTATTACGTCTTTAATTTTATAGTAGCATTGGTAATGGAATGGATGGAAAATAAATTTAGCTATTTCAGGTAGGAGGTTGCCGACTGTGAAGTTTTTAGAGATTAAGAATTTAAGGAAGAGCTTTGGTGACCTCGAGGTAATTAAGGACATTTCCCTGGATGTGGAGGAAGGACAAGTTGTGGCTGTTATCGGGCCATCGGGTTCCGGGAAGTCTACTCTGCTGAGATGTGCCACAATGCTGGATTCAATGGACTCTGGCGAACTCATTTATTTAGGAGAACATGCCGTAACGACCGGGGCAGACGGAAAAGCGATACCGGCTCCGAGTAAACAATTAAAAAAAATTCAGGGTTATTATGGTCTGGTATTTCAAAATTTCAACCTCTTTCCCCACTACTCTGTTTTAAAGAATGTTGTCGATGCGCTGATTACTGTGCAAAAGAAAAGTAAAGGGGAGGCCGTGGAAATAGGCCGTGAATTTTTAAATAAAATGTCCCTCTCCGATAAAGAAGACGCATACCCCTACCAGTTGTCGGGAGGTCAACAGCAACGGGTTTCTATTGCCAGGGCTTTGGCTTTGAATCCCAAGGTCCTCTTTTTTGATGAGCCGACTTCAGCGCTAGACCCGGAATTAACAGGAGAGATTCTCAAGGTTATCAAGGATCTGGCAGCAGAGAAGATGACTATGGTCATAGTAACCCATGAGATGAGTTTTGCCAGAGATGTGGCCAACCATATTATTTTCATGGATGGAGGCATTATTGTTGAAGAGGGCCTGCCTGACGAAGTAATTAAAAATCCGAAGAATGAACGCACCAAGACGTTTTTGAGCAGATTTGAGAAGTAGTCAATCTTATACTCAGACTCTGACATTAGGACAATATTTCCCCCTTAATATTCCATGCTATGACGGCCAGTATTATAATCAAGATAAGCTCAAATAAAGACAATCCCAAACAACCCCTTTCAGTTTATTTTATCATTAATCATCTTTAAGACATCGGCAACTTCTTTTTTCTTCTTCTCAGCATAGAACATCCCTTCCCTCCTTATTTATAAGACGAAGAAACCATTATTTGGTTCTATCCAGTTATACTGAAACCAATGGGGAGTTGCAGACGTCTAAAATATGTAAAAGAAAAATTGTAAGGGGCTAATACCATGAAAAAAGCAGTTTTCTATACCTTTCTCCTTATCTTGTTGCTAGGTGTTTCTTTGCCTGGTTGTCTAAATAATGGCGGAAACGAGACTCCGTTGCAGGAAGAAGAACAACAACAAGAGGGACAATCCGCAGAGATATCGCAACAACCCGCTGAAACTGAGGAGGCAGTTAAACGTCTGGTGGAAGATTTCGGCAGTAAACTTCAAACCGTCTCTCTTCTATCCCCCAGCCATATTGTAACCAAAAACCTCCAAAAAAGTTACGGCGATTTGGTCTCACCCGCGCTTCTTGAAAAATGGCTGAACGATCCTGACAATGCTCCCGGGAGGGCGTTTTCAAGCCCGTGGCCGGAGCGTATAGACATTCTAGACATGGAGAAATTATCAGAAAATGGGTATGAAGTTACGGGAGAAATTATTGAAATAACGAGCGTAGAGATGACGAGCGGGGGGTTTGCCGCAAAACGGCCTATTACTCTCATGGTCGAAAAACTCGAAAATCGCCTGCTTATAACCGCTGCCACCCTTGGCGCCTACGAAGAATCCGATGCAACAGTATACAAAAATACTCAATACGGTTTTAGTTTTTCCTTACCGGAGAGTTGGGAAGGTTATTCAATTGTCAATGAAAAATGGGAGGGCCTCGCGCTAGAAGATGAACAAGTAAACCCTCGAGATAATGCAACTGTTGAAACCGGTCCGATGATTTCTATCCGGCATCCGGAGTGGACTTCTCAAAACCAGCGTCAGGATATCCCCATTATGGTCTTCACGCTTATTCAATGGGAGTCACTTCAGCAGGAAAAGTTCCATATTGGGGCGGCGCCGATAGGGCCAAGGGAACTTGGTCGTAACACCGCATACGTTTTTGCGCTTCCCGCGCGCTACAACTTCGCCTTTCCGACGGGATATGAAGAAGTGGAAAATATTTTAGAAAATAATCCTCTTCACCCCATTGATGTATATAAAAAATAGCACTCAAAGAGAGAGTGCCAACAAAATATGGATAATTTACCTTTTTAGTCCCTGCCGGCCAGAATTCTGATATCCTCAATACGGATATGCAGCCCATGGCTTTTTTGCAGCAACATATTAACAACCCCGGTATGATTAAGGGACATCATACAAAAACCCGGCAGGAAGGTGGCACGGCACCCAAAGGAAGGTTCCTTGTTAATCCTGCCGGCAAGGCCCTCAAAACCAATCATGTGATAAGCAACAATATCCTTGCTTTCATGCTCCCGGGAAAATTTGGGTCCAACTACCCAGGTATAAAGCAACCCCGTTATATTTTCCGCTTTAATTACCTGCAAAACATGGGGTATGGGACAACCGGCACCCATTGGCCGCCCCAGCACATAGTCCCCTTCTTTAATGTCCATTTTTTCTACCATATCCGCCCGGAAAGGAAGAACTATTTTCCGGGCGGATATTTCTCCCGGCAAAGGTTCCAGGACAAAATCATAAGTATGCCCCAGAACATCTTTGTCGGGATACTCGGCTTCAGTTATAAAATCCTTATTATTACTGGAAAGAGGATCATTATAATACGGGCAGTCGGCATACGCTTTTTTTCCGGCATTAACCAGGCGTAAAAAATTTTTGCAACTTTTTTCACCACAAAGTCCACAATTTTTACCCGGAGGCAGCCAGGAAGGTTTTACTCTAATATTCATCTTATTCACCCCGATAAAGATAGTCGGCGATTGGACCGTCAAGTTTTTGAATAACACCAAAATGATGTTTCCAACCAATCTCTTTTTTACCCACGCAAATTGTACAGGTTCCCAGTGGCGGATTTCCTTTTAAAACAAGGTTATCTTTATCTATATCCGGTGAATCTTCAATCAATTTATAGAGGCGATGTAAAGAATTTCCCTGGAGGGCATTTGTTTCCATGAGGATAATTTTGGTATGTACTTCTTTAATTTTTTGAATCAGCACTTCTCGTTCAGCCTGACTAACCAGGTCTATTTTTGTGATAACGGCAATATCCGCCAGGCTGACCATTGCTCCCATTTTTTCCGGAGCATGTATTCCGGAAATGGAACTGAGCACAATGATCCCTAAACCCTGGTTTAAATATGGTGAACAACGCAAACACAATCCGGCACTTTCCACGATCAAAAGATCAGCGGAACTTTTTTCCGCCCAGTCTACGGCATCGCCTAAAACCATTACCCCGGCATGATCCGGGCACAAATCACCTGAATAAATTTTTTGCGTAAGAATGCCGAATTCTTTTCTTAATTCTATATCTTCAAAAGCTTTTACCACGTCAATCTTTAAAAAAGCTATGTTTATTTCATCTTTAAACCTTTTTACAATCTGCTTGGTAAGAGCAGTTTTACCGGCTGAAGGGGGGCCGGCGATTATAACAAGTTTCACAATGTTTCACCATCCTGGTTTTTTATCCTTAATTGTTACGAAGCAAAGTTTACGGCAAGGAAATCAAAAGTAATTGCTTTCCCCGCTCTTAGCTCCTCTCTTACATTACCAATTTTTTTATCCAGCTCTAGAAGATTTTGCGCAGCCTTTATTTCCGGTTCATTCTGGTATAAAATGTTTTTAACGGCCCCATTTTCCATAATGATTCTCGTTTTGGTCAATAAAGCAATAACAGGATCATGTGTTACAAAAAACACCATTTTACCGGCATTGTGAATCAAGTTAATGACTTCCTGTTTAAAAATACCGGCATTTTCAATTTCGTCGAGCAAAATAATCGGAGCCGCACCTATCAGGATGGCATCTGCTATTAAGAGTGATCTGGTCTGTCCTCCGGAAAGAACAGTCACTTTTGTATCTTTTTTAATTTTTTCCCCGGTAAAATTGTTTGCCAGATCAATTGTATCCATTATTACTTTCTTATCCTGAATTCTTCGGGCACGGGCGTGGATTTGCAGGAATTCTTCCGTGGTTAAATCGGCAAAACACTTGGTATTCTGGGTGATCATGACAATAGGTTTTAAGGCGGGGTTGTACCTGATATCATCTGCCGGCATTTCTCCGTTAATAATGATCCGCCTTTTTGTGGAAGTATCTCCCTGGGCTAGCAGCTCTATGTCTGTAATAAGAGCAGTCTTCCCGCTCCCCGTTGGTCCCACGATTGAGACCGTTTCACCTGCTTTTAAGGTTATATATGTAAAATTCTCTTTACATCCGGCCTTATCAATACCTGGGAAGATCGTAATTTCATCAAGCATCCGCTTTTATACCTCCATTTATTTTATTTAACAGTCTAATTTATGTATAATTTATAAAAAGAGTTACTTGCAAAAACATATTAACCATTATGAAGGGGCTTTTTACCCTGGGGCGCATAATAAGAAAAGCGGTTTTAACCATTTTAGGGTAAAACCGCTTTTTTCTTTTGGGCAGTGTGTTGCTTAAGCAGTGTCTTTTAATGTTTTTTTCTATGGACTATTCCAGAACATCTTTCATATCCAGCGGGACTAATCCTTTAAAACAACGGGGAGGCAAGGCCATATAAACCCCTGTCCCCCATTCCAAATTTTTCTCCATTTCTTTATTTATCTCTCCGAGATCCCGGGCCGGGACCCCGACAAACAATCTACCCGGAGGGATAATTGATCCTGCAGTTACCAGCGCACCGGCACCTATACAGCTGCCCTTTCCTATTTTAACGTCATCCATAATAATGGCACCCATTCCCACGGTCACGTGGTCTTCCAGCACTGGACCGTGCAAAATAGATCCATGCCCTATATGACTTTTCTCGCCCAATATGCTTGCTTTATCAGGAGCTGCATGGATTATGCAGTTATCCTGGACATTTGAATAAGAACCGACAACTATGGATCCCCAGTCGCCCCTCAAACGGGCGCCGGGAGCAATGTAGCACCCTTTTCCTATGACAACATCACCTATTATAGTTGCTTCCGGAGAAACATAAGCTGTAGCATCAATACGAGGTCTTTTACCTTCAAATTCATAAACAGACACCTTTCCTCCCACTCCCCATTCATAAAAGTTGTTTATGCAAAAACTACAATTAATACCGTGGCAGGCTATTTTCGCTCATGGTAAGCAGTTTAACACCTTTGCCGCGGATCTGGCTGAATACTATTCCTTCCGAGATGAGACTTAGCAAAATTGCCGGATCAGTTACCATTGTTCCGGAAACCAGACTCACACCGTAACGGAACCAGACTGGGGAAAGAGGAGTCGTAGGACCCAGGACCATTACCAGAGCATCCCTGCGGCAAAGGGTCAGCAGTTTGTCCATTGTGTCATTAAGAAGTGCTGTTCCGGTTATTGCCAGGACATCGGCCTGAGGTATGATGTTCTCGGCCTCTTCTGCCGGTAAATCACCAATCCGGGGACGTCTTTCCAGAACCCACAGCTTTTCTACTTCTTTCTGTAACCGTGGAATAAACGGGAAATGGCCTACCACACAAACTTTCTTGCCCTTTCCATGTTTGGAGAGGACTTCCGCAGCATTAATCCGGCGGCACTTTTGAATATCTATTTCCACCAGGGAGTTAATGGCAGCCATACCAATACTTCGTTCAAGCAAGCTTTCACTTAGGGCATACTCACATAATTCAAGTGCCGACTTCCCTTTCAGATTACCTGCTTCGCGAACAGGCGGGCCGGAACTATGACCGTGTTCAAAGACTGTCGACGACATTCCACAATAACGGCTCCAAACCGCCGTCCAGAAAGGCCCTATTCTTACTTCCCGAACAGGAGCATCATTTCCCAATGTCGAGATAATATCTTCAATTACTTTCAAAGAGCTCCCCTCTCTTCAAGTATTTTTCAATATCTCTGCCCATATTTCCTTAATTTTCCTCGAAACCGTTCCATCGCTGTATTCCACCACGGGCAGCCCCTCTACCATAGCCTCCGTTACAACCTTGTCAAAAGGCACTTTTCCCACAACCGGCACTGATCGATTTTGGCAATATTTTTCTATTTTCCGTGTATTTTCTTCATCAAGATCGCAACGGTTGATACAAACAAGAGCGGAAACTTTAAAATAACGGCAGACGTCCAGCACGCGCTCCATATCATGAACGCCCGATAAGGTAGGTTCGGTAACAACCAGTGCTGCGGATGCGCCTGCCAGAGAGGCAATAACGGGACAACCGATACCCGGGGGCCCATCCGTAAGAATAAAACTTCGGTTCTCATCCCGGGCAATTTCTTTAACCCGGTTCCTAACCAGGGTAACCAGCTTACCGGAGTTTTCCTCCGCGATCCCCAATCGAGCGTGAACCAAAGGTCCGTACGGGGTATTTGAAATAAACCATTGTCCGGAAACCGTCTCTTCAAAGGTTATAGCCTCTGCAGGGCAGGCGTGATAACAAACCCCACAGCCTTCGCAAGAAAGAGGATCAATCCGGAAAGCATCCGATATTGCTCCAAACCGGCAAAGTTTCCGGCATAGGCCGCAGCGAATGCACTCGTCTTCTTGGATAAAAGCCGTTCTGGAAGCTTTAAATTCATGAGTTTCTTGCAGAACCGGACGCATAATTAAGCTTAGATTGGCTGCATCCACATCACAGTCTGTAAAGACGGCATTGGCGGACAGGGCAGCGAAAGACCCTGTAAAGGAGGTTTTGCCTGTCCCTCCTTTACCACTGATTACTGTAATCTCTTTCATCCGGCATCCACCTCTTTCTTCTCCGTCTTTAACTGTTCACTATCAAAAACTTCAAATATGCGCATCCAGATTTTTTCAAACAGGTCGCGCCACTTGGCGGAGTGCAGGACCACCGCCTCACCCTTTGCATAGAGCTCGGCCAATTCCCTGTCCCAGGGGATATGCATCAAAACCGGTATCCCTTCTTGCTTGCAATAATCCTCTACGCAATTGGTCCCGATGTCCGAGCGGTTAATAATCACGCCGGCGGGGATATCCAGCTTCTTGAGCATTTGCACGGCGAGATCCAGGTCGTTTAGACCAAAGGGAGTGGGCTCGGTAACAAGCAAACAAAAGTCGCTTTCTTTAACCGCGGCAACTACCGGGCATGATGTCCCGGGTGGAGCATCAATTATAGCAACTTTGCGGGAATCGATTTCGTTTTTAACGGCATTAATCAGGGGTGGAGACATAGCCTCGCCGGGAGTTAGACGCCCGTGCAAAAAATCGATATCAAAAGCACTTCCTTTCGCAGTTCCTTTTTCCATAACACCAATGCCGCGAGGTACTTCGGCAATAGCTTCTTGCGGACAAAAATAAGCACAGCCCCCACAGCCGTGGCAAAGTTCAGGGAAGACAAGAACGTTTTCTTTAAGCACAGCCAGGGCATTATAGACACAGATTTCTTTACACCGGCCACAGTAAGTACATTTTCCCTCATTTATCTCCGGTACAGGAATACTCACTGTTTCCGGGGAATCAAAAACCGGTTTAACAAAGATATGGGCATTGGGTTCCTCCACATCGCAATCAATAAACTGGAGCTTTTCTTTTTGGTTGAAGGCCAGGGCAAGGTTAACGCTGACAGTAGTTTTCCCCGTTCCACCTTTGCCGCTGGCAACAGCTATAATCATCTTAATCTCTCCATTTCTATACCTGGAAGAACAATAATAAGTTTCCCGTATTCCTGAGTGGGTTTAACCGGATTTAGCAAAGCGCTAGAAATTACCCCCTCTTCTACCTCCTCCCCCTCCTCCCCGGAGTCCGAAATGTTGAGAAACTGTAGAATTTGTAACCAGAGTTAATTTATCCTGTTGATACTGGGACAGAGCATCTGCCACTGTGCCGCTTATCCCTGTATAAACCTTGATATTGCAAGCATTTAAAGTAGCGAGGGCCTTCGGTCCTATGTTGCCCGCAAGCACCACATCTACTCCTTTATCGGCAATAAATTGTGCCGTCTGAACACCGGCACCTCCCGACGCTCCTAAACTGGGGTTCGAGATTTCTTCCAACTTCTCTCCATTGGAGTCCACCAGGACAAAATGAAAGCATCTTCCAAAACGTTGGTCTACTGCACTATCAAATCCCGCTCCTTCTGAACAAATCGCTATCTTCACTTGTTATTACCTCCTTTAGGCATAGATATAATTTTTTCACCTATCTGTATTGCTCGTCTTACATCTGCTGAAAACTAAATTCATTTATGGGCATATGCTCTTTATTTATTTTAAACTTTTAATGAGCATATGTCAAAAATAATTTTAAGATTAAACATTAAAACTGATAATGAAAATAAAATTAAAATATTAAACCCCGTCCACCGGAGAAGTCCGGAGACGGGGTTTGTGAGGGCATTGGCAGTCCTTATGGGCTCTTGACTCTTGACATTCGGCATCAGAGAACGGTATAGGCACCTAAAAGGGGTACCAGAATCATACTAAGAACTGTGATGACAATCATAGTGAAAATTGTAGCCACAACACCGATTTTGAACATATTGGCAAAACTAATCTCACCGGAGGCAAAAGCCGATCCAGCCGCGGCCCCCGACCAGGGGAAGGAAACAGCCAGCGCGGTCCCGGCAATAATGCGGGCCAGAATCGCGGGGTTGTAACCCAGATTGTCTGCGATAGGGAACAAAATAGTTGAGATCATTGATGTGGTTGCTGTACCGCTGGTAAGATGGCTTAAAATCGGAGTTACAAATCCGGCCAACCAGGGAAGAACTGCAGCTGAAACATTGCCGGAAATCATGCTCCCAAGCCAGTCGGCTATGCCCAGTTTAGCCAGACCGCCGGCAATTGCGGTGCCGCTCACCACCAGGAAGAGAACATTCCAGAGAACCCCTGACTGGAAATCTTTGGCATTCAAGGTCATTTCATTCTTTTTTAAATTGATCGGCAGCAGAAAAAGAAGGACCATGGCCACCGGGGGAACATACCAGATATCCAGAAATTTTATCGTGACAAAGGCTGGCATGAACCATAAGACAACCATAACGATTAAAACAAAAAGAACATTCTTTTCTCCCTGGTTGAGGGGACCCAGCTTTTTCCGTTCTTCCTTAAAATATGCCGCCCCGTCACTGATTGCTTTTACCTCGGGGGGTGACATAAACTTTAAAACCAGATAAAAAACCGGAATTGTAGCCACCATTAAGATTATTCCGGTAAGCGTCCATTGGGCAAAACTTACCTGGTAGCCCGTTAACTGCTCAAGGAGAGAGATAGCCAGTGGATTAAAGGGCACGCCTGCGGGGGTTGCCATACCGCCTGCAGCGGAACCGTAGAGGACCGCGAGACAGGATGCAAGCATCAGGCGCGGAGTGCGGCTGTCGGTAGCACCCGAGCTTTTGGCAAAGGCATCACCGGCAAATTTGGCCACAGACAGGGCAATAGGAATCATAATAGCCACTGATGCCGCATCATCAACCAGTGCGGAAAGAATAGATGTTACAATGATAATCATAAGGATAAGACGTGTCCCTGAGGTTGCTACCCCGGGAATACTCAACACAGTCATGGCCATTCTTTTGGCAAGCCCATGTTTGCGGAAAGCATGACCAAAAAGCATTACCCCCAAGAGAAAGGGGAAAACTCGCTGGCCATAGAGGGCAATTACTTCTTTGATAGGCATGGCCCCTCCCAAGGGGAAAAGAATCAGTGGCAGAAAGCCGGTAATTGCCCAGGGGATCGGCATGGTAGCCCACCAGGCTAAAATCCAGGCATAGCAGCTGAGAGCAAAATGAGCTTTTGCCTCTAAGCCGGCGATGGGGATAGCCTGAACAATAAAAAAAGCCAAAGGACCTGCGAGAACGCGCATATAAAATTTATATGACGAATTAGCGGAAATTTCCGGTTTGTATTTAACCTGTGCTTGCGACACCTGTATTTCCTCCCTTCGTACTTGTCAGCTATTTAATTCGGTTTATGAATTTTAAATTTTAAACTCGTTCATAGTTTCCGGGGCAAAAAGCTCCTCAATGGTCATCTTTTGGCTTGAAAGACCCTGTTCATGATGATACCGGAAAAAAGCCTCCAGTGTTTTACGGTTCGGCTCTATCCCGTAGGGCCAGAAGTCGTTACCGAGAGCCAGTTTAGTACGTTCCACCTCATCCGTCATCCAGGGAAGAGTAGTATAAAGGGCCGCGGTGATGTTAAAATTTCTCATAACAGTATCTTTGGCCTGGCAGAATGCTTTATACAGGCTCATGGCCACCCAGCGGTGTGCTTCATAAATTTCACGCCTGATAATAACAGCATGCATAATCGGGAAAATGCCGGTACGCTGAAAATACTTCTCTTCCACTTCACGGAAATTCGGAAAGAGACGAGCCACATTCGATGAGCCGTTTAGGAAGCAGGAAGGTGTCCTGGCTGTAAAAAGTGCATCTATTTCACCCTCATCGAGCATTTGCGATAACGTTTTGTCGAACGGAATTTGTTCAAGATGGACATCAGGCGGAAGGGTCATAGCAACCTTGTCAACCCTGCCGGGTTCTTCCTGACCACCACTGCGCCAACTCATATCCCGGGGATGCACTCCGTACTCATCTGCCATGATGCCTCTCTGCCAGAGAGGTGCGGTCATCTGATATTCGGGCACTCCAACAATTTTACCCTTCAAGTCCTCCGGTCTTGTAATTCCTTTATGAGTATTGATAAATATGCATGAATGGCGGAAAAACCTTGATGGGAAAACTGGAATAGCAATGAAGCGGTTATCTCCCTTTGATCTGAGCATGGTATATGACGACAGGGATGATTCCGAGACATCAAATTCTCCATATTTTAACTGGCGCCAGAAAACCTCCTCCACTTCCATGGGTAAAATGTTAAGATCAATACCTTCCGGAACTACCGTTCCGTTAAGTAGAGCCTGAACCCGATCGTACGGCGGGCAAGCCAGGGTAAGCGACAATTTGCTCATAGTTGTCTCCTCCAATTTTTCTCCGAATTTTAAAGATTTTGACGGATGGCGTTTACAGAGTACTTGCGCCCCGCTTAACCCTGCGCTCCAGGTAATCCCAAAAAGATTGCATGAGCGCCGGGCTGTAGCATTGCTCTTTTTTAATTTGAACCTCATCGGGAGAGCTCCAGGTGTATTCCCCCATCAGGGAGGCCATCACCTGCATCCTTGATGCCTTTTCCAAAAACAGAGCTATTAGGGTTGCTTCCTCAATTGAGCTACCGGCAGCTACAATCCCATGGTTTGTCATCAACATGGCTTTCTGCCCACGCAGGCAACTTGCCACTTCCAGCCCCTGTTCGGGTGTTTT
The DNA here is from genome assembly GCA_016841605.1 of Dethiobacter alkaliphilus. Taxonomy (GTDB): domain Bacteria; phylum Bacillota; class Dethiobacteria; order DTU022; family UBA8154; genus DUNV01. Next base: position 1,292 of record JAENYV010000026.1, on the reverse strand, counting down.
AATCAGAGCACCGGTTTCATTGAAGACCGGCAGGTCAACAAAGAGTACACCGTCATGATTTATTGGTCTTAGGGGTTCCTTACCCGCACCAATAATGATGCTATAAAAAGGGTGGCTGTGAATCACACAATTAAATTGGGGGTACATCTTTAGAATTTCGGTGTGAATCGGATATTCCTGATGTCTTTTCCCATTACCAAACAGTTGCACGCCGTCCGGATCAAGTAAAATTACATCCGGGGCTGTGACCTCATCCAACCCCATACCGCTTGGTTTCATGTAAATATAATTATCTCCTGGTTTCCGTGCGGAAAGATGGCCTAAAGTAAGATCATTGTGTCCTCCAAGCGCCAGGATATTACAAGCAACTGCAACTTTTTCAGCGAACCTTATATCAATTTCAATCATCAAAACACCCCCTTTCCAAATTTAATAAAAGCCGAAACTGGAATATCTTTTATCCTTACCCCCTTTTCTAATAAATTTATTTTTACTATATTAAGAATTATATTACATATTACAAGTTTTTTTGTATAAGCAATTTACAGTCCTTTTGGATGATTTTTGTAGGAAATTTGGACTAGTAAAAAATAGTCCAATTAATGTCTTTAATCGAAATTTAGTAAAATCTGTCGTCAAAAAATTAGAATCAATCTTAGCGGAAAGTTTCTTAAATCAGAAACATAAAGACAAAAGGAATAATTGTTTTTACAGCCAGCAATCGGCAGAGGTGTGCTGTGGAGATATGAAGAGGATCCAGGCCAAATTCAATTGCTAAAGCTGTCATCACGGAAATACCGGATGGAGCAGCAGCTAAAAAACTGGTGGAAAAATCCCAAGAAAATATTCTGCTGATAACAAAAGCAACAAGAATAGAAGAAAAAAAAGTAATTACGGTAACAATTAAAATTGGTACCAGCAGCTTACCGGTAAATAATGCTTCGATAGTTGCGGAAGAAATATTACTGGAAACTTGCATACCAAGTGCGATATAAATTAAAGTAAAAGCCGAAGGAGGGAAAGTTTTAATTTTTATTCCGCAGAGAGAAGCAATGAGCACAAAAAACATTGCTCCCACCATGGTACCGGCCGGAACACCTAAATAGGCAAACAAAGAGCCGCCAATTACAAGCAACACAAGAGTAATTGCACTTGAATAAAAGGAACGTCTAATATCCGGCTCTTTCAATAAGTTGAAAAACGTTTTAACAAAACGTTTTCTTAAATCATTTTTAAGCAGTGCCGTTGCATAAAGCTTTTAAGTCTTTGTAAACGCAAAATATGTTAACATC
>JAENYV010000025.1 GCA_016841605.1 Dethiobacter alkaliphilus | reverse complement strand
AAGCCCATAGCGGACTTTCACCGCCAAGCTATCGCCCATGCCGGGCGCACTTGAAGAAAAAACAGGGTATAACCCTGTTTTTTCCGAAGTATCGTCTCACCTAGAAATTAAAATAAGGGGATTTGGGGATTTATTTTAAAACCAAACCCTTTTGTATTACTCATTGATCTCTATGGCATCGCTCGGACAACTATCCGCGGCCTCGCGGCAGCAGGCCTGGTGCTCCGGAGGAATCTCATCCACAATAACCTCGGCTGTTTCCTCCCCCAACTGGAATATTTCCGGACACATATCGGCACATAGACCGCATAAAATGCACTCTTCATTTACAAAAGCTTCCATTACCTTACCCCCTTGTCAAGTTAGAACCGACATATAATATGCCCTTTGGAAAAAAGTATATACTAGCCCGATTCAGAAAGCCGAAACAGTGCACAAATAATGCACCTTGCAGGCATGTTCCACCGAACAGGTATTAACATAAGCTTCTTCAAGAATTTTGCCCGCGGCAAAGGTGCCGTGCCCCCTGACAATGGCCGCTTTATGCTGGGAAAGTGCCTCGGCCAGGTTTTCAGCAAGTTCTGCGGAGCCGACTCCACCCGTAACCAGAGGAATACGGTGCAAAAAGTACTTGCTTTCCGTGTCCCGGGGAACAAGATAATCTTCCCCATTGAGCAGGGAAAGGGCAACGGCATAAGGAGAATGAACATGTATAATGGCCAGGGCGGAAGTCTGCCGGTAAATACGCCTGTGGACAATTGTTTCCGACGAAGCGATTGTATCAAAACAGTCTTCCTTGTAAAGATGACAGTGAACTACCATGTTTTCGTCAATCTCATCCAGCATGCTACCACTGCGCGTGATAAGCAGCCCATCACCTGTCCGCACACTGATATTCCCGAAATGGGAATGTGCCAGACCGTACTGCACCAATTTCCGGCCGAATCTATCTATTTCACGCCACATACTTTCAACTCCCTTGCCGGTTCTTATCTTTCTGCCGTAACAGTAACTCTTTAAAATATTTTCTTCACCGGTTTTCTCCCTACTTACTGCTCATGACTTCTGAACTATACTTCTATCTCCAGCTGGGCCAGTTTTTCCGCAGATGGAATGCCTTCTTCCGTCCAGCCCCTGTAAAAGTAGTACTCCCGCAGTGCCCGCAGGAACTCATCCCGGTCTATACCCCCGGCATAACCGTCGGCACTGTCCTGGAAAAAGCGCTCCGGCAAAGTATCATCGCCGGCTGAGAAACCTTCACGTTGATTAAAAAGACGTTCGAGGTTCCAGATACGCTCGCCAATCCTCAATAGATCCTGGGCAGAATAATAAACCCCTGTTACAGACCCAAGTATAGCGGCCAGTTCTTCCTCTCCGGCACCAAACGTAACGAATTTGCAGACTACCAGGCTGTCCATAGCCGCAAAAAAATTCTGGAAGACAGGCAGCAGGCCGGCTTTGTCGGCAAGGGTCAGTCGATTGAGCAACTTGGGTTTGCCAAAAATTTCGGGGCCAATCATGTAGGCGCGCAGGTGGCATCCTCCCCTGTTGGAGGTAGCATAGCCAAGGGCCATACCCAGGGCTCCCCGGGGGTCATAACCGGGCAGCTCCAATTTTTTAACCTGCATCGCTGCCTCAGGTTTTCCCCTCTTCGCCGCCAGGAAGGCGGAACCACCGGCAAGCTGCGCCCCGGCTCCCTCATTTTCGCCAACCTGCCTGATAAGCTCCAGCATTTCTTCCCTTTGAAGATTTTTCCCCAGTATTTCGGCATAACACGCCAGAGTAGCACCTGTTGTAATCGTGTCCAGCCCATAATCGTTGCAAAGAGTGTTTATTTCCATGATGCTTTCCAGGGAGGAATTATTGCAGGCAGGACCAAGCAGGGCCAGCGTTTCATATTCCGGTATTTCCATCTCCCCGGCCCTGGCTTTACAGGCAATTGGACAACCGTAACAGGCCTTTTTCTTTCGCTCAAAATTATCTCTGATTTTTTCGCCGGATATTTCGTCGGCTTCCGGAAAATAAACACTTCGAAAATTATTCGTGGGTAGAAGCCGCATATAATTGATCAGATTTACCAGGACAGGTGTTCCGAAAGAAGAAAGTCCCTTGGAGGAAACGGGAGAAGCCACAAGCAAACGCAGGATGTCACGCCGGTATCGCGCAAAAACATCGTCATCGGCGATAGGAACCCTCTTCCCTCCGCCGACAACTATGGCCTTGAGGTTCTTGCTGCCCATCACCGCACCCAGTCCGCCCCGTCCGCAAACGTTCCCACTGTCACTCATGATGGAGGCAAAGGCAACACCTTTCTCGCCTGCACGTCCGATGCAGGAAAATCTGTATTTAAATGTCCCTTTTGATTCTGCGGAAAACCTGTCACCGAGCAATTTCATGGTTTGACCGGTATTTTTACCCCACAAAAAATCGGCATTTTCCAGGGAGACCCTCTCACCTCTAACCATTAAAAAAACGGGGCTTGCCGCGCGCCCTTTGAAGCAGATATAGTCGTATCCGGCCTTTTTTAGCGCTGTCCCCCAGTAGCCGCCGGCATTACCGTCAAAAATTGTGCCGGTAAGAGGCGATTTGGCAACGACAGCATGCCTTCCCGCCGCGGGTGTTCTTGTTCCGGTAAGCGGTCCGGCGGCAAAGATAAGCACGTTTTGCGGTGAAAGGGGATCAATTCCGGCCGGAAGGTAGTCCCAGAGAAGTTTGACTCCCAGCCCCCTCCCTCCCAGATACATCTCCAGTATTTCCCGGGGCAGTTGTTTGACGGTTATTTCTCCGCTTCCGAGATCAACTTCCAGACCTTTCCCCCACCAACCAAACATAAAATAAAACACCCTCTCGAAAAGTAGATTGACTCCAACTAGCACTATAGCCAAACCATCTCCATAAATTTGCTATTAAACGCTAGTAATGCTCCACCATGACTTTTTTACCCGAACGTTCCAGGATATCGGCTATTTCTTTAACAGTTTGATACTTAAGGGCAAAGGTCACGGGAAAATCCGGATCGTGTATAACCGGGTTAATGGCAAGACCCACGATAAAATGAATCTCATCCGCCATCAGCAGTGCTTTAGCTAAGCGACCCGAGCCATCTTTGATATTTTCCAAATTTTTTTGATCTTCTTTAAGGTGCTGCAGGGCATGATAAAGGGTAACCGCACCCTCGGTGACCAGGTCAATCCCGACGATTTGGCCGGTTGGGGGCACGACATCGGATATCAAATTTTCCATATTTACATAAACTTCCTTTTTCAGAATACGGCCTACCATCTGGCTGGTGGTGCCACCGCAGATAACTTTTACCCCATCTGCGCGGGTTAATCTTTCTACGACAAATTGATCATCCTCACGATTCCGGGGCGGGCCGATTAGAGCGGTCAGTTTTCTTACTTTTCTCAGCCTTACTACTACAACGCTGGCGTCGTCACCCGGTTCCCCTCGGTAGAATTTATTACAAGTAACGGTAACTTTTTCAGCCCATTCATTCGTAGTGTACCCGCCTGCAGCCAGGGTCCTTACATAATTACCCACATGTACCTCACCCCAACCCAGGTTCCAGATACCCCCAATTCCAGCGTGAAGGACCCCGTCACTTAAGAGAACCAGCCAGTGGCCTACACCTAATTCGAAATGAGATTCTTTAATTACTTTATCACCAACCTGGCGTTCATCTCTTTTAAGAGACAGTAATGATCCGTCATATCCCCAGTAGGCCGGAGGATTGTCGAACTCAACCAGGTAGGCGTGCCCATCATCAAATACCTGCAGAATTGAAAAGGTGCTGTAAGCGATATTCCTCAACTTGCAAACAGGCAGAGTTTCGATCATGGTTTCAATAACATCGTCTATTTGGCCGCCCATTTTTAACATAGTGGCAGCTGTTTTTGCAGTAATCCGGGATAGTATGTTGGCTTTAACCCCGCTTCCCAGACCATCGGCCAAGACAATAATTGAGGAGTCAGCGGTACGGATGATTTCGATCGAATCCCCGCAAAGTTCCTCTCCCTTTTTATTCAACTGTGAATATCCTATATCCAGGTGGAATAACATGACAGCTTGTCCTTTCGTTATTCTTTCATCAGTTTGATTAACTGGTTAAGAAGGATCTTGGTCTCCGCGGTAGTTTCACCCAGCAGACCCGCTATTTCCTGGGCAACGGTCATTTGTTTTTTAATTACCTCCTGAGCCCGCTCTATTGTCTGGGTTTTTACATTTAAAAGCTCGTCTTGCTGAGTCACTTCTTTGGTGATGTCGGCAAAAATGCCCACCACCATATTTTCCAGCGGGAAAATAATCTGACGGGTGATAATTCCGTTTTCAAGGCGGAGGAAATCCGCCACCATCGCTTTCTTTTCTTTTAAGACGAGCCGGAACTCTTTTGGATCTATTAACCGGTCAAGCCGTCGGCCAATCATCTGCGTGCTTTGCCGGTCAAACATCTTTACTGCGGCCGGATTAATTTCCATTACAATCAGGTCTTCGTTAACAATAATTGCCGCATTGGGCATTGCGTTAAGGACCTGGTTGGATATGGATTCAGCCCGTTTTCTCATATACGGAATACACATCTGCGGTTCAGCGTGACCCCTAAAGACAGCAACAGCCTTTTCCCTGCAGGAACCGAAACCGCAGGCGCCGCAGTTTAGTTCATCCTGCGGAGTATACTTGCCCGTCTGGATCAAGATGCTCTTTATTTGCTCTTCATCCGGAACCGGCAGTTTCACTTTTCTATTCGCAAATGCGCGGAGCAGATCAGCGGACGGCAATGACGGCTTTTCTCCGGCACCAAGTTTTCCATTTGCTTTTAATTGGGCATAAAAATCAAGTAATTTTTGCTTTTTTGAGTAGATATCATTTTCCGTAACCCCGTAAGGACCGCCCAGACACCCACCGCTGCAGGCCAGCATCTCCACAAACTTTGGCACCTGGTTTTCGTTGAGATTACAAAAATTTTTAAGCAGATCTATACAGTTCTGCAGACCGGTTACTGTTTGGACACTACTGTCCATAATATCGGTGCTGAGAGATGTTGTCAGCAGCTGTCCCCCTTCGGTGGGAAACAGATTTGCTTTATCCGGTATATAACCGTCAAACTCTGCAGTTTCAATTTCATGTAATTTAATGGCTTCCTCTTCAATCCAGTCCCATACTTCCTTAAATCCTAGAACATAATCGACCGCTCCTTCGACTTGGTCTGAAATGATCTCACCTTTTTTGGAAATACAGGGTCCGATAAATACAACCACGCAGCCGGGATATTGCTTTTTCAACAGCCTGCCGTGAGCGATCAAAGGTGAAACTAAAGGTGATAAATACGGCAGAAGGTGCGTGTAATGCTGCTCAATAAGGTTGACTACCGCCGGGCAGGCACTGGAAATAACAGGTACCGGCGCATCAGTTTGGTGGTGTTCAAGGGAGATTAATTCCGCTCCGACTGCAGTCAGTCCAACGAGAGAAAAACCCAGTTTTTTCAGAAGACCCGGCAAAATCAGGGGTTTGAACAGCGGTAAATGAACCGGGAAAGAGGGTGCAACACTGGCGACAACCGTGATGGATTTATTTGACAAAAGGTTTTTAATTTCTTCAAGATCGTTTTTAACTACTTTGGCCTTTTGTGGACATATTACGGTGCAGTGTCCGCACTGCACACAGCTCTCCTCTATAATCTTGGCGTGAGTCTGAATATTATCGGGTCCCGAATTGATACAGATTGCTTTGAGCGGGCATGAACGGACACATTTGTAACAGTCGCGGCATTTTGCATCATTTGTTTTAATTAAAGACATTCCGGATCCCCCTCCATCGCCGGCAGGATTTCTTTTTCAAACAGAGCCTCGACGTCTTTCGGCCTAACCCCGGTAAAAAGTCTTTCACCAACCATGACCGTTACTCCGTCAGTACACTTTTCATGGCAAAAACTTCCTTTTAACAGCACCCTGTCATCCAGTTGGAACTCGTCCATTAGTTTTTGTATTTCAGCAATAACGTTTTTAGAGCCGCGTAAAAAACATGAGCTTCCCACACAAACCTGTATTGTAAGCATATAATTACCCCTCTCATCTAGCTCACCTGTAAAACTTTTTTAAACAAAACCCCTTATTGTTTACAAGAAGACAAGTTTAACAAGTTTACTTTCTTTATTACAACAGAAACCTAACAGAAACCTGCACTACTATTATAAAGTTTTTAATTTATATGAGAAGATATTTTTGCAGTTATTTAACGAGAAAAATAGTTGCATTGACAACTATTTTTTCTGTGTTAAAATAGAAGGTAATTACCCGAGAATCAGAAGATACTTGCGTATTTACAAGAAGTTTGTAATGCTTTTGTACCGGAGCGATGCAAATGCAAAACAGCACCCCTGGAAAATGGATTTCCATTCTTTTCCGTTACGGCAGAATTTATATCGCTAAACAACTCGAGCCTTTCAATATCGGAAAAGGACAATTTTGGTTATTATTCACCTTATATCAAAAAGACGGACTAACGCAAGAAGAGTTATCTCAATTGCTGACTGTAGACAAAAGTACAACAGCACGGGCTATTGCTAAACTGGAAAAAGGGGGCTACATCAGCAAAAAGTTAAATGAAAGGGACCTGCGCGCCAATCAAATTTTCTTAACGCAAAAAGCAAAAAAGCTTAAGCCCCAGATACACTCAATCCTGACAGAATGGAATAGAATACTAAGTGCGGGCCTGACCGAAAAAGAAATGGGAAATGCCCTGAATCTTTTAAAAAAAATGGCGGAAAATGCCGCCGGCTATCATGCTAAAAATCGAAAATAAAACCGCTTATACAGGATATAAATAAAGTTTTAATGAATGTTGGCAAATAAAAGATATTGAGGAGCTAAGCAGATGAAAGTACAGAGTGAACGGCTTGGGATAGAGCCTATCCCCAAACTTTTGGTTGATTTGGCCGTGCCGGCCATAATTGGTATGTTTGTCATGTCTTTTCATAATGTTATCGATACATTTTTTATTGCCAGGTATGTTGGAACGATCGGGGTTGGGGCGTTATCGATTGCCATGCCGATTCAGATGATTATCATGGCACTGGCGGGATCTGTCGGTATCGGGGGAGGATCCATGATCTCCAGAAAGCTTGGGTCAAATGAAACGGAGAAAGCTAATCAAGTATTCGGCAATGTCCTTAGTATTGTTTTTTTTATCAGCATTGTCGGTGTCATCTTCGGCTTTAGCCTGCTCAACCCGCTTCTTTATCTGTTTGGCTCCAGTGAAACCATTTTACCTTATGCCCGCGAATACATGGGGATTATTCTTTACGGCACTGCTTTTTTTGTTTTTACTATGGCCATGAATAATGTTATTCGTTCGGAAGGCAATGCCAAAACCGCAATGGGGACAATGCTCATCTCGGCAATCTTGAATATTATCCTCACTCCCATTTTTATTTTTGTCTTCGGCCTGGGGATTAAAGGCGCAGCTCTTGCCACCGTAGTAGCTCAGGGGATTGCCGTTATTTATCTGTTAATCTATTTTGTCTCGGGAAGAAGCAGCCTCTCTTTTAAGTCTCTTTATTTGCGTCCCCAATGGTTTATTATTAAAGAAATAATGTCCATAGGCTCTTCAATGTTTGTTCATCAAGCAGCGGGAAGTATCATGCTCATTGTTGCCAACCATATGCTGATCTTTTACGGTGGGGATCTGGCAATCTCCGTTTTTGGGATTATTTATAAAGTAATTATGTTTTCAGTCATGCCTCTGATGGGTATTGTACAGGGGCTACTGCCTCTTGTCGGATATAATTTTGGCGCCAACCAGCACGAACGGGTCAGTGAATCAATTTTGTTGGCGTTAAAAACTGCTGTAATTTTATCCCTGTTTGCTTTTGTCATTATTATGTCCTTCCCCAGGTCTATCATTTTAATATTTACTGATGAGACGGCAGCCATGGAGATGGGCGGAACGGCCCTAAGGATTATGTTTGCCCTCTCCATGACAATCAGCATCCAACAGATTACCAGCGGTGTTTTTCAGGCTTTGGGGAAAGCTAAAGAAGCATTTATCATATCCATGTCCCGGCAGGTGCTGTTTTTAATTCCGTTATTACTTACTCTTCCTACTTTGTTTAATTTAACAGGTATCTGGCTGGCTTTTCCTTTGGCTGATTTACTTTCGTTTTTGCTTGCTCTCTGGTTTATAAGAAAATATAAATATATATTCTTTCTCTCTCAGCAAAGCCCATGATACAGCAATAATTCTTCTTTAGCTGGTCATTTTTATTCGAGGACTCTTCTTTCCTGTAAATATTTAAAGATAAAAGCCGCTGATATCCCCCAGATCAACCCGTCAAAAAAATGCCAGAACTGGGAGGAGGCGGAAACTTTAAGTGTTATATCTGAAGTAATTATATTTGGGATAATTACCTCGTGAAAAAGCCATAAGAGACCGCCGTAGCACAATCCCTTAATATAAATGTAGTCCCGGCCCCATTTTTGCAACATAAGTATGAAAAAGAAAGCAAAAAACATACCGGTTAATAAATGGCCAAGAATACCAATTATTGCCACTATCCACGGTTTGGCTGAAATTTCACCGACGGCAAGTTTACCGACAAAAAAATATAGCGGTGTCTTAATAAGCCCGGTATATTTGAATATTAATGAAATAATTACTTCCAGGGCTGTCGAACCAAAACCAACCAGAAATGCCGTAAAAAAAGTATCTTTCTCCAATTAACCCCCACCTTAATGTAAATTTTCTCAATATCATCTTCTCCCCAAAAAGATAATTTTATGTTTAGAAAAATTTGCATCCAAGGCCTTTCTCGGAAAGTACTATTTGCCCTGAGCAGATTATATCTTTCTCAATACCAACTGTCATCCATTCAGTAATGATTATAACCCTGATGCTCCCAAATACTTAAGGGTATTACCGTTTCATATATGATTCATTATTTGAAATTATGTAATATTTAATCTAGAATTAAGAAGTTAAACATATAAAAAATGGGGGTATTCGGAAATGAGGATTTTCAACGGAAAGAAAATTTACTTATTTTTTTTACTGGCAGCTGTTTTTCTTGTGATAACAGGCTGTGCAACATCTACGACAACACCTTCAGAAGATGTTAAGGATGATACACCTTTAGTTTTTGCCGATGCAGGATGGGATAGCATTCGCTTTCATAACGAGGTAGCAGGATTTATAATTGAAAACGGGTACGGCTACAAAACGGATGTAATTCTTGGTACTACACCGGTTACTTTTGCCGGCTTGAGACAGGGAGATATTGATATTTATATGGAATTATGGCACGATAACTTTCCCGATGCTTATGACGAAGCAATCGCCAATGAAGAAATAGTCGTTACTTCGGTAAATTTCGATGACAATGCACAGGGTCTTTATGTTCCCGCTTTTCTAATTAACGGCGATCCGGAAAAAAATATTGAGCCACTTGCGCCCGATTTGAAATCCGTATTTGATTTACCCCAATACAAGGAACTTTTTAAAAACCCCGAGGATCCTGAAAAGGGTCTTATTGTCGGCTCACCTCCAGGATGGGCTGCCGATGAAGTCTTAACTGCTAAAATAGTACATTACGGTCTGGATGAAGATTTTACTTATTTACGTCCGGGCTCCGATACGGCCCTTGCGGCTTCTATAGCAGGAGCTATGGAAGCCGGAGAGCCCTGGGTAGGTTATTACTGGGAGCCGACCTGGATTATGGGCAAATATGATATGATCTTACTGGAAGAACCTGCCTTTGATCCGGAAAAGTGGGAAAATAATTATCAATGCGCATTTCCCGCCACAGAGGTTACAACCGGTGTCCACCGGGATTTACTTGAAAGAGCACCGGAAGTGGTAGAATTCTTACGAAACTATGAAACCACCAGTGAGTTAACAAGCGAGGCCCTCTGTTATATGATAGAAAATGAAGTAGAGGCTGACCAGGCAGCAGTATATTTTCTACAAGAGCATGAAGCAATATGGACAAAATGGGTTCCGGAGGATATAGCCGCTCAAGTTAAATCGGCTTTACAATGATTAGTCGGATAAAATGATGATAATCCCCACTTTGCAGAAAGTGGGGATTATCACGTTACATGCATGCGAGGTGAAAAAAAATACAATGAGCAGCTTTCCAGACTCTATTAGCTTTAAAGTAGGTATATACGTCAACAGTCTTGTAAATTGGCTTTTGCATAATGTTAGCCGGCTATTTGAAGCAATATCGGAGGTAAGCATCTGGATTTTATTAAAGATAGAGATTTTTTTATACTGGCTGCCCTGGTGGTTTTTTTTACTAATAATTTTCTTAATAGGCTGGAAAGCGAAAAACATAGTATCAGGCCTGATCTTCGCCTTTTTAATATTTCTTATTGGGATGTTCGGCTTATGGGATTTAATGATACTAACCCTGGGCATGGTGTTAACATCAGTTATCATTTCTCTAGTTATTGGTATACCGATCGGCATTCTGATGAGCTACAGCTCTAAAGTAAACAATATTTTTAAGCCTCTACTGGACGCAATGCAAACAATGCCCAGCTTTGTTTACTTGATTCCTGCCGTTATGCTTTTCCGTCTGGGGAAAGTGCCGGCTGTTTTTGCAACCATAATCTATGCCTTACCTCCTGTAATAAGATTAACAGACCTTGGCATTCGACAGGTTCATAGGGAGATGCTTGAAGCTGCCCATTCTTTTGGTTCTTCAAGCTGGCAAACACTGCTCAAAGTACAGATGCCTCAGGCCCTCCCGACAATAATGACAGGTATAAATCAGACAACAATGATGGCACTGGCCATGGTGGTTATTGCTTCTATGGTAGGTGCACCGGGTTTAGGTATGGAGGTTATGATCGCTGTTAGCCAATTAGACATAGCCCGCGGTTTTGAAGCAGGCATTAGTATTGTTTTTTTAGCAGTTATTATTGACAGATTATTCCAGGGTGTCGCGGAGAGATTTAAGTATCCGGAATAATTAATATTATAGGAGAAAAAATGAGCAAGGTAAAAGTTGAGAATTTAACTAAAATATTTGGGCGTAATCCTAAAGGGGTTTTAAAAAAAGTAAAAGATGGAATTTCCAAAGATAAACTATTGGCGGAAACAGGCCATACAGTGGGAGTAAACAATGTTTCTTTTGAAGTGTACGAGGGTGAAACCTTTGCTATTATGGGATTATCCGGCAGTGGAAAGTCTACCTTAATTCGCTGTCTGAACTTACTCAATAAGCCGACTACCGGGAAAATAATCGTTGACGGAAAAAATATCGTCGACTATAGCAACAAAGAGCTTAAACAGTTTCGCAAAAATAAAGTTGCCATGGTTTTTCAACATTTCGGTCTTTTTACACACAGGACTGTAATTGGCAATATTGAATATGGTTTAGAAATAAAAGGTATTTCCAAAAAAGAAAGAAATAAAATTGCCACTGAAATCCTCTCCAGTGTCGGCCTTGAAGGATGGGAGGATAAATATCCCAATGAATTGAGCGGTGGAATGCAGCAGAGAGTGGGATTAGCCCGCGCTTTAGCAAATGATCCGGACATTCTTTTGATGGATGAACCGTTTAGCGCTCTGGATCCCCTCATTAGACGAGAAATGCAGCTTGAACTTATTGAAATCCAGTCAAAATTAAAAAAGACAATTATCTTTATCACGCATGATATTAATGAAGCATTTAAATTGGGAGATAGAGTAGCGGTGATGAAAGATGGGATTATTGAACAGATCGCGACACCTGAAGAAATTCTTACCTCTCCTGCCAGTGATTATATCAGGGAATTCGTCAAAGACATCGATAAAACCCGGGTTTTACAGGCTAAACATATTATGTTTAAGCCCTCAGCTTTAGTTACTCCCAGGGACGGCCCTAAAGTGGCAGTTAAGGAAATGCAGAAAAACGGCATTTCCAGTTTATTTGTCGTCAACCACGAACGGATTCTACAGGGTTTGGTAACCATTGATGATACAATAAATGCAATTAAAGAAAATCAAAGCTTAACCGATATCCTGATCCATGATTACCACACAACCGGACCGGAAACTTACATTAAAGATCTTATTCCAAACGCCGGCAGTACGAAATATCCGATCGCAGTTATTAATGAAAACAACAAATTACTGGGTATCATTGTACGCGTATCTGTTCTTTCAAGTTTAGTATAAGCAAGCCCCATAATAAAAAAAAATTAACATCTTTACTTTATCTGCAGCGCTATCAGACCGAGGGGCTGCCCATTTGAAGGGCAACCCCTCGGCGTTCTTTTTAGATGTTACTTTCCGGAAACTTCCTTGTAATTGAGAATTTCCATGGTGTCACCCTTGAGGGCCATAACATAAATCCTGTTTTTTGTGGCTTGTTTAATGATGTTCTCTTCTATGTTCAGGGAGGCAAAAATGGGGATCAATCTCTTACCGACAAACTCAGGAAAGTAGTCGAAAAACTCCTTGATGACCTGGGAAAAATCTTTCACGTACTCCGAACGGGGCGTCGCTTTTGTTTCGCTTAAAAGGACAGTATCTTCAAAAACAGCGATGGCATCGAATTCCCTGTTGCGGCCGGTTTCCTTGCTGTGAGCTTTAATTCGCCGCGACATGAAATCAAGGGGTTCATCCTGGCAATTAAAATACTTCCGGGCAACGGGGACCAGGTTAGGAGCCACAATATCCTCGGCGAGAGTCCCAAGGCGGTTGGCAAGCTCTCCCCACTTCCGGGCCATTTCATTTTTAAAACCCTTCGTTTCTTCTTTAAAACCCTTCATCTCTTCTTTAAATTCCCGCATTTCTTCCTTAAATTCCTGCATTTCTTCTTTAAAATCCTGCATTTCTTCTTTAAAATCGCCCATCTCGTTGCGTAAATCAATAATGGCATTGTTCACTTTGATAAAACTTCTATCTGTATGCCGGATAAAATCCTGTAACGTTTTCTCCAGTGTACTCACTTTTTCCTTTACTTCCTGAGACATCGCTCTATCCCCCTTCCCTTTTAAGTCTTTTCATTATTTATTATACCATAAGGAGTTGGATGGTGCACCCGGGGGAAACGTAGTTAGCGTATAAGAAATTTTATTCCTCATAAATAATTTTTGCTTTCCGAAGCATTGTCGTCACTGCCTCCATTGCATTCTCATACTGTTTTGATTTTGACATATCAGTAATAATATCATACTTCTCTTCAATCATTTCGGGAGTTACTACTTTTCCTCTCTCAAAACAAAATCCCTCACCCTCCACTATTTGAACCCGGCTGTAATAACCGCCGCCCGCGGAGATTATTTCTCCGCTGTCACGGCATCTGTCACTGCACAAGTACAATACGGCAGCAGCAACATATTCAGGCTTAATCTCTGTCGATATTTGTGGGGATAAGACATCTTTTCCCATTCGGGAATCAGCAATAGGTGCAATTGTATTTATACAAATATTGTATCTTTTTCCTTCTTCTTTTAAAACATTCATTAAACCGACTATTCCGAGCTTTGCACTACCATAATTAGCCTGTCCGAAATTTCCATATAAACCGGCAACAGAAGTAGTCATTATGATACGCCCATGGTTATTTTTTTTCATAACAGGGAACGCTGCCTTTGTTGTAAAATAAGTTCCATAAAGATGCACTTTTAGAACAAAATCATAGTCTTCTTTTGACATATTTCCAAAGCTTCTGTCCCTTATGATACCGGCATTATTGATTAAAATGTCCACTGTTCCAAAATTATCTACTGCTGTTTGAATAATATTTTTTGCTTTTTCTTCATCGGCGACATTATTAAAGTCTGCGACTGCTTCTCCTCCTGAATTTGTAATTAATTTTACAACTTCAAGGGCTGACTGTCCTGAGGCTCCATCCCCCTTGTCCGATGTTCCCAAGTCATTCACTACTACTTTTGCCCCACGGCGAGCAAATTCAAGGGCATAACATTTTCCCAATCCACGACCGGCACCGGTTATTACTACCACTTTGTTCTCAAACCTGATATTCATTTACTCCCTCCTATATTATTCTTATTTTTTTTAATATGAGGTAAAATTATGACAAATAATTAATTAAATAAAGCAAGTTAGTTAAAAATATCTTCCTCCATAATTTCCAACAAATAGGATACAGGGATAGCCAGCCCTTTTTTGTCTTCTGTTTCTTCTTGTTGCAGGGTAGCATAAACCACAGCCACTACTTTATTCTCATTATCGAAAACCGGGCTGCCGCTGCTGCCGGGGTGAATCGGGGCTTCAATTTCAATGATGGGGTGAGCCTGATCAATACCGGGATAATATCCGGAGACATTTCCCCTGGAGATTACTCTCCTGAAACCCAGAGGATTCCCCATGACCAGAACTTCATCTCCAATCTCCGGCAAGCCGTCAAGTCGAAGTTCAACAACAGGAAGGGAGTTACTGCCGGATATTTCGATATTTTCCTCTAGATCCAGGTAAATTAGGGCCAGGTCAGTAACAGTACTTTCAACCCAGCGCTCTGCCTGATAAGTACCTTCGTCTTCAAAAGAAACGGAGATCGCATCTGCATCTTGGACCAGGTGTTTATTTGTTACTATCAGGCCGGAGGGATGGATATTAAAACCGGTCCCTTTTTTTTCGGCTGTTGGGAAAGCGAAACGGTCCCGGCTGATATGCAGCACTTGAACAACAGCCTGCTGCAAACTACTCAGAGCAGGATCATTATTCAGGGTTCTTGATTCCTGTAAAAAACCGAGAGAAGGCCAGGTTAAGATGGAAAGCACATTTCCCAAAACAAAAAGAATGAAAACCAGGACAGTCAGTCCTGCTACTATCTTCACTATAAAAGAAGTTTTTCCTGAGGAGGGCCCCGGGTCAAGATCATCTATATCCTCATCTCCAAGATCCTGGTTAAAATCTTCCGGAGACAATTCGTCAAAATCGGGAGAAGGAGCGGATCGACTTCTTTTATCCTTATTTTTATCTCTATTCACAATTTTCCTCCTAATAAGTAAAAATTTATCTTGCACAACATCCAAATATATTATAAAATAAATTCCAATAAATAAATACTGTAAAAGCTTTGAAGGAGAAAAGTAAGCTGGGGTACTTTCAACAGAGAGGTAGGAGTCAGAGGCTGTAAGCTCCTCCGGAAAGGAACCGGATGAAGTTCGCTCTGGAGCTTCCGGCTGAAACCCCTACCCTAAAGGGGCAAGTAGGTCGCAGACGGGTTCTCTCCCGTTATCCTTGAGAAGGAATACGATACCTGTGAGTATCTTTGTTCCTTGAATACCAAAGAGGACTTGGCAACAAACGGTGCCGGTCAACTAGGGTGGTACCGCGGAAGATAATCCGCCCCTTGAGGGGCGGATTTTTTTCAGGCTTTTTTCTCAGGCCGAGTGTTTACTGCTTTCGTCCCTATGAATGCAGTAAACACTTTTTTTATTAATTTATTAAGCTTACTGGGAGGCGATAAAAGAAAACAATAAAAGTAAGTCCGTTTACTTCATGAGTTAAAAATTATAACAAGAAAGAAAGGATGATTCGCTAGTGAATTCGATGATTGATCCCTGGTTAGCCTGGTGGGGTGTTATCATTGCCAGCATTTTGCTGACAATTGTGGGAACGACCTATCAACTGAGGAGGTGGAATGATTAAAATGCCTCCTTTACCTGAACCTAATACTGCTTCTGCTCTGTGGTCTGCAGTAGGAATTGCCCTCCTGTTGATAATTTGCGGTTATATCGGCTTTATCGTTAAAAATAAAACGACAACTTTTGAAAACTATCTGGTAGGAGAAAGAAACATCGGGCCTGTTATTACTGGAGCCGCCGTAGCAGCGGGTTATTTAAGCGGTTGGGCGGCCCTGGGCATGATGGGTGTAACGTATACCGTCGGGTGGTCCGGCATGTGGTTTGCCGGTATCTGGACCATTTTCGGCATTGTCCCCTGTGTCCTGTTTGTTGCCCGGAAATTTAGCGATTTTAGCCGGCGCTTTCAGGCTCAAACAGTAGCGGACGTCCTGGGTATCCGCTTTAACAGTAAGGCAGTGCAAGTTACAGCAGGAGTTGTTATGGTCATCCTCATGTTTATTTATTCTATCGGTCAGCTTAAAGCAGCGGCAACCTGCTGGTATGCTATTACCGGATTTTCGCCCTTTATCTGTCTACTATTCAGCATTATCGTTGTCATTGTCTATATGTTAATCGGGGGTTATACGGGAACTCAATGGGCCATGGGAATTCAGGGGTTTCTGGTTGGGGCCGCCTGCCTGGCTTTAGGGCTCTGGTCCCTCTATCTGGTGGGAGGTACGGCCGGTTTAAGCAAGTTACTGTCGGCTCAAGATGCCAATCTAATGGCGTTGATGAGACCGGACCTGCCGCAGGTAGGAAGCGCCCAGTTATTTTCCAGCATGGTCGGAATTACATCCACATTTTTTCTTTTCTTTACTATGGCTACCGGGTTTCCTCATGTCACAGCCCGCTTCCTGGGTATGCGCAAGCTTAACAAGAAAGATTATATTAATTTAATGTTGACGGTCTTTTTTATCGCGGGTGTCCCTATTTTTCTTAATGCCGTAACCGGCCTCTCCGCCCGGGCAGTATGGGGACCGCAGCTTCTGGATATTCCCCCCTGGAAAGCGGACCTGGCTGCACCTTTTATGGCAATGTCAGGGGGGCTGCCTTTAACCAGTCTTTATGTCACAGGGCTATTCAGTGCGGCTCTTTCCTCCCTGGCCGCCATGATCCTGGGGGTTGCCGGAAGTATTACCCGGGATGTGGTGCAAACTATAAAACCCGAAATTTCTCCCCGCTTCCTGCTTTTATTAACCAGGATCCTGATCGTTGTCGTCATTTTTATTCCTTTTTATTGGACACTGGTGGCCCCGCCCCCTCTTCTGGCAGCCTGGATGGCACAGGCAGCTATAGGTATGGGCGGAATCTTTATCTGGGTAATCGCCGGCTCCCTTTACTGGAAACGGGCGACAGCTGCGGGAGCCATGATCTGTATGATTTATGGAATCATAGCGGTGCTGGCAGGTTCTGTCATGGTGTCTCAGAACAGCCTGGGAATGGGAACTCTTATGTATATTGTCCTGATAGGTTGCGGCATTTGCTATGTGGGAGGCAGCCTGTTGACATCTCCCCCTCCCCGGAACAAATTAGAACAATTTTTTACGGTGCCTGCAGACCATTAATAATTAAGCGTCCATGAGATTATGGGGACATACCTCTTCCGAGAGGATATGTCCCCATATTTTTATATGGTTATCTTTTTTTTACCCGGAAGAAAGGTAAACTTTTTAGCATTAACTGGGAACAATTTCCTTTCCTAATCCATATAATACTAGCTGAAGCAGAAAGTATCCATCAGTTCCGGGCGCAGAGAGTTAATAATGGAGTGATATAACCTGAAAGGAAAGCAGTAAATATGAACATTGAATCCGTAAAAATAAAATTTGAAGAACGACTCTTACAACTACCCGATGTCATCGGCGTGGGAATTGGGAGAAAAGCAGAAAAAACGGTTATTAAAATCTACGTAAATAGACAAACTCCGCAATCCTCGACTTATGAACAGATACCCAAATCGCTGGATGGATATGAAACAGATATTGAAGAAATCGGTGATTTAACATCATTGTCCCGGAAGTAAAGAAAAGCCATATACAGACAAGAAGGAGAGAAATTCCGTGAGGGAATACGAAATTAGAAGTATATTAAAAGCGGAGTATCTGGAGAGTGCACAAAAAGCCTATAAAAATTCCGTTGAAGAGTTTCTCAACCCGTCATCTCAACGCGCAAATGTTATCGGTATGGGAATCGGAGTGAAATGGAAAAACAACCGGCCTACCGGTGAACCGGCGTTGATCGTCCTAGTAACTCACAAGATGGCCAGAGAGGAATTAAGCACTTCCGAGCTGATACCCGCAAATATGTCGGAGTTTCAAACCGACGTTTTACCCATAGGGTATCCCTTTGCCGGAAATGGTATAACAGTGGAGGCAAATACACAAACACTTGCCGGCAAGGTACGTCCGGTTAAGGGCGGTTTTAGTATCGGGCATCGAAATATTACGGCAGGGACAATCGGCACCTGCGTTTTCGATCGTTTACCGGAGACAGATTCCTCTAAACACAGCGGTCCATCCAGGTACTATATCCTCAGTAATAACCATGTTCTGGCTAAAAATAATTTGGCAAAGATTGGCGATCCTATTCTCCAGCCAGGCGTAGTTGACGGAGGTTCCTATCCGGAAGACCGTATCGCTTCTCTAAGCCGTTTTATTCCTATTGATTTTGAACCGCCTGTCTCCAGAAGTCGGCACAACAACCTTGTGGATGCCGCCATTGCCGAAGGAGAATTTTATGACCTGGACAGAGAAATATACTGGATAGGCCATGTGAAAGGCTGGATGCCCAAAGCAAATGTCACGGTGGGAGAACGCGTACAGAAAACCGGCCGTTCCACCAATTATACAATCGGCAAGATTACGGCAATTAATGCTACAATTGACATAAATTATGGTTCCGGCAAGATGGCACGTTTCAAAGACCAAATTATTACGACCGGCTTTTCTGCCGGGGGAGATTCCGGGTCACTGGTGACCACAATGGATAATGTGGCAGTAGGCCTGCTTTTTGCCGGTTCTCCGGAGGCAACAATAGTCAATCAAATCGAAAATGTCCGCTCCCTGTTACACGTTGAAATCCCCGGAGGAATGGTTTAAAGGTACAAGTAGCACGGGGTGGTCTCTTCTACCTGGGCAAAGGCAAATTAGCTCTGCTTACTTTGCCCAGGTAGAAGAGACCACCTTTTTATTGTTATATTATCCTTAAATTTTATTGTTTACTCGGGGTTGTTTACATTTATTAAAGCCGTTCCGCTTGTTTGGCGAAGGAAAATAGTATATTTGCCGTTACCCCATTTTTTAAAAGCTTTTATTTGGGGCGTTCCGAAATCCAGGTCCTCCTGCTCGCTGCTTTCAAACTGATCCCATGATACATTGTCCTGCAGGCTTCCCCGCCGGGATATCTCCACATCTAAGTTTGCGTTTTCGGCAGTATCAAGGTAAATATTTGAGCTTCTTCCCTGAAAGTTTATTCCCCAGTTGCTTTTTACCGCTGGAAGGTACAGATCAAGACTTTCTCCGCTACTTTGGAGCTCGACATTAATTTTTTCGGGAACATAAACCGTAATCTCCTGTTCCGGCATTGGATGGCTAAAAATATAACGGGTAAAAGCAGGGCTAAATATTTTCAGAAAAAGCGTATCCCCAAGACGCTCTTGTCTCACCGGCTGCTCCATTGCAAAGACTTCAGCTTCCTCCCTGGAGGCAAAATAGCCTTTATAGACAGCGGATACTTTAATTTTATCACCGTCATAGGACCGTAAAGTAAGCGCTTTGCTTTCTGCTTCCATGATAAGAGACTGTATTCCGTCATTAACCGGGCAGGACACTTTTTCTTCTTCCACTATATGAGCGCTGGAAAGGAGATATCTTTGAGTTACGGCAAACAATCCTGAAGATTCAAGAAAACAAACACCAATACTGAACAGCAGGAAAAGAATTACCAGGGTAATACTAATAAAATCGTAAGTAAAATGTCCTCCACCCTTTTTGACATGGGTCAGGAAGTTATAGGAGATTATTTCCAAACCGAGGACGATAATTAATAAAGGCCAAAATTTTATCATGTAAGTTAAAATATCGATTTCATAAAGCCTGCCGAGAATGAGAAACAGACCCAGGGCGATCAGGGTAAAGCCCATCGAAAAGGTACCCACCCTCCACTGCCTTGTTCCCCTGTTTCTGAAGGGCTTTTTCTCTTTGGCTGTCGGTTCCGGATTGTGCTTTACTTCATTGTTCTTCTCCATTGTTTTTCACCTTCTTTCCCCTCAGTATTAAAACTCCCACGGCGATCAATAACACTGCCGTTACAAAAGAACGAAAGTCGTACCAATTAATATGAAAATACATGGACCACAAACGCGGCAGATGCCGGTCAAGGAGCAAGTAAGCTCCAAAAACGATCAGACCCCAACCATACCAGGCATTGTTCTTTTTAAGCACATCCCATTTTACCAGCGGTTCATCGACAACAACACCGGATAAAACAATTTCGTCGGCTTTCTGCAGGGCATCGAAAAGGCTGTAAAACCAGACGATGGGAAGCCAGAATGGAAATAAGCCCAGGCGCAGAAAATCGAGTAAAAAAATGGACCCGAAAAAAAGGATCAAAAACTGGAGTCCCCGGTTCTTGGCTCCCAGGTAAAGATGCCCCACCCCCGGAACAAAAGAGAGGAAAAAAGTTAATGTTTTGCTTGGGTTTGACGGCTGCATGACCTGATACCTCCTCAATAATTAAAATTTCAGGAAAGCTTTTAATATATCCATCAGGGAATAAAAATAATTTCCCGTTTCAACACTGTTTCCCAGTATCTGCAGTTCTTCCGGAATGTTTAAAAGATAGTCGAAATAGCCGAAGTGAACCAGGACTATTGTAAGGCATGCTGCGGCTACATAGTTGATCCAGTGCCAATACCTGCTCTTTCTTATTGTTTTTGCACTATTTAGTTCAGGTAGTTCAGGCAGTTCAGGCAGGCCTGCCATGACTTTATCAACAAAACCGGAAGAAGGAGAGAACAAGTTGTTTTTGTTCTCCAGGGAATCGACAAATAGTTGCAGGCAGTATGCGCAAGTTTCCAGGGCTTTTTGGTAATCGCTTTCATCATTTACCTGTCCATTCACAAAATCCACCCAGTTGAGATGTTGATGGATCGGGCATTTCATTATTGCTATCACCTCCACTGTGCGCTTTTTTCAGCATTGCTTTTGCTCTATAAAGTCGTGACTCCACGGTTTTCACTGAAACATTTTCTTCTCCGGCAATTTCTCTGTAAGTCTTTCTGTTAAAGTAATGAGCCAGAATCGCTCTCCGGTAGATCGCGGGAAGTTTTTTAAGCTTATTGTAAAGCTCTGCTTGCTCTTCGAGCTTGACTACCGCTTCTTCAGGGTTTTGTTTCTCTCCTGCAGGATACTCTCTCATACAAACTCCTTCTTCCTCGCGGAAGAGAACGTGATTTTCTGTCTGACGGCAGAAGTCCAGAGATTTGTTGACTGTTATACGTACAAGCCAGGTCGAAAAAGAAGACTGAAAACGAAAACTGTGCAGAGAGCGAAAAGCCTGCCAGAAGGCTTCCTGGGAAATATCTTCCGCAGTAGCAGCATTGCCGACAATCCTCAGTGCTGTTGTATAGACTAATTTGCCGTATTTGGTTACCAGCGGTTGAAACGCTTTTTTATCGCCTTTCAGGACTCTGGCGATCAACTGATTATCCCGGATAGCCGACGCCCCCTTTCAGTCTCTCTATTATTAGACGTTAATAGTCCGGAAATCACTGCATCATAAGCAAAATCAATCTAAAAGATTATTATTAAAATTATTTTTAACGAAAAGTTAACGTCATTATAACCTAAATTTTAAATCAGTTTAACTTAACGCTGATACAATTTGGCAAAGAAGAGAACCTGACGAAAAACTATACTAATTAATTAAGTAAATTAACATAAATTTTACAAGACGTTAACATAATTCGTCACTCTCTCTTAACATTCCATCTGTATGATATAAGCAGAAATATAAGAAAGAGTGGATAGAGATGCTGGCATTAGTTGCAGTAAGTAATAAGCAACAAAATATATATAGCTTAAAAGAACGTGCCGTTGCCCGTGCCATGGCTGATGAAATTACCGCCGATGCGGTTGACAATTGTTTATTAATGGTAACGAACGAAATTAAACTTTTTTTTGCCGAGCTGGAAGAAACAATAAAACAGATGGTTACTTCTCAAAATATAACGGGGGCAAAGATCGTCTCTTACTTGCTGCAGATAAATTTTCCGGCTACCCTGGCAGAGCGGATAAACGTTATTTTTACCTCTTTGCTGCAAGCGCGTTTTGACAGTGTTCAGGCCGATGCACAGATAGAATATAACGAAGATATTTTACCTTCTATTAACTGGTTCTCTGAGTCTGATTCCGGCCGACGACAAACTTGCTTTCTGCAAAAACTGATGTCAGCGTTGGCAAAAAACAGTATTGAATTGGCAATTGACACCCTTTTTGTCGGAAATTTGTGCGGGAAGACATGCAAACGTTTGCGTTTAGACGATTTGTTATTCCGGCTCCTGACGGACAACGCAGGGCTTGATACCTATACCTTGGAGACAACACGAGAGATAAAGGGCTGGCTGGAATGTACCCGCATCTCAGTTTTGCGGCAAACCAGGCAGCAAATTGTAAACACGTTTTATAAACTGCATGACGCCATTTTTTGCGAGATTATCTAACCCTGATTACCGGTTTATTTTTGTATAATCCTCCTTCTCTCGGGCATATTTTTAAATATGCCTGATTTTTGGGGGATTACTTTTGCGACGAACACTCTATGTTCATAAACTGCCTGGCCGAATACGTATTGAGGTGCCTGTACTCAAGCAAAATATGAAACTGTCTGAGCGAATTGCAGACAGCTTGCAGAGTACGGCAGGAGTAAAACGGTGCCTGGCCAACCCGGTTACCGGCAAAGTCCTTGTGGAGTTTGATGAACGACAACTCCGGCATGGCGACATTATCCTGGCCATTGACGGCTTACTGCCCAAAAAACCGCCGGCAGCGTCAACACCTGCTGAAAGTTCACATCCGCTTGCCTTCGGTACATCTCCGGAGACATTAGCAATTGGCAAGCCCCTGCTATGTTTGGCTTTGTGTGGTCTCGCCGCGGGCACGCTATTGTTCAGACGCAGTACCGGGTTTTCCTCTTTGGCAAATTCTCAGCAATTACAAAATATCGCCGCCGCGGTGACGGTAGCCACCACCTATCCTTTTTTCACAAAGGGTTTACAGCGGTTCATGGAGAGTAAACGCCTGAATTATGACTTGATCAGTGGGGCTGTAGTGTTTTCTTTTTTAGCCCTGCATAAAAACGTTATGGGGTTGGCTATTAGCGGGCTTGTCAATGTCACTGAATTCATGCGGTTATACAATCTGCGCAAAGCACATCGTCAAATTGAAGCAAAATCAATGCTGATTCCCCAGACAGCCTGGATGGTAGATCACGAAGAGGAAAAACCAATTTCTGTTCATCAGTTGCAGACCGGAGTAACTGTTGCCGTCCACGCGGGAGAGGTCGTCCCGGTCGACGGCTTAATAATCGACGGGAAGGCTGTAATTGATACGAGCAGGATTACAGGCTCTCCGTATCCAGGCGTGATGCAAACAGGTGATGAGGTATTAGCCGGCTGCCTTGTCGGTGAAGGTACGGTACATATACAGGCACAGCATGTAGGAGAGGATACTTTTCTTGCCCGGATAGTAAGGGATGTTTCCACGTATCTTGCCAAAAAAAGCAGTGAAAACGGCAATGAACGACTGTTCTCCTTTACAGTCTTGCTGGCGGCCGCTACCTATCTTTTCACGGGAAACCTCAACCGCAGTTTAGCCATTTTGCTGGCAGTTGCTCCTACAGCCCTTGACATTGCCTTACCTACAGCTTATCTGCCGTTTATGGAACATGCAATGTCGGAAGGAATCTATTTTAAAGATGATCAGACGATGGCCGTCCTCGCCGAAGCGAATACAGTGATATTTGATAAAACGGGAACTTTAACCGTTGCACAGTCTGAAATATGCGAGATTGAACTTTTTGACCCGGAATATACCAGAGAAAAATTATTGCAAATTACAGCGCTGGCAGAGCAGGGGGTACGTCATCCGATTGCTTCGGCCATTCGAAAAGAGGCGGCACAGGTTAAAACCGGACCTGCTCCTTTAGCCAAAGATGTGTCCTATGCACCGGGACTTGGTATTCAAGCGTTCGTACGAGGACAGTTTGTCTTAATCGGCAATAGATGTTTAATGGAAAAGGAGCAGATTGATCTGACCCAAACCCGGGGTAGAATCAGACGACTTGCCCATTTGGGTTTGATTCCTATTTATGTGGCGGTTGACGGCAAAATACGCGGTCTCTTTGGAGTAAGAGATGTCATGAAGGAGGAAAGCCTGGAAGCGATTAGTAGTCTTCGTCTGGGGGGAATCAGAGATTTTGCTATCATCAGCGGTGATAGGGAGGACAACACGGCCCAGTTAGCCCGTAATTTGGAAATTGACCTGGGAATCGGCAACCTGCTGCCGCACGATAAAGCCCAATTTGTCAAACAGCTCCAAGAGAAGCAAGGTAAAAAAGTCGTCATGGTTGGAGACGGTATCAACGACAGTCTGGCCATGTCCGTCTCCGATGTGGGAGTGGCACTGGGATGTAATGCTGTTCCTTCCGCTGCTTGCGCCGGCAAAATTGTCATTGCTGCAGATGATCCGCGTAAAGTAGCGCAGGCGCTGCTCCTGTCCAGGCGTGCCGGAGAATTAGCACGACAAAACACGGCTTTAGCTTCAGGCCTTTCCATTACCGGTCTTTCGCTGAGTACGGCAGGTTTACTGACATCACCGGCAGCAGGTTTTTTTGCCAATGTCAGTGCGCTGGCAGTACTGCTAAACTCAACATTTTATCTTCTGCGGCACCGATTTCGGAGAAGTAAGATGAAAGACTATAATATAAAAGACAAAATGATAACGGAAGTAGCCTGTACGGTTGCCGAAGTTCTCCCGACCTTGCTTGATTGGCATACAATTAAAGGAAAACGAGTCTTAGAACTTCTCGATTCTGCCGATTTCGGCCTCTCCTCTGCCCAGCGGGCCATGCGTTTGGAATCATATGGACAAAATACCTTGCAACTTAAACGGCAGACATCTTTGTGGGAGTTATTTCTGGAACCCTTTCGCGATTTTATGGTGCGTTTGTTGCTTGGCGCAAGTGTTGCTTCAGCGTTGGTGGGCGAATTTGGAGATGCGTTAATCATTGGAGGAATTATTCTTCTGGAAGCCTCCCTAGGTGTACTTCAGGGCTATCGTGCGGAAAAGTCTTTACAAGCACTGAAAGATATGTCTGCACCAATAGCTACTGCCCTGGTCGATGGCCACTATCAGACGATTCAGGCCGGCGACCTTGTCCCCGGAGATATTATTCTTCTGAATGCGGGCAACCAGGTGCCTGCAGATGCCAGGTTGCTGGAGACGGCGAATTTTGAGGTTGAAGAAGCAAGCCTTACCGGTGAGGCGGAACCTGTCCGGAAAGATCCCCTGGCGATTCTGCAGCCCGGCACCATTCCTGCCGAACGTTTTAATATGGTATTTATGGGTACAAGTGTGGTTAAAGGACGGGCGAGGGCTGTGGTTGTCGCAACCGGAATGAAGACCCAGATGGGACAGGTGGCACAAATGTTGCAGGAGGCTGAGGATGAGTCAACACCTTTGCAACTTCAGCTTGACAACTTAAGTAAAAAAATGACAATCGGTTGTCTTGCTGCCTGTGGCTTAGTAGTAATCATCGGTCTCATACGCGGACGTCCGCTTTTGCAAATGGTCCGGACAGGTGTCAGCCTGGCGGTGGGTGCCATACCGGAAGGGTTGCCGGCTGTCGTGACCATTGCCATGGCATTCAGCGTCCGCCGGATGGTAGGCAAAAACACAGTGGTTCGTAAGCTAAGTGCTGTGGAAACTCTTGGTTCCACTACCGTAATCTGCACGGACAAAACCGGGACGTTGACCGAAAATAAGATGACAGTGACGGATATAGTAGGATATGGCCGACACTGGCATATTACCGAAGAAGGATATCTGTCTGATGGGCAGTTTTCTTGCGAGGGCCAAATGATTGACCCCGCCCAGGATAAGGAACTGCTTAAAATTCTCACCATATCCACATTATGCAATAACGCTGACTTTGATGGCGATAACGTGCATATTCAGGGTGATCCGACCGAAGCTGCTTTGCTGGTAGTGGCGGCTAAAGCAGGCTTCCCCTGGTTGGAAACCCGGGATACATTTTGCCGGGAAAAAGAGTTCACCTTTGAATCGGAACGCAAAATCATGTCCGTTATCTGCAGGGACACACAGGGCAAGGCAACATTATATACAAAAGGTGCGCCCGGCAGCGTTCTGGAGCGTTGCTCCTATGTATATCGCAACGGAGAAGTAATTGGGCTGGATGAAAAACAACGTGCACAAATTCAGGCTATAACCACCCATCTGGCAGGGTGTGCGCTGCGTGTGTTGGCAATGGCCTATAGGACAGTGTCGACATATGATGAAGAAATATATTCTACGGAAAGCGACTTAATTTTTACAGGCCTGATCGGTATGGCTGATCCGCCCAAACCCGGTGTGAAAGAAGCGGTAGCCAAATGTCGCCGGGCAGGTGTCAAGGTTTTAATGATTACCGGAGACCATCCGGCGACAGCCATGGCTGTCGCCGGGCAACTGGACATCCTGCGCAACGGCAAGCTGCTGACCGGCAGTGAAATCGAAATAATGAGCGAAGAAGCGCTATGTGACTGTCTGGAACAAATAGAAGTATGCGCTCGCACCACGCCAAAGCATAAACTGCGCATTGTACGTGCTTTAAAACGAAAGGGGCATGTTGTCGCTATGACGGGTGATGGGGTCAATGATGCTCCGGCTGTTAAAGAAGCGGATGTGGGCATAGCCATGGGGTTAAGTGGTACGGAAGTGACAAAAGGGGCCTCTTCCCTTGTCCTGACAGATGATAACTTTGCCACGATTGTTGGGGCGCTTGAAGAAGGCCGGGCCGTGGGAGACAATATCTCTAAAACTGTTCGCTATATCCTGCCCGGGAATTTGGGTGAGATTCTGGCTATTATGGGCTCATCGCTGATAGGTCTCCCATCACCGCTCATACCGAGTCAAATCCTCTTTGTTAATCTGGTTACGGAAAGCATACCGGCCATGGCACTCGGAGCACAGCCACCGGAAAACGGTATTTTAGACAGACCGCCCCGTAAACCAGACAATAGCATCCTATCTAACGGTTTACAAAACCGGATCTTTACACGCGGTATTCTAACCGGCCTAACAACATTTGGTCTTTTTACACTGGCCGGTAACGATATTAACCGCGCTCGGACAATGGCTTTTAGTAATTTAGTTATAAGTCAGGTTTTTAATTTGTTTAAATGCCAAAGCAGCAACACTCAAAATGAAAAGAATCCTTATCTACTGCCTACAGCCGTTGCCTCTCTATCTTTAACCATGGCAACGGTATATATCCCGTTTTTAAGACCTTTCTTCCAAACAATACCGCTGGGTATAACGGATTGGTTATTATTGTTTGCTTCATCATTATTGATGAATAAAGCGGATGATCTGGTCGATCTTATCTCACCAACGACATCTTAAACTTAAAATAAGATTAAACATAAAAAAAGCCCGTTGCTGCACTTAAACAACAACCGACTTTTTTACTTTTTTTCGTTTTTATTCCCTTTTTTAAGTGTATTCTTTCGGATTTTTTGTTTCTTGTGTTTCCTCAACATTAGTTTTTTCTTTTATATCCTTATGATATTTGTTATCTTTGGAATTTTTAGTTTCCATTGAATGACTGTGTTCACTGATACTGCTCCCAATACCGGCACCGACAACGCTACCGATTCCTCCTCCGACAGCCGCACCCATGCCTCCACCTATGTTTCCACCCAGACCGGCACCTACGGCACCACCGGTACCTGCTCCTAAGATTGTGCCTTTTTCCACTTGCGGCATCACATCGGTCGGCTTCTGGCTTTTTGCTTTCGCTACAATGTCTTCCCAACTTTCACGCATCTCATGTCCAATTGCTGCACCTGCTGCGGACATGTTCATTACACCGCGTGTCATCGTGACAGCAGTACCTCTAACCGTATGCTTTAAAGTAGGAGCAGCCATTGCTACTGCTGTTCCTGCCAATAAAAGTCCCAGTGGAGAGGTTTTTGCTATTGTCTTGGAAATAGTTTTGAGAAACTTCACAGATATACACTCCTCCCTTTCTACCTCAATATATTTTTATGGTATATAGTATCACCCCGGCGCAAAGAAAAATTCTATAAAAATAAAGGTTTACTGATAATTTATCACATGATTATATAGCATGCAGCCACTGAAAGCGCTGCACAAGGAGTAAAAGAATTGCTCAATCGTTTGACAGGTATTACGCAAAATTTAAAAGAAGACCTTGAGAACCTTGTTGCAGAACGAAGTTAGAATAGTTAAAACAAGCCATTGATAATATAAAACTTAATTAGTATGTTTTACAATTTCTTGAAAAGCTTTTTCAAATTTAGCAATATTTTCCGACGAATCCGGAATACTAATAGCTGTGGGACTGGGAATATTCGTAATAACTGCAAGCCTCATTTTTGCTTTAATACCTCCAAATCTCGAAACTTCATCATAGAATGCAATTAATTTTTTTCCCATTTACCTTTCCTCCTTTGTTTTGGTCAGAAATGCAAAAACGTATTGTGGGTAACCTTCGAGATTATAGTGGATTAAGTTTTCGTGGGGGGCGTAATCTCCGCTTTTTGGGAAAATGTCTTCCGCTTTAAAATTATTTTAACGAAAAGTTAACGTTATTTTAACCTAAATTTTAAATCAGTTTAAAGTATCATTGATACAATGATTTAACCAATTAGATTTTAGCAATGCAAATAAAGTTAGTCAGGTGATAAAGATGTTGAACAATATAGTAGCCGGAATAGTAATAATTGCATCCTTATTGGTAATCGGCATTTTTCGTTATAAACAGAGTATGAATACGGCAAATAATTTGGTTTATAAAATGAAGAGAAACAAGAAGCCTGACGAGAGCCCGGAATTTCCTGAAAAAAGCGGCAAAGACTGAGCTACTTTTTTTAACTGCCGTTGTTCCGGGATGCAACACAAAAAGACCCGATGCTGGTTTCTACACTACAGCAAGCGGGCTTTTTTGTTTTATCTGTATTCATTTGAATTTTTAGTGTCTTGCTTTTGTTCAATATCATCGGTTTTCTCTTTTATCTCGTTATAATTAGCATTTTTCTTATCCTTAGAATGACTCTGTTCGCTGATACTGCTCCCGATACCCGCTCCGACAACACCACCGATTTCTCCGCCGACAACCGCTCCCATATCTCCGCCGACCTTTCCACCCAAACCTGAGCCTACGGCAGCACCGGCACCGGCACCCAAAATTGTGCCTTTTTCCATATAGTTATTCATCTCTTTATCCGGCTTTTGACTTTTTGCTTCCGCGACAATATCTTCCCAACTCTCACGCACCTCGTGTCCAATTGCGGCACCTGCTGCGGAGATGTTCATCACACCGCGGGCCATTGAGACAGCAGTACCCCGAAGTGTTTGCTTTAAGTTCGGAGTAGCCATTGCAACTGCCGTTCCGGCCAACAAAAATCCCAGAGGAGAGGTTTTTGCTATTGTCTTTGAAATCGTTTTGAAAAACTTCACCAATCGACACTCCCTTTCTGTGTATTTCTATACTTTATTTTTTATAGTATCACCCTTGAGCAAAGAAAAATTCTAGACAAAAACTGTGTTTTTTAAGGTACTACATGATAATCAAGCAAAGGGGATAAAATATAATTTAAAATAATTTTTAAAAGGATGGAAACATTGGCTTATAACAGACGGAGAAAACGTCGTACAAGGTCTGCTTTTGATGATGAATTCATTAAGGAAAGTTTATTATCACCTGAATTAAAGGCATTCGCCCTTGGCCTGGGTGTCGGAGTATTAACCATGGCGCTTTTTCCACAAGTAAGAGATAAAGTTATTCCAGCCACTGAAACCGCCGCACAGGGAGTAAAAGAATTGCTCAATCGTTTGACGGATATTACGCAAAATTTAAAAGAAGGTCTGGAGGACCTGGTGGCAGAGGCGAAGTTTGAGGATTTAAAGCAAGCCATTGATAATGATATTGCGGCGAATGGACACGACACAGAATAAAATATATCGAAAGGAAGGAAGGAGAAAATGGAAGAGAAAGAAAAAATTCTAAAAACAAAACTTGTTGAAGCACTAAATCTATTGAAAGAAGCAGTGGAAATCAGCCTGGGAACGAAAGCGACAGGGACTGATGAACAACGGAAAGTAAACGAATTGTGGAGTCTTTTTCTGCAGGAATTTTTCGGATATATTAAAAAACGGAGCCGTGAAACAAAACAAAACCTTCTGGCAGGAATACGTTTTCCCCGGTTCTAGCGATGTTTATTTACCGCTGGATAGTCTTATACTTAACCTCTGCCGGTTTGATAAGGCGCTCTTCTTGTCCCTGACCAGTAGCATTCCTTCCAGTTGGGCGGTATTTAGACTTAATCTGAAAATATGATACCTTGTTACTGCTAATTTATCAATATATATGGTATAATATGTATACACTAATATTATCCACATTTTGTAATGAGGTGTTTAATTTGTCTGATATCGTAATTAAAAAAAATATATTGGAAATATGCCAGGCTCTAAGCCAAGAAAAATTTATGGAAGAGTACTATCTGGCCGGCGGTACAGCCTTAGCCATTCAGGGAATGTAGTAGAAAATATGTAAGGGCGGTCCCCAGAGTATAAAATCGGGATAGGGGGCGGTGATTAACCGCCGACCCTCACACACCACCGTACAAGCCGGTCGGCATACGGCGGTTCGTCAAGATGAACGTATTA
>JAENYV010000036.1 GCA_016841605.1 Dethiobacter alkaliphilus | reverse complement strand
CCCACTCCTATAATCCCGCCGATAGTTATATTAAACCCAGGTTTAAATCCCGCATTTATAAGCATCTTGGCAAGCTCCATAACATCTTTATTGGCCAATGAATTGACGTCGCGATACTTATAGTCGTCAAATACCCCTAATAATTTATATTTGTTTTCTCCATAAACATGGAAAGGGAGGATATCCACAGCAACCTTGTCGTATAAAGGGCCAAGGTATTTGACATAAGTCTCGTATTCCTCTGTCGTATTGTTAAACCCCGGCATTATTGGCAGTCTGATTCTTACCGCTGCACCCGATTCAACCAACTTCTCAATATTAGTGAATATAACATCGCTGTTAGCTTTAATAACTTCCCTATATTTCTCTGGATCCATAGTCTTGATGTCAACCAGAAACAGGTCAACGTACTCCCTCAATTCATCCAGATAGCGCCACTGACCAAACGCCGAGGTCTCAACAGCCACACGAACAAGTTCCTGCTTGAGCTTCTTGGCCAGTTCAATTGTAAATTCAGGAAAATAAAGAGGTTCTCCACCGCTGATGGTTACCCCACCACCGGATTTTGAAAAAAATAAACGGTCTGCGACAGCCTCCTTAACAATCTCGTCCAATGTTAACTTGTTCCCAACACGCTCCCGTGCTTCTGCAATACAAACATCCGCACATTTACCACACCCAATGCATTTGCTTCTATCAAATCTGATCAAGGCATCATTTCCGCTACGTTCAACGAAAGCAGCACCAGTTGGGCAAGATTCTGTGCACCTGGCACAACCAATACACTTATCAATAAAATAGTTAATTTCAACCTTGGTACTTTGGGTTTCGGGATTATGGCACCACGGGCACCTCAGCGGACATCCTTTGACAAATACCGTCGACCTGATGCCAGGGCCGTCCTGGAGTGAATAACGCTGTATATTGGTAATTAGAGGCATTTTACTGACTAGTAGATGGTCGCTATTTTGTTTTGTAAGGGCTGACATAATGTCTCACTCCCTTTCAATTACTATTACAGGCTTACATGAATTTAGCGTAAGCTAGTAAATCACCGAATTTGCGTGGGAAATCGTCCCGATTGTCAATAAATTGTACCTGGTTGCCATATTCCTTCTTCAATGCCACCTTGTTGTTTTTCTCACAGCCAAAACCCAGGGTCATTAAACTTATTTTCTTTTTTTTGCAGTGCTCGATAGCATACTTTACGTCACTGCCCCAGTTGGAGGCACCGTCGGTGATATGAATAATAAACGGTCGTCTATGCTTTCTTTTTAGCATCATGGCCGTAGCAATTATCGCCTCGCCTGAAGCCGTCTTGCCTTGGGGAAGAACCGTATACAATTCGCCCCTCTTTTTGGAGAGTTCTGTTAAATCACATGTTCCCTTAGCCTCGCTATAGGCAAATACCCTAGTGTTTTTGTTAAAAACAACCAATGACTCATATAGCATGGAAAAAATTATCTGAATCTCCTTCCATTTAGGGCCACCCATTGATCCGGAAGCGTCAACGACAAGGATAATATCATTGGTCATTTTATAATTTATCTTTTTATGACTAAATATGTTGCCTGTCACCGGCGCTCGATACAAACGCCTTGCATCAATCTTGCCGCTTTTCATACCACGGCTGACGGAGTTTCTTTTTTCAGTATGCGACCTTACTACAGCCTGCAACCTGTTCAGGAGATGCTTATCCTGATTATTTCTAAGCGGCAGGACAATATCATTAACCTCTATCGGCACGACATCATCATCTTGGCATATAACTCTGATGCCATCTGTTAAATCTATGTTTCGCTTGTCTATAAGGGCTTCGATTTCCTTGGCCATTATGGCCGTAATCGGTTTAAACGGTTTTTCTTCGTCACTGATCACTTCACTGGGATCTATGGTCTTGGGCAAATAGACTGATTCATGGATACTGGCCACCCAAAATTGGGTATAATTCAAAAGCATTTTCCATTTACTGTGATAAAGATGCGCCCTGAAATCACAACGGTCGATAGCACTGGAGATCTTCATGCATTTTTCAATTAGCTCTGTAGTAATTGAATTTAGCAGGCGCATTGGCTTTTGGTAAAATTGTTCAAGGTCATAACCGAAGTTGCTATGCATTTCATTTGTAAAATCTTCTGTGTATTTACAACCGCATCTATCGGCGCTCATGAGCCACCAGAGGTATAGCAATTCATCAAAGGTGGGCGGCTGATAAAACGCTTCTTTCGCTACCCCCATTCTATAATTTCGGTGTTTTTCCGCGTATAAACCCAATATGGACTGGTTTGCTACCAGATCCACGTAAATCCGCTCAGCCATCTCCACGTACAACATGTATTTTCTAAAATTAAGTGCCGACGTTTTTCCTAATCTGCGCATGGCTAAGGTTTTCACCCGTTCATGCCACTCCACGCGTTTATACGCTTCATGGACTGCCATGCCAACAGCGATGTCGGTTTTGTTCCCTGGAATGGGGTACTTTCCCAATACCAGCGAGGGATCTAAAAATATATTGTCTTCTTCCTCAGATGTTTTCATGCCCGACCAGATAATGTTTCCCACATTGCGACCTATAGAGCCGGATATTTTCACGATAGCGTTTAAAAGGTTAGCCATTTCCAGAAATTCCGCAGGCGATTTATTACGTCTCCAGAACTCTGAAACCCCTTCTTCGCCCGGTATATAAAAAGTTTTAATCACTTCTCCCGCTTGGTCATTGTGCCCGGCAACCATTGTTTACCCCCCTTTCGCATACCTGTTCGCCACGATTACAGTCCTGCCGTTTCAAATTACCTGCCGTCAGTCCTTGGTAAAGAGTACGTAGGCACTTGTGTTTACAGCTTCGGTATCTTTCTTTT
>JAENYV010000008.1:38137-229537 GCA_016841605.1 Dethiobacter alkaliphilus | reverse complement strand
AGAGACTCCTCCTCTTTCCTCGTTCAGTTATCAAAGAACTTTTTTCGGAGAACATCTTATATCTTATCATTTTTGTTCTGCTGTGTCAATAGATTATTTTACTTTTTTTATTATTTATTCTTCTACTTCTACGGACTTCTACTAATATTGCTTTATAGCACATTTTAGATGTTCTTCGATTTGTCTCACGGCTTTGAATTATAGCATGGATTAAACTTTTTGACAAGCTATTTCTATAAATAAATTTGTCTAGTTCAGGTAAAGCATGTAAAGATTGATCTGCAGAAACACGCACTACAGCAAACTGCCCGAGTATTTTATCCTAAATACTCAAATAGATAAGGATTAAGCACTCGAATATAAGTGCCCTTCATCCCTAGAGAACGCGATTCCAACACTCCTGCACTTTCCAGTTTTCGCAGCGCATTAACGATAACCGAACGCGTAATACCTATCTCATCGGCAATCTTACTGGCAACCAAAAAGCCTTCATCACTGGTAATGGACTTAAACATCTGCCCAACAGCTTCCATTTCAGAGTAAGAAAGTGAACCTACAGCCAGTTTAACGATAGCTTTATGACGGGCTTCCTCCTCTAATCTTTCTGTTTCCTCACGTAGAAACTCCATACCAACAACAGCCGCGCCCCTCTCGGCAAGAATTAAGTCATCTTCTACAAAAACATCGTTAAAGCGAGCTAAAAGCAAAGTGCCCAGACGTCTACCTCCACCGATAATAGGAATAACCGTAATATACTTGTTAGGAAACATGCAATCTAAGTTCCACACAAAAGCACATAAGGGTTTTTTTTGCTTCAAGTTATATCTCAGTTCATCGCTTTTTAAAAGAAACGCGTTATATCTTTCCGGGAAACGGCCCTTATTTACGACTTGATTAACCATAACGTCGCATTCAAAACCATCCACAAGAGTATAACCCAAAATATTTCCATCTCGGTCGACAATATATACATGAGACTGAATTACATCTGTAAGAACCTTAGAAATTTCTTGAAAATCAATATATTTGCCTGAGCTTTTCTGGAGAATTTCGTTAATTAAGCGAGTTTTTTCCAATAGGGGTGAAACAATCATTTGCATCGCCTTCTTTCGTCTTTGTCCATGGGAATATGCTAAATAATCAACGGAACATCGGCCGTTTCTGAAGGTAGACGCGATAAACAGATGTACAGCCTCAAATTAATAATACTACTTTATTCTTCAAAAGTCACTATTTTATAAAAAAATTTTTTGAAATACGATTTTATACTCAAAAATTACTTTAAAATATTTTCTTTAATAATCATTAATATTTCTTCGTTTGGAAGGAATAATAGTTGTGGGGGTGAATGCCTTGTTTGGTAAAACTAATACAACTACAAGTAACTATATTATTGGTTTAGGTGCTCTTGTTACCGGGGCCGGTAAACTTATCGGCGGAAAACTTGGTAGCGGCATCACAGGTTTCGGAGTGGCCCATATTATACTGGGCACTCTTGATAAATACAGACATCGGTGGTAAAGCTAAAACCCTGCCCGGGCCGCTTCCGGCCCAGGGTTACTTAAAAGGCATTCGCCCTCACTACTCTGGAGAATACTTATTCTATGTAATATTCTGTTCATTATTTTTTTGTTGAACTTCCTCTACTACGTCTTGTTTATTTACTTGTTTATTTATAAGATCAAGGGCTTTCCTTAAGAAATCCGGTATCTTTACACCTAAGCGTGCAAGGTTTTCCAAAATAGAGAGCCCTTCATTAGAAATGTAAAAAAAAATCGCCATATTTCTTAAAATTTCTTGTTCCAAAAGTATATCAAGCCAGTAAGCGATCACAATAGGGACAAAAAGAAATATTTTTTTTGATATTCCCCATAAACCTGTATTACTGTTAAGACAACATTCATACCATGCTGCGATTAAACCCGTTATATAATCAATAACCACCAGAATGACCAGCACCTGCAGCGCTATATCCCATCCCCCAATCAATGCAAGGATACCGCCTCCAATTAAGTTTAAGAAAAGTTTTAAGTTCAGAATTATATTATTCACTGTCTGTATTACCTCCGTTGCAGGTAATATTTGCGATCTTATATTAGTCTATTTTTTTTTTTTATTTAGGTTCACTCATCCGAAAAATTCTAAAAAATTTACTGTCATAGTGTCAATGTTGTTCTTCGATCATATAAAAAAAAGACCCCAATATTTAGGGGTCTTTTACTCTGTGCTCCCAAATCATGGACCAACAACAATGGAGAACTCACCTGAGGCAGCCAGGACTTTACCATTCAGATCTACAAGACTAAAGGTAAATTTATATACTCCCTGAGCAAGTCCATCTTTAATAGTAAAGGAAGTTGTAATACCCGTTGCCTCCTTTAACTCGGGTAAAGCTGACAGAGTAAATCCTTCCTGGGGTCCAAAATATGCTTTCCCGTTTTGAATTGTGAAAGTTTCCTCTGGTAGTTCTCCGTATTGAATAACTTTGCCGTTCATGTTCCCTTGAGTCATTTGAAAAAGATATCTTAAGGGAACATCATCATCGATGTAGGTACTTTGTTTCACAGTAATAGAAAAACCTGAGATATCTTGATCCGTTTCTGCCAGGTTGTAAGGCCCAATAAAGATAAAGGAGGCAGAGGGGATCCCTGTTACATTTAGCTTGTAATATTTCGTAACAGTCCCATTATCTCCGGTTGCCGTTACAATAGCCAGTACCGTGTCACCCTCTTCAATCGTTTGGTCGGCAAGATCTTCATTTTCTACCGTCACCCCATTGAGGAGAACGGTGACCGTCGTTGTCTCCTCATCCTGCGCTTTTACCGTAATACCGCTAAGATTTGTAAAATCGTTAACTTGTAGTGTAGCTCCGGCATCTTCAGGGCTCTGGACAATTATTCCTTCTAAAGATAGGACATCATTTCCTCCCACCGAAAAATTCTCCAGGATTTCATCACCGATAATTACTTCATCATTGTCCTCGTCATAATCTACAGGGATATTTAAGGCCATAGCCAGGAAGCGGAGGGGGACAAAAGTACGGTTGCTGATTAACTGTGCCGGGACATCCAGTTCTTTCTTCACCCCATTGACATAAAATATATATTCGTCGGCATAGAGGACAATGGTAATATCCCCTTTAGAAACAGTAATTTTTCTTTCCTCGGCATCCCATTCCACTAAAGCGCCAAGTCCCATAATAACGGCACGGACTGGAATCAGAGTTCTCCCGTCCCTAATAACCGGCGGCAGATCGGAAATTAAAGGGTTACCCCGTACCTTAATTTTTACTTTTTCTTTAATTTGTCCCTTACTTGCTCCTTGAATTTCCGAAGCCTTTACATCCATATTCATTTTTTTTAACTGTCCGGGTGGAATTTTTCCTGAACACTCCACCAACATAAAACTTTTGCCTTTTTCCGTCTTTCCCGCTCCCAATGCCACACTGCACAGACTAAAACAAAAAAGCATCACCAGCAGAACAATAAAAATTTTTCGCAGCATAATCCCCTTACTCCTTTACAAATTAATAATTGATTTATATTATCCAGACTGCAGCCCTTATTATCTTTCTACGTATAACCGGAAGAATTTAAGGGGATCATTACATAAAAAAAACGGATATAAGCAACCGTGCATTATATCCGTCCATCTTTAACCAATACGAAACTCTAAACTCTATTCTTCTATTATTTTTTACTTACGGACTTTCAGTTTTTTAATAGCCCCTTCCAATCCTTCTACAGTCAGTTCAAACATGGGGAAAAGCTCCTTGATCATGGAAATAGTGTAAGAGCCGAAAGTGCGGTCCCAATAAACAGCAGGAATTGGATTCAACCAGACGGAATGGGGAAAATGTCCGGCGATACGCTTTAACCAGGTAATACCCGGTTCATTGTTGGAATAATACCAATCTATTGCTCCATCCGCCATAAGCAGTTCACTGGGTGCCATACTGGCATCCCCCAAAAAAATGACCTTATATTCCGGTCCGAGCAGGTGCAGAAAGTCCTCCGTTCTAACAGCATTTTTGGTATGACAGGAGGGGTCCAGGTAAATATGCTGATAGACACAGTTATGAAAAAAGAAGAAACGAAGGTCTTTAAAGTGACTGGACCTGTTCATAGCCGTAAAAAGCTGGCTACAGGTTTGCAGATAAGGCATCATCGAGCCGCCTGAATCCATGATTAAAGCAACTTTAACCATATTTTTACGCCCTCTTGACCAGACAAGTTGGAGCAAGCCGCCTTTTTCTCCGGTCTCTTTAATTGTCTCGTCAATATCAAGCTCTTCTTTCGGGCCTTCTACCTTCGTGCTGAGTTGTCTCAACTTGCGCAGGGCAACCTCAAATTGTCTTACTCCGATCGTCTCATCAGTGCGAAATCCTCGGAAGTTACGCTCTGCGGCTACTTTGACGGCAGATTTGTTGACCGATTGGCCCCCAAGACGTACCCCCGCGGGGTTATACCCCGAATGGCCAAAACGGGACGTCCCACCGGTTCCGATCCAATTTCCTCCACCGTGATGTTCCCCTTTCTGCTCCCTTAGCCTCTCCTCCAACTGGCGGCGCAACTCGTCCAGATCCCAATTCTGAAACTGTTTGCGCTCCTCGGGAGAAATGTGCAGGGGAGGGAGTGCTTTCTCCAGCCATTTGAGGACTTTCTCCGTCAGCTCAATGGGTGTTTCAATGCCGGTAAAATAATTGGCGAAAGCCATATCATAGCGGTCAAAATGGGTTTCGCTTTTTACCAGCACTGCCCGGGCCACATGATAGAAACCCATCAGGCTGGACGCGGCCATCCCCCTTCCCAGCGCTTCCATAAGGGTCATCCACTCTGTGATGGAAACCGGAACTCCATAATTTCTGAGCATATAAAAAAAGTTGATAAACATAACGTTCCTCTCTCCAGCCTACCAGTTGCGCAGGATACCGCCCGGTCCTTTTTTTTGTATCCCCTGGTTACCATGCAGTCTTTGGAGGACGGCGTTAAAGTCATGGTCTTTTTTAATTAGAACTCCCAAAAAGGGAAGTTCTTTGGAAATTTTCGCGGGGCTGATACCCCCAACTGTCAGAGCCTGGACCCAATCCAAGAGTTCGCTGGTGCTGGGTTTTTTCTGCAGGCCCCCTATACTGCGGATCCAGTAAAAAGCTGCCATAGCCTCTTCAAGAAGTTTTTCCTCCAGGTCGGGATGGTGAACCCGGACGATCTCCTTCATCATCTCGGCATCGGGAAAAGAGATATAATGAAAGACACAACGACGAAGAAAAGCATCAGGCAGTTCCTTCTCCGCGTTGCTGGTAATAATTACGATAGGACGATGACGGGCATTAATGGTTTCTCCCGTCTCCGGAATATCAAAACTCATAACATCCAGTTCCCAAAGCAGGTCATTCGGAAACTCAATATCCGCCTTGTCAATCTCGTCAATGAGCAAAACCACCTTTTGCTCGGAGAGAAATGCTTCTCCCATTTTCCCCAGCTTAATGTAATGCCTGATATCGGAAACATCATGGTCTCCGAACTGACTGTCGTAAAGGCGCTGCACGGTATCGTAAATGTAGAGACCGTCTTTGGCCTTCGTAGTGGACTTAATATTCCAGATATAAAGTTCCTTCCCCAGCCCTTCGGAAATACTGCGGGCCAGGACTGTTTTCCCCGTCCCCGGCTCTCCCTTGATAAGCAGGGGTCTTCCCAACGCAATAGATACGTTGACGCTGTTCTGCAATTCCTCTGAAGCAATATAATCTTCAGTTCCGGAAAAAAAAGCACGTGCTTCTTGCAAGTTAAATGCCTCCCACATTTTTTTTCTTTATGTAACAATCCCGACAACATTATAACATAAAAAGTCGATTTTGATCATACCTCGGCATGGAAAATGCATAGAATAAAAACTGCTACTGTTCAGGTATTTAAAAAATTTCAGAATTCAGTATGTGAAACATACATAAACTTTAATTAAGAGAAAAATTGTCGATAGAGTATTGGAGGGGTGTCTGAAAATGCACCCCGGAAATAGATTGCCGGGACAATATTATCCGCTGAGTTGGAGTATAAATATGAAAAATTTTTTTCTAAGGATCATACCGACCGTTTTTTTTATCTTTTTCTTTGCTGCAGTCTGGAATACCGTACCTGCTGAAGCTGCGGAGACACTCTTTCGCGTCGGTTCCGCCTACTGGGTAACAAGTGGTTCTACCATTGCCGTTGATGTTAACATAGAAAATCCTCACCAGGTCTTTGGATGCACTTTTGAACTCGGATATGATGAAAATATTGTCCGTGCTGCCGATGTATCCAAAGGAGAACTGTTGATTACGGACAATAATAATACGCTTTATAAGGATTTAAGCGAGGCGGAAGACGGTCAAATTACTGTCTCCTGGATCAATGAAAACAGTGAACCTCTTTCTTCCGGTGGAGTGCTTTTCCGCATTTTCTTTACAGTACAGGATGAGGGGAGTACCACCCTTTCCGTAAGCGATTTGGACCTATTTGAAAAGTATAGCAGCGGATCGGATCCGGATATAATAGACGGCACCATCAGCACATCAAGTGCCGGGGATACTTCTTTGCGGATTATTACCAACTCATATTTGCCGGAAGCCACCCTCGGCTCCTGGTATTCAACTTCTCTTTCAGCCAGTGGAGGCAGCTTATCCTATACCTGGTCAGAAACCGGCGGAACCTTGCCACGGGGACTGACTTTAAGCAGCTCCGGTATAATCTCCGGCATCCCTACATCCACAGGAAACTACAGTGCAACCATACGTGTCACCGACGGAGACGGCGCCTCGAGAAGCAGGTCTTTTAGCTTAACGGTGTATGAAATCGGCGAGCACGCTCTGAATATTACCAGCAGTACAACATTAACCAGGGGGCGAAAAGGGTTTTCATATTCTTTCACTTTGTCGGCCAGTGGCGGCCAAACACCTTATAGATGGTCGAAGATAAGCGGAAGCCTGCCGCCGGGACTATATTTAAGCAGCAGTACCGGCGTACTCTCCGGCACCCCGACTTCCACGGGCTCCTATGCTTTTACCCTTCGGGTTACTGATGATAACAATGCACGCCAGGAACAGCAATGCTATTTAATAATTACAGATACCGGCTATATTTCTTCTGAAGAGAACCTTTTCAGAAACCTTAATATAACGCGCAGCACTATGACACTAAATCTCTCCCCGGCCGACATGCCTTACACCATGGTTGTAACTAATGATACAAATTGGATTAACCTTACAGTCATCCTTGATAATACAGCAGACCGCCTGCGAATTAATGAAACCGCTCATTACAGCGAAGTCGTGCGCACAGTACCCCTCAGTACCGGTGCTAACCTGGTAACAATCGGAATCTCATCCGCGGACAGCAATTATCGCAATTACATCTTAACCATTTACCGTCTTCCGTAGACTGTCTTTGCAGGGAAACTGCGAAAGGAGAACAAAATTACTTATGCAAAATGTCGGGCTTCGCCTGCTAGACAAAAACCTTCAAATCCATAAGAAAAAAAATATTATTACTTTGGTATTATCAGTTTTTCTTTTTGTTGCCGGTTTTTTAATCTCTTCTCCCCCCACTTCTGTCCTCGCCCAGGAAGTTATTCATTTTCCCGATCTCCAGCTTGAAGCAGCGGTGCGCCAGGCCCTGAACCGTCCCACCGGATTACTGACTGCCGAAGACCTAACTCAACTGGAGACACTGGAGGCTTCCCGGCAAAATATTACCGATTTATCGGGAATAGAATATGCTGTCAACCTGCAAAATTTGCACCTGTCCCAAAATAAGATAGAATATCTCGCGGAACTGGCCGGACTAACACAGCTGCGTTCCTTAGACCTGTCCGCTAACCATATTGTCGACATCAGTCCCCTGCAAAATTTGACAAATCTGGAGGAACTGGATCTCAGCCATAACAACATTTCTCAGATTGAGGTCTTGAAAAACCTGACAGGGCTGCGTGCTCTGCACCTTGAAGGCAACAAAACCGGCAAACTAACCCCCCTGGCTTCACTGCGCGTTTTGGAAAACCTTTCTTTAAGCAATATTCTCCACGATAGCTATGGGGCCTCCCTGGCCCAACTTAGCAAACTGCAGCATCTTGTGCTGACCGACGGGCGTATCAGCGATCTCTCCTTCCTGAAAAAGCTCAAACAGCTACAGTTTCTAGATTTGCGCAACAACCGGATCAGCAATCTGGAAGCGCTTAAAAGTTTAACGCGGCTTGAATGGCTTTTCCTGACCGATAACCAGGTCGAGGACCTGACCCCCCTGGGAAGTTTACGTCAGCTTCAGCACCTGGACCTGAACAATAACAGAGTACGCCTGATCACTCCTCT
The DNA here is from genome assembly GCA_016841605.1 of Dethiobacter alkaliphilus. GTDB lineage: Bacteria > Bacillota > Dethiobacteria > DTU022 > UBA8154 > DUNV01. The sequence continues at coordinate 221,196 of JAENYV010000008.1, read as the reverse complement.
CGTGCGGCTGCGCAGCATCAAGTGGGTGGAACTGCAAAATAATTTCCTGGAACTGGCGGAAGAAACACAGACCCGCAGCGACATTGACGACCTTACAGCAAGCGGGGTTGAGGTTATCACCCGTCCCCAAAAGCTGCCCCTTTACCGCGGCAACGGGTTGGTCACCGCAAAAGCAGGTTCCGGGGGACAACTTTTGCGCACCCCACCCGGTCACTATTTTACCTTGCTTAATTATAACACCGGTTGGCGGATTAAAAGTTTTACCGCAGCACACGAAGGAGGCAAACCCCTTGACCGTCTGTGTGAATTGGGCTATCGGACCTCAGGCACTTTTACCTGGTATTCAATCCCCGACAATAATAGGGTCAATGACAATGAAAAAACCTTTTATACGTTAACCTACCGCCATCCCGGCCCTGTGCAGCTCGGACTGGCCATACAGATTTGGCCCGGGTATGCCGACGATTCTGCGCGCTGTTTCTATATTTCCCAGGTTATTCTCGAAAATATAGAAACAGGGGATCTTTATACGGTGGAATTGGAGCAAAATCATCCCCTGCAGAACAATATAGATACCTCCGGGGTGGGCAGTCTCCGGCAAGATTATCAGGAAAAAATAACCCCTGCCCGTTCCGAGCTTCGGGAGATCCTTACCGAGGCCCTGCAGCAGAGGGTCTCTTCCCTGGAGGTATGTTATAGTGGTGAAGCACTGACGATGCCCGATGAATTGGAGGAGATGCTGGAAGATATTTTGGCCGGAGACGACTACCTGCGTTATTCCCAGCATAGTCGCAGCATCCGCTGGTCCGGTGAACCCGGTGGAGATCTGCTTTTGAATTTAAGTTTCCATTATCTTTCAACACAGGAGGAAGAAAATATCGTAGACAGACAGGTAGCACTTATCCTGCAGGAAATTCTGACCCCGGAGATGAACGATCACCGTAAAACAAAGGCTGTGCACGACTACATAGTTGCCAATGTGGCCTACGATCTGAACCACCGGGAACATTCGGCCTACGCGGCCCTGGTTCAAGGAGAAAGCGTCTGCCAGGGCTATGCTTTGCTGCTCTATAAAATGCTGAAAAAAGCAGGGATCGACGTGCGTATCATCTCCGGCCGGGCCAACGGGGAAAATCATGCCTGGAATATGGTCAACCTGGACGGAATCTGGTACCATCTGGATGCCACCTGGGACGATCCGGACGTACCGGGCCTTATCCGCTATAACTTCTACAACCGCACCGATGCTCAAATGGCTGCCACCCATACCTGGGAACAAACCCAATACCCTGCAGCTTCCACCCCTTATCCTCTAGAAAATTACTTCTAATAAGCCATGGGGGGACGGTTCAACCGTCATCCCATTTTTTAATGTATGGGGACACACCTCTTCCGGAGGAATGTCCCCAAGTTGGCGCTCGGGTGAAGAGCCGGGCAAGGTGCGACTTTTTCCGGCCGTGCAAAGTCCCGGCGAAGCGTAGACCGGCAGCTTGCCGGGCAGGTAAGAGAAGGGCTAAGAAGAGCCGCAGGACTTGCAGGCAGGAAACTGGGGTCACCGGTCCGGTGCTTTGCCCGAGCGCCCCGAGCGTCCCGAGAAACCCAAATGCTCAACCGTCCCAATGGTACCCTCATTACTATTTTTCGCTGTAGTGCTAACAAATTGCTGCCCATGCCGGGCACACAACTTTAAACGGCCCCCCGGGAGTTACTCCCGGGGGGCCGTCTGACACTCAGCAAGGAAAGAAATGCCTGGAAAATAGTAAATACTAGTTAATATACGGCTATCTCCAAATCATTACTATTTTTGCTTCCTGTCAGGGCAGAGGCATTCGGTCTGATGGTAAGTGTCCCTGCGGACGCTGTCCCGGTCAGAGCAACAGTTACCCTGGTATCACTTACCCTGGTTATACTACCCAGACCCAGGGCCGTACTCCCGTTATCAAAAAACCAGTTGGCATGATTCTCAGTAGCCAACTCGTCTGTATCAAAAGTACCGCTCTGCAGTATAAGCGTAATCGTTGGATCGACGTCATCAATATTGATCGTTGATGACGTGCCGATAACAGGATAAACTCCGGCAGAAGGCGGAATATTCGTTGTATAAATTAAAGAATCACTCTTCTCACTCTGGTCCTGGGTTAAATGATTAATAATCAATGTATCCCCGTTTAAATTTGCCATATTCCAGGTTAAATTGATCTCGTTATTATTGCTGATTAGGTCATCACACTGCCCTTTCACAGTGCCTTCAGCGCCTCCCTCCTTCACTGTCAACCTCACAATACCGGAAACGTTTTCCGGAAATCCTACAGTGAAAGTCCGGGTATTGCTTCCGGCAGCAGGAGAAGAAATTGTCAGGCTCTGCGGATTTACGACATTAGGGGCCGGGGGCGGCGGAGACGCCTCAACGGGTGAGTTAACGGGAAAATAAGAAATTATATCCGCCGCACGCTGTGCAATCAGTAAGGCATCATAAATTGTTACGTTACCTCCAGTAGTCACAGAGGCTGAGCGGCTCACATTGGCAGCATCTTTAAGGGCCTGGGTTAAACTGAGGTTTCCGACAACAGCATTCATGGCCAACAGTGCATCAGCTACCGTGACGGTTTCCGACCTGTTCAAATCACCATACATAATCTTCACATCAAGATAGCCTGAAACCGTTGAGGAAGCAATCGGGTCGCCGTCTTTATTGTAAGCGGTAACATCAGATAACTCTAAAGCAAAAGGTCCGGCTCCTTCAGCTTCATCGTGCGAAAATGTAATATTCACCAGATTCATATTCTGGGTAAAGTTACTTGACAGCAAATAAATACCAACAGTTGCATAAGTTTTATCCGGATGAATATACGAAGTAACCTCAGCATCAACCGGCAGGTCAGCCCCCCTGGTAATACTCTGAACGGCAATTCTAAGCGGACCTCCCTGCGAATTTTCCGGAGTAATCTTAAATGTCAGGGCAACTAAACCGGAGGGATTTTCCACGCTTACCGGTACCGTTACTTCTTTGCTCAGACCCCGATAAGGCTCAATAGAAAGCACAAGGCCACTTGCTTCGACTTTTTCGGGCTCAATGCATATACCGGTTACCAGCACACCCGACACGCAAAGAACAAGAAAAAAAGTTATTATTTTTTTTCTCCACAAAAGTTGCCTACCTTTCATCCTCATCTCCTTGATACCTCCATAAATACGTTTTATTAGGGGACCTATCTTGCATATGAAGAAATTAATCAACAACAAAAACAAAAAATATGTATTACGGTAGTACTTTTACGGCACAGACGGCTGCATATTCCCCATCCTCTGTAATAGCGTAAATAGTCGTTTCTCCTTCCTTTAAGGGAACAACCATACTGCTGCTCACCGTATTTTTATGAACGGAAGCTGCTGCGGGTTTACTGGATTTCCAGGTAATGTTCTTATTCGTGGCCGTTTCCGGGTACACAGAGGCAGTTAAAAGCGCCGGCCGGCCACCTGCTAACAGAGTTAAGGAAGAGGTATTGAGGTAGATTCCTGTTACGGGCACTTGTGCCTGTTTAACAGTTACCTTACAAGTCTCCACAAAGTCGCCGTCTTCTGTGGCGGCGATAATAATAGCCGTTCCGGGGTTAACGGCAGAGACAACCGCCTCCGTTTCGCTCGCTTTATTTACACCGGCAACCGAAGGAAATGTCGAGTCCCACTCGATATTCTTATTGATGGCATTATCAGGATAGACTATCGCGGCAATTAACTGACTTTCACCTTGTTCCAGAGTTAGTTCCCTTGTTTCCAGATTAATCCCGCTGACCGAAGCCAGAGATATATTGAGGACTTGCTGCTGGGCATCCCAGTCAACCTCTGCACCCAGGCTTTCGGTGAAAAACCAGGCCGGAACCATTGTTGCACCGTTAATAAGACTGGGAGCGACATTTAAAATTACCTTTTCATTATTTACTATGGCCATCCCATTTTCCAACTGCAATTCGACTTTAATGGCTCCCCTGGAAGCTATAACTGTATTTGTATTTTTATCCCAGAAAATAGTAGCACCAAGAAATTCATAGATAGGGCGGAAAGGAAGCAGGGTTGTCCCCTCGATGCGGACCGGCGACTGCGGTAAAGAAAGAAATACATCGTTAATCTTAACCCTGATGCCCTCTTCCGCTTTTCCACCGCCTAAAACAGGAGAAAACACCGGGCCTGCCGTGAAAAGCAACATCAGGAAAAAAATGGCCGCTATTTTTAAAATTCGCTTCTTCATAAATGCTCCTTCTCCTCCTTTTAAAATTTCTTAGCACAACAGCATAAGTTCAGAAAGCTGTGAGAGGGGTTCTAAAAGCACGAAATAGTAATGCTCCGATCTGCTTCGTTCCACGTAACATCGGCTCCCAAAATGGTACTGACAAAACGCAAAGGCACAAAAACAGTCCCATTTAACATTACGGCAGCAGAATCCAGCTCTTTTTCAACCTCATTCACCAGGGCGGACGAAGAATTAATGGTGAGCACGATGGTTCTGGGGCCATCCTCTATCCTGACCAGACTTTCCTCCTTGAACCAGGAAACCTTCGCCCCTAGCTGTTCGCTGATGAAACGAACAGGAACCATCGTCCTTTTATCCTTAAGAAAAGGTGCGGCGTAAAGAGAGACCGCGCTGCCTTTCACCCAGGCTTTCGCCGTCTCCAGCTGCAGTCGGATTTCCCCTGTCGGATGAGACGGTTTATCTGTTACATCCCCTTTTACCCTGATCGGGATAAGAGTCCCATCAGTTCTGATCAGCTCTATCGTTTGAAAATTTAAAATCAGGGGCCGGTCATTTTTCCTTAAAAAAATAATTCCGGATAAAAGGCCATTGACACCTTCTTTACCGGCATCCTTGGGGTCGATCCAGGCTATTTTAATTATCCCCGCTTCATTTAAATTTGACTCGAAAAGAACGTCATTTAACAATGTTCCCTGAGAAACATTTTTTACGCTAAAAAACTCGGGGTTATAAGTTAATTCCAGTAACCCTGCCGCCAATACCGACGAATTATTGGAAAGGATTATCTCAACCGCCGCCTCGCTGCGATCAGTTGTTTCAAGATCAACGATCCCGATCTCCGCAGGCATTTTGGCAACACAACTTGCCGTCTGCTGAAATACTGTGTTTAATAAGAAAAACACAACGGTTAATAACAAGATACCGGTTCGCCCCCTGCTGATACTTATCCCTTTTAATCTATTTCCACACATTTCATCACCTCCGTCCCGGCATTCTGTAAATGGTAAGAAAATAAGTACTGGAAGACTTCCCGGAAGATTTTATGTAAAATGAAACCTCATTTGTTCCTTTACTTAAGGGAATTGATTTTATCGTGGAAGAATTATGCCGGGTATCATTAATATAAAGAGCATCCCCCGTTGAATTTAATGTGATATTCAAATTTATCCAATTGATGCTGCCGTCAACAACCATCGTGTGAGGCATCTTCTCGGGACCGAGATTTATCTCCATGCTTCCCTGGCTTATCTTCAGGTTTTCAAATGTTACCTGCTCGGAAGATGCATAATAACTCCCGTAATCATCATAAAGATAGGGAACCTGAGAATTATCATCGAGAACCCAGAGGGTAAAAGATTGCTCGGCCCAATCGTCATTATTAGTCACCCTGAGGTCAAAATCATACCTGCCTATGCTTGTGGGTGTTCCGTAAATAACTCCGCTGCTGCGCAGGGTTAAACCTGGCGGCAGGCTTCCGTATATTTTTTCCCAGATATATGAGCCTGTTCCACCGCCGGCGGAAAAGGAGTAATTAAAATAGCTGCCTTTGTAAGCATAAGGAAGAGAGGATGAGGTGCTAATGGTCAAATTACCTGATGTGGTTGTCTCCTCGTCATCAAAGCCGATTCTCCCGTTTTGTGGGCTGTTAAAGCTGATAAAAGAACCTTCCTCGTTTACCAATTCTACATTTTTTAACTCCAGCTCTGTGCTAGCAGATGAAAGGACTTGAAAAAAGATGAGACATAGTTCACCGTCTTCGTTCACCTCTGAAGAATCCCGGCCTTTTAGCCAAACTACCCTGATACTGCCGCTGTCGGCATTATTCATGTTTTTCATCAACGTTCCTGCCGGCAGCAAACTCCCTGCCTGGACATCAATAGCCAAAACAACCTGTTGATCATATTCAAGGTCAAACTGGAACCCGGCCATTCCGGAGGGGTCTGCAATGTGCACGGCTATCTCTACCGTACTATTGACTTTGGCATTGCTTATGGAATCAACGCTTACAGTAGCCTGGGCCTGAACCGCTTGAGGGATTAAAACTCCCCCAATAAGGAAAAATGCCAGGATGAAAAAAAAGAACTGCCATGCCCTGCGGGGTATCGTTTCAGCCATGATTCTCCTCCTTATGATAGTCATTGCTTAGTCTTGCCGGAAAATCATTTTCTTTCCTTGTTTTATTCGTTCGGCAACACTTTTTCTTCTAAATATTTATCGGCTAATTCCAGCGCTGATAAAGCCCTGCAAAGAGGCAAAAAAAAAATGACGCTGCTTAAAGCCGTCATTAACCCGGAGAAAAAACGGGAATCATTTTAACTTACCTCTTCCAAAATCTTAATGATAAATTGTAGATATTGTTTTTCGTCTCGGGGAAGAGATTTCAGGCGCAGGGAAACTTGCTTTCCGGCATGGAGAGAGATATGGCGACGGTAGCGGTTAACCAGTTCCCAAAGCCGGCTTCCTTCGATACTTTTATCCATGCGGAAGCGGACCAGGGTTTGTTCTTTTTGTTGTTCAATGCTATCGATGCTTTTTTCCCGGGCAAGCTGTTTAAGGCGCATAACGAGGATCAGATTTTCCACGGGTGGCTGCAGGCGGCCGTAACGGTCCTTAAGTTCACTGATCATATCTTTTAATTCTTCTTTATTCTCCAGTGTGGCAATACGACGATAAAGCTCAATTTTTTGCTGTTGGTTAGGCACATAAGCGGAAGGAAGAAAGGCATTTACTTGAAGATCGATACGAGGCGCGGCCTCTTTGACCTTAGCAGGTTCTCCGCTCCCTTTCATAGTTTCGATAGCCTGTTCCAGAAGGGAACAGTAAAGCTCATAGCCAATAGCCACCATGAACCCATGCTGCTCCGGGCCGAGGATATTACCGGCACCCCTGATCTCCATATCCCGCAAAGCAATTTTAAAGCCGGACCCGAGCTGGGTAAACTCCTTAATAGCCTGCAACCTTTTCACGGCATCTTCGGTCATAACCTTATCTCTTCGGTAAGTAAGGTAGCAGTAAGCCAGACGGTTGGAACGTCCTACCCGGCCTCGAAGCTGGTACAGTTGGGCGAGCCCGAAAAAGTCGGCATCATAGACCACCATGGTATTCACGTTGGGTATATCCAGCCCGGCTTCCACAATGGTCGTACAAATCAGGATATCATACTTTCCCTGCATAAACTCGTGCATAATCTGTTCCAATTTATGCTCGGACATCTGTCCGTGTCCGACTGCAATGCGAGCTCCCGGAACAAGCTCCTGAAGCCTCTCGGCCCATTTTTCAATAGTTTGAATACGGTTGTAAATAAAATATATCTGACCGCCCCGGTTGAGCTCGCGCTGGAGAGCTTCTTTAATCATGTTATGGGAATATTCCATAACATATGTCTGCACAGGATAACGGTTCTCCGGAGGAGTATCGATGACACTGAGATCCCTGGCTCCGGAGAGTGCCATATGCATAGTCCGGGGGATGGGAGTGGCAGTCATACTGAGAACATCCACATCTTGTCGGAGCATTTTTAATTTTTCCTTGTGACGAACGCCAAAACGATGTTCTTCGTCAATAATTAGTAATCCCAAATCCTTAAAACCGATATCTTTCGAAATAAGACGGTGCGTCCCGATAACGATATCTACAACCCCCGCTTTTAAAGCTTTGATAACCTCTCTCTGTTCTTTGGCTCCACGGAAACGGCTCAAAAGATCAACTTTGACAGGGAAACCTTTAAAACGTTCCAGGAAATTTTCATAATGCTGTTGGGCCAGAATTGTAGTCGGAACGAGAAAAGCCACCTGCTTTCCGTCCATAACCGCTTTGAACGCTGCCCGGATGGCTACCTCAGTCTTCCCATAGCCTACATCTCCACAGAGAAGCCGGTCCATGGGAGTAGATTTTTGCATATCCTGCTTTACTTCTTCAATAGCCTTAAGTTGATCCGATGTCTCCTCGTAGGGAAAGCGGTTTTCAAAATCTTTTTGCCACGGGTGATCAGGGGAAAAGGCAAAACCTCTGGTTGCTTCCCTGGCGGCATAGAGAGAAAGAAGTTCCTTGGCCAGTTCCTGCACCGAAGCTCTAACCCTGTTTTTTACCCGTGCCCATTCCTGCCCTCCCAGGGCATAAACCCGGGGAGGTCTCCCTTCCCCCCCGGTATACCGCTGGAGGGTATCCATCTGTTCCACGGGAAGATAAAGTCGATCTTCCCCCGCGTATTTTATATAAAGATAATCTCGGGAAACACCATCCACATCCAGAGTCCGCATACCCATATAGCGACCGATACCGTGCTGCTCATGTACTACCAGGTCTCCGGCCTTAAGTTCCTGGAAATCCCTGAGAGCTCCCTTTCCTCTGCTTCTTGTCCAGGTTTTCTGCTTTCTGCGCCCGGGAAGGATCTCCTTGTCAACCAGTATGACCAGGCTAAGCGAAGGAAAAAGAAACCCGTTTTCCAGATTCCCGTTAACAACCACCAGGCGCTTTTCAACTTTTCGCTGCAGCCTGGCCTTTTCACGGGGGAAAAGGATGGATAAACGATTTTTCTCCGTGTTCTCCAAATTTAGTTCCAGTGCTGCCTCCATCTCCGTTTTCGCCCGTTCCAGTAGCATCTCTCCCTGGTTTCCGGGGGAATAAACGTTAAAACCATGTTCCCTGAGCAGCCTCTCGAGCTCTTTGGTCCGCTCTTCACCTTCGCACATAATAAAAATTTCATAACCTTCCGCCCACCAGCCCTTAATCTCCTCCTGGAGCAGATCCATACGCCCCATAAAAGAAGGCATTGGACGAGCGGGGATATTGACAGTACCCGTTACCCTGACCAGAGGGAGCCGACGGGAAAAAGTGCTTAGAGCCAGGATATTCAGGGAAGTCCCTTCAAAAATTTCTTTAAAATCCCAGCAAACTCCCACCTGTCCGGGTAAAATATCACCCTGAAGCAGAAGCCCCGTCTGGTATTCCTGTAATTCCTTCAGCAGCGAATCCGCCGCAATTAGCGTATTCTCCGGCTCGTCCCAGTAAAGCGTCCCTTCTTTGGGGAAATAATCCAGAAGACCGGCAGGTTCGGGATAAAAATACGTAATATATTGTTCGATTCCCTCAAATATCCCTGTATTTTCTAATTTAATTAAATGGTTTTCCACTCTGGTTCTTAATCTGTCTCCGGCTTCTTCCTGCCCTTTTCCCTTCAGTTGTGAAGCTACTTTCTCCAGTTCCTTGAGCAAATATTTTCTCCCCCTGGCGCTCGCTTCGGAAGTTAAGATTACTTCACGGGCGGGAAAAACAACCAGTCCTGAAAGGGGTTCAAGGGAGCGCTGGCTCTCAGGATCAAAGGAGCGCAGGGATTCCACTTCATCATCATAAAAGGAGATACGCACAGGCCAGGAGGTATGAAAGGGAAAAATGTCGACAATGTCACCTCTGACGCCAAAGGAACCTTCGGTCTCCACCAGATCGGACCTCTCATAGCCCAGATCAATCAGCTTTTGCAAAAGGACTTTCCATTCAATCCTGCTTCCGGGTTGAAGTCTTAGATAGTTTTCTTTCCATAACTGTGCCGGAATCAGTTTGCTAAGTATGCCGCCAACAGGAGCAACGACGAGAATTTTTTTTCCTTGAGCCAGTCTTTCCAGGACTTTAATCCGCTGCTGGGGTATCTCCTTACTGCGGGTAAGGACTTCACCGGCATAAAAAAAATCCTTTGCCGGAAAGAGAAAAATCTCATCCGGAGATAAAAACCCCTTAACCTCCTCATAAATTTTTTCGGCACGGGCCATATCCGCGGTGAGCACCAATGAGGGAGAGGACGAAGAAGCATAGAGGGCAGCTATAAAAAAACTGCGCTGAGATCCTTCCATACCTGTTATGAGACGAACACTGGGTTCGGAAGGAGATTCTCGCAAAGCAAGAAAAGAAGGATCTTCATGCCATTTTTTCAATAAATAATGAGGCAATATTCAAAAAACCTCCCCGTTAAAAATAAATCCTCCAGCGATGAAAACTACTGGTGGATCGAGAGCGAACTCACTTCGCTCAATATTCAATAGGGGCCCATTATACCCTCCCCCACTGAATTATATAAAGGATCATGTGTCTTTTTTCACAATTAAAAAATATAAGTCCCTTCTCCTTCCGGAAAAACTTTCTCGGAAAAACAATTGGAACAAAGAGTATAAAGGATCAAACCCTGACTTTCATTATATTTAATTATATCTTCCTTCTCTCTGGACGTCAACGTATTTAACCCCAGTTTTTCCATGTCGACTTCTTCGATCTCAATCGTTTCCTGGGGTAGACCGCAGATATCACAGACATAAGTAACTTTCATTTTTTGCACCTCTTTTACTACTTATATTCTAGCAGTGACAAAAGAAAATTATACTAACACCACAGCGAAGATTGCTTTAAAAAGCAAAAAAAGAAGGCCTGCCAAAGCCTTCTCCTCTATCATACCTATATTATATCTCCATAATAGTTAATTTCTCAAATGCAACAAGTTTATTCAGTTTCGGAAAAAAATGCGTTAAACCTGTTCATGGCGACCTCTATTCCCTTCTGAAGAAAGACTTCTACAGCATCGGCAGCAGCCTGCACCGCCTCCTGCATTACGATTTCTTCTTCCGGTTGAAAAGAAGATAGAACATGGGAGATAACCTGCTGCTCCCTTGTTTCTGCTCTTTTTTGTTTTTCTTCCCGTCCGATACCGAGGCGCAACCGGGGAAACTGCTCGCTTCCCAGATGGGCAATAATCGAACTAACCCCTTTGTGCCCCCCGCTTCCCCCTGCAGGACGCAGGCGTATTCTGCCCGGTGAAAGATCCATGTCATCGTAAATGATGAGTAACTGTTCCGGAACAATGGAGAAATGACGCATGAGTCCGGCCACTGCCACCCCGCTACGATTCATATATGTCAGGGGTTTAGCCAGGATCAGATTCGTTCTTGCCAGAACAGTTCGGGCAAAATAAGATTCAAACTTAATCTCCCTCAACCTGGTTCTGCAACGGGAGGCCAGTTCATCAATAACCAGAAAGCCAGCATTATGCCGGGTACGCGCATACTCGGGACCGGGATTACCCAGCCCGACCACCAGAAACAAGGGTACCCCTCCATCGTTTGCTTTTTTTCTGCGGATGAAGAAAGAAAAGGGAAAACCCGGAAGGCGCAGCGCTATCATTACCCTTCTGTTTCTTCCTGTTCCGGCGCTTTAGCTTCTTCTCCATCCACCGGTTCTTCTACCGCCTGAGGAGTTGTCACAGAGGCTATAATCTCGTCCGTCTCTTCAAGTAATTCTACACCTGCGGGCAATGCTAAACCGGCAACTGTCAGGACATCGCCGACTTTCATTTCTTCCACAGAAACCTCAAGAGACTGTGGAATATCGCCAGGTAGACATTTAACTCTAATTTCTCTGAGCTGCACCTGGAAAACTCCGCCGCTACGAACCCCTTCCGGTTCTCCGGTAAAGTTCAGAGGTACTGATACCTCAAGTTTCTCATCAAAAGAAATACGAATCAAGTCGGCATGAAGAAACAAATCTTTTTGCACCGGATGCCTGTGCAGTTCTTTGATCATCACCGTCTCCCTGGATGATCCGCTTTCTCCTTTAATCTGCAGATCAAGCAGAACATTTGCTCCTGCCGAGGTATTAAGAACCTTCCTCAAAAATGATCCGTCAAGTGACAGCAACACAGGATCCGTCCCGCGGCCGTAGACCACAGCAGGAACATATCCCTCTTTCCGCAGTACTTTAATATTTGATTTTGACTCTTTAACTCTGGGTAATGCTTCCATCTTTACTCGCTCCATAAGATAGCCGGCTCTCTTGCCGGTGAAAACACCTCCTAAGGTTGACTATATTAGCATATATTTGCTCATTATTCAATCATTATTCAAAAAGCACGCTCAAAGATAGATCCTTGTGCACTCTCTTGATAGCGTCACCGATCAGGCAGGCAACGGAAAGAACCGTAATTTTATCCATCTTAAGAGAATTCTGCAGAGGAATAGTATCGGTAACCACTAATTCCCGAATATCCGATTTCTGCACCCGCTCTCTGGCCGGTCCGGATAAGACAGGATGTGTACAGCACGCATAGACAGAGATAGCTCCCCTTTTCATCAGTTCCTCCGCACCCTGGGTAATAGTTCCCGCGGTGTCAATTAAATCGTCGATCATGATTGCTTCCCTATCCCGCACATCACCAATAATATTCATAATCTCAGCCACATTGGGCTCCGGCCGTCTTTTGTCGATGATAGCCAGGGGCATACCCAGTCGGCCTGCCAGATCGCGAGCCCTGGTAACTCCCCCCAAGTCCGGAGAAACGACTACACCATTTCGAATTTCTTTTTGTTTCAAATAACGGGCCAGGATAGGAATTGCCAGAAGATGGTCGACAGGAATATCAAAAAACCCCTGGATCTGACCGGCATGGAGATCCATGCACATGACTCTCTCCGCTCCGGCCCGGGAAATAAGATCAGCGATCAGTTTGGCGGTAATGGGGTCACGGGCTTTCATCTTGCGGTCCTGACGGGCATAACCATAATAGGGAATGACGGCATTAATTCTCCCGGCAGAAGCTCTCTTGAGAGCATCAATAAAAATAAGCAGTTCAACTAGATGATTATTAACGGGATTACAGAGGGACTGGATAACGAAAACATCATTTCCCCTGACGCTCTCACCGATATAAACAGAACTCTCTCCATCGCTGAACCGGGTAATTTCGGAAAGGCCCAGGGGGATTCCGATAAATTCCGCCACATTCTTAGCCAGAGCAATGTTTGAAGTCCCTGTGAAGATTTTTATTTCTTTTTCTGATGCCAATTTTTTAACCCTCCCATAATGGTCTCTCACGTCTTTGTTGGAGAAGATCACCAGCAGGTTAGGGTTCTCTACAGGATGTAATTTTTCCTGCTATTTTTTTTCTTTTTTTCCGAGGAATCTCCCCGCAAGACCGTCCCTGTTCTCCTGTTTGCTGCGGGCAATGGCCATGGCATAGGCCGGTACATTCTTGCTGATAGTGGAACCGGCCCCGATAAAGGCGCCCTTTCCGACGGTCAACGGGGCTACCAGGTTACTGTTGCAGCCGATAAAAGCCCCTTCTTCAATAATAGTCTGATGCTTCTTTCTCCCGTCATAATTAACTACAATACTCCCGGCACCCATGTTTACACCGGTTCCTATCCGGGTATCTCCCACATAACTGAGATGGGGAACCTTGCTTCCCTCGCCGATAGTACTGTTTTTTACCTCCACAAAATCCCCGATTTTTACCGCGGGGCCGATCACACTCCCCGGTCGAATATTGGCAAAGGGACCAACCTGCGCCCCTTCGCAAAGCCGGCTTTCCATCACCACGGACTGTCGGCAGACAACTCCGGCCTCTACGCAGGTATCGATCAGATGAGTACCCGGCCCCAAACGACAACCCTGTCCGACTTTCGTCTCCCCTTCGAGAATCGTCTGTGGATAAATAAACGTATCCCGTTCCACTTCCACCCCTGCATCAATATAGACAGAGGACGGATCCATCATTGCCACGCCGCCTTGCATCAGTTTCTCGTTAATCCTCTGCCGCATAATAGCCGCAGCTTCCGACAGCTGAACATGGTTATTTATTCCCAGAGCAAAGCGTGGCTCTCCCACCGGACATGCTTCCACCCTCAAGCCGGATTTCAGCAACAAAGGGATCAAATCCGTCAGGTAGTATTCCCCTTTCTGAGAATTGATGCGCAAATCAGGAAGTAATTTTTTCAGTGCACGAAGATCAAAACAATAACTGCCCGTGTTAATTTCCTGCACAATCCTCTGTCCTGCGTTAGCATGGAGTTCTTCCACGATCTCTTCTACCCGGCCTTCAGGGCCCCGGATAACGCGACCATACCCTGTAGGATCTGCCAGGAATGCGGTAAGAACTGTCGCGGCAGCCTCGTTTTTACGGTGAACGTCAAGAAGCTCATGCAGGGTTCTTTCTTCCAGGAGGGGGGTATCCCCGCAAAGAACCAGGACTTCTCCCTGATCCGGAAGATAAGGCAGTGCTTTCTGCAGTGCATGTCCGGTTCCCAGTTGCCGTTCCTGCTGAACATATAAATACTGCTCCCCAAAATATCCTCTCACCTGTTCGGACCCAAAACCGGTAACAAAAACCTGCCTATCCGATAAATCCTGTGTAGATGCTAAAACATACCAGAGAAGCGGTTTACCGCATAAGCGGTGCAGGACCTTGGGTAAGGATGAGTTCATACGGGTTCCCGCCCCCGCAGCTAAAATTACAGCCCAGGGTTTTTCCATTTTATTCTCTTCCCCCTTTATTTCTGAGCTTTACAATTTCCGGCGGATTAGTTCCAGATCAGAGGGCTTATCCACATCAAAACCGATTCCGGGAAAGGAACTGATGACAGCCTTTGCTCTGATCTTCAACAGGCTGGAAAAACGCTTTTCCAGTTGGGAAAGAGAGAGGCTTTTCATCAACATGCTGAAGATAAACCCCGTCCCTAAAAGAGAAGCCATTTTTAAAGGTTTTTTTCGGTATTCCAGAAATTTCTCCACAACGGGAGCCGAAGGTTCAATAGCAGCGGAATTAACCAAAAAAAGATTACCCCCTGTAAAAGTGCCCTCCTTTAAGGCAATGAATGTCCGTTTTTCCCCCGGAAAGACCTTTTCACTCTCCCCTTGTTCGACAATGGGATAATAAAAATCATAATCAAAAGGACGACACTGCCGAATAAAATCCAAAACCGCACGGGTAGATAACATTGGAGTATCTGCAGAACTGATCAGCAAGTGATTTTCCGTTTTTAGAAACCGGTTGGCCAGAAGCAGGTTCCCCATGAGAGAATTACTTTCAGGCAGAATTTCAAGAGAATAATCCTTTTTTAAAAAGGACATTTCCCCTTCCGGACCAACCAGAACCACCCTGCCGATCTCGTCCAACTGCCCATAGACATCCAGGACAAAACGAACCATTTCCTTTCCACCAATTTTTAATAAAGCTTTGTTGGAAACTCCTTCCTGACGGGTCAGGGCACTGCTTCCCCCGCCGGCCAGAATCACACAATCAATCATTAGCATCCTCCGCCCTTTTATCTGCCATAATCTACTATATTCAGCATTTTCAATTTTGTAAAGCACCGGTCCGGGCTTTGACCGAGCGCTCCAAGCATCCCAAGCGCTGTCCTGCTAAGAAAATAAATCTTTTTTCTGCCCCCCCTTTGTCTCCGTCAAAATTGCATTATACCCCCGGCCGGACAACTCTTTACATGCTCGTTCGAGTCTCTCCTCCTCGGGCGAAAGGGCAAAAACAGTGGGGCCGCTTCCTGAGAGCAACACGGTAAAGCCATAACTCTGCAGTTGCTTTTTTAAAAGAAAAATATCTTTTTCCAAAGAAAAGGCTGCTTTTTCCAGATCATTAGTCAGCAGATCCAGTAACTGAAGCAAATTTACTTCTTTTTCATTTTCTAAAATCCGGACAAATTCTTTTGTTCTCTCTTTTGATAGTTTGTCCGGAACATGGGCACCGTAAACCCTGGCGGTAGAAAGCATAAGATTAGCCGGAGAAACCAGCAGAACCTTTACGCTGGGAAATGGAGGCAGCGGCCTTACCAGTTCACCGCGCCCTGTAGCCAGAGCCGTCCCTCCGTACAGGAAAAACGAAACATCTGAACCAAGGTGTGCGGCCATTTCCTCTAGAGCCTCTTCCTTTAAGGGTATATCCCACAGAATTTGCAGACCTTTTAAAACAGCTGCTGCATTGCTGCTTCCCCCACCTAAACCGGCAGCTACGGGAATCTTTTTTTTCAAAAAAATTTTAACCCCTTTACCTGGGGCATACCTGGACTGAAAGCAAGCCGCAGCCCGGCAGGCCAGGTTACTTCCATCCGCAGGCACGAGGGGATGGTCGCAAGTCAAAGCAATTTTCCCCCCGGGCACCTCCTCCAGATAAAGAGTATCGGCAAGCTTGAGTTCCTGCATTACGGTTTCCAACTGGTGAAAACTATCGGAACGCCGGTAAAGAATCTCCAGAGTAAGATTTATTTTGGCATGAGACAATATTTTTATACCCATTGTTAACGATAACGCACCAATCGCGGATTTGTAGTAATTCCGGGTATGCGGCCTCTCTTCGCCAAAGGACGCCCCTCTATTTCTTTTACATCCATGGTCATATCGATTGGATGGGCCGAAGAAATAAAACTTCCGACACCGAAGGCATCCGCACCGGCTTCAGAAAGGCCGGCAATACGTTCCGGGTTTATACCTCCAGAGACAAAAAGCTTCACGTTTTGAAAGCCTTTTTGATCCAGGCGGGCTCTTATTTCCTGAACCAGACCCTGAGTAACACCGCCTCTCTCTCCAGGGGTATCCAGCCTCACTCCGTCCAGTCGCTGCCCCAAAGCTTCCGCCACCCGGAGTGTTTCTTCGGCTTCATCTTTAAAGGTATCGACAAGGATGATACGGGGAGAATCTGCGGGCATGACCTTATCATAAAGAAGAGCCGTCTCGACCGTATCCCCAATAATAAGAACCGCGGCATGAGGAACTGTCCCAATCGGCTCCTTTCCCAAAAGTTTTGCCCCCAAAATGCAACTGCAATTATCGACTCCCCCAATAATTGCCGCTCTCTCCATAACGGGTGCTACAGCCGGATGGAGATGGCGTGCCCCAAAACAATAAACAGGTTTACCTCCCGCGGCTTTTTTACACTCTCTCGCTGCCGTAGCCCATCCGCTTGAACTGGCCAGTATTCCCAGAAGTGACGTTTCATACATAGCAAACTCGTCATAAGGACCATCGATGCGCATAATAACATCTTTCGACTGTATTTCTTCCCCCTCGGGGACAGCCCAGAGAGATACTTTTTTTCCACCCAGCATACGGAGAGCCTCTTCTGTTCCGCAAAGTACACCGGACCGGGTCGAAAAAATTTCCGCTACCACATGGGTACTTTCTCTACCGGCATGAGACAAAAGTTCCCGGGTACGGACAAAATAAAGATCGGACGTTGCTCCGTTAATAATTTCTTCATGAGTTGCGCTATAAAATACTCGTCCTTCTTTTACCTTGAAATTACCAACATCTTTGACAGTCTTTAGCTCTTCCATATTTAATATTCCCTCCGAACCCATACCGTAGATCACCGGCCCGGTAAACAAAAAAAGTTTAATACGTTTCCAGGCTGGAGTAAGACTTATTTGAAGTATTCTGCATCATTTTGTAAAATCCTTTTTGAAAATCAGTCTAAAGTCTCAAGTCCAGGGGCAAAACATGAAAAAAAATTAGGTCTCTACTTACTTAAGGTAGAAATTAGGGTATACCCGAAGGTATACCCTGCCAACCGCTATTTTTGCGGAGAGGAGACTGTTCGTTCCGCCCTTTCAATGGCTTTTTTAACCAGATTCCCGCAGTTGCGGGAGGTAACCTCGCCGAATCCTTCTCTGCGGACCGTCTCACCGACACCCAGTTCTTCAGCCAGCTCATATTTTAAAGCTTCGGACATGACTCCGGGACGTCTTCGAGGCATGAAAACCTCACTCCTTTTACAATTTTCGCGGAGGCTTTAATATTTTGTGCGCTTGTGCTAAAAATATAGATGTCATTTTTAGCTTTATCCGGCAGAAGAAAGAAAAAAACGAAAAAAAAGCAGTCACTGAAGGACTACACCTGATCCCTGAAATACATGTATTAAAATTCGGCAGGTACATTTAAAATTCAAAATTTTATTACGACTGCCGCCTCCCGGATCTTAAATATTTCGATTATTCATTTTCTGGTAAATAGTGTTAAAGCACTTGGTCAAACCGAAATTCGCCGGGTTACTGATATATTCAGCGGAACCGATAACCAGATATCCACCGGTTTTTAAAGCTCCTGAAAAACGCTCCAGGAGAAATTCCTGGGTTTCCGGCTTAAAGTAGATAAAAACATTTCGGCAGAAGATCATGTGACAATCCGGAAAAGAGGAATCAGTCAGCAGGTTGTGGCGTTTAAAAGTAACAACTTGCTTGATTTCCGGGATTATACAATAATTATCTCCATCTGTTGAAAAATATTTTCTGATAATTTCTTCACGGGTTTTTCCAAGCTGTTTGCGCGAATATTGCCCTTTTTTCGCCGTCTCCAGTGCTTTATCATCTATGTCGCTGGCAATGATCTTGATTCGTCCCAGGGACTTCAAAATGTTTAGAGCTATAGCTATGGTATAAGGTTCCGCTCCTATCGAACAACCGGCACTCCAAATCTTAAGAAGCCCCTGTTCTCTTTGCAGCAACTCAACAAAAGTTTTTTCTTGAAGATGCTTGTAAACCTTTTCATCGCGGAAAAACTCTGAAGTATTGATGGTCAGGTAGTTCATAAAACGCTCCATGGCTGGTGGAGAACCGGCAAGATATTCAAAGAAAAGCCGAAAATCAGGCTTATTCTCCCTTTGCATCAACTGCAAAATACGCCGTTCCATCTGCTTGTCCTTATAGCGCTCCAGATCTAAACCTGTTTTCTTGAAAAATGCTGCTTTAAAGCGCATATAATCCCAGGTTTCCGGAGACAAGGTTACCCCTCCTTTCCATTTTTGTTATTAAGCAAGCGCGAAACGCCGGCAGCAATCCGGTCCAGGGGAACAATTTCATCCGCCAGGCCGTTTTTTATCACTGCCTGGGGCATACTGGCGATAACAGCAGTAGAGGGGTCCTGAGCAATGGTTCTCCCCCCATTTTTTTTTATGTGCGCCATCCCGTCAGCTCCGTCCCTTCCCATTCCGGTAAGGATTACACCGATGGCCCCAGGGCCGAAAAACTGCGCAACTGATTCCATCATTACATCTGCCGATGGGCGAACGTGTTGGACCGGAGGAGTACTGCTCAGTACTGTTTGACCCGCTTCCACGATAAGGTGATAGCCTCCCGGAGCTACATAAGCCTCTCCCGGCAAAATTTTCTCTTTACCGCGGGCCTCCCGAACTTTCAAGCCGGACACCCTGTCCAGTCTTTTGGCAAAGGATTCCGTAAAACCCGGAGGCATATGCTGCGTAATCAGTACCGCGGCAGGCAAGTCGGCGGGAAACCCTCGGATCACATCTTCCAGGGCACGAGGCCCGCCTGTGGAGGCGCCGATCGCCACAACATTGCACAGCGACCTATCTAGCGCAGAATGACGGAAAGGTTTACTCAGTTTTTCGGAAAAAACTTTTTTCGTTTTATCTTCCTCTGACTTTACGGGCATTCCTGCCCGTGGATAAAGGCGCGCTCCTGCGGCAGCTTTTATCTTTTGCGGAAGCATAATTTTTAATTCTTCTGCGCTCTCCCCTTTAAAAAGAGAAGGTTTGGTCACAAAATCTACAGCACCTGCAGAGAGGGCTTCCAGGGTTATTTCGCTCCCTTTTCGGGTATGGCTGCTCACCATAATAACGGGAAGAAGTTCCGTCTCCATTAACCGCCGAAGTGTGGCCAGACCATCCAACCTGGGCATTTCCAGATCCAGGGTTAAAACATCCGGCTTCAGAAGATCTTTTTTCTTCAGGGCATCTTCTCCGTCGCGGGCAGTACCAACCAGTTCCAACTCATTATCCCTGCTGATAATGTCACCGATAAATTTGCGCATAAATGCAGAATCATCTACAACGAGTATTTTTATTTTTTTCCCTCTCATTATCATCCCCACTCAAAACAACAATTTCTTTTACATTTTGAAGAAAGATCAATGGCAGACTCATAAAAAAATTACAGATCTTTTTCTCCTTTTCCAACCGTAGAAATCAGTACTTTGCCGGAATCAATAAACAGCCTCATTGTCCGACCGTAATTTCCTCTCACATCCTGTCCTAAAATAGGTATCCCCATCTCTTTAAGTGTCCTGATGACAGCTTCAACATTTTTCTCTCCAACACTTGTATTTTTATTTTGAAAAGCAAAAAGCTGGCTTCCCCCGGCTATTTTTGCCTGAAAGCGCGTTCTTCTTCCACCCAATTTTTCCATCTCTCCGGCCAGAAAAGGAATGGCTGTATCCGCAAATTTCGCCTTATTAAAAGATTCCCCCTTATTTTTAAACTGGGTGCTGTCTGAAAGAAGAATGTGAGCAAGACCTCCGACTTTGGTTGCAAAATCATACAGTGCTATTCCCACACACGAACCCAGCCCTACAGTGATAATAATTCCCTGTTCTTTTTGTACAGCCAGATCAGCAATTTTTACCTTAATAATATTGTTTTCTACAATGATATTGTTTGCCATGGGATCACCCGAGTCCCAGAAGGGCAAAAATTTTCTCTAAGGCCCCATAATCCGGAAGAATAAGAATATTTCCGCCTATCTGGCTTTCCATCGTGTTGAGCGTCGTCTGCAGGAGAACCACTTCATCATCAATAAGATGAGCTTCCGCCATTACGGTAGATATAATCGCACCGGACATATCGACAGCAATCTGGGGAGGAGATGGTAAAAGTTGAAGATCCGTCATCATCGAAACGGCATTCAAATAAGATGCCGTCAGGATATTTCCCACCTCAATAAGCACGGAAACACCCATCTCGTCCATTTCTCCTTCCGTTCCCGGAATAAGGCTTGTAATCAGGTTTGACGCACTGTCCAGGGAAAGGACAAAAAGAACGGTTAAATTAACATCGCCTGTGGCTTCGATATATACTCCGGCCACCGCAACCTCTCCTCCCCCCAGAAAATCCGGAACATCCTGGAGAGGAATCAGTGTAGCAATGGGAACGTCCATATTGATCTTTTCTTCTCCCAACATTTGAGAAAGAGAAGTAACGGCGTTCCCCAGACCTATATTGGCCAGCTCTTTAAGTACATCAAGCATATTATCATCAATTTTTTTGATCATCCAAAAAGTGTCACCTCGTTTTTAGGGACTGCTCTGTATTAACCGACCACTTTCTGCAGAGCTTCCACAATGCGATCAGGTTGGAAAGGCTTGACGATAAAATCCTTTGCTCCTGAATTTAGCGCTTCAATAACCAGGGCTTTCTGTCCCATTGCGCTGACCACAACAATTTTGGCACCCGGGTCTTTTTCTATAATTTTTTTTATGGCCGTAATACCATCCATATTGGGCATGGTAATGTCCATTGTCACGAGGTCGGGCTTGATCTCCATATACTTTTCTACAGCCTGCAGCCCATCCTCAGCTTCACCAACTATCTCATACCCATTCTTTGCCAAAACATTACGTAAGGTCATCCGCATAAAAGCGGTATCATCAGTGATTAAGATTCTCTTTCCCAACATTAACCCTCCCATCTTCAAGCAAGCCGGCTACATCCAGGATAAGAGTCACCCTCCCGTCTCCCAAAACTGTTGCTCCGGCAATCCCTTTAATATCATTAATAAAAGTACTCAGGGATTTAATAACAACTTCCTGCTGGCCCATCAGTTCATCGACCATGAAGCCGACTTTCCTATCCCCCGCCTGAACAACCACAACGGGATATACATCCTGTTCCTCAAAGAAACCCATTCCAAGGCCTTCCTTTAAACAGTTTAGCGGCAGGACCTCTTCCCTGAGCGTGATAACCTTACCCTGTTGTATAGTCCGTATCTCTTGCGGTTCAACAAAAAGATTTTCCCGAATAGCCTCAATAGGAATGGCATAAACTTCTTTGCCGGCTTTCACCATCAGGGTTCTGATAATCGCCAGGGTCAGAGGCAATCTGAGAACAAACTTGGATCCCTTTCCCTGCTCACTTTTTACTTCTACCGTCCCATTTAAAGCTTCTATAGCAGTTTTAACAACATCCATCCCCACACCACGACCGGAAACATCCGTCACTTTCGCTGCCGTGCTGAAACCGCTGCGGAAAACCAGGCGGACAGCTTCATCGGCCCCCATTATTTCTGCTTCTTCCCTGGTAATGATCTTTTTTTGCAATGCTTTTTCTTTTACCCTTTCAGGGTCGATGCCCATTCCGTCATCTTCCACACTTACGACAACATGGCTGCCCTCGTGATGCGCCTCTAATCTAATTTTTCCGACCGGGTCTTTTCCTTTTCTTCGTCTTTCTTCTTCGTCTTCAATCCCATGGTCTACTGCGTTTCTTAGCAGATGAACCAGGGGATCTCCGACCTGGTTGACAATCGTGCGATCTAATTCCGTCTCTTCTCCGGAGATGATCAACTCGACTTCTTTATCCTTGTCCTGGCTAAGATCGCGCACCATGCGGGGAAAACGGTCGAACACTTGCTTAATGGGAACCATACGTAGGGTCATAACTGCACTCTGGAGTTCCGTTGTAATCCTTTCCAGCTGCTCCAGGGAACCTTCCAGCTGTTCATTTTTCAGTTCTTTACCCAGTTCCAGCACTCTGGTGCGGTTAATTATCAATTCTCCCACAAGGTTAACCAGAGCATCAAGCTTGGCTGTCTCTACCCGCACAGTCTTCTCAGCGGAACGGTTTAAAGTAGAAATCCTTGCCTTTTTGCGAACCTGAGCTAAATCCCCGTTATCTTCTCCGTTAAAGGATTTTTTTGTTTTCTCCTCTGTTTCAGTATTGACAGTATTTTCAGAGGCTTGTATTGCTGCTTTTTCTTGCTTCTTAAGGCTTCCGCCGGCGGAATCCTGCGTTTCTTTTGCCGGGGCAGTTGTTGTCGCTTCTTGCTGATCGTCGATGATAAAAGATGATACAGTTACCTTTTCAATTTCAGCAATACTCTCGATCTTTTTTTTCAAGGCAGTAATTTCCAAATCCGGCTTTCCAAGTAGTAAAAAGGAAAAATCCCGATCAAATTTTTCTTCTTCCATGGCTTGTAAGGACGGCTGGGTTTTAATTATCTCTCCCTGTTTCTCAAGGGCTTTATGGACCATATAAGAGCGAACGGATTTTAATAGGGAACCGTCCCGCAGCCGGACATTAATAAGATAAGCCTTTTCGCCCCGAAAAACAGCATCCTTGAGCATTTCTTTCTCAAATTCATTCAGTTCCGAATTAATAAGTTTATCTTTGACCATATCCGCCCCGGTTCCCTGTTCCTGCGGATTATCTTCCGCAGCAGACGATTCTTTGCTTATCGGCCGGCCTTCTTCCCGCGGAAGTTTCCGTTCGTCTCCTTCATCCTGAGCAGGCCACTCCCGGAGTTTTTTCTCCAGAGCCTTAACCTCCGTAAAAAAGCTTTCCCGATTATCCAGGTTGCCGATCATTAACTGGACCAGATCAACCGCTTCAAAAAGCAGGTTTATCAACCCCGTTTCTACGGCTATTTCTCCCGATCTCAGCTTGTCCAGAAGACTCTCCATTTCATGAGTAAGTTCCATAATTAACTCATAACCCATGGTTCCGGACATGCCTTTTAAACTATGAGCGGCTCTAAACATCTCCGTCAGGTGCTCTGTGGCAGTTGGGTCCTTCTCCAATTCCAGCATACGATCCGTCATATTTTGCAGATGCTCTCCCGCTTCCGCTAAAAAGAGATCTCTGTACTCTTCCATCGCCTCTCCCCCCTTCTTAAACAAAAAACGTTTTGGCGAACAAGATATCGGATCAGCTATCTATGGTAACTTCCTCCAGAGAAATAACCTCTTCCGTTGTAAGAATTTTTTCCAGGTTAAGGATAATAAGCAACCGGTCTGCCACCTTGCCGACTCCCTTAATAAGATCTGTACGGGTACCGGCAACTCTGGCCGGAGGAGGTTGTATTGCCGAAGAAGAAAAACGCAGAACCTCTGTGACGGAATCGACGATCAATCCTACATTGCTATTCTGTATTTCCACAATAATAATCCGGGTCTGTTCTCCCCTTTCTCCCACAGGCAACTCAAAACGCTTCCGCAAATCCACAACAGGAATCACTTCACCGCGCAGGTTGATAACCCCTTCAATATAATTAGCAGATTGAGGAAGGGGGGTAACCCGGCTCATTTTCAGAACTTCCCTGACCTGATGAATATTTACGGCAAATTCTTCCTTTTCCAGCTTGAAGGCCACCATCTGGACTTCCGATACTGTTTCAATCTTGTTGGTCACCTCTTATCACCCCTTTAATATGTTCAGTCTAAAAACCAATGTCCAGGGTCAAAATTTATAAAACATTCGACTTAATGCAATTTATTGCGTAGTGACATTAATGTTTAGTACTTGGGACGGATTATTTCCGTAATTTTTACACCGAACTGTCCGTTTACCAAAACCACCTCCCCCGTAGCCACCAGACGCTGATTGGCAAAAAGATCCACCGGTTCCCCTAAAAAACGATTAAGGCTGACTATTTCTCCCGGCAACAGAGAAAAAATCCTTTTCAGAGGAACTCTCGTCTTGCCCAGTACTGCCTGGATCTCCAGAGGAATATCTCGAATCAGATTTAGTTTGGCATATTCGTCATCTGTTAATTGCTTTATGGTCTCTCGGGGAGAAGATACAAACGCCTCCTCTTCTTCTATACCGGAAAAAAGGAGCTCTTCTCCCTCATTACGGGGAAGTCCGGGCGGTGAGCCCGATATCTCAACAGTTGGTTCGTCAAGGGCACTTTCTTCAGCGCTTTGGACAGGTTCGGGAAAAACGTATCCATCTTCACCGGTAAAAGCTGAAAGAAGATGGGATGTAATTTTCCCGGCAAAATTGAGCGGAATCAATTGCAAAAGATCACTGTCCAGGAGGCCCTCGACCTCCATACGGAAAGCAACCTGTACCAGCAGAGCATCCTCATCGTAAATGTCAATATTTAAGTTCTCCCCGTTTAAATCCTTATAAACAATCTCAGGAGGAGATATATCAATTAACCGTTCTAAAAGATCAGACATGGCTGTCGCGGCAGAACCCATCATCTGGTTCATGGCCTCACTGACCGCGGAAATCTCCAACTCATCAAGTTCCTGAGGCCTTTCCGGAGGTTCCATCCCCATCATCAAGCCGACAATAACCAGCGCATCCTCTTTTTTAATAATAAGTACATTATTTCCGTCTAACCCCTTAATATAATTGACCATAACAACAAGACAGGGAACCGGATAATTGGCGCTGACCTCTTTCATAGTCGTCAAAGTTACCCGGGGAGCTGTAATATTAACCTTTTTGTTAATCAATTCGGAAAGAGCCGTGGCGGAAGACCCGAGGGAAATATTGCCTACTTCCGCCAGGGCATCCTTTTGTATTTCACTCAGGATCTCCCCGGATAATTCCCCCCCGGAAGAAGGCGGAGAATCAAGAGAAACAGGTAGATCCTTGTTTTCCGTCTCCTCTTCTCCGATCATCATATCCTTTAACAGAAAAGAGGTAATTTTCTTGGCAAAGGGAAAGGGGATCACCTGAATTAAACGGCTTTGCAAAAGATCGCCGATATCGAGCTGAAACGATATCTGCAGCACCGGTTCTTCCTGCTCAATTTGGTTGACCTGCACCATTTCTTCTTGAAGATTAGCATGATTTAAATTCGGAGGAGAAATATCAACCTTACGGGCTAAAAAGTCGGACATGGCTGTCGCGGCAGAACCCATCATCTGGTTCATGGCCTCGCTGACCGCACTCATTTCCATCTCTCCGACTTTTTTAGGAACATCCTCAGGAGGAAGCCCCATCATTAAACCGGCGATCAGTGCTGCATCTTCCTCCTGGAGAATAAGTATACTCTCTCCCTCCAGTCCCTCCCGATAATTAACCTTGGCAATAACACTGGGATATGGATACTCTTCCCGAAGCTTTTCCATCGTTGTCAAAGAAACCTGCGGTGTAGTAATCTGCACCCGCTGGTCAACTAACTGGGAAAGAGCTGTCGCAGATGAACCCAAAGATATATTGCTAACTTCAGCAATAGTATCTTTTTCCATATCGTTCAGATATTCATCCAGCCCGGGTACAAAAACATTTTGAGAGGTTAAGGTATCTTCGGAATCTTCTGTTTGACTTAAAAGTTCTTCCAACTCGGCCTGCGAAGCTTCTTGAGCAGGAGATTCCTGCTCGGGCAAATCGATTCCCAATCCTTGCATAAGTAAAGTTAAAATTGTCTTCAGAAAAGGAAAGGGGAAAAGTTGTATCAAGCTTATCGTCTGATCCGGTTCAATTTCCAGAGAAAAGTTAAGTTCCACCCAGGGATCCGTTCCCGTAAATCCCAGGTTTACAAAATCCTTGTCTACCGGGTTAATCTGTTCTACCTCCGGCGGGTCAAGTTCCAGAGTCAGACCAAGAAAACTTGCCAGGGAATTCGTATAAGAGCCCATGATGATCCCCATGCTCTCATTAATAGCGCCCAGTTCAGGAAAATCCACTGCTTGAGACGGACTAACGTCTTCTCCCAGCAACAAACCGGCCAGGGAAGCTGCCTCCCGCTCCGCTAAAAAAAGAT
The DNA here is from genome assembly GCA_016841605.1 of Dethiobacter alkaliphilus. Classification (GTDB taxonomy): domain Bacteria; phylum Bacillota; class Dethiobacteria; order DTU022; family UBA8154; genus DUNV01. The sequence goes on along the minus strand of JAENYV010000008.1, from coordinate 194,679 downwards.
AATTAACTCCTTCCAGACCATTCTTGAAAGCAATACGGATCAAAATTCCGCTTCTGTTGTGCCGCTCCTGCCAGACTGCCGTCGTCGTTTCCGTAATTTCCGGAGGCGAAAGACGGACAACCCTGTTCAGCATGTTGGAAAGGGCCGTTGCTGCAGAGCCCATGGAGACATTACTGAGTTCAAGAAGGACATCTTTTTCCACAGGCTTTAACTCCATTATTTTTAGCTTTCCCCCCCGGATAGATTATTGGAAAAAAAGTTAACATACCAGGAAAAATTCGGCATTAAAAAGAAAAATCCTGCCTGGTCAATATATGTAAAAACAAAGAGAAAAATAAAATATTATGTCATATTATATCAGCTTGCGCACACGTTCAATGGGGTTGATAATATGTGTGATTTTGATGCCGAAATTTTCGTCGACAACAACAACTTCGCCCTGTGCGATAAGCTTATTATTAATTAAAACATCCACAGGCTCATTAATAAACCTGTCCAGTTCAAGGACAGCCCCCGGGCCGATCTTCCTGGTCTCCTGCAAGTTTTTTTTACTCTTTCCCAGTTGAACGGAAAGTGTCAAAGAGAAATCCATGATTAACTCTAAATTAGCGGAAGAATCCCCGGGAAAATCGGTTTTTTTCCCCGTTTCAGACAGGCTCTGTTTACCGGAAGAACTTTGCTGTGCTTCTTCCTTCATTCCCAGAAGAGCGTCGATCTCATCCTGAGTTAAAAAATTATCCGCCACTTCCTGCTTCCTCCTTATCCATCCACTCTGTAATTTGGACAGCTAAATGCTGACCAACCGCACCCGGCTGCCCTTTAAATAAGGGTTGATTTTCGACCAGAACATCCAGATCATCCCCTTCGGACTGTGAAAGCTGAATAATATCCCCTTCCCGGAACTGCAGAAAATCATCCAGCGTAACAAGAGTACGGCCGAGAACAGCGCTAAGCTCAACCTCAATCTCTCCGACCTGCTCCAGGACGATTTTTTCATTTAACCGGGAGGATTTTCGCGTCGCCTGTTTGAACCAGTACTGTGAAGTAAGCCTCGGGATAATTTTCTCCAGGGTAATATAAGGAAAGCAAAGATTAATCAAACCTTCATTTTCTTTAATCTGAGTAGTAAAAGTAAGAAGGATCACCGTTTCCGTAGAGGCGAACATCTGGTTGAACTGCGGGTTTATATCCATTGTTTCCACCCGGGGAACCAGGGCTGCCACATCCTCCCAGGTGTAACGTAGGTTATCCAGCAGGTGGGAGTTTATCTGTTTCATAACAGTAATTTCTATATCTGTAAATTCCCGAAAATATTTAGGAACCTGCCCGCTCCCGCCAAAAACAATATCAATAATGGGGAAAACAAAGGAGGGATTTGTTTCCAGCAAAGAACTCCCCATCTCCTCACTCATCTTAAAAACAGTTACCAGGGTGGGAACGGGAAGTGAAAAGACAAACTCTTCGTATGTAACCTGGCTCACCGAGGCAAGCTGAACTTGAACAGGAACCCGGAGATATGCAGCAAGGAAGTTAGTCAGACTCCGGGCATAATTGTCATGAAGAAACTGCAGGGTACGGATTTGTTCTTTGGAAAATTTGCTGGGACGCCGAAAGTCATAATTCCGATATTCTTCAACTTTTTCGTCTTCTTTTTCCGTTTCGGTTATTCTTCCACTACTTAGCGCTTTAATTAGTGAGTCTATTTCAGATTGTGACAGAATATCTTTGCCCAGTGCTTCCACCTCCTTTTCCCAAAAAGTAATATTATATTAGCATAAATAGACAATATTCTAAAGAAAAAGTTGGAAAGAAAATTAAAAAACAAACCCGGCTAATCAACCAGGTATGAATTAAATATTAAATAATTATCATGTAACCTTTCCTCTTCACTTCTTCTATGACTGAATGTTCATAGTGAGAGCCCAAAGTTCATCTGCAGTAATCATTGCCCGGGAAGAAGACTGCATGGCCCTTTGCCCCTTGATAAGTGCGGTTATTTGCCGGGCCGGATCCACATTGGAATTTTCCAGAAAGCCCTCCTCCAACCGGCCAAAACCATTATCTCCGGGAGAACCCGCGACAGGAGGACCGGATGCTTCTGAAGGAGAAAAGAGGTTTTCCCCCAGATGTAAAAGGCTCTCGGGATTAATAAAACGGTAAAGAGTAATTTCGCCCAGCTTAATCACCCCGGACGACTGAGCTTCTTCTCCGGCCAGAGGAAGAGTATTTGACTCATTCCTTTCGCCTGCAGTAAAGGTGTGAGCGCATATTATCCCTTCCGGAGAAACCGTTAAGGTAGCAAAATCAATCTCATTTTCCCGCGTTTTTAACTGCAAGACAGGGTCGAGCCGGATCCCCCCGGGGAGAGTGAGATTACCCTCGGCATCCAGGGAAAAATTTCCACTCCGTGTATAAGCATAACTCCCATCCGGCCGGATGACCCTGAAAAATCCTTCTCCGGTAATAGCCAGATTCGTAAACTTTCCCGTAGACACCAGGCTGCCCTGTTCCATTGAAGGTATAATACTGGAAACAGCAGTTCCCCTCCCACTCTGTGGGGGCGACGGAGGATCTCCCGCCCTGGGAAGGCGCCTCTCTGCGATCTCTCTGTAGGTAAGCTCCTGAAAAGAAACTTGCTCCTGTTTAAAGGCAACAGTATTAACATTTGCCAGATTATGGGCGGTTACATCCAGCATCTGCTGGTGGGCCCGAAGCCCGGAATAGCACTGTCCAATCGCTTTCAGCATTTTATCTGTCTCCCGTCTTACGTATCTAGCTCAATGAACCCAGATCGTTGGCTGCTCTGGAAAGCATCCTATCATAAGCCTGAGCAATTTTCTGGGCTGCTTCATAACACCGGCGAACCTTGACCATATCGGTCATCTGTCTGGACAGATCTGCATTGGAATCTTCCAAAAAACCCTGAAAAACCGTTTCCGCATCAACTGACTGGGGAACCACGTTTTCTCCGGTCCGGAAAAGATTATAGCCGTCTTTCCACAACGGATCATCCGCGGCGAAACTCACGACCTGAATTCGGTCTACAAGCTCACCATCTTGATAAATATTCCCCGATCTGTCGATCTCCGGACGTTCCATACCCAGGGTAACAGGCCCCCCTTGTCCCAAGACCGGAAATCCCTGGGAATTAACCAGTGTGCCGTCTGCGCTCAATTGCAGGTGCCCATCCCGAGTATAAGCACGCCCCTGCGGAGTTTCCACAACAAAAAAACCGGGTTCCTGAAGAGCGATATCCAGTGACCTGTCGGTCTGTTGCAATGAACCGGGGAGATGGATGAAAACCGTTTCTTCCACAGCAATATTCTCTGCAGCAATACCGATGGGGCCATAAGGGATCGCCGGTCCTCGCCCGGTTTTTTCCGTCCTGAAAAGCAATACCTCCGGAAAAGTCCTCCTGATAACTTCGCTTCTTTTAAAACCGGGTGTATTCAGATTAGAAAGATTATTACTAATATTCTCCAGGCAAACCTGGTTTACCAGCATTGAACCTGCTGCATGATAAAGCCCTCGCATAAATCCACCTTTTTCCTCAAAATTACACTACATTCTTAATATCGGCACATGGAACCCGGAGTTAACACCTTTTCTTTCTTTACTTTTTTTACTTATTTTCGACAACCCAAAAAGGTTTTTTTCCCAGGGCGAGGATAAGTTCTACTTCCCCGCGTCCGACATTTAAGCGCTGGGCAATCTCCTCCGGAGAAAATCCCTCCTTAATAAGATTGGAAACCTCCGCGGAGCGCACAGGAACATGGAAACCCTCCTCTTCTTCCGGACCGACAAGATAATTTTTACCGGAAACAGCCGTTTTCTCCTCCGCAGCTGCCAGTAAATCCTGCAGTTCACCGTCCATCCGCTGTATCTTTTCCGAAATATCTTCCACCTTCCGGTGTAGTTCATGAAGCATGATGCGGGTATCAGTTCGCATGGACCGATTTTCCCATCGCAAAAGGCGCAGGAAAAATGTTTCAAGGGGAGGATGATGCCCCCGGGAAAACCAACCGGCAAGCAAAAGCCCCGCCAGACACCCAAAGACAATACCAATCCAAACCATACCGTTTCCCATCACTGCTTCACCTTTATCCTTAGCAATCTTAGAAATTCATAAATCCGTGTCTGCTTAAATTTTCCCGCAGCAAACGCAAAGTACGGGCATGAATCTGTGAAACACGGGCTGTGGAAACTTTTAAAACCCGACCGATTTCCTTGAGGGTCAGTTCCTCTTTATAATAAAGGGCCAGAACCAGCTTTTCTCTCTGCGGCAGTTCCTCAATAGCCCTGACCAGGACTTCTCTCCACTCCTGCTTCTCTACTTTTTCCTCCGGCCCGATAAATGGTCCGTTGGAAGGGAAAATATCTTCCCGTTGTTCCCCGGAGGAACCGGAGGGAGGAAAAAGGAGAGATTCCAGGGAAACAAGAGAATAGCTGTTTAACTGAGAATAAACCTGTTCAACCGCTTCAGCGGACCACTGTAATTCGGCAGCCAGTTCCCCGATAGACGGCTCACGGCCCAGCCGGTGGCTTAATTTCTGTTCCGTCTCCTGAAGATCCCGGAGCCTCTTGTAAAGGGAACGGGGCGACCAACTGAGTTTTCGCAGCTCATCCAGCATGGCACCGCGAATTCGCCAGGTGGCGAAAGTCTTAAAACCTGTTTCAAAAGAGGGGTTAAATCTTTCCAGGGCCTCCAGCAAACCGATAACTCCGCTGGCGATCAGATCATCCTCATCCACCTGCGGAGGCAAGCCCATGGAGAGACGCCCTGCCACCTGTTTTACCAGGGGCAGATGTTCCTGTATTAAAATATCCCTCACCTCCTTATCTCTGGTTTGGAGATATTTCTGCCAGAGTTCATCTGTCAATCTAGCTCCTCCTAACGCATTTTTTCCCTGGACCGGGTAAAGACATATTGAATAATTTCTTCCCGCACACGGGAGCTGATATCGACAAACTGGACACCATGCCGAAAGCGAATTGCTTTTTTATCTGCCGCGGCAACCCGGACAACCTTTCCTTTGACCAGAACTGCCCTTTCTTTCCCTTTTTTTCCTAAAAAAAGACGTAGGCCCAAAAGGGACCCAACAGGTATTTCCCGAAAGAGAATCATGAGCAGCCCTCCCCCGCTGAGATCGGTGACAAGACCCTTTTCCGGCTCTCCAAGGAATTTAATCAGTTTCTCCAGGGGCATTTTCCAATCAATTTGCCCTAAAACCTCATCTGTTTCTGCCGGATTTACTTCAGGTTCCTTATCGATAGAAGAGGAAAAACTCCCTTCCTGCAAAACCCAATACTCAAGATCAAAAACCGTACGGAGACGAAAATATTCCCGGCGCTGTTTACGCTCGATCTGTTCTCCTTCCGGCCAGGAGATAAGATACAGGGGTACATTTCCGCTATATTTTCGGCCGATAATCCTGCTCTGGAAAAAATAAATAGCGTTATCCATAAGCAAGCGAAGAGTCCAGGTTGTCCCCTCGTAGAGCGAAAGCTGCTTTTGCTCCTTCATAGGTATTCCGATGGCAATAGCATCAGGATTTAATTCTTGAATAATGCTTTTATAATAAATGTCGTTTTCTTGGTCATATACTTCAATCAGCATATTCTCCCGCAGTATCCTTCGCACTTCCATCCCCCTTAAACAACCTTTTATCCCTCACTGCCGGTATTCCAAATCGTTAAAAAACGCCGCAAGAACTTCTCCTCCTTCTTCTTGGCAGGCTTTTCCTCTTCGGATAGAAGACGGCGGGTAATTTCCCGGGTAAGCAAGGTTGCACGCGAGCGGGGAAATTGCAGAACATAGGGATAACAGTTTAGAACAGCTCTTTGGACATGTTGGTCATACTCAATACTCCCCAGATACTTAACCCCAATATCTAGAAATTTCCGGCAAACATTATTAATGCGCTGGTAGACGACCTCTCCTTCTTTAAGATGATGAACCATATTGATCACCACGCTAATTTTGGGTTTTAAGCCGTGTTTGTTGATAACCTTAATAATCCCGTAGGCATCGGTAATTGCTGTCGGCTCAGGAGTTGTAACCAGGACCAGGTCGTCTGAAGAAGCCACAAAGAACAGCACATCCCTGGAAATCCCTGCCGAACAATCTATTAATAATATATTTTCCTCCTGATCCAGGTAGGAAAGCCTGGAAAAAAGCTGTTCCCGCTGCTGGTTATCCAGGTTGATAAGCTCCGGGAGACATGATCCTCCGGGTAGGAGTTCCACATTGTGCGGTCCTTTTAAAAGAACTTCTTTCAAGTCTTTGTTTCCCTGAATAACATCAACAAGAGTATAAACCGGTTTTAAATCCATAAGAATATCGGTATTCGCCATCCCCAAATCAGTATCCAGGATGACAATCTTATGGCCCAACTTCCCCATAATAATCCCCATATTGACAACAAGATTAGTTTTACCGACCCCGCCTTTGCCGCTGGCAACAGCAATAATTCGCGAAAATCTTCCCTTATCGACAATTTGCCGCGAGCTACGCTCCTGGATTATTGACCGCAGACGTTCAGCTTGATCAACCATCATTCTTCCTCCCCCAGGATTAATGAGCTCATCTTCTCCACATCCGCCAGACATATATCATCGGGAACACTTTGTCCATTGGTCAGGTAAATTACCGGCAATTTCGTTAAAAAACAACCATTAAGAAGCACCCCGTAGGAATTGGTTTCGTCAAGCTTGGTAAAAATAAGACGATTAAAGGCCATTGGGCGGAAATTTTCATTAATTAACTGTAAATCCTGCCCTTTGGTCGTTGCGCTGATCACCAGAAAAATCTCACACGGCGGCAGCTTCTGTATGTAACCGGCAAGCTCCTGTATATGAGCCATGTTAAGAGTACTTCTGCCGGCAGTATCAACTAGGATCCTCTGGCAACCGTTAAACCTTTCAATGGCTCGGTGCAGTTCTTTCGGTGTCATGACGACCTCCAGAGGAAGTCCTGTTATATCCGAATAAGTGCGCATCTGCTCCACAGCCCCAATGCGGTAGTGGTCTATGGTAATAATCCCGACCTTCTCACCCTGGTAAAGGGCATAACGTGCTGCAAGTTTGGCCAGGGTCGTAGTTTTTCCTACACCTGTCGGTCCGATAAAAACCTGAATGGGTGCTCCCTTCTCCGGGGCCGTCTTCAGTCTTTTACGGATTTTTTTATGTAAAAGAAGACTGGTAATTTCATGGGAAAGCTGAACTTCTTCCTGAAGTTTTTCTGCAAGCTCTTCTATTAACTCCTCAATAAGCTGGGGATAAACGTCCTGTTTCTCCAGGTGCAGCCGCCAGTGCTCCAACTCGGGCCTGGTTTTCTTCTCATTTACAAGCGACGGTTGCCTTGCTATTAATTGGGTAATATTACTGCGCAATTCTCCCAGCATCTCCTGGACCTTTACCTCAAAGTCTGAGCGCAAAGCCGGTTCCATTGTCTTTACATTGCCGCTGCGAGCTCCGTCCACAGCAACTGTAATCTCCAGTCTTTTCGGCATCAGGTAACCGAAAAAGCCCGGACCTCCCCGTACTTTCCGGCTTTGCAGAATAACGGCTTCAGGCCCAAGTTCTTCCTTAATACGAAGCATACCTTCTTTCATATCGTGAACATAATACCTTTTAATTTTCATTTTCTTTCAACACTCCCACTGATTCCACCTCAATTTGAGGCAGTATTTCGTGTAGAGAAAGAACCGGCAGGTCCGGCATAAAACGCTCCACCATACGTCGAAAAGGCATGCGGATTCGCGGCGATGCCAGGATAACCGGAGAAAGGCCACGGCGGCGCAATTTCTCCACCAGGGTGGAAACACCATGCATAATACGCTGGGAAACATCCGGTTGCAGAACAGGGTAAGTGCCGTAAAGCGTCTGCTGCAGGGATTCCCCGATGCGTTTCTCCAGATTTGGATCAATAGTAATGACAAAAAGTTTGTTCTCTTCCACGTAACGTGAAGTAATGGAACGTGCCAGGGATCTTCGCACATATTCCGTCAAAGCATCGGCATCTTTTGTCGCGGTCGCATAGTCGGCCAGGGTTTCCAGGATAGTGACAAGATCCTGGAGAGGAACATTCTCTCGCAGGAGATTTTGTAATATCTTCTGAATTTCGCCTATACTCATTAATTCCGGTATCAACTCGTCCACTACAGCAGGCCTGCTCTCCTTGACCAGATCAACCATTTCTTTGACCTCCTGACGTCCCAACAGTTCAGAGGCATGGGAGCGTATAACCTCGGATAAGTGCGTAATTAAAACAGTAGCCACATCCACGACGGTACACCCTTTTATTTCTGCTTCTTCCCTTTGCGCCGGAGAGATCCACACCGCAGGCAAATTGAAAGTAGGTTCTTTCGTGGGAATCCCTCCCAACTCCTCGGGGGGAACCCCCTCCGGATTAAGGGCCAGGAGATAACCGGGACGCAGATCTCCCCGAGAGAGTTCACTTCCTTTTAATTTTATAACATACATATTGGGAGGCATCTGCAGGTTGTCCCGGATACGGATAGGACGGATTATCATCCCTAACTCCGAGGCCAGACGCCGGCGTGCTGTCGTAATACGGCGCAACAGATCACCATCTTCCCCTTTTTCAGTCAGGGAAACAAGATTATAACCTATTTCAATCTCCACCATATCCGATTTAACCAAACCGCGTATATCATCCTCCGGTGGGGGAACCTCTTCTTCTTCCGGTGCCGACACCTCCTCTTCCCGCCGCCGGGTGACCTTTTCTTCTTTAAAAATGGTAAATGCCCCAAAACCACAGGCAGAAGCAAGCACAAAAAAAGGCAAAAAAGGCATCCCCGGGACAAGCCCCAGGATGAAAAGAATTACTGCAGCAATAGCCAGAACCTTTGGAAAACGAAAAAATTGGGCGGTAAAATCGCTCCCAAAACCCTCTTCCGCTGTGGAACGGGTAATTAGTAAACCGGCAGCGGTAGAAACCAGGAGTGCCGGTATCTGGGCCACCAACCCGTCCCCAACGGTAAGAATAGTATAGGTCTGTGCAGCGGAGGCAAAATCCATTGACCTTTGCACCATACCGATTGTCAATCCACCGAGAATGTTAATCAAGACGATAACAATTCCCGCAATGGCATCCCCCCGAACAAATTTACTGGCACCATCCATAGCCCCAAAAAAATCTGCTTCCCTTTGCAACTTCTTTCTTCTCTCGCGAGCCTGAGTTTCGTCAATCAACCCGGCATTCAGGTCGGCATCGATACTCATTTGCTTCCCGGGCATGGCATCCAGGGTAAACCGGGCCGCCACTTCGGCAATCCGGCCGGCACCATTGGTAATGACGACAAACTGTACAACAGTGATAATTATAAAGATAATCAATCCGACGACATAATCGCCGCCCACAACAAATTGTCCAAAAGCCTCGATAACTTCTCCGGCCTGCGCTTTGGTTAAAATCAAACGTGTTGAGGAAATATTGAGAGTCAGGCGCAGCAGGGTGGCCAATAGAAGCACCGAGGGGAAAGTGGAAAGTTGAAGAATTTCCGTCACAAAAAGAGTAACCAGAATTATAATCAGGGCAAAGGCAATGTTAATAACCAGTAAAATATCCAAAAAAGCAGGATGTATGGGGATAATGATAATTCCCACCAGAAAGACAAAAGCAATAGCGACAAGAACATCCATATTCTTAAAAATGCTGTTCATCGCTGTCCGGTAAAGTGTGGAGGCAGGCATTTTTCTTCCCTCGTTCCCGGAGAAAACCCTATTTCTCCATAATTATCCTTTATTTTATCATCTATTTGAATTATCAACAATATTTTTTTACATTTATCGCATACTACAACCTGGTCCTTTTCCGCTTTTCTCTTTCCTGAAGCCGGAAAACCAAAGCCAGGATTTCAGCAACAGCCTGATAAAGTTCCATGGGGATCGTCGACCCTGTTGAGACATCTTTATAAAGGAGCCGGGCTACAGGGGGGTTTTGAATAATGGGAATATCGTGTTCCTGGGCAATCTCCCGTATCCTCCTGGCCAGTATTCCCGCTCCTTTGGCCACGACCACAGGGGCCTCGTCCTCGCCCTGACGGTAGCGGAGGGCTACGGCCAATTCCGTAGGGTTGGTAACAACAACCGTTGAATCGGGAACATCGGCCAGGCTGCGGGCTCTGGCCGCTTCCCGTTGTTTCTCTCTCAAGCGGGAGCGTACCTGTGGGTCACCTTCAAGCTGTTTATATTCATCCTTAATCTCCTTGCGGCTCATTTTCAGATTTCGTTTATATTCAATAAACTGATAAATAAAATCCAAAGCGGCAAGAGTAAAGAAAACTGCCGCAACACGCCAGCCAAGGCCCCGCAGAACTTCTACGAAAGCTGAGGTAATCAACCACGCATCTTCTCCCAGAAGAAGTAAAAGCGGCTCTATCTGATCCTTCAGATAAAAATAACAGACTGCACCGATAATACTTACTTTTAAGAGAGACTTAACCAGTTCAAAAAGAGAGCGACGGGAAAAAATACGTTTAAACCCCTCTGCCGGGTTAATGCGGCTAAGCTGAGGTTTAATGGTTTCACTTGAAAATAAAAAACCGACCTGCAAAAGGTTGGAAGCAAGCCCCAGCAAAAGAGAAACCGCCAGGACAGGAGCCGCAAAGCCGACAAATTGTTCCAGGGAAAAACGCAGCAGAGGCTCCACGGAAATATCGTCGATAATTACCCCTGGAAGTTCTCGCAAGTAATGACAGAAAAGCGTCTCAAAATTTTTCAAAAAATAACGCCAAAAGATAACAAAAAAGAAGAGCATGCCCAGCAAGTTTATCGCGGAATTTGCCTCCATACTTTTCATGACCTGGCCGCGTTTGCGGGCTTCCCGTAAACGGTGCTGCGTCGGTTCTTCCGTTTTATCTTCTTCTCCGGCAAAAAGCTGCAAATCCGGGTGCCGGCCGGAAGTTGTCATTGCAGGGTCATCTTCCCTACCTGCGGCACCTGCTTTTTTTTCCTTCCGGAACCACTCCCGGCAACATTTTCTTCCGCTCATTTTCACAACCTCACAAGTACGATTATCCCACAGTCCAACTTCTCATGACCAGAACGAAATCCCGCGCCAGCAGATCAAATACTTCTCTCATGACCCCTCCCAGCAGCGGAAGAAGAAATAGAAATATCAACAGAACAAAGGCTATCTTGAGAGGCAGACCGACAATAAAAACGTGAATCTGAGGGACTGTCTTGGAGAGAAAACCCAAAGCTATATCCGTAATCCAGATAATAATGATGACCGGAGCTGCTATCTGAAAAGCCAGTAAAAACAGACGGGGAAAGATCTTGATATATTCCCATAGCATTGGCCTTGAAATAAAAGGGCCGTCCAGGGGAATCAGAAGCAGGCTCTCCCTGAGAGAAAAAAACAGCAAATGATGCCCGTTCAGAGTTAGATAAAAAACTACAGCCAGAAAGTAGAAAAACTGGCCCCAAAGAGTCACCTGTCCGCCGAAAAGGGGGTCAAAAGCACCTGCCATCATTAAACCGGCTTTGTGGTCCATAAACTGTCCGGACATGAGAAAGACAGAGAGAAAAAGATAAACGAGGAAACCCAGAATAAGGCCTGTAAGGAGTTCCCGACCTAGCAAAAGAATCATCTCCAGATCGCTTACCGGCAGAGTAAGCTCGCCCTCCCAATTTAGCGCCAAAAGAACAGAAAGGATAAAAGCAAAATAAATACGCAGCATAACAGGAATTCCCCTCCAGGCAAAAAAAGGGAGCACTACCACAAAGGCCACAATTCGAGCAAAGATAAGTAATAAAGGAAACCAAAAATCTAAAAAAAACGGCTCCATCCGCTGCCTCCTTAATACAGGGGTCAGGTGCCGGCGGGCCGGCAGGCCACGTAAACCACGGGGTAAACCACGGGGGTAAACCACGGGGACGGTTCTATCGGTTTTCCGTTTTTAAATAAAGTACAGGGACACACCTCTTGCAGAGGAACGTCCCCAAGTTTGCAAGTTTTCACTGCGCTCGAGTGAAGCACCCCTAACGCACTCGAACCGTAACCATGTGCTAGTCTCAGACCTCTGATCGTCTACTGAAAACAACATGGTAATCTATTCGGAGCCTTCATATATTTTTGCCCGCTTTCTTTGGCTTACTTTTTCATTCCGGCCCTCTGGCTCACCGGCTGCTGACCTCCAACTCACATCGGTCCTAAATTTTCCCAAAGCGTCAAAGTAAATGTCGTTACAACACGCATTATCCATCCTCCAAAAATCAACAGGGCAAAGAGGACGGCAGCAATTTTGGGGACAAACGCCAGGGTCGGTTCCTGAATCTGGGTTGTAGCCTGAAAGATACTTACCATTAACCCGACAGCAAGGCCGATTCCCAGGATGGGCGCGGAAACAAGCAAAATTGTGGTAATTCCCTCCCGGGCAATATTCAAAACGAATTCCGGGCTCAAGTGCATCACACTCCAGTCTGGTTAAGAAAAACCCTCAACCAACGATTGTACTATCAGATACCAACCGTCAACCAGGATAAAAAGCAATATTTTAAAAGGAAGAGAGACAATAACAGGAGGCAACATAAACATCCCCATGGACATTAAAATACTGGCTACCACCATATCGATAATCAGGAATGGAATAAAAAGAATAAAGCCCATTTGAAAGGCGGTTTTTAATTCGCTAAGAACGAACGCCGGAACAAGAATATGGAAGGGGACATCCTGACGGTCTTCGGGAACAGCAACCTCGGCCATCTCCAGGAAAAGGGCCAGATCCTTTTCGCGAGTATTATTTAACATAAATTCACACAGTGGTCTTGCACCCAAATCCAGAGCTTCTTCAAAGGTGATTTCTTCTTCCAGATAAGGAGAAACGGCATCGCTGTTAATCTGAGAGACAACCGGGGCCATAACAAAAAAAGTTAAAAAGAGCGCCATTCCGGCTATGACCTGATTGGGAGGAATTTGCTGCGTTGCCAGAGCATTGCGAAGAAAACCCAAAACAATAATAATTCGCGTAAAAGAGGTCATCAAAATAATGAAGGCGGGAGCGAGGCTTAACATGGCCAAAAGAAGCAAAAGTTGCAAAGTACCAACCAACTGCTCCGGCCCTTCCGCTGTACCGACCTGCATATTTAAATTTGGTATGGGAAATACAGGCTGGGCAAGAACTTTATCCGTACTGCCGCAGAAAAAAACCAGACATAGACAAAATAATAAAACCGGGAACCACATTTTTTTCTTCATTATTTACCGGCTACCCTTTCCCGCAATATACTCGGGCATATGTTTGACTATTTTTTTCACAAAACTTTCAATCTTTTCCCGGGAAATACTTTTTGGATCTCTCCATTTCCCCCTCAAGATCTAATTTTTTTGTTAAATCGATAAATTTCTCCTCAAATTTCCGCCCTTTTTCCTTTTTACCGGAAATAATTTTTCTTAAAAATAAAAATATCCCATTTAAGGTTGGGGAAAAAGCAGTATTATTTTGACAAGTTTGTTCTAAAAATTCCTGCCAATTACTTCCCAGTTCTTTAAGAAGAGTCACTCCGGTTGCACTCGATGATAAAAGAAAATATTCATCTCCCACTCTGACTACCAGAAGAAAAACACGGGGAGAAATCATCACTCTTTCAACAATAGAAATTCGACTTTCAATACTTAATGAAGGTCCCAGACGCCGCAGTAGGATTCTCAGAAAAAAATAAATGAGAAAGAGAACCAGGGGAAAATAGATGAACAGACGCAGGTATGCGTTGTATAAATCCATACTACTTATCCTGCCTCTCCTGGTCCGCTGCTTCTTCCGTAACGGCTTCTTTTTGTTCGTCCGGTTCCTTCTTATCTATTTGCGGATCAACTGTTCCGATGGCAGTAACTCTTAATCCAAATCTCTCATTGATGACAACAACTTCTGCCAGGCCGAGGTACTGTCCGTTGACCAGAATCGTTGCGCTTTCGCCGGCGAGTTTATCCAGTTTAATAACAGAGCCTTCCTCCAGCCTTAAAAGTTCCCGCACAGTTAAGTTGGCTTTCCCTAACTCTCCTGAGATAATCATGGGAATTTGATTAAAATAAGACAATTCCTTTTTTTGGGCCCCGGAAACATTGCCTGCAGATTTAAAAGGAGCAAACTCCACCTTTTCTACCACCGGAAGATTATGTTTTTGCTTACTATCCTCTCCCTTTTGGCCTTCAGTCGATTGCCCCAGCCCCCTGAGCATGGCATCAATCTCACTCTGGCTTAACTTATCCGACAACAGACAGCCCCAATTCCCGGCTATAAACCTTTTTTATGCCTGGAACAGGGCCGCACCCCCTTTCTTACCGCTATATTTTACTGAACCATAATATGCCAGAAATAAACTCCTTTAATCTCACCGCTGTTAATAAGATCGTTGATCGCCTTTTTAATTTCCTCCCGCAGGTGTTCCTTCCCTTCCGGAGAGTAAATATCTTCTAAACTTACATCCCATAAGATTTCCAGTACTACATCCCTGATCTCAGGCATCCGCCTCTCAAGCTCTTCTGCCAGTTTGCTTTCATCGTAACCAACATAAAATTTAACACTTAAAAAACGGCGGCTGTCACTATTGGAAAGATTAACGACAATCTCCGGAACCTCATACGTATAGGCAGGCTCTTCAACTGTTGTCTGGGAGGCAGCATCCGAAACCGTACTGTTTAAAACCCTGTCGACAAGACCAATACGAAAGGCGACAAATACCACACTACTTAACAAAAAAACAAGCACCAACAAGATGACCAGGATCAAGACCACTTTTAAATTTGACCGAAAACGTGGTTTTCCCTGCTCCTGAATTTCCTGACTTTTTTTGTCCGTCTCTTTTGCCAACAGTAATCCCCCCTGAACCCCTTAAATTTGCACAATGGACAAAACAATGGAAACCCTGCGGTTGCGGGCTCTCCCCTCAGGTGTATCATTAGTATCAAGGGGATGAAACTCGCCGTACCCTGTGGCAACAAACCTGCGGGGGGACAAATTATGGACCTCCACCAGGTAGCGAGCCACACTCACAGCCCGGGCCACAGAAAGCTCCCAATTGCTGGGATAAAGAAAGGTCCGTATAGGAATATTGTCGGTATGCCCTTCAACAATAATCTGATTGGGCACCCCCGAGATCAAGTCTGCCAGCAAGTCGAGAATAGGGTAAAAATCACGTTTGATGACTGCCTGGCCTGTATCAAAGAGAATACGTTCCGGCAGTTCCAAAACAATTCCCCGCTCTTCCAGACGAAGTTGCACATCATCTTCCAACCCCGATTTTTGAAGAAATGACTTGACCTCTTCGTAGGTCTCTTCCAATTGTGCCATCATCTCCAGGATGGTCATCTCCTTCTCTCCCAGAGCCATGGCCAGTTCCTCCGCGGACATCTGCGAGCTGCTGCTATCCAGGCTCTCTCCGTCTTCACCCTCAATACCCACGCTGCCCATCAAAATACCGGTCCTGCCCATAAAAGAATGCTGAACAGCCGACATAACTTCTTGAAAACGCTTGACATCAATGGAGGAAAAAGTAAACAAGAGAATAAAAAAAGTCAGCAGGAGAGTAACCATATCTCCGTAAGTCGTCATCCAAGCAGGTGATCCGGTCTCTGCCGAGTCTTTTTTTTTGTTTCTTTCTTTCATTCAGCGTACCTCTCCTTTTCCCCTCACTCGCCAACTTCCAATGCTATGATCACCGATTAGGAAAACCTCAGGCCATAGCCTTTTCACCTTCCGCCTCAGAAGAGGAAGATTTTTTTTCATTCACCATATCACGTTCACCGGGAGAAAGGTAAGCTTTGATTTTTTCCTGCAGAATCCGTGGATTAACACCCGCCTGCAGAGCCAGCAGGGCATCCACAATAGCTTCTTTGTAAGCAACCTCTTGCTCGCTCATAATCTCCAGTTTCCCGGCAATGGGGAGAAAAACCAGGTTGGCCAGCAATGATCCGTAAAAAGTTGTTAAAAGAGCTACAGCCATTCCGGAACCGATGGAATCCGGATTATCCAGTGCAGTAAGCATCTGAACAAGGCCGATCAGGGTTCCGATCATGCCAAAACCCGGCGCGAGGGAGCCCCAGGTACGGAAGACATTTTGACCCATCTGGTGGCGCTGGGAAAGTGTATAAATCTCCGTCTCCATAATATCGCGGATTGATTCCGGCTCAAACCCGTCGATGACCATTTGCAGACCATTGCGCAGGAAGGGATCTTCAATCTCTTCCAGGTTATCCTCCAGGGCCAGCAGACCTTCCCGTCGGGATTTCTGGGCCAGGTTGACAAAAAGCTGCCCCAGAGAGCTGATCTCCATTTTTTTTTCCAAAAGTACCTGCATGGTAATCTTCAGCACCTGACGGATCTGCCCCAATTGGAAATTGACCAGCAAGGCCCCGAAGGACCCTCCCAGGGTAATCATTAGTCCGGACCAACTAATGAAGGCACTAAGAGAACTCCCCATCAGGATCCCCCAGAGCACCAGACCCATACCGAAAATTATCCCGCCAATTGTTAAAATATCCATTTTTTTCATATTGTCTGACTTCACCCCTGCCAGAAAAATTGATAATAACACTACGGCAATAATTTGCTTTTTACACCGCTAAGCCACGAAAATGGCTCAATATTATCCTCTTTTTTTTAGTATGGGGACACACCTCTTCCGGAGGAATGTCATTTCCTTAAACGCGACTTTAATTCACGTTTTTTCGACATTACTAACGGAAATTCCTGCTATTTTTTATGTAAATAGGAAAGAAAAAAAAGGGGAGAAGGAATAAATTCCATTCTCCCCTCTGCTGTAACCTTTAACGTTTCACGTTAATCAGCTCCACCAGAACCTCATCGGAAGTGCTGATCACCCGGGCATTGGCCTGATAACCCCTGCTGGTCGTGATCATTTCCGAGAACTCGAAAGCCAGATCCACATTGGACATCTCCAGGGCACAAGATTTGAGCATTCCCCTGCCCTGCTCTCCCGGAAGCCCGATCCTCGGATCCCCGGAGTTGCCTGTGAAATCAAATAAATTAGAACCTCTTTTAACCATACCCTCCGGGTTGGCAAAAGAGGCCAGCGCTATCTGACCCAGTTCCCGGATCATCCCGTTGGAATAAGTACCGGTAACCACGCCTGACGCCTCAATAGTAAAAGAAGACAGCTCGCCCGCGGCGAAACCGTCCTGATCCCTGACAAAAGCTGTGGTTGAAGAACTGTACTGATTCAGGGCACTGAAGTCAAGGGTGACAGCAATGTCCCTGCTTCCGGTCCCCAGTGTCTCCGCGTCAATTGTAAAAGAATAATCGCTGGGATTAGCAAGGTCGGAAATGAGGGTACCTCCCTCAGTAAATAAAAGAGAATCATCTCCTTCTATCTCTACAATATTTCCGTCAGCATCAGTAAAAGAAAGGGCATACCCCCACTCGTTTTCTGCAGTTTTTTTAAATTCCACCGTCATATCATGCCGGTTTCCCAGGGAATCGTAGAAATAAGTCATATAATCATACGGATCAAAACCGTCTTCTCCTTCAGCAACAGACTCCGAATTCAGGTTGCCGGCAAAAACAATATTCTCCGTAGCTTTGGCCAGCGTTTCCTCGCCGAGGGGAATAAGAATCGAACTTAGCGGCTTTGTTGTATCTATTTCGTAGACTTCATCAACCGCGTCTTGCGGATCATCAACCGGCACACCGTTTTCGTCAACAAATATTTTTTCTGCCGCCCAGCCCATCAATTTAAACCCGTTGGCCGTAGCCAGTTCACCGGTATTCCCTCTGATAAAGGAGCCGTCCCTGGTATAGTAATTCTGTATGCCGTCACTAACTACAAAAAAGCCGTTCCCTTCAATAGCCACATCCGTCTCTCGCGAAGTAGAAGTAATCGCTCCCTGGGTATGACTGGTACTGGTGGAGGAAAGAGCCATACCAACCCCGACCTGCAGGGGGTTGGTCCCCCCCCGGCCATTCTCGGGAGCATTCGCATCCTTCAGAGTCTGGCTGAAAATATCCTGAAAGTGCACTGTTTCATACTTGTAACCCACCGTATTTACATTGGAAATATTATTGCCCACGACATCCAGCTTGGTCTGGTGATTACGCAAACCGGAAATTGCAGTAGATAAAGAACGCAACATTCAAATGACCTCCCTGTCTCTTGAAAAATAGTTTCTTGCGTATTTTGAGCTGCTTCCATCACTCCACAGCCCGGGCTTCCTCCTGGAGGTCCGGCCCATCTATTCGATAACAACAGCGCTGTCGATATTGGTAAAAACATGCTCCTTCATGCTCTCCCCATCCAGCGCGGTAATGATAGTACGGGTGGGCACCCCGGCAACAAAGGCCATATCCCTGTAAAGAAGCAGCGATGAACGGCAGCCTCTGGCAGCAGCTTTATCCACCGCCTGTTCCAGCTTACCCATTTCCTCGGCACCAAGAGTAATACTCCTGGACTTGAGCCGCTGTTGGGCATGAGCGGAGAAGTTCAACTTGTTATCGGTAATGGTTTCCTCCAGCATCCGGCTAAATTTTTCTTCACCGGCCGGGCAGCATGACGGCTTTTTAACGCCTGGAGATACTGCCGATTTCGCAGATAAAAAAGGGATATGAGCCCCTTTCACAGTCACCAATTACACCCCCTCCCGTAAACTTGCTTCGTTTCACCATTCCCCGTTACTTCATGCGTCTATTCTTTATTATTCAATCAGTGTAATCATATCAAGGGTATACTCTACCTCGTTGATAGTAATTCTAGGCTCACCGTCCACAAAACGAACAGCGGTAACCTCTCCCTGAGAAATATTCCCGTTGTCATTAACCTCCACATTTTTGTTCAGCAGGTTTAAAGCCTGGGTATAACCCTGCTGCTCCGTGAAGGATTCCATAGTCTGCTGCAGTTGAATAAGCCGTTCCAGCATGGTAAACTGGGCAATCTGGTTCATATATTCATTCGAGTCCTGTCCACCGCTAAAGGGATCCTGGTAGCGCATCTGGGTAATAAGCAACTGTAAAAACGTATCGGTTCCCAGCTCCGTGTTACTGCTTTTCTGCTGACTGCTCCCCGATGATGAACTGCCGGTACTTCCGATTGCACCGACTTCCGCCAAAAATAACACCCCTTTTCAGGCAAGATAATTTACTCCTCGTTTTTCTTCGTAATCTTCAAACGTTAGAGTCTCGTTTTTTCCATAAGCGCTTCCCGCGGCGAACCTGTCCCATTCGCTTTCCCTGTAATGTTCACGAGCCCCTTCACCGTTTCCTCCATCTCTCTCATTGTTTAACAGGATACGGAACTCTTCTACGTTCATATCCATCTGTTGAAAACGCTGGCGCAGAGTATCCATCTGTCCTTCCAGCAATTCTTTGACAGCGATATTTTGCGTCGTGATTTCTGCCGTAAGGACCCCCTTGACGCGGCGCATTCTGATCATGATCTCCCCAAGAAATTCAGGTTGTAGTTTCATGCGCAGTTCCTGCTCGCCGGACCGGGTCAATAAGGTTATTTTATCGATAATCTGGTTAACAATCTCCCGGGGCTGCACAAGGTTGTCCCGGTAAGTCGTCTGATGTATGGATGCTGCTTCTTCCGGCTGGATTCCGGAGGGAAAAACGAATTCTCCCCCACTGCCCGGTTTCCCGACAATCTCGGCTTCCCGGGAAGAATCCCCAGTACTGCCTTGACCTAAACCTGCTGCGGATGTCTTTTCTCCGGAGGGTCCACTCTCCCCCAGCAGGAAAGATCTCAGAAAACTTTCCAGCCTTTCCAAAAATGTAGCCGGTTGTTTTTCCTGAGGTGCTTCCGTTTGAGGCTGAGCATAAAAAAGCTGTTCACTGTCACTGTATTCCCCTGGTTTCACCGATTCTCCAGTTGTGGGTTTTTCCAGTACCCGTCCTTCCTGAAGAGAAAAAACAATCTCCACGTTTGCTTCCGGATTCAAAAGAAACTTTTCCCCCGGCAAAGAGGTCTCCCCGGAAGGCAATTGCTTTTCCACGCCAAGAAAATCCTCAAGAAAATTTTGCAAAGCAAAGATAAAATTTTCCCCCGGATTTTTTTCTTCATTTCCGACGGGCTGCTGAACAAGCTCTGCTTCCATCTTACCGTCCAGTTCCGGGAAAAATAATTTTAGTTTCTCCATCATCTCTTCTTCATTCAAATAAGAGGAGATGACTGAACCGGCCTGAGGAGTTAAAAAACCCTTTTCATCCAGCAAAGGGATCTCTCCGGAAACAAGCTTTTTCTCCATCAAGAGAAGCTCATCCGGTTTTAAGATGATATTATCCGCCATCATTTTTGAAAAATCAAAGTCTGCTGGAAGGATTTCTTTTTCCTCTCCCAGACCGGAAAGGATTTCTCCTAAAAGCTGGAACAACTTCTCCAGCTGCATTTCTTGGACAGAATCTTTTTTAACTATTTTCTCCCCTTCTACTTCTTCACCCGAAGAAAACTCCCCGCTTAACTCAGGTAAACCGGTTCCTTCCGAAGAACCCTTTTCTGTTGTTGCCTCGTCGGCGGAAAGGGCATAGAGAAGCCACGGCAACAAAACTAGAATGTTCTCTCCTTCTTCCCCTATTTCTTTGAGGAGACGTTCCATAAGTTCTTTTTTGTAGCCGCCGGAAGAATCCGTTAATTCCTTATTTTGGTCCTGTGGAGCAGGCAGATTTTCCACTGTCTCCGAAGGAATTTGAGGTGAAAGGTTGCCTTCATCAGGTAACAAAACGGCTTGCTCCACTGTTTCCTCTGAAGTAATAAGAAGGGCAGGATTACCTTCCACAGGAAACAAGACAGCCTGCTCTTCTGTTTCCTCTGCAGGAATTTGAGGTGAAGCATTGCCTTCACTAGGCGACGATGCTATGGGCTGTGCCCCTGTTTCTTCTGAGGAAGTTTCTTCTGAGGAAATAAAAGTCGACTCTTGCGGGAACGTTTCAACCGGCTCTTCCATCCCCTGCTCAAGTTGAACGGATACTTTATCTTGGGTGTTCCCGGACTGAAGCTGCGACATCCGCGTCGAAAAAATCTCCTGAAGCAGTGAGCCGAAAGCTTCTCCCCCCTTATCCTGGAGCGGCTTTTCAGCCTGTCCGGCCCCCTTGACCGCCGGCACTGCAGAGGATACTGCATCTGTTTTCATCTGTTCTGATCACCTCCTTTCCGGAAAAAAGCACTATCTCTCTTTACGGAGATAACCGTACAGGGAGATTTCGTCATTTAAATGTTGTTCACGGATTTTTTCGTCCTGAAGGAATTCTTGAAGGGCATTTCCTTTTAATTTATCAAGAATCCGACAGTTCTTCCAACATTCCACTAATATTTGACGTTTCTCCTCCACCTTTTTTTCCTGCTCTTCCAACGCGTGGAGGCTGTTTCGATAACTCTCCTGCAAAAATAAACGGTAATTATCAATGGAAAAAAGGGTGAGAGAATCTAAAGCCTGGTCTTGATTATTTTGTTGGAACTGGAGAAGTTTTTGTTCCTCGTGCTGAAGCCGCAGCAGTTCATCCTTAATTTTCTGAAATTCAATCTGGGAGAGAACCAGTTCCTCTTGAGCCATTTTCTTTTGCTTTTCCCGGTATTCCAGAACTTTTTGCAGCCGGAAGTCAAAAGCCATTTATCTCTTACTCCCTAATATTATTGTCGTTTAAAAAAGAACTTTTTTAAGAGGAGGTAGCAAAAAGACCTTCCAGTGCATTCCCGCTATTCTGCCATGAAACAGACTCAGTCAGGCCCTGACGCAAAAAACGGTTTAAAGGTTCCCGGTAAGCAATAGCCCTATCTATGCGGGCATTGGAACCACGGACATAAGCACCTATATTAATCAGGTCTTCAGATTCCTTGTAGGTGGAAAGAAGGTCCCTTACCAGACCGGCCAGGCGATAATGCTCTTTATCCACAATCGAAGGCATAAGACGGCTGACACTTTCCAGGACATCAATAGCAGGATAGTGGTTCTGCGAGGCGAGGTTTCTGCTCAAAACAATGTGACCATCCAAAATTCCCCTGACGGCATCTGAAATAGGTTCATTCAAATCGTCGCCGTCAACGAGCACGGTATAGAAGCCGGTAATGGAACCGCAGCGGGATGTTCCCGAACGTTCCAACAATCGGGGCAGGCTGGCAAAAACGGAAGGGGTGTATCCTTTTGTTGCGGGAGGCTCCCCTATAGCCAGTCCGATTTCCCTCAAGGCCATAGCAAAACGCGTGACCGAATCCATCATTAAGATAACCTTTTGCCCCTGATCACGAAAGTATTCCGCCACAGCAGTCGCAGCGAGAGCCGCCTTTACTCGTTCCAAAGCCGGACGGTCGGAAGTGGAAACAATCAGCACAGACCGTTTTAAGCCTTCAGGACCCAGGTCATTCCTGATAAAATCCAGCACCTCACGTCCCCGCTCTCCAACCAGCCCGATTACGTTCACATCTGCTTCGCTGTAGCGGGCAATCATCCCCAGCAGGGAACTTTTCCCCACCCCGCTTCCGGCAAAGATCCCGACCCGTTGTCCCTGCCCGCAGGTTAAAAGGGTATCGATCGCCCTGACACCTGTAGCCAGGACATGGGCAATAGGTTCTCTTTCCAGAGGGTTTGGGGGAGAACTTTCCACAGGACGTTCTTCAAGAAATCCTTCCAACTTTTCTCCGCCCATAATGGGTCTTCCAAGCCCGTCAAGAACTTTTCCCAAAATTCCGGGGCCAACTTTGACGGTAAAGGGGGAGCCTGTCCCTTCCACCCGGCATCCCGGTCCGATCCCGTTCAAATTGCCCAGGGGCATCAACAAGGCACGTCCCTGACGAAATCCCACAACCTCAGCCGGAAGGGGCTCCTTTTCGTCCTTCACCTCTATCAAACAGATCTCCCCCACAAAAGGGCGCAGACCGCTCACCTCCATGACCAATCCGATAATCTGAGTTACGCGGCCTTTAATCTCCAGAACAGAATGGGTCCGGATTTCCTGATAATATTTGTCAAAATTAACTGATTTAATATTCATTTCTTTGCCTCGCTTACCCGGAAAAAGCAGCCAGCTCAAGAAGCTTTCTTCCCAGGATCTCCAGTTCTCTGCCCAATAAAAAGGTAACTTCGGACTCCTCGGTCTCCACCTTGCAGCATCCCGGTAAAATCTCCGCATCAGCCATAATCTCCAAAATAGTTTCCCTTTTTAACTTCATACGGAGTATATCAGCTTTTTCCCGGCAGATGATTTCATCCCGGGGATTTACCCGTAGAAGAATTTCCTGCCCGCCGGGAAGAGCCTCCAGGCAGCGGGAGGCGATACTTAAAATTAAATCGTCATCAACTTCCAATTGATAATTAAGAAGCTTCTCCGCCAGGCTAACAGCTATCTGCATCATTTCAGGCTCTGCGCCGGCCAGAATCTCTTCGTGCTGCTGCCGGGCTTGCTCCAGAACCTTCTGCGCTTCTTTTTTAAGTTTTTTAACTGCCTTTTCCCCTTCCGCATAGCCCCGGGAATAACCCTCTTTTTTGGCCTGCTCCTGCAATTTTGCAGCTTCTTCCTGTGCCTTGGCTAAAAGTTGACGGCGCTGTTCTTCAGCTTCCCGGCGAGCCTGCTGCAGAATCGCCTTCCTCTCCCGTTCAATTTCCTCCCTGGTGGGACCGGGGGGCTCCGGTTCAGGGCGCTCCTCCCGGGAAGAAAGCTCTTCCTTTTCCTCAAAAAGCATCTCGCTCTCTTCCCGCCGGGGATGGTATGTCCTCCATCCCTTGATATCCAGACCTCTCAAAATCCTAGACGATGATGGCATCTTCACCACCCCTGGAGATAATAATTTCTCCGGCTTCATCAAGCCGGCGGATAATACCCACAATCCGCTGCTGAGCATCTTCTACCTCACGAAGCCGGACAGGCCCCATAAAATCGAGATCATCCCGCAGCATCTCAGCAGCCCGTTTGGATATATTGCGGAAGATACGCTCTTTAACTTCTTCGCTGGCACCTTTAAGGGCCTTGGCCAGGTCTTTGCTGTCTACTTCGCGGACAACACGTTGAATAGAAGCATCGTCCAGGGTTATAACATCTTCAAAGATAAACATACGTTTGCGAATCTCATCAGCAAGCTCGGCATCCTCTTTCTCCAGTTCCTCAAGAATTAATTTCTCAGTTCCCCTGTCTGCACTGTTAAGAATTCCCACAACCGTATCGATACCACCGGCCTGGGTAAAATCCTGCTGAAAAATGCTGGAAACTTTTTCCCGCAGCACTCTTTCTACTTCTTTTAATATTTCCGGGGAGGTCCTGTCCATCAGGGCAACACGTCTGGCGATATCCGCCTGAACATCCATGGGAAGATCGGAAAGAATCATCGCGGCCTGCTGGTTGTCCAGGTAAGAAAGAATAAGAGCGATGGTCTGGGGGTGCTCCCCGCTAATCATATTGACCAACTGCTTGGGTTCAGTATGGCGTACGAAGTTAAAGGGTTTAACCTTGACCTGCTCCTCGAGACGCTTGAGTATCTCTACAGCTTTACTGTGCCCCAGTGTTTTTTCCAGCAGTTCCCTGGCCAGTTCAACTCCTCCTTCCAGCATAACCTGCTGAACTTCCGCCAGAAGCAAAAATTCATCTAAAACCTCGTCCCTGACGTCTTTTTTTACTTTATTCAGGTTGGCGATTTCCATCGTAATATTCTCAATTTCTTGCTCCGGAAACATCTTTAAAAGCCGTGATGCGGTTTCAGGTCCCAGGGCCAGGAGGAAAATAGCAACTTTTTTCTTCCCGGTAAGCTTCTCTTCCCGCGGCATAAAACAAGCCTCCTTATCCCAACATCTCCCAAAAAAAAACTTTATCCATAATGTAACGCAGCCGAAGCGAAAGCTAATCTCTATAAAACAAAGGCTACTCCTCGATCAACCAGGTCCGCAGAACGGCAACAGCAATTTCAGGGTTCTCGTCAACCAGCCTCTTGGCCAGTTCCCGGGATGTTTCCGCACGTTCGAGATCTTCCTCTTCAAACTCTTCATCCAGCATCTCCGTGCCCAATAAGCTTTCCAAAGTCATTCCCTCGGGGGTGACAAAAGACCTCTGCTCCCGGAGAATACGACGCCGCCTGAGGGCCAACAAAAGCATAATGAAAGCGACCAGAACGGACCCTCCCAGGACAGCTTGGCGGAAAGTTTCTTCCTTCCTGCGCTCTTCTTCAATCTTGGTAAATTCCGCTTCCATTTCATCAACAAAAGACGTATCAAAGCTCATGCCCTGAACACTAATTTGGTCGCCCCGTTCTTCATCCAGGCCTATGGCCGCGGAAACCAGATCCTGCACATTTCCCCTGACCTGCTCTATCTCCTCTTCACTCATTTCGTCTTTACCGGTATCAACCACGACGGAAGTATGAATACTATTAATTTTTCCCGGTGCAGCGATGACTTTCTCCGTCGTCTCCGAAATCTCATAGTTATTGGTCTCTTCCCGGCGTTCATAGCTGCTCTCTCCGCCGGGAGTAATACCTACATAGCCGGGATAATTTGCCTCGCCCACTTCACCCATGACCGGCCCTTCACCTTCAAAATTTTCCTCAATAACCTGGGTGCTTCTCGGCACACCCTGATCATCATAGGTAATGGTGGTCGTTTCATGAGCATCAAAATCCAGATCAGCCGTAACCAGAGCCAGTGCTTTACCGGCGCCGAAAACCTTCTCCAGCATCCCCTGCACTCTGCGTTCCAGTTCAACTTCAAAACTGCGCTTAATCTCAAGCTGTTTTAATGAAGAATCGGCCATGGTCGAAAAAGAGTCTCCTCCCGTAACCGCGTCATAAAGCATATTACCCAGGGAATCGATAATAACAATGTTTTCAGGTTTTAAATTTTCCACACTGGAGGCAACAAGAAAAACAATTCCTTTAATCTGCTCTTCCTTTAGGGGAACAAAGGGATTTAGTTTCAGATAAAGGGCTGCAGAAGGTTCGCTACGCTCCCGCAGGAATAGCTGCGGTTCCGGAATAGTAAGGTGAACCCTGGCCTGCGTAACTGCCTCCAGGGAAGTAATAGTTCGCCGAAGTTCCTCCTGCAGCGCCCTCTGCATCTTAACCTGCCGTTCAAAATCCGTAGTTCCCAGACTTTCCTCATCGAAAATTTCAAACCCCAGGCCCTGGGTAAAAGGCATGCCCTGGCCGGCCATTTCAATGCGAAGTTCGTCAGCCTTTTCGGCAGGCACTTTAAGCGTTGCCCCGAAATCCTCTAGCCTATAAGGAATACTTTGCTCTTTCAGGTACTGAATCAGCGGAGAAGCCTGGGCCGGCTCGAGATTACTGTAGAGGGTAACATATTGGGGCTGCGAACCGGAATTAAACATTAGCAGTAAAAAGAAGACAACTAGCGCGACAAAAATGACAATAACGGCAATGCGGCGGGAACGGCTCAGCGCACGCCAGCGTTCCAGGACTTGTTCCGCGATATTTTTCTTTTTGTCCACAAAGCACCTCTCCAAAAAGCCGTAAATAAAAAAGAAAAAGCTCTCTATTCCTTCAATGCTCCCTCATTGCAGAAATGCTGAAGAGCTCCATTCTTAATCCGCCACTCAACAAAAAAGACGGTAGTAAAAAAACTAAAGCCTTAATCAAAAAAAAATTGTTGTTTTGCAAAATAACATCAAGCTAGACCTGGATGCGGGATAGCTCACGGTATGCTTCAATAATTTTAGTTGTCACTTGCATAGTTAACTGCAGGGATATTTTCGCCTCTTCACCTGCAATCATCAACTGATGGATATCTTCCAGATCTCCGGAAAGAAACCTGCGGGTCGCTTCTTGAGATTGCAATTGCTGCCGGTTTACCTTGTCAAGGGCATCCTGCACCAGCTCTCCAAAACCCGGAGAAGAATCCTTTTGCTTCTCATTCTTTTTATCTGAATCTGCCGGTAAAGGAACAACAAATGGGTTAATTTGCACAGTTTAAACCTCTTTTCATTCAATTCTTTAGCCGCGGCCGATTTCCAGGGCTTTTAAATACAGGCTTTTGGCCGTATTTACCGCAGTGCTGCTGGCTTCATAGGAGCGTGAGGCCGTCACCAGATCCGTCATCTCCTTGGCCATCTCAATATTGGGGTAAGCTACAAATCCCTCTGCATTGGCATCGGAATGCTCCGGATCAAACTCCAGCCTGGGAGGATTAGGATCCTCCACGACAAAAGCCACATTGACCCCTTGTCCCCGGTAAGCCGGAGGCACATCTCTCACTCGGGAAAGCTTTTCGGCAAAAATAACCGTCTTGCGTCTGTAAGGTCCTCCCTCTGCCGTCCTGGTTGTCTGCATATTGGCCAGATTGGCGGCCACGGTATCCACCCGGACTTTTTCGGCCATTAAGGCCGACCCGCTAATCTGAAACGAACGGAATATTTCCATCTATCAGCCTCTCCCGTCAGTGATAATATAACGCCAGTTGGCATATTTTCCGCTGATCTGCTGAATAATAGTATTATAGCGCAACTGGTTGGTCACCAGATCCAGCATCTCCTGGTCCAGATCCACATTATTCCCGTCTGTTCGGCGGGTCGTCGCGTCCTCTGTAACGACACGGGGATCATTGTCGGAAATTCTGCCGTTTAAATGCGCGGAATGTGTCCTTGTCATGGACATTCTACCCCTGGCCTGGTGCAGTTCTTCATCAAAAGGCACGTAAGAGCGTTTGAAATCCGGCGTATTCAAATTGGCAATATTATTGGAGACAACTTTTTGCCGCAATGCCGCCGTATCCAGGCTCTGATTAAGTTCTCTTATAATCGGGTCTTTCCAGAACACCTTTTCACCTCTTTTAACCTCAAAAATGCAACTCTTAAAAATGCAACTTTCAATATTTCCAAGTTATTCGCCAAAAGGATATTAATTCCTGCATAGGTTTTGAAAGAATTTTTATAAAAATGTCGAAACCTGAAATAACAAGAAAAAAAGCCGGATAAATTCCGGCTTTTTTTCTTAACTCTTACTATCGATAAAACGGGCCTTTATCTTTTTCCTGGGGTGGTAATGATAAAACACCTTTTTCTCTACCTTAACACGATCCAGTTCTTTTCCTGTCTCTTGAAGCTTTTCCCTTATGAGAGCAAGATTTTTTTGCCGTTTGCGGTATAGCTCCTTTAATAAAGATAATTCTCCATAAAATTCTCTATCTTTCTCTTTATCTGCCGTTTTTTTACTAAGTTTAAAAAAATACTCCTGCTGCAGAGCACCCAGTTCCCGCAAAATTTTACCCATCTCCCGAAGGTAATTTTCTGCAACATCTCCTTGTTCCCTCAGCGGGAGGGGTTGACTAAAGAATGCCGTTTCCCGGGCATATAGTTGGTCAAGCTGCAGCAGCATTTCATCAACCACTGAAATTCACCTTCTTGTAGCCTTTTTTCAGCGCTTTTTCTTCTCTCAGCCCCTGGCTATAACCGGCCAAACTTCCCCCTTGTATCTCACTTTTCTGCTTCTTTGCAGCTGGAACCTCATCCAGAGTGTTTTCCTGCGGGGAAGGCAAATTTGCCGATACCAAACCCAAGGCCTCTTTCCAGGTATCCCTTAATTCAACCAACATACCCTCAACCTGATCGAGAGGCCCTGCATCCTTCTTTACATTGGCCTGAACTAGAAGATAGTGCATATACTCGTAAAGGCGAAAGAGGGAAACAGCAATTTCCCCTGCCTCCAGATCCAGGGAAGACATTAACTCCGCCACAATATCCTGAACCTTGACCAGGTAATTATTGGATCCCTCAAGATCTCTCTCCAGGAGGGCCTTTCTGGCATGTCCCAGAAAACGCAAAGCACCATCGTAAAGCATAAGCAGAAGTTTGCCTTTGTCTGCAGTTTCAATTTGAGTTTTCTGGTACTGGGCATATGGGTTAGCCCCCACCGGAATCACTCCCTTTCTCTACAGCTTAAGAATTCGCTTTTTATCTATTCGAAATGCTGCCATCCTTGCAACTATGTATCAAGCTGGCTGATTAAATTAGCAAGATCTTCGCTCTGAGCCTGCATGCTGGAAATATATATCTCCAGGTTAGTGAACTGCCCGACCAGTCGCTCTTCGTAACGTAGAAGCCTTTCCTCCTGAATCTCAATACGCTGCTCCAGCTCTTCAATACGGCTCAGAGCATTCTCTTCCTTCTGTACGCTAATCGGATAAATCGTTCTTCCCTGACTATCTTGCTCGCTGATAAGCAGTCTTTTCAGATAGTTATCCAGCCTTACCCCCAGCCCGTCATATTGGTCCGTGCCGGCACCGCTCTCATCTTCTATTTCAAATTTAAACAACTCATAAACAGCCTCGGGATCATCCTCCAAAGCACTAACGAGTTGTTCGGAATTAAATTGCAAATAGCCTTCTTCGTCAATAGTCGTAACACCCAGGGTGGCAAAAGAGTAGTATTCTTTCTGCTCCCAGCCGTCCTCTGTCTCATAACGATAACCTGAGACCGGCTCATAGACCAGACTGCGCAAAGTCTGCTCGATTTGCATCAGAGTCGTATCCCCCTGGAGCAAACCGATACCGCTGTCATCAATTTCATCCTCTTCCGTATCCTCATCTTTTGTACTGATGGTACTGGCAACAGATTCCGGTTTCTGCAGCTTTTCCCTGATAAATTCGTGCGTGGAGTTATACTGATCAACAAAGGCGGTTACAGCCTCCACTGCTTTCTCCGTATCAGTGGAAATCTGAATATAGGCGCTCTCCTCGCTCTCCCCGTATAGTGTAAAGGTCACACCGTCTACGAGATCATCAATTTCATTGCCGGAACGGGTAATACTGATCCCGTTCAGGGTAAACTGGGCGTCGCGGGCTTCGAGTGTTTCATTGTAAAAGCTGCTTGTCCCGCTGTCGTAAACTGCAAGAGTATCCAGAACATCGTCTCCGGATACATGGGACATCTCCAGGCCCCCTTCGGCACCGCTGATATTGCTCTTTAAAATCAGATGACCTGCGATAATGGTCGCTTCAACATTGGCCTCTGAACTATTAATCGTATTTTGTAAGTCTGACAGTGAATCCTCGCTTTGAACTTCGATTTCCACCCCGTTCAGGGTAAATATCCCTGCCAATCCCATGGCCTCGGTTGTGCTCTTGCCCAGTACAGTCTGAATATCATTTTGCATGGCCACCGTGTGTTGTGTAGCCAGCTGACTGACAGTCAATTCATAGGTGGCGTTTTCCGCAGAAGATTCGGCCGTCGCCTGGACAATCGTCGGGTCCGTCGAAGCTCCCTGTTTGGATAGAAAATTACTCTCCTCAGAAAGTTCCTGAACAGTTGTACGCAGATTACGCAGGCGCGTATTAATATCGCGCCAGGCATTTTGCACTCGCTCTAGTTCTGCGACACGCTCTTCGTTTTGTACAATAGGCTGCCGTTCCAGCTCGACGAGCTGGCTAATAATGCTATTGACATCCAGACCTGATACAAGACCGCTCAAAGAAATCCCCATATTCCCACCCCAATCCTTTTTTTATTCAGGTTCATTAGCGGCGTGTATCAACAAAAATACCGATAAGATCTTGAATTTGCGCCACCATGTTTACAACCTGCTCCGGGGGAATTTCGCGGATAACTTGCTCTGTTTCCCGTTCAATAACACTGATCACAATGTGGTGATCTTTTGTCTTCTCGTCCATACGGAAACGCAACTCCACATTAAACGCTTCTGCAGTGGTGTTAAGCTTTTTGATGGACTCTTCCAGTTCCTCCAGACTTGTCCTATCCCAAAAAGAAAGTTGCTGATCCTTGTTTAAGACCCGATCCTGCTGTTTTTGTTTCGGATTTTGTTTTTCACTCTCCCGGGTTACTGCTTTCTGGGAATACTCCTGAATCTTATTAAGGTGGGTAGGATCAATTCCATCAACCTTCATTTTTTTCACCAGCCTTTACCCATTTTAGGCTGCTTTTCTCCTAAAAAAAATTCCTTCTCATTACTATCTCTACAGCGGGAAAATAGTAATTAACGGTGCCATGGGGACGGTTCGAGCGTCACCGGAGCGTAGCGCAAGACTTGGGGACATTCCTCTGCAAGAGGTGTGTCCCCATACCAGAAAGTAGAAAGACGATGGAACTGTCCCCGTCGCTTAGCGGTGTAGCAAAATAAACAATCTTTCGCTGTAGTACTATATCGGCATCAGGAAAGACTTATTAAAGGATAAAATTAAAAATAAGTTAACGCTGCTTTTCTTCTAACAGCTTCTCCGCAAGAGAAAGCAACTTATCCAGAAAAGACGCGACTTCCTCTTCAAAGAGAGAGCAGACCCGCTCAAAATTATGTTCTTTCAACGCTTTTTCCATGTTTCTGAGGATAAGCGCCAGAGCGCTGTATTCCTCGAAAAAGATCTCCTGCTCCGAAGGATGCGAATTCTGTTCCAAATACGCCTGGAAGGCCAGCCCCAACCAATCCAATCCTTCCAAAGCCTGATCCACCATTACACCAACCTGCCCGGTGTCCCCTTCCAACAAGCGCTCCCGCATCCTGCCCAGCCCGCTGTGCAGGCGGGGGATATAATCCGCGGCATCCCGCAGGGCTTCCGCGGTCAGCTCACCGGCCGGAATAGCCTCAATACGGATTACCTGTCCCGGCGAGGCACCCCCCAGCACTTCGGACAGAGGCATGTTAACCATCTCCACGTCATTGACACCGACCGACCTTACCACCATATTATCTTTTTTTAATGTCTCCTCCAGTGAGACCGTTATCTTGCTGTTTTCACCTTTCTCTTTGAGCTGAAATTCCCGACCGTTCAGAATTATCTTCATCTCTTTACTCCCTCCGCCGGATGCTAGTTCTTTGTCAGGATCGCTATAAAAAGCCAGGGTGCAAAACCCTATTCCTGCAAAAAAAATTCCCTTTAACCATCTATCGGCTAAAAAGGAAACTTTTTTATCCCGGCAACATATTTCTTTTTTAAACAATGATTTTAAAAATTAGTCATCCCACGGGCTAACAATACCTATCCCGGTAAAATCAACATCTTTCGTATTTCTTGTTACAAAGGTGAGTTTATATACAGCGCATGTTGCAGCTAATAATCCGTCTATTACAGAAAGGTTTAACCCTTTTTTTTGCGCGTTTGCTCTCATCTTTCCCCAAACCACGCAAACATCATTGTGAACAGGCAAGACTCTACTGTCGAATCCCTTAACAACCAGATCCAGCCAGGTGGTAAGGTCTTTTTTTTTATTTCCATCCGGTAATAATGCAATACCATATTGCAGTTCACCAATACTTAAAGAACTGATATATAATTCGCTCTCAATAATTGCATTTAACCAATTTAATACAGATTGTTGCGGTGATGGTTTTCTTAATTCAGATATAAAACAAGTATCTACCAGGAAGCTCAAATTACAGAACCCCTTCCAGTCTCTTTTTGTCTATTTACAAAAATTTCGGTATCTCTGTGGGGGGAATTCAGCAAAACATCTTTCAATGCTACTTTCCTGGTTATTTTCTCGTATTCTTCAAATGAAATTACGTAAACTGCAGGTTTGCCGTTTTTTGTAATCAGCTGTGGATAGCCTTTAAGAGCATAGCTTACTACCTCACTAAATTTGCTTTTTGCCGTTTGCAATTGCCATGTCGTATTTTTATTGGAATAAGTCATAAAACCACCTCCCATAATGACTAGTCTGACCTCTTTAATTTTATTATATTCTTTCCTACTGGTTAAAGTAAAGCTTTTTTTCGGGAAAACGGCCCTCCGGGAAGCGAATCCCAGAGGGCCGTTGTGATTCTATATCATGTTTTCTGGCGTTTTAAGCCCAGGTGTTGACATTGCTGCCCAGGTTAGTGAAAAGTTCTTTTTGCATGTTGATCATGTCGGTGATGGCGTTACCCTGAGCTTTGGCGGCATCCATGGTCATTTTGGCTACTTTGGTTCCCACTTCCGCCTGCACCTGCTCCTGCTTCATCATGCAGGCGAGGGAGGCGATGCTGCGGATCATATCGGCAAGACCTCCTTTAGGCCTGCTGGTTTGGTTGTTTTGATATTATGCCGTAAAATTTTCATTGTGTCCCGAAATTATTTATCCGAGGAGCTGGAGAACGCTCTGTGACTTCATGTTCGCGTTAGCCATCATAGCGGTGCCCGCCTGCATCATGATCTGATTGCGAGTGTACTCCATCATTTCCTGGGCAAAGTCCAGGTCCCGGATGCGGGACTCGGCTGCGGTGAGGTTCTCGGCAGAAACCGCCAGGTTGGAGATAGTGTGATCTAGGCGGTTCTGCAGGGCACCCATCTTGGAACGCTCCGCGGAAACCCGGGAGATAGCGCCGTCAATCTGGGTAATCGCCCTGTTGGCCGATTCCCGGTCTGTGACCATAATATTATCCACCCCGAGGGCATGGGCTCTCATATCGCCGATGGCAGCGCCCACATCCTGCAGCGGGTTGGCTCCGATGTGGAAGACCATGGTGTTATCTGACAAGTGGACGAAGGTTTCGTAGTCTTCCTCCTCGCTGGCAAAGCTGAAGCTTTTGGTATCATCATCCCAAGAGACAGCCACATTGGCCATGGAATCAAACTCCACATCCACGTTGGCATGCACGGTGCCCACCAGCGTATTGCCGGTAACTTGCACATCCTCCGCTACAGCTTCGCCGGTGTGAGCATCGGTTACGGTAACCTCATAATTGTTCTCCACAGACTCGCGGATGGTGGTCAGACTCAGGGCTTTGATAACCTCCTCGTCGCCCACGAACTTGATTTCGCCTTTACTGCCGTTGATGGCGGAATTGATGACGATAGTTCCTTCCACAGAATCAAAGCCGTCCTCGCTGGGATCACTCACATAGTAGGCAAATTGGGCGTCTTCAGGAGCAATTTCTCCCTGGCCCAGCCCCTTGCCCACTTCAATGGTACCGGGGTTGTTGGTCTTGGGATTGGCGATGGCATCATTAATCTTGTTGACTACGTCCTCAAGCGTGTCGTCCTTAAAGATAGTGAAGGCCGCTTTGGCTCCATCGCCCTGCACCAGGGTAATGGTTTGCGGGTCTGTGACCAGGAAGTTCCCCGAAGCGTCCCAGAAACGGTCGATATCGTATATTCTGGTGCTGGAGTTGGCAATATCGCCGATCTCTCCTGTTCCCTCAAGCGCGGTCCCGTCGATCTCCATCATATTAACCCGCTGACTCTCAAGATCACCAGCAAAGGTTGTTGACCAGGAACCGTCGCTGCCTGTCACTGTAACATTGCCTTCGCCGATTGTCGTTAGTCCTTCCAGGGCTGCCTGAATTTCTTCCGCTGTGGCGTCATAAGCAAGAGCCTCGGTTGTATCTTCGGCATAGGCATAATCAACCGATTCCTCTTCAATGTATTCGATATCTTTACTGAGACTGAGCGAATCGGCATCGGTCTGCGTAAGGGTGAAACTCACACCATGGTTATCATATTGGAAGTTTTGCATGGCATTGACGTTAACTTCAAATTGGGCTGCGGAGGCTTCTTCGTAGAGTGTATCAAATTCAAGGCTTATCTCCGATTCTTTCAACACACCGTCATCCTGCAACTGATAGAAGGAAAAGTCGGTGGCCGCGCCGAGGGCGCCGTTGTTGAAGACGAACTTGGCAGCATCTGCTCCGTCCCGGGAGAAAGTGACACTGTCATCATTGAGTACTGCTTGGGCGCTGGCATTGATGACCAGGCGGTCGCCTGTTGTAAAATCGGTTGCAGCGGCGAGATTGAGTGTATCAAAGGTGAAAACTCCGTCGATATCGACAGCGGCATTAGCCCCTTCGTCTAGGGTCAGTGTGCCTTCTCCCGTAGCCTGAGCCCCGTCCTTAGCCATAGTCGTGTAGTTGTAGGAGAAAGAGATCTCCCCGGTGTCTGTATTAATGCCGGTTACTTCCAAAGCAAGAGAGATATTTAGGGCTTCCGAGTCTGCTGTTACAGCACCTACCGCCCCTGTTGTCAGATCGGTCACCCCGTCGGCCTGAGCATAGGAGGAGTAATTTACGACCGAAGCTGTTGCTGCAGCTTCCGAGTCACCCGTGGCAACCGTGTATACCCCGTCGACAAAGTTGGTACCTTCATAATCCATTGCCGTGAGGTTTGTCTCCTTGGCAAAATGTGCGGTCATGTCACGGGCCAGATCTCCATCAATAGTGACAACGCCATCACCACCGGTTACTGCCCAATCAAACGCAAAAGACTTCCCGGCTTCATTAAGTTCTATGCGGAGGTCGTTGTTTACTACCGTCGCTGTGACCAGATCTTTTAGACCATCCGTGCCGTTAATCTCGTCTGCAATAGCGGTGGCAACATCTGCTGCAGCTGTTCCCCCAGCTACGTTAACTTGCGCTATAGAAAACTCCTCGCCATCAATTCTGAAGGTCATATCTACATCGTCAGTTTCAAGGGCACCTGTACCAGTTAGGGTCGCCTGAAATCTCGCTTGGCCCAGGTGCTCTTCAGTATCCAAGTTGAATGTCTGGACATCGTCGGAAAGGACAGTCGCACCGTCAAGGATACTGACCGTATACGAAGCAGCTTCCGTTCCCCCAGCCAGCGCACCGGTTGCACCGGCCAGGTCAGCCATCACAAGAAGACCTTCGTCGTTCTCCAACACAATGCCGGTGGTTACGCCTTCACTTGTCAACTCATCATTGATGGCCGTCTCCAAGTCAGTCAGGTTTGAGGGTACGCCAAGAGTACCACCCGTAAAGTCGCCTGTTGCCTCAATGGTCTTGAGACCGGTATCAACAGCAACAGTAAATGCTCCGACGTTTTGAGTAAAGGTAATCGTATAGCCGTTTAAATCTTCACCATAGTTATCCGCGCTTATTTTTAAGGTTTCATTGGTTGATCCCAGTTCCTCGATAACAAGACTGGACTTTTCGGCAGAAGCGAGATTAGCCCCCTCAACCTGTACGGAATCGGCGCCTTCGAGCAAATTGTCGTAGTCCAGTTCGATAGTGTTGTTGGCAAAGGCCGCATCCGAGATCGCCGCTGCTTCTTCGCTTCCGGTAACGGACCAGTTACTGGCGGTTAATGCACCTCCGGTTTGTACTATGACCAGCGCATCGCCGTCATCGTGAATATCCTCCCCATCAGCTGTGTTCTGCGTGAGAGTAATAGTAGCGCCCGTTCCTGTCACCTCGTAATCAGCGCCGAGAGCAGAGTCACGGATCGCCTGCCGCAAGTTTGCAGCGGTGTCGTTTATCGTGTCTCCTACCACAAAATCATCCGCACCCGGAGCAGCGGCAACTGACGTGAAGGTCACCCCACCGATTTCAATAGTATCATCAGCAATCGCATTGGCGGTAATGTCAAACGAATAGACGCCCTTCACGCCGGCAGCAGTATTTGTCGTCCAGTCGTTCTGCGTCGAAACGGCACCGAGAACATCAACGTTGGTTCCCGAGCTCACGGCTTGCTCAAGGTCGATCTCGACGAAATCGCCAACCCCCATGGCATCGAAATCATCGCCGGAAATCTGAAAGTTGACGCCATGACCGCTATAGACATAATTACCGTCGGCATCCAACTCAGCGTATTCATCGGTGATATCCAGAGTGTTGCCCATTCCGTCTGTAGCTTGAATCTCCACCTTGAGTTTTTCTTCGCTGCCTACTTCGGTCTTGGTTAAAGTTATTGTGGAGGTCTCGGTTGTATTAACATTATCCCAGTCAAAGCCGGCATATTCTTCTATGCCGATTTGTCCCTCCGTATCATTATAGACCAGGGTCGGTTCAAGTCCGCCTCCCACTGAATTGTCGAAGGTGATACCCGCAGCCGAACGGAGGTTGCTTATATCCTCAACACCCGCTTCCTGGGTTACTACAAC
Source organism: Dethiobacter alkaliphilus (assembly GCA_016841605.1). Lineage (GTDB taxonomy): Bacteria > Bacillota > Dethiobacteria > DTU022 > UBA8154 > DUNV01. Next base: position 157,960 of record JAENYV010000008.1, on the reverse strand, counting down.
CGATGATAAAGATGCATCTGTAGCTCCGGTAAGCTCCGTTCCGTCAAATTCCAATCCCGATGCTTCACCCAGATCGTAGAAGCTAATCATCATCTCGTCGGATACTTCAACATTGCCCTCACCGTACAGGGTTTCCAATGCGTCCTGAACTTCCGCTGCTGTTGCATCATAGTCCAGTGTTACTGTACTTGTTCCGTCACCCAGGGTATATGTTCCGCCGGTTGCACCACCGAGATCCAGGTTTTGTTTTTCGGTTGAGGCAAAGGTCAGGGTAAATGTGCCTCCAGTGACGTTCTCGAAAGAAACGGACTGAACCTCATCCTGGCTTGCTATGCCTTCCGTCGACTCTTCAACTGAGGCTTCGATACTTACCGCGCCGACATCAAGAAGTGCGCTGTCAGTTATTTCAAGGCTTAATGGCGTTTCAGCAAGATTACCGGTAAACTCAATAGTAATATTGTCGAGGGAATCTCCGCTGACTGTAAAATCACTTGCTTCATAGCCATCAACTGCTGCAAGAGCATTTTCGATATTCGTTACGAGATTAGCAGCTGTCGTATCAAAGGTGATATCAGCCGTTGTTTGTGCTTCTCCGCCTTCAGGAGTGAACTGAAGTTTAAAAGTACCTGAGTTAACATCTGTAAAATCAAGCTGGTAAGAAGCATTCTGCGGTGTTACACCCTGTTGGTCCCGGGCAACCTCCGACACAGCGTCAGCACCCGCGTGCTTAATTTTCATGATATCCGTCTTCTGGATCTGGGCCGTGCCGGGTGTGGCATCGATGCTCAGCTTGTAGTTGCCGCCGCCGGAAGCCTTCTGGCCGAACTGGTCCATGACACGGAGCCCGTCGCGCATGGAGACCTTGGTGGTCAGCTTATCGGTGGAAACCAGGGCTGAAGTTGTGCCGTCCAGCAGCTTCTTGGTGTTGAATTCCGTTGTATTGCCGATACGGTCGATCTCCTCGGTGAGCTGGTCGATCTCTTTTTGGATCTCCTGGCGGTCGGAGAGGGTCAAGGTGTCGTTGGCCGCCTGCACGGAGAGTTCGCGCATCCTCTGCAGGATAGAATGGGTCTCGTTGAGGGCGCCCTCAGCAGTTTGAATAAGGGAAATACCGTCCTGCGCGTTGCGCATGGCCTGGTTGAGGCCGGCAACCTGGGCGCGCATTTTCTCGGAAATGGCCAGCCCAGCTGCGTCGTCCGCGGCCCTGTTGATCCTTAGTCCCGAGGAGAGGCGCTCCAGTGACTTGCTGATGCGGTTATCCGTCTGCATGAGGTTACGATAAGCGTTAAGAGAGGAAATGTTCTGGTTAATTCTCATTTTTATTCAATCCTCCTTGATTGTTCTGGCATCCCTGCCGTTTTGTCTGTTCCGGAATCTCCATCCGGAAAATAATCCCTAAGACTTGAAACCTTTCCGTCAAGCTTGAACGAGCCGTACATCTGCGCCTGCTACCACCTCCATTAAAGCCTCGTGCTTGTATTATCAAGCTCCTTCAAAAAGCTTATCTTCTTAAGGTGCGGGGAACACCTCTTGCAGAGGAATGTTCCCAAGCTTACCACGGATAAATGGTCTGCACTTTTTTCAACTCTTCCTGGTATCCTGTTCTTAAGTGCTGCATCTTCCGCTGCTTTTCATTTTCGCCGGCCAAAACCTCGCTGAAGCTGAGCTGGTCGCCGGCAGCCTTGCCGGCGGCTTTGCTGCCCATATCTCCGGAGGGACCGGAGTTTATTGCTCCGTAAAAAACTGTTCCGTATCCGGTCTGGTGCATTAGCTGCTGTAGGTGCAAAGTTTGCGTTTTCATCTCCATAAAATAACAGCTCCTTCCCTGGAAGTTACGGGGTAAAGCGCCCCTTTACGGGAGTCTTCCCTCGCCTGGAAAGAACCCGAAACAAAAAGGACGGAGCAGAGAGCGCTAAAAAAGCCGCTCCGGGCTCCGTCCTTAAAATCCCATAAATAACAAAACCGTACTGTAACAGTACGGCTCCATCCGCTTATCCTTGCGTTTCGGGTCGGGGTCGTCCGTGACCCCTGTTATATTCAGTTATAGTGACTTCCTTGTTTATTATATCGTCCGCAAAAAATACTTTTTAAGGGGCCAGGGGATTGTTTTTAAAAAATTAATTAAGATAATGCATAAGCGAAAAGGCCCTTTGTCAAAAACAGAGGGCCTTTTCGCTTATGTTTTTATTCGCAGAAAACTCACATTTTCCGGTTCAGGCTCCGCAACCTGATTTTTTGTGGACAGAGCGGCTCTGTTCCAGCATTTCACCGACTTCCGTGCGGAGAATAGAAATGTCTCTGGGTGCTTCTATGCCGATCTTAACGTTATCCCCCTCGATTCCCAGGATCCTCACCCTGATCTTTCCGTCGATAAGCAGACCTTCTTCAAGTTTGCGGCGCAGTACTAACATGGCAACTCATCTCCTTTACCCACAAGCTCTGCAGAAAAGGTAAATGGCCGGCCACAGTTGCCGCCTGCGATCCTGGAGGAGCACCTGTCCGAAACATACATCCTATTCATTTGTCTCAATCCTCCTTGATTGACTCTGGCTTCCCTGCCAGTTTTAAAAAATACAAAAAATAAAGAGCCGCGAGGGTAAACTCCCTTTTACCCCAGACGGCTCCATCCGTAAGAAAATTCTCAGGTGCTCCATCACCTGTGCAGAAAAGATGTCCACTTTTTCTTCCGGCTTTGGGGAAGCTCTCAAGCAAGCCTGAGTCGCCGATCCTCGGCGCTCATACTGCTGCTGAAAGACTTCCGCCGGAGAGAAAACAGTGTTGTAAAGTAAGTACCTTTCCCATATTTATTATCGTCCTGTTTAAAGAAAAAGTTAAGGGAGGAAAAAAGAAAAGAGCTTATAAAAGTTTTGTTAAAAGTTTTTTTTGTTCTTCTATAAAAAATGCTTTTACCGTCTTCCAGCTTACTTCCTTAATCATTTGAGGATGAGCCTCTCTTTCCGCATCAAAAAAATAGGATAGGCTTTTTACCATATGATAATGATTAATCTCCGCTCCGGGGAATTTTTTATCCAATAGGAGAAAAAGCTTTTTCAGTTCATATCCTTGCCGGCAAATATAGTAGAGGTCAATAAAATCCCTTCTGGCCCCTCGATGACTGATTGCAGCCCACTTCATGAGACCGATATCCGGTAGTGAGGAAAGATAGAAGTTTGGCAGTTCTTTAACCATGACTTTGTCGAACAAAAGGGGATTGGGATAAAACAGCCAGGTTACCTGGATACCATCGACAAAACCATGAAAAGAACCTCTGGTTGTTTCAGTAATAACAATTTTTCCTGCGTGCGAAAGTGTGCGGGAAACATCTTCCGGATCAAAGGAAACAGGAGCAAACCAGTCAAAATCATAGGATACCCGATGGCCCAACATAAGCGCCAGCGCCGTACCACCGGCCAAGTAGCTTTCAGCAAGAGGTATATTTTTCAAAATTTTTTTTAATAAGGTTATCCTTTTCTCATCTAAAACCGACCAGTACACCGCATATCCTCCTTTTTAAGGCCAAAATAGTTCTGCCAGCAGAGGGCCGTCTTCATCGTTAACCCCCGGCTGAGGGTCACAGCTTCGCGAATGGTTTCTTTTTCATAAGTAATGAAAAGCCACCGCAGTGCAGGAAGATCACCAAAGTTCAGGATCCTTTCCACAATATAAATATAGTGCTGATTAAGATTTAATTCTTGGGGATCAAGATCCCAGAAAAGGGGGTCCAGCCAGGATGGAATTCTTTGGTCTTTATACATTTTTACTTCTTCCCTTGCGGATATTTGTTAATTTTTATTTTACCCTTTTTTTACTTCTTAGACAACATAATGAAATTCTTCCGCCCTTACAAAACACTGCATCCCAAAGCAAAGGCGTTTCCGGTGCTTGTCAAAAAGCACCGGAAACGCCCGTCCGTTAATGCCCGTCAAATGCTTAACCGCCTGTGTCGGAACATTTATCGGATCGTTTTTTTGCCGTTTCCACCTGAACCTTTACTACCATTGTAGGAATTTCTTTTCCCGTTCTTTTTACCGTTTCCATTAATGATGCTGATGCCATTTCCGTTGCCGTTGCCGTTTTCGTTCAGATTTTCCGTGCGCAGAACCTGTACCTCTCTGGGGGCATCAACGCCGAGGTTGACGCTTTCACCGGTGATGGAGAGAACTTTGATCTTGATTTTGTCGGCAATGGTAATACATTCCTCTACCTTTCTTTTAAGTACCAGCACAAAATTCACCTCCCACACGAAGCGGGGTGTTGAAGAACAATTCATAAGAGCAGCAGTAAAGAAAGTTATGAAAACCGGCAATTTTTCCGTTCGATCCGAAAGAGATTAATGTGTCGTGCATTTTATCATCCTCCCTGATGATATTAAGGTAACGGCATCCCTGCCTTCCTTTTTGTCAAGCATTTTAAATTAAGTATTTAGCTTACCCCCCCAGCAGCTGCAGGACATTCTGCGGTTTTTGGTTGGCCTGGGCCAGCATGGCCGTGCCGGCCTGCATAAGGACCTGATTACGGGTAAACTCCATCATCTCCTGGGCAAAGTCCAGATCGCGGATACGGGATTCCGCGGCTGTGAGGTTTTCGGAGGCTACCCCAAGGTTGGAGATGGTATGTTCCAGCCTGTTTTGGACAGCCCCTAATTTGCCTCGCTCGTTTGAGACCAGGGAGAGGGCATTATCAATCTTGGTAATAGCCTCGTTGGCGGACTCATTATCCAGGACGACGATGTTATAGATTCCCAGAGCACGGGCACTCATATCTCCCATAGCAGCGGAAACATCCTGCAACGGATTAGCGCCTACATGGAAAACCATGGTGCTGTCCACCAGGTGGACATAGGTGTCATAAGCCGTAGTACTGGTTTCGGAAGTAAAACACTTGTTTTCTTCGTCCCAGCCAATATCAATATTGGCCATGACATCAAACTCCACATCCACATTGGTATGCACAGCGCCGACCAGCATATTACCGGTGACCTGCACATTCTCGTTAATCGTTTCTCCGCTGTGGGCATCGGTTATATTCACTGTAAATTTGTTTTCTGTTGCTTGATTAACCGTGGTGAGGCTTAGCGCCTTAATAATATCCTCATTTCCCACAAAATTGATCTCCCCGGCTTTACCGTTGATGGCGGAGTTAATGACCATAGTGCCTTGCACGGAGCCAAAACCCGATTCAACAGGATCAGTCACATAATAGGCAAACTGGGAACCCTCCGGAGCAAATTCGCCCTGGCCGAGCCCCTTGCCCACCTCAATAGTGCCGGGGTTGCTGGTTTTTTCGTTACGGATAGCTTCATCGATTTTATCGACAATATCCCCAATGGTATCATCAGCAAAAATAGTGAAAGAAGCTTTCGTGCCATCTCCCTGAATCAGTGTGATGGTCTGGGGAGTATCTACCAGGAAATTACCGTTGGCATCCCAGAAGCGGTCAATGTCACTGATGGAGGTGCCAAGGGCGGCAATGTGTCCGAATGTTGCTTGTTCTTCGATACTAAAGCCGGCTGCGGCGTAAACGTTACCGCCGGAAAGCTGTTGAGTGACAGCGTCGGCAGCAGCCCATGTCTCACCCGCTCCGCTAGCGATTGTGGCGGTGAAATCCTCGCCAAGAGTAGAATTGATGGCATAGACGATATCTTCAGTGTCCGCTACACCGTCTTCAACTGTTATTGTAATGGTATTATCGGCAAATGTAGCTACTGCTCCTGTCCCGCCTGCACCGCCACCCGCTATTTTTACGGATATCCGGTTGCCGGCCGGACCGCTGTAGTCGCCGTCCTGATGGGCAGACACAGTAAAGCCGGCATCTCCTGCGGCATTGTTTAATGTAACAGCCGCCTGTTCCGTTACACTGGCCGTCAACCCCCCCGCAGAGGCGGCGGCAAAGGTCAGATCCAGGACGGACTTGACGGCTTCTCCGTAATTGTCAGCGGTTTCATCGGCGAGATTAAGCTGGTAATAAGTAAAAGAAGACTGTAAACCGTCCAGGGCTCCGTTGTCGACTACAAAGCCGGCAGCTTCTGCGGTCTGACCGTTGGCACCGGTGTGCCACACGGTTAGACCGTCGTCTATATCAGCCGCGTTTGCTGTGGCGTTTACATTCAGCACAATCCTGTCGGCGGCTGTAAAATTGTATGCCGCGGTCAGGTTAAAGGCCGTGAACGTCACACCGCCCACAGTCATGTTGGCATTGGCATCGTCCGTATTCAGTGTAATCGTCTGATTTTCCAGGGAGGTTACAGTACCGTCTTTGGTCATGCTTGTATATTCATAAGAAAAGGTCACGGTTCCTGCGGTTTCATCAATACTCTCCACAACCATGGAGATGGAGGAGTTGATCTGGTTGCTGGAGTTGACTGTAACAGCACCTAGGATGTCGCTGCCGCTCTGTGCATACTGCTGGGTTCTGGCTTCGGCGACTACGGCATTCCGGCCCCCGGCCAGGTTTGTGAGATCGAGTCCGTCAGTTAACTCTCCCCAGTCGCCTTCTGTAACCAGTTCGGCAAAGAACTCGGCCCCAGCCCCGGCATCATTGTTGATAGCATCTACGATTTCTTGAGTCGTTGCCTCGGCTCCCCCCAGGTCAATCTCCAACACGCCTGCAACATGGATAATCGCCAAGCCTCCTGCACCGCTGTTGGATATTTCAACTGTATATGCGTCACCCGCGGAACCTGTCCCATCAATGCCGGCAACAGTAAACGAACCTCCGCTCGCTGCAGTAAAAGTGTTAACAGCCTCAGCACCATCTTCCAACTGAGCTGTATCGGTAGTTATTCCAGCTGCTAGCACACCACTACCTGCAGCTGCAAATTCACCAGTCCCGCTAACTTCAAAAGCACTGAGATCATAAGTGCTACCGTCGTCGGCTGTAACGACTCCGGCCACTCCTAGGCCCTGTATCGCACTCTCAAAGTTAGTTTCTATATTGTTTCCTTGAGTTGTTCCCATATTCAAGGTAATTGTCTTGGTAGCGGAATCCCAGGAAGCGGTTGGGTCGGCTCCAACGGCTGCAACATCGGAAACTTCAATGGTAAGGTCGTTCCCCAGTGCACCTATATCCTCAGCAGTAAAAGTTAAACTGTTTCCGGCTCCTCCAACATCTGTTAAAGTTATCGTAGCAGCACTCGCATCCGTTCCGCCATCCGCAGCCCCCAGCTCTGTAGCCTCCCGGATTCCATCAGCTCCCTCAAAGGTGCCTGCCGTTGTATCCGCTGCTGTGAATACTGCTGAAGCATTTGCGTCAAGGTTTATGGCATCTGCAATATCCTCTGCAGTGGCCGAGGCGTCCCCGCCGAAATCGATCGTCAGCTTGTCATTGGCAAAAGAAACGTTAAGGCCGCCGCTTCCGCTGCCGGTATCGACCACCTCGACTGTATACATATTTCCCACGGTGCCTTCATCATTAGCTGTGATTGTTACCTGTGCTCCTGATGCAGCCTCCAGCACATAAGAAGCTGCCGTATCCGTTCCCAGCACAGCGTCTTCGGTCCGAACACGGTAATCACCCGCAAGATAAGTAGTAGCGTCGATATCGCCCATGGCGGTTACATTCCGGCCGGTGGCCCGGTATTCCGTCAATGACCCTTGCAGGCCCGTTATGCCTCCGCCGGCACCGTCTCCGCCCAGGGTTACTGTCCCGCCCATTTGGAATGCTGAACTAAGTGCAGCGGGATCATCGATGCGCATGACACGAAGCCCGAAGCTTCCGCTTCCCAGGTCTACGGACTCAGCCCTCAACAGGGACGACATGCCCTCTTGCCGGCTGATCTCCGTATTGATAGCCGCAGCAAGCACGTCAGCAAGCTCCTCTGCCGTCTGTGCACCTGTAAAGCTCTCTGTAACGCTAAAATCCGTGTCACCAACTTTGAAATTAAGTTCATAGTCCGCTGTGCCTGCTCCACCGGCTGATGTAAAAGCCGCTACTGCACCCTGGAATACGGCATGCCCTACGTGCTCATCAGCGGCAACCTTGATATCCTGAGCATGCTTGACTTTAAAGATATCGCTCTTCTGCACCTGAGCGGTCCCCGGGTTGGCGGTAATGGACAGCTTGTAGTTACCGCCGCCGGAGGCTTTTTGGCCGAACTCGTCGATGACGCGCAAGCCGTCGCGCATGAATACCCTGGTGGAAAGCCGATCTGTGGAGACCAGGGCAGAGGTAGTCCCGTCTAAAAGCTGTTTGTTGTTGAATTCGGTGGTGCTGCTGATGCGGTTGATCTCCAGAGTAAGCTGGTCGATCTCCTTCTGGATTTCCTGGCGATCGGACATGGTAAGGGTGTCGTTGGCAGCCTGCACAGCCAGTTCCCGCATGCGCTGCAGGATGGAGTGGGTCTCATTTAAGGCGCCCTCTGCCGTCTGAATGAGTGAGATGCCGTCCTGCGCGTTGCGCATGGCCTGGTTGAGGCCGCGAATCTGGGCACGCATTTTTTCGCTGATGGAAAGGCCGGCCGCGTCGTCCGCGGCGCGGTTAATGCGCAAACCCGAGGAGAGTCTTTCCAGGGAGCGGTTGAGGCGGTTATCTGTATTGCTGAGGTTGCGGTAGGCGTTCAGTGCGGAAATGTTCTGATTGATTCTCATATTTCTTCATCCTCCTTGATGAGTAAAAAATCGGCATCCATGCCGTTGGAGAAAAAAACTTTTGATGATGTGGGGAAACTGTCTCCTTTCTTTATTTATTTCCTGTGGGACAACTTCTGAAACCTGAAAAATAAAAAACGCCGCTGTTTGGAACTATCCGGAGGCAGCCGTTTGGATTGCCATAATCCCAAAACGGCATTTCCGGAAAGGCCGGAACGCGACGATTCAATAATAAGCAGACAATATTTTCCTCCTCATGTAGTCCCCCGGACAGAGACTTCTTGAGGTAAGATACTATTTATCCGCCTTATTTACGTTGTTTTCACCCTCCATGGTGAAAGCGTTGCGGCCTCCATGCCTTTATAGAGAGAAAAAGTTAAATATTTTTCTTCTCTCTTTCGTATATGTTATCGGCATAAAAAACATTCGGTTAAGAGATAGACTATAAAAAAAAGAATATTAAGTTTTTTTAATTTTTATGTATTTTTTTTACTCTGTGGTATAATTTTTTCATCATCGAAAAACTCGCTTAAAAAAAAATCTGGAGGGGGTGAGCAATAGTAAAAAAAAATCTGCCGAGTAGGAGACTCGGCCGGATGGAGCGGCTTGACAAAAGAGCAACTTTTATGAAAAGAGTTTTTTCTTCTAAGGAGGGAAGAAATATGCTCCATAATACTACCGGTATCCCCGGGCCTGCGGTCTGGGGCTGTGAGGGGACGGAACAGGAAAAGATCGTCCCGGGAAAAGAAGGGCACTGTCTGCAGCAGAGCAGCTGCGCAGAGAGGGAAGATATTGCCCATGGAAGAGAAGCGGAAAGCCCGGAAAAAAGCAAAGCGCTGTTACTCAGCAAGAACCGGGCAGATTGTCATGTACAGGACTCGTTGCGGGTAAACCATTCTCTCAGGCAAGTGGAAACGACTATAAACCGAATTTCCTCCCGCCGCGCACAACTCGAAAATAAGGTTAACGGACAAAAAAAGAGAATCGAAGAACTCTCGAAAGCCGGGGATAAATCTTTGGAGGGAGAAGCGGCAGCCCTTTATGCCGATTTTATACAAAGTTCCCTTCGAGGGGTCAAAACCTGCATCAGTCGGGAGACATCCACAGCTTTGCTGGTCCAACAAAATGTTCAACAACAAAGAGTGCTGCACTTGCTCTACGGTACTGGAGAATAAGATGTAGGAACAAAGAAGGATTTGCCGCGTTTCCGGCGAATATGAAAAATCGGTGAAAATTAATGAAAAAAATCCTGATCCGTGAAATTCAAGTCGGGGATATTCTTGCCCAACACATTTTCCTCCCCAACACCGGCCTTCCTCTGATTAAAGGAGGAACGGTGATTACGCCTGTTCATCTTAGATATCTTGAGAAATACGAGCTTACGGATCTTGAATGTTTCATTATGGATGAATCTGCCATGATGGACATGCTGCTTCCCGAAGAAGAAAGAATTATGGCAAACAATTTCCGCAGTGATGTCATCCGGTCCATTCGGGAAACTACCGTAAAAAAGACATTGGCTGCCACCTATCTTGCCCTTGAATCACTGAACGAAGAGGCCAGGGAAAACCGCCCGCTCACCTTAAGCAAAGTAAACAATGTCTCTTCTGTTTTGGTTAACCGGATCCTGGAAAACAACAACGTCATGCTGCAAATGGCCGCGCTCAAAGCAATCAGTGAATATACCTTCTCTCATTCTGTCAATGTGGCCATTTATGCAATCAATCTGGGCAGGTTGCTGGGTTTAAACGAAGAGTCCCTGAAAGGTCTCGCTATGGCGGGATTGCTTCACGATATCGGGAAAATGAGTATTCCTCCCGAAATCATCGAAAAACCGGAGAAGCTCACACCACAAGAATTTGAACAGATAAAATCGCACTCCATCAAAGGTTATCTGCGGCTCACTACAAAAACAAAGGATCTCCCCAGAGAAACGATCAATGCCGTCTTGCAGCATCATGAAAAATTGGACGGCAGCGGCTATCCCAACGGCCTGCAGGGATCGTTTATTCATCTCTGGGCTCGCATCCTCTCCATCGCCGATATTTACGACGCCATGACCTCCGACCGCTGTTACCGCGAGGCCTTTCTTCCCCATGAAACAGTAGAATATCTTTTGAGTCTCTGCAGCCAGGGAAGCCTTGACCGGGAACTAATTGAACTTTTTGTTCAAAACACGTCTTTTTACCCGCCCGGTTGCAAGGTTCTTCTTAACACGGGAGAAAAAGGCACGGTTGTAGATTATCCTTGGCAAGTACCTGTCCGGCCGACAATCGAAATAATCTCCCCAACCTCTCTTCAAAAAATTGGAAAAGCCAAACAGGGCAAGCTTTCCACCCCCGCGAACAAAAAAATTGAACTGGAGAAAGACCTGACGGTTTTTATTACCGCAATGTGGCCGCCATAAATAATTTCAACACCCGTTCGTACTGCGCGATGCACCGCTCAAACTCCCCGTCCTGTACAGCCTCATTCCTGAACCTTTCTCCTTCCCGTCCCATTTCCATGGAAGAACGGTCCGTTATTGATGTCCTGTTGGCAGCATTGACCTCCAGGTGCACAAGCGGATTTAGAAACTCCACGGCATGACGCGTATCCGTCATTGCCTCGGTCCGGTTGCGCATCTCCGGTTGCCAGGCCTGGTCCGGAGCCGGCGCGGGAGCCTCTTCCCTCTGAAAACCATTAGGAATAAATCCCGGCCGGCATATATTATGAAGTGCCGAAATCCGCATAAAAAAACACCTCACATCCTAGCTAATTACTATTTTTTGGAGTTTTTCTTCCTCTCCGGACTCTCTCCCCCTTTAAACTTGAGGTGCGGATATTCTTCAATTTACCCGCCATCTCCAAAGCAGCCCTTGAGGCGCGAATATTTTCTTCCTGGATAGCTTCATAAATTTCCCGGCGATAGATGGTCAGTTCCCTGGGAGCCTTAATACCGATGCGAACAGCGTCTCCGTTCACTTCAACCACGCTGATCTCGATCCCGTCTCCCAACATAATACTCTGTCCCTTTTTGCGGGTCAGTACAAGCATCCTTGCCCCACCTTTCCCCGGACTTACGTTCATTATATGTTACATGTAAAAATAAGTCAATAATATACTAAATCGCTTTCCACTTGGCTTTCGTATGCGTCTAGGCGCTTGGGTGAAGTGCCGGGCAAGGTGCGACTTTTTCCGGCCGTGCAATGTCCCGGCGAAACGCAGACCGCAAGCTTACCCTGCAGACAGGACGTCTGCAGCCGGCTCGCTGCCATGGAGGGCAGCTTGCCGGGTAGGTAAGCGAACCCTACTCCTCATCTAGCGGTAGAGGAGTACGCATTTGTTCAATCCTCTCAGGGAGGATAATTTGTTTGGCCAGTCTTTTTCGGGCATTAATGATAATGGGCGCGGCCAGATTCGTTGTCATTTTGTTTTCTCCCAAGACTGTTACCGTCGTAAGGACCAAAACATCTTCCTCTTTTTCCAGCTCCAGCTCTTTTTGGTCCGCTTCGGGTATCTCTAAATCATACCCGGAAAAACAGGGAAAGGGGTCGACCAGAATAAGGCCCACCTCTTCCTCTTCCATTGACTTCAAATAATAAAAAAAAGGATTGCTCTCAATGAGTTGGAGGATAAAACACCGGCTTTTTCCCAGGCCTGGAAGTCCCCGTTTAAAAAAAATTGAATTGGATGAGGAATTCTCACCCGGATTGCCGGCCTCGCGCTTAAAGATAGTATGCTCTGTTTTCCTGTTCATAAGCTATTTCCGTCCTTTTTACCGCAGGAAATCGATCAGGCTGGGGTAAATGATCCGGGCTCCTGTGGAAAGGGCAGCCTGGTACGCGTTTTCCTGCATCATAAACTCGGTAATCGCCTCAGCCATATCGATATCCTCCACTTGACTGCGCAGTTCTCGCAGATAAATCTGTTCACTTTCAATTTTATCTTCCGTGACAAGCAAACGCTCCATCCTCGCTCCAACTTCAGAACGGCATTTTAATAAGCGGTCAAGGTTATTTTGCAAGTCGTTAAGGACAGCATCTCCCAGGGCAAACTGATCATTGCTCAACAGGGCATTTTCCATCTTCAGAACAGCCTGGAAAAGCTCATCGCCCCCAAAGGCTTCCGCACCGGTAATACTGGTCGGTACAACAATCTGAGAGGAAATCTCTACTACCCTTTTCGTGCTGTCACCAACATAATAGGGCTCTCCCGCGGGGAGAAAGGTAAAAACAGCGGCAGGACGTTCGGAAAAGTATCCGTCCGGAACGCCGTCCTGCAGAATATCCGCCTCCCAGCAGACATCTTTGGTGTCCGCATCAGCAAATTGGGAAAACGTCGGTGCAATGGTGCTGGTAAACAGTTCTCCGGTTGTCCTGTCAATATCAAAAAATTTCAGGTTAATAGTATTGGTTTCCTGCGGGAGTGTTGAGTCAAGTGCCCCAGAATTAAAATACCAGTCCAGGTGAATTCCGGTCGAAGGCCGGCCGTTTTCGTCCGCACTCCCGTAATCCTTGTGAAGGGTAAAACGGTTATAAATATCGCTGTCGGAATCGGAAACAAAGGGGGCCGATGCTTGAAGCTGCAGGACCAGTTTGTCTCCTTCCAGGGAGGTATCCTGTTCAAAAGTCAAACTCTCCGGCGTAGCGATCTGCAAATTTATTGCTTTCTCAGTACCATCATGGTTGATATTCAGGGAGATCTGCCCGTCTCCCGTCTGTAAACTGTTTAAATTAAGGTAAATATCCTCGCCGGCATTAAAGCCAACTGCCCCTTCATACTCTTTTCCTTCCAGGTCATAAAGATAATAACGCGCTCCCAGCCGAATAATGCGGTCGTCTTCCTCTCCTGTAATTGCTGCCTGCTGTTCCTCGGAAAGGTCCTGGTAACGCATATCCTCCACTACTTCCAAAGCCAGGGAGCCGCTTAAATCGTCGGAACTGCCCGCGGTACTGATGGAAATATCATCTGTACCGAAAAAACCGGCCCGGTCACCATTCAGAAACTCGGCGACTACAGTGGCGTCAACGCCTCCTGCATCAGGGTCATAACTCAGTTCCTCCGCACTTAAGACGGCAGTGCTCACTGCGTAGTTACCACCCGCCAGGTTGTCCATTTCTATCCCGATACTGCTTTGACCGCCGACCAGACCAGAATTTTCGTTGAGCCAGGAGTTAAGAATTTCTCCTTGAGAGCCGGCTATTTTGTACGGCGGTTCCTGGGTTTGGCCTCCGCCAAAAATATACAGGCCTGTCAACTCCGTATTTGCAATGGAGATCAGGTGCTCCAGAAGCTGTGTTACTTCGGGAACGATAGCCTGACGTTCTTCTTCAGTATGAATGCCGTTGGCACTGTAAACCGCCAATTCCCGTAATCTCTGGACGGAATCAATAGCTTCGGACAAAGCATCATCCGTCATGGTCAGCCAGGAAATCCCTTCTCCGATATTGCGGACATACTGTTCGTTGCGGGCAAGGCCGGTCCCCGATATTTTCATAACTTTATAGGTTCCGACAGGGTCTTCCGAAGGACTGGTGAAAACACGCCCGGTAGAAAGCTGGTTGGACCGTTTATTCAGTGAACGTAGATTGCGCTGCAGATTACGCGTGACCGATTGGGCCAGCATGCGGTGGGTAACACGCATCGTAAGGCCTCCCTTCTACCTTATTTCGTTTATTAAAGTCTCCAGCATCTCATCAAAAATACTTAAGAATTGTGCTGCCGCGTTATAAGCTTGTTGATACTGGACCAGGTTGAGCATCTCATCGTCCAGGGATACCCCGGCCACAGCTTCCGCCTGCTCCGACATATTTTCATAAATAGCGTGCATATTCGCCTCCAGGCGCTCGGCTTCTCTTCCCTGGACACCTAGGTCGGCCATCAGGCCCCTGAAAAAATTTTCAAAAGTTGTATTTCCAATTTTTTCAACGATCTTTTCCCGCAGGCGGGCAATCTCCAGGGCACATGTTCCGTCACCCGGAGTTTCGGCGGTTTTTGCCGCGGCAACTGCCTCTTTATTTTCCAGAAGATACGGGTTCACCTCAAATTTGGCAGCTGCCTGGTAGATGTACTCCCTAATATTTTCCGGTGTAAATGGTCCGACGGCAAAAGAAGCGGCAACCGATTCGTTCATCAGGCCGTTCACCTCCACAAGAAGAGTTACTTTCCGGTGCTCCCCGGTTAACTCGTCAAGCTGAAAGAACTCCCACTTCTGTTCCCCTTCGAAGGCCCCGGTTTGAGCAGTTATTTCATAAACAGTTTTCGCTGCTTCTTCAGCAATGCCGGCAAGCTTAATATGCTCCGATCCGGTTCCTCCTGCTGCCGCAACCTGGACAATAAATTTATCCCCAACAGAAAAGTTTAAAATATCTTCGAGTTCAAGATCCAGTTCCAGCGTCCAGTCGGCATCGGAACCGAATGATATATCTTCGTTGAGTTCCCCGGCTGATAATATCTTTACCCCTTCCCCTGCGACGGTTTCCAACGCTCCTTCGGTATTTACTTTTGTATGGGTGTAGCTGTACTGCAGGTAAATTTGATCTCCATCAAGCTTGGTTACCTCAAAAAGAACAGACGAATTAAGATCATTGTCATCCGCCACACCAATTCCGCCGGCAAGCACCTGGTTGTTAGTACTGTATGATGAAATTATCTCAGCTGATGAACCTTCGGTATAATTGAGCGCTGTTTCGATGCTGTAATCCCCATTTAAAAGTTTTTGGCTGTCCTTAGTTCCTGAAGAAAAAGATATTCCCGTAATATTGGTTTGCGGGTCCGCACCAAGGACCAAATCTTCCGAATCGAGTGAATCGGTTCCGATAATAATATCCCCGGGCATAGGTTCTTCCCAGGTCTCAAAAAAATTAAGTCCTGTAATCCCGTCAAGGCCGTAGCCCTCCCGGTGAATAGTATTAACTTCCTGCACCAAATTGTAAACCAAATCATCCAGGGCAGCCCTGTAAAATGGTAGGACAGAATTAAAGGATTCCATTACCCCCTGGAGTTCCCCTCCCTGGAGATTCAACTGGAATCCCAAACTGTTTTGAAGCGAAATTTCCATCTCCTGAGTTGCTTCATTAAGGCTCACTACTTTTTCCAGTGGGAAATAAACTTCGTCATGGAGAAGAATACGCTCTCCGGCCAATACTTCCACAGCACCGTTGGACTTCTCCCAGACCGTAATGTCGATAATTTCACTCAACTCTTGCAAGCGGAGATCCCTCTCGTCAAGAAGTTCATTGGAATTTTTACCCGTTGTCCGGAGAAAAATAATTTTTTTATTTAAATCGGCAATCTCCTCGGATAGAACATTGATTTCGGAAATACTGTTATCAATTTCTTTTTCCAGATCTCGGTTCAAATCTTCCATCCCGTTATACATTTCCTGGATTACGCCCGTAAGGGTTTCCGCCTGTTCTACCAGGCTGACCCGTGTAGCATAACCCTCCTCTGCCTCCGGGTTAACACTAACTTCCTGCCAGGCATCAAAAAATTCACCCAGGTAAGTATTAATTCCCGTTTCCCCGGGTTCCAGAAAGATTACTTCAATCGTTGTCAGGGTTTCTCCCAATTGGCTCCAGTAACTTTCCGCGGTCAAAGATTGCCTGATCTGATCGTTATAAAATTCGCTCTTGATGCGATTGATCGCTGAAACATCCACCCCATAGCCCGGCGGGGTTTCCACACCCGCAACTGCAGGAGGAACCAGGGCTTTCAAATTCATAAGCTGGCGTGAATACCCCTCTGTGTTGGCGTTGGCAATATTCTGCCCTGTAACCTGTGCTCCTTTTTGCATCACATGGATGGCCCGACGGCCTATCTCAAAACTCCCAAAGGTACTGCTCATTCTCGGCTCCTCCTTTTTAGAACCGGCTTCTTCGCTCCTTCGAAATCCCTGAGCATTATGCTCAGGTGCCGGTTCAACTTCTCCCTTAAGCGTTGGAGTCAATAAGGCCTGCAGGAAATACTTTCCGTTCATTTTTTCTTCCACTGGAGGCATAAAGAGCGGCATTTTTTTCCCCCGGGAAGAGGAAGTTTAGAGCCAGACGAGTAAATTGCAAGTTATGCCGCAACAGGTAGCGGTTTATTTTAAGTTTTTTTTGCAAAGAAGCATGCAGCTGCAATAAAAGCTTGCGCACATCTTCCAACTCCCGCCGGTTTTGCGGTTCTTCCGCAACCAGGTATTCTTCCAGGGTAATCCCGGAAGAAAATAACTTTTTACGCTGCTCCTCCAGCTCTGCCATATGGAGAACCAGTTTTTCTTTCTCCGTATTCAACAGCTTAAGCTTTCCGGCATCACCCCGTACAAGCAGATACTGGGTTTCCTCTTCCAGACCAATCATCTGCTCCAAAAGACCGCCTTCTTTTTGCAGTATATCCTCCAAAATTGCTCCATCAACCATAAAAATCCCGGCTTCCCCGGATCTAACTTACCTTCCGGAAAACCAGGGCACCTCCTTGTAAATATTGGTTTTTATATGCTTAAAAACGGCCTTCCCTGATTATCCCTGCAAGAATATCAGCCAGTTCCCGGGCGTCCACCTCGTACTCTCCCGCTTCAATCCGGCGGGTAAGCTGACTGAGCTTTTCCGTCCGGGCGGCGTCCATCTCATCCAGACGGGCCAGTTCTTTTTTCATCGACTCCATAGTAGCGGAAAACTCAACCCTGTCCTTTCTGCTGTTGCCGGACGGAACAGAGCGGGTCTTTTCCCCCGCATATTCCTGCTTGTAAATTTTGTTAATTAAAGACATAATCTCGGGTCGATTTACTTTCATTTTTTCCACCTTCGCCTGCACAAAATATCTCAAACTTGGAGAGTGTTTTAATCATCTATAAATCTTATCGTCTTAATAAATCTAAAAATAAAGGGGGAACGGAAAATAAACGTAAAAAAAACCGGCGAAATACGCCGGATTCCGCATATAATTTTGTTAAAGGAAGATAAGCGGCTTTTAAGTCCGCCCGGCCAGAACTGCTTCTTTTTCTTCTCTCTCTCTCTTTCCCATATAAAGGGCAAGATCAACAACTCTGCAGGAATAGCTCCACTCATTATCGTACCAGGTGACAACCCTGGCCAGATTATCTCCGGTTACCATGGTGCTAAGTCCATCAATAACACTGGAATAAGGACTGCGACGATAATCTGCCGAAACCAGCGGCTCCATGCTGAACGACAGGACTTCCGGCACTTCATCCGCACCTTGTTGCAGCGCTTCATTAACCTCCTCCGTCGTCGTGTCCCTCTCCAACAAGACGACAATATCCAGGAGAGAAACAGTCGGCGTGGGAACACGCACAGCAAAACCGTCAATTCGTCCCTTTAATTCAGGAATTACATCCCCAATTGCCCGTGCCGCTCCCGTAGAAGTGGGAATCAAGGAAAGAAAAGCAGCTCTGGCACGGCGCAGGTCACTGTGCGGAAAGTCGAGCAGACTCTGATCGTTGGTGTAAGCATGGGTGGTATTGATAAATCCCTTTTTTATCCCGAAAGAATCGTGCAGTACTTTGACAACAGGCGCCAGTGCATTCGTTGTGCACGAAGCGTTGGAGACAACTTTGTGCTTAGCCGGTTTAAATTGTTCCTGATTGACACCCATAACAATCGTTATATCGGGATCTTTCATCGGCGCGGTAACGATAACCCGCGATGCCCCTCCCTTTAAATGGCGTGATGCTTCCTCCCGGCTGCGGAAATGCCCCGTGGACTCTATAATAGTCTCCACGCCAAGCTCCCCCCAGGAAATTTTTTCCGGCTCTTTCTCCTGCATTGTCCGGATAACTCTCCCGTTAACTCTAAGCATCTTCTCTTCCGCCTTAACTTCAAAAGGAAGTTTTCCATAAAGGGAATCGTAATTTAACAGGTGGGCAAGCGTCTTTGTATCGCCGAGATCGTTTATGGCTACCACTTCGGCACCCCCTTTTTCCAAAAGAGCGCGGAATGTTAAGCGCCCGATGCGGCCAAAACCGTTAATTCCAATTTTTAAAACCATCTATGTACCCCCTTTTCCTCTATAATCTTAAGTTTCCCCGTCAAAGGCAGATGAATTCTTGACATCTTCTGGTTTTTCTAGGACAATCGAAAGAGTTAAAGAAGCGCAGTTGAAAACAGGGGGTATTCGTGGTGGAAAAAATTAACGTTGCCGTTAACGGATCTTATGGACGAATGGGACGAGAAGTTTGTCGAGCTATTCTGGAGGAAGAAGGGCTCGAACTGGCGGGTGCTTTTGATCTCCATGGCCATGGAGAAGATATTGGCGAGGTACTGGGAAAGCAAAAATTGGGAATTTTAATTCAGGAATTAAACCGGGAGGTCTTGGCAGAGGGGAAAACCCAGGTTATCGTGGATTTCACGACTCCTATGGCTGTGATGAACAATATTCAGCTCTCTTTGAATTGCGGGATTCGCCCCATTGTGGGAACCACCGGGATTACTCAGGTCGATCTGAAACTTATTAATGAATGGGTTGAGCAAGCAGGTTTAAGCGCCGTAATTGCTCCTAATTTTGCTCTCGGAGCAGTTCTGATGATGAAATTTGCCTCCCTGGCTGCCCGCTATTTAAATCAGGCCGAGATTATTGAACTGCACCATGATCAGAAGATTGACGCTCCTTCGGGAACAGCATTAAAGACTGCCGAAATGATCGCTGCAGGTCGCGGGGCAGAACCCCGGAAACGGGATGAGCTTTTAAAACTGCCCGGGGCAAGAGGCGCAACAGCGGAAAATGTTCACATCCATAGTGTCAGGCTGGAAGGACTCATCGCCCACCAGGAGGTTCTATTCGGCGGATTGGGGCAAACACTGAGCATCCGCCATGATTCTTACGACCGTAAATCATTTATGCCCGGAGTTATTTTGGCAATTAAAAAAATTACCGGTTTCCGGGGAATGGTTTACGGTTTGGAAAATCTCCTCGATCTTTAATATTGCTTAGTTTTTTCATTGGCACCTTCCCCGGTTGAAGCATACCATAGATTAGCACCGGGAGGTGTTTCTACAATGCGTTTACAAAGTAAAAAAGTGGGTATGATGCTGAAAATTAAACAACTCAGCGACACCCGGATTTTAAATGAAATCAATCGCATGATTTTTGAAGGGGCAGAAGTCCTCATAATTTTACTGGGGGAAAACAAAGAACAGGAAACAAAAAGTTTCCCGGCTCTTTTCCACAAATTAGCAATCTTCCAGACTGTGACGGAGAAAAGAAAGGGACAGAACTCGGAAAAGCACCTGGATAAAACCGGTCCGGGGACAGAAGAAGAGCCTTTCTTTGATTTGCTCGTTTTTATCCCTTGCACAGGGACACAATTGAGCATATTAACGGAAATAATCCCGCGGGACTATAACGGCCTCCCTCTGGTCGTGGCACCACTCCTGGAGAAAGATCCCCATCCCCCTTTGAGTGATATCTCTCTTCTCCTGGAGATTCAGGGCATATATTTCGTCCCCTTTGGACCACTGGCCGGTAAAAAAGAAGGGAAAGCGCAAACTCTCTCCTTGTTCAGCCGGCTGGATCTTCTTACTGAATCCTGTATCGCTGCTTTGGACGGACAAAGTCTTAAGCATTCTTTCTGGGAAAACAACTTTTTCCCCGGGTAAAATGGACTCTAACGGCTTTTGATTCTCGACTTTCAACTCTTGACTTTTAACTTTCGGCTTTCTCTACTCTGTCTCCAACCAGTGCAGACAAATTTCCACGGCCTTCTTCTCCCTGCGCAACTGGTGAGGCGCGCCGGGCAGAATTATTAGTTGCCTTCCCTGGCCCGCCCGGCGGTATAACCTGAAAGCATGACTGAAAGGGATTAGTTCGTCACCTGTCCCATGCACTAGGAGCAAAGGTCTGGGAGTAAGAAAAGCTATGCACTCAAGGGGTTCAACCGCATAAATATTCTCCAGCCACTGCTCGGGATCGGAAGGAAAAGCCGTGTTATGAATTATCCCCGTCTTACGGAAACGGAGGATAAGCTGGTCCAGTCCCTCCGGCGGAAACAGTTCCCGAAAACTTGCCGGACAGGCGGCGAGAAGCAATTTTTGAACTCGCGCATCTATGGAAGCTACATAAGCTGATACCGCTGCTCCCGCGCTGAAACCCCAGAGGGAAAAACCGCGTTCTGCTCCCCTTTTTTCCCAGTAATCCAGGAACGCGGTCAGATCCCGGGTCCATCCCAGCAAATCAAAGTCTCCTTCGCTCTCTCCCGCCCCCCGAAAATTAAAATGGAAAACCGGCATACCACGGCTCGCACATAGACGGGCCAGGGCCGGATAACCGCCGTCCTCTTCTTCACTCTCGGCATTTTTTTCTGAAACTGCTCCCGCCCGGGGAATACCATGACAGAGAATCAAGAAAGGCCTGCTTTTTCCCGGGCAACAAATATCCTCCGGCCAGTAGGCCCGGCCTCGCAGAGTCAGATTATCAACTTGAATTTTAATTTCTTCTTCTTTCACCGGTTCCCTTCCTCCTGTCAGCATTAATGATCAAGTAATAATTAAGGTTATTTCTATCATAATCTTATTTTATTTCTTTGCCAAGTTAATATAGATAAAGTCCTCAAAAGAGAGATTGTTTTTCTTACAAAACCTTAAAAAACCGCTGATAAACTTGCTTCCGGGATTTCTTTCACCCTTCAGAATGCGGTAAAAATATGAATAATCAATTTCCAATTCCCGGGCAAACTTCTTTTTGCTCCACCCTTTTTCCTCCATAATTTTTATCAGCAGGTCCCTTCTTATATCTAGCTGCACGCTTTTCCCTCCTTATTCCATAATTGCCATCTGTCACAATATAACAGAAATAATTGACAAATGTCAACATTAGAAGGTCCCTTTTTTTAACAATTTCGTTTTTTGGCGGGTTTCGTTTTTTAATGTTGCCAGGAGGCAATTTTTCCTTTAAAATAAGTGAAGTGAGGGTGATATTGGAAATGTCTATTAAGCAATCATCTTTCGGCTCATTTATTAAAAAACTGCGTCAGGGAAAAAACATTTCCCTGGTAAAATTGGCTGCTCAGGCGGGTTTAAGTCCCTCCTACCTCTCCCGCATTGAAAGGGGAGAAAGAAACATTCCCCATGCGCGCATTTTAAAAAGGCTGGCCCCCCACCTTGGCCTCACTCCCGAGGAATTATTGATCGCTGCCGGCTATCTTAATCGGAAGCCCGTCAAAGATTATTCCCTGACCAACTACGATACATCCGCAGATTCCCACTGGCAGGAAATTATTCGGGACCCTGCCCTGGACTCCGCTGTCCGGGAAATTGGACAACTTTCCAGGAATGAAAAAGAAGGACTTCTTGTCTTTTTGAAAGCGATTAAACTCCAGCGGGAACTTCGCAAAAAAGATCTTCCACCGGAAAAAAAATAATTAACCGGAACTCTTGTGATTATTTATTATTAAACAGGGGCAAACTGAATTTGTTATTTAGCATAAAGGAGCCTCTCTTAATATGAAATTTAATCTCTTTGCCCTTCTCCTGGCGGCCCTGGCCGGTGCGACTATGGCAGTACAGGGAACACTTAATGCAGCCCTTGGGAAAATAATCGGCGTGCTGGAAACTACGCTTATAGTCATGATCACAGGAACATTAACCGTCCTTCTGGCCTTATATCTCCTGGGTTTGGGAAAAGGAAATATGGCGCGTATAAACAGTGCTCCCTGGTACTACCTGCTGGGAGGTTTGCTGATTGTCGTCATTACCTACGCGGTAGCTGCCGGTATTCCCAAACTGGGAGTCGCCAATGCTACCACAGTCATCGTGGCCACACAGGTTGCTGCTGCTGTCCTGATTGATCATTTTGGCCTTTTCGGCATGGATCCTGTTCCCTTTTCCTGGTGGAAACTTGTAGGGCTTGCCCTCCTGGCAGCGGGAACCCGGCTCTTATTCAATACCTGAGCAAACCTGCCTTTAAAAACTCCATCTTCGACCGGCTTCGACAATTTTGAAATCCGCCCTAAAAAACCTCTTAAAAAAAAACAATTTCTTTGATTTTTTTGGATATTTTGTTGGTAATTCTTTCTTTGAATAAACAGATGTGGTAAAATAAATTTTATTTATACTGTTTTTAAAAGTGAGGAGGTGAGCATACTGGAGTAATTGCTCCAGGTAAAGAATGGAAGTCTATGAAGCTATAAAAAAAAGGCGCAGTGTAAGAAATTTTAAAGAGGATCCCTTTCCGGATGAACTCCTTTTTCAGTTGCTGGAGGCAGCCCGTTTTGCTCCAACCGCGGGAAATGTCCAGCCCTGGAAGTTTTTTCTAGTCCGAAATAAAGAAGTTCAAGGCAAACTGGCGGAGGCCGCTCTGGGGCAATCCTGGATGACAACACCCCCGGTTATTATTGTCGTCTGTGCTGAACCGGCCAGATCCGCAGCGTCCTACGGGAAGCGAGGCTCTACACTTTATGCACTTCAGGATACGGCAGCCGCGGTGGAAAATATTCTCCTTTGCGCGGTGGAAAAAGGGCTTGCCTGCTGCTGGGTTG
Organism: Dethiobacter alkaliphilus; assembly: GCA_016841605.1. Classification (GTDB taxonomy): domain Bacteria; phylum Bacillota; class Dethiobacteria; order DTU022; family UBA8154; genus DUNV01. The sequence continues at coordinate 134,920 of JAENYV010000008.1, read as the reverse complement.
GAGCTTTTCGTGAGGAAATAGTTGCCCGGGTTCTCGGATTAGATACGCAGAAAATTCGTCCGGTAGCGATGATCCCTATAGGCTACCCGGCGGAAGAAACCAGTGTACCTGTCAAGCGACCGCTGGAAGAACTTATTGTTTTTGTCTAACTGCTAAAATAAAAAAATTAATATTTCAGACAGGAAATCTAGAAAGGATGAATTTCATGTTTAGTGACGGAGGAAAACAAAAAGCAAAAAATGCCGCAAATCAAGTGGAAAAATTCGAAAATTTGGGAAGAAAGGCCTCTTTTAGCTTAAAAACAAAGATGCTACTCAGCCTCATCGGACTGGTAGCATTTTTCTCCATTATTATTGTTGTAGTGCTTTATCAGCGAGGTGTCGGCTTTGAGGAGGAACAAGCCATTCAGGATATTGATCAAAGCCTTGCCGCTTTTGAGCTCTTAATTGAGGAAGAAGAAGATAAACTCGGCATGGCTTACCAGGTTATTGCCGGTTACCCCGGGTTCACTGAAGCGCTTTCCGCGGGAGATCGTCAGGCCGTTGCCGACATTCTGCTCCCTTTGTATCAAGATTTGGAGAAAAATTTCGGAATCAAAACATTGCAATGCATAACTCCCGGGTTAACCGCTCTTTTCCGTGCCCATGAGCCGGAAGCATTTGATGTGGATTTAAGCGGCAGAGCTTTGCTCCGCTCCGTTGCAAACAATAAAAAAGTTATGGCGGGTTTTGATATCGGCCGTATCGGCATGGCTATCCGCACTGCCGGACCTCTTTTTGACGAAAACGGGACTTTTTTAGGAATCCTGGAGGTCGGCAAGTATTTGGATAACGACAATCTGGATGCTATCAAGGAGCGGATTGGGGCTGATCTGACCATCTTTTCCCATGATGAACGCCTTGCCACCACAATAATTGACACAGAGGGAAACCGTGCTGTTGGAACAAAAATAGATAATCCTGAAGTATTAAGCCTTGTTCTCGAAGGGGGAGGACGCTGGGCAGGAAGATTGAAAATTGTCAGCGGAGATATCTTTGGAGCATACACAGCCATTAATGATATGGATGGAAACGTTATCGGCATGCTCTTTGCCGGGCGATCCTCGGCAAACTCCGATGCCAGGCAGAAAGAGGACAGGCTTATTGCCGTTATCATGCTACTGGTCTCCATCGGCATTACGGCAGCCTTTTCTTTGTTGCTGACAAGGTACATCGTCGGACCTCTTACCGATCTTTCCGCTGCGCTGGGTAAAGTAGCCGCGGGAGATTTTACCGTTGATATTAAGGAGTATACACGGGACGAAATAGGAATTATCGCCGGAGCCGTCAGAAATACCGTCGAGAATCTTAAGAAATTCTTCACCCGAATTTTGGAGTTATCGCAAAAAGTGGACCAATTCTCACAGGGAATTACCGAAACTGCGGAAAATATCAGTACTTCCATCCAGGATGTGGCCGGAGCTACCAATGAAGTAGCATCATCTACCGGTTTGCTTAGCAACAGTTCCCAAAGTATGGCAGAGGAGTCGGAAAAGGTTGTCCAAAAAGCGACCAGGGGCGAAATGAGAATGAACGAAACATTCGAGCAGATGAAATCTATTGAAACCGGCTTTCTGGATCTAAAAACAATAATCGATGTACTGGGAAAACGATCCGTAGAAATAGGAGAAATTATCCAGGTTATAAACGAGATCTCGGAACAAACCAATTTGCTGGCCTTAAATGCCGCCATTGAAGCCGCCCGGGCGGGAGAATACGGTCGGGGATTCGCGGTCGTTGCCGACGAAATTCGCAAACTTGCCGAGCGTTCGTCGGAATCAACCGAAGAAATCGCTGCTCTTATCGCGGCAACACAGAAAGATGCAGGCTCTGCTGTGGATGAAATGGAAAAAAATGCTTCTTCCATAAAAACAGGAGCAAAAGTTATGTCCCGCGCCGCAGAAGTATTTGGCGAAATCTCCCGCTCTTGTCAGGCCTTAATGGGCACCATCGAAGAAGTGGCCGCTTCTTCACAGGAACTTAGCGCCTCCAGTGAAGAAGTTGCCGCCTCAACAGAGGAACAATCGGCTGCTGTCCAGGAGATTACAGCAACAATCCATGAAATGGAAGAAGCCGCCGGTGCCCTGGCCGAAGAACTTAAACAGTTTAAGTTCTAGTACTCAACAAAAAAATCGCTTTCCTCTTGTATACGCCTAGGAGCTCGGGTGAAACGCCGGGCAAGCTGCCCTCCATGGCAGCTTGCCCGGTGGTAGGTAGGGTGAAGGGTTAAGAAGAGCCGCAGGACTTGCAGGCAGGAAACGGGGAGCACCGGTCCGGTGCTTTGCCCGAGTGACCGCCAAACTCTCTCTAATCAAGGTTTTTGCGAGTTCTGTAAAAAGCGGCTTTGTCTTCCAGGTCCAGCGAATGTCTGATACGCCCGCTAATGGCAGATATTGATCCTCCCGAAATATCAAAAAAGCCGGCAATTTCTTTTTGTGAAAAACCTTCATAATCCAGATCTGAAATCAGATAGGCAAGTGCTCCGGCCCAGGCCCTGGGTTTACGAATAACCGGCTTTTCCTGCGCAACAAAATCGTGCCAAAGCTGGAAAGTACTGGCGAGCTGCTGTGGAGTCAGTTCCATGGGCTCGGCAATTTTTTCAACCAGCAAAGCTATCTCTCGATAAACGGGTTCTTCCCAGTTCCACTCCTGCGCCTTCCACTGGCTTAACTCTCCGCAGAGTAAAAGCTTTTCCCTCAGGAGATCCAAATCCAGGTTAATCGCGGTTTCCCCTCCCTGGTTATCCTGCTTTTCTTCCATCGCCAGAAGGACCCTCTCCAAAATTGCTTCACCGTTTTTCTTTTTCCTTAGCTGAAAAGGAGTTTCACCCTGAAATCCCGGAAGAGGAGAGTGAATCCAGGCCCGGCAATAATGATGTAGAAAATTTTCCTGAAGGGCATGATCTTCTTCAGGTGAAATAGTTCCCGGATAAATGTTTTGCAGCGACAATTCCAGAAAGTTGTCTTCCTGGGAAATAATCAAACCCTCTAAGGAAGATAAGACCTTCTCTTTCCCTTCCGACAGGTCATCCTGTTTAAAACTATGTAATAAGAGGCGATCTTCCACCAAAAGAAAATTTCCCATATGTTTTTCCCGGTAAGCGGGTTTTTCAATCCATTCCCAGGTGTATGTATTAATACTCTTCAGAGTTTCCTTTTTCTGAACAAGGCGCAGGAAAGGGGCTTTTTGAAGACGTCGAACAGCTTCATCCCGATCGTTTAAATAAAAAATGGTTATGGCAACAAGGGAATCTATTTCCTCTGAAGAAGTTCTATCCTCATTATCTTCCGAAGGACTTTTTAAGTAGAGGGAGTGCAGAAAAGAAAGAAGAAAATGGCCCCTGCGCAATAAAAAAGACTTCCATAACGGATCACCAAAGGGAGGGGTTTTTTTTCTCTTGCTCCAGGACCTGATCTCTCTGGAAAATATCTTTTTAAGTTCTTCTTCATAAAAAGATGGGATAATGAATAAAGCCCCGAAATAATCATAACTATTTCCCACAGGAATTAAACGGGTCATTATCAGGGAGTCCGGCCGAATTCCTGAAGAAACACTTTTATTTAAAATTTCTGTAATCCCCCCCCGCAGAATATCTTCCACTAAAAGGCCTCGCCCCGGCCTTATTTCTCTTATGCGGTAAAAAGAAATAGCCGTATCGGACCACGTTTCAAGTATCTTCAGTTGTTCAGGCAAAAGGTCGCTTTGCATTTTTTTTATAAAAAAGCTCAGAACAGTTTCTTTTCCCAAAGAAAACTCCAGAGAAAACCAATCCAGAAATGACTGTATGCTTTCACGAGTCGGCTCAACTCCACAAAGACATTCCCTCTGGAAAAAATCCCAGGCGCGCGCTCTCTGAGCAGCCAGTTCCCTGCTTTCCGCAAAATCTCTCAACATCCCCCACAGTTGACGGACCTGGGCAAAATCACTCCGTCTCCGAAATGGAAGGACATTTTTGAGGGCACCGCAACAATACTGATATTTTTTACCACTCCCGCAGGGACAAAGTTCATTTTTCTTAACTTTACGCGTCAAAAAAAATTCCCGGTCTGATAGGCCCCGAAGTTATTATTTACCCCGAGCACATATCCGCAACCAGGATTTCCCCCTTTCCAATTTGGAATACTAATGTAAAAGATTACTGCTCCCATCATCTTCCCTGCTGATAATATCTTCAATACTTTCCCGCATAACCTCTTCCAGCGGGAGAGAATGCTTCGCCACTTCAGGCGTAATGTAAAGAGGGCAACCGGTGGTCAGGGCGAGAACGACAGCATCACTTGGTCTTGTATCAATAATAATTTCTTTCCCTGCGTTTTGCAAGTAAAGCTGCGCATAATAAGTCCCCTGTCGCATATCGTTGACAACAATTTTATCAATTAATCCTCCCAAATTTTCGCAAATAGAGATAAGCAAATCATATATTAAAGGGCGGGAAAGGGAATGTCCTTCCAGTTTTAAAGAAATAGCCTGAGCTTCAGTTAAACCGATACCAATGGGCAAAATGATGGTTTCATCCTGGTCACTTAAAAGAAGTACAGGATTCTCTGCAGGATCCAAACCTATCCCTTTCACTTTGACAGAAATCATACTATCCCCGGCAGTAAAGCCGGCGGCCTCCCTTTTCCCTTAAAATTTATGCAGAATTTTTTGCATAAAGGTTTTTAATATTATACTGCCTTTTACTGACAAAATCAATTTCCATCTTACCTTGAACGGGAAATCAGGGCAAGCAAATCCAGGACCGCTTTATCTACCTCATTTTTTAAGTCCTGAATCTTATTTCCCAATTCTTCCCCTTTTCTTTCCTTTGGAGAAAGAGCTATATCCATGTCTCGCCTCAGCCGGTCCGGAGTCAGCTCTTGCAAAGGAGGCAGAGGCTCTTTCCCAATACGGGAGAGAAAAGCATTAATTTTGGGATCATAAGGAAGTGCCAAAAAAGAGAGTCCGCTCACCACAGCAAAAATAAGGGCATGAAGCCGCATCCCCACAAGGAGATCAAGTCCTCCCATCAGGCACATAAATTCCCTGGTTGAAAGATCACGGTCGATAATCATGCTTTGCCGGGCAAGTCCGGAGGCGATCTGCCTGGCTAAAGGCAAATCTTTTTGCAGGTGACAAGGAATGAAAACCAGCCGGGCATTATGTTTTTCTTCCAGATAGGCGCATGCTTTGGCAATCGTTTCCAAAACCTCTGTCCCATAGCTTGTTTCCTGGGGAAAAGGGCGCAAAGCAAGCCCCACCAGCGGCTGTTTTTTTTCTTTCCAGTTCCCCTTCGCTCTCCAGAAAGCTTCAATCTCTTCCTGTGAAGGAGGCGTGAGGGAGAAAACCGGGTCTGCCGTTACCCTAATTTCTTTTTTTAATCCCAATTCCGTTAAAAAACGGGCGGATTGAGAATCCCGGACACTGACCAGGTCAACCCTGGCCAGCACTCTTTTGACCCATTGCCGGGCAAAGGGGTGATGTAAAGGCCCCATCCCCTGAGCAAAGACGGCAACCTTTTTGCCCATTAACATGGTTAGTTCTATAATACCCAGATAATAGGCTACAGAACGAAAACTGGTCGTATCCTGGAGTAAACCGCCTCCACCGCTGATCAACAGGTCGGTACGCCGCAGTGTACGGACAATGGAGGGCAGATGGGTTCGGGAAACAGCCTCAACACCATATGTTCTGCGGGTATGCCCGGGGTCTGCAGAAAAGACAACCAGCTCCACCTCCGGAAGGTGACGGCGTAAAATACCGATAATTACTTCCAGGATCGCTTCGTCACCGGCATTGTAAAAACCATAATAACCCGAAAGAGCAATACAGGTCAAAAGTTTTCTCCTTCCGTAAAATTATTGTACTGTGCTGAATTTTCCGCGAACCATAAAAATGGCGTCGGTTTCCGTCAGGGCACCGCGACCGTCATCTTTGGGTGAAAGCAAAAGATGATCTGCAGAGATCGCCTCCCCGTTTTCCAGGTCTTTTCCGGACGTCAGATCGGCAATTCCTCCGCCGGAAGCAGCGATAGCCTTTGCCTTTCCGCTGCGCAGGATAAATTCTGTCCCTGATCCGGTTAAGAGTTGAGTTCCGGACTGCAGAACGACAACCTCGTAAACGGAAGCCGGGCTGGTTATGATAACGGCCTCCCCGGGAACAGGCTGTTCAACACCGCTGCCTTCCGGAGATTGCATACGGTCATCAAGGTTCTCCCATTCACTTTGTCCGGTTTTTAAAGCCTGGGCAAAAGCGGTCAGCCTGGCTTCCACCCATCCGGCCGTAACCAGAGGGTCTCCTTCCGAACCGGGGAGAACACCGGTATCCGCTCCGGCAACCTGGCCCAGGAAAAAACCTGCCGCCAAAAAAAGAAAGGCCAAAGCCAAAGAAAACTTCCAATTTTTCCCAAAATGCTTCCGTCCAGGTAAACGGCCTTTATCTTCTTCACCAGTTTGGCCTGTCATCCAGCCACCTCCGACTAATTTTCAACTAATTAAATTTCCGACTAATTAAATATAGTTATTCATGTATTCGGCGACAAACTCATCCAAATCTTTTCCGCGTTTCTTCAGGCTCATTTTGACTCCTTCAACCTGTTGATAAAGTCCCGGGTCTTTCATGTCTCCCAAACCTCTGTACAACCCCAATCTTCTTCCCAGACTAAAGTTCGCCCTTTCCTCCGGGGGGAGGGCAAGATAACTGTTGACAACACCGATTATTTTTTCCATATCATCAGGAAGCCGGCCCTGGACTTCCTCCAGGAGATTTAAAATGTGATCGCTGACGATATTTCCGGTCCCCTCCAAATTTTGCAGCAGCAAACGTTCCTCCAGGGCTAATCCGTCATCATTCTGAATTTGAAAGTCGCCGTTTTCAATATGCTTAATCAATAAACTACCCTTGCGGGCAACTAGGGTCCGGACGCGGATAAAATGCGGATCAATGGCCGAAAGAACCATGGCTGTATCAAGGGCATGCTCCCTCCAGTATCTCCGTCCCCCAATTCCCATGAGAATATATTCGCAGAGGCTTAGACCGGCCTCCTTAACCATAAGACCTGCCTGAATATGTTCTTCCGCGGTAACGCCCTTACAAATAAAATCGAGGAGAAAATCGTATCCTGTTTCCAGACCGGTATGCACCCTGCTCAGGCCGGCCTCTTTTAACATCCGTAGCTGCTCCACATTACGCCTGGAGATAGTCTTGGAGCGTCCATATGTTGTAACTCGCTCTACAGAAGGAAACTGCTCTTTGATAAAATAAATCACCTCGGCAAGTTCGTCCGGGGGTACCACCATACAGTCCGCATCCTGTAGAAAAACATTCTTTCCTCCCCTGAAAAGCCAGAAGGCAATTTGAAGCAGGTCGGGTTCCTGTTCATAAACCAACTGGAGGACCTCACGGGTCACCTCTTCCCCTCCCATACTGAGGGCAAACATCATCACCTTTTCCTCGGCCTCTTTCATGGCCAGAATATCATTTTTAATTTCCTCTACTGTCCGCCAGGAAAATTTCCCGCCTTTAAAGACCGGACAAAAGAGGCATTTATTCCATGGACAGTTGCGGGTAAGCCTCACAAGCAAACTTTCCGCCTCACTAGGAGGCCTAATCGGCCCTTGTTCAAAATTCACGTTTTTCACCACCAAACAATAAGGTTTCGGGACACCCCATTTTCTTGAAAGTTTGGGGAGACAACGCCTGATAAGACGTCGGGGAATACCCCAGGTAAGGTCTCAAAAAATATCCCCATTCTCCCCATATACCGGGGAATGTCCCCATGTTCCTCAATTTGCGCTCCCCTCCTGTTTCATGATATAATCTGTTCGGGCAGGAGGGTAAACCCATGGATGAAGAAAAATATACTCTGCTTCGGGAACAAATGCTACGGGAACAGTTGGAACCCAGGAACATAGACGATCCAAGGGTCCTGCAAGCTTTCCGCAAAGTGCCCCGGCATCTCTTTATTCAAGAGGAGCACCGACACCTTGCTTACCGGGATCATCCTCTTCCCATCGGGGAAGATCAGACCATCTCCCAGCCTTACATCGTTGCCCTGATGACCCAATTCCTTGAACTGCAGGGAGATGAAAATGTATTGGAAATAGGCACGGGATCGGGCTACCAGACGGCCGTTCTGGCCGAGTTGACAGACCATGTCTATACTGTGGAAAGAATTCAGAAACTTTCTTTGCAGGCCCAAAAAGTACTACATAATCTCGGATATAAAAATATCAGCTTTAAAACCGGCAACGGCGCGGCAGGCTGGTCTGATAAAGGCCCCTTTAACGGTATACTGGTTACCGCCGCGGCCGCAGCGGGCGTTCCCTCACCCCTTATAAAACAACTGTCCCCGGGAGGTCGTCTCGTTATCCCCGTGGGAGATAAATTTTTACAGGAACTGCGGCTGATTATCAAAGAAAAAACAGGCATCAGAGAACAGAGGCTCTGTGATTGCCGTTTTGTCCCCCTCATTGAGAAAATATCCGATCTCAATTAAATGATCAAACCTCTTCCAGACGTATTCTGCCCCAGGCCGCCATTTTATCACCCAAAATAATCAGCACTCCTTCCACACCCGGCAGCTTTCCGGCAAATTCAACGGCCCGCTCCAGGTCCCCGGCCGATTGGACAAGGTTACCTGTAGCAGTAGCTACGGCATCGGCTAAAAGAGCGCTTTGGGCCAGAATCACGGCCGCATCGGCCCTCCCCCGACTTAAAGAGGGCCCGACCTTCCCGGAAGAGGTACAGAGCCCCCGGGGACCCTGCCCCGGCTCTACTCGCACAGCCAGTTTACCGCTAAATGGTGAATCACCGGCGTAAATACCCACCTTTAAAGCTTGCGGACAAAAAAGGAACAGGTCGCCACCGTTTTCCACAATAACCTGAGAAAAATTTTGCAGAAGCCACATACCTGCATAATGGGCAAAAGCTCCGGCTACAGCAGCCATCGGACCTACCCCGGCGATGTTCCCCGCCCGTGCCATCTCACGCGCTATCTCAGGAGCCGTCACGCTGACCGCATAGGGATCAAGGGTCTCCCGGAAAAAAGGATCCTCCGCAATATATCCTTCCAGAAGCCTCCTTTGCCGCCAAATAAATTGCTCTAATTCCTTCGGCAGACCGGTATCTATTGGCTGCTCTCCCACCGCCACCCATAGATCCGTCTCCTTGACGGCTACAGAGAAAGAATTCATCCCGGAAGGGCAGAGTTGCCGGCGATAATTTCTCAGGGAATGTTCCAACTCAGTAGCGGACCTCCATGGCCCTGGATGGACAGGCAGTAATACAATGCTCACATATAATGCATTTATCACCCTTAAACCGCACTATCATTTCCGGGCGTTCCAGCACCAGCGCACCTGCGGGGCAGATAACGGTGCAGGCTCCACAGTGAGTGCAGCGTTCCTCTACCCAGACAATTTCCTGTTCGAGGGGGAAGACCCTTACTCCCCGGGACTGCAGGAACTCCAGTCCGGCATGGAAATCTTTCTTCTCCCCGCTGATCTCCGCCACGATACGCCCTTCCATCTTCGGATTAATATTCGCTTTTAAAATATTGATCATCAAATTATAATCCTTGATCAGAGAATAAGTCAAAGGCTGCTCCACGACAGTCGCCGGAAAATACAACACCATTTTTTCTCTCAAGAAATCTCCCCCCCAACGCTTCCTTTATAATCGACCCCTTCGCCCGTAAGAGGAAGGTTAAAAGCCGGTTTGGTTAAAAGAAACTCCCCTTTTTGGATCCACTCCTTCAATATCCCGGCAATTTGTCTGGCCCCGGCATAACTTGAAAGGGGAGCCGTGGGGATAGCCTTTTCTCCCAGCGTTATCTGCCCACTTTTTAACTGAGCATAACTGACCCTTCCCAACACCTCACCCGTCCCCTGGGGATAAGCCTCGCTGTAATCAACGACGGGAGTAAAAATTTCCTCATCGCTCACCGCAGTATATTTCAACATCTCCTCGTCCAGGATAGGAATGGGAATACCTATGCCCACCATGAGAGAGGCCCCATAACCGAGGAAACTGACTCCCCGGAGCCACCTTGCGGACATCTGCTTTAAGTCACCGATTACAGCCAGAGTTCCGGCCGGAGAAAGAGGAACTCCGTTCTCACCCCGGGGTGCTCCCGGAGAATGTTGCGTCCCGAACCAACTGACATAGCCCACACCGCCCCCCAGAAAAATCTTCGTTCCCAACCCAAGGGTGCGATAGCAAGGATCATTAAAAAGAGGGGAAAGCTGCCCGGCTGTACTATAATTGGCATTCCCCAGGTTCGGTTTTAACAAACCCATGTACGTATAAAGGGTGCGATCGGAAAGATTAACAGCCACATTATAGTTCTGATAGGCATTGCGTGTATTATAAAGAACTGCATAGGGAATATCTTTTAGTGTAATGGTTTTTTGATAGGTCTTCCGCGGATAACAATCCGTGCCATAGCTGTAAGCATCCAGAAAAACTTCTTTACCCGCGACAAGGTCCTCCAGGACATGACCGCCGCCGTAGTTGAAATGACCGGGAAAGGACTTGTTGGCTGGGTCTGTCTCCGGTATCTGGGTAGCCCCCAGATAGGCATCGACAGCCGCTATCCCCGCGTAAGCCTCTACCCCGTTAAGAAGAACCTTGCTCATTCTCATGCGCGGTTTGGGATGACCCAGATTAAGAAATGCGCCGGATGAACACATCGGCCCAAAGGTGCCCGTAGTCACTACATCAACATAAGATGCAGTTTCCGCTGTTCCCCTTTCCTTGACCAGAGAAATGACTTCTTCCGCAGTAACGACAACTGCTTCTCCGGCCCGGATTTTTTCATTAATCTCTTCATATGTTTTTTTTGTCAATCAAGGGCACCTGCCTTTCCGAATTTCTTGTCCGCTCAGACAAAAAAAGTCGCTTGTTTCCAAAAAATATTTTTGCTATAGTATTTAGTATAACATATTGGGAAAAGACTTGGAAGACATTCTATGAAAGGCAGGCATAATATGTACAGAGAAAAACGCACATGGAAGATTACCACGGCGCACATAACCCGAACAGGAATTATTGCCGCACTCTATGTCGCGGTCACCTTTCTGCTCTCCGCCATAAGCTTCGGCCCCGTTCAGGTACGGGTTGCCGAAGGGCTAACACTGCTTCCCATTTTATTTCCCGAGGCAATCATTGGGCTGTTTCTGGGATGCCTTCTGGCCAACCTGCTCGGCCCTTACGGAGCTGCCGATATTGTTTTCGGCAGCCTTACAACCCTCTTGGCAGCTTATGTTACATACCGCTTTCGTCAGCATAGTTTCATTGCCTATTTGAGCCCTATCCTCTTCAATGCTTTCCTGGTCAGCCTTTATTTGTACTTGTTATTTGCCGTCCCTTACTGGCCGACCGTTTTAACCATCGGCCTCGGCCAGAGTGTAGCGGTCCTAGGACTGGGTATCCCCCTTCTCCACCTGCTCAGAAGGCAGCAAAAAAATCGTTTTAGGCTCTAACACAACAGCAAAAATTTATATCATTGGGATGGTTTAGCGGGCGCTCGGGCAAAGCGCCGGACCGGTGAGGGATTTTTCCGGCCTGCCGGCACTCCTGAACTTTGACCTCTGTATTTTCACAAAAAAAACAGAGGCACACCCTTGCTCAGACGTGTGCCCCCAATGAAATCTTCCCAGGTTTTCACTGCGCCTTGCTTTCTTTAAAAAATAGAGGAATCAAAAGCTTACTACCTGCCTGCGGAGCAGACTCATCAATAAGATTATTGGCCTCAATAATTGTGGATGTTTGTACTCCGTACATACGGGCAATCTTTAAGAGTGTATCTCCCGGACGAACGGCATAAATAACCAGACTTGTTTCCGGAGGCACGCGAAAAGGCACCACCACAGGGTATTCATCCGTTTCCCATGCTTTCACTTCCAACAGGGCATGGGTAACCTGCAGGGTTGCAGCTTCAGCCGGAGCAAATTCCGTCCTGCCCGGACTTAAATAAACGGCTACACTGGAACCGGGCTCCAGGCCAGGCAACTGCAGGGACCGATTAAAATCTTCCTCCAACTTGATAGCCAGCGGCCACTGCTCCTCTTCTTCACCCCCGGCCGACTCCCTTTCCGGTGCAGGAAGATAAAAAATTGTTTTCTCCAGGACCCCACTGACAACCACTTTATTTTCCTGGACATCGGCTTCGAGTTCCAAAATCCGGCAGGGACCGGCGGTGATCTCCCTGGGATAAGGAAAGGCTAATCTCTGAACAAGCTCGAGGGTCTCCTTGGCAATTCCAGTCGTCCTGGGAAACACAAGGTATTCCTTCTTTACCTCACTCTCACGTATAGCGGTAAGAACCTCCTGTTGGACCACGCGGGTAGCCCTTACAAATAGATCCAGGTATATTCTTTGACGGGCTTTTTTTCCCAATAGGTCATGCGCTGCATACTCAACTCGCGGGAAAAGAGAAACTTCCACTCCTTTTTTTAATGGAAAGGATATTTGCTGAGAAAAAGTCTGCCTGTTCTCCTTAAAACCTCTTTCTTTTCCGGCAATAAAATGGATCACTGTAACCAGTTCACCCTTAAAAAGAAGCCCTTCTTTCTCCTTTTCATAAGAGTAATCTACAAGGCTGCAGGATAATGTTTTGATATAATCGATTTGTTCAGGAAAATCCAGTTCCCTTGTCTGGGTGAGAGGAACATTTTTTTCTCCGACCAACTCCTCGGCTGAAATCACGCCCCGGATAACCTGTTCGGGCGGAACATTCTTCACCCCAACGCCAATCTCCATTTGCTGGGGATCCGAAACCGCCAGCAATATTTCAATCTCTACCTGGAGCCGGTATAACCATTTTCCATCCATTTCCAGTGGTTCTCTGTTGTCTTCAAGGAAAGAAATACGTCCATGACCATTAACCGTCATCCCGGGTAATGCACCGGGAACATCGGCTTCCCGGGAAAATTCATCCGCACCCCATCCTACCTCTTTAGGCCCGGCAGTGGAGTAGAAAACAGCTTTCCCCTCCACCTTCCCCCGAATAATAACCTTGTTTTTTTCTTCTATTCCAACTTCCAGTAAACTAACCCATGCTGCCAGATCACCCAGTGGAATAGGCCGGTCCTTATCCCTGGCCGGTTCTTCCTGGATTATTAAATCTTTTGTTAAAAAGAAACGTAAAACAGTTTCTCCTACCAGCGATGTAAAATCAAGCTTTGTGGTAAGTAACTCTGTTTTTCCCTCTTTTAAACTTTTTCGTCCCACGGTATCTCATCCCTCCTTTATAACAAATATACGCCTTCACATATTATAGTTATTAACCGGGAGGTAAAGTTATGACACGACGAAAAAGTCTGTACAAAATAAAATTCCCGCTTATCTGCTGTAGAGAAATTACGGGAATACAGTCTATTTACTATTCTTATATATACATTAAAAATTTAAAGTTACTTTTCCGCGCAAAGAGCAATCATTCTGTTGTCCCCGCCCCAAAGGCTTAATTCAACTGTTTCGGTAAGGACATCGGCATAACTAAACGAAAATCTCTGATAATAATGTTCTTCTTCGACTCTGACGACAAAAATGGAAGGGTATGTGTTTTCAAGAACCCCTACTTTTTCATAGGACTTCCTACGCCCCCTGTTAGCCCGCAACTTTATCTTTTCTCCCACATGAGATTCAAGTTCTTTGCGGATCTGCAACAGGGTGTTTTTTGCGACCATCATGGCATCACCTCACAGAAATTCTAACATAAATCTGTGAATTTGTCAAGTAAACCCTGAATTTTACCAGTTATTTGGGCCAGTGTCAAGGATTTTTCTTTTTTTCTTTTATTTTTTTAGTTTATTTTTGTATACTTATCGGCAACTTTTGATGCACCATACGATTCAGGCTTAATTCGGGCATCAAAACCGCTGCCTGTAACCATTCCTACCACTTCCCGAATTAGTCCCCTGGTATCTCCTCGAGTACCCACGTCCATGTGAATCTCCACATTAAGCTTTGCACAGCCGTTTTCCGAAAGCAGTGAAGAAAAGCGACCCGCAATATCCAGACTCAGGGATGTTTCATAAAAAATCCTCTGCCGCAGACTCTGCAGAAAGCGCTGCTTTTCCCGACGGTAAAAATAGCGGCCTCCCTTACCGACTCTATGGATAATGACAGCAGTGACGAAACTGACTTCAGACCCATAATGGGGCTGTGAATCAGTTCCGATAATAAGTTTGTATTGCTCCCCCGGTTGTTCCCTGACATAATCAACGATCTCCTTGAACGTCTCCTCCAGTGTCATCTTTCCACGAGTAGGGCTGTTAAAGAGCATTGAACGACCTTCTTTCCATTTAATCCTACACGGGTCGACATAATTATTAAGGAACACTTTTATTATAAAGTATCTCGCTTAACTTTGCAAATTCAACTAAAGATAGGGTTTCCCCCCGGCGCGCCGGCATGATATCCGCCTTTTTCAAAAGCTCAGTCCAGTAAGCTTTCCCCAGTGTTTCGATTCCCTCCAGGGCATTGAGAATCGTTTTGCGCCGCTTTTGAAAAGCAGCCCTGACAATTCTCCAAAAAAGATCCTCCCGGGAAACTTGCACAGCCGGTTGTGAAAGAACCTCCAGCAAAACCACGGCTGAATCCACTGCCGGGCGGGGATAAAAAACACCCCGGGATACTTTAAAAAGAAACCGGGGGTTTGTATAGTACCTGCATAAGATAGTAAGCAAACCGTAATCCTTTTGGCCGGCTTCCGCGTTCATCCGGCGGGCTACCTCCAACTGCACCATCAAAACCAGTGATTTAAGCGGTAATGCCCCTTGTAAAAGCTGAAAAAGCAGCGGGGTCGTCAGGTAATAGGGCAGATTTGCCACAACCTTAACGTTGCGCTTTTCTCCTCCTCCCTGACAAAAGGTCTGACCCCAGTATTTCCGGCAGATCTCGACCAGATCCAGACGCCGGACATCTCCTTCAACAATCTGCAGAGAGTCCAGGCCCCGCAGGGCAGCCTGGTCCTTCAACAGCTCTATCAGGCCTCGATCCTGCTCAATAGCAATCACTCCGGCAACTTTTTCAGCCATGTTCAGGGAGAGAGCGCCGGGACCGGCCCCGATATCCAGCACGTAATCACTGTCCTCCAGAGAAGCCGCTGTAAGAATCATGGCCTGAATATTTTCATCCACAAGAAAGTGCTGCCCCTGTGAGCGGCGAGGGGCAAGCCCTCTTTCCCGCAAAATTTTTGCCAGGTAAGCAGGTGAAGTGATCTTCTGATGCGGGACAATGTTTGCTCTTTCTCTATCGCTTTCTCCCGTCTCCAATATTAATACCCTCCTATAAAAACATTCGCCTTAATTTTATTCTTCCACCGAATGGGGCATGATATAATGGATTAAAAAAACAAGGAGCTTGCCGCCGCATGATTCCACTCCGGGACTATGTCCGCCCCAAAAAATTTCCTTTGATTAATATTTCTTTGATCGTCATTAATGCGGTTATCTTTTGTTACCAGACAACGATGAATCAGGAAGGATTGCTGCAACTTTTTTTTCGTTATGGGGTTATTCCCCAACAAATTTTTGCCACGCCCATCAGCATCAATCTTCCGGAAACATGGTTTCCTTTTCTTACCGCAATCTTTCTTCATGGAAGCTGGTTTCACCTTCTCAGCAACATGCTTTATCTCTGGGTTTTTGGCGATAACGTGGAAGACCGGCTCGGACACGCAGGATATCTGCTCTTTTATCTGGCAGCGGGGGTCACGGCAAGTCTGGCGCATATTTTTGCCGACCCCACATCTTCAGTGCCGGTTATCGGAGCTAGCGGAGCCATTGCCGGAGTCCTGGGGATATACTTTATTTTATTCCCGCGGGCGCAGGTACTTACCCTCATTCCCATCGGTTTTCTAATAACAACCGCTCGTATTTCAGCCAAGTTTTTCCTCATCTTCTGGTTTTTCCTGCAGGTTTTTAATGTTTTTATCCTGACCGGGGGTAACGCCCAGTCCGTCGCGTGGTGGGCACATATCGGGGGTTTTCTTTTCGGAGCGGGAACAGGTATTCTGGTGCTGCTCTGGAAAAAAACAATTTCTATCTGAAGTGCTTGTCGCATCGACAAACTAGCGGGCCAGGACAGCCACACTCACCCTTTGCGCAGCTCCTGCTTTTAAAGCTCGCGCTGCCTCATGGGCAGTAGCACCGGTCGTTAAAACATCGTCAACAAGGAGCAGATGCCCGCCTCCTTCCCATTCCTTTTGACAGCGAAATGCTCCCTGCAAATTTTCCCATCTCTTCTCCCGGCTCAAGACTGTCTGACTTTCCGTCTCTCTTACCCTCTCCAATATATCCACAACCGGCACACAAAGTTCTCTACCCACCACCCGGGCCAGCAGGGCAGCCTGATTATAACCCCGCACGGTCCGGCGCTGGGGAGCAAGCGGAACAGGGACAACGGCATCAACGGAGGAAATCCAGCTCAGAGAAGCCAGCTTCCAGGAAAGAAGCTTCCCCAGGGGTTCCGACAACCACCGCTTGTTGTGGTATTTCAAGGAGTGCAAGGTTTCCCTCATCTTTCCCGTATAGCGCCCTAGTGCACAACAGCTGTCAAAAGCATATTCATATCTTCGACAAAAGCAAGCTTTCCCCTCGCTCAGCCCGCAGGCACACCTGGGACAGCTTTTTTGAAGCCAGGGCAGTTCTTCTGCACATTTCCTGCAAAGCACCTTCGGAATACTTTTCTCTTTTGCCCAGGAAGGAAAAGCCCCTTTTTGCGGAGTAAATTCCCTGAGGATCTCCCGGCAAAAGGGACAACGCGGCGGGAAAAGCAAGTTTAGAAATAATTTTCCCACAGACACTTTAGGCAGCCTCCATGATACATAGTAAAATGACAATTTTTTTTCAAAAAACAAGAAAAAAATTACATAAAAGAAAGGATAAGTGAACCTTTTTGTTGAATATATCTCTTTAAGTAAATATTTTTAAACACCATAGCCTATTTTTTGCAATTTTCTACCGGTCATCGATCACTTACAGGTACATTTATCCTTTGAAAGGAAAGGGCAATGAGACAGAATAAAAAGATATCGGATATTTTAGCAGAGATAGCACAGCTAAAAGAACAGTTAAACCAAATATATAATGAAGATAACCAAATTAACGATAAGTTGCTCGAGGTATCCGTGCAACTGGATCGGAAGATTAACCTGTACCTAAAATTGAACAAAAGTCAACAGCTTTCCGGAGTAAAAAGATAATGTGTTAATCTAATAATAAAACTGATGATCATGCTGCCAAGAAGGCTGCCAAGACAGCACCATCAGACAAACCGTTATAGAACTTCGTGATCTTCGCCGACTTTTCTTTTCAGACGGCCGGCTAAACCGCTGTAACGTTTTTCCACCTTGTTATTATGAATAGCAATGCCGATCGCTTTGGAAGTGCCGACCAGGATAACCAGCTTTTTAGCACGGGTTATCCCCGTGTAGAGAAGATTACGCTGCAGCAGGATAAAATGTTGTGTAACCACAGGCATAACCACTACAGGATATTCGCTACCCTGGCTTTTATGAATAGAAACGGCATAAGATAGAACCAATTCGTCCAGTTCTGCCGGGTCATAGGAAACATCCCGGGACATTTTAACATCCGGATAGGAAACAATAATTTCCCCTTCCTGTGCGTCAAGATAAGTAATACGGCCTATATCCCCGTTAAAAACTTCTTTCCGGTAATTGTTGCGAATCTGCATCACCTTATCTCCAAGACGAAAAACCGTGCCCCCGAAACTCAGCTCATTTTTCTGTTTGGAGGGGGGATTGAGCTTCAACTGCAGAAGTTGGTTTAGCCTCTCAACCCCCACCGGGGTTCTGCGCATCGGCGTGAGGACCTGTATATCTTCCACAGGATCAAAGGAACCAAAACCGGGAACTCTTTCCAGACATAGTTCCACAATTAGCTGGGCTACTTTTTCCGGATCATCCTCGGAGATAAAGAAAAAATCCTTCTGCTTGCGGTTATAAAGCGGGAACTCTCCCCGGTTGATACGGTGAGCATTAACAATAATCATGCTTTCAGAGGCTTGTCTGAAAATGGTTTGCAGCCGCACACAGGGAACGGCCTCGGAAGCGATTACATCCCGGAGCACATTACCTGCCCCCACCGAAGGAAGCTGATCAACATCTCCCACCAGGATGAGACGACATCCTGGTGGGACTGCCTTGAGCAGATTATAAAAAAGAATTAGATCAACCATGGAAACTTCGTCAATAATTAAAACCTGAGCCTCAAGAAGGTTCTTTTCATTTTTTTGAAAACTTGGTCCCTGGCCTTCAACATAGCTGTACTCCAGAAGGCGATGGATAGTCCGCGCTTCCATTCCGGTAGCCTCGGACATGCGTTTGGCGGCCCTTCCTGTCGGAGCAGCCTGGAGAATTTTTAATCCGAACCGTCTGAAAAGCTTGATCAGAGCCCTGATCGTGGTGGTTTTACCCGTTCCCGGGCCGCCGGTGATCACCGTAACACCATTGTGAAACGCACTCTTGACTGCCAGAAGTTGTTCCCCGGCCAGTTCCGGTTTTTCCCCCCGCAGGATCTCCCCGTTTAAAAACTCTTCTCCGGGAGAATAAAGAAAAAGCGGACTCTTAGCTAAAATTAGAAGTTTTTCCGCGGCACCCCTTTCCGCATGATAATAAGGTGCCGCATAAACCACCCGTTCACCATGGTTATCATCTTGATAGAAAAGGCGCCGCTGCTCGGCCATTTCGTCAAGCAGCTCCTCGGTCAATCCGGCAAAAGACCCGCTTGCCGGAACATCGACAGCTAAGTTTCCTTCGGTCGAAAAAGATTCTTTTTTATCATCCTCTTGCAGAAGGGCGTCCACTTTTGCGGAAAGCTCCTTTTCCGGAAGATAGACATGACCATCGTCGGCAGCCCGATTCAACAAGTATAAAATTGCCGCGCTGATCCGTTGAGGAGAATTGTTGGCAAGTCCTAACTTTCGGGCAATTTTATCGGCAGTAAGAAAGCCCATGCCAAAGACTTCGTCTGCCGGGCGATAAGGGTTTTCCTTCAGCAGGGAGATAGTCCGGGATCCGTAATATTTGAAAAGCCGCACAGCAATGGCCGGGCTGACATTATGCGCCTGCAGAAAAAGCATAACATCTTTGATCTCTTTGTTTTGCAGGTAACTCCGGTGAATAAAGGCTGCTTTTTTGGCACCGATTCCGGAGACCTCCAGCAGCCTCTGCGGAGTATGCTCAATAACCTCCAGCGTCTCCATTTGAAATCGTTTCACCAGCAGAGTGGCCAGATAAGGCCCTACACCCTTAATCATCCCGGAGGCGAGAAAACGCTCCAATCCTTTGACTGTTGTCGGTATAACAGCTTCCCACTCTTTAACTTGAAGCTGTTTGCCGTATCGGGGATGCACCTTCCATTCCCCCTTCAGACAGAGCATTTCTCCTTCCTGCAGGGTAGGGAAATAACCCACAAAAGTTACCTCTTTTTCCCCGTCCTGTTTCAGGCGCCCAACCAGATAGGAAGTTCTCTCGCTGTAAAAAGTAATGTGCTCCAGGATCCCTTCCACGATCTCCAAACTGAAAATTCCCTCCTGAAAACAAGCAAACTCGCTCGATTATTTATCTACGCCTTGACAGGCGGCAAACCGGCTTCCTGACGTAAAATGCCCGCTTTATCCGTCCGCTCCCAGGTCAGATCCAGATCGTCCCTGCCAAAATGTCCATAAGCCGACAAGGAAGTATAGATAGGCCGGCGAAGTTCCAGTTGATCGATAATAGCCGCAGGCCTCAGATCAAAATGCTTCTGAACAAGGCTTTCAATCAGGGATACTGGAACCTTCTCCGTGCCAAAGGTTTCAATAAAGACGGAAACAGGACGGGCAACACCGATGGCATAAGCCAGCTCAAGCTCACATTTATCGGCCAGTCCTGCGGCAACCACATTTTTGGCCACATAACGTGCCGCATAACTTGCCGACCTGTCCACCTTGGTAGGATCTTTTCCGGAAAAGGCACCGCCACCGTGGCGTGAATACCCTCCGTAAGTGTCCACGATAATCTTCCGTCCCGTTACACCGGTATCCCCTTGAGGACCCCCAATGACAAAACGGCCCGTGGGGTTAACAAAATATTTTGTCTTGCTGTCCAGCAACTCTGCAGGAAGAACTTTTTTCGCGACCTGCTCTATTAAATCATCCCGCAAACGGGAGAGGGGAACATCGCTCCTGTGCTGGGAGGAAAGAATGACAGCGGCAATACGGGAAGGCTTTCCGTCACGGTACTCCACCGTAACCTGAGACTTACCATCCGGACGCAGATAAGGAATGATCTTTTCTTTGCGAACCTGGGTCAAGGTCCAAACCAGCTTGTGAGCCAAATAGATTGGTAAGGGCATCAGTTGGGGCGTCTCGTTACAGGCGAAACCGAAAATAATCCCCTGATCCCCGGCTCCGATCAGATTATAGCTATCTTCTTTTTCTTCACCGGTTTTAACCTCCATGGCCCTGTCAACACCTAAAGCGATATCCGAAGATTGTTCGTCAATAGAAGTCAGGACAGCACATGTATCCCCGTCAAAACCATACTTTGCCCGGGTATACCCGATTTCCTTGATGGTCTTGCGGGCAATTTGCGGAATATCCACATAGCAGGCAGTAGTAATCTCACCGGCTACTAAAACCAATCCCGTCGTTACCAGAGTCTCCACGGCCACCCTCCCCTGGGGATCATCCTTCATAATAGCATCAAGAACAGCATCGGAGATGCGGTCTGAAATCTTGTCGGGATGACCCTCAGTAACTGATTCCGAAGAGAATAAAATAACACCGCTGTTTTTTTGCACAGTACATACCTCCCCTAATAAATACATACCCTCAAAAATGAAAAGACCTCGCGCCCGGAAGGCAGAGGTCATATGAAAACTAAACCTCTTATCTCCCAAGGACAGCCGTTAAAGAAGAAAAACGCCGACCCTGTAGGATTTGGCACCGGCCGACCGGGTCTTCAGGCAGGCTTACTGCTCCTTGAGTAGCAACAAGACTCCCCTTGAACCGATCCGGTTGCCGGGGTTCATAGAGCCCATCTCTCCCCCGCTCTGGATAAGAGTTCAAAATTAAAAATATTTTTCCACTGCAAGCATCATAATACAAAGGAATATGTTTGTCAACTATCTTAGTTATTTATCTATCTTCGTTACTTATTCAGATGTCGAATACAGTGATTCCAAAAAGTTAGTTAGTAGATAAAAACAATACCCACTCTTAATCCATAAGGGATATCGTTGCTCTGACATTGGTCGCCAATTGGGTAGATTTCCCACCCCGCATTGGTTACAGTTCCGAAAACATCGATGCCGCAACCTTCCATGCTTGGTCGGCTACGAAGGGGATACCGACAGGATTTTCCTTTAACCAGAGCCTGACACTCTACATCCATACACCATAATGCCTTACATGGACCTGCACTAAAAGCTGTAGCAAAATAATAACCATCATAAAAAGCTTTAGATTCTATCTTTGAGATTATTTCAGGTATTTTTTTACGTCCGGCCATTACTTCAGAAGAATGTTCATAAGCAAACGTGTTATGAATATTTTGTCCTTTTTTTGACCTTGTTAAAAAAGAGGAGGGCATTTCAACACCAACCAAGAGAGAAAACTGGAATTGTTTAATAAATCTTTCTATACTTTCATAGGAAGGGGTATAAGGCGGACAATTAATATTGGTATTATAGTAAGGACATTTAGGGACTGAACATTTAAATTTTGCACGATAATCAAGCACTACTTCTTTAATCTCCATAATTTTCACATGGGTACATCCGTTATCCCTTGCAATTTTTTCATACCTGTCAAGATCTTCTTTTAACTGGGTTAACGATATGTCTTTTTTTACCGATCTTACTTCCATTATTTTCTACCTCCGAAAAATTTACGTTCTTTCTGCCGGTATTAAATGGATTTTATAAAAGCATCGATAACTCCTTCTCAGTACACTTTCTGTTTTACTTAACCGACTTTTACCACTAGCGCAGCAGCCATATCGCCGGCAGCGCAACCGGTTACCATGGCGTATCCTCCTCCCTTTATTACCGTCTCTTCGATTGCTTCAATTAAGAGCCTCCCTGCGGTGGGAGCCTGTGGATGGCCGAAGACCATTGAACTGCCGTAATTATTAAAAGAGGACCCGTCAATACCTAACCCCTTGGCGAGAAACAGGTCGTTGACGATAAACGGGTTGTGGTTCTTAATGGCAACTATCTCGTTAACCGAAAGTCCTGCCCGCTCCAGGGCCATTTTGGCAGCAGGAACCGGAGCCGCCGGCATAAACGCTTTTTTGGCCCGGGCAAATCCGTAGGAAATGATCCGGATGGGAATACCGGGGTCTGCGCTCATTGCCCTCGCGTTCTCTTCAGTGGTGACAATAATACCGACATTACCGTCAGCCGGATGCGTCTGCGCACCATAAGTATGAATACCGCCTTCCATTACCGGATTTAAACGCCCCAGAGCTTCTTTCGAAGTACTCGATACACCTTCATCGACTTCAATCAGCTTTTTTTCCTTTCGTGATATCTTAACTTCCACCGGAAACATGTACCGCCTTTGAAAGGCCCGGTCATTTACCAAGGCTTGTTTATACTGCTCATAACGGATCAATACCAGTTCATCTGCTTGATCACGGGTAAATCCTGCTTCTCCGGCAACATTTTCAGCGGTGTTAATCGTTCCCAAACCTGTAGAGGGGTCCACTCGCATATTGTCCATATTCCAGTTTTCGGAAATAACTTCCGCTCCCGGACCGAATGGATTTGGCCATATCGTATGGGGGCCGTTTGATGTACGGTCAACCATGAGACAGTATGCGGTATTGATATTCCCCATTTCCACTGCCATGCCGGCGTTAAAAACAGCGGTAGTAGAGGTGGCACAAGCCTGCATTAAAGTGACACCGGGAATATCCGGCGCACCCAACATCGCAGCAGCCCATGTTGAAGCAAAAAAGATACGGTGCTGACCTATAGTTATGCCTAAATAGAGGTAGTCAAGTTGGGCCGGGTCCAATCCCCTCGCCGCAAACCAGCGTTTGCTGGTTTTAGCTCCCAACGCTATGGCATTTTCATTGGCTAAGCTACCCTGCCATTTACAAAAAGGGGTGCTGTAGTATCCTCTATATGGAATATAGGCTTTTTTGAACATCATTATCTCCTCCAAACTAATTAATAATATTAGATTAATTTTTATATAATTGTGAATATTTATAATATTTTCTTAAGAGTTAATGAAAAGTCTTCTTTTTGCACATTAATATAATTAGCATCTTTCTGTTTGGCAAGTTCTTCTATCAATACCATTACCGGTGTTTTTGCAGTATAGTTTTTCTTCTCCAAACTAGCGGTACGCATTTTCTTTATATCATCCTCTTCCCCGATGATATAAAGAAGTAATAAATCATCATCAGAAATGTTTTCCCCTCCAAAATTCTTACGTACTTCAGCTATAGTTATTTCGGAAGGAGGCATTGCCGAAAGCTCCCTTGCCCTGGTTCGACTAATTATTTTATCCATAATATTGGTGTCAATGGAAGAACTGGCTTCTTTTCCCCAATATCCCAGAGTATATTGTATTATTTCATCTGTGACCTCTTTATATCGTTCTTTGAGCATTACATTTATAAAAGCCTGGCTGACAACAAACTGTGAGAAAGGCGTCACCATTATTGGATAACCTAGATCTTTGCGGACCCTGACTATTTCTTCAAAAACTTCTTCTAAACGATTTTCTGCCTTTAATGTAGAGAGTTGATGCCTGAGATTGGAAATCACACCTCCGGGTACTTGATGAATGTACTGGTAATAATCATACTCAAGCGGAGTTCCTATGGGAAGATTTTCTCTTTTGGCAATAAATCTGAAGTGATCGGATATACATTTAATTGCTCCCTCGTCTATTGTGGAAGTATAACCAAAATAACGAGCATTGCCGGCAATATTAAAAATAGACGGCTGTGATGAGCCATTGGCAAGCGGCGGAATTGCCGTATGAAAAGTTGAAACTCCAAGTTTTAAGGCTTCAAGGTAGCAGAGCGGAGCTAATCCTGTGGTACAATGTGAATGGAGTTCCAGGGGTATCCCCTTTATATTCTCTAAGAGAATTGGTATCAATGTACGGGTACGTTCAGGGGTCAAAAGGCCGCCCGGATCTTTTAAATAGATCGCATCTATATTTAGTTCTGCCACATCCCGGGCTTTTTGCGCATAATACTCGTCCGTATGTTTTGGTGATAAAGAATACACCAGTGCCATGGTAACTTTAAGACCGGCATTCTTAGCAAATTCTATAGTTTCCGGAACCCGAAAACTCATATCATTTGAAGGTTCCATAAGTTGAATACATTTTATTCCGTTAGCCGCTATTCTCTCCAGCCAGAGTTTGAGGATAGGAAGTGGTGTAACATCAAATGCTGTAATACTGCAATGCATCATCAGGTTTAAAGGAGTATTAGTTATTTTTTGGGAAATAAGCCTGATTCTTTCCCAAGGATCGTCATACAGTTCACGTACACACTTTTTAAAATGACTCAATGCTGTAAGCTCCATAGATTTAAAGCCAACCCTATCCATCTGTTCAGCTACAGGAAGCATCATATCGGTTGTCATTCCTTCAGCCCATAAACTGGCATGACCATCTCGAAAAGTTGTATCAACAAAATTTATTTGATTCATTTTTTCACTTCCTTATGTGTGTCGTAATGTGTATCGTATTCACAAGCTTCCTAATTTCAAAATATTTCATGGTTGTCTGTTAATTTTTGCTAAATAAATGTTAATGTTATTGAAAAAAGCTTAATACCTTTTCTACCCAGCGTGTATTTATTCTTCCTTCATAATAATCCGTTTGCTTAATTAAAAATTGAAGAAACGGAATAGTAGTTTCAACACCGGAAATTACAAACTCTTTCAGACTATCTTGCATTTCATTGATAGCTTCTAAGCGGTTATTACCCGTTGTAATAATCTTTGCTAGCAATGAATCATAATAAGGGGGAATAAAATAACCTGAAAAACAATGCGTATCCACTCTCACTTTTTTACCTTGCGGAGACAGCCAAGCAGTTATCTTACCGGGGTTAGGCAGAAAATCCGTTTTAGGAGATTCGGCATTAATACGACACTCGATCGCATGACCGTTAAATTTTACGTCTGATTGCGAAAAACTAATCGGATTTTTATCAGCTATTTTGATCTGCTCTTGTACAATATCTATACCTGTAATCATTTCAGTAACAGGATGTTCAACCTGTATTCTAGTATTCATTTCTAAAAAATAAAATTTTTCGGTATCCTGGTCCAAAATAAATTCAACTGTTCCTGCACTTTCATATTGAATATTTTTGGCGATTAACACACCTGCTTCGCAGATTTTTTTCCTCAATTCCGATGGTAAGAAAAAAGCAGGCGCTTCCTCGATAACTTTCTGGTAGCGGCGCTGTAATGAACAATCACGCTCTCCCAGATGAACGACATTACCCAAAAAGTCGGCAAGAATTTGCACCTCAATGTGCCGGGCATTAGGAATATACTTTTCAATATAAATTGTGTCATCACCAAAAGCCGCTTGTGCCTCACCTGCTGCCGCTTCAAAAGCACTTTTTAATTCATCGGCATTCATGGCAACTCTCATTCCCCGCCCCCCGCCTCCCGCAGCAGCCTTCAATAGAACAGGAAAGCCGATACTTTCAGCCAGGGCTATGGCATTATTCAGATTATTAACTTTTTCTGAACCTGGAATTACATTTATACCTAAATCCTGAACGATCTTTCTAGCTAAAAGTTTGTTTCCCATTTGTTTTATCTTGTTTGCTTGCGGTCCAATAAAAATTAAATTATGCTTTTCACATAGACCCGGCAGTTCCGGTTGCTCAGCGAGAAAACCATATCCGGGGTGTATTGCGTCAGATGAAGTCCCGATGGCTGCAGTAATAATTGCTTGCATATTTAAATAACTTTGGGAAGAATATGAAGGCCCGATACATATTACACGGTCTGCAATCTCAGCCGGGTAACTCTTTAAATCAGCTTCAGAAAGTGCTGCAACTGTCTCCAACCCCAAATCCCGACAAGCTTTGATAATACGAACAGCAATTTCACCTCTATTAGCAACCAAAACTCTGGAAATATTGTTCATAAGATAAATTCGTCATCCCTTCTTTTTAATTAATTGGTTATTAATAGGCAAAAGAAACTGCGAAATAGTTGCTCTTTAAAGAGGTTTAACCAAGAAAAGCGGTTGTCCATACTCAACTAATTCCCCGTTTTCTGCACAAACTTTGCTGATATAACCTTTCACCCCGGCTTTGATTGTGCTGAAAACTTTCATTACTTCAATAATGCATACTGTTGTATCTTCGTCAACGAGAGTACCTACATCGACAAAAACCGGTTTCCCGGGCTCGGACCTTCTATAGAAAGTTCCCAGTAAAGGCGCTTTGATCGTGAGATGGCCTTCCTCTAATTCTTCTTTTTCCCGGTGGTTATCTTTCACTTCTTGGTCTGCAGATCTATCCAGCGGTTTATCGCCATTTGTTTCTAAGCTTGATTGGAGCGTCAAAACGCCATTTTCCTTGGCAGCTTCCAGGCCACTGGCCCCTTTTCTGATTACTAATTTGAGGTCGTTTGATTCTAAATGTAATTCATCAAAATTTGACTGTTCTACTATCTTTAATATTTGGATAATTTCATCTTCTGTGAACGGCATATCTTTTATCCTCCCTTATTTATGTAATCATGCTTAAATAATTAAACCCTATCTAGCACTCATAAACTTTTTAATATCGATTTTACTTAACATATCTTCATCTATCTTTCCTATTTCCGGTAAATCTTTTCTAAAAGGCTTGGCAGTTGCATCAATCCCAACCTTGGTAACCATGCCTTCTATTGGAGCGGAAATATCCAGGTCAGTACCAAGTATTTTCGGAAGTATTAGAAAATCATTTTCCGCTTGAACTCTTGTAGCCAGAGCCCAGGTAATCTCATTCGGATTGGATAAATCTATATCAGTGTCGAAAACAGCCACATATTTCAGATATATCTCGGAAGCAAAAGCAGCTAATATTGCCTGTCTGGGTTCTGAAACATGGTGCTTATCTATGGAAATAAGCCCAAACATTTGCGCCGGATAAAAACCGAATCGAAAATCTTTTACATTAGGAACTGTCTTAATAATCGATCTCCTGGCATTGATCAACTGTGGAATACGTGCAAAACTTAAACCTGCCTTCAACCAGGCACCGGCATCTTCATAAATATAATCCTTGCGTTGGGTAATAGCATTAACAAAAACCGGGTGCCTATCAGCAACCTGGGAATAACGTGTAAAATCGGACCATGGCCCTTCTCCTTCAAGCGCCCCGGGCTTAAGTACACCTTCAAATACAATCTCCGACTCTGCGGGAACCTGTAAATCACTCATTTCACATGACGTCACTAGAAGCGGCTCTTTGGCCAAAGCACCGGCTATCTCCAATTCTGTTGGGGGGTGAGTTATTCTCGATTGCGCTGCCATATGCCATGCAGGATGACAACCGAGACAAAAAGCTATGGGTAAATCTTTACCCATTTTAGATGCTTTATTATAGATATCCCAAAGATGGCGTCCAGGTGTCATATGCGTAACCATTCGATCTTTGCCGCTTATCATCAACCTGTAATGACCTGCATGTAGAAGTCCGTTTTCAGGATCGCGGGTAATACCAACCGCACGTGTAATATAAGGCTTTTCACCCAAATGATGTGTAATAAAAGGATAGTGATAAAGGTTAATGTCTTCTCCAAAAAACTTTTCTTCCTTAACCGGGCTCTGCTCATGCGGCACAGATACAAGTTCGCATTTTTCTTGCCCCGTCATTATGCTTGCTTCAACTTTTTCATAATGCTCCTCAAGCTGTTCAGCCTTTACGTCTAAAGCAAAAGCAAGTTGATCGGATGTTGCCTGGACATTGCAGATCACTGGATTTTGGAAACCTTTTACATTCTCAAATAATAAAATTGGATTATAACCATTCATATCCAGCTTTTTTACAATTGCCGTTATTTCGTAAACGGGATCGACCTGTTCTTTAACTATGATAAAATCTTCAGGAAAGGCCTTTTTTCTTTTCTCAAGGTAGCTTCGCATGCTCTTCAATTTTTTTCTCTCCTTCGTAATATTAGTTCTTCAACAAGATATCCGGCGCTGACTACATCTGCAAATATTTCTCCCATCATATCTAAACTATTCTGATGATCTATTTTATCCAAGGCAGCAGTTGCATCACCGACCACTATTACTTTGAAATCTAACATCATGGCATCTCTTACGGTTGACTCACAACAAATATTTGTTCTTGTACCAGTTACGATAATAGTATCTTTTTCTAGTGACCGTAATAATCTTTCCAACTGGGACGATCCGGGTAAAAAAGCACTAAACCTGCATTTCTCAAGAATCAAGTCTTTTTCTTTTACTTCCAGATCATCCCAGATTGCACATCCCCAATGTCCGGGGGTTAGCTGTTCAATAATATCCGCATGTTTTTCTTGATCAAAAAACAATAACTGGTTTTTTATATCCCCTCCTTTGGCCATAGTAACATGTCGAATAAAAATTACCGGTATAGACAATGAGCGGCATATTTCTGCAATAAGGTTAATATTTGGAACAATTTCTCGGGCCTCAGAAGTTTCTAGCAGTGCCCCCTGGGCGCAAAACACATTTTGCATGTCAATGACCAGAAGAGCTAATTTATCAGTGACAAGCGGGATATTTACGTACAAATTCTTTCTCCGTGCCTTTATTCGTTGCAATGCTTTTATTGATAGCACCATCAATAACCCCCTTCCTATATCTATTAAACAGATAGGGTTTAATCAAAACCGTACTCTTTCCAACGCTTCCTCGTCAACACATCCATATCTTTACTCATTTCAACAACCGGCGGAAAATTCTCCCCACCCCAAACTTCTCTTTTCGGAAAACGCCAATCTCTGGTTGCATCTATTAAAAGGCGGTTCCAGCGTGCTCTTCCATGAATCTCCGGATCTTTCCATTGCGGAGGCGTACTGGGGTCTAAACCGGAACCGGGAAATCCCGGAAAGATGACGATCCCGTCTTCTTTGGCATCAACCCGATAGGCAAAGGCCCATTCAGTCTGAAGGTTATCATGGATATCAATATCATCCTCAACGACAATCACGTTTTTAAAAGCCCCGGGTTGTAAGGCAAAAAGTCCGGCAGCTACTTGTTTTGCATGACCCTGGTATTTTTTCTTGATTTGAACTCTGATATTTGTGCCAAATCCGGTCGCAGGTGGACAAAAGACATCTGTTACATACGGTACGCCCATGGATTCAAGCCCATTCCAGGCATAAGCTGACATATTAATAGAACAAACGACACAATCCTCAACAATTGGCTTCCCTTCCAATGTGCCCACAAATATCGGATCTTTGCGGTGGGTTATACACTGTACTTTCATAGCAGGCTTAGGAGATTTTTCACCGCCGTAATATCCCGGGAATTCTCCAAAGGGACCTTCCGGAAAAAAATCACTTGGATTTGTAGACATAAGCCCTTCAATAACAATTTCCGCTGAAGCGGGTACTTCCAGGTCTATCGTCTCACACTTTACGAGCGGTACCGGCTCCTCTCTTAAAGCTCCCATCATATCGTATTCACTTACTTGTGGTGGGTATGGAGCGGCAGCACAAAAAGGCAAAATCGGATCCCAGCCGATGACCAAGGCTAGAGGCATTGCCTCTCTTCTTTTTTGATATTTAAAGAAATGCTGCCCATAATGCTTATCCGGCCATACTAACATAGCAATCGTTTGTTCATCAACGATCATCCCTCTGTAAAGACCCGCATTTATCCAACCGGTTTCAGGATCTTTTGTAACGACAGCACAAAAAGTAGATATATATCGTCCCCCATCTCTCGGATTCCATTTGGGCACAGGTAAATCATAGAGATTAACATCCTTATTGCTGATTATTACCTCTCTAACCGGCCCATCATGAACAAACACCGGTTTATGTTGAAAACAAAAGGGAGCTCGCGTTCTTTTGCGAACATTTTGAATTATATCTCTAACAGGAATATCAGCCGGCAAGCCAAGCATCATAGCCACTCTATGATAAGTAGTTAAAGAGTTTGTATGTACCTGGCGGCAAGCCGTTTTATGATATCCTTTTATTTTATTGAAAAGAATTGCCTCTTTCTCTTTGTCCAAAACTTTTCGGGTTATGGCACCTATCTCTTCATTCCAATCAACTTCAACATTGACTTCCTTTAATTCGTCCCGTTTTTTTAAAGCATCAAGCCAGTCCCTAAGATCTTGAAAAGCCATTTTATTTTCCTTCCCATTGAGTATTTTCAATTTTTTAAAAAATTCTACATTGTACTCGCAAGCCAAAGAGCAATACTTGGCCATTTGATAAGCAAAGCTATCGCAATAATCCAGACACTCAAAATAGCCCAGGATGCACCGAAACATTCTTCCAAAGACACACCCGAAACACCCTTGAGGACATAGATACACATTCCGATCGGCGGTGTTATCTGTCCGATTTGAACCATTGCAACTGAAAGAATGCCGTACCAGATAGGATCAAATCCAAGTGCCGTTATTATGGGGAAAGTAACCGGTACTACCAACAGCATCATCGAAGTGGCATCCATAATGCAACCCATAAATATGAAAACTGCGATAATTAAAAATAGTGTCAGCATCGGTGAAATGCCTGAAACAGTTACCAAATTTGTCAACTGCCCTGTAAAACCGGTAAAGGCTAAAAATCGTGTAAAAAGTGCAACTGAAAACAATAAGAAAAAGATTACAGCAGACAATGCCATGGTATTCATCAAGCTTTGCTGAACTTTTGCCAAGTTCAAGCGGCGTAAAAAAAGGCCAACAAGAAAAGCACCAAAAGCACCGACCGTAGCAGCCTCGGTTATGGTAACAATACCTGAATAAATACCTCCCAGGACGGCGATAAGGACTAAAATCATTCCAATCGTATTTTTCAAACTGCGCCATCTTTCTTTCCATGAACTGGAAGGTGTCAAAGGTGCGGCATCTTTATCACGAACAATCCACAAAAATATGAGCATTAATAACAGCGCTGTTACCATTACCCCGGGTATTATACCGGCAATTAAAAGTTTGCCTATAGATTGCTCCGTAAGGATGCCGAAAAGAGATAGGCCAATGCTCGGCGGAATTATATTCCCCAGCGTACCACCGCCCAATACAGTTGCCAGCGAAAGTTTTGGTTTATATCCCGCAGCGGACATTTCAGGTAAGGCAACTTTACCCATTACTGCAGTCGCTGCGAGGGTTGAACCGGTGGCAAAAGCAAAAATCATTGAAGTAAAGATAGTAACAACGGCTAGCGCACCTTTAATTCTTCCAAACCAGACCTTAAAACAGTAGAACAGGTCAGAAATGATATTACTTGCACCGGCAAATTCACCCATCAAAATAAACATTGGTATCACTAGATACAGCCAATTAGCAATGGCGTAATATGATGTAGATCCGGCCATTGAAATCGCCTGCTCCAAGCCTCTTGTCATGGCTAAACCGCCAAATCCGACCAGAAACATAGCAAAGGCAATAGGTATCCTTAATGCTATTAAAAAAAACAGGGCGATCAAACCAATAGTACCCAGTATGAGCGGGTTCACTTGTTCACACTCCCTATCTGCCCAAACATTTATATTTTCTAATCTCTTTTATAAAATCAGCTAACAATTGTATCCATAAAACAATTAACCCAATACCAAGGGCAATCTTTGATGGATAAATCGGATAAAATGGAGCACCGTCCATTCTTTCCCTGATTGCCCACGACATCCAGGCACTTTCACAACCACTCCACACCAAAAAGGCGCAGGCCACAAGTGATATAAATAATCCGATTATTATGATAAGCATGCGGAAGTTACCCCGAATCCGGGAAACAACAAACTCTACTGCCACGTGCTGTCCCTGTGATTGCGCATAAGCTAGAGAGAAATATATCACTGCTACAAGTAAGTAGACAGACAGATTGATGGCACCGCCCAAAGGAAAACCTGCCCAGCGCAAACCAATTGATACTATTCCCATGCACATTAGCACAAAGAGACCCCACGAACTAATCAAATTTGCCCAAAAAGAAATTTGCCTAATCACTTTTTCCCACTGCATATTACTTTTTTCCATGTTATTGGTCCCCCATTAGTATTTAACCACTGCAGCCTGCTCCAAGCCAACTTGTCCAAGATGTAAATAATTTTGTTTCTTTGTTACTTTCTTATTTATTTACTTTATTTAAACTTGTCTAACAACTGAAGGTAGGTATTAAGCACATCCTTTGCCGGTATACCCTTATTCTCAAGTTCCTCTATATAGGGGTTCCACACCTTCTCTTGGGCAATCTGCTGCATTGTATTAATGTCATCAGCTGAAAATTCAGAAACAGTCATTCCTTGATCTTGAATAGCCTTACTATCCCTAGCATATAACTCTTCATTTACCTCAACACTCTTGTCAACGGCCTCAATGCTAACTTGTTCAATAATTTCTTGAATATCGGCAGGCAAACTGTTCCACGTATCAATATTCATAACCGCAGGAGCACCAAGGTTAGCGCCCAAATTCGTTGTATTCACATATTTTGTTACTTCCCAGTAGCTATTACCGGCAGCATTAGGCAGAAACATAATGTCTGCATCTAATGCCCCTCGATCCAGTGCATCATATATCTCAGGAACAGGCAGGCTGACAGGACTGGCTCCTAGTTCGTTAAAAAAAGTCAGCCATGGGCCAAAAGCCCTAAAATTTAAACCTTTTAAGTCTTCTTTCGTGTTTATCGGTTTCTTTGTTGACCAGACATAAGCATCAGGGACAAAAACAGGGTATAGATATTTCACATTATTTCCTTTAAATTCCGCTTCCAGGGCGGGGTGTGTCCGATAAAGTTCATCGGCCGCATATAATGACTGCTCTAAAGGACCAATATTCATCATAGGCATTAATGCAATTAACGGAAGTGGAGCTATGTCAGGATGATAACCGGAATAATAAGGAGTAAAATCAATATTTCCTTTTTTAACAGCCTCAAGTTGTTCATAAGCTCCTATTAAGCTGCCGGACCAGAAATAATTGAACTTTACCTGTCCATTAGTCCTTTTTTCGATCTCTGAGCCCCACCATTCGAAAATTTGAGCTGTAGAAGAACTTGCCGGAGTCATATCAGCACCTACAAGAGTTATAACCTTGACATCCTTATCTTTCGCCTCTTCCCCCGCAGGAGTGCCATTTCCACATCCTGTCAGTAAAATAGCTATCAAAACTACCAGTAAGCCAACGGCTAAAATATTTTTATGTTTTCTCATAATTTTTCTCCTTGTCTAAGATAGTTAAAATTAAAGGCGCTCTCATTCTTTCATTTACTATTTTTATTACTCCTTTTTGTAAAGTTGTGGTTATGTAAACAAAACAAATCGTGTCTACATAACCACAACCTGGTATTTATGGATTCTTTGGAACATTTAAAATTTATTTGTTACGCTTTCTTTCTATCCTCCCCGCTTTCTTACTGCTCACGTATGCGAATCAAAGGTGATTTATATTGTGTTCTCTGAATAGTATTAGCTGGAACAAGTTCTGCTTTAATACGAATATTTAATGTATCTCTTACTACTTTTTCAATTTTCTTTTTTAAATCGGCAAGATCATATTCGGCTGGATTAACCTCTATGTCTACAGGTATTGCCGAGTCAAAGCGAACTTGTTCTGCAGAATCCTTTACTACCTGCATTTGACCAGTGAGAAACTGTTCAAAATGTTTGAGAACTACATCGCGTATTGCAGATGGATAAACATTCATAGCCTTAAAAATAAGCAGATCGTCTACTCTGCCAATACAGCGAATCTTGGGTGATTTTCTGCCGCATGAACATGATGTGCCCTCTACACGGACAAGATCAGCTGAACGGTACCTTAATACCGGCGTAGCCGACCTACTAAAGTTGGTGTAAACCAACTCTCCTACAACTCCGGTTTCCCATGGCAAGCACTCCCCTGTTTCCTTATCCAACAGTTCAACCATGACATACTTTTGTGCATTGAAATGCATACCGGATTCATCTTCACATTCTGCCCACATGCCGGGCATTACATCCGCCAACCCCATAATTTCACGTACCGTTTCCGCATTCCAGGCATCTTTTAATTTTTGCCTGATCGCTTCCTCTCCTAAGCCGGGCTCACCACCTCCTAATATTTTGGTTATCCCCAATTCTTTGGGATCAATACCTAATGCTTCCGGACAATGTTCTGCCAAGTAGAGATTAAAAGATGCGGTGGCCTGAATAACTGTACAGTTAAGATTCCTGATTGTTTCCAGCATTCTGGAAGTAGACAAATTGCCGGGCCAAACTGTCATAGCTCCAATATTTCGGATCCCTTCAAAGTAAGGTTCACCACCGGCAAACAAAGGTACGCCAGTGGTGTGGGCAACGATATCATTCTTTCTAATTCCCGCAGTATAGTATAAAGTGGCAATAGCATCTTTCCAAATTTCGACGTCTTTTGAAGTTACCCCGTAGTACACCGGCCGACCGGAGGTTCCCGAGGAGGAGATAACTTGTACAATATCCTCGGTTTTAGCTGTCTGTATTTCTCCCAACGGAAACTCTCTAGAACTGTTCAACTGCGCTTCACGAAGTTCACTTTTAGTTAAAAAGGGAAATTGTTTCATATTTTCTATTGAACTTATCTTCACACTTTCTGCCGATTGCAGACGCTTCTGGTAATAACCTGAATTATGCTTAAGATAATCAATAAAAGCAGGTAGCTTGCTCAACCAGTACTTTTGTACCTCTGGCCACGGCATTGTTTCAAATTCCTTGTTCCAGTACATTATCCGCTTACCTCTCCTTTAAAGTTTATTTGTTAACCTATTTTAAATTTTACAATAAAAAAGTATTTAATAAAATATCCGTAAAGGATAAATTAAATGAATCTTTTTTATCTTATAAGTATATATTTAATGTTTTTTAAATATTTTTTAAATTATATATATTTTTTACAAAGTCCTGGAAGTTTACTGAGTTTACTCAAATTGGGTGAAAGGCGAGTTTCCTTGCGATTATTGTATTAAAGTATTTATATTGCAATACTTCTCGGATGGTTTGTTTCGAGATTAAAAACGGTGCACCAGCAAAGATAAAAGTTACATATTTATACTTCCAAAGCTTACTTATTTTTATGTTCGGTTCTCAGTACTTGAAAGATAATAAATGATTTATCTTAATGGCCATGTTTAATTCAAAGCAAACTTCGGCATCGGACAATGTTACGTTGAGTATCTCCTCGATCTTTCGCACTCTATACTCTATTGTTTTAATATGAATAAATAATTCTTCGGCAGCTTTTTTTAAAATACATTTTTTTTGCAGCAATACTTCCAGGGTTAACAGAAGAGAACCTTTTTTATTATCATATTTAATTAATGCCCCTAATTTCTCATTAACAAAGCTTTGTAAAATCTGCTTGTCATCTACATGAAAAAGTAAACTATAAATACCAAGGTCATTGTAAGTAACTACTTTATCAGTTAAATTAAAAACAGTAAGTACATCCAAAACTTTCTTTGCTTGCTGAAAGCTTTCTTTTATTTTTAAAATCTCATTAGACTCCTGACCTATACCGATACAAACCTGCGAAGAAGCATATTTCTGTTCAATCTCTATACAAATAAGTCTTAATTTATCCATTAAATTTTTTATTTCATCCCCGGAACTTAAAATAATTACTTCATTTCCCATTGTTAGTAAAATACTTTGAGGCAAACACCGCTTAACAAGAAAAACAATATAATTTATTGCCTCAAGTAAAAACGAAGATATATCTTTTTTAGAAGAAGGAGCCTTTTGTATTCTTATGACTGCTACTAATTGGGAACCGAAAATATCATAATTTAGAAATTTCGCTCGCTCAAATATAACTTTTTCGTTTTTAAAATCTCCCTGCAATAACAAATCCAGGAATTCACCTTTTATCCTTGATTCAATTTCATAAGCATTCTTCTCTTTAACAAGCTCAAGGGAAGCTACCAAAGCTGCTTGTTCTATTGCTATCATATCGAATTCATCATAAGTTTTGTTTCTAAATAAAACGGAAAGGTATCCAAGAATACCGCTCTTATTTGTTAAGGGAACTAGGATACGAAAATAATTTATGCCTTTTTCCGGTAAAGGAGCGATACAAACAATTTTTTTCTTTAAAGTCGCTTCTCTGCATTTATTACTAATTGGAGTTAAATTTTTAACTTCTTTTAGTAATTCCTCAGGTTGAAGAACATCATCGTCTCGTTCAGGTAGAGCCTGACATACTATGTTAAAATGTTTGTCCTCAACAATTACTGTACAATTTAACAGTTCAGCTAAAGTCATCGTTATTGCTGATAAACCTTCCCCATAAAGCACTTTTCTAATCAGTTTCCCATGTATATCCATTAATCTCCTTAATTCTTTTTGTTGGTTATCCAGATCCAGATTAATTATTTTTAATTGTTGGCTTTGCTTTTTTTCTTTCTCGAAATAAGCTGCATTTTCTAAAAGAATTGCCATATGTGAAGATAATAACATCAGCAATTCAACATCTTTTTGTGTGAAGGAGCCGTTTTTTTTATTATCGACGTGAATTACTCCTATGCGTCTTGAATTCACCTCCAAAGGAACAGATATTGTATTATAGGCACCATATTTCAGCACAAATTGCTTTAAAAATCTTGGATCCGAAGGAGTATCATTGGAAATGGAAGGAACTCCGGTCAAAAAAACATTTACCGCATTACCCTTACTGTTTATTGGTACACGATAAGCGTTTATATCTTCTTCATTTTCCAACCCGAAAGCAGGCTTTTGTAAAACCAACTCGTTCGTTTTTTCATCATAAAGCATCACTCCAGCCATTTCCGCATCTAATATTTTACTTATCCTGTCCACTATTAACCTGATAACTTTTTTAAATCTGAAAATATCATTACCGATTTGCATAAGGTCTTCCTCGTCAAAATTAAATAACTTATTATACTGTTTATCATTGGTCTCCAGCCATTGGGTAAATGCCTCTCTAATTACATTTGTTTTACTTAGTTTCAGAGTATCGGCCAATTGGCTTAATTTTGTCTCTTCATCATAAGTAAAATAAACTGTTAATTTTTTTAATTTTTTGTCTTCTTTAAGTCCAGCCATTTTTTACATCTCCCATATTTTTCTAACTATATCATGCAGAAAAAATACAGATATGTTATAATTTTATATTTAATTATAATATAAAAAAATATAAAAATAAATATCCACTACAGATAATTAATAATATTTTTTTTATACTCTTTGTATATATTTTATGTTAAATTAATATATTTTTTATCTTGCATACATCTAAAAAAATCCCGTATCACAATTAAAGTGGTACGGGATTACTGTTTCTTTTTAAACTAATATGAATTATAGAAACAAATT
This sequence comes from Dethiobacter alkaliphilus, assembly GCA_016841605.1. Lineage (GTDB taxonomy): Bacteria > Bacillota > Dethiobacteria > DTU022 > UBA8154 > DUNV01. The sequence continues at coordinate 97,370 of JAENYV010000008.1, read as the reverse complement.
TTACTAAAATTTACTAATCCGGCTTACATTTATTTCACATCCTGGCTTCTTTCCACTACGGCAAAGGAAATCTCTCCTGAAGCGACAACCTTATCGCCCACACTGGCCCGTCCTTTTCCCTTGCCGGCACGTCCCCTTATACCGGTCAGCGTTACCTCCAAATGCAGAGTGTCGCCTGGACGAACAACACCCCGGAAATGAACATTGTTGAAGCCCCGGAATAAAAGAAGCTTCCCTTTAAACTCTTCTTTACTGAGAACAGCCACAGCGCCTACCTGAGCCAGGGCTTCCACAATGAGGACTCCGGGCATAACCGGCTGACCGGGGAAATGTCCCTGAAAAAAAGGCTCGTTGATAGAAACATTTTTTAATCCTGCCGCTTTTTCCCCAACGATTACTTCGGTAATGCGATCTACCAGTAAAAAGGGGTAACGGTGGGGAATGATCTTCATAATCTCCTCAATCGATAATCCATGGTCCACAGTCTCTCTGACACTCCTTTGCGAGAATTAGCTACCTTACGCTCTTTTTTCTTCTTCACTCTTATCCTTTAATATTTCACCTATCTTCTCCACCTGTGGGGGAGCGAAAAGAAGGGGAAAATTCCTCATAGTATTGCTTTCATTTTCCATCTGCCGGAAGAAAAAGCCGAGACGTTCCTCCAGGGCTTCAAGACGCCCCAGATCTCGCTCTTTTTCTACATAATCAGCTAGCTTGGCCGTAAATAACCCGCTGTTTTCCTTCCACTCCTTCAAAATCTCCTGTGCTTTGAGACGGGCGGAAATTTCCTTTTTAATTTCAAACCCGGCAGACCCCATGGGGAATAAGGATATTTCTTCCAGATAAGAGGGAATATAAACTTCTGCTTGATATTGTTCTTTCAACAGACCTGCCAGGTGCTGCAGCGGTTCGCTTTCTCCGTGGACAAGAATGATTTGGGAAGGAAATTCTTTAATTTTGCCGACCCATTTGAGGATTTCGTTGCAGTCGGCATGCGCAGAAAAACCCTCTATGGATGCAATACGCGCCCGGACTTTAATTTCCTCTCCAAAAAGTGTGACGCGATCAGCCCCATCCAATAAGAAGCGCCCCAAGGAGCCCTGGGCCTGATAACCGACAAAAAGAATCGTTGATTGGGAGCGCCAGAGATTATGCTTCAGATGGTGCTTGATCCGTCCGGCATCGCACATCCCGCTTGCGGAGATGATCATAATGCCCCCTTCCATCTCATTGATGGCCCGGGATTGTTCCACAGTAGGCGTAAAATGCGCTTCCGGAAAATGCAGCGGGCTCTCCCCGCGGGCAATGGAAGCCCGCATCTCCAAATCAAAGCACTCCTCATGCTCAATAAAAAGATCCGTTGTGCGGATTGCCATGGGGCTATCAATATAAATGGGCAGATGGGGAATCTCCCCCCTGACAATCAGCTTGTTAAGTATAAATAAAAGCTCCTGAGTCCTCCCCACGGCAAAAGAGGGAACAACAATATTACCGCCCTGCTGCAGGGTGGAATTTATGACATCTTTAAGAAGTTCCTCCTTCTCTTCCTCTCCTTCGTGAAGCCTCTGTCCGTAGGTACCTTCCATAATTAAGTAATCCGTTTCTTCAAGAATATCAGGGTCGCGAATAATGCTCTGCTTTTTCCTTCCCAGGTCCCCGGTAAAAACCAGTTTTTTTATCTCTCCTTCATCGGCCGCCCAGATTTCAATAAAGGCTGAACCAAGGATATGACCGCTATTTCTCAGGCGGAAAGAAAGCTGTTGCCCCAGGGTAACGGTCTTATCATATTCCACCTCTGTAAAATACTCCAGGGAGGCAAAAGCTTCATCTACAGAATAAAGGGGCTCTGTTTCCGGCCGCCCGGCTCTCCTGGCCTTGCGATTGAGCCATTCCGTCTCCATCTCCTGAATATGGCCGCTATCGGGAAGCATTATCCGGCACAGGTCCGCTGTAGCCCTGGTTGTATATATTTTCCCCCGGAAACCGTCCCTGACCAGCTTGGGGATAAGGCCGCTGTGGTCAATATGTGCATGGGTAAGAAACACGGCAGAAATTTCCCCCGGATTAAAGGGAAAATCTCGAAAGTTACGCTCTCTGAGTTCCCTCCCCCCCTGGAACATTCCGCAGTCCACCAGAACCTTGATCTTCTCCGTCTGCAACAAAAAACAGGAACCTGTGACTGTTTTGGCCCCTCCGCAAAATTTTAACGTAAGCATATTCCCACTCCCCCATTAAGTTAAACAACGTAAAACGTAAACGACAAAAAAACAAGTTCTTTGCTCATATTATATAAAATAATGCGCAAAAAAACATCTTTTTTTGCATTATTCTAAAGCTTGACGAAAAATTTCCAGGTTTAAAATAATTCTAGGGGATAATAGAGATCACATGGATGGGACGACAGGCAAATTTTGTAGTCGTTGTTTTTATTGGGTTTTCCATATAAATTGCCGCGAAGAAAGCTCAAGTAGACTGAAGAAATACACCTGGTTTTAAATCAGAAGTATTCTGCAGGAGGGAGAATTTGAGGGAAAAATTTTTCTTTATTTATTAACGAGCTATAGGAATTAGAAAAACCGGAAAACAAGTATGTCTACCCCAATTAAAAAATAAAAAATAAAGGACATATTTAGCAAATTTTTTCAAGTTATGCTATAATGGAAAAGGAAAATTTAACTATTAAAAAGAGGTGTCAGCTAATGCCAAAACTCACCTTTCTGGGCCATGCCTGTTTTCTGCTGGCAGAAGAAGGAAAAGAAACCCTGGTCTTTGATCCTTTTTTGAAGGACAACCCCCAGGCTACCCTCAAGCCCGAAGAAGTAAAAGCATCATATGTGCTGGTCTCCCACGGTCATTTTGATCACCTGGGTGAAGCATACGAGATTGCCTCGGCCAATAAAGCTATGATTATTTCCACATCGGAAATATCCTCTGATGCTCAAGAGAAAGGGCTATCTGCTCATCCCTTAAATATCGGCGGTAAGTATAAATTTCCCTTCGGTTGGGTTAAAATTACACTGGCTTTTCATGGATCGGGAATCGCCGGCGGCCATGCCTGCGGTTTTGTCGTCAATTACTACGGGAAAAACATCTATTTTGCAGGGGATACAGGACTCTTCAGCGATATGAAACTGATCGGAGAACTTACTCCCCTGGATGTCGCGCTTCTCCCTATCGGCGATAATTATACAATGGGCATTGATGATGCCGTTATTTCCGCTTCTTTTCTCAATGCCCCAACGGTAATCCCCTGCCACTACAATACCTGGCCTTTAATTGAAGCCGATCCCGAGGAATTCAAGAAAAAAGTGGAAGAAAAAACAAACTCACGTTGCATCGTTCTCACCCCGGGAGAAAGCTGGAGCTTTTAATGAAAAGTTAATCTATCTTCCATCAATGTTTTGCTCCCCTTGATTTTAAAGGGGTAAAGTGTTATAATTCGGTTACAAACAAGCCGGCATAGCTCAATCGGTAGAGCAGCGGAATCGTAATCCGCCTGTTGGGGGTTCAAGTCCTCTTGCCGGCTCCAGATTTTGAAATGGTGTGACCGCCCATTTTAACATCACTTAAAAGGGCGGTTCTTTTTTTGGTTTTCTGCTTATTTGGTACAACTTTGAGCTGTTTTTTTGAGTTTGTGTCATTCTCTGTGTCAAAACTAATATTTTTCGTGACTTTTTCGGTAGCCGCAAGCGCTAGAGGATCTTCTAAATTATAAAGAATCCGGGTATAACGTTTTGCCATTCTCGTATCTGTATCTCCAAGACGGTAGAGGATATATTTTTCTGTCGCAGAATGGTAGGCAAGCATCGTTCCGTGGCTGTGTCTCAGTGAATGAAAGCTAATATCGTACCCTTTACTTTTCGCTCTGCACTTAAAATTTGCCGATAACGTGCTGCTCTTGTGTGGTTTGCCCTGGCTGTTTAAGCATACGTAATCGTCGTCTTTGCCGTTTTGCTTTTCACGAAAATACTGCAATACTTCAACGTCTTTCTCGGTTATCTTTAATGTTCTGATATTCTTATTTTTTGTGCTTTTCTTCTTGAGGACGAATTCATTTCCAACTTTTTTATGGAAATTAGTTTTTCTGATTGTGACAGTATTTTTAATGAAGTCAATATCTTTCCACTGTAACGCAATTATCTCGCCCAGCCGTGCCCCCGTCGCCAGGGCCAAATATGTTGGCAAGAAAACTACACTGTTCTGTAAACTAATCAACATTTTGGATAGTTCTTTCTCGTCAGTAATACAATCTATTTCTTCTTCATACCACGCCGGGCACGATATTTCCTCAATATCTCTTGCATGTTCCTTGCTAATTATCTTTTTAATTTTTGCTGCATACTTGAAAATATTGTCAATTATTACCTTGTGCTGTGAAAGTTTAATTTCTTTCTTGGCAATATAATAATCTTCGATGTCTTCGATATTTATATTTGCCATTACTTTCTTTCCCAAAAAAGGAACAAGATGATTATAAATAATCCCCCGATAACGACTCCACGTGTTTTCACTGATTTCAAGCTGTTTTACTACGATCCACCGCTCCGCAATTTCTCTAAATGTTTTGTTGGAGCTTTCATTTCCCGTTACTGGCCGCAATTGTTCGACTGCGGTTCTCAGTGCTTTTACCTCCTCCAACAATTCTTTCTCACGTTCGAGTGCATCCGGCTTATTGCCATTTACCATCTCCTTTTTTATTTTTTTTCTTCCGCTTGGATACCGCTCCCCTGTGTCCACAGCTACTTCATACTTTTTCGTTGATATCTTTCGAACCGTCATTTTTTCTCTTGCCTCCTCTTCAGCAAGAGAGACTACATCTGCATTTTTCTTCACCCCTTTCTCATTTTCCTTTTTAAATTTGTTTTTTCTGTACATAGCTCCCCCTCCGTTGCCGGAAAGCCCTTGAGCAGGGGCACGTCAGCAGCCATTATTGTAATGTTATCGGTATATATAACTCTTTGTTTATATTATACTATTATATCTAATATTTAGTTTACATTAATACAAGTATATAGTCAAGTTGTCTTTATATTCTCCTTGAAAAAACAAAAAATGCTCTAAATGCGATATGATTGGCTTTTTAGAACATTTTACAACTTTTTTCTATTAAATTTTCTTAAGAAAATTTTGCTGTTAAAAGGTAAGATACTTATGTTTCTTCGATAATAAAATCTCTAATCTCAGGATCTTCTAATAATTCATCTAAGATTAATTTTATTACATCATTTAAAGCATTTTCTACTGTTTTAAAAGTTTTTCCGCTACTTACACTTCCCTTATTGCTATATGTATTAAGCAATTTTGCTTGACTACCGTAATCATCACCAAAATCAAGAATATGAATAATTGCCTGTTTTTTCCCAGCAATCATAAACGGAAAATAATGGACTTGGTAAACTAATGCACCCTTATTCTGAAAACCCCGGTAATTAATTTTGTCATAATCAATTTTCATTGTGTGAAACACCCTCTCTTATAGAAAAATTCATCAAGCTCATCTTCCCAACCGAGGGCAAAAGTTTCTTCCTTTTCACTTTTTTCCATAGTATTCCATGCCGAGCCCCAAAAAGTATTACACTTTTTGTCATTATACTTGTAAGCATATCTCTGTTTTATAGCCTCTATTACCAATGTCTCTATCCGGTTAGCAATATACAAGAATATATGGTCATTTTGTTGTGGTATATGGTTCAATGCATCCAGCATACCCCTGAAAAAATAATCTAGCATCTTGTCATTTAAACATATTATTTTTCTAATATTTTGCTGATCAGAATTAAATGCTTTTTGTATTATTTCTACCATGCCAATTGCATATGTTCGTCTTTCCTCTGAGTTAACGTTCAGATACTCTATTTGCTTTATCGGATCTTCAGGAAATTTAGTTTGTACTTTAATCATCAAATCTACATATTCATCACTTATTTTGTGCCCTCTCAGCCATGTCAGCACTTCTGATAAATTAAAAAAATTGTTCCTTCCCTTCTTTATGAACGGCATTCCCTGCCGTATATAACTATGAATAGTTGCCCTAGTTTTGCCAATTTCTTTCACTAGTTGATTCATAGTGAGTAAATTGTCCTTGTCTTCCATTATTACTCCCCTTTAATTCAATATACTGTTTACTATTCTACATTAATGTAAAATAATATGCAATATTAAGTTCAAAAAGGGGGTAAATTAAGCTTAATCCTTAACGGTCTAACAATGTTTCTAAATCTTTTTTCTGAGCGTAATACCTTTTCCCTATTTTTTTCAACCGTAAAAGTCCATTTTTATTCCATCTATATACTGTCATTCTATTTACACCAAATAATTCAGCTATTTCTTCTACGTTATAGATATTAATATCTTCCCTACCAATGCGCATGCTTTCAACTCCTTTTTTCAATTACTTTTCTCTACCATGATCGGGGGCAAGGCAGCAATAGACTACCAAGCCCCCGCTCCGGCAAATGTAAACTGCTGTTTACTCTACTACTCGACCTCCTCAAATGACGGAATCTGGCCTTCATCGACATGCATATCTGAAGGAAGATCACGTTTTAAGGTGTGCGTTCCCTTGTATCCGTTCAGAGAATAATGCTGGTTTACAGAACTATTAGGATCTAATATATATATCTGCGACACCTGATTAGGTCCTGGTGCAGAAAACGTAATATCTTTCACCCATAACGGGGTTACTGAATGATCGACTGTCACATCAAATAGCACCGTATGATTTGGGATAGTATGGTAGTTTGATAAAGTCACATTCAGATAATCATAGCCATAATTTTGTCCTTTGGAATGTGCGTTTGCATCGGAATGAATAACATGCACTCCAACATACCTTCTTGTTTCCCCAGTATTTGTCCACCGAACTACAGTTGTTCGTAGCACATTACCATCTAAAACCGGATAGTCCATGAAGTAGCCAATATTCTGGCCCCGGCTGCTGGCGGTAACCGGTGTTCCCGGCTCCGGCAACGCGGCCAGGGGTGCCAGAGGCACGCTAATATACCATATCGCCCCGGATGTTGCTTTGTGGAACATGATTCCCATACCCCAGGAATAAGGCGTTGGCGGCTGGTAGATGTGAACATATTCATACCAGTCTTGCTTAAACGTATTGGCCGTAATAGCTCCGGGCAAATCATGGTAACGGTAGTCTAGACCGGCCTTGATAGAGTTCTCAAGGTTAGAGTTGCCGTTGAACGGGTTCTGCCAAATTGCTTTCCCGAATGTATTTCCGGTATATGTCTTCACTTCGTCATCATCCCACGGTTCGGAAATCCAATTCCGTGTTTCCAGGCCGCCCCCGGCCCAGGCGTCGTGTGGAAAATGGACGTTTGTAAACACATCGTCATCCATCGTATATCCCAAAAATCGGTGTGTTCCTTCTTTTTCGTCGCCATGCGGGGAACCGTAAACCAGCATAGAACGGGCTATGATGTCCGAGTCGGTATTAAAGGGCTTTCCATTGGTATTTAAAACACCAAAATAATTTGCTCTGCTACTGCCGTATTCTTGCTCAATAAAGTCATTAGCGTTTTCCCGCATAAGATCGGGATTAAGGATTCTCTGAAAATCAAAATTAGCTTCGAAAGGCAAATGTCCGGAAAGAGCCTGGACGTTTGCCGATAGGAAAAGCATAAAGATTAAAACTAAAACAAACACTTTTTTCATGAGTATGTTTTCCTCCTTCTGAAATAAAAAAGCAGGATCTATATCGAACCCCGCTTTTCTTACACTCTTTTTTAATTGTTAAATCTCAACTTACTGCTTCCGTACTAAAATACTGATATAGTAATTTCCTGCAGATGTTCCAACATCGATTCTGTAACCGTCGATATAAAAATATTTTGTTTCAAATGTTTGAACCCTATCGGTCTTTTGGCTGGCATAGGACACAACTTCATTGATTATGCTATTTGATCCGAATTTGCTCTCTAATGCCGTTTTCATCTGATTTAACTGGGCCTGCATCGGAAAGCCGACATCAATACGGAAAGCTATTTCTCGATTAACCTGGATATTTTGTCCGTCAATTACCATGTCCGTTTCTTCCGGCACTGTAAAGCCGTTTATAACTTTATAGCCAGGCTCAACGGGGTTTTCGTTTCCGTCCGTTTTAATATAAACCGTCCTGGTATTGTCGTCCCATTCCACCGCAGCTTCCAGGGTTTCACTGATGAACCGCAGGGGCACCATTGTCCGGGCATTGTAAAGTATTGCCTGGGTATCGAAAGTCTTCCATGCCCCGTTGACCTGCGCTTTTTGCTCGCCAATGGTCAGTTTAATTAATACATCTTTTTTCTCAATAGTAACAAGCTCCGTATCCCCATTCCAGCCAACGTCTGCTCCCATTTCCTCAGCGATAAAACGAATCGGAACAAGAGTGCGGGCGTTTTCGTCGATAAACGGTTGCTGGTCAGGGAAAGAGACTTTGTTGTCATCGACATAGACATTTACCCCTCCGGCTGCGGCTGCTGTAGCGGCTAACAACACTAAGACTGCCAGCACTATTAAAGCAGGTTTTTTTATCCCAAACATTTCAATACCTCCAAATTTTATATTTTACTTACCACATGGAAACCAACACCAGTAAAAATATTCTCTACTCCAGGCCCCACCTCCTTTTCAAATCAATTCTGTGCTCCTGAAATGCATCACTACATATGTTTTTTAAGATATAAAATCCAAAGCGAATACTTACCCCTTGTCCAATATTTTTTTGCCCTAATTCGCTTAATTATGATGGCTCTATGCCTATCTTCCCAGGGCTAAAATCCAAACCGAATACCTTAGCCTTACCCTGCATTTTGGAATCTTTATTTTGTAATTCCTCTGCAGAATATTTAGTAATATCACCCCTTGACGCATGCCACTATATATAGTACTATTATGTCAGAGGTGTAATCGGTGAGTAAACTTGAAAAACTCCTACAAAAAATAAAGAACAACCCCAAACAGGTTAGATTTGACGAACTGGATAAAATCCTGACTAGGTCAGGCTTTACAAGAAGGCAGCCAAGAAGCGGCTCAAGCCATTATTATTACACTAAAGGCTCTTTACAGATATCTATCCCTTACCGCCAACCATACATATTAACCACTTATGCTGTAGCTGCGATAAAACTCCTTGAAAGGATGGGTGAAGAATGAAAATGCTCAAGAAAGACCTTAAATATTACCTCGGACTACCTTACAAGATAGTTCTCTACCCCGCCGAAGAAGGCGGCTATGCCATTGAAATCCCGGAGCTTCCCGGATGCATCAGCCAGGGGCAAACTCTGGAAGAGGCATATAAAATGATACAAGATGCAAAAAGGGGTTGGCTTGATATTGCCCTGCAAGATGGAAAAAAAATTCCCGAGCCAACCGTAAGAGAAGAATACTCAGGCAAATTTAATATTCGTATGCCCAAGTCTCTTCACCGTACTTTGGTTGTGAAAGCCAAAGAGGAAAACGTCAGCCTCAATCAGTATATTAACTACCAACTAGCCCGCAGTGTCGGGCATCCGTCCGGTAAATCTCGTCGCGCTAAATAAGGAACTGAAAGATACATGTTTTGAACCAAGCAATAAAGTAAAACAAGAGTTTCCCTATGATGAAATAAGAAAACTGCTTGGTGCAACTAAACGCTCTTCCACAAAACAGAATTTTTGAATTGTGCAGAGGCGTGCACAGCTTTGTGTTATAACTACAATTCCCTCGACAGTAAAATTGCTCTACACGCCCTCACACATTCGTCACAAATATTAAACAGGTAACCATTGCAAAAAAAGCCTAGCAAAAATTGCGCCCCACATTTTTTTACTCCAGACTCTTTGGATGTGATATAATGTCCCCAAGATGGAATTTAATCCATCTTGGGTGTTTTTTAGAGGGCGCTTGAGACTTGCCTGGTCGGAGCGTCCTCGGCCTTTTGCAGCATTTTTTTCATAGCCTTGCGGCCAGCCAAACCATGTTTGACAAACTCCTTATAAATTTTTTTATCGCACTCATTTCGCAAAGCCTCGTATTCTTCAAATATTTCTAAGTTTGTTGTAGCCAGGATTTTTTTCCGTGCAGCCGCTAATTTTTCTTGCTTATCCTTGAGTAAGTCGCTCAACTTCATCGGATCAGAGAGCACTTTCTGCGTAACCAAATTTAAAAAATCTTCCATAAGCTTGAGCACATCAACATCCATGTTTTCATTTTCTTCCAGAAAATTTTTCTCAAAATCCATTTTCTCAGCATCTCCTTTTTGTGGTTTAAACTACAACTTTACTCTACAAGCTCAAAACTATTACCACACTTTTCGCAGACCGCCACGAGCTCAACAGCGCAGCGAACGTTCGTGCATCCGCAACTCCACTTCTTCATCTTACCGCTGCCTTTCTTTTTCCTTGGCCTGCCGTCCTCGTCCAGCAGGCCGCCTGCTCGAAATGTCCGGAACACTGAATCGTTTATATTTATTGACTCCATAAAGCTGATGGTCTCTGCCGTGGGCTTCGTGTTGGCATAACCAAACTTTTCTGTTTTAAGCACTTCCAGCCCGGCCAGCTCTGCCGCCCTTTTAAAATTCTTGTTATGATACTGATGGCTTGAAGTGTCCTTGATGTTGTGAACGATATTCCAAAAGTGAGCCATTTCATGGAGCAACGTCGCCACTACCTCGGGCAATTCCCTGGCAAGGTATTCAGCGCAGATGTTGATTTCATAATTGCCGCCGTTATCGTTTTTCCAGATTTTAGCCGTTGTAATCCATCCCAGAGCTGCTTTCCGTCCGGCTGCCTGAATTGTTATCTCCGGAGTTGGCAGCTTGCCTCCAAAGTATTTTTTGTTTGCTTCGTGAAATATGGTAAGTAGCTCATTTCCTGCCCTCACTACGTTTGACACTATCTTCCATCTCCTTTCTTTTGGAGATAACAGCTTCGGTAACTAAGAACCTGTTCTCCCCCATCTTTCAACTCTCCATGAAAGCTTTAACTGCAATTCCAAACTCGTCTTCGTTGAAATAGCTCCCCCCAGCCCAGCATTTTGTCTCCCAGTTCAGCCCTCTCGCAATGACATATTTGCCGCGGTCCATATCCCGCAAAAATGCAAAATGGTCATTACCGGCGATAATCGAATACGTTCTCCCGTTGTCGTTTTCAAAAATTAGATCCTTTTTCATTTGTTTTCCTCCTTTATTTGCTAAAGTCTCCCAGGGACTGGGGGATTAGGGGGTGCGATCCTTAATCCTTTCATCCCTGAAAAAACTTTTTTTTTGCAAGAGGGCTGATTCTTTTCTCCTAGCCCGCAGGGAGCGCAGTCAAGGCTGGCGCACGCTTTTTGCGCCACCGGGGGAGGGATACCGGACTGAGCGGAGGAGTTTTTGCCTTTGCGAAGCGTTTTTTGGCAAAATCTCAAGAGCGAGGGAGGATATGCTCACCCGGCTTGGCCTTGACAAGGGAGCGGAGGGCGTAAACTCTCCTATCCCTCTTGCAAAAAGAAAAGCAATTCCGTAAGGAATTGCTCCAGCTATTGCCTTTGTTTTTGACTTTGCCTCCCCCCTGCTAAAAACCCCCTTGAGGGGGTTGGGGAATAGGGTTTCTTTAAAAATGCCTTTAAAAGTGACTAGCTCAATGCCTTTGAAACTAATTAATCTTTGTAATCCCGATGACGACGTTTACTTGGCGCATGGTGGACGGCCAGGTTCTTTTTCCTGGACGGCTACGATGCGCCCGAATGGTAAGCACTTGTGGCGGTGGTTCTGCGCCACAGGTGCAAACGATTTTCCCGGCTGCCAAGAGTGACAATGCCCCGATTAGCTGCGATGACGAAATCAGGCGATGGGAAGGGTGCTGTGCCCTGCGCTCTTTTTTAAAGCAGGGCGCAGCGTCCGCCCTACGCCGGTCGAATAATGTATAAGTTGGAAGACGGGGCTTCCCCCCGTTGAGGAGGCAGGAGGGGACTTCGATAAAAGGCGATAGGGTTTACCTTTCCGGTTCAAGCTCTTCTTCGCTGTCTAATCTATTTCTAATTTTTTCTTTTGCTTTTTCTGGAAGTTTTTTCTGTACTTCTTCTTTCTTCGCTGTGCTTATCTTCATTCGTTCGGCTTGTAATTCAGCCTGAGCACGTTCTTTTTCGATAGCTCTAATAAGTCCTTTCCAAGATTGATTAACTACGCTTGCAGGAGTAGGAACACCAGGAACATGATTGTCCCGCCCAAAATGCTCGACATCGCGATAATTCCTGTTCTCATTAGCACTTCTTTCAGCGGCGGTTTCTCGACCGGCTTCTTTATGTATTCCAATTTTTGAGTAATTTCCACCAGCCGGGCCGCCGTGTCCCGGTTCGCTTGCATGTACTCTACCCCCCGCAATTCTCTTTGTTGCTTCGTCTCGTTCAAGTCCGCTCTGACTTCTTCCAGCAATTTTTTCACGCTCTGCACTAAATTCAACTGCTCTTTCTCTGCCTTGTTCGCTGCCTCGGCTAAGCTCAGGAGCTGGCTCATCGCCTGCTCGACTTCTTTGCGGATAATCGTCTGCTCGCTGTTGATTTGGATAAGAGCTTCCATCAGCCTGCCGGAAATGGATTCTTTCTCGGATGTCGTCTCTTCGCTGCTCTCCGTACTCAACGGCTCTAACCTGGCTCGCTCCCTCTCGATAGTCATTCTCTATAGCCTCCTTCGTGTAGCTGTTTCCCAAGGTCTTACCCCGGCAATATTTCTGTTTTTCCGGATGTAGAAAACTAATGTTTTTCTCTTGGATTTTCATTTCAATGTTGTATGTCTTCTTTAAAAAAGACTTCATCTCCTGAAGAGTTGAAGTCTTTTCCTTTGCTGTTTCTATGCTTGTTCTGAGTTCATCTTTCCAAAGCCTCTGGCCTCGCTCGGCCAGTTTGTATTCGGCCATTGTTAAATTTTCTTTCGCATGACTCTGAATCTTGGCTAACCCTTGCTCCTGGCAAAGCCGGTTGCTTTCATCTCTGATTCGGTTTAATTGTTTCCGGTCTGAATGATATTTTTTCCCAGTTTCAAAATTTACACTGTTAATCACGAGATGATTATGTATGTGATCTCGATCTGAATGTGTATATATCGCAACTTCGAAGCCGGGAGCTATTCTCTCCGCAAGTTCACGCCCGATGCGGTTTGCTTCTTGGGGGTCCCGAATCTCCCCAGGAACAAAACTTTGGATGACATGATGAGCCTGTATACCGTCGTTTTTCTGATACATCTGGCGGGTAACAAGCATCTGCGCTTGTGCTCGTTCCGGGTCTATGTTATAACCGTCTCTCTCTCCGATATTCTGAGTTTTGTTTTTGCAATAGTTGATCAATGCCCCCGCTCGCTTTGTATTGCCGAGCATAATAGTTGCCATAGTTTTTCTGTCACCTCCTTGAAGCAATCAATTTTCCCAACGAGACCGTCCCCTTTAATTTTTCTTTCATGGGCTAACTTCGTTAACTGATTAAGGTTGTTTCCGATACCTTTGATTTGGCGCTTTATAATTTTTTCTTCTTCTTGGGAAAAGGAAGGTGCTACTATCTTTTTCCCCAGGGCAGATTCGCGGAGAAAACTAGCCTCAGTTAGTCCTGCCTTCTCTGCTTTTACCTTGATTATGGATAGTTCTTCCTGGGAAAAACGGACCAAAATTTGGCATTGCCTGCGACGATTTTCACTCACTATATCACCTCCATATCTTGGAATTTACACCTTGGGGGTCTGGGGGCGAAGCCACCAGCAAGACTTGGCCAGGAGGCTTCCGTTTGAGCGTCAGCAAAAAACGGATAGCCGAAGGCGAATCTTGCCAGGTAAAAAGATAGAGATTACATCAGCAGAAAGGGCTATGGGAAATCTCTCGACTTCTGAAAACAGGAAAAAACTGGCTGAACGAAATTGGTTCACTTTTTTCCGCTGCCAGTTTTCGTAATTAGAAAATATTTTCTATGATTACTTTTTTTGTCAATACTCTATTTCCATTTTTGGGAGTAAGATAAGTAAAGCTAAATATTCAGGTCCATGTAAATATCTTCTATTTCCTCTTAAGAAATCCCAATATACCTTTGCGTTACTCCCGGCCAAAAGTGATTAAAAATACGCATTAAGATCTCCACTGCTACACCTTTCTTTCGTGCATGGTAGCCAAAAGTTTTCTTTAACGTTGTCGCCCCGATCCGCTCTGTAACTCCGACCGCCCTGGCTGCGCTGAGGATGATATTTCTAATCTGCTGACTGGTTAGCTCTCGGCCACCCTCCCGGCTGGGAAAGAGCAGTTCTTCCGGCTCTACTCCTGGCCGTGTAGCAAGATATTCTTTCAGTGCCTTCTGTGCGGTCTCATTGATCCGGAATGTTTTCTCCTTGCCGGTCTTATTCTCGTGGATGTATATTCTGTCACGGACTTTTCCGGTGCCGTTCTGGACATCGCTAATTTTTAATGATTTCAGATCCCCGTTCCTTAGCCCTGTATTTATCCCCAGGACAAACAAAACGTAATCCCTCAAGTTCTTGCCACGAAAATATTTTTTTATCGCATTCAGCTTCTTCGGATCTCTAATAGGCTCTACTGTCTGCATTCTTCTCACCTCCTTAAAATTTGCACCAGCTCTAAATTACTGAAGACCTTTTGGCTGAAGGAACAGATAATTGAGAGGAAAAAGAAAATGGGGCAGTAATTTTTACACCCCGTGAACCCGGCGAACAGTTTTCTAAACCAGTTTACATACAACCAGAAAAGAAAACTCAAGTTTCATCTGTATTAACTTTTTACGGCTAAAATAGACGGGAGTGCCGATATAATCGGCACTCCCGTCTATTTTATGAGTTTTATTCAATTCCTATTGAAGAAAATTGTTTTAAATCTATTTTTATATATTGGTTTGCCATAAATTATTTTTTCAATAATTTTAATTTGTTTCAGTATGTAATAATCAGATTTACATAATTCGGGATACTCCGAAAAGAACATGTTGTCCATTAGTGAATGGGCATCGCTATTAGTTAAGCAAACAGAAATTGGTTTCCGGTTACCGATTACTATTTATCGTCTTATGTATGTTTTTGGTTGCCATTTGTCCGCCCAATCAAGATGAAGCTTTTTCTACGTAATTTAACCAAATTTGAGGAAATACTCAAGATACAAGCTACTCCAAGGTTTAATTATGAGTGAGGAAGACTAAGATTCAGCGATAAGGCTATCTCCTCCTCAATCTTATTCCTGTCCATTTCCTTATGGCAGATTTCTAGCATCTCTTTGTTGATAAGATGCCCGATTGATGTAAATACCTCCTTCGGGTTCTTTCGAGATATCTCTGATATTCTCTTTAATTTCGTTTCCATTATTACTCCCGTCTCTGTGTACAGATAATGTTTCCTTAAAGATATGGTATTACGCAGCAGTGATTTTCATCACTTCGCACCTTTCCTCCCGTGGCATTACCCACGTTCATCAGTACTATGTGGCTGTCCGACTCCCTGCCATCCCTTTGACTTCCTCCATTTCTAGTTGTCCATCATACTCAACATATAAATTTACTATGTTGAGAAACAGCAGGGCCTCCCGGGTTAACATGTATCCATTGTATGACATGTATGGCTCTTCGACCCCGGAAATGCATTATTTCGCTCACTTTTAACGCTAGTAATGTGTTGCCTTCCATTATTATCAGAATGTCGGCCATTTCACTAATCTTCATTTCGGGGTTCAATCACATTTCATACCTGCCACCTGACTGTCAACGCTTAGTCCAATACATTACTGCATTGAACTCATGACTCGCTACTGGTGGTTCAGCTTAAACCTTACCAGACAGGATTTCCACCTGTTAAAATACATGCCGTCATCCGGCGCACGATAATGGAAGTCTACATGTTAGACTAAAATAATGGAATCTATTTCAGAAAATCAAATGGATGTCCTATTCGAGACAAAACGATTCCATAATCTTTAACAATGTCTATGGTTGTCAATTCATCTAACCTACATATTCGTTGTACGGGATAACATAGCTTATTTTTGCTGATTGTGTAATTTTTTAAGAAAGAATCTTCGCTAAGAAGTGTTGCATATGCAGCTCTTGCAGCCTCTTCAGAAATCTCGGCATCTTTACCGATAAGACGTTCAATCGTTGATTTGCTTTCATTTATCGCCTTTAAGTGTACACAGATTATCTTTAATCTTTTGTTAAAATTCTTAGAATGATTCTTTAGTTTAACATCCTCTATGTCTTGAAAATAGGACATATCAATGCTTGCTTGTCCATTTTCGTTTATGACGCACAAATCCAAAATGTCAAATGGTATGCTAATTTGGTTTTGATACATGACCATTGGTTTTTTTAAACCCCTAAAACATGACAGGGGATAATTAAATTCAGATTTGCCCTCTGACACGATTTCTAAAAGAATCGCATTTTTTAATTTCCGACAGCCATCTGGACGCAAATATGTATCACACGCTTGTGATACTAGTAAGTAATATGAAGAATTAATAAGAAAAATATCTCCTGTTGATAGTTCAATGAACTGTAAATTGATATATCGGTTATATAATTCTATATCTCGGAGTTCTTTTAA
Source organism: Dethiobacter alkaliphilus (assembly GCA_016841605.1). GTDB lineage: Bacteria > Bacillota > Dethiobacteria > DTU022 > UBA8154 > DUNV01. The sequence continues at coordinate 80,842 of JAENYV010000008.1, read as the reverse complement.
TATCGGCGTCATTTCAGTTGCGTTTCCAGTAGCATCTTTTATTGCATTACACAGTTCCTCATAATATTTCATTTTTTCAGCAATAGTATTGTGCTCATAAGCAAGAGCTTTGTTATATTCTTCTGTTTGCAATATCTGTACAAGCCTTGCCATAAAATCTATACATGACTCACCTTTGCGCTCTACTTTTTCATTAAATAGATAATTTAAAGTCTTCTGCTTGATCCCCAAAATTCTTTTTGTGGCTGATTCTATACTTGTATTCAGGCATTTTCCATAAGCTTTGAACAGTTCGTAACTCGCTTTCCGTTTAAATCCTTGCGCCAGACTTTTTGCAATTCTATCATTTTTTTTTGATAGAATACGTTGTTTATTAACGTAATAAATAAATGACGATGTTTCAAGATCGCACATTGCTGACAGCAAGCAATCAAATTCGGCCTCTATTTCATCTTCACTTAAATCGGAGTCTGATTCTATAGCAGATAAAATATAAACATAATTATCTTGCCCATTATTTCGTTGCGTCAGGGTCTTCGCTAGTTCAATGCCAGCATTTGCCGACTCGCCGACTCTTTCAAAATTTTTGTCCAGCAACCATAATATGCAGCCCTTCGTAATACCGGCTATTTCGCAATCAAGCGTAGCTGCTTCGGCTACAGTTGATAGTGTCAAGTATTGCTCGATACACCCTTGGGCTTTTAAATCATCTAAAAATGCGATAATGCCATTCTGATCTACAGAGTACGTTCTATCTGTATTTCCAGCAATTTTAAAACATTCCTCCAATTCATATTCAGTAAGAGTATCAAGGAGTGAAGTAACCAGTGCATCTGCGTCCGCACCGAGCGCTGCGAAACTATCAATCTCGTCTATTTGTTGCGATTTACCGGCTTCAGTTAGATATGTTCTAAATGGATCAACGCAACAACATATCTCACTATATACTTGTGCTTTCATTTCATCATATTTTGGCGCATAATAACAATCATCGACGCTTATAACATACTTAATATTATGCATAGAAAACAACGTTTTAATCATGTCTCTATCCCCACCCCATGCTTCACTGCATTAACTGTGAAAGATCAATTGCGAATTTATATAGATTGTCCTCATTATTCCTTTCGCCAAGTAGTCTGATCATAGCAGAGTTGTACTTAAGATTGCTGGCAGCAATATATAACCCTAAGCCTCGACCATCCTTTTTTTTGCTTTCAAATGGTTCAAATAACCGTGTTTCAATATCCCTGCTTACACCAATGCCATTATCCCATACTACAATAATGCCACGTTCTGAAACATCAATATTATACTTTTTGTTTTTAATCAGGCCTTTACGCACTGAAAAGTCAAGCCAGTATTCTGAATTGCTGAATAAATTATCAAATACTTGGTTTAGCATTCCACGATTTATACGCACCTTAAAATCCGTCAGCACATTTACATTAAAATCTATATTCTTTTTTTCGCATCTTTCCTTATAAAATGATCTATGCGATTCTAAGAAGTCGCTGATGTCAAATACCTGTTTCTCAGCTCTTACAAACTTAAGCCCAGGATTGAAATATGACATTTGCTTTCTTAGAGCATCTAGCGAAAAAGTAATATAATTTATATGCTTAATAAGGTCATCAACTGTTTCCGTTGCTTTCGAGTCAATAACTTGTTGGTTCTTGGCTTTTACGCTTCTAATTGAAGAATCAAACTCATGCGCAAATAGTTCCACAGAGATTCCAAGTCCAGCTAATTCAAATAAATCCTGAAGTCTTTCGTTAATCTTCTCAAAATCATAATTAATCGCATCAAGTTTTTTGCTAAGTGAGTCTCGTTCTTGTAGAAGACGTGTATAATCGCTCGAAACATCAGTAATATTATGATATAAATCATCTATATTTTTAGTCGCTTCTGGAAGTACAAACGGCGAAGAATCAATTGCTTTTTTTGCAACACGATAGTTATCTAATGCAGAGGTAATATGCCTTTGCCCCTCTGCTATAAGGGGAGTTGTGCTTGCCATTTCTTCACGTATTTTGGCCACTGTAGGCTTAAAACTTAAAACTTCATCTCCAATATTACTGGAGATAGATATGGCTTCTATAATATAGGCTTTCATTGCATCGTTGAGCTTTTTACGGTTGCGATTTATTCTCCTAATAGAATCGTCAAGGATTTTCTTAAATGAATGATAATATTCATCCTCAACAAATCCTTCTCTGTTAGTTGTTTCTTTCAATGCGGCATTGCAATTTCCGGTAAGATAAACGCATCCAATTACGCTATCATTTCGTAAATCAAAGAAATATCCAGTAGTCTTTGACGAGGAAGATAATCCAAGCCAGTCGCCTCCGTCTCCTTCACCAAACCCCTGGACAACAAAACCGTCGCGTACCACCTTAACACCATGAAAACGAGAGATAAAACCGCGATATTCATCACGGTCAATTAATCCATCATAGCTGATATTCTCATAAAGATAATATAGATACTTTTTCTCTAATGAATATTCATAGATTTCGCATTCGAAATCACCGGGGTCACTTGCTTGTAAGGAATCACCTGATGTTTTTTTAGAAAGCTGAATATCTTCAAACAGGCATTCATCCTCAGAAGCAATTACATTTCCGCCGTCGCGTTTAGGAAATACATTTGACAGAGGCTTTTGATTTATCCGTAAAAAATCATTAATTACAGTCTCGCTTAGCGTAAATTCACCTGAAGTAATCTTTTGCAGGATGTCTCTGTTATAGAAAAATGACCTTTTATATTCTGATATAATTACTGCTTTCCCACCGGAATATTTTATTGTATGTTTTGCGCGCGCCGAAGCAAGGAGTTCATCAAATATTTTGCCGATAGTCTCAATTTCTTGCCCGTTGACTTTTGCAACAACTTTAAAGGTATTTTCTTTACTTCGAAAAGGCGACACAATTTTGCTTATGCTGTTTGTTAAAATATCAATTTGAGCTTTGCTCGCCCAACGCTCGTTATCAATAAGATCCTTAATCACAATTTTTGTGTATGATTTGTTATTATTTATTTCTGCTTTTTCAATCTTGACAGGAATCTGATCGATCGTAGTATTCTTAAGAAAATCGCCCCAAGGAATAGTAACAGTGTACTCGATCTTTGAGGTTGCAGATTTCGTAATCATCTGCATATTTCTGCCAAGCTTTTGAACCGAAAGACGGCCTAAACCTTTATCACCCAGAGGATAACGGTGATATTTTGGGGTCGTCTTTTTTTCTTTCTTCATTTTTTTCTTAGGAGAATTAGAAAGTGTGAGCCATCCATTTATGATAGTAGATAAACCCATTCCACAACCATTATCTGAAAGCTCAATCAATCCCTTACAAACCGTTTCTGCAATGGTTTCTGTATAATTAGAGTCAATCGATAACATACAGATCGTTGCATCGGCATCATATGCATTCTTAATAAGCTCAGATAGAGCAGTAACCTCGTCAGCAATAAGTGACTCACCGAGTTTATAAATAAGAGAGGCATGAACACGAAATGATGCTGATTCCTTATCAAAACCGTTGATGTCAGATTCAAGATAGTCTGACTCGCGGTCAAACAATGTTAATTGTTCACTCATTGACAGGATCACTCCTTACAAAAATCAATATATGCTCTCTTGTCATGGTGCCCTGTATGTCTTTTTCGTCGCCCGTATAGGCATTGATCTTTGGCATTCGCTTATTTAGAATTTTTCTTGTAAAACTGGTTAAAAGAGAGAGATTATATCGTGTTCCTAATTCAATCATTATTTTATTCATGTAAATTTCTTGCTTTGCTACTTTGCGATTTCCAAGTGTCCAAACTGATACAGAGGTAGGCTTCATCTTTTTTGATATAGTAGATAGAAAACTATCAAAATCACTGTAAAACGAAATCAGTTTATTCACTTGCTTTGGCGCAATCTCGGTAATTGTAGTGATCTGTTCTTTTAACGTTTCAGTTTTTTTGACAATATTCTTTTTGTTCCGGGTAATATACATATTAGAACTCATTCCACCAAGGGAAATATTGTCGATTTCATATAGTGTATCCAAAAGGTTTTCATTAATTGATTCATCAATGTCTTTACTGTTTATCCATCTCAAAGGGATAACCGAATACTGTCCATATGACACAGTTGTGTGGTTATCCCCATACGGAGGGGAGGTAAAGATGAGATCAAACTTTTTCTTTGTGTGTTGTAGATAAACGATACAATCGCTAAGTATGACTTTTACAGAGCCTTTATATGATATTCCATCTCGCTTAATATGCCCACGTTGTTTAAGCACACTATAAAACTCGTTATACTTAGAAACATTAAAAGTCAGCGTTTCCTTGAAAAGCGCAATCGCATCCTTATCATATGTCTTAATATCTTTTGCATCTTTTATGTGTAGCTTGTAAGTGCAATCACGAGAATTGGATACCATTCTCACAATTTCACAAAATGTTGCCCAAAAAAATCGCCGAATTTCAATGTTCTCATCTTGCGTGATGGCGGTTCTTATTTTACTTAGGTCAGATATTGCTTGCGCCGTAAACCATTTTTCTATTCCTTTGAATTGATAATCTGGGATATTATTTGCTTGCTCAATATTAGTTACAAGTTGCGCAGTGTGTTGTTTAAGCATTTCCACATTAATAATAGTTGTTTTAACTTTGCACAACAGAACTGCAAGAGGATTAATATCAATGCCAACAACATCTAGACCTTGTAGCATACCTTCAACGAGGATGGTTCCAGAACCAGCAAAAGGATCCAGCAATTGGGAACGCGGTATTGGCATCTCCGAAAGACAAACTTGGAGCATTTCACGTTGCATTTTGGGAACCATCATTGCAGGATACGTACAAAATCCATGAACATAATCGCGTTCGCTATTATTTGTGCCACGATAGTCCCAGTGATCTTCCGACTCCAAGGTGAGGTTATTGAATTTTTCTGCTAGTCCAACATTGCTCATTTTTCCTCAATCCTCATCCCTGTATTAAGGTTTAAATTATTTATTGATATAGTACTTGTATCAATAAACAATAAATAGGCGTCAATATTAAGCGCCGTCGCAATTTTCTCCACATTATCAATGGCAATACTTCGCTTGCCACATTCCAGAGCGCTGATATATGTTCGATGTAAACCAGCTAAATCGGCAAACTCCTCTTAAGACAATCCTGTTTCATGTCTGTAACGGCATAAGTTAGCAGAAAACACTTGCAGCAAACTCATCAGATCACCCCAAAATAATTATATGCGATTCAGACAATAAGTCAACAGACTATAAGCAACAATCCTGATATCACGGCCAATAAGAAGGTATTATTTCATTAATTCGTGATGGATATCGGCGTTCTGTCCGCGCCGTCCGCCGTCTGCCGTCTGCGGATAAGTACCGAAAGTAATAATTTCGCCGGGCTCTGCTCCGGTGCGGCGTGGAATCAAGATTATCATTTTTGGCGGGGGGCGGTGATACCGCGGGCTTTGCCTTTCGCGCGGTATTTTGGACTTGCGAAGCTGCTTTCGAGCTTGATTCGGATTGCGGACTAACATGCAACTCCTATTATCATTCTCTAACCTTGCAGTATCATGCTTTCCATTGTTAGCCTTGAGTATATTAACCTGATTCTTCTCAAGTGCTGGTAATTCAAACTATTTAATAGGACTCTCTAAAATTTTCACTTTAATTCTATCTAATCTAATTGCCTTCAAAAATGATATTAATTCCCTTTTATTCTGATAGCATCTGAGCCCAATAATAATTTCCTGAATCAACGCATCCCCCCAAAAATGATTCAAGCCAATTATGCATAACGTTTATTTTTTTGTTGTAAATTTAACTCCTTTATAGAAGCTCATAATTGTCTGTGGGTGCAATTTTAAAATTGCAATCTAACAACGCTTCGGCTTGTCCCTCTTCAAATAAAATTCTGTACTCGTTCTCATCTGAAAACACTGAGTGCTTAAAACATTGATTGCTTTTGCAAGAGCACAATAATATATTGGTATTACATACATTTAGGTGTATTAATAATAGTGCTAACTAAATTCGGCAAATTAAGGGGGTTTCCTTTGATGAACTTTGTAAAATTTTGTCGAAATCATAAAGTATGTTTCGTTTGGATGCAATAAATAAATAATTATCTAAGTCATCGACCAAATTTTCCCTGATTTAACCATTTGTAAAAATTTAGTTAAGCCTTTGAAATCGGCATTTTTTTCTGCTTCTTTAAGTTTTCGAAGATATTTTTCTGTCTTGATTTTAAGATGATCCTCCGTCTGCTGAAGGTTCATTTCTGGCAAAATATAATCTTTTTCTAGAGCTTTTATTATAAAACCGGCTTTTTTTTCGATTTTATAATCAGAAATAACATAGTTGATTAGATTTGTAATTTTGGCTCTGGAATACGTGTTTATCAATTCTTCCGCTTTTTCCTTGCCAATTCCCAGTCCATGCAATTCATCCACAAGATCTTTTTGCTCCAACCCTGGTTTTTGGTTTTTAGGTTCACCAGCAACAACGACAGAGTACTCACCGGCGTTTGCATTTTTACTTGAAATTTTAGGAAACGGTTGTTGTTGTTTTTTAGTATTATTAGTTTTAGTATTATTAGTGGCGAGTTTTTTGACTTTTGAAAGTTTAGTTTCTTCACTTTTAAAAGTGCAGTTTTTTAACTTTTGGGATTCCATCGAGCTTTGTAAAGGGGCGGTATCTTCACTTTTAAAAGTTAAGTTTTTTGACTTTTGGGATTCCATCGGCGTTTGTAGGTTGACTTTTGAAGGTTCAGCTTTTTCACTTTTATAAGTCAAGTTTTTTAACTTTTGTGCTTCTATCGACGTTTGCGAACCTTCGACTTCTTTATTCTTTTCTTCTTTGATTTCTTTACTTTCATTTTTTTCACCCGGACTTTGTAAATATTTTATTATCAATTCATTATCAATTGTAAGCTTAAAATACCTTTTAGGCGGAACCCCGCGATTTTGGTGCGTAATTAGCCCTAATTTTACAAGCTCCGAAATTGCTTTTGACTGCTGATATTTTGAAAGCGTTGTGCTATGCTGTAAATCTTCGACTGTAACAAAGAAGAAGCCGTCCTCGGTCAACATATTTTGTTCTTCGTAGTAGATATATTTGCTAATGAGCTCAGAATAAACTATTGCCTCATCGATCCCAATGTTTCGAGCTAAGTTTTTGTTAATTACTATGCTTCCGTCTGCTCGCAGAAGATTAAAAATAGTCCTCGACATTAATGTCACCTCCAGAATTTCTATTAGAAATAAAAAACTGCTCGCTTGGAGCAGTTGGCCACTTCCTTTTTTTAAATACACTTATCCGTGTATGGGAAACTGTAAAAGTGCTTTTCGGTATTCAAATTAATGGTATACTAAATATAGTAAATCTAAAGATTGAACGATAAGGAGGGAATATTCATGGAAAAAACCTCTTTACACTTTAATGCTCAAGAGTTAGCCAGGAAACATAATATTAAACAGAAAATTTTAGATAAATTGATTAAAGAAGTTAAACAAGAGTTTCCCGATGACGAAATGATGTTCGAATTACATCTTATTCGGGCAATTCATCGAGAAAGCGGAAAATTTGATGCATAGTCTCTATTTAGATACTTCCGTCATTAGTGCTTTATTCGATATACGAACTCTTTACCCCTTACTCCGGTAGGCTGACACGCCACTGGGGTAATTTTTTCCCTCCCGTTTTTTTAAATTAAAAAACTCCCGTTTTGGCGGGAGAATATGTTAAATTGGAGAAAATAAAAATGAATCACGAAGAAGCTAAAAAGATTTTGTTATCCGATCCTGAAGTCAAAAAAGAGTATGATGCTTTAGAGCTTGAGTATGCAATAAAAGATGCCTTAATCAAGTTACGTGCTGAAAAAGGTCTTACCCAGTGAGATCTTGCTAAGCTAATCGGCGTTAAACAATACGCTATAGCAAGGCTAGAAAGCGGAAGATATAACCCTTCCGTGAAGCTGTTGGGCAAGATAGCCGCTGCTACAGGCAAAAAACTTTCCATTAAGATTTGAGTGATAAGCATATCTATTAAACTGCTTTTTTCTTTGTGTTAGATGTTGTGTCAAAAATTTAACACAAACTAATAAAATAAATCAATATGTAGTCTCTCTTGCCTGTGTTTTTTCGTTAAACACCGATTATATGCACTTTTACTCACTTGCAACAAAATACTTTCTAAAACTACTTAGAAATCGTAATCCGCCTGTTGGGGGTTCAAGTCCTCTTGCCGGCTCCAGATTTTGGAACATTGTGACCGCCCATTTTAACGTCACTTAAAAGGGCGGCTCTTTTTTTATCAGGGGTTAATTTTTCTCAGATTCTCCAAGGAGGCTTGAAAACCCGTTTCAGTATTAAGCAGCTTTAACCGACTGCTTTTTCTTTTTTAGCTTTATTAGTAAATTTGGAACAAAGAAAAAATGACAGGGAACATTTTACCTTTTCTTGCGTCTACCTATTAAATGCTGCAGCAAAAAAAATGAACCACCAAAGGTAAATGTTTTGCAAATAAAGCAAGGAGGTTTATCAATGAAAAGAAAATGGCTTCTGTTTTTAATTACCGCCGCGGTACTTATAACCGGTTTTTCGCTGGGGGTTGCTGCTCAACCCCTTTCTGTAACATTAAACGGTGAAAGCCTTGTTTTTGACGTGGAACCGCTGCAGGAAAAAGGGCGGCTGCTTGTACCATTACGGGCTATCGCCGAAGCCCTGGGGGCGAAGGTGGTCTGGAGCAACACGCCGCCAACCGTTATTATCTCCCGGGGCGATGATATTATTGAGCTTAAGCCCGGCTTGAATCTAGCGTTTAAAAACAACAGGGAATTGACCCTGGAGGCCACCCCGCAGATGGTCAACGGCAGGCTGCTGGTCCCTATCCGCTTTGTCTCCGAGGCTCTGGGAGCAGAGATAGACTGGCAATCATATTCAAAGTCAGTGGCAATTAAAGATTCCAATTCGGAAAAATATATTGACCGGAACCCCATAGAAGAGCTCCCTGTGGTTGGTTCGCTCGCCAACCTGCAAAAGCTGCTGGAAGAAGCAGAGCCTTTCTACACATACTGGGGACGGAGAAAAAACGCGCTTGATCTGGGAATTACGGTAGATACAGCAGCAGAAGATGGAAGCCAAGCCGCGATAGCAAAAGAAGCGCCCTCCACTGCACCCGGCGCAAACGCCTCTGCAGATTATTCCCAAACCAACATTCAGGTGCAGGGGGTGGATGAAGCCGATATCGTCAAGACTGATGGAACATATATCTACCAGGTCAACAATAGGCGTGTCATTATCGCTAAGGCTTATCCGCCCGGGCACATGGAAATTTGCAGTACAGTCGATTTCAGCGATGAAAATTTTGCTCCCGAGGAAATCTACGTAGACGAGGAGCACTTGGTAGTTATCGGGATATCCTGCAAGGAAATTCCTTCAGTCAAAGAACCTGTTATCGACAAGGACGCAAAAATTACGATTTACCCTCCACCCTTCTACTTCCACAACACTGCAAAAACAATCATTTTTGACATCCGGGACCGGAGGGATGTTAAACAATTGCGGGAAATTGAACTGGAGGGTTATTATACTTCTTCCCGCAAGATCGGCTCATCCCTCTATCTGGTTGCCAATAAGAACATAGATTATTACTACATCATGAAAGAGGGCACAGAGAATCCGATCCCTTCCTATCGTGATACCGCCGTAAAGGATGAATTCACAAGCATTGATTTAACTGGAATTCGTTATTTCCCCGGCTTTACCAGGCCCAATTACCTTATCGTTGCAGGACTGAATCTGGAGCAGCCCGACGAGCAGGTGCAGGTTCAGACCTTCCTTGGTGCCGGTGAAAAAATCTACGCCTCCCAAGAAAATCTTTATACGGCTGTAACAGGATACGGGAACGCCGTAACGAAAATTCCTGACTATGATCCCGGCACCTATATCTATAAATTTACCCTGGGCAACGGCAATATCAGCTATGCTGCCAAGGGGAAAGTGCCGGGGACTGTTTTAAACCAGTTTTCCATGGATGAATATGACGAGCACTTACGCATAGCCACAACTTTGGGGAATCCCTGGGGCGACGAAGAAAATACTTCCCAAAACAACCTCTATATCCTGGATAAAGAGCTCAATTTAAAAGGCAAGATAGAAGGTATTGCCCCCGGAGAGAAAATCTATTCCGTTCGCTTCATGGGTGAAAAGGGTTACATAGTGACCTTCCGCACAGTAGATCCGCTTTTTGTCATAGACCTCAAAAACCCGGAAACTCCCCGTATCCTCGGCGCATTAAAAATACCGGGGTACAGCGATTATTTACACCCATATGACGAAAACCATATTATCGGCTTCGGAAAAGATACCAGGGAAATCGTCTATAAAGACAGCAAGGGGAATATCACCGGCACCAACGTTATCGACCTGGGTATCAAAATGGCCCTCTTCGACATCAGCGATGTGCATAACCCCGTGGAAAAATTTAAAGAAACGATCGGGGGCCGCGGCACTACCTCGGAACTCCTGTCCAATCACAAGGCCCTGCTCTTCAGCAAGGAGAAAAATCTTCTGGCTTTTCCCGTCACTGTCATGGAGTCCCAAAGCAACTCAGAAACAACGCCGGATTACGGAGAATTTGTCTTCCAGGGTGCGTACGTCTACAATTTAGATCTAACCGGAGGCTTTCAGCTAAAAGGCCGTATCACCCACCTTACAGAAGACGATTACCTTAAAGCGGGACGCTCCAGCTATGACAGCAGCAAAGAAGTAGAAAGGATCATCTATATCAGAGATGTTCTCTACACCCTCTCCCAGGAGATCTTCAAGGCCAACAGCTTGAACGACCTTAAAGAAATAGGCTGTCTGTTGATTCCGTAAAACCGGGGGAAGCATGGGGACGGTTCCCCCTTTGCTTCCCTTTCTTTTATTTAAAAATCCTGTCAAGCTCTGCCGATAGTCCTGCAAAGATAAAGGATTCGACGATTTCGGATTTTTTGTACGTGATATTATTGCTGATGTTCTTGTCCGTAAAAAGGTAAACAGTGACTTCCCTGTTTACCGGGTTTACAATCCAGTACTCTCCAACATCGCATGACATGTAAAGGTCAAGCTTTTTGATGAGGTCCTTGCTCCGTGTTCCTTCCGATAAAATCTCCACCACAAGTGTCGGAACACCCTGATAATAGTCATTTTCATCAAGCTTTTCTTCAAGATCGCAGATGACCATGACATCAGGCTGGACCACATTAATATTTTCCCAGTTTCTCTTGAGAGTAATATCATACGGGGCGACCAGAGGAGTGCATTCTTTCCCCTGAAACCAGTTGTAAAAAATAACAAAAAGTTCGGTCAAGGCTTTCTGGTGTGCGGTTTTAGGCGAAGCCAACAGGTAGATTTCACCATCAATGTATTCGTATCTTTCCTCCGTATCCCTTGTCAGCTCCAGAAACTCCTCATAGGAGGCCTTTCTGCCGCCATAACCGTAGTTTTCCGCCCTTTCCATCGATATTCCGGACGTCGCTCCGCGGTCTGAAGTCGCATCTCTTAAGGCGGACAATCTTGCTATTTCCATACCGTTTCTCACAATAATGATATCCTCTTTTGCCGCAAGCATCAGATATTTTCCGAAATTATTCTGCAATTCCGTTGAATTGACCTTCATAAACGCACCTCCCGTAATAGCTAAAATATCTATATTAGCTATTTTAGCTATTATAATTATAGCCCGCCAAGGGATCGGTGTCAAGAAAGGGCAATAAATACACCAGACGCTCGGGCGAAAAGCCGAGCGGCCGTCCAAATCACCCCCACAGCACGTCTAGTTACTATTTTTCGCGGTAGTGGTAATAACTTTCTCATTTTTTGAAGGAATAAACAAATATTTATTGAATATTTTAAATGTACTAATACTTCCGGCAGTGTTAAGTAAACAAGGAGGCAAAAAAGATGGACATTTTTATTGCCAGGCAGCCTATCTTCAACACGAAACAGGAAGTTTTTGCCTACGAGTTATTATACCGCTCCGGCACTCGAAATGTATACGCAGGCATAGACGGTGACCAAGCCTCTTCAGAAGTTATAGGCAGCAGTTTCCTTCTCTTTGGTCTGGAAAACCTTACCATGGGGAAAAAGGCTTTTATTAATTTTACCAGGAAGCTGCTGGAAGATGAAGTGGCCACTTTGCTTCCCCAGGAGTTAATCGTGGTGGAAGTATTGGAAAACGTAGAACCGGATAAACAAATGCTTTCTGCCTGTATGAAATTAAAAGAACTCGGTTACTTGCTGGCTTTGGACGATTTTACTTACAATCCCCGCTTTGATCCTTTTATTGATCTGGTAGATATAATCAAGGTAGATTTTTTACAGACAACCCCTGCGGAAAGGGAAGACCTTGTTAGCAGGACAAAAAATAAAAAGATCAAGTTTCTTGCAGAAAAAGTAGAAACCCTGGAAGACTTTCATTATGCCCTTCAAGCAGGTTATTCCTACTTTCAGGGTTATTTTTTCAGCAAACCGAACATTGTCTCCGGAAAAGATATAACAAGCTTTAAGCTTACTTATCTGCAACTACTGCAGGAGATCAACAAGGCAGATCTGGACTTTGACCAGGCGGAGAGAATCATTAAAAGTGATGTTGCCTTGTCATATAAGCTGTTGCGCTTTATTAACTCGGCTGCCTTTTCTTTCCCCAGAGAGATAAGCTCCATTAAGCAAGCACTTGTCCTGATGGGACAAAAGGAAATTTTAAAATGGGTATCACTGGTTGCCCTGAGAAGCATTGGCGAAGATAAGCCGGACGAACTTGTCAGCATAGCTATTAGTCGAGGAAGGTTTTGCGAATTGATGGCACCCCAAATAGGAATGAAAAGTAGAAGTCCGGATTTTTTTCTCATGGGGATGTTTTCCCTCATCGACGCTTTTCTCGATCAGCCTCTGGCCCATATTCTGACTCAGCTTCCTATTGCCGCAGATATTAAGGAAGCCTTGCTTGGAATAATAGAAAGCCGGCTCAGGGATGTTTTTGAGATGGCAGTTTCATACGAAAAAGGAAACTGGGTAAAAGCTCTCCGATTGGCGAAAAAGCTCCATCTTGAAGAACATAGGATAATTAACATTTATCTGGAATCACTGAACTTTGCCCAGCGTATCTTTAGCGAACCTCAGCCGGAACGTAAACGTATCGAAACAGTAGAAAACCGCATATATTAAAAATATCCGTAAGTTTTTTTATAAGTTGCTCCGGAGGATATAACAAATGTCGGTTTTCTGTTTTTTTACCTTTCCTAACAGATACCTTTCACTTCGGGCGGAAAGGGTAATAAGTGAAACAAACTGCTCCTTTACAATGGTTCCTGTTCCGCGTGTTCTCAGCACCAGTTGCGGCATTGCCCTGCGTTGCGCTTGCGAGGATGCTAAAATAATAAGAGACCGTCTCCGGGCGAAAAAGGTCATCTATGAAAGCTTTCATCGCATCGAAGAAAAAGGACCACGTCCACAGCCCTAAATGGATAAAATGTTTTTTTTAAAGACCGGGGAATGCTTCCGCTTTTTTCGCATTCTCCCGGTCTTAACTTACAATGCTTAGTTAGCTAGCATTATAGAAAATAATTGAAAAATCTTAATACATGCCACTGTTTTTCATATAGTTGAAGATACCTTCTCCATGCTCCTGTTCTTCCTTTTGAATATGATTTAAAACCTGGCGGATATTGCTGTCTTTGCTTTCAAAGATAGCCGTATCGTAAGTATTGGATACATATTTCTCCGTCATGAGCATGTCGCTACAGAGCCCGGCATCTTGTGGATTATTGGAACCTTTCAGATATAGTCCCGGGTTTTGCTGCCCCTGGCCTGCATTTTGCGTAATCTGAGGAACCTGCCCGGCAAGAATCTGGTTTATAGTGTCTAGATGCTGCTGTTCATTTTGTGCATAATCGCTGAAAAGTTGCTGTAAATTCGGATCTTGGGCTTGCTGAGCGTAAGTATTATACTTTGAAACACATACTTCCTCATGTTTTTTCTGATCTTGCAGTAGCATTCTTTCTTTCTGGCTTAACTGTACCGTCATTTAAGAACCTCCTTCTTATACTGGAATATCTCTGCCTTTTTGTGATACTGTTATTTTCCTCTCTTCCCGGTTTTTTATACAAAATCGGATCTTTAATTTCAAGCCGGTTTAAAAAAAAGCCGGTTTAAAGTAAAACCGGCTTTTTGTGAATTTTTTTATTGATTTTTTACAAAAATAAGCTCGTCCGAACTCGTCCTAAATTTTAACGACGTCACCTGCCTGGGGTCCGCGATTACCTTGAATAATTTCAAATTCCACTTGCTGGCCTTCTTCTAAGGTTTTAAATCCTTCACCTTGAATGGCGGAAAAATGGACAAACACGTCACCGTCATTTTCCGTTTCAATAAAGCCATACCCCTTTTGTGCATTAAACCATTTTACTCTGCCTAACATTTTGACCTCCCTGTATTCCCTTATAAGGGCAAGTGCCTTATTATACCATATTTTGCCCGAATAACAATATAAAAAACGAAAAATTTCTGAAAGAAAATCCTTTTTTTGAACAAATTATTTAGTATAAAAAAAAATTCAAAGGCAACCTTATTAATAAGATCAAAGAAAGGAGGCTTTTTATGTTTAAACATGATAAACAGCTTTTGGAAATTGTCAATGTAGAAAAACCAAATCCAAATTACGCGGCTATGCTTCAGGAACAACTGGGTGGACCTCAGGGAGAATTAAAAGCAGCAATGCAATATATCTCTCAAAGTTTCAGAATAAAAGACCCGGCTATAAAAGATATCTTTATGGATATCGCCGCAGAGGAACTCAGCCATATGGAGATGGTAGCAACAGCTGTTAATATGCTGAACGGCCACGAGCTACAGGCTGATAAAGCGACAGTGGGAAACATTCAGGCACATGTATTAACAGGTTTAAGCCCGGCTCTAACCAATGCTTCAGGTCAGCTCTGGACAGCCGCCTATGTAAATGAAACCGGCGATCTTCCCGCTGACCTTCTCTCCAACATCGCCGCAGAACAAAGAGCCAAGGTTGTCTATGAATATCTCTACAGACAAATTAACGACAAGCATGTCAGGCAAATGATCGACTTCCTTCTCAACCGGGAAGAAGCCCACAATACCATGTTCCGTGAGTGTTTTCAAAAAATCCGGGATACAAGCTCCAATAAAGACTGGGGAGTCGACGAAGATGCACGTCTTTATTTCAACCTTTCCAAGCCTGGTAATTATGTCGGCTCCAATCTTAGAAATCCGCAGCCTCCGTCTTTCCAGCCTCCCCAACATCCTTCCCAGCATTAAAAAAAGTCAAAAAGCTGCGAAGAAACCCGGGTATAATTTCCGGGTTTCTTCGCAGCTTTTTTGACACTATTTAATTTCAAAAATTGAACTATCTTGCTTTTCTTTTCCTACTATGTTACAATTTGCGGTAACATGCGTTTTTATGCAATTTAACACATTAATAAAAAAGGAAGGCTGAAGATACTTTGCTCCAGGGAAAAAAAGGAATTGTATTCGGAGTAGCAAATCATCGCAGTTTGGCCTGGTTTATCACCAAGGCGCTTTCGAAAGCGGGTGCTAAGCTGGCTATAACCTATCAGGACAAGCGTTTTGAACAAAAATTAAAAAAACTGGCTGATGAAGAATTGCCTATTCCACCTCTGACATTCCTTTGTGATATTCGTGACGACAACCGGATTGAGGAAGTCTATAGGCAACTGCAGGACTCCTTCGGCGGATTGGACTTTATTATCCACAGTATCGCCTTTGCCGCTAAGGAAGATTTGGAAGGCCGCTTTATTCAAACATCACGCTCGGGCTTTTTGCTTGCCATGGAGGTCAGCGTTTATTCGCTGTCGGCTATCGTGCGACCCGCTCTCCCCCTGATGGAAAAGGGCGGAAGCATTGTCACACTCAGTTACCTGGGAGGACAGCGGGTTGTCCCCCATTATAATGTAATGGGGGTGGCCAAAGCTGCTCTGGAATCTTCTGTACGCTATCTGGCCGCAGATCTCGGAGAAAAAAATATTCGCGTTAATGCCCTCTCCCCAGGACCCTTTAATACTCTTTCAGCCAGAGGGATAAAAGGCTTTACCGGTTTTTTGGGACATTTCCAGGGGAAAACACCTCTGCAGCGCAATATCGAAGGCGAAGATGTAGGCAATACAGCTCTTTTCCTTTGCAGCGATCTTTCAAAGGGGATTACAGGGGAAACCATTTACGTTGATGCTGGTTACCATATTATGGGATCGTAATTAATATTCAACTTTTCATGCGGTATTTAGGATAAATGCTAAATTATTCAGGGAAATATTTCTTTCCCATCGAAAAATAGGCAGGAAATCCCAAACTTATGTGGAATAAGTTTTTGAACTTATTGCAAAGCCGGTTTTAGCGATTCTTTTTCGGGCAAACTATTGACAAATACGGTCCAACAAACTTTTGCTTAAAAGCTGAAAGATATGATTTAAACCACAAATAATTTTTCTTGTTTCGGGATAAAGTACTGTATAAATTACGGCCACAATGCCCGGAAAAGCTTTTCCACAACAGGCGTACAGAAAACGCCAAAGCACATAGCGCGTTTAAACAAAAATTTGAAAGGAGAATCCAAATGGCAACCGGTAAAGCAGAACTTGCAAAGACAATATCTCAAAAAACGGGGGTAACACAAAAACAAGCGTCAGAGTTCATTTCGGCTCTTGTCGAGACCATTGAGGAAAAACTCATGGAGGGAGATAAAGTTCAGTTAGTTGGTTTCGGAACTTTCATGGCCAGGAAAAGGGAAAGCAGAGAAGGAAGGAAACCGGGAACCGAAGAAAAAATTATTATTCCGGCAAGAGTAGTCCCCGTTTTTAAAGCCGGTAAAGTCTTTAAAGAGAAGTTGAACGTTTAGTTAAACAAGCATATATAAGTATAAGATTATCATAGAAGGTTATCACAAAAAATTATAAAGCTCCATCCCGCAAAGAGATAGAGCTTTTTTCCTTCTTTAACTGGTATAACTGGTATATTTTAATCCCCCCTCGGGAAAACTCTTATGTAGAAGTAAGAGATAGGAGGGGATGATATGGCAGCTACAATTCTCTCAGGCCTTCGCAACATGAGGGAAGATCTCCTGCGTCAGCTGGTTTTGGCAAACAGGACGGAAAAAGCCGAGATATTTGCTAAAATTTTTGAAGTAGAAGATCTCATTAAAAGCGAAGAAAAAGCGTTCATTGAATAAGAAAAAGGTTATGCTGATAAATTCAGAATATTTTCTGTTCAAAAAAACTTACAAGTTATTCTGTGTAAAATGTTGCACAATGAGTAAGTTTATCACCTTCATGAAGTTTTCCTGAGAAACGGGGTTCACGCGGATTATGAGCCCCGTTTCTTGGAAAATATGACCTTAGAAATGTGGGGAAGCCGGTTGAAAGTTTTCCAGGTTTTCCCTGGTCAAAATTGATACAACTTCCAACCCTTCTTTCTCCAGATTTTCTCTCCCTCCCTCCTGGCGGTCAACGATAACCAAAACTTTTTTTACCAGGCAGCCGGTTTCCTGCAGTATCCCAATTGCCTTTAACACCGATCCCCCGGTAGTGAGAACATCATCAAGCACCAGCACAGGAGTTCCTTCGCCCAAGACCGGACCTTCAACCTGTTTACCCGTCCCGTGCCCCTTAGGCTCAGACCGGATAAAAAAGGTATCCAGAAAGCAGAAAGAAGGATCGCGTAAAAAATCCCTGTAACTCAGCAGGCTCACGGCTGCCGCCAGGGGAACAGCACCCATGACCGGCCCCCCTACGGCTTTTACTGATAGCTTTTCCCTGCGAATAAAATCAAGAATATAACGGGCCAGCTTATATACCCCTTCCGCCAGCAGGGTAACTTGCCGGCAATCCACATAGAAATCACTTACTCTCCCTGAAGCAAGGCGAACCCACCGGCGCTGGTATGCCTTTTTATAAACCAGTTCAAGAATCTCCTCCCTTAGATGCTCCATTTTGCTCCTCACCTTTCCTTTTTCGTAATATTAACAGCCCCGGCTTTAAAAAACAAGTCACAAATATAGAAGCCAGAGGGCTGAAAGCCTGTTTTTGTTATGCTGCCCCGGCTGCTGTGCTGCAGGAGTTTACCGGGAAGATGGCGTATGTATAGAGAAATGATTGGAGGAGTGACGCAGTAACTGTCAACATCTTTAAATGAAGTTAAATTGAGAGCCGAAAAAAGGAAAGCTTTATTGATTTTATCGCTGAGGAACATTTTATATTTTGCTTTAAATTCCGAAAGGAGAGGGAAAGGGTGGGAACTATTAAGATCCGTAAAGAAGATGCCATACTAATCCTTATTGATTTTCAGGAACGGCTCATGCCTGTCATGGAGAACAAAGAGGCGTTGGCAGCATCCGTTGTTAAACTTATTAAGGGCTGTAAATTAATGGGAATACCTAAACTGGTTACCCAGCAGTATACCAAAGGCTTAGGAACGACCATCCCAAGCATTCATGAGGCTTTGTGCGAATACGATCATATCGAGAAAACCAGCTTTAGTGCGATGGGAGAGCCTGCTTTTGCAGAAGTCCTGGAAAAGTCCGGCCGGAAAACCGTCATTTTGTCCGGCATCGAATCCCATGTCTGTGTACTGCAAACAGCCTTGGATTTATTAGAGAAGGGGTATAATGTCTTTTTGGTAATCGATTGTATATCATCCCGCTGTAATAATAACAAGAAATACGCCGAAAAACGTATGGCGCAGGCCGGAGCTATCGTAACTACCTGTGAAGCTGTACTTTTTGAAGTCTGCGGCGGAGCGCGTGAACCGGGTTTTAAAGAAATTTCAGCGCTGCTGAAATAGGGAAGCGGATCCAAACTTGCCTTTTGCCTGAAATAGGATATAATAGGCGGTAAAGGCTTTATCGGTAAAGGCATTATTATTGTTATTTCAAGGAGGACAGGAAATGAAAAGCTACAAGATCGCAGTCGTCCCTGGAGACGGCTCCGGCCCGGAAATGGTCCGGGAGGGTATCAAAGTACTGAAAGCTGCGTCAGAAAAATTTAACTTTCATCTGAATATGACAGAATTGGACTACGGGGGAAAACGCTACCTGCAGACAGGAGAGGTACTCCCGGAAGGAGCTGTCGAGGAGCTAAAGCAATATCAAGCCATCTTCCTGGGAGCCATCGGACATCCCGAAGTTAAACCCGGTATTCTGGAAAAAGGTATTCTCCTGCATCTGCGCTTTGAGCTTGATCAGTACATTAACCTGCGTCCGGTTAAGCTCTACCCTGGGATAGATACTCCCTTAAAAGATAAAGGACCGGAGGAAATTGACTTTGTTGTTGTAAGGGAAAATACAGAGGGGCTTTATGCCGGAAGTGGAGGTTTTTTGCGCAAGGGAACCCCCCACGAAGTGGCCGTTCAGGAATCAATTAATACCCGCATGGGAGTGGAAAGATGCCTGCGTTATGCCTTCGAGTATTGTCGGGAGCGTAACCGGGAGAAAAAGCTTACCCTCTGCGGTAAGACCAACGTTCTTACATACGCCTTTGATCTGTGGGAAAGAACCTTTTACGAAATTGGAGAAGAGTACCCCGATATCAAAAAAGATTATGCCCACGTAGATGCTATCTGCATGTGGATGGTCAAAAACCCGGAACAATTTGACGTCATCGTAACGGATAATATGTTTGGAGATATCATTACCGATCTGGGGGCGATGATCCAGGGGGGAATGGGAATTGCAGCGGGAGGCAATATTAACCCTAACGGAACCTCCATGTTCGAACCCATTGGCGGCTCAGCCCCAAAATATACCGGTACCAATACCATTAACCCTCTGGCCTCAATTTGTGCGGGAGGTATGATGCTGGACCACCTGGGAGAGAAGGAAGCCGCCGCAGCCATTGAAAAAGCGGTCATGTCCGCCTGTGCAGGGGATATTAAAAGTCTCTCCGCCGGGAAAATGGGTTACAGCACGGAGGAAGTGGGGAACCTGGTAGTCGGGTACCTTTAAAAACGCTTCTTCAGGGCTTGCACCAGTACAGAAAAAAGGAAAAGAGGAAGGTCCGCTGCTCTTTTCAGGCGGAAGGGTTCGCTTATAATCCGGTAAAGCCATTCCAGTCCTGCACGTTGCACCCAACCGGGTGCCCGGCGGACCTTACCCGACAGTACGTCAAAGCTCCCCCCGACCCCAATTGCAACACAGGGGGGGAGTTTGTCCCTAAAGCGGGAGATCCATTTTTCCTGTTTGGGAACCCCCAGGGCGACCAGTAGGAGCCCCGGTTTCAGCATGGAAATCTGCCGCGCAATTTTTTCTTCTTCATTTTCCTCAAAATAGCCATTCCTGCTTCCCACTACCTGCAATCCCGGAAAGCGCTGAGAAGCAACCGCAATCGCCCCCGGCAGGACCTCGGGGCGTGCTCCAAAGAAATAAACCGGTATTCCGTTCCCGGCAGCCAGTTTCAGACACTCCAGCATCAGGTCATAACCTGCGACCCGTTCGGGAACGGGTCGGCCTAAAAGGTGCGAGGCCAGGACCACACCGATACCGTCTGCCGTAATCAATTCAGCCTCTTCAATTACCGCAGCCAGAACCTCGTCACGGGTACTCCGGTAGATCATCTCCGCATTAGCTGTAACCACATGAAAAAACGCTTTTCTCTCCCAGGCACGGAAGATTTTCTCCGCGGCACCATCCCTGGTCAGGCAGTCAACAGGCCGCCCAAGGATACGGATTCGGGCGGCCTTCTTTTCTGTTTTTACTCTATCCGGTCTAAAAGTCGACATTTTTTCACCTATTCAGGAGGATTTTACTTTGTTGCTTTTCATATATTCATCCACCAGACTGCGAATCTCCTCTTCCTGGGGAATTAGATAACTGACCCCGTTAATTTTTTCACCTCTCCCCGGAAGAGTAAAGGTATTGATCTGCTCAAAATCCACGCTCTTGAGTTTGTTGGCCAACAGAATCGCCTGGTTCAGTTCCAGGTCGGTTTTCATATTCTCGGCAATCTCCGGCATAAGCCGCGGGAATTTAAGAATATTTTTAAAGGTGATAATTTCTTGCAACAACGCACCGAGTAACTTCTGCTGACGCTGGACACGGCCTAAATCCGCCTGGGTATCGCTGCGCCAGCGGGCATATTGAAGCGCTTTATCCCCATCCAGGAGTTGCAATCCCGGCTGCAGGTCGATATGCACATCGCTCGCATGGTAATACATCCTTTTTTCTACATCGAACTCAATTCCTCCCAGAAGATCAACGATATTTTCAAAACCGACAAAATCAGTGGTCATGTAATAGTCAATTTTAATATCAAGAAAGTTTTCCACGACCTCCCGGGTCAAGGCCACACCACCGTATGCATGGGCATGATTGATCTTGTCACTTCCATGGCCGGGGATTTGCACCCGCATATCCCGGGGAATGGAAAAAATAGTAATTTCCCCGTTCCGGCGATTCAGAGTCATAATCATAACCGTATCGGACCGCATACCGGGATCACGAGAATCCAGCCCCAGGAGAAGAATATTCATAATATCCGGAATGTCCACATTGTCGGTTTCAGGCAACCCGGGACGGGGAACAATCTCTCCATCATTGGGCATAACCACCTGGTAAATCTGACTCCACAAGGAACTTAGCCATATGCCGGAAGCAATAATAACCACAGATAGAATAATACCAACATAGAGCAAAAATCTTTTCGCTCCAGACCCCTTGTTTCTTTTTTTGCGGGCTCTTCCCATAAAATCCCAGATCCTTTCCCGTCTTCAGGCCTTCATTCTTATTCCAATGAAAAACATTATACATTATCCCTGAAAATGAGGCAATAGGGACGATTTTCTTTTAACTTTAGACTTTATTTTCAATGTGGTTCTCATTAACATAGTTTTGCGTAAAACAGTCGCCGTACACACCTACCCCAAGAGAAAGAAGGTCCTTATGCAGAATATTTTTACGGTGCTCAGGGCTGTTCATCAAATCATGGTGCACCTCCACGGCATCCATTTGCCCCCTGGCAATATTTTCCGCAGCCAGCACAAAATCCACCTTTTCAGCATCCAACCGCTGCGCAAGGGTCATGCCCGTCACCGCTGAAACATGGCTGAAATAATCGGAGAGGTACATCTCCCGGCTGTGTTCCCGCGCCGCCCTCGCTGCCGCTTCCTGCCAGACAAGGGGAGAAAGGCCCTCCCTGGCTCGTGCCGCATTGACCAGATTAAAAAGCAGGCGCTCATCAGCTGCTTCCGCTTCCTGCATCTTTTTCAAATCAAATGCCTCGCGGTCCCCTTTTTCGGAACGATATTGGAAAAAATTCTTTAACCTTTTCCCTACTGTTTCCCGCTCTTCCAAGCGTAACGCTATCAACGCGTCTTTCTTCCCGGAATCATGATAAAATGTCGCTAACAGGCCGGGATAAACCAGGACAGGACGGACAAATTTATAAAACGTTTTGTTTTCCTCCAGAAGAATACCTGCCGCTGTTTCGAAATGCTCTTCCAATTCCTGCAAGCCATCTCCCGATTTAACAGGGCCAAAGGACCACTTATCTCCATAAATATACAGTGCCGTCACCATCTCATTCTCTATCCCCACCTGAACATGATTAAGGGGATTCCGGTTATAAACCCACCACTGATAACCGTATATGGTCTCTTCGCGGCAGACAGGTTCCCCAAGGATCTGCAGGACTTTTGCGGCAGAATCCCCGATACGGATCCCCTGTGTTTCCACCTCAAAATCTATTCCACTATACGGACCGGATTCGTAAGACAGGTATTCCGGCGGCAGGTCTCCCGGAAGAAACGGGATCAAAGCGCCTCCATTCAGGCGAATATTTACCCTGTACTCCTGCTCATCCCAGTATACTTCTCCTCCCAGGGATTCTATCAAAAAACGAAGAGGAAGATATGTTCTGTCGGCAATAATTCTTGCCGGTGTATCCAACTGGACAGGAGTACCGTTCAGACGGGCTTCCCTCACACCGACAGGAAGTTCCAGGCGGGTCTGCTCCAATTCAGCCGTGACGACCCTTGTTGCCGCATTCCATCCCACTACAGCACCCAGGCCTTCCAGAAAAAACCGTGCAGGAAGGAAGATACGTCCGTCCGCCAAAAATGGCGGGTTCTCCGTCTCCATTTCGAGATCATTGATAAAAATACGGATCTCCGGCTGGAAAGCAAGATAGCCGGAGAAATTCTCCTTTTCTACGGCAGCCCCGCGGCCGGTGGAAAACGGCGAGAGAAGTATTAGTAGAATAACTCCGGTCATTAATATTTTGGACGGTTTTTTTTTGTTTAACATCATGCGGCTCCTTTTCCAGGTTAATGGAATTCCCATAAAGTTAACGGGAGGAACGGATATGAAGCGTTTTCTCTTCCACGGAAACGGGAATTTTCACCGCGGCGTTGTCCAGAACAGTAATATGCAAGGTCCCTTTGATGAGGGGAACAACTCCTTCCCGGAAAGCAACGGCTTCTACGACAACAAGGGTCCGCCTCGGTGGAATATCCTCATGGAACCCCAGATTTGTCTGCGTATATTCCACCAGACCTTCCCTATTATTGATCCGCTTCATATAAAATTCCTCAGATTTGCGGTAAGAGGGATTTTTAATATCTTTAACTTTGATCAGTTCCGGGTTATAGAAAAAACGGACTTCGTAAGAGTAAATTCCCCCAACAAACGGCGCACCGATCTCAATTTCAAAACTTTCGCCGATTTCAACGCTGTTTTCCGCCGGAAGAAGGACCTCCATAAACCGTGTGGGATATTCCCCTGCTTCGCCTGATGCAGAGGCATCCTCCGGACCCCAAATTCTTCCCCCCTCTTTATAACGAATCTCCAGGAGGTCTTCCTCCTCGTTCCAAAAGAGATTGCTGACTCCGGCAGCTTCCCGTATAAATTCCAGCCCCACCATCAGGCGACCTTTTTCAATAAACGGCGGCACAGTCAAACGGTAGACAACGCCGTTAATTGCGAAGAGAGGGTTCCGGGGATAAAGGACGATATAACGGCCCCAACCGGTCAGAACCACCCGCTTATTTTCCATTTCCCAGCCTACTTTATAACCCATTTCTTCAAAAATACGCCGCAGGGGAAAGACGGGGCTTTCCTGCTGCATTTGAGGGGCAACGTCGAACTGCAGGGGAATTCCGTTCAAGTGAACAGCTACCTGATGAAAATTTGACAAAACTGCAGGCAAACCGGTTCCGGCTTCAATAACCTGTCCATCTCTTCTTGCCGCCCCACTGCCTGTGAACAGTATTACCCCCAGCAGTATTGGTAAAAAGAAAAAGCGATAAAATTTACCATAAAACTTTTTCCCAAAATTATGGCCGCCAATCACCTTTTCACCCCGTTCTTTATTCCCGGTTCCTGCTTCCGACTTCAAACTTTTACTTCCGACTCCTAATAAATAGGCAAACCCAAACCATCTTCCAGAAACTTACTCTGCACATAGGTAATACCCCTGTGGAAGAAAACCGGGTATCTTTGACGGGTTCCGTTATAATCATTCCAAGTGATGCTTCTTTCCCGGAGATCAAGCCGGTAAAGCTGCCTGTCCCAGTAAAAAAAATAAATATCCGGAGAATCTCCCGCCGCAATCTCACGTCCCGTTTGCCGCAAGGCAGTACGAAGAGGATAAAAGAGTTGATTATTTATTTGAGCAGATTCCAGGAAAGCAACCTTCTCCTTACCCTCTTCAAGCCGGCAGCGCAGTAAGTCCAGAGCTACCTGCAGCTGTTCATCTTCCGGAAGGACAACATATTGCGGTTCCACGCCGCTGTCTTTAATTGTCCGACCATGAGGAGAAGTAAACTCAGCCGTGGTGAGTTTCAAACAGCCTCCGTCCCCCAAACGGAAAAGCGTCTGCATTGTTCCCTTACCAAACGTAACTTCTCCCACCAGGACAGCCGCCTTGTTATCCTTCAGGGCCGAAGCCATAATTTCTCCGGCACTGGCAGTTCCACCGTTCACCAATACAACCATGGGAAGACAAAGGGGTTCCTGTTCTTCCATTTTGGGACCCCTGATTTCCTCCCATAAAGAGTTTTTTTCCCTGACGTTTATAAGAACCCCCTCCGTAAAAAGAGAACACATAGCCAGAGCCTCTTCCACATATCCTCCTGAGTTGTCACGCAGATCGAGAATAAGCCCCTGCAACCCTGTCGTTTCCAGTTCTTCCAGCAGAGGCATCACTTCGTTTACCAGGTCATCCCCAAAGCTATAAATCTTCAGTAAAGCAATCCCTTCATCTTCCCAGGCAAACTCCGCCAACGGCAGTTCAATCTTTTCCCGGACCATATCAAAGGTGAAAAAAGTATCATCCCGGCAGATAAGAAGCTTAACTTCGCTTTCCTTTTCCCCGCGGATACGGAGAACAACTTCTTCCAGGGAAAGAGTTGAGACAGAACTTCCATCCACGGAGATAATAATATCGCCGCTCTTTATCCCCGCCCTATCTGCAGGACAACCTGGAACGACCGACGTCACAAAAAATTCGGAGTCCTTCTGCTCTAGGTAAATGCCGACACCTCCCGGAAGGCTCCGTTCCAGTCCCTCCTGGAAAGCTACCATCCTTTCCCTGTCAAGATATGCTGAATGGGGATCCTGAAAAATTTCGGAAAGATCTTCCAGGGAGTGCAGGGAAAAATTTTCTTCCTCCGGCTGGTATATGTAATAGAGTTTAATGTACTTCTCGATCTCCTGTAAAAGGGTTTCTTCGCTCTGCTGCAAAAAGGCAGTACAAGGATAACTAAGCAGTAGCAGCAGCAAAAGCAACACAGCGGTAATTGGACGCAGCCTGCCGCGGTTAGAGAAAAACGGATGCCCAAAAGTGTCTTCTTTACCCTTCAAAGCTCTTCCTCTCCTCCTCTCCTTTTATCCCCCGAAATTTCTAATAAAAAAATTCAAGATTTTATGGACCTATAGAAATTTCACCGGAACTGGGTTTCCATTTAATTTCAATCTCAAACTTATTTTTGTCATTCTTAATTTTATATTCCAGTTCCAGACTGGTGACGCCGACAGGCGAAATACGCAATTCCCGGTCTCCTTGTTTCAGACTGAAGGAACCTCCTTGAGCCAGTTTTTCCCCGACGGTAATTAGAAATTTACCGATTTCAGTTGTGCTAAGATGTTCATTGCTGGAAAAAATTACTGTTCCGCTGGACATATTAATAAACCCCCCCTTTATTTATTAGACGATCAAATGTGCCCAACAGTTTCAAAAACCTGACAAATTTTCATTCGTATTCCCATTTTCTATTGTTCGCTAATGTTCAGGGACACACCTCTCGCAGAAGAATGCCATTTTCTTATGATACGGAGATATCCCCTTAGCTTTTGTATACGCCAAGCGCTCGGGTGAAGCGCCGGACAAGGTGCGACTTTTTTCTGCCGTGTAAAGTCCCGGCGAAGCGCAGACCGGAAACTTACCCTTGATTAGCTTACCCTACTAATTACTCTATTCACCAAGCCTCTGCAGAAATTCCAGCAGAAAAGCAAAGGTCTCCCCCCTAAGCAGAATCTTATCCGGGTAAAAATTATACTCTATCAGCAGTTCATCCAATCCCAGGGCATCCAGGTCGGCTCCTTCGATCCCCTCCAGAAACCAGAGCAGGTCCTCCGGAACAGCCTCGCTCTGCTCCTGTGAAAGATTCCGCGCCTGAAATTTATTACTCAGCACACGCTCCAGATAACCATCTACCACAATGGAAATATCCCGCAACTCAATGGGTTTCTCCAAGCGGTAGTCATTATCGTAGCGCCCCGTTACCAGTCCGTAAGACCGCAGTTCCCTGATCACGGGATAAAGGGGATGTCCCTCCAGAGTATGGGGAATTTCAAAATCCCGCAAGTAAGCACCCTGAGTTTGGAGGCGCTCCTGTAGAGAGGCCACCAGTTCTTTGTTACCGCTCAATTCGTGAAAGTTGACCTTTTTCTCCAGGGAGAGCGCTGCGGCAACTCCGGCCGCCTCTCCCGTCGCCATCCCGACAGGAACAACACGGGCACTGCCGTGAGCCAGGGAATCGTAGGAGGCTCCTCGGCCTACTACTAATAAATTCGTAAGCTCAACGGGAACCAGACAACGAAACGGAATACTGTACATGGCCGGATTCCCCACCACCGCTCCCCAATCATCCATTGCCGTAGCCTGAATATCTACAGGGTAGGAACCCAGGGCAATCTTGTCCCAAAAATTGCGATATTCCAAGAGATCGTCGATCGTTAACCGGTAAAGTCCATTCAAATGCCTCGTTTCCCGCACATACAGCTCCGGAGCCGTAGCCGCCAAAAAGGCCTGCTCAAAACCCGGCAAGTTCTCCCGCATAAAGCGGACGATAAATTCCGCCTCCTTTTGTCCCCTCGCCATGGCCCGCTCACGGGACTCCGGGTCGAGAGCATCCACGTCAAAGATATGCATGGCATTAATAAGCACATTACCGCTCTTTTGCAGTCCCATATTCAGCCCCCGGCTGCGAATCTGGGGATCGTGAGCCCGGTAATCCCGCATCTCCTCCAGAAACCCCCAGGCCGAGGTCCCGGAGGCTCCGCTATGTTCATCGGAATCATTGACAAGAGCCTTCGTCAGCGCTTCCCAGTCTACGCCTCCCAGTTCTAAAACCAAAGTTACAGCCTGACGCCGCCCGGTCCCCAGATCCTCCATCCCCAGTGTAAAACCTGCACCGGCCTCTGCGGCCACATCGGCATCCTGGGTGGCATCAATAAAGCGCGCTGCGGTAATCCGCTCTCCGTTTTCCAGGAGAATGGCGGAAACCCGGTCTTTTTCCCTCACGACTCCCTCAATTTTCTGCTCCAGGCGCAGCGTGATATTCTTCTCCCCGGCCAGCATCTCCTCCAGGACTCTCTTCGCGGTATCAACATCAAAAGAGACCCCTTCCAGGCCGCGGAAAAATTCCAGAAATATGCCCCGGGTAAGCAAATTACCATCAGGATCGTAATTCATATCCAGCGTATTGAGCCTGCCACGGGTCAGAAGACCGCCGACTTCATCGCGCCGGTCCACCAGGAGGACATCCAGGCCGTTCCTGGCCGCGGAAACCGCCGCGGCAATTCCTTCGGGATCGCTGCCCACAACTACTAGATCGTAATCGTACGAAAATCCTCTCCAACGGGAAAAGTGAGCTAAGCCAAATGACAAGAGCACAAGAATTAATATTAAAACTAAAAAAACTGTTTTACCTTTTTTCAGACGCGTACGCCCGGTTCTTTTCATCAGTAAAATGCCTCCCCAGGTGCTTTTCTTCTCGTAAAAAAAATTATATCATAAGAATACTGATAAATAAGAAATAATTTACAGGTTCGCAAAACTATTTTCCATTTTAATCGTCTATTTGGATAAAGAGTTAATTATTACCCGGGCAATACCGGCCATTATAAAAAGGGCCTTTTTTTGCACTTCTTTCGGGTAAATCGGTTAAAGAGTTGGCGGTGGAATTTTATGTCAGACAAACCTATTCTTCAGGCTAAAGAGATTATTAAAAAATACCGACTGGGCACTCAGGTGGTTTCCGTCTTAAACGGCATTAACCTGGAGGCTTATCCCGGAGAAGTTGTCAGCATACTGGGAACCTCCGGCTGCGGAAAAACGACGTTTTTAAATATTGCCGCAGGCCTGGAACGGGCCACAAAAGGAGAGATCATTATTGATGGCAACTATCTAAATAAAATCAGCGAGAAAAGAATGTCTTCCTTCCGCCGCAAGTATATCGGCTTTGTCTTTCAGCTTTATAATCTCATTCCCTCCATGAATGCATTGGAAAACGCCGTTTTACCCTTGGTTTTTGAAGGCGCCCCTCCCCAAGAAAGAGAAAAGAAAGGTCGTGAACTCTTAAAGATTATGGGCCTGGGAGACCGCCTCAAACACAAACCCAATGAAATGAGCGGCGGGCAACGACAGCGCATTTCATTGGCCCGGGCCATGATCAACAACCCCAGAATCATCTTCGCGGACGAACCGACCGGCAATCTGGACTCCCGAACCACTGAAGAAATTTTAGATCTGCTCATTTCTACAATCAGGAGAAACGGACAGACGTTGCTCATGGTTACCCATGATATTGAGGTGGCCAGGCATGGGGACCGTATCATTGAGATGGCTGACGGTATGATAATTGGAGAGATAAATACCGGAAACCGGCCTCTTTCAGTTGAGAAAAACAGTAGTAAACCGGGATAGCACTACAGCGAAAAATTACTTTCCTCTTGGCTTTCGTATACGCCAGGTGCTCAGGTGAAGCGCGGGGCAAGGTGCGACTTTTTTCCGGCTGTGCAAAGTCCCGGCGAAGCGCAGACCGAAAGCTTACCCTGCAGACAGGACGTCTGCAGCCGGCTCGCTGCTATGGAGGGTAGCTTGCCGGGTAGGTGGTGAAGGACTAAGAAGAGCCGAAGGACTTGCAGGCAGGAAAAGGTGGGCACCGGTCCGGCGCTTTGCCTGAGCGACCGCCAAACCGTCTGTAGTGATAATTAATCATACCGGGGAAAATTGCAAGCGCCCTTCCGGTATGCATAATTTAAAAAAGGAGAGGAGAAAAGTTTATGGGCATGAAGTATTTCGCATCATTGTTATTATGCATCCTCCTTATCATATCGACCGGAGTGATAACAGCAGGCGCTGAAGAAAATTATCGTCCCATCCTGGTTATCGAGCAGATTAACATGGAAGAATCCGTCCTTGCGGGAGAAACTTTTTATATTACTCTGGTCGTGGCAAATCACGGGACACACCCGGCTTTTAATATTAATGCCGAAATAAAATCTCTGGACGAACGAGATGAATTTTTTGAAAGGGGAGAACCCGGACCGACGGCTGAAAGCCCGGACCTGCAAAAAATCGAAGGCGGGGAAACTCGCAGCCTGACCTTTCCTGTCTATGTTAATGAAGATGTAATCCGCAAGGATGAGGGGTACAACCTCTTAATTACCCTGAACGGTGAAATGCTCGTTATGGAGGGCAACGAGGAAGGTTCTTTTACCAAAATTTCCGCCAGTGCAAATACCCGGGTGCAGGTGGATTATGAAACCACCTGCCCCAATATCACCGTAACAAACGTAACCCTGGACCCCGGCACACCCAAAGAAGAGGAGCCTTTTACAGCTGTCTTTTATCTGGAAAACTACAGCAAAAGGGAAGCCCGCAATGTGAACATATCGATCAGCTCCGACGATTTTGAAGTTGTGGATGTTACAAACCGGAAATTTCTTCAATCCGTTTCCCGGGGAGGCGGACAATTCGTCGTTTTCAAGCTGCGCTCCGTGGAGAAACGAAAGACAAATGCCGTCAAACTTTCTTTCATCTATGATTACTCCACGCAGACCGGAGAAGAAGCGGAGCTAACCGTCAATCTTCCCCTGGACCCGGCCGCGCCGGGAACAGCCCCGCTGCTGAAAATCAACTCTTTTTCCCTGGAGGAAACATCCCACCAACATGAATACAGGCTAAATTTGGTCCTGGAGAATATCGGCGTACAGGAAGCAACTGAGGTCTCCCTGACTTTTGACGGTGGGACCGGCATCCAGCTCGTTCAGAGCTCCAACGTGGATTATCTGCCCAGTATCGAAGGTAAGGGTAATATTGAACTCTCCTACCTTCTGGGAGTTAGCCACAGTCAGGATGATGAGGGGCATCTTCCCTTAAAAGTGGAGATGAAATACGAGGACCCCTTGGGAAACGAAATTACATCTTCGGAAACTCTGGGCATCGCTGCCTCCCAGGTGGGGATCGACACCGCGGCCGGGGAACCAAGAGTGCTTATCAGCAAGTATACTCTCTCTGAAGAAAAAATACTGGCAGGGAATATAGTCACTCTGAGCCTTTTCATTGAGAATACCCACTCCCACCCTGTCCGCAATATCAAGGTCTCCCTCGGCATACTTATGGTGGAGGATACATCCAGCAATACTACCACAAGCGGCGGAACAGTCTTCTCGCCGGTTAACAGCAGCAATAGCTTCTTTATTCAACAAATCCCCGCCCGAACCGTTTCGGAACAGAGCGTGGAACTGCTGGTAGATCCCAATGCTGCCGCAAAGACATACGTGGTTCCTGTAACAATTGAATATGAGGATGAAGATGCCAATTCCTACGATGTGGAGGAGATGGTCAACATCCCCGTCACCCAGGAAAGCCGGCTGCAGATCCTTTCCATCGAGGTTCCGCCTGTGGCCTACATTGGACAACCCGCGTTTGTCGGGGCAGAATTCGTCAACGTAGGAAAAGTGAATCTGGGTAACTTCATCGTCATGATGGAAGGAGAGTTTCGCAAGGAACAGGCCTCCTACTTTGTGGGCAACCTGGAAATCGGAATGAGCGATTATTACCAGGGAATTATCTACCCTGACCAGGAGGGAACCCTGGAGGGAGAACTGCTCTTCTCCTATATTGATAATAACAACCGGGAGGTTCAAACCGTCGAACCCTTTCAGTTTGAAGTTATGCCCATGACGGAAATGGAAGCTTTACCGGAAGGGAAAATGCCGCCGGGATTAAAAGAACCGGGCGCCCCCGGAGAGGGAGGTTTCCTGGCCGCAATTAAAAAACACCTGGGGCTGATTATCATACTGGTTGTCGCTGCTGCAGTGGGAGGCTTCTTCCTGCGCAGACGCATTATGAAAAAACGTAACGAGGAGTTTACTGATGCGTAAAAGAGATTTACTCATAATGGCCAACCAAAACTTGTGGCGCCGCAAAGCCCGTACCATCCTCACCTGTCTGGGAGTCATCATCGGGACTGCATCCATCGTGGTGATGATCTCGCTGGGAATCGGACTTAGAGTCAGCATGGAACAGAGCATGGCCCAGTGGGGAAGTTTGAACATTATTCGCGTCAATCCCGGGATGCAGTATGACGAAAATGGTAATCCCACAGGGGAGGAAAAACGCATGACAGATGAAACGGTGGAAGAGTTAAAAGGTATACCGGGTGTTGTCGCCGTCTCCCCAGTCTATAACATTAACGGGGAAGCCCAACTGGGACAGAAGCAGGGCCATCTCAGCCTCGTGGGAATTGAACCCTCAGTTATGGAAGACCTGGAATTTTCCGTCTCCCATGGACGGCTCCTCACCCCGGAGGATCGTTTTGCCCTCATAGCGGGGTCCCAGGTTATCAATAACTTCTGGGACGAAAGGGCTTCCAGGCGTCAAGGCAGGATGATGAGGGAAGGCCCCCAGCAGCAGGACCCCGCAGAACTGCTGGATCAACGAATCCGGCTTACCGTGCGCAACCAGGCCAATAATGAACGCAAGCAAAATTTCTTCGTCGTTGGAATCCTGGATGAGAAAAACATGGACCGGGCCTGGGAAGTCTACGGATCCATTCAAGACATTAAAAGACTGCGGGATTTTATGATGCAAGGAGCCGACAGCTCCAATCAAATGGAAGGCATGGCCAAAGAAATTATGATCGGGGGCGGGGTAATGGTCTCCTCCAGTAGAACCGTCTCCCAGTCAAGCAGATCCCGGGGAAACGCTAGAGACGACCGGACTGACGATTACAATTCCATTATGGTCAGGACCAAAGATGTTGGCCAGACCAAATTAGTCTCAACAGAGTTGCGGGAGAGGGGCTATAATGCCTGGTCCATGGCCGATTCCCTGGAGGGAATTGAAAATACATCCCGCACCATGCAGGCTATCCTGGGGGGAATCGGGGGGATTACCCTCTTCGTGGCGGCCCTGGGGATCACCAATACCATGGTCATGTCCATTTATGAACGCACCCGGGAAATCGGCATCATGAAGGTTATCGGTGCCTCTTTTTCCGATGTCCGCTCCATCTTTTTGATGGAGGCCGCTCTCATCGGACTTTTCGGGGGGATCCTGGGTCTTGGACTCAGTTACGGCGCTTCGGAGATCGTAAACCGGGTCAGCGCCGATTATATCCAGCGGGGTATGATGATGGGCGGTCCTGCCTCCGATATCTCCGTCATCCCCGTCTGGCTGGCCGGTTTTGCCCTGGTTTTCTCCATCTTTATCGGCCTGGCGGCGGGACTCTACCCTGCCGGACGCGCTATCCGGGTCAGCCCGATCGTTGCCATCCGCAACGAGTAGGCTGCCTAACTTAGACTGGACCTTTTACTTCAAATACTTCAAATACTTCAAAAAACCGCAGCTGCGGTTTTTTTGTTTTTTCCGGCAAGATATTAACCCGTCAAAATATACATATAAGATATAGGCGCTCTAAATAGGAACCGGAAGCCGGGGAAAAACAACTCAAGCTTCTTATGAAACATGCGGAATTCTATCGGGGAGGCGTGAAAGGATGCCGGTAACAGGGTCCTTTGAAGCCGACAGGCTTCTTTTAATCTGTTTATTGACAGGAATTATCCATATGGTGGAGACGCTCTCCTACAGCGCCCGCATTGCCGGAATACGGACGCGAAGGCTCTACCTGGCGTCTTCCTTATTCAGTGTCCTGGTATTGCTGGCCCGAACGGCCAATCTCATCCAGGCCCCCCTTTTGGGTCTTTTTGTTGATAAAACCATAATTCAAGGTAATACCGCGCTTCTGGAGGACGCCATTCGCTCCATCATTTTCTCGGCTACCCTGGGCAGCCTCACCGCAGCCTTACTAATTCCCACTTCTATCTACATTTTTATCTACCTTATCGATCTGCTGGAAAAAAGTGAGTCTATGGGAGTAATGCTGCTCCGCATGATCAATACGGACGAGTTTTTTAAAAAAATCCATCACAGGCTGGAAAAAAGTGTCCGCCGTCCACGTCTCTCCCATCTGCTGCTCTTGAAAGACAAAATTTTCGTTAAGCGCATTCTACTGCTCACTATCCTGGTCGCTTCTATAAATACGACCGGGGTGCTCTCATCTATTTATGCCGGAGCCCTGCTCCCGGACTACCGCCTCACCGCCAGCCAGATGTCCGGGGTCCTTAACGGCTTCAGCACTATCCTGCTTACCTTTTTTATCGATCCTTATGCTTCCCTGGTGACGGATCAGGTCATGGTCGGGAAGAGAAGAGCCTGGGAGCTCCATGCCATGGTCACTTGTCTGGTAACAGGAAAAATTTTGGGAACCATTCTGGGCCAGCTCGTCTTTCTTCCCTGTGCCCAATTTGTTCTTAAAGCCACTACGCTGATGCAAAAACTTTAGCACGCAACAAAAAAAAACGGGGGATGCCCCCCCGCTAGTGCCTTAACTTTTCCACAAACCGTGGAGATTGCAATATCCTCTGGCCGTAACATCTCCGCCGGCAACGGCAAAATCCACCTCCGGCATTTCACCGGGCTTCAACCACTTACGGCAACTTACCTCACCGGAGACGATCTCCACCCATTCAATATAATGTTTCTCTTCCATGGGATGCGGTGCGCTCCCCACTTTAACTTTTACGCTTTTTTCACTTTTTTCCACCACCGGGACATGCTTTTCCCGGGAAGCGTCCACAGTATTTTCTTTCAGCAGCGTCATCGGCTGGTTACAGCAAACAAGCTGCCCTTTGCCCTCATGGAGGATCTCTACAATATTCCCACAAATATCACATTTATAAACCTGCTTGCGCTCCGTCATCTCTTCCTCTCCTTACAAGAAATTTTATCTTTCAGGAATCACCATATCCTACTGGCGATTCCTGTCCTGAGTTGTTCATTCCCTTTTCTTTTACCAGTTCTCACTGAGAACTTCAAAGTAAGCCTGGGGATGGTTGCAAGCCGGGCAAACTTCCGGCGCTTCTTTTCCTTCATGACGATAACCACAGTTGCGGCAGACCCAGGAAATACTTTCATCCTTTTTAAAGACAGTACCGCTCTCTACATTGGATAAGAGGGCGCTGTAACGCTTTTCATGCTGCTTTTCCGCCACAGCAATAGCATCAAGAATCGCGGCAATTTCATCAAAACCTTCCTCCCTGGCTACCTCGGCAAATGACGGATACATATCAGTCCATTCATGATTTTCGCCTCCCGCTGCTTCCCGGAGATTCTCCGCCGTCGTACCGATCACTCCGGCGGGAAATGCCGCCTGGATCTCCACTTCCCCTCCCTGCAGCAGCTTAAAAAGCCTCTTGGCATGCTCCTTCTCCTGATTGGCCGTCTCTTCGAAAACAGCCGATATCTGCATGAACCCCTCATCCCTGGCCTTACTGGCATAATAGTTATAGCGGTTCCTGGCCTGGGATTCCCCTGCAAACGCCGTCAAAATATTCCTCTCTGTTTTTGAACCTTTCAGCAACATAAAAATTTTCCTCCTTTTTTTAAAAGAGCGAGCAGGAAATAGAACTATTCCATTTCTTCTCGACATCTTTTATTATATGATATTTATTTTCTTTAGATTTATTCTCCATAAAGAATAAATTTCCTTCTTTATTTTCTCCTTTTTTTTAAAAAAAAATTTCATTAAGGTAAAAGAGCAGGAAAAACTTATTCTTTATGGAATGTTAAAAAAAATACTACCTATGGTGAAAGATAATGTCACTTTTTGCATGGCTTTTTATTGGACATCTGGTTGGGGACTTCTTGCTGCAGACAAATTGGATGGCTAAGAACAAAGCCGGAAACTGGTTTCCTTTGCTGGTCCATAGTTCTCTTTATACACTCGCTGTCTCCCTGCTGGCCCTGCCGGCCGGCGGGCTTTCCCGGGCAGGTATCGTTCTCATCTTTTTTGCTCATATTCTTTTAGACGAAAGAACTTTTATTGAATTCTGGGCAGAAAAAATAACCGGTTCCAATAATACCGTATGGCTGAAAATCATGCTCGATCAATCCTGGCATGTTATCATTCTGGCCTTGGCGACCCTACTTTAAGAGTTACCAATAATACACATCGGGAGAGATTCCTTCTTGCAAGAAAAAAAACGTTCTTTTCCATTCCTGATCTCCCTGGCTATGGGGAGCGGACTGGGTCTTTTTATCCTTATTCTCAGTTATTTTAACATTTTGGGCGACTTAGAAAAAAGTGCTCTGGATCTGCACTTTCAGTTGCGCGGAGTCCAAGATTCCTGCAGCGATATCCTTATCGTGGGAATAACGGAAAACTGTCTGGAAGAGCTGGGCAGGTGGCCGTGGGAAAGGGATATCCATGCCAAATTGCTGGATATCCTTACGGAAGGCGGGGCTTCTGCCATCGGATTTGACATTATCATCTCAGAACCATCCCGGGAAAGCCGGCGGGACGAGGCCCTCGTAGAGGCAACCGCACGCTCGGCGCCCGTGGTCTATCCCATCGATGCCCCACCGGCAATCAGTGAAATTCCCGGGTTTCTGACTCCCGCTTCGCTGACTTTGCCCATCCCTGAACTCCGGGAGGTCGCCAAAGCAGGATATGTCAATGTGACACCGGATCAAGACGGTATTATGCGCCGGGCAATTCTCTGGATGGAGTACGAAGGGTGGCCGCTGGCCTCCTTTGACGGTGTCATCCGGGCCCTTTCCCAGGGAATCTCCACAAATGAACTATATGAACACCTGGACAGCGTTTTTACTCCGAAGCGTTCAAACCTTCCCCTGGGGCAGTTTGCCTTTCCCCTTGACCCGGGCGGTAGCACTCTTATTAATTATAGCGGCGGCCCGGGTAATATTCCCGTCCTGCCTTATCACCTGGTTGTGGAAGGGGCCTACCCTCCATCCACCTTTGAAAACAAGATCATCATGGTGGGCTATTATACATCAGGGTTGGGTGATTATTATTTTACGCCCTTTGCCAGGGATAACCCTATGTACGGTATTGAAGTCCACGCCAATATTCTCCACACATTGCTGGAGGCCGGCCCCATTTACCCTGTTTCGCTGTGGATCAATCTGCTGATGGTCTTTCTCCTGGCACTGGTCTCCATGTTCATCTACCAGACGTTGCGCCCGGTTTGGGGATTTGTCAGCCTTGTCCTCATAGGAGCCGTCTTTTTCCTGGTCACCACTCAGCTTTTCAACGAGCGTTCCATCTACGTGGAGAGCGTTTATCCTCTTCTTTCCCTCTCCGGAAGTTACATCACCGCGCTGGTCTACAACTTTGTCGTGGAGCAGCGCAACAGACAGCGGGTAACACGAATTTTCGGCCGCTACGTGGCACCGCAAGTTGTGGAAGAAATTCTTAATGTGGGAGAGGAGAAGCTGAAACTGGGGGGAACCCGGCGCCGTATAACCATTCTGTTCATCGATATCAGGGGATTTACCCCCCTTTCGGAAAAACTTCCTCCGGAAGGTGTTGTTGCCGTCCTTAACGAATATTTTGAAATCGTGACACGCTGTATTTTTGAAAATAAAGGTACAATCGACAAATTTATCGGAGATGCAGCTATGGTCCTTTTTAATGCCCCCCTTGATCTGGAAGATCATCCTCTCTGGGCAGTGAAAGCTGCCCGGGCAATTACCAGGGAAGGGACGGCACTGCAGAAAAAGGTGATGGAAATGTCGGGGGTTACACTACACTTCGGCATTGGGATCAATACGGGTGATGCAGTTGTGGGAAACATCGGAGCGGAAAACCGCATGGACTATACAGCCATCGGAGATGCTGTCAACCTCGCTGCTCGCCTGGAATCCAACGCCAAACCCTCTCAGGTTTTGGTCAGTGAAGCGGTTTATGAAGCAGTTGCCGGGCGAATCCCTCTGGAGCCCATGGGGGAAATTTCCGTCAAGGGAAAAAGCAAACCGGTTAAAATATTCCAGCTGGTCAGGGACGATCATGCCGCTAACAATTAAACCAAAGAATTAATCGGAGATTGGAGAAAAATGCGTAAATCAATAGCTGGGAAAAAACCAAAAGATCGAAAAATCAGCGTTCATTATGGTTGGATAATTGTTTTTGCCGGTTTGTTGGCAAATATTGGATCTCATGGTTTCGGCCGCATGGCCTACAGCCTCATCCTCCCGGAAATGGCCCTGGGGCTCGGGCTGAACTGGACCATGGCAGGTCTACTGGGAACGGCAAATTTTATCGGTTACCTTACCTTTACCCTGGCCGGCGGCTATCTAGCCTCTCGCTACGGTAGCCGCAAGGTAATTACCCTTTCTTTGCTGCTTACCGGAGTTAGCCTTATACTGACCGGAACGTCCTCAACTTTTCACTTTGCGCTGGTGATGCGTTTTCTTACCGGTATGGGCAACGGGGGGGTCTATATCCCGGCCATGGCCCTGGGCTCATTGTGGTTTTCCAGCCGGCACCGGGGGCTGGCGACCGGAATTGTCGGCGGTGGTCCTGGAATGGGAATTTTTCTCTCCGGAATAATCGTTCCCCCCATTCTTCATAGCGGAAGCTGGAATGCCGCCTGGTATATCCTGGGGGGCCTGGTCCTGATCATTTGCGGTCTCTGTTTCCTGCTCCTGCGGGATCATCCGCAGGAAGAATCGCCGGCAAAAAGAAAAAAAGAGGAATCTGCCATTCTGCAGGCAGAACTTTCCTCTTCCTGTCCCAACAACACCAAAGCTTCCGGGGCTTCCGGGGCTTCCGGGGCTTCCGAGGCTTCCGACACATCTTCGGCTCCTTTACCTGTCCGGAATGTTGCCCCGGAAGGATGGCGCTCGATTTATTATCGCCGGGAAGTCTGGCATCTGGGCTGCGTTTATTTCATGTACGGATTTTCTTATGTCATCTATGTAACTTTTTTCCATGCCTTTCTGACCACAGAAATAGGATTATCCAAGCTCCAGGCCGGCACCATGTGGGCACTGGCCGGCGGCCTGAGCATCTTTTCCGCGGCCATGTGGGGAAGCATATCAGATCTCCTGGGAAGAAAATACGGCCTGAGCCTGGTCTATTTCGTCAACGCCATTGCCTACTCTCTTTTCTTCTTCTCAGGCTCCCTGCGAGGCCTTTATCTTTCCATAATCCTCTTCGGGCTGGGCATGGGCAGTATACCTACTATCGTTGCCGCGGCCGCGGGAGACCAGGTCGGGCCGCGTCTTACCTCCACAGCACTGGGGTTCGTAACGATCTTTTTCGGCATCGGTCAGGTACTCGCTCCCGCGCTGGGAGGCTACCTGGCCGATTACACAGGAAGCTTTCGGAGCGCCTTCGCTGCAGCCGCTTTCATTTCCCTGATCGGTTCGGCCGGGTCACTACTATTGAAAAAACCTGCCCCAAGCAAACTATGGCCGCATCTTGAACAGGGGACACCCCCCCAATAGCAGAACAGCTTTACTTACAACTCCCTTACTGCGAGGCTGGGGTTTCATTATTCTGCAGTACCACCGGCACTGTTTGCTCCGGGCCCGCCTGTTTAAACCCTTCCAGACGACCCCGCAGACTTTCCAGATCCCTCTTCAGCCTGTCGGCACTAGACGCCGGTATAACCATTTCTCCCTCCACAAATTCTCCCCCCACAACCCTGTGAAGAGGCAAAATCCGATGTTTCCCGCTGCGGTGCACCCAGGTCAGATCATAATTAATGTCCCGCAGATATGTCTCTCCCGTTCCTTCATTTTTTTCCACGCAAAGGTAGAGAATTTTGCCGATCTCCACTTCATCTGTGGGGATACTCCCTGAAATCCTGTGCTGGTTGGAAAGAAAATTTCCCAGGGAATATGCAACAAAAATCTTTTTCTCCCTGTCAACCTTAGACGGAACATGAAGATACTCCATCGGCTGAATGACATGGGGATGACTTCCCAGAATAATGTCCGCTCCTGCTTCTGCAGCAAACAGGGCTACTTTTTTCTGGCTTTCCGTCGGCTCTGTGCAATATTCCTCTCCCCAGTGAAGATAGACGATGACCAGATCGGCACCCTCCAAACGTGCCCGGGAAATATCCCGGCTCATTTGTTCCTCGTCGATTAAATTAACAAGATAATCCTTTCCCCTCGGAACTGAAAGCCCGTTCGTCCCGTAGGTATAGGCCAGAAAACTCAAGCTGATTCCGTTTACCTGCACAATAAGGGGTGTATTCCTCTCCTCAAAGCTTCCGGCTGTGCCAAAATGCTTTATTCCCGCTTCCTCTATGACTTTAATAGTCCGGCAAAGGCCCTTTTCTCCTGTATCCAGGCAGTGGTTGTTGGCTGTACACAAAAGATTAAACCCTGCTTCCCGCAGGGCGGTAACGATCTCATCGGGGCTGTTAAAACGGGGATAGGCGCTGAAGCCCAATTTATCCCCGCCCAGGGTCGTCTCCAGGTTGCCCACAACCAAGTCGGCCTTCTGCAGATAAGGAGCAATCACCTCAAAGCTGGGCTTGAAATCGTAGCTTTCCTCTTGTGGATCATACGCCCGCACAAACTGGGTCCGGTGAACCATGATATCTCCCACGGCAGCTACAGTTGCCTGCCGGCAGACAGTTTCATCCTGGGAAAGATCTATTACCGGCCCGGCTTCGCCGCTCATTTGGTCATCCCGGATATCTTGTCCGCTCCCGGCCCCGCTCGGCAGAAAAGAAAAAAATTCCCTCAGTTTTTCTTTTCCTGAAAATAAATCTGATCCTGAGATAAAAAAGCAGACAGAAAGAAAAAGACAGGCTAAGAGCAAAAGACTAAGAAACTTCTTCATTTTCTTCACCACTATGCTTGTTGTAAAAAGAGCTATTTATTATAATACATTTTGCTTTTTTATGCGTCCTAACATATATGCTGTTGCCAGGATTAAGAATATAAAGACTGCTTCAAAATTCATCGAGGCCCAGGCCAGGACAATTACCGGCAATAAGAGCATCTTTACGATAAACTTTAACCCTTCATTCCCGCCAATCACCTTGGCAATTGAAGGAGAGTAAGTATAGTAGAAATTTACGAATGCACGTCCTGGTATATTAGTAAGCAATTTGGTGTCTCTAAACTGTCTTAACAGAGTTACGGCCGGAGTCAGTCTAGAGCCAAAGGCAGCAGTGGCGATAAAGCATTCGTCCGGTTCAGCTGCCCTGACTTCTCCGGCAATTAATGTTTGACCCATCGCGGTTGCTGCTCCATCTACTATTGTGGCAAAGGTGCTGGTTTCTTTAAGCGATACAGTCGAGCTGCCATTATCTTTGGCCTTAAACTTTATTGACCCCAAGATGGCCGGACCCGTTGGACTCCCGTAATTCCCGTCATCTTCAAAATTTATCGCAGCTGAGTTCGCAAAACCCAGCACCGGATCTAAACCATTTTCATTAACATCGGTAGTAGTGCTTCGCATTGTCGCTATATTAAACGCACTGCCAAATACACTGCCTGTACTTTCCCACCCCATAAACTCTAGTTTGTCTCTCTCATAATCAAAAACAAGTTGAAAGGCTCCTATCTTTCCGACCTCGTTTACATTGATGGGTATACTTACAATGTTACCTATCCCTGGATTTGAAGCTGTTTCTACTGTCGCTGTTACTGATGCAAGGTTTGGTTCAGCTGCCCTGACTTCTCCGGCAATTAATGTTTGACCCATCGCGGTTGCTGCTCCATCTACTATTGTGGCAAAGGTGCTGGTTTCTTTAAGCGATACAGTCGAGCTGCCATTATCTTTGGCCTTAAACTTTATTGACCCCAAGATGGCCGGACCCGTTGGACTCCCGTAATTCCCGTCATCTTCAAAATTTATCGCAGCTGAGTTCGCAAAACCCAGCACCGGATCTAAACCATTTTCATTAACATCGGTAGTAGTGCTTCGCATTGTCGCTATATTAAACGCACTGCCAAATACACTGCCTGTACTTTCCCACCCCATAAACTCTAGTTTGTCTCTCTCATAATCAAAAACAAGTTGAAAGGCTCCTATCTTTCCGACCTCGTTTACATTGATGGGTATACTTACAATGTTACCTATCCCTGGATTTGAAGCTGTTTCTACTGTCGCCGTTATTGCTGGTGTTGCCAGCGCTATTTTGCCTGCAGTTAACAAAGCAAAAATAAACAATAGTAGTAAAATAATTAAATATATAATATTACCCAGTAAATGATTCAAAAAAAAAGGATAATTATAGCGAAAATTATGAAATGGGCTTTTCACATTAAAAACATATCTCCTATTAATATTAATATTTTTAAATAAATTAGCCATTTTTCTTTCGCCCCCCTTTGGCCCCTCTTTATTTAATTTTCCCCCCTCCTTTACTACTAAATTATTGTTCAACGGGAAAAGGAGTTTCCCTTACTATCTTCGCCCAAACTGCTAAAACA
This sequence comes from Dethiobacter alkaliphilus, assembly GCA_016841605.1. Taxonomy (GTDB): domain Bacteria; phylum Bacillota; class Dethiobacteria; order DTU022; family UBA8154; genus DUNV01. The sequence goes on along the minus strand of JAENYV010000008.1, from coordinate 38,758 downwards.
TCAGTGGCATTAACAACTTCGTCTCCGTTAACATCCGCAACTGCACTATTAATAAAGGCTGTTCCCCTTACAATATATGCCCAGTATGCAAGTACATCAGTGGCATTAACAACTTCGTCTCCGTTAACATCTCCCCATTTAGTAATTATTTCCAATACATCTACCTTTACTTCTGCTTTGAGATCATCCGTGTTGGCGATGCCTTCTACTAAAGTCAATGCCCCTGTAAATGTGTAGCTGCCCGCTGTTGCTCCATCATACTCCGGAGCGCCGTTATCCCACACCACTGATAAGAGCATTGTTGAGTCATCTTCCAGGGTTACTTCTACTGTCGATGGTAGTCCTATAGCTGCTTTCTCTGTCCCTTTCGCTACTTCAATATCCTCTAGGGGGCTTACTAAAATTATTTCTTTATCCGGCTCCAACACATTTACCTTTACCTCCGCTTTGAGATCATCGCTGTTGGCGATGCCTTCCACTAAAGTCAATATCCCTGTAAATGTATAGCTGCCCGCTGTTGCTCCATCATACTCCGGAGCGCCGTTATCCCACATCACTGATAAGCTCATTGTTGAGTCATCTTCCAGGGTTACTTCTACTGTCGATGGTAGTCCTATAGCT
>JAENYV010000008.1:0-38127 GCA_016841605.1 Dethiobacter alkaliphilus | reverse complement strand
CATTGTTGAGTCATCTTCCAGGGTTACTTCTACTGTCGATGGTAGTCCTATAGCTGCTTTCTCTGTCCCTTTCGCTACTTCAATATCCTCTAGGGGGCTTACCGATCTACATTCAAGACTGCCGGTACCTATTTGTGCCGGCTCTTTCAGCAAATCAATATCATTATTAGCCTCATCGCGCAGATAAACTTCAGGAAGAGTAAGGAAGCTGACCCTTTCACTGATAACATCGAAGGTAATGCTTAAAATTGTTCCTGATGGATCAAGTAAAGTATTGGGATCCCTACCAAGGTCAGTAACAATATATCCATCATCCTGATTTACATCCGGGTCTGGCCAAAACTGAGTTTGAGAAAAATAACTGCCTTTGCTGAAAAATTTGTACTGCAATACAGACGGATCAAAGCCCAGTTTCAAATGAAATCCCATTACCTTCTGTTCCGATGGTAAATTTTCAATTTTTATATCTGCAGTTATTTGATTATCAATAATGGGACCAGGCTCTATTTTAACCACCGTTACTATTTCCTGGGCAGTCACCATCCCTGGCACAATTGTTATTAAAATTAAAGTCATTAAAATAATCCATAGAGAAATAGCTAACATCCTTACTGAAAAAGTAAGTTTATCATTCTTCACTTTAATCTCACTCCTGATTGATTTCCTATTGTTAAAACACAGAAAGCTGAGATAAGTCAACATTCTTTCAAACATGTGCTACAAATAGATAACCTGCATTATTGTTCTGAATTTAAGTCAATCGTAACTTTTTTATTTTTATCATCCCAGTCCACCTTCACATCTAATGCTTCGGCAACAAAACGAAAGGGAACCATAGTTTTACCTGCAGGTGTAATCACCGGTGCCACATCCATAGAGTGTTGTTTCTTATTTTTATAATAAAGTTTACTGTCGACAAACATTTCTAGGCAGGTTTCTCCCTGGGAAATTTTAATTTTACGCAGCACAGGATCCCAATTTACAGTTGCACCCAGACTCTCAGCAATAAAACGCAACGGCCCATAAGTCCGAGCCTTAAATAGATAAGGAGCCGCATCCAGAGATACGTCTTGCCGATTAATTGTGGCAATCCGGCTTCCAATAACCAGCTCGATCCTGGTTGACTGTGCGATGTCTGAATCCGGTTTTTTATCCTGGTCCGGCAAAGCAGCCTCCTGCTGAGATGCGCCTTTACTCTCCGAATTAACTGCCGAACTGGAGTGAGCTACCGCCTCCCCGGTTGAAAAGCCGCTTCCTCCGGTATCAACTGTTTCCTCTGATTGATTCGTATTTCCCGACAAATCCCCCGTGGCAAGAGGCATCACTTTTACATTGGGGCATGCTTGTATCATATAATCAATCGGGGCATTGAAAGTATCCCTTAACTGTACTTGCAAGTATTCGGGTCGGAAACTGCCCTCTTTCAAGGCTAGAAAGTTCAAGGTGAAAAGGTCCCCCGACTCTTCTTGTAATAAGGATCCTTCTCTTACCGCATCGATGTTTACCCTACCCTCTTCCTGATTTATTTCAGGAAGATTGAAAAGAAAAGGGCTAAGAAGTGAGCCGCCCACCGGTTCTGCTACACCTTCCAAACGAGCTAGAGCCGGATCGTATTCAATAACTCCGCTAAAACCCATCAAATTTTGGGATAAATTTTCCAGGCGAAGAGTAATGGAAAAATATTCGCCCTCTGTGACCGCAAGGGTTGAGGCTTGAAAGGAAAGAGCTGGGGTTGAAGCGGCAATCGCTTCAACCCCATAAATACTCATTAATAGGAATAGCATAAGCAACCCGGTCAGTTTACTAAGTCTATTCAATCTCGGCTTTCTCATTCTTACTTACCGCCTCTCCACTGATCATTTAGGCAAAGAAAGATATTAGCGACATTACTGACCTCTGACCCAATTCCACATCATAGCAAAGACCATGAGATCCTCAAAGTCAACTTTACCGTCCGGATTCAAGGTAAAGCTAGGATAAGCTCCACTCATCGGTCCGATATCCACCCGATTAAAAGGAGAACCGGGAACCTCAGTTAATACCTCATCCCAGCCGGCATGCCCTGCCTCATGTTTCCAGGATAACATTAGAATCATCAAATCTTCAAAATCGATCTTTTCATCTTTATTAAAATCACCAATTAAGCCGTAAGTAGTAACTGTAGCAGGTTCTGTTACTACATCAATAAATGCACCCCTTCCGTCTCTAAGCTTAATCTCCTGGTGATTTAAGGTAGTCAGGGCACTCTCATTCTTTGCTTTCATAGTTATCTGACAAACCACTCCGCTATTTCCCGGGTAATCTACATTTGCTCGAGCTAAATTAACTTCAATCAGACCGGTAACATTATCGTAGGAAATCAATTCAGATCCGGAAGAATTCAGCAGTGGCTGTAATATGGCATCTTCCGGTACCTCAATACCTAGTATATCCAAAGCATTAGGATCGAAGCTAATTAAATCATACATACCCAGGATAGTTTGCCCTTCCAATAAACCGGAAAGGATTACATCCACCTTAAATTCCTGGCCTTCAGCCATTAACGCTGTAATAAAATTCGGAGAAAAACTAACCTTGGGGCGATGAGCATCGATGGTGCGGAAACTAAAGCTGTATGCCTCTTGCAATGCTACCCCCCGAACATCTTCCACCGAATGAGCCGCAATACTAACTTCGCAATCAATGCCGTCAGGAAGATCGCTTTGCGGCTTAAGTATAAGCTTATTCTCCTTAATTTCCCATGAATAAGTAATTTCCTCGTTATTAGCCTCGATGCTGATCCCGTACGGATCGACAGTCTGTAATAACTCTGTAAATTCAAGAACTATTTCCGTATCTGCCGGCACCCGGGTTGTATTACTGCCCGGTGATGTGTTTATGATTTCAAGCGAAGCATCGGGTGATCGCGGTTGCAGAGTAACATTATAGGAAGCAGTTCCCAAAGCCGGGATAGTTATCTGGCCGGTAAAAGTCTGAAAACCGGGAAGAACAGCAGTTACCTGGTAAGTACCGGGTATTAAACCGTTAATAAAATAATAACCGTATTCGTAAGAAGAGTTATACTGCCCCGGCTTACGCTGGGTCATGACAGTTTTACTACCGATACTGATTAAGGCTCCATTCAGCCTGCTATTATCTTGAGCATTAAACACATAACCATTGATCTTCCCGACACTGGGATAAGGCAATAAATTTAAATCCCGACTAACCGTATTGCCGCTTAATACATTAACAACCGCGGTAGATGATTCAAAGCCATTGCGAAAAGCTTGTAAATAGTAGGTGTCTTCCGGCAGACTTTCAAGGAGATAATTGCCTTCCCCATCGGTAATAGCTACCAGGCCAAACCCGGCACTTACCCGAATGCCGGCGGTAGAGACCCCGCTAGTGGCGTTGGTTACCTTTCCGCTGATACTCCCTACCGGGTCATCCAGCCTGGCCAGAGCAAAGTCCATTTCTTCTCCGGCCCGAATTCCGTTTACCTGCCGCGTTAGATAATTTACGTTACTGGCCGTAAGGCTAAACGACTGACCTACCGGAATATCGGATATCCGATAAAAACCGGAGCTGTCTGTATGCGCCAGCATACCGTCAGCCAACTCTACACGAACCCCTGCAAGATTAACCCCGGTAGTAATATAACTTACATAACCCTGAATATTTTTAACATCAATATTTTGCGGAGTGAGGGCAATATTCTGTTCAAAGGCAGCCCCAGCATCAGAAGTTATCCATACATCATTTAATTTTCGTTCCCGGTAGCCTGAACGAGAAGCCGTGATATCGTAACTATCGGTTGGTAAGTCAGTAATTGTGTATCTTCCTTCACTGTCACTCAAGACATAGGTCCCATCGCTAACCCAAACCTTAGCTCCCGCCAGCGGCGTCCCGTCAAGAGAACTTTTCACTATCCCCGTTAAAGTTATACCGACAGTAGCCGGCGTAAGAGCTATGTTAAAGTTCGTCCCGGCACCCTGTTCGATCGTCACCGCACTAGTTTGGCGGCTGTGGTAGCCGTCCAGACTCACTGCTATCTCGTAATTACCGGGAGCTATACCTTTTATAAAATAGTAGCCCATCTCATAATAAGAATTATATTGACCCGGTCTACGCTGGGTCATCACCGTTTTATCGCCAATAGTAACCAGTGCTCCGTTTAGCCTTTGACCGGTATCTTCAATATTCCAGACCTGTCCGCTTATCCAGCCGGCACCCGCATTCGGCTTTAATTCCAGATTATAAACTGCCGTATCGCCGCTGGCTACTGCTGCCGCCGCTGTTACTGATTCATAGTTGCCGCTGTAGGCCTGCAAGCAATAAGATCCCTCCGGCAGGTTATCCAGATTATAATTACCCTCTTCATCTGTAATGGCTACCAACCCAAAGCCGACACTAACTCTGGCCCGGGGGATACCGGCTCCATTTGTTAAGTTGGTGACTTTTCCGCTGATATGGCCCACCGGATCATCAACCCGGGCCAGAGCAAAATCCATATCATCTCCTGCCCGAATTCCGCTAACTGCTCTGGATACATAATTAATACTACTGGCCATAAGGGTAAAAGACCGTCCTACCGGAACATCGGATATCCGATAAAAACCGGAGCTGTCTGTATGCACCAGCATACCGTCATCCAACTCCATAAGAACACCCGCAAGATTAGCCCCGGTAGCACTATAGCTCACATAACCTTGAATATCTTCGACATCAATATTTTGCGGGGTGAGAGCAATATTCCTTTCAAATGTCGATCCGTCATTCCCATATATTGGTACCGCATTTAGCCTTCGTTCCCGGTAGCCTGAACGAGAGGCCGAGATATCGTAACTACCGGTCGGCAAGTCAGTAATTGTGTATCTTCCTTCACTGTCACTCAAGACATAGGTCCCATCGCTAACCCAAACCTTAGCTCCCGCCAGCGGCGTCCCGTCAAGAGAACTTTTCACTATCCCCGTTAAAGTTATACCGACAGTAGCCGGCGTAAGAGCTATGTTAAAGTTCGTCCCGGCACCCTGTTCGATCGTCACCGCACTAGTTTGGCGGCTGTGGTAGCCGTCCAGACTCACTGCTATCTCGTAATTACCGGGAGCTATACCTTTTATAAAATAGTAGCCCATCTCATAATAAGAATTATATTGACCCGGTCTACGCTGGGTCATCACCGTTTTATCGCCAATAGTAACCAGTGCTCCGTTTAGCCTTTGACCGGTATCTTCAATATTCCAGACCTGTCCGCTTATCCAGCCGGCACCCGCATTCGGCTTTAGTTCCAGATTATAAACTCCCGTATCACCGCTGGTTACCGCTGCCGCCGCGGTTGCTGATTCATAGTTGTCGCTGTAGGCCTGCAAGCAGTAAGAACCTTCCGGCAGGTTATCAAGGGTATAATTACCTTCTTCATCTGTAATGGCTACCAACCCAAAGCCGGCACTAACTCTGGCCCGGGGGATACCGGATCCATTTGTTAGGTTTGTCACTTTTCCGCTGATATAGCCCACCGGATCATCAACCCGGGCCAGAGCAAAATCCATCTCCTCTCCTGCCCGAATTCCGTTAACTACTCGAGGCAGATAGTTGATACAGCTTACACTTAAAGTACTTGTTTTACCTACTGGAACATCGGATATCCGATAAAAACCGGAGCTGTCCGAACGTACATAGATCAGGTCATCTAACTTTACCTCGACGTTGGCAAGATTAGAACCGGTGGCTACATAAGAAATATAACCTTGTATATTTCCCACATCCACATTTTGGGGAGTAACTCCGATATTTTGCCTGATACTACAACTCTCGCTGATGTAAATTGGGCCAACAGTCCGCGAACGGAAACCGTCTGCGGAAACTGTGAGACTATATGAATTACCAATACTTATTTCTGTAAAAATATAATTACCGGCAGCATCGGCTATTGCTTGCTCTGACCCCATCTGAATCCGGGCTCCGGGCACCTCCGAACCGGTCAGAAAGTTTATCACTTTACCGGTTAGATAAATATTTAAATCTATTTTCATTATTAGATAGACTGAATTGTCCGTATTTGAAGTAGCTTTTAAATTGAATTCAGTCGCTTGAACGGTACTGTCAACTTCCACTACCCCGGAGAGCGGATCTACAGACAAACCCGGCACAGCACCTCCGGAAACCGGATCCTGCACGGACCAAACGACGCTCTCTTCAGTCATTTCATTACCGTCTTGATCCCTGACAATTGCTGTATAAGAAGCAGTATCTGTCCCGCTTATGGGCACAAGAATATTTGCCGGACCTGAAATTTCAATACTACTTACCGCTACCTCTGCTACTGCCGGATCGGAAGCGACTGTAAAATTCAAAGGATTACTTCTTACACCCTCTACAGAAGCGGTTACCTGGGTTTGACCCGGCTCCACTGCGGTTAATACATCCCCGTACACAAAGGCTACAACCGGGGTACTGCTCTCCCAGAGAATAGTGTGATCGGTCAGGTCATAAGAAAGCCCATCCCCATCTTGCCCGGTAAGCTTAAGTTGATTAAGATCAAAATTATCCCCCGTATAAAAAGATATCGGTAAATCACCAGTAAGAGTTAAAGTTGCCGGACCTGTTGCTTCAGTTCCCTCAGCCCTGTTAAGAGGATAGAAACATTGCCCGAAAAGAAGGAATGCCATAAATAATAAAGCTGTAAACAAACCAATTTTTTTGTAAATACCGGTCGTCACTTGATATCCCCCTTATAAAATAATAAAACTTAATCTGTTAAAACAGTTAAAGCCTCACCTTTAATTAATGATAGACAACTGAATTAACCGGTTTTTCAATATAGATTATTCTTTTTTTAAAAACACAAAAAGCAATCACCGCCTTCCTCTAACGGTAATAGTCGAACACAAGCTTAGCCAATTAAATAAACTTTTTCACATTTTTTTACAGTTAAATCAATTGCAGAAATTCGACCTATTTTTAAACCAATGTAATTTAAGTTTTGCTTATGTAGACTAAATTGAAAAGATAGAGGAGAACTATACATTTGTATCAGTTTTATTCGTTATTTTTCATCATTTACCTTTTTTTTCTTATAAAAATTTTTTTTTCTTTATATGATGTTAATCCGAGTAATTGCCAAACTGTTTACTTAAAAGGAAATTCTGTTATACTTAAAATGATCAAATTTATCTGGAAGAAGGTGGTAAATATTAACTCGTCCGCCCCCATTGACGAAACTATTAAACAATTAGAAAATTTTGTTTCTATCGGCATAGCCCTCTCCGCTGAAAAGGACAGCAATAAGCTCCTGGAGATGATCATGCTGGAGGCTCGCCGGATCACCAATGCCGATGCCGGCACACTCTACCTGGTTGAAGGCGAACAATTGAAGATGAAAATTTTACATAATAAAACGATGAACACCTTCCTCGGGGGGAAAGGCGAAGAAATTACCCTCCCTCCGGTTCCCATCGCCCGGGAATATGTCTCCGGCTATGTCGCGGCTACCGCTGAGGCAATAAATATCTCCGATGTGTACGAAGCTGAAGGATTCGATTTTTCCGGCCCTCGCGAATATGATAGCATAACTGGCTACCGCACTTGCTCCATGTTGGTAATTCCCCTGAAAAATCACCTGGAGGAGGTTATCGGAGTTCTTCAGCTTCTAAACGCCCAGGATGAAAAAACAGGCGAGGTTATACCTTTCGATCCCGGTTATCAGGCTATTATACAATCTCTTTCTTCCCTGGCCGCCATAGCGCTGAGCAACATGCAATTAATCCGGGAGATTGAAAATCTGTTTGAATCATTCGTCCAGGTCATGGTCACTGCCATCGATGCCCAGACCCCCTATAACGCCACCCACACCCAAAAAGTCAGCCGGCTTTCCCACCTGATAGCCCTGGAGATTAACCGGACCGGAAGCGGACCACTGGCCTCGGAATACTTTGACGATGACCGGCTGAAAGTTCTCGTTATGGCCGGCTGGCTTCATGATATAGGTAAGGTGGCCACACCTCTCAAAGTAATGAACAAGGCCACCCGCCTCGACGACCAACTCCCTTTGGTAGTGGGACGTATAGAATACGCCCTGCAAAAAGAAAAAAATGCCCTCCTATGGAGAGATCTCCAAAAATATACAGGAAAAAGCCGACAAGAAATAAACAACAAAAGAAATACTTCCATAACACAAGAAGATAACAATACGGACAGAATAAAGAACACAAAAAATGTTAATAGAGCTTTTGGAGAAAAAGAACCGCATGGAGAAAAGAAAATAAAGATACTTCAGTCAGCCCGGGAATTAATCATCCGGGCCGATAATCCCGCTACATTCATTGATAACGGTCTAAAGGAAAAGCTTGAAGCGCTGGGCAATTTAACTTTTACCGGAGAAGACGGCCATATTTATCCGCTCCTGACCTCCAAAGAACTGGCTTCTCTCACCGTGGCAAAAGGAACTCTTACGGAAGAAGAACGCAAAATTATGGAGGACCACGTGGTCATTACCGGAAAAATGCTTGCCAAAATGCCTTTTACCAAGAAGCTCGCCCGGGCACCGGAACTGGCCTGTATGCACCACGAACATCTTGATGGAAAAGGATACCCCCTTGGGCTAAAAGGGGAACAGATTCCTATTGAAGCACGTATTCTGGCTATTGCGGATATCTATGACGCTCTCACCGCCAGTGACCGCCCTTATAAAAAAGGTATGCCGGTGGAGAATGCTCTTAAAATAATGGGTTTTATGGTCAAAGAGGGAAAAATAGATAAAAACATCATGGACCTCTTTATCCGGCAAAAAATTTGGGAAAAACTATAAGGAAGAAGCAGGGGGACGGTTCTTTTGCTTCCCAAGAGGTTTATTCTTGTTTTGCTTTAAATATCAGACTTGATGGAATCCCCAAAATTCTAGCCGCTTGCCTTTGGGTAATTCCTTCAATCTTTTTAACTCTTATCAATAGTTCATCTCGCCGGTTTTTCTGCAGACCTCTAACCTCAACAATATCCAGAGGTGAGATTACTTTTTTAATTTCTTCTCTTGCATTTTCATCAGTTAATCGTATTTTACCGGTATCATCCAAGCAAACATCTTTGTTTTCCGCATCGTTATATTCTTTAAAACATTTTATTGCCGTTTCCCTACCTTTTGAAAACATATTTAGAATAAAATTACTATCTAGTAAATTCGGTGGGTAAACATCTTTCCCGTAGTACCCTAAGCAACTACTCCACTGCCATTCAGAAGGCCATTTCACGATCCCCGCTTTAACAGGATTTTGATGAATATAGCGAATAACTGTCAACAAATATGCATCAGATTCAACAGCTTCACTGTTATATCTGTCTTGAAATAAATGCCCGGTGGTATTATATTTACTATTGTAATACCATACAAAACTTACCCCAATTCGTTTCATTATGTCTGCTATTTCAGCTTTTCCTTCTTGTAGAAGAAGATGGATATGATTTCCCATTAAACACCAGCCAAGTACCATAAAAGCACGCTCAATTTTGTACCTTTTCAGGGTTTCAAGATAGCGGATACGATCACTGTCTTCATGAAATATTAACTGCCGGTTTGTACCCCGTAGGATAATATGGTAAATCCCGCTTTCGCTTTTTTGCCTTGCACTTCGTGGCATGACAACTATCCCCCTGATACCCGATTACCTTTGCAGATAGGATATAGCAGGAAAAGAATAGAAGCAAGAGAACCGTCCCCTTGCTTCGCATTAGTTGGCAACGACGGCACGGACTGCGCCGTCCCATTGAACGGTAAGACCCAGATTTTCGCCGATAAAGCGCAGGGGAACAAGGATGCGGCCGTCGACCAGGAGCGGGAGAACATCCAGCTCCTTTTGCACCCCGTCCACCATCACTACTTTACTGCCTACAGCTAGTTCGAGTTTCTTTTCATCCAGTTCCACTTCAATCTTTCCTGTTCCGCTTTCCCAGTTTACCTGCGCCCCCAGGCTTTCGGAAATTATGCGTAAAGGAACCAGGACCCGCGCCTCCTGCATAAGGGGCGGCACATCAGGCCGCAAAATTTTCTTGTTCACGTACAAAATGATCTCCTCCGGTTTTTGTGCCAAATCATTAATCCCCTGTACCGCTGAAGTCAAACCCTGCGGGTTATAAACGGCAACGCCGCTTTCATAGGTGGAAAACCAGACATTGCCCGCTTGGTCACAGGCTACCTGCCACAAATTATCGCTCTGAAGACCCGTTTCACCGGAGTCGAGCGCCTTCCAAACTCCATTATTGCAGTATGCCGCACCTGCCGGAGTAGCCGCCCAGATTCTTCCTGCGGGATCTATAGCCAGAGAGCGGATAATATCAGCAGGCAAACCGCTGTTTTCATTCGAAAGGCTCCAGTTTCCCAGCGCATCCAATCTAGCCGGGCCTCCGCCCCAGGTCCCGAACCAGATTCCCCCGTCAAAATCCGTTAAGAGGCAGCGAATATCGTCCAGGGGCAGTTTGCTGTTAGCTGTATTGTATACCTGCCAGCTTTCTTCCCGGGAATCGTAGACCGAAGCCCCGTCTCCCCAGGTGCCGAACCAGACTTTCCCTCCGGCCGGAAGAACACAATTGAGGTAATCGGAAGGTATGGCACTATTTTCAGTATTGTAAAGGGTCCATTGGCCGGAGGCAGAAAAATATGCAGCTCCGTCCCCCATTGTTGCTATCCATATGCCGCCTGTATCATCAAAGACCGCATCAATCACAGCATCTGAAGGAAGAGCGCTGTTACTCTCCCGGTAGCGTTTCCAGGAACCCGCCGTATTCAAGACGGCCAGTCCACCACCGTCAAGGGCAAAAGCCAAACTGCCGTCCGGGCCACGGCTGATCCGCCGCACATGGGCAGGCTCCCCTCCGCTTTGCTCTCCTAGAGGGAAATTATTCCAAGTAACGCCCTGGAGGTCAAAACTCGCTGCTCCTTTATCAGTCCCGAACCAGACCGTATCATCCCCCTCCAGGTGCAAAGGCAGAACAGTATTAATGGTATTGGAAGGAAGGGCAAGTTTCCCCGGCATCTGCGTTGTTATGTAATTATAGACCGTCCAGGTGTCTTCAGAGGGGGTCAAACAGGCCACTCCGCCTCCCCAGGTACCGGCCCAAACCCGGCCTGACTCGTCTAGAGACAGGCTTTTAACCACATCCCCGGGAAGCTTGCTGTTTTCTTTTGTATAGACCGTCTTAACCTCTCCCCCCGCAATGCGGGCCACTCCGCCTCCCGCCCCTGCCCAGAGGCTTCCTTCTTCCGACAGAGTCAGGGCGGAGATAAGATCCGTAGGAAGGATAGAATTCTCTGTCGAGTAGATCTTCCACTCGCCACTGCTCTCCAAACAGGCCAGGCCGTTATAGGTGGCAAACCATACGGAACCCTCGCTATCCACAACTATATCCGGCACATCGTTCACCGGCAAGTCACTGTTGGATGCATTGACAACGCTCCACTCCCCTTCGGCGCTCAAGTATGCGGCTCCGCAACTGTCGACCCCAAACCAGGTACCCCCTTCCCTGTCAGTGGTTACGGCATAAATACGGTTGCCGGGAAGGGAACTGTTTTCCGTATTGTACGTTTGCCACTTTTTATCTGCCCCCAGATAATAGGCTCCACCCCGCCAGGTGCCGAACCAGACTCCGCCCTTGTCATCAAGATGGATAGCCTGCACATCATTAACCGTCAGGGGGCTATTCTCCGTATTGTAACAGCTCCAGTCCCCCTGGGCGTTATAGTAGACAATTCCTTTTTCCGTCCCCAGCCAGACTCCACCCTTTTTATCGGGAGCAGTGACATAGACATGGCTGCCCCTCAGGCCGCTGTTTAGCTTGTGATAATGCCTGTAAACCTGCGAAGCGGAAAGGCTGCGTAAAATGGCCCCGCCGTTAATCCCTTGCCAGAGATGACCTCCGCTGACAGCGATATCATAAACATAATCAGTTGCAACCAATTGTTTCCACCCATTTTGTCGTCTCCCTGAAACATCCTCCTGCGCCGCGGCAGGATTGAAAGTTAAAGTAAGAGAAAGAATAAAAAGGGCAATAAGTAACACCAAATTCCGGATAAAAATTTTCCTTACCGTCATATATATCTGTTCCTTTCCATTTAGATTCTCTGCTCCCGGTGAAGATAGGTGGAGATAAAGAGTTCCTTCCAAAATTCTTGCTAATCATAAATTCTTTTTTTATTTTTTTTTTCCTGCGGCTAAAAAAAGAAAAAACACAGTTCTAAGACTGTGTTTTTTCTTTTTGCTGCTCTCAAAGCATCTCTTTCACAGGCGGTGCCAGTCCCCTTAAAATAATATTGATGGCCTCTTGGGAAAGTTGCTGGAAATCTGTCTCTTGATTGTCTTCATGAAAGACAACCTGACCGCAAATCAGGTACAGGGCACCAAAAATTACCAGAGAAGCAGCGTGGGTACTGACAGGCCGAATCTCTCCCCGCCGGGTCACATCTTGCAGCATTTTGGACATAGACTCCAGTTGCTGCTGCTCTTTCTGACACAAAACTTTGTGAATATCTTCTCCCAACAGGGGGTGATCGGCCAGCAAAATCAAGGCCATCTCTTTATGCTCCTTCATAAAGTTCATGGTAACCTGAAACAGTTTCTGCAATCCGTCACGGAATGTTTCGGCCCGGGAAAGCTCCTGCTCCAAGCTGTCCTGGTATTGCTGATGCGCATACAGAATCATCTCCAGGAACAGCTCCTTCTTGCTGGCAAAATATTCATAGACAGTGCCCTTGCCCACTACAGCCTCTTCGGCAATTTCTTCCACCTTGGCCTTGTGAAAGCCTTTGCGGGAAAAAATTTTGGTCGCGGCTTTGATGATGCGCAAGCGTTTATCCCCGGAAATTTTATTAATATCAGACATTTTTTCACATCACCTTGTAAGTATATCCTTGTTTAACTAAAAATACCGGCCTCAAAATACATCGGCAGCAAACATTAACCGGCAGCATCAACCGGTGCCTTCTTTTTCCGGCGTCCAATCCTGCGCAGGCTGTCAAAAAGTGAATAAATAACCGGCACAAAAAGCAGGGTCAAAAAAGTAGAAACCGTCAGGCCGCCGATGACTGCGATGGCCATGGAGGCCTGCATCTCCGCGCCCTCCCCTGTATCGAAAGCCAGCGGAACCATAGCCAGGATAGTTGTCAACGCGGTCATAAGGATGGGCCTTAACCTGATCGGGCCCGCCGTTAAAATAGCCTCGTCCCGTTCCAGGCCCTGCTGCCGCAGCTGGTTTATATAATCCACCAGAACGATGGCATTGTTGACCACAATACCCGCCAGCATAATTACGCCGATAAAGGTAACCACACTAAAGGTGCTTCCAGTGATAAAAAGGGCCAGAACAACGCCGATAACCGTTACCGGTAGGGAAAACATAATCACAAAGGGGTGTAGCAGCGATTCAAATTGAGCCGCCAATATCATGTAGACCAAAGCTACGGCCATTACCAGGGCAATAAGCAGGTCGCCGAAGGCATCGCTCATGAGTTCGAATTCCCCTCCGTAATCCAACGTGTATCCGGGCGGTAAAATAAAATTTTGCTCAATGCTCTTCTCCAGCTCTGCCATTACCGCGGCCAGATCCCGACCGGCTTCCAGCTGCGCGGTAATGGAGACCACCCGCACCTGATTGCTACGCTGAATAGTGCTGGGAGCCTGCAGCTCACGGATCTCTGCAACTTCCCCGAGGGGCACCATTAAGCCTACGGGGGACGCTACCAGCAGGTTCTCTATTTCCGTTACTTCTTTTTTGCCCTCTTCGCTCAGGCGTACCCGCACATCGATCTCTTCGCTCCCGGTCCGGTAGCGAGTAGCAACCTGCCCTTCAACAGCCGTCCTGACCGTGGAAGCAATCTGTGAGGCACTCAGGCCATACACGATCGCTTTCTCCCTGTCCACCACCAGCTGAATCTCCGACTGCCCTTCCTCTAGACTGGTGGTTACTTCCCTGGTGCCGGAGATACCTCGCACCAGTTCGGCTATCCGGGCAGATAAAATATTGAGTTCTTCAAGATCATCGCCCTTCAGGGTAATCTCTACCGGTGCGGAAGTTCCTGTGCTGAATCCCATTTCAGCGGCACTAACCGTAATCTCCGCTCCAGGGATGGCAATGACCTGACTGCGCACGCCTTCAATAACTTCCTCAGTACTGTTCGTTCTTTCTTCCAGCGGCGCCATGTCCACGTAAATGGTGCCGCGGTTCGAGCTTCCTCCGCCCATTCCCCCCATACCGTCCATCCCGCTGCTGCCGATACTGGAAAAGATCAGTTCAATATCGTTTTCATACCGCTCAAAAGCCCGCTCCACCTGCGCAACTATTTTATCGGTCTCTTCCAGACCGGAACCGCGTGGTAATTCAATATCAACACTAATCATACCCTGATCCATGGAGGGGATAAACTCCGCTCCAATAGTCGGCACCAGAAGCAGGCTCCCCACAAACAGTACGGCGATAATTACCACCGTCACTATCCGGTGGGAGAGGCACCAGCCCAGCATGACCCTGTAAAAGACATCAAGAGCTTTAAACCACTTTTCAGTGCGACGAAGCAGCCGGTAAGCCCATCCTTTGGGTTTTATCTCTGCACTCTCTGACCCCATATGGTTATTATTGTTATCAATCCTGTCGATTTTCAGAAGCCGTGAAGACAGCATGGGAATGAGCGTTAAGGCGATCAAAAGGGATGAAATCAGGGCAAAAGAAACTGTCAAAGCCAGCTCGGAAAAAAGCTCCGATGCGATCCCTTCCACGTAAACAATGGGGAAAAAAACGGCAATAGTCGTTAAAACGGAAGCAGTAATGGCATTGGCCACTTCCCCTGAACCGCTCTTCGCTGCTTCCATCCGTTCAGAACCTTTTTCCCTGAATCTAAAAATATTTTCCAGAACAACGATGGAACTGTCCACCATCATACCTATGCCGAGAGCCAGGCCTCCCAGGGTCATCATATTAAGGGTTAGTCCGCCGAAATAAATAAGAATAAACGTTGTCACAACCGAAATGGGCATGGCCAGTGCTATAATCAGAGTACTGCGCAGGTTTCTCAGAAAAATAAAGAGCACAACCATAGCCAGCAAAGCTCCCAGAAGCAGGTTGCGATAGATGTTTTGGATGGAAAGCTCAATATATTCCGCCTGATCCATCACAGTAAGAACGACAACATCCTCAGGCAACTGGGACTCAAGCTCCTCCAAAACACTCCGGGCATCGCGCACAACGGAAACCGTATTGGAGCCGGACTGCTTTTGGATAGACAGTAAAACACTTGGTTGCTCTCCACTTCTGCTGAAGCCGGTTGAATCCTCAAATCCGTCCTCAATGCGGGCCACATCATCCAGGCGAAGTTGTGCTCCCGAAGAAGTCGTCAGGCTGCTTGCGGCTATCTCGGCTATCTCGGAATATTCCCCGATCACCCGCAACGCCATCTCCTGACCGCCCCTGGCAGCAAGGCCCGCGGAAAGGTTCATATTTTGCATCTGCAGAGCCTGCACCACATCCGTAATACTGAGACCATGAGCAGCGAGCTTTTCCGGTTCCACAATTACCTGAATCTCTCTTGTCAGCCCACCCGTCACTTCAACTGATGCAACCCCGTCCTGCCGCTCTATAAGAGGTTT
Source organism: Dethiobacter alkaliphilus (assembly GCA_016841605.1). GTDB lineage: Bacteria > Bacillota > Dethiobacteria > DTU022 > UBA8154 > DUNV01. The sequence continues at coordinate 22,525 of JAENYV010000008.1, read as the reverse complement.
AATAACATCCTCCGCGATGCCGTTTAATTCATCGACCGGACGATCACCGCTCACAGCCAGCATCAAGACCGGCATCATATTCAAATCCATTTTTAAAAGCATGGGGTCGCTTGCCCCTTCAGGCAGAGCACCCCGGACCATATCGATCTTTTCCCGCATCTCCAGGGAGGCAAAATCCATATTTGTGCCTGTTTCAAATTCCGTAATAACGATGGAATTGCCCATGGATGACATAGAACTGATGTTCTTAATATTGCCGACCGTGCCCAGCACTTCTTCCAGAGGCCTGCTGATCATATTTTCCACTTCCTGTGGAGCAGATCCCTGGTAACTTGTTATTACAACAGCAACGGGAAAACTCATCTCCGGGAACATATCCACGTTCAAACCGCTCAAGGAGACAGCACCGATCATCAGAACCACCAGAACTGCCATAATTATCGTCACAGGACGGTTGACGGAAAAATCTGCCGGTTTCATCAGTCACCCTCTCCTCCCACGACCTTGACCTTACTTCCTTCCTGGAGATAGTGCTGCCCGCTCACCACCACCTGCTCACCGGGCTCAATCCCTTCAAGCACGCTGACTGTCGTCCCGTTTTCCAGACCCAGAGTTACCGGGCGGCAGTAGGCCAGACCTTCTTCCGCAACATAGACCACATGCTCGCCCTGTTGGGTGATCACAGCTTCAACCGGGAGAACAACCGTATCTTTTTCCTCAGCAACGTCTATCTCTATGGCAGCGGTCATCCCTGCTTTCAAACGTCCGTCTTCGTTGGACAGAGCCGTTTTCATCCGATAAGTTTTTGTCTGGAAGTCCGCAACCGGACTGACCATAACAATTTCTCCCTCCAGGGGATCAGAGCAGACTGCGGAAACCAGGACATGTACTTTTTGGCCGACAGCAACACGCCCGACATCTTTTTCCGTCAACTTGACGAGCACTTCCATTGTATCCAGCTTGTTGATCGTTACCACCGGGATACCCGGGCTGAGCATCTCACCGGAATTTATTGTTACTCCGCTCACCGTCCCGCCGATTGGGGCGGTAATCTGCGTATCATCGAGCTGCGTGCGGACCAGTTGCAGAGTGGCTTCGGCCTGAGCGGCCTGTGCCTCCAGAACTTTATACTGCGTTTCCGCCTGTTCAAACTGTTGAAGGGAAACAATATCCTCCTCATAAAGTATGCGAGTATCTCCCAGAGAGTCTGCCGCGGATTCCAACTGGACCTGAATAACCCGGAGAGTTGCCTCTGCCTGGGCAACCTGCGCGGAAAGTTCTGCCGAATCCAGCCTGATCAGCAGATCTCCTGCCTGCACTTTATCGCCGTCCTTTACCCTTACTTCGCTTACTTTTCCGCCTGTCTTATGTACCACATCTACCACCGTTTCAGGTTCTACTACTCCCGTAAAACTGCCGGTTACCTCCACACTGCCACGGTATGCCTCCGCAACCGTCACCGGCACAGCCGCCTCTTCAGTTTCCTCAACAGTTTTACTCCCTGAGCTGCATCCGCTGAGCACCAGTATGGCTGAAAGCGCCAAAGCCGGCAGGATTGCCCACATCCTCTTCACTCCCAACTTTACTCCCCTCCCTGTTGTTCCATCCTATAAAATTCCGACCGACCAGCCAACCGGCCGTACAAAATAAATTATATATCTCCCCCCAAGACCTTGTCAAGGAAAAAGATAGAAACACAATAAAGGGAAAAGGACGCACCAACGATGCGTCCTTTTCCCTTTATTGTTCCGAATCAATTACTATTATTATTGCTTTGATCAAGTACTGTCATTATTAATGTGTTAATTATTAATGTGCTATTATTAATGATCTTTTCTTAAATCCTGGAACCGTTTGGCTTTCACCTGATACCTCGGCAGGCTGCCGAAGGGATGGAACTCGATTTTGTAAGCCAGGTTGGTCTTGATGCGCAGTTCAGGTACCAGTTTTTTGAGAACCTCATCCTCGGTGGCCTTAGCTTCGGGAAGCATCTCCACTTTAAGGGTGATAACATCGATATCGCCTTTTTTAGAGACAATCAGCTCATACTCATCTCCCAGTTCTTCCATACTGCGCACTACTTCTTCCACTGCCACGGGGCTAAAGAGCACGCCTTTGACCTTGGTAATATGGTCGACACGTCCCAGAATACCGCCTTTTAAAACCCGATAGGTCCGGCCGCAGGCGCAGGGTTCATCGCTCCACATGGCCACATCTTTGGCGTCAAATCTGATACAGGGCTGGGCAACGCGGTCAAAAGAGGTGATAACAATTTTCCCCTGTCTATTCGGCTCTTCAATGATCTCGCCGGTCTCGGGATCCAAAAGCTGTACCAGGAAAAATGCCTCATTAACGTGTATGCCGCCCGGCTTGGATGTACACTCGAAGGACCAGCCTCCGATCTCCGTTGCCCCTGCATGGTCATATACATTCGCATTCCAGGCATCTTCCAGGCGCTTCTTGGTGGAGGGAACACTTGCTCCGGGTTCCCCGGCGCAGAGAACTTTATTGATAGTCATCTCTGTAGGATCCAAACCAAGCTTTTTACGGGCAGTCTCCGCCATCCCCAAAACATAGGTAGGAGTAGCCATCATGGCCGTCGCCCGAAGGTCCCTTATTTTCAGCAATCTTTCTTCCGTATTGAGAATACCGCCGGGAACAACTTCACACCCGAGTTTTTCCGCCGCATAATGGCCGTTCCAGTAAGCGGTAAAAATGTTATATCCAAAGGGAATAAAGACACGGTCAGTATTTCTGAAACCCTGGGCCCAGAGAATATAAGCCCACATTTCGCTCTGCCATTCCCAGTCCTGCCAGGTATCGGGCTGGAAAACAGGCTGACCGGTGGTACCGCTTGTCTGCCTGTATTCCGTTACCTTTTCCAGCGGAACACAAAGGCTGTCGCCGTAAGGCCAGGGCTCTTTTGCCTGAGCTGTTCTATAGCTTTCCTTTTCCAGCAGGGGCACCTTGGAGATATCATCCCAGGTTTTCAGATCTTCCGGCTTAAAACCGGCTTCATCATAAAGGCGGCGATATAACTTAGAATTATTATAGCCCCATTCTACAACACGTTTAAATTTTTTAAACTGTAATTGTCTTAATTTTTCTTGGGGCAGAGTTTCCAATACAGGATTCCAGTACGTATTTACATCCATTATTAGCACTCCCTTCTCCTTAAATAAAATTATTTATGCAACTGTTGGCCCGGTGAAGAAAGGCTCCTCAACACTATCTTCTCTTTCTTCAAAGACCAAAGCGCCGGTAGGACAGGCCTGAACGCAGACGGGGCCTCCTTCTATATCCTTACACTGGTCGCACTTAATGGCCATGTTATTGAGCACATCCCTTTTCATACCGCCAAAAGGACAGACCATGACACACATCCAGCATCCGACACAACGGTCATCATTAGTGACGACTCCGGTTTCTTCATTCTTTTCAAGACATCCGACCATACAGGCATCCACGCAGGGAGCATCTTCACAATGGCGGCACAACTCCTGGAATTCATAACGCTGGAAAGCATTAACTCTGACGTTGATCCGTCCCAGCCTGGGGTTGGTTGTACCACCATGTGCTACTGCGCAGGCATTGGCACAAATGCGGCAGCCGATGCACAGGGCCGGACGACAGTATACTTGTTTTTGTTTAACGATCATTTTTCATTCGCCTCCTGTGTCAGCTTAAGTTTTTAAGACGGTTGAGTTCGTCTATTCTTTGTTGCGGCAACATGCCGTTTTTGTCCCAGCCATGCAGTTCATAGTACTCATCGAGCATCCCTGCAAATTTCTCCCGGTCTATATGGCTTCCCTTGGCTCTGGCACTGGGCATAGGTTCGTCAAAGTAACGAGCCGGCAAGGTATCGTCTTTGCGATCTATGCCTTTTTCCTGATAGTTGATGAGTCTTTCCTGATCTGTGACTCTTCTGCCGACACCTATTAAATCTTCTTTACTGAATTTAAGGCCGGTAGCCAGTTCGGTCAGCTGGCTAAAGTGGTCGTAGTTCAGGTTGCGCGGGCTGTTCCAGCAATGGGTAATAAATTTGCAGATGCCCATGCAGTCCGCCACGGCAAGGATTGTCTCGGTAACGGTTACAACTACGGCCTTGGTGTTATAGGATGTCGGGTTGGGATCAATGGGCTGGCCGAATACTTTACGGGTAAGTTCAGCGGGCAGATCCAGGATTTCCAGTGTAGGCCTGCTTCTTAAGTGGTCGGCACCTCTGGAAGAGGTAGCGATCCCCAGGGCAAAAGCTTTGATGTAACGTACGTCATGGGGATCCGACTGAGGCAAGCCTTTAATGGCGATCAGGAAGTCCGCTGTTTCTTTGCCGTATTTATCAACGAGCAGACTGCCTTCTGCCAGGGTATCACCAAAGCCTTTACGGTAGGTAATATCGTAAATAAGTTTCTTCATGGTCTCGAAGTCGCCGAAACGCAGAGGTCCGCCGGTATCTTTGTCGGTGATGTAGCCTTTTTCGTAAAGCTCAACAGCCCAGGCAAGATAAGTCCCCAGGGAGGAGACATCCAGACCCAGTTCATTGGAAATATTGTTCAATTCGATCATGTCACGGGTATCGGCTACCCCAATGTTGGAGCCGAGTAATACTTCAGTGGTATATTCCGGCCCTTCGCCTCCGACACTGTTCCGATGTCGACAGTGAACGACACAGCCGTAGCAGCCGACCATTTTGTTGACATATTTGTGGACTTCTTCGGCGTTCATGGTGTCAAAGAAGACGGTCTGCTGGCTGTTATGAGTGCGAATGGCTCCCAGGTAATTGCTGACGTCATAGAGCAGGGGCGTGCCTACGCGGCCGAGGACCTGGGTAACTTTAGACGATTTTAGATAGTCTTTTAATTCGTTAAATTTATTCAGCATGCCTTCGGGGTTAGCCAGGGGCAGTCCCTGGTTCCCTCTGGCAACTACTGCCTTAAGATTTTTGGAGCCCCAGACAGCACCGCTGCCACAGCGGCCGGCTGCATTCTTAGGGCCATAGCGGGTACAGGCATAACGCACAAGGTTTTCTCCGGCCGGGCCGATCATTTCTACTTCCACATCCGAGCCCAGGTCATATCTTAAGCGGGCTTCGGTTTCACTGCAGGTGAGGCCCCAATATTTTGAGGCATCGCGGATCTCTACTTTGCCGTCATTGACGTAGAGATAGACGGGACGATCAGCTTTACCCAGGATGATAAGACGGTCAACACCGGCGAAGCGCATCTCCGGGCCCAAAAAGCCGCCGATGTTTGCATCGCCGATAATACCGCTTTCGGGAGATTTGCAGGTGACGTTATGGCGCCCGCTGTTGGGTGACATGGTACCGGTCAGAATGCCGTTGCCCAGGATAAGAACGTTATCAGGGGACAACGGGTCGCACTGAGGCTTTAAATATTTGTACAGGTAGTGCATATTGAGCCCGCGCCCGCCAATAAAGCTTCTCAAGACTTCTTCGGGGGGTTCGACGAAGTCCACGGTGCGGTCGGTCAAATTGACTACGGCATTGTTGCATAGTGGTCTCTCTTTCAATTTCTTCACCTCTATTTCCATGCTCTTTTATCTTTTTCTCTTTCCGTCCAGCTTTTTTCGTCGAAGTGCTTAACGAATTTTTGTTGTGATGTATAATGCTCAGGCCACTGGATATTCTTGCCTTCCACTTTTTCTATTCTCTTTTTACGTAGGAAGCTGTAAAGCTGATATTTTTCTTCCAGAATGGTGTCTTTGATGATGCCGACGAGCATTTGTTCTTTGATAAGGTCTTTGATAGCACCGCAATAAGCCAGATCACCGATGAAGATAGCACCTTTAAGCTTGTTTTGCTTAAATACCAGTTTCTGGTATATATCGTTCTCCGGTACAAGCTTTTCTTTAATTTCAATTCCTTCGGCTTTTTCTGTTTCCGGATCACAAAGGCCTAATGAAACTACAGGGATCCCGAAAAAGCTGACGGAGTTCATGCCAAGGGAACCCGGATATGCGGTCATGTTGCCGGCCATATTTAATCCGGCAAAGCGACCTTGTTCGTGGGCATTGGGCCAGTTGGCATTGACCATAGGCTTATCCCGGGGAATATCATAGGTTTCGGCAACATCCCCGGCAGCAAAGACATCCGAATCATTGGTCTGGAAGTAGGAATTGACCAGAATGCCCTGGTTGGTCCTGATCATTGTGCCTTTGACAATCTCCAGATCCGGGGCAACGCCGGTAGCAATGATGACGATGGTAGTCTCCAATTTTTCGCCGCCGTCCAGGATTACTCCGGTTACTTGACCGTTTTCTCCGGTTATCTCTTCCACTTTGCGGCTGGTATAGACTTTCATGCCGCCTTTTTCCAGGATGCTTTGCACCATGGCCGAACCTTTTTCATCCAGGACACGGCTAAGAATTCGGGGAAGCAGTTCGACAATGGTGACTTTTACTCCGGCTTCTTCAAGTCCGTAGGCGGCTCGCATGCCGATAAGTCCGGCACCGATGACTACGGCTTTGACTCCGGGAGCGATCCTGCTTTTAACGGCTTTGGCCTGCTCGAATGTCTGGAAGGCGCTGACACCTTCAAAATCTTTGCCCTTGATGGGCGGAACCGTAGCTTTAGAACCGGTGGTAAGCAAAAGCTTATCGTAAGGGATGACTCCTGCGTCGGTGTTCAGTTGTTTGGCTACGGTATCAATACCTGTGGCGGTTACTCCAAAACGCTTCACTACTCCATTTTTCTCGTAAAAATCCCCGGGACGATAAGACATGCGATCATCACTTACTTCGCCCGCGAGATAATGCGCAATTAACGGCCTGGAGTAGACGTGCTCTTTTTCATTGCTGACTACAGTAATAGAACCTTCTTTATCCACTTTGCGGATAGATTCTATCGCTCCAACAGCAGCAGCACTATTGCCTACTATTACGTAATTCAAATCTTCTTCCTCCTTTGCCCCTGCTCTATCTAATGCTCCATTAATTCAAGACAATTCTAAACTATAGAAACTCCACAACGTCGGAAATGTTCAACTCTAACATTTTAATGCTGGCAAGAATTCTATCACAGTTCCTATCCACACACTGCATACCGCCGGAAATCTCCACCAAATGCTCAATCTTTTGCTTAACATCCTGAATAATCTTGTCCATTTCCTTCAAATCTACGGTAATATCCATCTGTGCGCTCATTAATTTCTCCCCTCCTTTCCTATAATATAGAAATTTTTTAAAAATTTTATTTTACTTAAAAAAATATATTGCAATTATGATACCAATTTTAAATGAAATGCTCTTTCGAAGAATAGGCGAAAAACCGCGAATTATAGATTGCTTTTTTATCTATTGACTTCGTCGCTATTGACATTTTCTTTGAAGTTAGTCAATAGTGACGATTATTTTGCTTAGTATTTGCTAACTAAGATCAAAAGAGCAAAAAGATAGCGTTCCGCCTTTTCGACTGATAGATATCAGTAGGAATGCGAGGAATACGGCGAAAACTTTTTAACTATTCCGGCTTTTTATCGCTGTTAAGCTTTCTTAATCTTCTTGTAAGGCTGGAAAGACTTATTCCGAGGATCTCGGCGGCTTCATCCTGGGTACTGCAATTATCAAGGGTCTTTTTTACGACAGCCAGTTCGAATTCATTAACCATTTCTTTTAAATTACCGCTATTTTTCTTAATATAAAAGGAAGAGTTGGAAGAAACCGCTAAATAAGGACCTGAAAGATGGGCAGTGGTAATAACTTTCTGAGGAACAGTAACTAAAAGTCTCTCTACGAGGTTATAAAGTTCCCGAACATTACCCGGCCAGGAATAACGGGTAAGATAATCAATAAGATCCGGACTTATCTCTTTCATGATAAATAATTGTTCCTGCAGCTTACGACTGAAGTACAATATTAAAGCAGAAATATCCTTTCTTCGTTCCCTGAGAGGAGGAACCTCAATTGGAACAACATTTAAGCGATAAAAGAGATCCTCCCTGAATTTTCCTTCTTTTACCATGTTATCCAAGTTTTTATTAGTAGCGGCAATAATACGAATATCTACGGTTTTTGGCCTGGTGCCTCCTACCCTGTATAATTCTTTATCTTGCAAAACACCAAGCAGCTTGGCCTGCGCTTCCAAAGATAATTCACCAATCTCGTCCAAAAAAAGTGTTCCCTTATCTGCTAATTCAAAATAACCTGTTTTACCGCTTCTCAAAGCGCCTGTAAAAGCTCCCGGTTCATAACCGAATAATTCCGACTCTATCAAACTTGGAATAAATGAGGCACAGTTAACTTTAATAAAGGAACCTGTTTTTGCTCGATAACTGCAACTATGAATTAAGCGTGCAATCAATTCCTTACCAACACCGGTTTCACCGCAAACAAGAACAGTCGAATCCACCTGTGCAACCTGCATGGCCATCTCAACAACAGAAGTCATCTTTTTACTTTCTACGACAATATCATAGTCCCCGGCCTTAATTACCCGATAGGGGTAATTTTGCTCAGGTGAAGGAGTATCATGCAAATCGAGAGCTATTTCATCCTGGTGCTGATAAAGCTTAAGATTGCGAATATTACAAACAACACGTTTTAGCTTTCCGGAAGAATCAAGAACAGGTAAAGCGGTATTTAACTGCTGTATTCCGGCAATGGTCTTTACTTTACAAGTACTAATTTCCTTCTTCTTTAAGGCTTCAAGGGTGGCAGACTTATTTAAAAGCCTCTCTTTAACCAGATCGCGAATATTTCTCCCTAAGTGGGTTTTCACATTCAGTCCGGAAATTTTCTCTATGGACGGGGTAACATAAAGGATTTTGCCCTCGGAATCTGAAATCAGCAATGCATAACTGGAATAATCCAACAGGGTCTTCATATCTGCAATGCTATCTCTTGTCAAGGAAATTAACCCCCTTTAAATGCGACACAGGGACAAGACCTTTGACTTTAATTTTACCATAAATATAAGTTTTGGCAAAGATTATAATAGTAAGAAAGGAGCTGAAAAAAAAAGGAAAGGAAACCAGGGCGGCAATTTAGCGTCCCCTGAGCAATAAGTACCTGCCAACTAAATTAATTGCGAATAAAAAAGAGCCGTGCTATAATTGGCGGAAGAAACAGAATGGAGAAGGCAGGGTGATTTTTTGAAGTTTGGCAAATTATTTTATTACGCAGGTTTTTCAATTCTCATTCTGGCAGTTGTGGTAGTCGGCGGTTACTATTATACGCTGAACCGTTATGCCAAGGATATGGACAAACTAATGGACATCTTTCTCACCGAAATGCAGGCAGAGGAATCTCCGCAAGAGCAGAACATAGGAAAAGAGAACGACAGCAATGGCACTGAATCCGGTCAAAACTCGGATTCCTTTTCCGTGGACAATGAAAACGATCCGACAGCCGAAGACCCGACAAAAGAAAAAACAACCACACCAGCAGAAAAAAATAGAGAACTTCAAGAACTGGAAGACAAGTATACCCCTGTTTTTCAAAATATTGATCTAAAAGACCAGCTCTTTCTTGTACAGTTGTTACGTAAATTTTCCGTTGATGAACTCCAGGAGATGTATCATCTTTATTCTGCCGGAGGAAAATCAAAAGAGGAACTGCTTATAATAATGGAACAAAAATTTACCGAGGAAGAGCTACAACGCATAAAAGAAATATTTCAAAAAAACAAAGATCTTTTATAATTGATCCCGCTGGAGGAGGTACTGAGGTCACCGTACTATCTTACGAATGAATAAATAGATTCCAATTCCAACAATTACACCGGAGCTATCAATAATTACATCCTTAACCTGTCCCCCTCTGCCCGGAACAAAAAGCTGATGGACTTCATCCGTTATCGCGTAAATGACACAAAACAACAAGGCTAAAACAATACTGCCATATCCGGAGATTCCACTTCTCCTTAAGGAGTTTAGCATCAGTACTCCCAGGACTAAATAGGCAAAAAAATGAGAATTTTTCCTCACAATGTGATTTAATTCTTCAATATTAATATTTTCCTGAGGGACAATACGTTCTACCGTCTCCACAATAATCCTGGTTATTCCCGTACTTAGCTGGTTGGACTCCTCTGCAACCTGAGACGACAAATGAAAAATAAGAAACATCCAGAGGATAACGGCTGTCCACGAAAGTATTTTAGATATTGGCATTAATATGTTTCTCTCAATTTTTTTTTACACTTTGAAATATTAATTTTCAGAGATAGATACGTAATAACTTTTTCTTTTTTTCAGCGTGTCCAACAGGAAGAAAAAATCGGTCCCTAAAATATTCCGTAACCGTCCCATCTCTTCCCATAGATCTTCCTCATGCAAAATGCTTTCCTTCGCAATAAAGATACGCTCATTTTCTGTTTTACTAAAGGTTTCTTTTTCGGTAAAAAGCTCTTCATAAAGTTTTTCTCCAGGGCGAACACCGGTGAATTCGATTTCAATATCCTTGTTTAGCTTCAAACCGGAGAGCATGATCATATCAACAGCAAGATCATATATTTTGACCGGGTCGCCCATATCCAGGACAAAGATAGCGCCTTTTCCCGTTAAAGCTCCGGATTGAATAATCAGCTGGACAGCCTCCGGAATGGTCATAAAATAACGTACCATCTCCGGGTGGGTCACCGTAACCGGCCCTCCCCTTTCAATCTGTTCCTTGAAAATAGGGACAACGCTTCCACGGCTGCCAAGGACATTTCCGAAACGGACTGCTGAAAAAAGTGTGTTGCTGTTTTTACTCAGCAGTTGAAGATAAAGTTCCGCTACTCGTTTCGTTGCTCCCATAACACTGGAAGGATTTACAGCCTTATCTGTCGAAACCAGTACAAAACGCTCCGCACCATGGTAATGAGCAGCATCGGCAACGTTTTTCGTACCGTAAATATTGTTTTTGATGGCTTCGTTTACACTTATTTCCATCAAGGGGACGTGCTTATATGCTGCCGCGTGAAAAACTACCCCCGGCCGAAGGGAACTGAAAACCTCATCCAAGAGATGATAATCCTGAACATCCCCCACCACAGGCAACAGTTCTACTTTACCATTGTGTTTACCATTAAGCATCTGCAGTTCACGATGAATATGAAAAAGATTATTCTCATCCCGTTCAAAAAGAACCAGACAGGCCGGGTTCAGACCCAGGATTTGCCGGCATAATTCAGAACCGATAGAACCGCCGCATCCTGTTACCAGGACCGTTTCCCCGGTCAGGTAGCCCGCGATACGGTCGATATGCATTTTTACCGCAGGTCGTTTGAGCAGATCTTCGATCTGGACTTCTTTCAGCATCGTGAAATGGGCCCTTCCTTCCAGGATTTCATAGATCCCCGGTACTGTTTTCACCTTGACGCCCGCTTCCAAACAAAGATTAACTACTTTTTTGATTACACTATAGGAAGCGGAAGGGATAGCGATAACCACTTCGTTAACATTTTTTTCCTTAACGATCTGCTGCAGCTCATTTCTTGTTCCCAGAACAGGCAACCCCTGAACGATCTGCTCCTGCTTGGAATGGTCGTCATCAATGAAACCCACTAACCTGTGATTATTGGCATGTTTTTTGAGCTCCCTGGCGACGAGAACTCCCGCATCCCCTGCCCCGAAAATAAGAATCCTGGTCGGGGAATTTTCGGCATTGCAGCCTTTTTCCTGCTTTAAAGCTACCTGTTGGTGATTAAATCTGCCGAACTTATGCTTAAAGTCACGGACCAGACGGACTCCAAGGCGTGATCCTCCCACAAGAAACAATAAAAAGAGCCAGAGAATAACGTAGATGGAACGGGGAAAAGCCGTCCCTCTGCTCCAGCTGTACAGATATATACCCGCAAGCCCTAAGGTAACTGCCGCAGTAATCTTTATAATCTCATCAATACTGGCATAACGCCAGGTTGTGCGGTACAGTCCCATAAGAGTAAAAGTAAAAAGAAAAACGATAATCGTCGTAGGTAGAATCATCTCTAAATTTTGCCAATAGATTTCAGGAACAATTTGTTCGAATCGCAGCACCAGTGCAAGATAAAAAGAAAGAATAATAACACAGCTATCCATGATCATCAACAAAATACGTCTTTTTAACGGTGAAGAAAACATCTATCATACTCCTTAGAAGCAAATTTATAAAATATATTTATCAACATAATAACCTGAACATAATTAAGCTTCAGTGAGCACGGTAACAATTCGGCATTTTTAAAACATTTGCCCATTACCAGGGATGTTATTCTGTTGGCTACTTTTCGGGATATTATAAATCCGCCTCAAGTTAACATTTTCTTAATCAGTTAATAATTCTCCATCTTGTCAAAAATACCTTTTTCTTCTTCCTTACAATCCCATAATCTGATATAATGTTTTTATGAAAAAGCAATGGTTACTCTTTTTTCACAATAGAAATAAAGGGATTAAAAAAATCCTTGTACCCATGTTATTTCTTATTGTTATTGCAGGCGGAATTGGAATAGGAGCATACTACTATTTCCTGGCTCCGACTTCGTCTATTGACAGGCAGCTGGATGAGTCCTTCGGCACTGATTTTTTTGATAATTTTGAGCTGGGAGATGAACAAGCATTAAAAAATACAGAAAACAACTTATCGGTGGAGATAGAGACAGATCCTTTGGAGGAACCCGGAGAAAATAAGGAAACATCTGTAAAAAACGGTGAAAATAATAATACTGACAACGACTATCAATCTGAAAGCTACAGCGCTAATGAAGAAGAAGGTACCGGTTTCGAAGAGGAAGGAATAGCCAAGGTTACCACAGATGACATCGTTAACCTATACGAACCAAAAATCAGATCACTGGAAAATAGCGCCTTGAATAAACTGAACACTCTTTATACAACCGCAGCAGAAGAATATATTACACAAAAAAAAGAAGGAAAAGTAAATCAAACCGAGCTGGCACGTAAATACTTACAGGCCGCTGTCAGGCTGGAAAATAATGTAGATGCTAAATTTTACGAAATACTTGCCGAAATGGAACAAGAGCTAAAAAAGCACCAGCTCTCGACCAGCGTAATCTCAGATATTAAAAAGGAATACAGTAAGAAAAAATCGGAAATGAAAAAACAATATTTAGGTTCGTTCAAACTTTGACCAAAGCAGATTAATAGAAATTAGGGGAATTAATTGCTCACCGCTTATGTCTGGTGAGCTTTTTTGTACTTTCTTCTAGCCCAGCGGACTAAGCTAGGTCAATGTGTCTAAATACCGTATAGAGCTTCAAAAGGAGAGATAAAAACAAATATTCATGTTGTTATTTTAGTTTACAATTTAACAAATATATGATATAATCAAAATATGACATGTCAGACAAGTAGACAACTACATTTAAAAGTAGGGATGATTATTGCTTACAGGCAGAAAAAAAATTGCCATAATAGGCAATGGATGTGCAAGTGCGGAATGTTTAAAGGCTCTTCGGGAGAGCGGTTATAGTGGTGAAATCCACATCTTTACGGATAGTAAGTGGCCCATATATAACCCCATGCTCACTACCTATTATGTAGCGGGAAAAATCACCTTTGACCAGCTTTTTCCCTATGGTAAAGACCTGCTTTACAAAAAATACAGAGCGCATGTCCATCCCGCTTCACCTGTGGTTACCCTGGATCATGAAGAGAAAATAGTAGTCAACGAGGACGGTCTTGAGCTTAAATACAACCAGTGCCTGATAGCTTCGGGAGGTTCTCCTTTTTTACCCCCCATTGAAGGTATAGAGTCCAACAGGGTATATACCATGAGGAAAGTAGATGATGCCTTTCGACTTAGAGAAGCATTGCTGGAGAAACCTGAGAAAGCTCTGGTAATCGGTGCTTCAATGATCGGAATCAAAATGGTGGAGCTTTTTTATCAGCAAGGAATGGAAGTATGCCTGGCCGATTTAGCCGGGCATATCTTTCCCCTTGCTGCTCATCCCGAATGTGCCCAGGTAATAGAAAATCGTTTAATTAAAAAGGGAATAAAATTAAGATTTGGTGCTGCATTAGAGAAAGTGGAGGAGACTGCTCGGGGTGTAAAAGCATCTTTTAAAAATAGCAATGAAAGTGAAGAAGCCGATCTTTTGGTTATATGTATCGGTGTTCGGGCCAATACCGATTTTATCGATCAAAAGCAAGTTGAGGTTAAACAGGGAATTCTGATAGACGAACAAATGAGAACAAATGTACCAGGACTTTACGCCGCTGGGGATGTGGCTCAAGGTAAAAACACGCTTTCGGGAGAACGGCAGATAATCGGTTTATGGGCTAATGCCCGTTACCAAGGACGTACCGCAGGAAGAAATATGGCCGGAGTTGATGAGACATTTCCTGGTAACATTCCCCATAACATAACTCATTTTATGGGTATGGATTTTGTGGGCATAGGAGACGTTAACAACTATGACAAAATGGAGAAAAAATTTGACGGTAAGATGTTTATACAGTTTTTCTGGAAAAATGGTTTTTTAATCGGTACAAACTTCATAGATACTTACACAGAAGCTGGTGTTATAAAAAACGCACTGATTAACAGTTTAATCAATAACAACCCTGTTTATTCCCACTCTCTACCTATAGTTCAGAATATGTTAATAAAAAAAATCCTAACGGAGGTGAAATAGTGTGAAGGATGTCCAACGGCTGTTGAAAAAGAAGATTCCTACCCCTGAGACAGGTATTGAAATCCGGAAATCAATTTGTACAATCTGCGATCCTCGAACCCAATGTGGTCTAGATCTTTATATTAAAGACGGAAAAATTATCAAGGTTGAAGGTAGTGAAGAAAACCCGTACAGCAAAGGTACTTTGTGTTCCAAGGGCGCAGCTACCCGCCAGTATGTTTATAATGAAGACCGTCTTAAAACGCCATTAAAAAGGACCGGACCCAGAGGAGCCGGGAAATTCGAACAAATATCTTGGAATGAAGCCCTGGAAACCATTGCTGCCGGATTTAATGATATCAAGAATGAATGCGGGCCGGAAAGCGTGGCTTTCTATTCCGGTTATGCTAAATACTTCAGGCCCTATCTTAAGCGTCTGGCCCATTCTTTCGGCTCACCCAACTATATATCAGAATCCAGCGTTTGCTACCAAGCAACAGCATTGTCTCAAAAGCTTGTCTTTGGTCGTCCGGGTGGACCGGATTTGGCCAATACCAACTGTCTCCTGGTTTGGAGCTCTAACCCGTTTTATACCAACCCGGGTGATGCTAGAGCGATTCTAAAAGGAAAGGAAAGGGGTATGAAGCTTATCGTTGTGGATCCCAGGGAGACCCCAACGACAGCACATGCTGATATTCATCTACAGGTAAGACCGGGTACCGACGGTGCCCTGGCCTTGTCGATGGCCTATGTAATCATAAATGAAAAGCTGTACGATCAGGATTTTACATCTAACCATACTTATGGTTTTGAAGAATACAAGGAATATGTTCAGTTGTTTACACCTGAAAAAGGTGAAGAATTGACAGGTGCTCCAGCTGATAAGATTAGAGCCGCTGCACGGATGTATGCCTCTTTTAAGCCGGCTGCCATTTTGCCGAGCGCTTCATCAGTGGTGCACCATACCAATGGTGTACAAAACTACCGAGCCATCTTTTCCTTGGTTGGTCTTACCGGAAATTACGATATCATTGGCGGCAACTACGTTAAAACTCCCAGCTTTCTCCACAGGGCTGCATTTATCCGGACCCGGGAACATGAATTTGTCCAGCCCAAGTCCTGGGACGATATGCCGCCGAGAATTGGCGCAGATAGGTTCCCTGTCTGGGTTGATGTAATTGATGAAGAGGGTCAGGCCATGCAGCTACCATACCATATTCGTTCCGGGGAACCTTACCCAATAAAAGCAGTAATCGGTTTTGGCCTTAATTACCGGATGTGGCCGGATTCCAAGGGTATGTTGGACAGCTTAAACAAGCTGGATTTCTTTGTTAACGTAGATATATTCATGACTGAGACCTGCAAATATGCGGATATTGTGTTGCCGACATGTACCTCTGTGGAACTTAGCGAGCTTCGTTGCTATGATTTAGGATACATTATCTATACACAGCCGGCTATTCCACCCCTCTACGATTCCCGCCCCGCCGCGGACATTATTTATGGATTGGCAAACAAACTCGGGCTAGATGATTCACTTTTTAAAGCCGGTTATGAAGCCGGCATCGACTGGATCCTTGAGCCTAGCGGCATTACCTTGACGGAACTTAAAAAACACCCAAGCGGTATGTTTACGCCAAAACCCCAGCAGTTGCCGGAAAAGAAATACCTCAAAACAGGTTTTAAAACACCATCCGGAAAGATGGAATTCAAATCTAAAATTATTGAAAAATATGAGGGGAGACCGGGTTTCGAAGCCCTGCCGGTTTATAAACCTCCCAAGTTCAGCAAAGAGGCGGCTCCGGAGTTGGCGAAAGAATATCCGTTTATACTTAATACAGGTTCAAGACTGCCGATGTTTATCCACACGCGGACTTACCGGCTCACATGGACGAGCAGTCTCAGACCGAACTTTCCTTCTGTGGACATAAACTCGGAAGATGCTCTTCGCCTGGGGATTAAACAGGACGACGTGATCCGTATATCAACACCTAAGGATGCTATTGAGGTTAAAGCAAATCTGACTCAGATGATCCAGCCGGGTATTATCCACATGTACCACGGACATCCGAATGCTGACGTCAATTTACTATTTGAAGGCGATTATTTTGATCCGCTTTCCGGTTACCCAGGATTTAAGGCTGCTTTATGCAAGGTTGAAAAGGTTTCAGAAAGGTGATGTGATTACTGATGGTAAAAGCAATATATCTGGATATAAACCTTTGTTGCGGATGTGGTGCCTGTGTGGTGGCTTGTATGGATCAGAACGATATTTTTCCTGAAAAAGGCCAACCTGCTTATAGAAGAATTTACACAATGGAAGAGGGGCAATTTCCTAATACCAGCTTCCTGTATGTATCCGCAGCCTGCTTGCACTGTGCGGACAGTCCTTGTATAATGGGCTGTCCAACGGGGGCAATAACGAAAGATCGGCAGACTAAAGCGGTAATAGTAAACGGCGACCTGTGTATCGGGTGCCACAGTTGTGCCCTGGCCTGCCCTTTTGGAGTACCCCGTTACGATTTAGAGGAAAAGATGCAGAAATGCGATCTGTGTTCGGAAAGAGTTGAGGCGGGACTCCAGCCCGCCTGTGTGCGGGTATGTCCTACCGGAGCCTTGCAGTTCAAATCTATTAACAAAGTGCTGGGCGAAAAAGAATTTAAATTTGTCGGCAATATTGTGAGCGGTGTTCACAAAGTAACGAACCGGAGATAAAGTAAAAAATTGGCTAGAACGAGTTTCTTAATGCAAAATGTTGATGCTCCATCAGAGCTAAGAAAATTGAGCAGATATACTATTCTGGGGTGTTAGAATCAAGCCGGGCGGTCACACCGGCGGCCATTAGGGAATCTAAGCCTATTATATCCCTTTCCGGAAACCCGGGGGCCTGTGCGGTGGGTTATCAACTTCTAGCAGCTCCTATCATACGTGCCATGCAGGCCCTTAACCCTTATCTATATCGTTTTTCTGCTTTGTGTATTGACCCTTTTCCGAAGCAAGGGGGACCTCGCCGCTTTCTCCGGGGATTTGCCACCTGCTATCAAGATGGATGGAGCGTAAGATTACAGCCGGGTCAGAAAAATAGTATGCTGTGCTCCCTTATCGGTTGCAACGCATTAGTGGAACTCCCAGCGGGGCACCCTCCTCTGGAACCTGAGTCGCAGGTATCAATGTTGCTTCTTAATCCTTCTCATTTGGGAAAGGGACCTTCAGCTTGGTTTTATTAAATACTTAATTTAAAATTAAGCCCCACGCTATGCGTGGGAGAACGGAATAGGTAGTATAAGCTTGGAAGATTCCGAGGTTATTAGTTTTACTTATCGATTTCTTTGAAGTTTTTAAGAATAAAAATTTTATCATATGTATCGCTTACTCTTGTTAGATGTCTTTCCATATATTGATAGGCTTTGTTAGCGTTTCTATCTCGAATAGCTTCATATATTTTATAATGTTCTTTTAAAGTTTCCTGAGCCCGGTTTGGTAGATTCAGCACAATTTTGCGACCCCGTTCATGTATCTCCCTGGTCAACTCAAATATTGAATTCAATATGGGATTGTTAAGTGCGTCAATAATAACTTTGTGGAAGTAAAGAGACTCATCTTCACCTGATTCGCCCTTATTAATTGATTCTTCCATTTTTTCAAGGGCAAGCTTAATTTTTTGTATCTCCTCGTCTTTACCTTTTTGTGCTACAAGTCTTGCCACACTAGGTTCCAGTAGCCTATCAATTTCATGTACATAATAGGAATCCATACCAATAGAGTCAAGGCTATGACCCAACTTGTTTTTAAAAGACTCCAGGTTATTTATTCTGACAAAAGTACCTTTTCCTCTTTTTGTTTCCACTAGGCCCAACAGTTCCAAAATTCTTAAGCCTTCCCTGACTGTTGCCCTGCTTACACCTATACTTTTTGACAATTCATCTTCGGAAGGGAGCATGTCGCCATCTTTGAGCTGTTTTGTATTAATCAAATATTTTATTTGTTTGACAACTTCTTCATAAAGTTTTTTCTCTCTGGCTTTAACGAACATAAAGTTCTTTAACCTCCATTTTTTAACTCCAGTTATTTTCATACCAAAATTGTATACCATATTCGATAGTCAAGCAATGCTAATCTGCAGTCATCGCCGATAATTTAGGCCGGCCTTATGTCCTTATACATGGATATACCGCGGGCGTGGATTTGCGGATAACCTCCAGAGACAGTGCTACCCCGCGAGTTCCACGCCCACTTGGACAACAATAAAAGCGGCGTTGCCCACATACCCGCACAGGCCCTGCTGCTATTAAAAGAGGAGAATAAATATTAACGGCCTTATAAAAAAGTTGGCGGCACTTATAAATGCCATCTAACCAAGCTTGGAGCTTGGGAAAAGAACTATTGTTACCGGTTTGCATTAGCATCGGCATTAGGGCATTAAGTAATTAGGTAAAAACGTTGCAATTTGCGGGAAAATAAGTAGAATAAGACTGCTGATTGAAGCAGCGATGAAAAATGGCCATATGCCACTAAAAATAACTTCCAAGGGAACGTCTTTAGCAACTCCTTTTATTACATAAACATTCATACCCACCGGCGGGGTAATAACTCCTATAGTAGTGACCATGACAATCATAACGCCAAACCATATAGGATCATAATTAAGTGTTTCTACCACAACAGGATAGAAAATTGGAATCGTAAGGAGTATTAATGCCATTGAATCAATAAAGCAACCCAAAACAAAATAGATTAATAGTATTATTATAAATATCACGAATGGGGGAAAAGGGAGATTACTTGACCAACTAGCCAGTTCGAATGGGATTCGGCTAACAGCGATAAATCGTCCGAATATAGTAGCACCTGCGATAAGAAACATTATCATTGCCGTTGTTTTAGTTGTATCCATTAAAGAACGGTTAATAGCTTCTGATGTTAGTTGTTTTCTATAAAAACTTACAATAAATACAGAGGCAACTCCTACTGCGCCTGCCTCGGTAGGAGTAAAAATGCCGGCAAAAAGACCACCTAAAGAAATTACAAAGATAACGAAAATATCCACTAATCCCATTAAAGAAAACGGAATATTCTTTAAGTTTTCTATAGATGCTGCGGGTCCGAGTTTAGGATTGCGAGTAGTAACAATAAGGATGGCTGTTATGTATGAAATTGTTAACAAAATACCGGGCAAAATACCTGCCAGAAACAACCTGCCTATGGATTGTTCAGTAGCTATTCCATAAAGTACAAATATTACGCTTGGTGGAATCATAATTCCTATTGCACCGCCTGAGGCAACGCTGGCTGTAGCTAAGGCAGAGCTATACTGATATTTTTTCATTTCGGGTAGTGAAATGGCACCTATGGTAGCTGCAGTTGCAGGGCTTGATCCGGAAACTGCACCAAAAACCGAGCAGGCTGCCTGTGTTGCTATGGCAAGACCGCCAGGGAGACGACCTAAAATTTTATAAGCTATAGAAAAAAGTTTTGATCCGACACCTGTATGAAAAGCAAGAAAACCCATCCAGACAAACATAGGGATAACACTGAGAGAGTAAGAAGAAAACATGCCGTAAAAGTCCTTGGCAACTACCCTCAAAGCCGCTTCTGTAGAGACAAGGTAACTAAAACCTAAAAAGCCTACCACTGCCATGGAAAAAGCAATAGGCATTCTGATAACCATAAGTATTAAAAAACCTATTACGCCAATGATACCAGCAAATAATGGACTCAATTTCCTACCGCCTTTCTAATGGTTTCTAGCATTTTAGTTATGATAATTAGGGCAAAAGCTATAAAACCAAAAGCTAGTATGTAAATGAAAGGATAAATAGGTACCTTAGTAGTTTGAGCTATTTCTCCTGCAACTATTGTACTGTTGGCATAGGATATAGTTTCCCGGAAAGTGATAATTAGAAACACTAAAACTATAATTTTTGTAAAAATATCTGTTATGTGTTGAAACTTAGGTGGTAATTTTTCCATGAAGATGGTAACCGCAACATGTCCATCTTGCGATTCGCAATGAGCTAAGGATAAGCCAATAGCTAAGGCTGTAAGAAAGCCGACCCATTCATAAGTTCCCCCTATTGGCATGCCAAAAACACGAAGAACGATATTAATAACTACCAAGCCCATAGTAAGGGCTACGGCCCGTCCCGCTAACCAATTAATTATCTGAACGATTCTTAAGGAATAATTAATAAAAAATTTCATAACATAAACCCTTTCGTTTAGGGAAAACCGCATGCTTTATAATACATTTTTGTAGCATTAAAGCATGCGGTTTTCCCCTTTTTTTTTACTGTTAATAATATTCTTTATTTATATTCTTCATTATATTTTTCTGCTAATTCTTGGACAGTTTTAATAATCTGTTCTCCTGGAAAGCCTTTTTCGTTTAACATATTTATTTGATTATTAATTACCGGTTTAATTAATTCAATCCACTCCTTAGTTTCATCTTTAGATAGCTCATATACATCTAATTGCTTTGTATCCTGGTAATATTTCAAGCTTTCTTCATTATCTATATCCAACAGTCCAATTACCTTTTCCTTATGGAATTTTTCGGTAACATCCATTATTATATCTTGTATTTCCGGTGATAAAGAATCCCATTTTTCTTTATTCATGACCATGTAAAATAACTGATTGTATATAAAAGGTGTTAGTGTTACGCTATTGGTAACCTCCCCCAACCTAAATCCTTTCATCGTAGAAAGTGTTGAAAGAGTTCCTTTGATTACTCCTTTTGACTGTGCATCATAGCACTCAGACATGGCCATTACTACCGGTGTTGCTCCCAGCAATTTAATCGCTTCAGCCCTTTCTCCTCCGGTAACTCCTATTTCAACACCTTGTAGATCTGCCTTATTCTTGATAGGATTCTTCATAAGTAGGTGCCCTGGACCTGCACCCCACGTCATCAATTGCTTAGTATCTTGAAGTTCCTTGGGATCGAGCTGTGTTATCCCTTCGGTCGCCGCCATGCTGGCAGCCTTGGAATTGTTAAAATTTATTCCTGGAGTCATAAATGCTTCCATTATTGGAAAGCGCCCTCTGTTATAGGCATAACAGGACATACCAATATCTGCTATACCTTGAATGACTCCATCATAAGTTTCTGTTGACGTCAGCAGGGTTTGGGATGGATAACTAGTAATTTTAATCTGTCCATTAGTAGCCTCTTGTATCGCTTTCGACCATTCTTGCACCAGTTGTGTTTCTATAAAGTGTGTACTGGACCAGAAATGGGCTAACTTAAGTTCAATAACTTCTTTTGCCTGTTCATTTTCAATATCTTCGGGAGTAGTTGCTTGTTCGGAACTACACCCTCCACAAACAAATAAAGTCGTAATTAATAAAGTAAATATTATGTAAGAGAATATCTTTGAACTAATATAAAATTTACGAATCATTTAAATATACCTTCTTTCTAATTTAGTTAACAAAGATTATAATATTTTTTTATGGTAAAATATTTTTTGGACCCGTTTAAAATGCCTCCAAAAGTACGTATACCACTTCACTTCTAAATACACATCCTATCCTACACGGTAACTGCTCGTTTAAGTTTTTTTTAATAAGCCTCTCCCCCCTTTATAATTTTATTTAAACATTAAAAAGTTTAAATTGATTAGATTAAAAGAACGCTTTAGAGACCGACGATAAGAAACGCCATAAATGATTGCAGTTGTCGACCTATCAGACAAGCTATGTTTTAAGTTTATCAAATAATTATATAATTGTAAACTATTAATAGTAAAAAATTCATCAAAATATTTGCAAAGTAAAAATAATCGACATTATTATTAAAAATAGAATTGAAGCTTATGCCCCTTTGCTGTGTTGATACACAGCGGATGCGACTGCCCGTCGCACAAAGGGCCGCCGGAATTATCCCTTCCGGCGGCCCTTTGTGTTGCTTTATCGTGCATTCAACACCCTACTACACAAAAATTCAGCAGTTAATTTATGGTAAGA
>JAENYV010000007.1 GCA_016841605.1 Dethiobacter alkaliphilus | reverse complement strand
GATAAAGATTCTGTTGTAAAATCACCTGATTCAACTGCAAGATTTCTACCTGTTAGCGCGACACCGCCAAGCACCCGGTCTGCTCTGTCTGAAACATTTACTTCTGCGTCCAGCGTCCTGGCCACGGCCACGGCCAAAGATTTGACTGTGATACTTTCTCCACCGGTTGAATCGGAAATCCTTGCCCGGACATATTTTAACCCGCCAACATTTGCCTGATAGATACCGGTTGCAGTAGCCGTTGTCGCCTCCGCTCCGGTGTCAATTTTTGTGGCCGAAATCGGCTCGTAGTTTGTTCCGTCCACGCTTACTTCCCAATTTATAGTACCGGTACCCATTGTGCCGGTCACCTGGAAGGAAATCGGTCCGTACCCGCTCACCTCTGCTACTTCCCCATTTCCGTCTCCAGCGTTCTCCTGATGGGTTGTCTCCAGGAGAGCGGCAGGAAAATCACCATCAATAAGGGCTTGCTTTACATCTTCAAGGGTTGTTTCGGTAGCAAGTAGGTTGAGCCGAGCCTGGGCGGTGTCTTGTTTCGTTGCTGTAGCAAAGTCCTTGGTATTTAATGTTTGAAGCTCTGTTATGCCGGTATCCTGCTTGGCTGATGTGGCGAAGTCTTCACCTGCAATAGAATTTAATTTTCCATAGAGGTCATTTAATGTTTTTGCATCCTCTCCGGCAGCAGTTATAGAATTACGTAGAGCAGACAGGGTGATGTCTAATTGTGCCGCTAAGGTGGACGCAATAAGGGCAAGCGTAACCTCTGTGGCCGCTCCGGCCGGCAGGGCAGATTCCACCACACTTACTACGTCTTTCCCCCAATTTCCTTCTCCATCCAACTTGTACATAAGCCCGGTATCACGCTCTCTGAACGTACTGCCCGGACTAACCCCGGTAACATCCATTGCCGCTCTTTCAGCTGCTGTGCCAATAAACCGTTCAATTTGCGATAACCTTACGACAGCCATACTTTTTAGCCCTCCTGTTTATATTTAAAAAGCCCGGGTAATTACCCGAGCCTTTTAGCCTTAGTTGTTTGCGCTTTCTCAGCACTCTTTTCTAAAAAGTCTTTTAACCTCATCTTGCCTATTCGTCCACCGGAATCTACTTCGAATTCGGTCATATAGCCACGCTTACTGAAGGTATGTTTGACTACCGTTGCAATTCCCAGCGCTTCCGGCTCTCCGGTCTCCTGCATTATTTCCACTTCATCCCCGGCCTGTAAATGTGGCCGCCAGGGACCGACAAACGTCTCAACGCTACCACTCCCAGCCATTGCTGCGGCTATCTCTTCAGCCAACTCTTCTGCTTCAGTCTGGGTTGTCCCGTCTGGTGCCTGGTGGTAGAGTGTTTTTTGTGCAGGTAAGGTCCATCCTTCGTAAACCGGACCGGCACGATAAACCCTCACCTCTTCTCCGTCTTCTTCTGCGGGATCTGCATAAACACATACCCGGGAATACAGCTCCATGTCGTCCCGGTCCACCTGCCGGCTCCATGCGTCTCTATTGCGATATATCGTATATTTCGCTGGCTGGTCGAACAGGTCCAGGTCGTCCTTGTCCCCGACCACTACCTGCCCGTCTGCCCGCTCCCGGATATCCCAATTGCTTACGGTATCCAGCAGCTCCCGGATTCCGTCGCTAAAGTTCATGTCGTGCGGGTATTCCATGCCGACGTAAAATTTTGGCTTCATGCCGTCGGTAAACATCTGCATAATAATAGTAATGAGAGCCTGGGTATAATTCGTCCATTCTGTAGCATCTGCTTCGTTCGGGTCCCGGTCTGGGTTAAAAGGATCGTAGCTGGGCCGGTCCGGCATATCATATTCCGGAGGAATAAAATTTTCTGCTTTGGGATAACCGATTTCGTAACGAGTGATACCAGCGGTATTAAGTATTTGTTCAATAATATCGGGCAGATACTGGACGGGGAAAATATTGTTTTCATCAAAAGTTTGGTCCTTTAGGAATTTGCCGATAGCATTCCTAGCTTCTATTGTAAATGTCTCGCTGCGGCTGCGTGTCGAAGTGCGATCAACATAAAAAGTCCCCATGGGATACTGTTCGCTATCGCCCGCCCTGAAATTGAGTTTTATTACAGACATTGGCGGATAGTCCGGTATTGGCTCTTCAGCGTAGCGTATGTAGATGGCATAAACTTCTTCCGGTGTATCTTGCCATTGGAAATATGGATAACCGCCACTTGCAAGTCTTTCGTCATAAGGAATATAGCCGGTTTTTTCAACTGACAAAGCTTGAGTGCCAGGAGTAACGTCTGTAAATATCGTTTGACCGTTTTCGTCAGTATCCTGTTGAGTATTATTAAAATATACCGTTGCTCCTTCAACAGGCTTATTTTCTCGAACACTTTTGACCGTGAATAAAGCGTTATAATTTAATGCCCAAATACTATCGAAATTCCAACCGACAAAAGTGCTCTGGGTTTTCATTTCTGCTGTGGTTTTCGGTTCCCCGCGCCCGTCGTCATCGGACTGACCGGAAGTCTCTGTATCGTAATAGCAGGAAGTAATAACTACATCACCGCTCCAGTCGGCGCCTAGAAAACCGCCTACATCGGAAGGAGCCGAAACCTCTCCTATCGAATAGCAATAAGAAAAATTCCCGCTAACCCTAATACCACAGAAACCACCTGATCCTTGTGTGGTAGCCGTAACGTTTCCGATAGCATAACAATTCTCAATATTATTTTCGGAACCAACCCACCCACAAAAACCTCCTACATACTCTGTGCCGGACGCTGAGCCAGTTGCATAACACTTTCTGTAAAGACACTCCCCACCGCCAAGGTAGCCTATAAATCCTCCCACATAACTACTAGATCCTTCTGCATTTCCTAAAGCGTAGCAATTTTCAACAACTCCATCAGGATAAGTATATCCTGCAAAACCACCTACGTTCCGTGCGCCACTTACTGCTCCTGTAGCATAACAATTCGTAATAGTAACCGTAGAGGAACTAGGGGAAAAAAGGTAACCTGCAAAACCACCTACGTTTTGATCAGATCCTTCTACGCTACCAGTAGCATAACATTCTTCAAGGTTTATTTCCCCCTGACCAAGGAAGCCTCCAACAGCATAGTTCCCTAATACATCCCCTGTAGCATAGCAATTAGATAACTTACCCTCACCCAGCCACTGGTAAGGACGTCCTGCAAAACCGCCAACATAATCCACTCCACTCACATTCCCCGTAGCATAACAATTAGTAACTATTAGGTCACTACCCTGACCAAGGAAGCCTCCAACATAGCTACCAGTGGCTACTACGTTTCCAGTGGCGTGGCAATCAGTAATAGTAGCTGAACTTGAAGAACTTACATATCCCGCAAAGCCACCAACGCTATCGCCATCACCTGCTACGTCTCCGGTAGCGTAGCAATTCAAAATTATAGCAGTGCTAGCCGATATACTGCCTGCAAGACCTCCGACAGCACCGCCACCTGACACCATAACTTCTGTATAACAATCTATGCATGACGAGACGCCCCACCCATAAATTCCCCCTATCAATCCGCCAACAGCGTTGCCATCCCCGGAGACGCTCCCACCTATTACAGTGCAATTTACCACTTCCATAGGACCAGTGCCATCCATAATTCCTGCTAAGGCCCCAACTCCATACTGTGTAGAGTGTACATTTACGTTTTCTAAATGTAAATTTCTGACTTTCCCTGTGTTCTCTAAAAGGCGAAACAAACCAACAGTATACTCCGTTGAGTTTATCATCAAGTTGCTGATTTTGTGATTATCACCGTCATAATCACCTGCAAACGGTGGGCCGTAAACACCTCCAACAGGCTCCCATCCCGACCCCCCATTCCATGGACTGACATCCAGGTCAAGGTCTGTAACTTGCTTAAAATACTTGTTATAAAGTTCTCTCTCATCCCACACCCCGATAGCCCGAAAGTCGTCTATATCCTCCACCAAATACGGATCTTCCGCCGTCCCAGAACCACCGCCAAAACTCCCACCAGCCATTTATGCCACCACCTTGCCGTCGCTTAACTCACTTACAGGACCATCTCGCCATGCCTGGTTGTCGTCAGACTTAGCCTGTACCGTTGTCGTGTAGCTGCCGGGCCCTGCAGTAGCTATTTCGGCGGCAAAATTATACTGCTCTATACCTTCAGCAACTGAGCGAGTGGCCAGGAGCACTCCGTCTTTATACAGCTTAATTTCATATGTTATCATGATGTCGCAGGCTCCCAGTCGGCGACGCTTGTGAAATATATTTTTATTGGCGGTGCTCCCTTCTCGCTTACATAAAAAGGGTCGCTTGAACCAATTCCGGTCGGTACATATGCGCTAATAAATTGCAAGTCTTCATGTAAATTGGGTTCACCTTGACCGACAATATCGTAATAATAAGTTTGACGGCGAAAAGAACTAATATAAGGATACACTTGAATTTTAAAATATTTAAGTCTACCAGTACGTAAATAGCCTCTCCTGCCGTAAGAACCATAAGTACTAAGCATATCCGGAATAAACTCAACAACCGAATCTGCAATACCTTGAATAACAATTTCTTGGCCAATAGTCGCGCTGCTTCCTTCTCTGGGCTGCCCTCCTATATATACACGATAAGGAACAGAATATTTTGTATATATCTCAATTTTGGCAATACGGATATTTTCTGCCATAGACTGCAAATTAAAAGTATTTGCCACTTGAATATTTCTGTTATCATCGGCATATGTCAATGTTGCCAAATTATTGAAAAAATCTGGACTTGGCCAAGTCCAGCCATCTTCAAGAACAAGTTCCGCTCCGATGTCCTGATTTATTGTTTCGCTTTCACCGTCAGCTAAAGTAACAGTTCCAACGACACGGCGGTAAAGCGAATGCTCAATAGAATAGTCGTACTCTCCGTCCCCAACTGGTATTCTGGCACGTCCTGCAGCATTTGTATAAGCATACTTAAATCCTGGATCTGTGCTTGAAAGAGTCGGGGTTTCTTCGGAAAAACCATAAAATACCGGATAATATACTGTCCCAACAACACACAATACCCCTTCAACCGGATTCTCTTCATCATCCTCAATATTAAAAATAATCTCTTGCTGAGAGCTCATCGGTGTGCCGGTAGCGTCAGTATGATCAACGGTAACGTTTGAGCCTTCATATTCCTGATCGATAGCTAAAGAAGCTCCTGCAGCATCAACGAGAGAGGTAAAATCTGCTTCAAGATTGCTGGTTTCAACTGATACATCAAAAGTTATAGTAAAATCTGTATCATTCTCAACGGTAACATTATCCTCTCCATAGAGTTCTTCAAGTGCCGCCTGAATTGTTGCGGCATCGGCATTATAGGCGATATCGTCCGTCCAGTATGTACCGTCCCCGAGCTTAAAGGTACCGGCCGACGGGGTATCCAGGAATAATGTTTGTATTTCCGGGACTGCAGTAGCAAAGGTACCGCTCAGAGGCCGATAATCCGGATGCGTGACTGTATAAGCATATATACCTCTTGGTAAAGAAATAACAGCCTTACCGGTAGAAACGGTAGCAGCTGATTTTCCTCCAGCTGAGCAAGTAGCCCCAATCACCAGTTCAGCATCTGTATTTTCTACCTCAAAAGTAACAGTGTATAACGTTTGCAAGGTAGCCGTAACATTTACATCGGCATCCTCTACAGTAAAGCTGCCTTCTACCGTGCCCATGCCTGCTTTGCTGACGGAATAAGCATATATGCCAGGCTCCAGAGCAAAATCTGCTTTGCCGTCTGGTCCTGTATTTTTCAACCAGGCCATACTATCAATACTCCTTCCTGATGAATATTTCTGCGTTTTCAAGGGGAACGTCCAGGTCCCCGTCCGTTATCTCAAATTCTACTGTATATTCAGGTATCGGGATATCTTCCGGATTTGTGAGAACATCTATCCAAGTTATGGCGTCCCCATCCCATACAGGTTTCGAAACCTGGGGTAGCCGCTCCGGCAGGTTTTCAACGTCCAGGGTAGCCGATACAACCGGTGTATCCATGCGCAAGGTAATAGTCCCGCCAGATACTTCCAGGTTTTCCGGTACCGGTACGGATTCTTGTCCCATATACACGGTTTCGTTAATGTAATATACAAAGAATAGCTCTCCTTCGTAAAGGTCTGCGGCACATAGTCCCGCCGTTTCCCGGGCAAGCAGCGTCTCAATGCGGACTGTTTCCATCTTCGCCGGGTTCCAGTCTTCAACTTCAATATCCATACACATTATCTTACCGGCCCGGATAAAGAACAGACGAAGAGTGTTCCCGTCCATGGCTGCTGAAATAGTATCAGCACCGATAACGCCGTATGGACGGCTTTCAGTTAAAATCTCATAATAAAGGTTTGTTGTTTTATTAACATTTTTTATTAATTTCGTCTGTAGTCCATACGGATCCGAGATAGATATATAAGCCTGCCGCTCCCCTGCGGCCACAAAGCCCAGGCGGTGATCTTCGGCCCGGAAAACGCTGATACTTAATAAATCTTCCGGCATATCTATCGCGTAGGGTTCGCTCCAAGGCATCCCCGCCCTTCGGGACATACGGATGTAGGCTGTCCCATCCTGGATGTAAGAAAGAACAATACCCTGATCGTCACCAGGAAGCGATTGCAGCGTTTGTTGGATGCTTATTGTCGCCCCTGATATGGGTTCTCCGTCAACTTCTTCTACTGTGAAATTTACTTTTTGCGCTTTGACAATGAATACTTGCGCTCCTGGAACCGTGACAGCTTCTTCTGTTTCAGCTGTGATAGTAGCGGTAAATATACTACCCGGGTCGTAAAGAGGAGACCACCCACGAATGGCTGCAATGCTTGTTATGCCCGGGGAATCCATGACTGTCTGTATCGTGCCGAATTTGCCCCGCTTGGAATAAATAACACTATTATCCAACCAGAAAAAAAGCGGTTCGCCTTCGGTTACGAATACTTCACTGCCACTGCCGAGGCTGCTGTAGACATAGTAACCGTCAAATATTGCGGCCACATCTTCGGCCTGGCCGAGCGACAGCCAGGCGAACCAATGCGATGGGTATTTCGGGGAATAGGCATAGCTTTTAAATACAACCGCAATACCGTTTATGATGGCTATGGCGAAAAGCTCCGTAACCCCTTTGTCGGGGTCTTCCCTACGTCCGGCGATATCGGTCTTTTTCGGAAACTCCGGCAAAGCTTCGCCTGCCATACTAACCCCTAAAATTTCGTTCAAAATAGACAAATCTATACCTAAATCAATGTCGAAAGAATCGGCATCTTCTTCCTCTTCAGATGCCGAAGGGGAATATATTTCCTGTAAATCCAGGCGTTCTCCAACTACCTCTATGCTGACATCCATCCGAGGGTCAGCATCTTCGTAGATAGTCTGGTTTAGCTTCTGGATTTTTTCTAATATTTCAGTGCTAATCGACCTCATGTAACGTCCCCCTCTTCAGAAACCAGGAGAGTTAAGTTAGTGCGGTAACGGCCAACTCCAATATAATTCCACACCGGCGTGTTGCGAATAGTGCCTATATAATATTTGCCACCGGAAATAGCTTTGACTGGTGCGCCGGTGGATTCATATATATCAATAAGATCTTTGCCTTCAACCTCTGTAATAAGGCTACAGTTTAGTATCCTGCCGCCTATCCCTATTGTTTGAATGTGGTAGCTGCCGTCAAGCAGCCTGTTTTCTATTTTTATGCTTTCATAAGCAGGAATCGCAGTAAGAAGACGCTCTGTAATCAATGTGTCGTCAGTTGTAGCTGTTCTGAGTTCTGCCATTATGTCCGGTCCCCCCTGCGCAGCTCATCAAGGACTATTTCCACTACATCAACTAATTGCCCGCGGTCATTAACGCCTTCTACCTTGAGCGTTCCATTGTGTTGGTGTTGGACTTCTCCGCGTCCTGTAACATCTAAGCCAGGCACTCCGGCAAAAGCTACGTCACCGATGCCCTGTACAGCGCTTTGAACCTGGTCATACATAGATTCAATACCGAGAACCAGGCCCTCCATGATATTCTCACCAAAACCATAGAATACTTTAGACGGTGAGAACAGACCAAAGATGGTTTGAAAAGTACCGATGGCAAAATTTGCTATGGCAGTTAGCGTGCGCGTCAAAGGCGCTATCCATTTTTTTACACCGTTGATAAGGCCTTGCATGATACCTTCACCAACAGATTCTGTTTCTTCGCTTACGTCCAAAGTTTCAACGATACCTTCGCCAACATCATTTGTAACGCTGCGTATCTTCCCATCTTCTCCGACTTCCAACAAGTTAATCTGACCTATATTAGTTTTAAATACACGGTTAATTGCACCGGTAAATTTATTTATGGCTTCGATGATGACGTTTATAGCTTCCACAGTACCCGCCTTTACTTCGTCCCAATACTTAACTATGGCATATATGGCTACTCCAAGGGCAGTTAAAACAGCTATAACCAATAAAACAGGAGCGGAAATGGTAGCTAAAGCAGCAACAAGAGATTGAATTGCAGTTACAACTCCAGGGATAAGCGTGCCTTTTAAAAATTTCATTGCAGTAGTAAAAGCGCCTGTTTCCCCGATTACTCCTACGAGATTTTTGATAGGTACAATTATATTATCAAATGCTAATTTAGCAGGATAAACAGCTGCAACAATCCCGCCCATACCAACAATTATTGTTTGCAATGGTGTTGGGAGCTTAGAAAACAAGTCTACGAGTAATTTTAAGACATCTAGTAAACCTGAAATAACAGGCTTTGCTGCTTTGAATAAATCTATAAGAACTTCACCCAGCGGGGCCATAGCTATCGTTGCTTCGTTCCGAAGAATAGCCATATGATCGCTGAATGTCAATGTTTCCTCTGCTGCCGCATTTATGGTTTCAGGACTTTTCCGAAGCGTTTCGAGCAAATCATCAAGATCAAATCTGCCCTCCCGGATAGCCGCAGCCATATCCGGGCCCGCGCGAGAGCCGAACATTTCCAAGGCAAGAGCATTGGCCTCTCCTGAAGTGCCTGCTTCTTTAATGCGAACTATCATTTCCGAAAGAGCAGCTTCCGAGTCTGTTATGCCTTCCTGAGCCATCCTGGTCAGAGCTATGCGGAGGGAACCCAGGACAAGCTCTGTATTGACGCCCTCTTTCTCAAATTTCCCGAGCATGGCAGCGGCAGTCTCAAAATCAAAGCCCATTTGTCGGAGCGGAGCGCCGTATTGAACCAGTCTTTGTGTTAATTCTCCTATGCTAATACCTGTTTGCTGGCTAACTTTCCAGAGGTAGTCCAAAGCCTCTGACTGTTCTTCTGTAGCTACCCCCCAGTCACCAAAGACTCTGGTAGTATCAGCTACTAAAGTATTCATATCCTCTTTTGATACACGTCCAAGGTTCAGCATTTGAGTAGTTAATTCTTGCAGTGCTTCACCGGTGAGACCGGTCCGAGTGCTTAAATCAGCCAATGCCTTAGAAACAGTATCAGCGTTTTGGGGGACCACTTGAAAGACTTCCGAAAAATCTTCGTAAAGCCCCTGGAGTGCTTCACCTGTCGCTCCGGTACCGGTACGGATATTTGCCATAGCAGCCTCTGTTTGAGTTCCAGCTAAAATGGCAGCAGCACCAATTGCGACAAAAGCACCGGTAAGAACTTTGAAGCCGTCCATAGCAGTATTTAATTGTTTTTTAACTCCATCAAGGGCCTGAGTAAACTCTTCTGTTTTTGCACCAATCACCACAAACATTTTTGATATTTCAGTTCCTACTGACATTTACTAAGGCCCCCTTCCACTTTACCGCCAAAACGTGCGTGCAGCTGGTAAACCGTATTAATGATTTCCTGATCACCCTGTTCCTGCGGAATAGTTTCTTTTGCTGTCGGAATGAAGTCTTCCGGTTCAAGCGGTGCCTTACCTTTCTCACGAAAGAGATTAGCAACAAGCGCACAAAGAATACCATTGCGATAATCCTGACGATATATAGCATTTTTGTGTCGTTTCAATAATTCAACAAATTGCCGTGGCGTTAACCGCCAAAATTTTTCTCGCTTTAGCTTTAAATCGTAAACGCCTATTGCTTCGAGCTCGTCCCATCGAAAGGGGCGGAAACTTTACCTCCTGCGGCACTTCCAGTCTCTTTATTTTCCGGCATGCTATTACTCATTGCTTCAGTAATTGCGCTAGTAAGCTCAAGCATGTTTCCTGTGTGGACCATGCTACCTACTTGACGAATAGTCAGGTCCGAATCTTCATGTAGCAGCCCAGCCCATACCAAAGCCTTTAACTCTTTAATGCTCATCTTCTGAGTATCCAATGAGGATTTTTCCATCAAATTAATACCGGTAGTTTCTTCAAACGCCTCGATAGCGTTTAAATCAAGAAGGAAGTGGCGCTCTTCAAACACCACTTCCTTCTTTTCAGAATTATAGTATTCAAATTCTATTTTTACACGTGGATCGCGCATAAATGCTTAATACCTCCCGTTTATTTTTAAGCAGCGGGCCTGACAATATTCAAGCTGTAAATACGCATATTCTTACCTGCCTCGACAACCTTAACTACAATTTCGTTATATCCCACTGCCAGACTAATACTGTCTGAAGCTTCACCGCTGGCTACTTCGATATCATTAACATAGATGGCATCAGCTGTGGCGCATGTCGGCGTTACAGTGCAGGTGGAGTCTCCGTTGACCCCAATATAAGCGTAAATGTAAACTGAACCGGCAACAGAGGGAATCGGCACCAACGGAGATGTAACCGCTCCGGTTACAACCAAGGCCGTTAGGTCGTCAGCATATACCACCGAAAGGACTGGTTCTCCGCTGATTTTCAAAGAAGCACTAACGGTCATTTCTGTATTTACCGGAGCGGTAAAGCTTAGGCTTTTAATATATGCCGTAAACGACCACATAACGCGGTCGTCAATGTCTTCAGCCGTAGGAAGGACAATTCTGTAATTAGAAACAGTTCCTGCAGCTTTGTCAGAAATTAACCGAAGTTGGCTGTTACTACCTGGAATAAAGTTACCACTAATATTAACAGTACCGCCATCCTGCATGCCTGGAATATATTCTTTATACCGAGACGGGGAATCGTGGTTTGTTACTTCTACGTCCTCACTGTCAGTATCCGGACCACCGATATTTTTAATTTCTACAACAGTTTCCCATGATGAACCGACAAGACGCTGGAGCAGTGTCCCGTAACCGATTCTTGCATCGCTCATGAAATTTCACTCCCTTTCGTTAATACCAAATAATGTAATCGATAGGAACCTGAGTATAGTCTTTTTGGTAACCATAAATATCGTATTCATTGGTCTTAAAAGGCCAACCATGGACATTAAAATTATCTCTCCATGCGGCCATGGCGTTGTCAATAGCAGTGCGCAAATCCTTTACTTGTTTATATCCCTGCGCGAACGGAGTAATTTGAACGCGCGTCGATGTCAACGTCGGGCCATCGTGGGAATATGAACCTGGTCCGTAAATAATTTGATAAACGATATACGGTTCTTCAACATCCTGGGGAACCTCGCCTAGGGGGTAGGCCTTATCGTCAACAATGACTTTTATTGCCGTGTCGCTGCTAAGAACACTGTAAAGCATTTCTTCAAGCGTCACTTGTCACTACCTCCATTCTACGAGCTTCCTAACCTGTGCTTCTATATCTCGAAGTATGGCAGGACGCAATCCCTCCCATGCCGGCCGCATAAAAGGACTGGCAGGCATAGGCCCGACAGATTTACCGAAGAACATGCCCGTGTCTTTATCGTAAAGTATTCTTGCTTTATTCGGTTCCCGGGTTTTCTGTGTTCCAAACTCTACCAGGTGCGCGTGTGGGGCGATTTTACGGTCAACTGCAGCAATAGCCGGAGCCGGTTGGTCGCTATTGTTTCGGCTTAAAAGCTTACTATGAATTCCTCTGATTAAGTTACCAGTCGGTCCGTGTGGTGCTCTGCGCTCCATATCGTCAGCAACATTTTTTGCATAATTAAGCATCAATGCTTCAATTTTGTCTGGAGGAAGGGAATCTCTTAGTATCTCCAGAGCTTTTTCAACTTCCTTTAAGCCTTCAATTCTTATATCTCCAATAGCCATATCAACCCACCGCCTCTTTTACATGCAAAACTAAAGTTTTTCGTTTTTCTCCAGGACTGGGGGCACCAACAATGTCATATATTCTGGTTCCATATACAACGCGCATGTCCGGTGTTATTCCGGGAATATACGGAATACGAATTTCTCCGGTTGTTTCACTGTTAATTTGACTAGCAGACCAATATTCCCGGGAGTAGTCCGGTCGCATATCAGCCAAAACTTTTGCATACGTTAGCCATTTTTTAGGAGCGCCGCCGAAGGTATCCCTGTCTTCAGACGTTGGCTTCTTAAGCCGCTGGATTATAATTGGGTGTTTGTAAACTCCTGCAGACATAGGCGATCACCTTCAGATTTAAAATATACGATACGAATTCAGAAGAGCATCGACACTAAACGGCAGCAGTTTAGGTATCATGCCACTAGGAGCAATAGGCTCCCTTTGGTCATGCCAACCCGCTATAAGAATAAGCATTGCATGTTTGATGTCTTCTGGCACGTTATTAATGCTATAATTAACGCTTTCTTGTTCTCCAGCAGATGACTCCAGGACCAGGGTTTCCTCATCCGTAACCGATGAAATTATATATACCTTTGAGCCAATAGTTATTGTTTTCCCAGATATCCAGTCCTCACTGAATTTATCTCCGGATACCCATGTCACTACTGTGCCATCCGTATCTACAGCCCCGCTCCAAGCGTTATAACCGGCTGAATATCGAATTTTAATACCGTTAATGCTGCGGAGAGAGGTGGATGGCCACTGTTTATCGTATGGCAAGACAATTTGACATGGTTCGCTATCTACATCCACGAAGTAGTCTTCAGAGTCTACAGTGTATTCGACGTTACTTCTGTCATAATACTTGACACTTTCAACGGCCCTCAGCGGTGGCCGGGGTAGCGTGATATACTCCGGCCATTCATTGAGGGACAGCTCTATAGTTTGCGGCATGAGGGCACGATTAAGGATAGTTTCCTCAACATGACGGCGGGCAGAGACGATATAAAAAAGTATTTGAGTATCCTTGGTGGAATCAACTATTAATGCTCCTTCGGTATCGTATAACTCAAAGTCAATCTCCAGATGCCTTTTCGCTTCGGCCAGAGACACCGGCTCTGCAACGGGTGCTGTTATTACTTTTACCGTCACGCCTTCTCACCTTCTTTCGCATAGGTAGCATTGCTTTTTCCGGCAACCTTTCTGCTATGGCAGATTCAAGTTTATTACACTTCACAAAATTTTACCTCCTACGATACGGATACTGGCAAGGCTACAGCAAATACTTGAATCGCTCCGGCCTGATTATCTATAGTTCCATCAGTAACAGTAATTTCAAGCGGTCTTTCTTCTATCAGTACTCCTGAAGCTACAATTATTGCATTTTCGGCTAATGTAGCTGGATCTCCGCCATGTCCTATTGTAATAAAAGCACCTGCAGTTTCTCCGTCACCTATTTCAAATATAGGTAAGTTGCCATCGGCAGCTAGCGTTTCTGTGCATTTAATAATGAGCAAAAGTGCCCGATTCCCGCCACCGCTTTCATTTGCAGCCAAAATCTCAATAGCTATTTCGCCAGTATCATCGTCGTGAGAAGCTTCAGCCTGGCCACCAACCATGACTCCTACGAGAGCAAGTCCCGCGTTAAACTGCTCTGGTGTTACCTCCAATTCATCCACATAGTCACCTGCTGCATTAATTTCTGCCGCACTTGCTGTTACCTGTACCCCGTTGATTTTTAATTCGGATCCAGATTCAAAATCTATTTCTCCGCCGCTTTCAACAGCTACCTTCCCGCCATCAGCAACAACAAGCTCGTCACCACCCTGTCTGCGGTAAACTTTTGTATTATAGCTCATCTTGCACCTCCAAGATTATCAAGGGCGGCCACAAAGACCGCCCCTTTTAAGATTTTACTCGCTTACCTCAGGACTAATTGCCAGTGTTACCACGTCCGCAAAATCTTCTGGCTTAATGCGCCCGTTATAGAGCAGGGCATACAGGTCGCCGGTTTTCGATGCGGTATCAATATCCAAAACAGCACGTAAAACCGACCCCTGTGCCTCCAGGGGGCGGTAAACATCAACAGCAACAACCTGAGCGTCAACAGTGCATTCAGCAGTAGCCCCGTCCAAAGCCGTATAGCTGCCTTCGTCATCTTTCTGATATATTACCAGTTGGTTTTTATTTGTAGTTGCTGTTTTTGTTGCGATATAAGCAAAAAACAGTACTCCATCATAATTGCTAAAATTAACGTCAGATCCGGTAACATCTGTCGTATCTTCGGTATCTTTATAGGCAGCACATCTTTGCAACTTAACTTCATTGCTCAAATTCATAGTTTTTACCTCCTGTTGGATTTGAAAAGGGGCTGGTTAAGACCCCATTTTGATTCTTACAAATGCCTCTTCAAGCACCGGCATCCCGTCGCCTTCATAGCGACCAATAAAGCCAGTCTGGTTGGTCTCAGCATAAAGCTCAACAAGCCGCTGCATTTGCATATCCAGTGCCTCAGCGATCCAGTAGTAACGAAAATCACCCAGGATACCGACATACAAGCCCGCAGTCATAGTGTAGGGCACATATTCGCTCAAAGTGTAGGGCATCTCAAGGATACGGTCAGGAACGCCACCACTGATACCGGGAGCCCAGATATATTGACCATTGCCATCTTTCATTTTGCGGATTTCCCGTAAAACATAACGGTGGAACATCCAACGAGCACGGGCATGATATGGACCCTTGAGCTCATACTTGACATTGATCAGGTTGTCTGGTTTCAGTTGAGTTGCCGTGTTACCATCCGAAACGTCCCGATCAGTAGAAATACCATTTGCTGAAGCGGTGAACACGCCTAACGGCTTCTGGTTTCCGTCTCCGGTCATATATGCCTTTTCCTGGGTAATGCCAAACTTGTAAGATAATCTTTCCCGGACAATAGCCTCGGGACCCATTTGAGCTATACGGAGCAAAGTATTAGATATTTTTGCACGTTTAGCAAGTGGATGAGGCCGGAGCTCACGCTTACCGAACTCGATTTCTGTCTCGTCTCCCGTCTTAAGTTCCGCCGTCCAGTCAGCATCGTCCGCATCACTGTCTAGAGTTGGCGCACCGAGAGACCTGGCTGTGCGGAGCGGAAATACCCGGGCGAACTGACGAATAACAGCAATATCATCAACCCCTTTTAACAACTCCATAACCATTTGTTGGGGAGTTACCAGGTAACCGCCGCCGATGTCATTATCGACCTGCATGGCACGGTGTTCTTCTGCGGTCAAAGCAGCAGAGCCATTGGCCATCCAGAGAGAAAAAGCTTCTCGATATTCTTCAGTCTCTCGAATATTTGTGATGCTGCGGTCTTCTAAAGCCTGAGCAAGAGTACGTTTTTTGGGTGGCTTGCCATCTTGCCCGTCTCCTTCTTTCGGAGGATTCAACGGATCTGCCTCGGGTTCCCCAAGTTTCCTTTCCCGCTCGATCTGCTTCTCCAACCGCCCAATATCGATTTCCATTTTGTCAATTTCACTATCCATGCGATTATACTCTGTATCTTCTTCGGTAGTGAAAGAGCGCTTTTCGGTTTCGATTTTATCAAGCATTGCCCGACAGTCATGGACTAATTTTGCACGTTTTTGCTTAAGTTCTAATACTTTTTCCATATTAGTCATAGCATTTTTCCTCCTATTTAGATTTTCGCTTTCAGTTCAAGCTTTTTTCTGCGCAGTTCCAGCGTTCGCTGGGCTTCTGCTATCTCATCCGCATTATCCTGCGTCCGCAGGTTAGCGGTTAAAGAATCGTACTCTTCTTTTGCACTCCTAAATTCCGCAGTAGTGCTCTCATACGCCGGCCTGGTGACCGGCCCCATTTCTCCGATACGAGAAAACTTAAATATCTCCCGCAGGAGAGTTCCATCTGACCGCTTGGTGATTTTTTCATCCTGTGGATCAACGGAAAAAGTAAAAGACGAGCCATCAATGTCTCGTCTTTCAATGCTTACCAATGCATCATTTGCCCACTGTGCATCAGGGGGGATAGCAGAGTATTTAACACCACGCTGGTTCTCTTCAAGCATCAAGGTACCGCTTTTGGTGCGACCAAATATTTTTTCGTCGCTGTGGTTAAGGCAGCAGCGAATATCGGGGTTTTTCGCCAATACTTCCCGAGCCGCTCCAGGTCGGATCACCTCATAAAGGTCTCCCCATATTCGTGCTTCACGATTATAAACAATACCATAACCGGTTAGCTTGCGAACCTTACCGTCCTGCTCAGCCCGGATTTCAAGTTCATCGGCAGGGATGGTTCTTAAAGTTAGCCTTGTCATTTTTAAGCCTCCGATTCCTCTTTTGTTAAAACCCCAATATCGGCACCATTCGTCAAAACGATTACTTCTATATTTTTAAATCCCCCTTTTTCCAAAATAATTTTTAGTTTTGTTGTAATTCGTTTCTCAGCTTCACAAGAAATAATACCTGGATGTTTAAATACCAAAATATCACCATTTTTGATATTTAATTTACTTACTTCATCAAGAAAAATAGAAGCGTTTTCCATATTTATGTCCTCTCCTATTCTGGAACTATTTGACAAACGCAACCCTGATGCAGTGGCGGCGTAAATGCCGGTTTATAGATATTCATTGTTCCGTCTTCTGAATCTAAACGATCGTTCTTGCCAACAAACACCTGGTCAATGCCAACGACCCGACCGTCCATCTCCTGACAATACGGGCAGGTTTTGCTTCCCTGTGCCACCCACCGCAAATAACGGATACCAGCACCAGCATAAACAAACTTTGAAACAACCCCTGCTGCCTCTATCACCTCATTGCTGGCCACCTTCCCAGGCCGCTTTTCTTCCCATTCATCAAGTCTTTGCTCAATAAGTTCTAAGGCGTCAATGGCCTCGTCGTTTGCCTGACGTATTAACGCCTGCAGCTGGCCCAGGGATGAAGCTGTATAATTCCGTGCCCAAATGTCGGCATAACCATCCATCCATTTCTCAAGCTCAGGAGTCATGCCTGCCTTAGAATTAACTTCCTCGGAAGCGAGCGCCTGTATTGCCTCTGTATATGCAAGCAGGGCGGGTTTAAGCGCCCGTTTCATCCACTCCGGAGCTTCCCGGTAATAATCTTCAAGCCATGCCAGGAAATCTGGTTGGCTGCGCTCTTTGAGTGTTCTCCGGGCTTTGTCCAGGACCTGCTTTTTCTCCCGCTTAACGATACGCTCCGCAGCGTCCTGAAATATTCGCTTATAGTTTTTTGCCATTCGCAGTTTTGCCTTTGCGCTGCGCTGCTGCATGGCTCTTTTTTCAAGTTGCTTCCCGGTTTGCCGTTCTCCCTCACCGGAGGCGCTGTCAGGCCGCGGCTCATCTTTACGCACCCAGTTCAGCGGTACGTAGTAGATTTTACCCATGCCGTCAGGCTGTGGGTTCATGTTCTCCATGGCCCGCCATTCGTCGGCGTTTATGACGCCGTTTCGCATTTGTATATCCAGGGCCTCTGCCCGGGACTTAGCATCACCACGGAGCAGGCCATCGACATTAAACTCGGAAAAGTATTGTCGGCGCTCAAAAGGCAGGAATAAGCTCCTAAGCATTTCCTGCTCCCAACAAACCAA
Source organism: Dethiobacter alkaliphilus (assembly GCA_016841605.1). Taxonomy (GTDB): domain Bacteria; phylum Bacillota; class Dethiobacteria; order DTU022; family UBA8154; genus DUNV01. The sequence goes on along the minus strand of JAENYV010000007.1, from coordinate 222,816 downwards.
ATACGGCCGCAAAGAGTATTTGACAAAGCTAATATCTTGATGCTCTACGTTGCTGAATGTGGCCCGCTCCAGATCCATGATGAGATGAGGCGGGACGTTATAAAACCGGGCCGCCTCTATAACCTGGAATTTGCGCGTTTCTATCGCCTGGGCCTCATTCGGGTTAATAGTAAGCTTAGTGAACTTAAGACCTTGCTCCAGGAACATTATTCTCTGAGCTTTGCTCAAACTAGTAAATCTATCGTTAAATGTTTTGGTAAAACGGTTATATGCTTCGTCACTTAATTTTCCAGGATATTCGGCAATTCCAGAGGCATTAGCTCCATTTTCAAAAAATCTACTGCCAAACTCTTCTGCGGCCAGGGAAAGCCCGATAGCTTCCCGGGCCAGGACAACCGGGTGAAATGTCTTAAAATTTTCAAGCCCAATCCATTGTAAATGGAACATTTGTTCTGGATAAAGAATTTGAATACCGCCATCATCCAGATAAACTTCGTAAAAGATTTCTTTGGTTTGCTTATTTCGTTTTGGTAAAACTTTATTTGACGGAATCGGCCAAAGTTCTTTTATTTCGCCTGTTTTCCGATTCCGCACTATCTCAGCAAACGCCTGACCAGTCAAAAGTAGGTTCACCATCATGATTAAGCGACCCATGTAAGAAGTGCACTCGGGATTCCAGAGGTTGTGGAGTATGTAATATAGTGGATGGTCGTATGCCCGCTCTTTTCCGTCTTCAATTCTTCGATATGTATGCAGCGGCAGACTGGCAATAGTTTGTGATAAAAGACGGATACAAGCAAAAACGGCAGTTACTTTTACTGCCGTATCCTCATTTACGTCTGCTCCGGATTTTGATTTACCGCCACCGAACATATCTATTAACCAGCGCCGGGGGTTAGATAAGGTTGACACTGCTGACCGAAAAGCTAAAGCAAATATTTTAAGACGTTCGAACAAACTATCTCACCCCCCGATACTCGTAGACTGATACAGCAGTCGCTCCCGCGGCTATAGCATCCGTTCTTGCCTCCCAGGAAAGCACTGAGGCCATGGCCAAATCTATTTTATGCGGCGAATCTGGTCTTTCTTTTCTGATTAACCAAAGATGTTTTCCTGTTTCTTCGTCTCGTTGCGGTAATTCATGCTTATATGAGTTTCCAAGATGTCTCAACGAGTCTGTATCCCCATCATGTGAGATGTCCCCGCTTGTTATTCCTGTGTGAAAATTTTCAAGAGCGTAAGACATTTGTTTGCGACGGTTTGTCCACCATTCAATTACTTTGTCGTCTCCGAATTCTCCCGCCCACTCAGCAAGCCAACTTTGCCAATATGGAGGGTCAGCATACATTCTCCAGACTTCGTATTCCTCAAATGCAGTTTTAACAGCCGCATCAACTTCTTCAACGGGCACTTGCCAATTTTCTTGCCCAAAAGGACACTCCCAAAGTCCCATTTTCCACTGATAGCCCGTCTCAACGTGAGTAGCAACAAGGCCAGTCGAATCTCTAAACTGAGCGCCGTCAAAGCCTAATACAATTAAATCGCCAGGCTTTACCGGACTTTTTTTTCTGGCCAGCTGCTTCCATTTTTCAGTATCAAAAGCCTTGTGGCTTGATTTCACGAGGCGATTACACCAGACCCGCTCCCAGTAAGCTCTATCAGTCGTAGGGTCCCGCCACAGCTCCACAATACTGTCAATATCGCTCCATTTAGCTGCAGGACCGGACGCTTCTATGACAGCTGCCCTTACACCCTCTTCTGTTTCTAAGTCGTGATGATCGGATGCCTGCCGGTGAAAATAAAAAATTCGTGCATCTTTTACGCGGCCCTCACTAATAGCCTTAGCATATTCCATTGTTGATTCTGCAACTGACCCAGATCCTGGTTCTGGCGCTGTAGTAGTTTCCAGCGCCCAAGCATCGGAAAGTTTTCTTTTGGGTAAGTTTGCCATCATTGTTTGGTGGGCTTTTATCAGCTTCGGGTTCGTCCACCAGTGCGTTTCATCGGCAAGCTGAAACGTTGTTCTGGCTCCATCTCTTGCGCTTGGACTTGTAGAAAGGGAAACGGCCTTTCCGTCGCCTCTTCGCCTCATAATGCGCTCAATACCTATATCAAAATCGTCACGAAGCGGGCATTCGCTGAGTATAGCTCGCAGTGCCCCGTATGCTAGTTCATCTGACTGCTCTTCTGTATAAGCAACAAGCGGTATGTAAGGGTCAGTTACTGGCCCGCCCAAAGGATTACCTTGCTTGTCAAATCCATAGCAGCGAACCGGTCCCTCGTGATGCAGCTCGCAAGCAGCTATCCAGGCAGCAAACTCTGTTTTTGCTGTTCCTTTCCTAAGGCTTAGGCCAACCCGTTTAAATCTCCGGCGTCCCTCCTGAGGATGTCCTTGCGGAAACACCTCGTACATGCGCCAGACTAAAGCCCGCTTTTCTTCATCCAAAAATGCTGGTTGTCCTCGCAGGTCGCCAGGACCAAAAACAAGATTCTCTTCGATAAATTGGCAAACCAGGGGACCAAGCGTAGGCCATATCTTTCCGCTGTCATCTGGTACCATAAGCACTGCCATTATTCAACCACTCCCAAAATGCCACGGGGATCTTGGGTAGCAGGAGGATGTTGCATCTTGGGCGGTTTACGCTTGCGTTCTGCTTCCTCACCTTTTGCAACTTCCCATTGCAGGCGGCTGCGGTCCACAGGAGATAGGCCAAAACGAGCTTCTTGGAGGCGGATTTCAGACATTAGTTCTTTGCCCTTATAAGGAGCTTTGTAATAATCGTCAACTAATAACGCAAGCCTGGCCAGGCCATCAATATCTGATTCAAGATATTCACTTGCCATAGGCGACGACCATACCCGTTTCCACCAGGCACGTGTCAGGCGATGGAATTTTCTTTTGTCCGGATTTTGCAACGTGGGAATTTTTGGTTTTTCCAAAGGTACTTCCAGCGTTGCCGCTCCTGCCTTTTTATTTTGCCTTTGCCTTAAATGTGATGGTTTTGGTGCTGGTCCTTTTCCGGCCATGGTAAAAACCTCCAGACTTGTAAACAGAAAAATCATCCTGCCCCAACGGTTCACGCTGAAGCATCTCCAGAAATCCGATCCCCCCTTCCCCTTCTGTCTCATATCTACCTGAGCTCGCAAAAAAGGGGGCTTAATATTTTCCAAACTTACTTCTTTGCTTTTTTATCACTACTTTTCGTATCCTTGACTGTCCGACCAAATCCCCCGTCTTCCTTCGCTGTCTTCTCGCTGTGGCATTGCTTGCACAATCCTTGCCAATTATTTTCATCCCAAAACAAAACCATGTTACCTTTGTGCGGGATAATATGGTCTACTTCCGTCGCTGCTTCAATGCGCTTTTTTTTCCGTCGCTGGCATTCAGCGCATAGAGGATTCCTGGCCAGATACATCTTACGAGCTTTTCCCCATGTACGGTCATAGCCCCGTTTATATGCGCTTGCCCGCTTACTGTCCTGCTCCTTCTGCCGTTGGGCCTTATGTTTTTTGCATAATCCACCGGAACCGGGGGCCACAAGCTCCGGACAGCCCGGATAACGACACGGCAACTTAGGTCTAACCGGCATAGGGCTTTCTCCTTTGTGATAGTCTATCGAAAATAGGGCGCTTTATAGTTATGCAAATAGAGGTAGTAGTGCAGAAATATGGGCTTTAAACTACTACTGCGGTTACCATCTTTGCAAGGGGGTGTATCTTTTAATAATTAGATATACTACTCTGAGTCAGAATAGGGGTTATTATTACCTGACGTTAATAACTTATTTACCGCAATGTCTATTTCATCTTTTAAATCCTGAGGGATATCTTCCCTTTTAAGGGCGTTTGCAATACTCGTAATGAATTCTTGAAAAGGCTCCAGGTCTGTAATTTTTATGCTTACTGTCATTCCTGCCATATAAACACATCCTTTTATGATAGTAGGGGGTAATTTTTCTAAAATTTGAAAGCTAAATAAAATAACCCGCCATTTACTTGACGGGCTAACTTTACAAATTTACTTACTACACCCATTATACAATAACGGGGGGCTTAATTACTGCCAACTTTTTTATTTTTTTTATTTAGCCTCAATCCTCTCTCTTCGGCAAAGATTTTCCGGGCTTCAGCTAACCATCGGTATATTGATCTTTCGCCCGCCGGCATATGAATTTCTGCATAATGCACCCGCTGCTTAATATCCCCCCATTCTATAGATTCATAGGGTTTATAAAAATAGACCATTTCCACCGCCTGCCGAACATCAGTATCGCAAACCTTCATTACCACTTCAACCGCTTCAAGGTCGGCGATTTCGGCCATATGTTCCCGCATGACCTGCTCTTTGTGAATCAGCGCTGATTCCGTGGGAAAGCAAATACCGGAGCCCCGCTGCTGCTGCAAATCGGCCAGCAGGCTTTTGACATAGCTGTCCCGCCCACCCCATCGGGCATAGAAGCGGAAGGCTTCAGTGGCGTAGTCTCGAATATGGTCCTTGCTCAAATCGCCGTCACCTCTTTCTTATTTCGTGGTTATGATTCTTGAGGAGAAGCATCCAGCTCAGCCTCTATCCTCAGGCTCCCTCCCCTTCAGCCTCTCCTCGTCCCGGCACCTCTGCCGCTCTACGTCCCAGCGGCCGCATTCGCCGCAGTTAGGCTTTGTCACACTTTTTGCCGCAGGAACGAACATCGGGCAGGTACTCATAACGCAATTACATCTGCTTCCGTTTTTACAGCAGCTGCCATGGCAGGAGGAAATCGATCGCCAGACAGCCTTAACCTTTGTAGCTTTCTTGATTTACTGTAGCCGTCGTTACGAAAACCAGCTGCATGAAAGCAACCGCCATGCAGGTGCTTCCCAATGTATGTTATCATTCCGTCTACTGGCGGTTCGCCCCATTCCATCCTAGTTACCGCCAAGGCTAAAACAATCAAATGACTGGAAAGAAATATCCCTTCGTTACGAAACATCGTGCATTCCCACACATTAAGACCATCCATTCTCTCCCCTCTGGCTGGCATCCAGGTTGTCCATACGGCCCTTCCATCCATTGATAACAGCACCAGATTTCTTCCCGGCCTTGTAAATTGCGGAGTACCGGGCTTTTGTCTTGTATAGTGGCGGTCTGCCAATTCTAACGCTCTTTTGTCCGTTTTTTTTACAACAGCCCATATCATCCTTTTTTTACACCCCCGGACTCCTCTGCTCCTTCGACATTCTCTTTGGATGCAGCACTAAACACATCCCGGAGCTTCTCGCATACTTCTGTTATTTTTACTACTACTTCTGGGAGCCACCTTGAAGTATACTGTGCAATTTTCCTGAAACTTTTCCTAGCAAATTTGATACAAGTTTTCCACTCTTTTTGAGTCAAAGGGCGTCCTTCCTGCAATTTTCGGAAAGCTTTTTTCGTTCTACGCCAGTTCACCAGTTTTTCCTCCTGCTCGCTTTCTGCTTCTTCCGTTTAGCCTTCCTCTGTTTCGCCGCCCATTTTGACAGCTTCCCACCGCTAGTCAAACTGACATAAGCTTCATCCTGACCGGCCAGTTTCTTCTCAGCTGCTTTCTCAAGCTCTGCCGGTACCGGCGTATAGCCTTGTTCTCTCAAAGATTCTTCCATGCTCAAAAATGACATTTCTTTTTCTTTCTGAAAACATTTTCCAATGTCTCCAATTTCTTTTTCTTCCAGAAAACGCTTTCTAATATCTTCGCTCTCAAGATTTACTAAGTGTCCGGTTTCGATTTGCATTATTTTTCACCCTCCTTTTCATCTGCAAGCAGTCTGACATCTCCCGGACTCAACCCCGTGCTCTCATACGCCGCCAACTTGTCCAACGCTGAAAGCAACCGCCCATCTAACACAAATTTCATAACATTAGTCAGTGAAAAGCTGCTATTTTCATCACCGGACACGGCTTCTTTCAGCCTGATCAGTAGACGAATTGCATGATCAGGGCTCAACCCGGTATCTTCATACGCAGCCAGCTTAGCCATGCAAGCATTTGATCCGTTTTTCCATGTTTTTGTATCATTATCGTGATTTTCAAGCCATTTTTCATTGTGTTTATCCCATTTTGTCAGCCGTTGGTATTCCGCCATCATATTCCATCCACCCTTCACGAATTACTGTCTTTATTTCCCATCCACCCATGAGTGAGGGGTAGCACACCGCCCACACTCCCGTCCCCGATATAACTTCTATCTTCAACGCTCCCCGCTCATCGACCATAGCGCCCTTCCTCAGCTCCGCCGCTATCCTTCGCCGTAGCCGGCCGCGCAATTGTTCTTTTCTCATTCCCGGCAACCGCTGTGGCAGCCTGTCTATTGCGTGAGGATGGAATTGTATATTTAGCTGTCGGCGGCTCACGTCATGTCACCTCTTCTTCCGGGATGCCGATGAAGCCGCCTTCGACTTTCTTTAGGCTGTATAAACCAAACCTTAGCCCTTTGCCCTGCAGCCATTCGGGCAACTTTTTTGCTCCAACCCTGTATGAATTCTTGTTTGATTTTGTTATCTTCAAGCCATTATTTGTAAGTTTAAGCAGCAATACTATTCTGCCTTTGTATTTTGCAGTCCCGACTTTCACTTTAAAATTTTCGTTAACTCCCATTTCTAAAATTGCCTGGCTACCGATAGTAATGCAAGTTTTTTGCACGCTAATTTTATCTTTAAGCCCAATTTTGTTCCTTCTCCGGAAGTCTGGATCATACCACTCTGGCTCCTGGAGAGCAGGCTTCACTACTTCGACGCCTAAGGCATCCATCTGCTGCTCGAAGCTTTCATCTTCAACGCTGTCGATATTAAGAAGATTGCCTTTCTTCACCTGGGCTCACCTCCTAATTCATAACCCTTTCCCGTATTGGTTTATTCTCGCATAGCTCCGGCAAATTCGCTCTAACTAAGGCTTCCGCCATTACTGGCGGCACTGAATTCCCACACAAAGCCACCTGCGCAGCCTTAGAAAGCTTCTTCCCCTGATCATCCCGGTCGATAACATAGTCCGCCGGGAACCCCTGCGCTGCAAAAAGTTCGTGAGGTTCCAGCATCCGCATCCCGATATCAACAATTTGATATTTTTCGCCGTGGACCGTCACCAAGCCAAAACGGTGCTTGCTGGTGATGGTCTGTAGCGGTTCGTCGCATCTCTGGCCGGTATTGGTACCGTAATATTTCAGCAGGAATGCTCTTACTTCTCCCACATGCAGCCCGGCGGCAGTTATTGTCGGCATTGGCTCTGTGACGGGCTGGCCATGCTGACAGGTGCCACGGAGTTTGATTAAGTGGGAGGTAATCAAAGAGAACCTGTTCGACGTGTCCAGTGTTCGGATCGGCTCGTCCGGGAGCTGACCGCGAGTATCGCCAGGATGTTTTTCGCCGTGATATTTGGAAAGAAAAGCGGCGACTAGTTGAGATTTTCCACCGCCACCAGCTGTAATAGTTCCCAAGGGCATATCCACCGAATGCCCCACTGAATTACCAAACTGACGGGAAATGAATGGCATAACAACTCCCCAACCATTCTTTGGTGTAATTGTCTGCATTGGGCTATCAATTTCCTGGCCCCTAAAATCCTTTCCGCCATGGTTGACTTTGATAATAAACGGCCTCGGATTATCTATAACAAACTTCTGTATTCCACGGGCGATACGGCGCATAGTATTTTCCGCCAGCGGACGCTTCCGCTCAAATATGCTCGGGCAAGGCAAGCTCCAGTCAATAATCTCAGCGGCCGTTCTCCAGGGCTTTAACTTCCCACTTTTCACCGCGTCGCTCTCCGGATCCCCGTGAGTAGGTTCCGGCCAGACGATAGGCAACCCGTCACACCGCGCTATAAGAAAAAATCTTTTCCGGATAGTTGGCGCTCCATAACCACAGGCCCGTAGCTCTTTCCACTCAACATGATAACCCTGCCGTTTCAGCGTATTTACAAAAGAATTAAATGTCCGGCCTTTCTTTTTGGGATCAGATTTCCCGCCCTCAAGAAGCGGACCCCATGTTTTAAACTCTTCAACATTTTCGAGTATAATTACCCGGGGTCGTACTGTCGCCGCCCATCGAACGGCCACCCAGGCTAGCCCCCGAATATGTTTCTCGACAGGTTTCCCGCCTTTTGCCTTGGAGAAATGCTTGCAGTCCGGAGAGAGCCAAAACAGTCCTACCGGTCTGCCTTTTACAGCTTCTCGGGGGTCTACATCCCAAACATTTTCGCAATAATGAAAAGTGTCTGGATGATTCACCTTGTGCATGGATATGGCAACAAGATCATGATTAATCGCTATATCCACAGGTCGGCCTGTAGCTTTTTCTATACCGGTGCTAACGCCTCCACCACCGGCGAAGGAGTCTATTATGATTTCTTTTGGCCAACGTGCCGGCATCATAATCACCTCCCGCTTTTAAATATCCACTTCCTCGCCTTTCTCTGCATATTTAGCCCCGCACTCCGGGCAAAAGTTATTTTTGAGATAGAGAACTTTGTTGTGAAGGAATGTCCCGTTATCCCGTAATTCCGTTATCACTCCGACACGTGCTTCGGAGTTAAGAATTATTTTTTTTGCCCTCGACAGCACCGCAGTTGCAGGTTTTTAGTTTCATGGCTTTGCTCCTTGTCTAATTTTCTTCAGCTTCTTAATCCGGCCATATACCGCTTCATGCGTGATGCCATACATTTCGCCGATCTGCCTATAGTAAAGAGCCTGCTCCTTGAGCCACAGCATGTCCTCGGAATCCTTCTCAGTCAGACGCACTGTCTCTCCGGTTTCCACGAGGCCCAGCGCCTGTTCCGAAACACAATTGCGCAAAATACAGAGTGCCAAAGCATAATATCCGATGTAGCCGTCGTGGAGCGGTATATTGTAAGCGTATCTCATTGCCGAGTCACCGCCTTTTTTTAAAGCGTTCGGATCCGTGCGTTCACAACTCAATAATCGGCAGTCCGTCTAATTCGTCATACGCTGGTGGCGTTACCAAAGCTATACGGCCTTTGTTGTTCGCACCACTGTATTCAATTATCAATTCTTGGCCGTTCATAAAAACATTTTGAAATACAAATTCTTTTACAGACCTAACCAATTTTTTAAATAAGTCATAATCAACTGCGATTATTGCTGTTCCCATTTTCACCTTAACAGGGTGACCGATAATCGGGGCCAAAGCTTCTCACTGTTTTTTCAACCCGGAGTATTCCAAATACCAAATAGGCATGCCTCTCGTACGCCTGTCTATGTCTTTTCTCTTTGTAGCTCGAACAGCATTCACTTTCTTTTTTGCTGCATGTATCATGCTTTTTTCTTCCGTAGTCAAAATTCGCATATTACTCTCCCCTGTATTTTTCAATTCGTGCCTTAAGAGCTTGCATAAGGTTGTCCTGCGTAGCACTCTTATCCTCCAGAGCTTGCAGCACATCCTCGTCTACTCCGCCCTCAACCGCCAAATGGTGGATAATCACTTTCTCTAATTGTCCCTGCCGATGAAGCCGTTTATTTGCCTGCTGGTACAACTCCAGGCTCCAATTTAATCCAAACCAAATTACGTGATTACCGCCCTGCTGCAGATTTAAACCGTATGCGGCACTTGCTGGGTGCGCTAGCAGAATATCGACCTCTCGGTTGTTCCAGTCCGTTTCATCCTGGGGCCCCTGCAGCTGCCGGACCCGTAAGCCCGTTCCTACCAAGGCCTTTTTCAGCCTTGCCAAATCGTGCTGAAAAGCGTAAAACACCAACGCCGGTTTCCCGTTCAACCCTTCCACCAGTTCCATGAAAGCCTCCAGCTTACAACGGTGGATCTCCACCACATTCCGGGCCTCGTCATACACCGCCCCGTTACATAGCTGCAGCAGCTTGTTGGTCAACACCGCAGCGCTGCCCGCGTCGATAGTGGACTCGTCTACTTCCAGCAGCATCTCACGCTCCAATTTTTCATAAGCGGCCTGTGCTTTCGGGTCTAGAAGTACCGGCACGGTGACCGAAATACAATCCGGCAGCTCCAGGTAGTCATCCGCCTTCATGCTAACGCAGATATCACCGATCAGCTGCCGGATCACCTCATCCGCTCCCGGTTTAGGCGCGTAGCTGAAAATTCTCTCCCTATCCCGCTGGTCAGGCTCGAAATACCGTTCCCGGAAATGCGTAATCTTCTTCCCCAACCGCTCACCCTGGTCCAGCAAATATACCTGCGCCCACAAATCCAAAAGCCCGTTAGGTGCCGGCGTCCCGGTCAAGCCTACAAACCGCTTAATGTGCCCCCGCACCCAGGTCAGCGCTTTGAACCGTTTTGCCTGGTGATTCTTAAAGCTGCTGAACTCATCGACCACAACCATATCGAAGGGCCAGGCGTTGCGGTAGTAATCTACAAGCCATGGAACGTTTTCACGGTTAATCACCCAAATATCTCCAGGCGTGTTTAAAGCCCTGATCCGTTTTGCTTGCGAACCTAAAACTGAAACAACCCTTAACATCCGCAGATGGTCCCATTTAGCCGTTTCTTTGTTCCAGGTTGCTTCCGCCACTTTTTTCGGTGCGATTACAAGCACCCTGGACACAGCAAACCGGTTATATTTCAAGTCATTTATGGCCGTTAACGTGATAACCGTCTTGCCTAAACCCATGTCAAGGAAGAGGCCTAAAACGGGATCAGTTAAGAGCCTATTGATGCAGTATCGTTGGTAAGAGTGTGTTTGCAGTTTCATCAGGCGTCACATCCCTGTGCATAGCGAAATATTAACTCATCCACACCTGCTTTGCTGTCGACCACAAAAACTGGAAACCCCAGTTTTGCGATTTGTCTCTGCTGAGCCTGTTGCAAAACCGTAGACTTTTTTCCCGGTACTTTTAACTCCACGAAAACAACCCTTCCCCCGGGAAACAACGCCAGCCGGTCAGGCACCCCTGCATTACCGGGGGATACGAATTTATAGGCCCTGCCCCCGGCTTTTTTTACTTCATCCCTAAGATATTTTTCGATGTCTTTTTCCGTCATTGGCTGTTCACTCCTTGACTGTTACAAAGTTACATTCTCTACGCGCGTATATGTGCGCATTTTATTCAGGCGTATTAGGCGTTGTGTGTACCCTCTATTCTATCTATTTTTTATCTCTATAAGAAAGAATGTAACAAATGTAACAATAGGCTATAAATCCTTTATTCATCGGCATTTGTAGTCGTTACATTGAATGTAACAATTGTAACGTTTGTAACAGACTTTGTTACATTCTCTGTTACATTCTCCGAGAATGTAACAGGAGTTTGTATCAATGTAACGACCTGGAATAACCTCTTTGGAGCCCGTATGGTTTACCAAATTGCCGCCCATTTTTATCTTTTATCCAGTATTTTAAGCTGTCTAATATTCCGTTTATTTCAACAACATCGGCTCTGCGTATGAATCTAAGCTCGTTATTAAAACACTCGCACCAGATTTCCGCTGCACAGATTTTATCTCGCATAATGGTTTCGGTCTCCGTTTTACCAAACTCCCCGGACCAATACATACGCCTTTCCACCAAGCTTCTTTCCTGCCAGTTGGCAGGGAGTGGTCGCTCTACGAAAGCTTGGATAACCCCTTCTTTGGCGTTGCTTTCTCTGTGCGCTTCTTGCTCTACGATAGAGATCTGTTCGGCCTCGCCGGTCAGATAAAGCGGTTCTCCCAATTGCCAATAGCAAAAAGCTTCAGCCCATATCTGCGGCACTTCGTCCTCTAATTGCTTAAACACACTTTTTATCGTCGGCTGCAGCCCTACATCCACGGGCCAAAAACGGCGGTTACCGGTTCTATCTCGTAAAAACTCACTATCGTTTGTCGTTCCGAAGAATACGCAGCGTCTGGGATACACGCCGGTCCTGCGGCCGTAAGGCTCCCGGTAGATGTCTTCTGTCCGGCTTAAAAACTGCTTTACCGCGTTTGTCTCGGAACGGCTCAGGCCGCTAAGTTCTCCCAGTTCATTGATCCAGACTCCCTGGATCATCTCCGCCGCTTCTTTACCCTCAAATACGGTCAGGCTGTCTGAATACCATCTGAGTCCAAGCAGCCGTAGGAGTGTACTTTTACCGATACCCTGAGGACCGGCTAAAATCGGCGTGTAATCGTATTTACAACCAGGAGTCATCACCCTGGCCACTGCAGCCACCAGCGATTTACGCGCAACCGCTCTTGCGTATATCGTGTCCCGGGCTCCCAGGTAATCAACGAACAGGGTTTCAAGACGCTTGGCACCATCCCATTCCAGCGATGTCAGGTAGTCCTTTACATCATTAATGGTGTGCTTGTGCGCCGCTAAGGTGGACGCGTCGTAAATTCGTTCTTTACCGGTGATGCCGTAAGTTTTTTCGGTATAGTGCCTCAATCCCGCATCGTCCACATCTGTCCATTGACGTCGGTCCGGGCGCTTATCCCATGGCAGAGCGCCTAAGGCCAGTCCACGGTTTGCGAACTCGTCGAAGGCAAGCTTGCCGCGTAGGAGAGGATCGTTTTCCAGGATCAGCAGGACATTATCAGTAGTTTTTGCCGGTGTTCCAGTGGCGGAACTAACCGCCAGCAGGCTTATCCAATTCAGATCATCCGTTTGTTGTGGAGTAAACTCCTGTGTAGCTTTCTCGTAGCGCTCCTGGTTAAGCAGAGCTGCAACATATGTATCTGCTACGGCAAGCTCGCACATGGTCGTATAGGAAGGCAGACGGTTGATCGGCGTGCCTGTCAGTGCGTCGTCGTCCCGGTCAGCGAGCTTATGCAGCCTTACCAAGTCGAATGCGTTAACCAACCGGCCGCCGGCCGGATCTGTGGCATGATGGCTGTAGAGGAACTGGCCGTTGTCGTAAACGATAGCCCCGCCTGTTGTGCTGCCACCGGTATAAGTAAAACGTTCGGAACCGTCCGAACACTGTTCGTACACTCCGGGAAGAAACGTTTCCATAGCCCGGTAGATGTCGTAGGTTCTGCAAAACGCTCCGACGATACCGTTCTTTGTTGTGGGGTCTCCTTGCTTGAAAGCTAGGCGCTTATGCGTGTCCTGTGTTCCCGGCACCTGCGGCCATTCGGCCACGTTGCGCCAGTCTGTATACATAGCCAGAACGCCGTCCGCGTCCAGGAAAGGCTTGTCTCCGTACTGGTAGACATACCTACTATCCACACAGCAGCTGGGCCAGTACATGAGCCGTGATACCTGGAACGTGGAAGGATCGCAAAGTTCAATACCAATAATGCCCGCCAGCTTGCGGGTCAGCGGCTCGTATTCGTCCGCGGTGACGGTCCGGTTAAGAGGGACCAGCACCCGGAGACGAGGTTTCGCCTCTTCGTGTTTACGGGTGCTGTAAACCGCATACGCGCACCCCAGGGCGCCGATACGACGCAGAACGTCCTGGGTGCCCCCGGGCTGGATATTGTCCAGGTCCAGGGTTAGGATGTCCCGACCTGTTACAGCAGAAGGTTTACGGCGGTTACCGGCCAGGGAACCGCCTACGAAGCCCCCTACGTCTTTGAGGTCGTCCTGCTTGGATTTAGGCAGGCGTAGATAGTCGCCCAGCGTTTCTGTGCCTCTGACAGGCGTTTTAAGCCGTTCTACCAGCTCTGACCAGTATAAAGTTTGCGCCGGCCAGAGCGTAGCTTTACGACTGCCGGCTGCACTGATTGTTAGTTGGCGGTTGTTGTTTAAAATTAACTGTTTGTTAGCAGGGTTGATCAAAATAGTTCACCTGCTCTCCCGGTTATTTATCTTTTTGCTGCAGCTCTATGTCAACATAACCCTCATATACCATTTACTACCAAAATAGCAGGGTAAAAATTTTTTAGTCCTTCTTGTAAAATTTGGCAACAAAGCCGTCTGCTTTGAGTAGCAAGCCTGGAGCCCAGGATATAGGTCGACTCATAATTTCACACACTTTTTCGAGATCAGCCCGATCCTCCGGCACATCCAGCACAACCTCGTCATGAATGTGCATTGCTGTTTGATATCCGGCAGCAGCTACTCGCAAAAGACTCTCAGCCAGGCAGTCACGAGCAATAGCCTGAGTCACATTTTCCGTTAAGCGGCCGCCGTATGTGGGGATGACTTCCCATTTACGGGTCTTTTGGTTGACGCCTCGGTAGTGCAGTGCTTCTCGTCCTCGTTCGTTTTTTTCCAGAAAAGGTTTTGCATAATACAGCTTTCGGCCGCTTGGTAGTGCGATAGTGAAAAACTCCTGCTGTGTTTCGTAGTGGCCTTCCAGGGCCAGGAGCAACCCTTTAATGCCCGAAGGCTGTCCAGTTCGCATTACTTCAAGCGCTGCGTTTTCCAGGCTATACCACAGGTCCACGATGCGCTTGTTTGCAGAGCGCCAACGGTGGACGGTTTCTGGTAGTTCTTCTTCTGTCAGGCCCATATTTAGGGCCCCCATGGAGATAAGTGCTCCGGCGGCTCCCTGATAGCCAAGAGCCAGCTCCGCCACTTTCCCTTTTTGCCGGAGTTCGTATTCCGGATTACCTTTGACGATTTTCTCAATTGGCACCCCAAACATTTGACTGGCTGAGGCTTCGTAGATTTTGCCATGAGTGGCGAACACATCCAGTCTCCATTGTTCACCAGCCAGCCAGGCGATGATCCTGGCTTCAATGGCTGAAAAATCGGCTACCAGAAGCACGTTTCCGGGTGAAGGAATAAACGCTGTCCTGGTAAGCTGGGAGAGCGTGTCGGGCACATTACCGTAGATAACTTTAAGAGCATCCACTTTCGTAGTCCTGGTACATTCTCGGGCATGACCAAGGGTTTCAAGATAATTACGAGGCAGGTTTTGCACCTGGACTAGTCTGCCGGCCCAGCGGCCGGTCCTGTTAGCACCGTAGAACTGAAGCAGACCACGGATTCGTCCATCTTCGCAGACCGCCGCGTCCATGGCAGCGTACTTTTTAACGCTGGTTTTAGCCAACTCCTGCCGGATTTCCAACATGCGTTTTGCCGTTCCGTCATCGGTTGTTTTGATTAGTTCTTTCACAGTGTCCTTACGCAGATTTGTAATCTCTTCTCCCATTTCTTCTGTCAACCATTTGCTCAGTTGCTGCACGCTTTTAGGGTTATCCAGACCGGAGAGTCGGACGGCTTCGGCCATTAGTTCGTTGGTCACAACCTGGTCGCAGTGCAGTGCTCCGGCTATGAGTTCCCGGTCCACAGCTACGCCGTACACGTTGATGTATTGGTCGAGTTCCCACAGTCGCTGTTCAGCTTCCGGTACCGGAAATGCAGAAAGTCTCCGTTCGATTTCCATTTCCGTTACAACATCCTGGATGCAATACTGTTTAAATAATTGCCATTTCTCCGGTTCATGGTGCGGAAGCGTCCTGGTGCGGTGGCTGTTTGACTTTGTCGGCTTACAGGGTACACAGAAGGTTCGAATCAGCGCAGATCCCGTACTCATTTTACGTTTGTCTTCCGGAAGGCCGAGCGCTACGGCCGTAGCGGCTAGACCTGCTGTATAACCACAATATAGGCCATGGAGCATGGTGCAATGCCACTGATTTAATGGAGAGAAATAAAATTTATTAAGGCAATAGCATTCAAACGGTGCATTATAAGCGTGTTTAATGATACTTGTATCCTGGAGCGCTAACAGTATTTCATTAGGTAAGGCTTCACCTTGGGCCAGATCGATAATTTGAACCGGCTCATTGTCAAAGCTGAAAGCGAATAAAAGAATTTGGAAATCGGGGGACTGTACGTACCGGTACAGTCCCGCCTTTTTAATGTCCACGGAAGAAAAGGTTTCCAGATCCACGTTTAAATGGTGCATTTGTGTATCCTCCCGATCTTTATCGCCGAAACAATGCTTTCGGACACTGCAAATTCATTAGCTAATACTCGGCCTTTCTCACCCGCGGAAAGTCGTTGCTTTATCTCTTGCGCTTGTTCTGTAGTTAATTTTCTCCAAGCTTTTCCCTGTCGAAACACGTCGAGGATGTTATCGGTACGGCTGCCGTAAGCTAAGTTTTCAGCTCTATTGTCTTTTGGATTCCCGTTTAAGTGGCGTACGTCAGTATTTGGTGGTTGTGGCCCCAAGAACGTACGAGCAACCAATTGGTGAACAGGGCTTCCGTTTGAACCGTTAAACAGCACAACTGATACGTGGCCGGTCTTTGTGTATTGCCCAGGGCGCAAAACGCGCCCTTTGATAATCCGTGTAAATGGAGTTCCCCATCGCCCAATTTGAGTTATGCGTCTCGTTAAGCTGCGGATTCGTCCTTGATCACTTGCTTGGTAGCACCTCTCGTACCCCGGAATGTCTTTCCATGTTTCTTGTTTCATAGGCCCATCACGCCGCCAGATAGTATCGGCGCGCCGGTAATCGGATCATACTGTTGCGGTTGTGTTGGCATATACGTCTGCGGTGCTGGCTGTTGTGATTGTTGTGGCGTGTATGTTGGCTGCGCTTGTGGATATGCCTGAGCAGGAACCGGCTGCTGCGGATAGATAGGCTGTGATGGCTGATATGCTGGTTGTGTTGGTGGTTGATAATAACCAGGTGCTGCGTCGCCAAAGTCATCCAAGGCGGTGGTACGTCCTCCAAGGGGTTCTCCGTCTTCTAATTTCTGCACGTTGCCCAGGCCGCAGCCGACGCCTTTTTTCCCGCTATTAGCGTATGGGAAAAACTGGACAGATACACGAGCATAAATGCCGCTATAAACATCAGACTGCTGGATAATCGGATTTAAGCCGAGGTCCACAACCTGCGGCGGTTGTTTAGATGATGCCGTGAAGACCCAATGCCCTTTGCATTCATCACCGAAAGGCATACCGTCGCTGGGACGAGTGCCGTCTCCGTCATGGACGGGAATTGCTACTTGCGGCGGTCTGACCCCGTTCCAACGGGATGTAATACCGGCTTGGATAGCGGCTTGAATGGCTGCGTCGAGTCGTTGCTTTGTGGCCATATCGGATTTTGGCAGCAGTATGGTGGTGCTGTACTTCGGTTCTCCTCCGTTGGGATTGGCATACGGCTGAAACAGATGCGCATAGCTCAGTCTCACTTTTCCGGTCACTACATGTTGCGGATTGTTGTTACTCATTTTCAGTACCTCCGTTATTGTTTTTTAAAATCTTCTTCTGCGCTTCGACGCGTAATCGCTTCTCGTTTGTCGCTTATCGGCGCAAGTGTCGGTTTTCCAGGCGGCGTGTTGATGTATTCGCTTAACATTTCCCTGAATTTCGCTTTGCCAAGTAACTTTTCAACGCTTGCCAGTGTGATCGGTTTACGTTCATACAGCATTGCCTCTTCAGTACCGGCGGCCAAAAGTATTTCAAATGCTTTATCTTGGTCAGTGAATTGCCGCACGCTGCGGCCCTCTACGGCCTTCCATCCGGGTATCTCGTTGCCGGTCAGGCACTCGGCCAGTGCGTAGTCCTGCAGGTCTGAAAGCCATTTAACCAGGTCCTGGGCCCGGATGAGGAACTCTCCAACTTCTTCGTTGGAGATGAGAGGCGGGAGCAGGTTTTTATGTTCCTCCAGTGAGGTATTGAATTCGGACCGTGCCCGGCAGAGTGACTTAGCCCTGCAGAAGCGGCAGTGATCTCCCGAAACGAATTCTCCTTCTCCCTTGAACGCTTTTTCAGCTGCACCCATAATTGTATTGGCTGCCCAATACCACATATCATTTGCCGTTGTTTCCCACTCTGACATACTGTCTAACCTCGGCTGCACGATGGCAATTTTTATCGTATCAATTGCGTATAGAATGGAGTATTCCAACAGAGCTCCCAGGGCGTAGAGCATCATCTGCGGATTTTCTTCTGCAGAGACTGGTACGCCCTTGCCGTATTTGAAGTCAATGACATGCAACGTATTCCCACCGATGATGATACAGTCTCCGGTGCCAAAGCCCTGGGGTACGTATGTGCTGAAATCCAGGCGTTTTTCTACGGCAACGTAAGGGGTGGCGGAGAAAGCATGAGTAATACTTTTAACATAGTCTAGGTAGGTGTCTGTATGTGTCAGCATTTCATCTTGATATAATGGGTCCTCCTGCAATTTTTTGAGCCGATTATTAAACGCTCTCGTTCCCATAGGCTCTATAAAATATTTGCGCAGTTTAAGTTCCGCGATGGCGTGTGCCAGGCGACCTTCTTCCGCATATTCGCTGGTGCTTTCCGGAAATGTTTCTTCCAGTCGTGCCGACGGGGTGCAGTGCATCCATCGGTGTGCCCCGCTGGCAGAAAGCAGGGCATGAGAACGTTGTTCGACAGGAAGGGCTTTCATATTTTCGCCCCCATTGCTCGGAGCTGTGTTGCAAAGGTCCCGTATTGTTCTTTAGGCAGAGCCGTTAAAGCCTGCACCCCAAACTGTGTAAGTAATTGCACAAGTTCATTTCTCCGGCCAGCATCCATTAGCTGCGTAGCCGCTACGGCCAGTTGCTCCAGTGTGTAGGATTGTGTTGTAGTAGGAATATTGGGGATTGCCTCTGGAGTTGGTTGTGTAACCTGTTGTTGAGTTACCGGCACAGCAGTTGTTGGTTGCGGCGGTGCCGGCGGCACCAGTGTAAGGTTTGGACTTTGTGTACCGGCGGATGGTGTTGTAACCGTTCCGGTATTTGCTGCCTGACCCAAAGCGTTAGCCAAAACGTTGATCGATGTAGTTAACTCAGATAGCCCCGGGATGTTGATAGTTATCTCCATAATGATTCTCCTCTCATTTTGTTTTAAAGCTTTTTTCTTTTATGCATTGCGCAGTTCTGAAGCTATAATCAGCTAAGCCTGGAGGACCAACTACGCAATGATATTTCAAACATATTCGTTCGCCTTTTCCTCCGCAGTTAGGATCTGTACGATACAAATGTTTACAATTTCCACAAGGTTTATTTTTAATGATTTTTACTCTCCTTTATGCCGCCCCGTCGTCGAGCCTGGTTCCCAGCCAGACGTTACCCTGGGAAAGGGTAGGAAGTGATAGACACGAACGGGGCAGCGAATTTTTCATACCTTGGTTAGACTATAACTCCCATTTCTTCCAGGGCTTCTTTCCAAGCCGCTTTTATCTTTTCGCTGCAATGCGCCATTGCGTCTTCCCATGTCGGCCAGCGCCCATGTTGGTCATAAAATTTGTATTGATACGCCAGACTTTGCTGATTATGCGGCATTTCAGGGTCATGCTTTGTGGCGCATTCCGGGCATGTTCCTGGCGGTGTTTTGCCAAGAAGCGTAAATGGTTTCAAGTGACCCATTGTTGTCATTCCTTTTCTCTTGTTTTTCTCCAGCGCTTATGCTATGCTGGGGTTAGTGAATTTTTGGTTAGCCGCTATCTTCGCGGCTTTTTTCTTTTGTCTGAAATCAGCTAATGCCACTACTTTCCCGCTCTCCACTCCCGTCACCAGCTCACCGACCAGGCTCCTCGTCACCCCGGCTCTCTGCTCCCGGAGCCAGGCACGAAATTCACGGTTGCTGCCTTTGAAGCTCGTTACTCCCACTGCCGCTACTCGCATTGTTCCTCATCCCTCCTTTCTTCCAGAAAAGCTTTTACTGCAACCTCGAACTCATCTGAGCTGAAATAGCTTCCACCTCTCCAACACATATTCGTCCAGTCTAGTCCTCTGGCGATTACATACCCGCCCCTGTCCATGTCCCGCAACAACGCTTCCTGATCGTCACCTGCCACCACAAAATACCGTTTTCCGTTGTCGTTCTCGAAAATATGCCCTTTTTCGGCGCTCAGAGCTTTTTCAAGCCATGCGACCGCCATTTCAAATGCAGCGGCATTTCCAAAGTTATATCCGCAAATATGGCTGTCTGGATCTTCCTGTTCGGCCTTTTGGCGATGATGTTTCGCCAGCCCCCTGCACAGCTCGGCAATTTTGCGCATTTCCATTCTTGCGCCAGCTCCTTCCCTTTTCCTTGCAAATTCTCCTATGACAAATTCACCTACAGTCCCACCTCGTGGCCGTCCTTATCCACGATTAACACGTTCACCCCGTCCCGCGTCTTCAGCTCCACCCCCACCGTTTCCAGGATCTCCTTAAGCCCGCCTCTCAGCTGATACAGCCTCTTATATGTCGGACACTCCTGGCCTTCCTTGAGCGGCATTCCGCAGTCGTTGCACCAGGTGGTGGCGTCGAGGGCGTTTACGGATGCGGTTGCAGGGGTGGTAGTAGATATTGCAGTGGTCGCAGTTTTCATTGTTGATCCTCTCCCCCTTCCTAAGCTGCTTTTTTCTTATATCCTCTTGCTGAAAGCTTCCTTCGATGAGTCGCTATTTCATGATGCAAGTTCAGCTCATATTTCTCCGAGATATTGACCAGGAAAACCGGTATACAGGTCATCAAGTCCAGCAGCTCCTGGATGGCGATATGTATGTATTTCCTATCTTCATCCGTCAGATGCTCTGACTTACATTTGTTGACCAGGTCCAGGTCCCGGAGTCCGACCGCTCCCTCTTCCAGTTCCTCAGCCAGCTTCGTCTTTGTCCCCAGGACGCTCAGGTCCACGATTTCTCCGTCCAGCCATCCTGAGAGAAAAATATTCACTGGGTCGTCGGCCGCTATCTCCAGTGCCAGGCGGGGGCTCAGTCTTGCAAGCTGCTCCCTGGCGTCCTCCGGAAGTGTTCTGCGGCCGTTTGCCCAGGCCGTAACGCTTTGGCGGCTGTAGTGCGTCATGCGGGCCAGTTTGTCGTGAGTGATTCCGAGGCGATGAAGCTCTTCGTTTATTGCTGTAGCGATGCTCATTTACTTCTCTCCTTTCTGTAGCGGATTAAATATTGGTTGATACCGGTTAATTGTGTATCATACAAGATAGACAAGAATGATAATTAATCCGGTAGCTTCGTAAATTACGGCCCAAAGGTTGCGTTCATTTCGGAGCCAGCGGATCAGCTTACCATACACTGCGGGTCCACCCCCATTCCTAAAAGTTTTCTATAAAGCCGGGGAAGCGCTGCCTCGCTCTTTCTTCGGACCAGCTCGGAATGATGGTTCGCATAGTCACGCCTCGCAAGAGCTAAGCAAACTTGTAGCTCCCGGATTTCCTGGCGGCACTTTCTTTCACGCTGTTCGCTCTTTTCTCGGAGCATGAATTCCAAAGTGGCTTCCATCTGGCCGCGGACGGCTTCGTTTTCGGTTGTGCGGTAGATGTGTGCAGCTGTTTCCATGTCCCGGGCGCTGAATCTTATGTTCACGATGCTGACCTCCTTTCGGTATTTTGTAGCCGCATATATTCATAGAACCGCTCGGCGTTGATGTAATACGCCCAGCGCTTCATCTTGACCGCCGTGCCGAACTCAGAGAAGCGCCCTTGCTGCAGGCCCAGGCGCAGAAATTGCGGCGTTACGTCCATCATGGCGGCGGCATGAGCAACAGTGAGCTTGTTGTTTTGCTGAGTATTAAGTTTTTCTGGCATTTAATCACCTCGTTTAAAGGGAGGATTTTTATGCGGCATTTTATAAAAACAAAACTTTTCGCCGATAATGACCACTTGAATCTGCAACACGACATTAATACTTGGATTAAGAAGCAACGTCCGAAAGTGCTGCGGTGGCTATTTGTTGCCGACGGTAGCGAGTTTACTTATGTGGTTATGGTTGTGTATAAAGCTGGTTTAGGCAGTTGATTTTGTTTGACTTACTTGAACTTGTTGGTCAAAAAAAATAACTTTAACATCTTCTCCAAGGATGTCAGCAATTTTTTTTGCAGTGTCAATAGTCATGCGAACCTGGCCATTTTCAAGCATGCAATAGCTGCTTTTTCCTTTATAGCCAAGTTTTTGCGCCATGTCGTTTTGAGTTAATCCTTTCAATTTTCTTAGCTCTTTCAACCTTTTGAGAGTCAAAGTTGTTGCACCTCCAAGTTCAAGCTACTCAAACTTTATGCGCTAATTATAATTCAAGCTACTTGAACTTGTCAACCCCTAAATTTAATTTTCTTGAACTATATTGATTGGAAGTAAAATAATGGTTACAATAAAGATCAGTTCAAATAACTTGAACTATATATTGTTAAGGAGCTAACTAACTATGTCGTTGGGGGAAAGAATTAAGCATGTCCGATTAAAAAAGGATATGAAACAAGAAGAGCTTGGAAAGCTATTAAATGTTGGCAAATCAACTATCTCTCAGTACGAAACAAATAAGAGTACTCCCGATGCGGCAACTATTTCTAAAATAGCAGATATATTCAACACTACAACTGACTACCTGCTTGGTCGCACCGACAACCCTAATAGCACGACTGCAGCCAAAGAAAGCAAAGCTGAATACCCTATCGCTTTTTCATCTCAAGGAGACATAAACATAAAAGAATTGGAAAAAGTTATCAACCGTGCTGTTAAGAAAGCTTTAAAAGAACGAGAAAAAGAGAGAGACAAAAAAGATGGAGACAATTCTTGAGATTATCGAAAAAGAAGGAATTTTTTTAGCATATGATAACTTACAGCAAGTTGGACAAGTCCAGGGGCTATATACCGTTCACCCAGATATTGGCCCCATGATCTTGCTGGACAAGCCTTTGCTCTATAAATCAAACGAACACCGCTGTATTGCGGCTCATGAACTCGGTCATCATTTCTTCCCGCCACGCTCCGGAATAGTTGCCTTTCATCGGACTAACCAATTTTCTGATAGTCAAAAAGAAATTACTATCCATCAAGACGAGAACAAGGCGCTACGATGGAGCACGGAACTACTTATGCCTTCAGAGGAAACATGGAGGGTAATAAGGGACGGATACAACACCATCCCGTTACTCGCAGATCGTTTCAATGTAACAGAGTGGTTCGCAAGGGCTAAAATAGGTTACATACGGTTGGAAGAACGAAGTAAGGGCATAAAACTGAAGTGGAGAGACATCATCACAAAAGAAGCTACTCGAAAGAGTAGTTTTCAAAGTTTTTAGGAGTATAATATTTTTAGACTTTGTACGACAAATTATGCTATTTTTAGAGGAGATCAGGATTGAAAACTTGGAAAGGCAGAGGAAGGAAAAGAAAAAAGGTTGGATATAATCCAAAAAGTGGGAAATAACGGAATTTTATGTTGCCTGCCAAAAATTCCGTTTCATTTCATAAAAATTTTAAAGAAGGAGGAAAAAGAGGATGGGTCAAGACAATGGATCGCCAGATGTCAAGAAGGTTAAAAAGTCAATTTGGAAACGTTGGTGGTTTTGGGTTCTCGTGTTTTTTGTTATTATAATTGCTGCCAGTGGAGGGGATAATGGCCAACAAACAACGGCACCCGTGGGAGAAGATATGGAAACTATTGAAGAAACTAAATCAGAGCCCCAAGACTATGTGGAAGCCGGCACTGCGCTGGAAATAGGAAAATGGATTGTTATGGCTGGAAGCGATAAAAGCAATATTAAATTCACTAAGGAATTAGGTTCAGATTATTTTGGGGAAACTGCAGACGAAGGCTATACGTTTGCTTTAGTGCCGGTTGTAGTTCAAAACAATACCAAAAGTACAGAAAGCCTTACTTTCGTAACTTGGACTTTAGAAGATGATGAAGAATACTCCTATAGTATCCAAACTATGGCAGACATACATTTATCCGATAATCAAAAATTAGATCTTACAAATGTTCCCCCTGGATCTGCCCGGGATGGGTTTATCGTTTTTCAAGTAAGAGAAAACGTAAACGATTTATACTTTGGACTTGAAACCACAAAGGGTAACGGAAAATGGCATTTTAAAATTAATTAGTTAACCCTGAAAAACGCTTTCTAAATTAGTGTTGGAAGGATAGCGTTTTTGGTTTGGTGAAGTCAATACAACGCTATCCTTCTTTATAAATATCTATGTTATAATACATTCAAAAACTGGGTGGGAAGAGAAAGAAGGCGATCCAATAACCATGGGAACAAAATCAAAACCCATGCGTAACCCTAACGGCCATGGCTCGGTTTACAAAGTCGGAGGCCGTCGCCGCAAGCCTTGGGTCGCTAGAGTTACGACCGGTTGGACCACCGTTATTGCCCAAAAAGGAAAAAATGCAGGCAAGGAAGTGCCAAAGCAACTTTACCAGACTATAGGATATTTTGAAACGAAAAGAGAAGGTATGGATGCCCTGGCTCTGCATAGGGTAAGCCCTGTTTCGCCAAAAAATAATATCACCTTAGGAGAACTATACGAAGAATGGTCCAAAGGTAAATACAAAAATATCTCCAGGTCTACCGAAAATAATTATCGGGCAGCATGGAAATATATTTCACTTCTGGGAAAAGCAAAATTCAAGGATATTCGTACCTCTCATTGGCAGGCCATTATAGATCAATGCGCATCAAATGATTTGAGCCGTTCCAGTCTCAAAAAAATAAAGACTGTAGCCGTCATGCTTTACGAACACGCTTTGCAAAATGACATTGTAAATAAAAACTATGCAGAATATATTACACTTCCCAAAGAAACTAAGGAAGAACGGGAGATATTTACCGACATAGACATTAAGAATATGTTCGATCAGGTAGATACCGTCCCCTGGGTGGATACGGTCCTTATCATGATCTATTCCGGAATGAGAATTTCAGAAATGTTGGAGCTTACAAAATTCAACGTGGACATAAAGAACCAAATCATAACCGGAGGGCTAAAAACCGAAGCGGGGAAAAATAGAATTATTCCGATTCACCCTAAAATTATTCCCTTTATAAAAAAATGGTATGACAAAAATGGAGAATCCCTTATCTGCCGCGATGACGGAAAGAAAATGTCGGCAAAGTATTACCGGGAAAAGTTTTATTACCCGGCGCTGGAGCAGCTTGAAATAAAACAGCTCACTCCTCACGCTTGCCGCCATACGTTTGCCAGTCGTGCTGCCCGGGCCAAGGTTGATCCCCTGCATACTCAAAAAATTATCGGCCATGCTGATTATGCTTTTACTGCGAACGAATATACGCATCCAGAAATAGAAGAGCTGAAAAAGGCTATACGAAAAATTAAGTGACAACTAACGTGCAACTAACAATGCCCCTCTTATATGCCGTTTTTAACGTATCCAGTCTTTGACTGGGGGTCAAGAGGTCGCAGGTTCAAATCCTGTCGCTCCGACCAAACTGAAACCCGATAGAATCGGGAAATAATGGGCTTGGAAGAAAAATCCAAGTCCTTTATTTTTTTGCCGTGTGTGCGTATGGTGTGCGTGTGTGTGCGGGTTCCTCTTTTGTGTGCGGGTTCCTCTTTTGTGTGCGACTGCCGGTAAATAACATCGTAGTTAATTTCTCTGTGGCCTTCTCCTGCATATCCGGCAGGACGTGGGAGTAAGTGTCCAGGGTTAGCGTTACGCTTGCATGGCCCAGGCGCTCAGAAACAACTTTAGAGTGTTCCCCTGCCATGAGTAGCAACGTAGCGCAGGTATGGCGAAGGTCATACAGGCGGATATCGGGCAGTCCCGCATCTTTTAGCAAGGGCTTAAAATGACGCACTACAATATTATGATGATCTAAAGGCTCCCCCGTTTTGGTGCTAAACACTAAACCGTAGTCGGTGTAAGTTCCTTCCGGCGCTTTAAGCTTCTGCGCTGCCTGTTCCTTTTTGTGCTCCTTTAAGTCTTCTATCACTTCAGGTGGTATGGGTATCGTCCTCCGGCTCTGTGGCGTCTTTGGTTCTTCAAGGTGCCATGCTCCCTTTGTCCGGGAAAGTGCCCTCTGGACGTGAATTTTCTTTTTTTTCAGGTCGACGTCGCTCCATTTCAGTCCCAGGGCCTCGCCTGGGCGCATCCCGGAAGACAGCAGCAGGGAAAATAATGCTTTATGTGGGGAAAAGACAGTGGCGTCCATGAAACGGGCAGCCTCTTCCGGGGTTAATACTTTCATTTCTTCTTTCTTTTGCTTCGGTAATTCGACGCGCTCAGCAGGGTTACGGTATAGTTTATCCCATTTAATAGCTTGGTTAAGAGCATTTCTTAATACCGCATGGGTATAACGCACCGTCCGGGGTGATAATCCCTTCTCAGTCATGGCATTATAGGTTTTCTGTATTTCCTCGGCGGTAAGTTTCGATATTACCTTATCCCCCAGCTGGGGTTTCAGGTAACATTCGACAATATCTTTATAGCTGCGGTATGTCCCTGGTGCTATTCGGGGCTTAGCAGCCGTCTCCAGCCAGGTATCCAGGAAGTCTTTCAGCATATC
Organism: Dethiobacter alkaliphilus; assembly: GCA_016841605.1. Classification (GTDB taxonomy): domain Bacteria; phylum Bacillota; class Dethiobacteria; order DTU022; family UBA8154; genus DUNV01. Next base: position 196,758 of record JAENYV010000007.1, on the reverse strand, counting down.
CTTAGCAGGTTCGACGAATTCCCCCAGGTCCCGCTCCCGCAGGGTCTTGGTTAAATACCGTTCGGCGTCCTTCTTATTACCGTGGATAGTCTTATTGTGATATTTCCTTTTGCCGTTAGCATCCTGGCCCATATATACTCTTACCAGCCAGGTATCGGTCCCGCGGTTAACAATTTGTCCAGCCATATACTTACCTCCTGTTTTTATGATATAATGGCCATGGGCAGGGCCTTTGTGTTACTGTTCTACTCAATAAGCGCCGCTTCTTTGGCAGGGAGGGCGCTTTTCTCATAATCCGGGATAAAAAGCCATTTCGATGATTCGCCCAGTGCTTCGGCAACAACTTCAAAGTCCCGAAGGACCGGCCAGGCCGTACCGGCAAGTATGCACTGCAGATAACTTTCCTGAATATCTGTAAGTTGAGCCAGATCGGCGATAGATATCCCCTTTTGTTCCATTACCTGCTTAACCCTTGGGAGAGCAGGTTTCCTTGTCTTTCCCTTCATCCCTTCATCCCTCTGTTCTTCTCTCTGTTCTTTTTTAAGTGCAACAACCTCGTGCATCTTTATCCCGATTGTACAGTCAATGCAGTTGGCCTGCTTTTCCGTAATAAACCCTTGGTCAGCTAAACTGTAAGCCATTAAAACCGCTCCGATGGTAAAATGCCAGGGTGCTTCTTTCATTTCATTAGACTTCCCTAAACGCTCAACTATCTTGTTAACTTTCACCGGCTTTGTTTTTAACGATTTTTCCATAGTTAAGTTTCGCAGCTCCTTTCTTTGTGGTTTTCCGATTTCAAATCGGTAAACTTTTTTGTGGTTCATCTGAACACGTTTTTTTCGGCCCTGCCCGTGGCCTCTGTGACCGATAGGGTCATTTTCGGTTAGCTTTTACGATATGTTCTTTTTGCTGCTTGCCTGACTCTTCGATAATCCCCTCATAAAAGATATGGCTCTTTGTAAATTTACTGGGGCCAACTTGTCCAACTGTTCCATCGCTTCCATTAGCAACGCTTTTCTCCATTCTCCAACGGTCATCTTTTGCACCCCCTTTCAGGTTATAAATTAAATGCTTGGGAAATCCCAACTATTTCAAATGTATGCCGATTTTACGGGCTTTGTGGGTGAAAGGTCAAATTACTCCGACGTCGGAATAATTTAAGCGACGTCGCTTAAATCACCCTGCATACCGCCCGCATACTTCTGCATGATGTGATAATGTCAAATTGTCACGACGTCGTGCCAATTCTCCCGACATCGGGAGTAAATTGTGGCGACGTCGGAACAATTGGAAAACCACCCCTTACTTTACAATGCTCAGACCTCCGCTCTCCGCCCTTTCTTCTGCAGCTTTCTTTTCGTTGAACAACTCAAACATAGCTACATCGCTCTGAAGGATTTGCGCCAGCCGGTAGCCGTCCTTAAGGCCCGCCAGGTAGACCTCGTACTCGTATATGGTTTCTTCCTCAGTGTAGGCGTCGCTGATACCCATTCGGGTTTTATTGTCCAGGTTTTCCGTTAATGAGCGCCTTTTCTCCTGCGTGGCTTGATATTCAGCAGACTGTTGAAGCTTGCCCATTATTTTTTCATCGCTTTGTTCCTTCATATCAGTAAAAATAGTCCAAAAATCTCTCACTGTAAAACAACCTCCTTTCCTTGTTTGTGGTTTTTATTGTTTTTCGGCCCTGCCCTGGCCGGTTACTGCCTGCTGCTCTGTTACACCTTTTGGCCTCATATCAGACCGAAAGGTAAGGAAGGTATAGGATAGGCCTGCCGTGTCCTGGTGCTTGCGTTGTGTTGGTTTGTTTACGCTTTCCTGTCCCGTCGTGCCCGTGCTTCCTCAGCGCGTGCTATACGTACCGCTTCTTTTATTTTCGTTGTTACCTTTAGCCCCCACTCGTCAAATTTCTCCAGCGCCCACTTATCGGCAGTGGTTTCGTCTTCAGGGAAACCTGGCCTTAACATATGCCTGTAAACAATATGGCCGATTTCATGCGCCATAACGTAAAGCCTGAAATGGCTGTCAATTGTAGCCGGCAATGTTATATAGGTTGCGTCCACCCTCCAACTAACCCTCCCATTTATGCCGTCGTCATAGCCTGGTATAGATGTTACAAATACCGGCGCAGATCCTATCTTCGCCAGTTCTACCTGGGCCACTTCGGCCAGTTCGTTATAGTATTTTTTATAAAGGCTTTTCACCTTAGGACTTTTGGATTCATAAATCCTGGGACTTTTGAATTCATAATCGGGCATTTACTTACCCTCCTGCCCGCGGCCGTACTTCCCTTTATACCGCCCTTTTTCTTTTCTCCCCCGGCAGCATCCACTTAACCTTCCCTGTCATCATATCCAGGAAGACAAGCATTTCCCCGCCTTCCTTGTCCCTGATAATTGTCCCGCCAGGAAGCAGCGGCCAGGGCGTAACGGTAACACTGCCGGGAATAAAGTTCTCGTTAATCCATGCCTTGACTGCGGCTGTGCTGCGGGTCGTGGCGCCTGGTGTCGTATTCACTTTTAAGCAGCCCTCCCCTTAAGGTGTTTACTTGATTCCGTTTGTCCGCATAAACGCATCCAGGTCCGTTTTTTTTACTCTCCACCGGCTCCCCGCTGCTTTAAAACCTTTTAGTTTTCCCTCTCTTAACCACTCCCTTATTGTGTAGTCTTTAACTCGAAGTATTTTAGCTATTTCAGGGATCGTGTAAACTTTTTCATCATCCATAGAACCACCTCCGCTTTCTTCTTTTATTATAGCATAGGTTGTTATAGGTGTAAATAGGTAAATATATATATTTATAGGTATTAGGAAACTTTTTTTCTTCTAATATGCGCTCCGTTTTAAGCCCCTAAAATCACCCGGCAAAAAGCAAAGGGTGAACTGCCGGTTCGACCTTCGTCGACCTTATAAATTCCTTGAATATGTCAATTTCGGGCGACGTCGCCCGAATTTCGCTCCCAATATAAGACCCGTTAAGCCCCCTAAAAACGCAGAGCAAGGGTAAAGGTATGCCGATTTTTAGGGGCTTTGTGGGTGAAAGGTCGGTTTTTAAAACCGGGCTTTGCGGGTGAAAGGTCAAATTACTCCGACGTCGCTTAAATCACCCGCTCCGCATACTTCTGTATGATGGGAGAATCTTAAATTGACACGACGTAAAGACAAATTACACCTTCCCGGCATACTCATTTGCCAACTCTGCCAGGGTAGGGTATCGACCCCCGTATGCGGCAGCGCCGTCCACCGTTGCCCGGCTCCGTTTCCTGGCGACCCTGACGGCATTTGTCTCCGTGGCATTGCAATGATGGCCAGTCTGCATCAAAATGAGCGCTTCGTCGATCGCATAGCCTCTCACAATACATAAAAAGAGCGCCATCCAATTCTCCGCTAAAGGGTGCCGCCTGCCGTTGCTGACCATCACAACAACCACCCGGCAACCTTGCCGCAATAATAAAGAACTTCTTCCCTGCGCCGGTAATAACCACGGGGACTTATATTGAGCTCATCTACCAATTCATCGTTTGTAGCCATCTCGAAGTATTTGCGGCGGATAAATAGAGCATGCTCCGGGATGTGCTGCTCGAAAAAATCAAGAATTTTATTAACGGTAACCTGTGCCCTGCGATAATAGGAAAGGTTCCGTTTGACAGCGCAGGCACGGGGATCTTCGTCGAATTTAATTACGGTCTCCCCGGTTTTATCGCTTATTTTGTTGGTTTTGCCGCCGCCTTCATTGGCAATGATAGATGTGCCTGGGTTCGCTATAAGGTCAAACCGTATCTCTTCCAGTTTTTGCAAAGCGTCACTAATAGCGTGACCTAAAAAGGGATAATTATAAAGTATTCCTTCCATTTCACGGAATTGCTGCCGTGTAAGGCCGGTCTGGTCCCTGCTGTATGATTCCTGAAGCTCTTTAAGGGTGATTCCTGGCATTTTCTCACTATCCCCCTTTATTAAAACGGAATGAGTAAAAACGGAATGAGAAAAAAAGAAAAAAAGCGCCAGAAAGCCCATCTTCATCCTCCTGGCGCTCTAAAAAGTTGGTTCTCATATCCAACTTTGCTTAAATCCTCCCCCCAGCAGGAGGACCGGGGGGAGGCTATGTTAAAGGGGTGATGTCACCCCTCGGAAATTGCGCCTTATCCATCATTACTCCAAAACTACAATTCTGCACTCCTTAGAGACATACTTGTCCAGCTTCGCCGCCTGCTTAATCATCTTTTTTGCTACCCTTCGCACCCAGGGAAGGGGGAAGTCCTGCGCTCCCTTGAACTGCCGCTCCAGCCAGGGACCTGGGTCATAATCAGCAAAGGCGTAACGCCACTGGATACCGCCTGGGGGGATCTCTGTTTTCATAGCCTGGTAGTCCGTATGCGTTGAAATATCAATTATGGCCATCCTGCCGCCTTCGTCCCGTCCAGCAAAAAACAATGTCAGGTCCGTTTCATCCCGGGGGACGTGTTTCCATAGCTCATCCAGGTAAGCCTGTCCTATGGCCGCGGCTTTTTCGAGATGGCTCCCTGGCTGCAGCTCCCTTTTGAGTATTTCCAGGGCCCGCGTACCAAAGGCCCAGTGACCGCTATACCCTGCCAGACAGTCCCCAGCCCTGCAAACTTTTGGCGCATCATCGAAGTGTTCGCCGGTTTCCATGTGCGTCCTCCGAAGGTCGCTTATCCCCAGGGCATAGTCCTCCGTTGCAAATACAGCAGTTACGGTCATTGGATAACTTTCCCCGCCTTATCCTTCTCAAAAAAGCTCAAAAGGGCGACTTCCTCTTTGTAAAGCCGTTCAAGAATTTTCTCGATATTTTCTTTCTGCCGGGTGTAGCCTTCAATGTTTTGTCTAACTTCTATGAGAGCTTTACTCACATCTTCATCGTTTTCAAGCTCAATTTTCGCTGTTTGTTCGCTTACAATTTTTCCGTTTTCGCCGCGGTAAACCTTGTAATCAGTCGTATTTCTTGGCATTGTATTTTTAGCTCCTTTGTTTTCTTTTTTATTTTTAAAGGGTAGCGTCGCCCCGGCTCTGAACAAATAACTGCAGATGCAATGTCACGTTAACCCGTCCCAGGTCGTTGGGCGTAATTTCAAGCTCGTGCCACCCTCGGACTATTTTGCCCTCGGCGTCACGCTCCAGGTAGTCAAGGATATCCACGCTTTCCTCACTCAGCCCCAGGCCAGGAATTTCGTTGCCGTCAACCTTGACAATTACCTCCGTCGGCGTTGGTCCCTGGTAAATACCGAATTCTATTTCATGTTCGTGGTCGGCCAGTTCAATATCGTGTTGGTGGTCAGAAAGCGTAATGCTGTGCTGGTGGTCGGGAACGGAAAAAGCATGCTGGTGGTCTTGAACTTCATGGGAATGTAAACCTGCACTTTCGTAAGTCCAGATATCATCATAAACAGCAGGTGATCCAATACCGATATTTCGCCAATTCCCGTTCACGTCTTGACAATCCCAGGTTCTAAGCTGTGCTTTTAAGTAAGAATGTCTGTGATCTGATTCATAGGACGTACCTAACGTATGGCTATGCTGCCCAGTTCCTACATAATCTGGATTCCCGTGGTTATGCGTTCCGGAGGGGAAGTCGTTGGTCACGCTATGACTATGCCCCCCGGCGTACCCTGTATTCATGCTTTCTACTCCCTCCCATATGGTGCCTACCCACTGGAACATCCGGTGCCGGTGTGCTCCCTCAGATGGTAGAGTATGTCCGCCGCCGTCAGGGGTAGTGCTGCTATACTCTCCGCCGTCCGCTGTGCTTGTTATGACGGCCCCCCCGTCTCCTGTGCTTGTTATGACGGCCCCGCCGCCCTTTATTGCTCGGGTGTAGCATTTCCAGCATTTTCTATTGTTCATGGAAGTATCCTCCGTTTTTAAGGGCTGCATACCGCCGCTCCGCTTGGGCTATTTGTCTCTCTTTCAGTGCCAGGCTCATTTTTCGCAACTTCGATTTCATTTCTCGCTTTTTTTCGTCGTCCCGTAAGTTGTTTGCCGCCAGTTTCTGCTCTACTTTGGGGGCTTTTTTAAACTTGCCCCAGATTTCGCTTTTCGCTACAGAAGCAGCGACCTGTATTTCTTCACCCACTTCATCGGCAAAGCCATACGCAAAAGCTTCCTCTCCGGTCATCCACGTTTCGTCTTCCATCATCTTCTTAATTCTGTCCCTGGAGAGATAAGAATGGCCCTCGTAAACATTTAAAATACCGTCCTCAATAGTATCTAAAGCGTCTGCCATTCTGCGGAATTCCGCTGCGTTCCCCCAGGTTATGCTCCAGGGCTGATGGATCATAAAATATGCGTTTTTAGGAATGGTAATCTTGTCACCGGCCAGAGCTATCACTGAAGCGATAGAAGCAGCGAAGCCGTCAACGTAAACGTTCTTTTGCGCTTTATGGCGTTTTAGCTGGTTATAAATTGCCATGCCGTCAAAAACGGAGCCGCCAGGAGAATTGATGTATATGTTTAAAATTTTAACATCGCCTATTTTGTCAAGCTCTTTTTTGAAACCTTTTGCACTGGTTGATTCTCCATACCAGCTGTCGCCAATTTCATCGTAAAGGTAAATATCGGCTGAGGTCTCTGTTTTGTTCTTTATTTGCCAAAACTTTTCATTGTTTTTCACCTGGTAGTTTCACCTCGCAATGATTTTTTTGTTCAATTTCGCCCACGATAGCCGCAGAACCGCATCGTCGGCGTATGCGTTCGCTTCTTGCTCATTATTAGGAAAAATATGTTTAAAATGTTGGGCGGAAAAAGCTCCAAACTCCCGGAACTGCCAGCAGTGCCGCATCTCATGGGCAACCGTTTTTTGAACTGAAAAGGGGTCGGAAAATTCGGCGTTAATGATAATGAGCGAACATTGCATATATGCACTACCCTTTATTTCGACGGAATTAAGAAAAAGCCGCCCGTCGTGTTTTCGCTGGTATTTACTGCACCGCTGCACCCAAATGAGTTCAACCCCTCTTAGTTGCATGTCTTCCTGGCAGAAAATTTGCATTTCCAGAGCGGCGAAGCGTGATTTTATCGGTATTTTTGAGCGCGGAACTTCTTCATAGTAATACATTGGCTTATCGTTCACCCCTCGCAGCATCCTAAACCCTGTAACCGTTTTCTTTCAGCGCTCTTAAGATCCGGGCCATATTTGAATTATAGTCCTCTTCACAACCCGGCACACCGCCCCGGCCTAAAAGTCCTGCAAGAGGGGTTATCGCGTACACCATCGGGCTTCTGAATTCCTGCCTAAGATGGTCGGTCAAAATTTCCTCCTCTTCCAAGGCCGAATTCAACTGCCGCAGTATTTCAATTATTTTCGGAACCATTTTTTCGTGCCGCGGCTTGACATCGGCGATGACTTCGTGAGCCGCCACGTCCCCGGCAGCGGCAAGTTCCGGCCGCAATTTTTCGAGTGCCGACCACAAAACGCGCCATCGCCGCGTCGACTCGGCCAACTGTTGACGTATCTCCCGGGCTTCGGCCCGCAAATCGTCGGCTTTTGTAAGAAGTTCGAGCCGACCGTCCGCGATGGCCGCAGCTTCGGCCTCTTCGACTTCTCTTTCGAGGTTCATTAGCTGCTCTTGAAATTTTTCGGACGCAAGGCTCCGGAGTTCGCTTTCGATCTGGTCGTGCTTTTTTTTGACTGTTGCATACTCTTTGTTGTCACTCATTTTTCTCATTGGATTTTCCCTCCAAATTTTTTATTTGTGCTTCCTCTTCCGACGCTTCCTTCTCCGCTTCCTGAAACTCCTTCCATTGGCGCTCAAATTCCGGCCATTCGGCTGCTGCTTCGCCCACTACCTGAAAAAAGGCAGGGATATCTTCTTCTTCGGCAATAAGAGGCAGGCCGCGGCCGCCGGTTTCGATGCTCAAAAGCATTTTTAAAGACTCTTTGTGGATAAAAAGCCTTATTGTCGTATTACCTGCAGAAAAATTTTTGAAATTTCTTCTTAAATAATTTTCCATTTCTGCCTCCTGTTTAAGCTTGAAGTTCCTAAAAATCCCAAAAAGTCCCAGACTTGAACACAGAAAAAGAAAAGTTGGCACCGGTCGCGGAGCGAAAAGGTCCAGAGGAATTGGACCCCCCATGGTATTTATTTCCATTCACCAACCCACCGTCACCTCATACCATGTTCCCTCCGTCCCCTCACCGTCGAACACGAATTTTTTGTCAGTGTTCAATTCTATAAATACAGACCCCGCAGGGACATCCTTGCCAGCCGGCTTATCGTCGGTCGACAGGCCGACGTAGCGCTTGATATAGCCAACAAGTGTAACGGCCATGCCTATCGCCTCCCGGTCAGGGCATCGCTGTCATCGCTGCTATCACTCCAGGCATCGCTGCTCTGCTGGTCATCCAGCCGCTCAACGTCAATGGCAGCCGTGCCTTTGAAGGATCTCTCAGTCCCGTATTCTACCCTTTGCCCCTCTTCCAGGTTCCGGTAACCACTGCCCCGGATGGCTGTGTAGTGGACGAAAACGTCCTGGCCATCGTCGCCAGCGATAAAACCATAACCTTTCGCCGCATTGAACCACTTTACCGTGCCTTGCTCTCTGCCTGTCATTTTGCCTGTCATTTGTTAAATTTCCTCCATATTTTTATTAAAAATCCTTTGTTTTTGCTTAAATTTAGTTAAAAAATGCTCATAAATTTATAAGTTTTCGCCATCATTTTCGCCTTCGTCTTCGCCCACATAAGCTTTTAATTCAGTCATAATGCTGATCAGTTGCCCTATGGTATTATTTGCAATCACTATTTTTTTCCCAGACTCGTTTATAATAGTTAGCTTTTTGTTTAAAGAAGTCGCTCTGTCATCGTCAGATTCGCTGTATATGACGGCAGCTTCACCACTGTATCCCAGCGGCCATGATTTAATTGGGATGTAACGCCGGTGATTCATTGTTTTGCTTGTCTCCTTTCTGCAGGCCGGGTGCCGTTTAGTGACGCTTACAGTGACGCTTAGTGACGCTTGCGGTTTTGAAGCGTCACTGCTTAAATGCTGACTTTTTGCGGGTTTGTGACGCTATGACGCTTATGACGCTACTTTCCTACTTTAGCGGGGGTCAATATAATAAGCATGGTTCCTATGGACTGCGAGATAAAACCAGCCGCTCTACCGCTGGTGGGTGACATACTTCGCAGACAGTAGCCCCGTAAACAGAGAACCAAAAACGGTTATCCTTGCAGCATTGACACCTTTTTGGCGGACGCCAGGTGTCTTTCATCAACCAGGCCAGTGCCCGGGCTTTGTTTTTGGATAGCTGCTCTAAGAGGGGTTTTACCCGGGCAGGTTTAGGTTCCCCGTCGCCTGTCCATGTCAACTTCAAATTACCGTTACTGCTTAATGCCACGTCGTAACCGGCTTCTTTCAATTGGTCTATTAGGAGCATTAAATTTCCACCTCCAGCAAACTGTCAGGGTCATCAAGATCGCATAGTACTTTTTTGCCATTGCTAAGAGTAGGCGCAGAAGCGTCATCAGCGTCACTATCGTCACGATGCCGATTCCATCGAGGTTCGCTTAGTGACGCTTCAAAACCGCAAGCGTCATCATGAGCGTCATCGTGTCCATGTTTTTTTAAAGTAACACCCCTGGTTGTCCCGTTTCTCCACGTTTCAAACGACACCCCGTAGTCAGACAACGCTGATTTCATCTTATTTAAGCGCTTAGTCAATGTATGCGCCCGCTTTGGCCAGGTTTTCGCTTTAATGTCAACGCCGGGGATCTCGTTTAGCTTTTCAAGTAAATTTGTTGCAGTGCCTTCCCATTCAGTTTTTTCGTTCATAAAAGCGATTATAGCGGCGCTTACCTGGTCGGCGAGAATGGCCTCTTCTACTGCTCCTGCAATATTTTGGTAGTAAGATTCAATAAATTTTTTACCGTTGCCGCTTATCGCTTCGTTTACTGCATACCCCCAGCGAGCAAAATCAGCCATCCGCGGAAGACGTTTCATTTTGACGTGGGGATAGATTCGCTTAGCTATTGCTATTGCGTCAAGCAGTGCCCCCAGAATAAAGGGCCTGTCCTTTTCGAATTCCTTCCAGAAAATGGATTCTTCCATGCGTTTTTCTTCTTTTATGCGTTCTAATCGAAAGAGAATACTCCTATCAAGCAGGTCGTCTCTTGAAGCCACTAAGTTAATGCCGTTCAACATGGGACAGCGTAGAAAAGAGAGTATAACCTCGTCCATGTCGCTATAAAGTTCTCGCTTGCTTATGCCGCCGCCCGTTGCTGCCTGGCAAAGCATATCACTCTGCCACTGCTGCAGACCGTCCAGATTATCGAAGCATGGTGCATAATTCGTCATAAGTAGTAGCGCCAGTTCGTTTTTGTCTGTTGGTAATGTCATGGTGTCCCGGTGTGCCGGGTCCACAATTTTTCGAATTACTCTTTGCGCTGTTGTCTTCGCACTTCCTTTGTCGCCGTAAAAAATTGGGATTGGATGTGGAATTCCAGGGATAAAGAAAGAAGCAGAGACAGCATACATAAGCATCCAGTCACATTCATTTTTGAAGTTAATATATTTTTTAAATAATTCTAGGCTTCCTCCTCGCTCAGGCATAACCTGCGCCGCCGTGTTCTTGAAGCGCCGAAAAATAATAGGGGGTTTATCCGCTACTTCCCAGCCCGCAGACGTTATTCTTACGGCCTGCCAGGCGTCGTTGGCCAGGTCGTAATAAATAGATCCGCCATGTTCAGCAACTCTCAGGCTTAATTTATGCTCCGCACCATCGAAGATCGCTTTTGCTTCAATAACGTTGAGAGCTTGCCTGACAGCTTCCCCCGTGGGACTTTTCTTTGTTTGCTCATAATATTGGCGGACCAGCCAATGTTTGAAAAATTTACTCTTCGTTGGCCATGTCTCTCTGTGACCTTTAATAGTAATATTAGCAAAAGCATCCATTGTTTCATCGTGGAAAAGATAAGCATTTACTGCTGCTATTTTTATTAAAATATCAGCTTGACTTGTTTTTTCTTTTTCTTCGTCGCCAGTTTTTTCAGCATTAGAAGAGCTTTTTTTGCTTTGATTTTTTCGTTCATCCGCTTTAGCAATACTGCTGACCAATACTTCCACTTCTTTCCCCGGGAGCGGTGGGGAGCAATGCTTTTCGTTAATTGCTTGAATTATCGTGAAAACCTCGGATGGAGGTATCTTTTTCGCAAGCAAACTGCCAGCGCGCCGGGTAAGCTGATCATTTCGCTGCCCTTGAGGAATGGCCACTTCCCACTCTTCAGGGTTAATACTCGCTTTGTTACTGACTCCGTTACTGCCAGCAGTAGCAGACTGTTGTTTAATGAGCTCCAAAAGCCATTCAGGGGCGGGTGCTATTTCTGTCTCCTCCGGGGAAAGGATAAATTCGTAAAAATTGCCGCTTCTGTGCGAACTTGGCACTGTTGCGGTTTGTCCGCCGTCTCCTCGGAAATCTACTTTGTGAAGAATTGTTTTGCCGATTTTTCCAGCAAAATTTCTGCACTCGAAGCCGGGATGTTTAAACCAGTAATGCCAACCGCCACCACCTGTCTTGACTGTGACTGTGCAAGGTACTCGCAAATTGCCGTCACGAAGTGTTTTTTCCCCTTCGGGTCCGTCAACATCTAATACGATAATTCCGGAAAGAGCACCGGTTATAATCCCAATGTTTGAATTCGGCCAGTATTTTAGCCACCCACGAATTTTTTTGGGAGTAGCACGTTCCGACTGGTATTTACTCCAATTTATTCGAGGATGCTTGCCGGGACTGCTGCAATTTTGCCCCGCATCGCAGGTGCAACTCCCATCGGGATTAACTCCGTGCAAAGGAATTACGCTCAGTCCCATTTTTTCGTATTTTAGTGCTGCTGCCGTTTTTTGCGCTCTTGTTGCCATGGATCTCCCTCGTTAATACTTTGCTTTCAAAGGTCCTCGTTTTTTTTTGTTTATTTCGCCAGCCATTTCTATCTTTTTACGCCTCTCGCCGCCAGCCACCTGGCAAAGCCTTGCCGCCGGTTTTTATGAACTCTTCAAGGACTTTTTCAGAAAATTTTACTTTGCGACCAATCCTAACGCAGGGTAGAATACCTTCTCTCGCGAATCGGTATACTGCATCAATTTTCTCGTCCAACATCTCGGCAGTTCGTTCTGCACTAATAAGTTTTAACATCACTTCTCTTTACCTCCATTCCGTTTTTGTCTTTTTAATTCTGTTTTAATCTTAAAACCTCAGTAAAAAAAGCGTAAGTCGCAGTATAAACTTTTTTATCAAAAACTGCTTTTTAGCAAAAAATGCATTCGTTCTCACAAAATAAAAAACGGAACCCTCTAAGGCTCCGTTATTAATCCGTTATCGTTTGTATTTCCCCTGTTATTATTCTGTCAGTAGCTCCCCCTTTTTCTGCAGGCCGGTATACCTGCTACACCTGGACGTCCCCGCTTCCCCTTCGGTACTGGCAGCCCGCACATAGCTGCAGCCTTCTGGATTCCTAATGTCGCACTCTGCCTTTCAACATTCACCGCCCTGGCTATTTCCCCGAAAGAATTATAATTTCCTACATACCACTTCGCCAACCAGGTAAAATGTTCATTTTCGTTTTTTTTGGGGGTTTTTTTCAGTCCACGCTCTTGGACTATGGCATCCAGCTTATCCAGATAGTTTTCAAGGAAACTTTCAAAATCGGCCATCATACGTTTTTTAAATGTAGTTCTGGTTTCTGCAATAGGGTCCCATCCAGAACGGCTAAATTTAATTGCAGCGTCCTCATCGCTGACAACTCCCCAATAACCGACACCAGGGATAAACCAGTGGAGCGGTTCAATTTCTGCTTGACTTTTAGCTGACCGCCATAACATTACCGTTTTCAGAGCTATTTCAAGTATCCATTCTTCTCGCAGGTTAAACCTGTCGGCCCAGAATAGTAGCGCATCCCTTAATTCGCTGTATTGCCGGTTGTATTGCCGGTCGCGCTTTATTGTAAACCATCTAAGGTTTTTAACAGTTTTTGTAGAAGGACATTTCGGCAATACGTCTTCTTTTAATGCTTTGAGAACTTGCGGAGCCTCTTTTCTTATGGCCTCCAAAAAAAGACGCTGCGCTTTCCATTTCCCTATATTCCCAGGGTCATATTCACCGATTCCAATTCGCAATATATCGCCGCCTTTTTTTTGTGTGCGAACTCAGCCAGAACTGTTAAAATTCAATTAATTTCCTTTAATTTACTATATCGCATAGATGACGATTCTGTCAAGCTCTAAGGCGCTTAAAAATACTCTTCAAAACTCACTAAAAAACCATTTTTACAGACTGGGGGTCAAGAGGTCGCAGGTTCAAATCCTGTCGCTCCGACCAGGAAAAAAATCGGCATCCGTCAAGGATACCGATTTTTTAATTTTTTAAAGAAATAAAAAGGTGCTTGAATAGCACCTAAGTAAATTAAAATCTTTTTTAACTTAACTGGAAGAAGTAAGGTTTTTTTCCGTGCTAAAGAATTATGACTATTATCCCCCCGCTTCCCTCATTTATAATTTTTTCCAGAGTTTCCTGGAGTTTCTTCTGGGCATTTTGCGGCATATTTCCTAATTTTCCGGAAATACCGTCTTTGACGAGTTCATACAACGATTTTCCCAATAGATTGGATTCCCAGATTTTCTGGGGGTTTTCAGCGTATTCTTCCATTAGATAGTTGACGAGTTCTTCACTTTGTTTTTCTGTTCCTACGATGGGTGTAAATTCCGATTTAATATTTACTCTGACAAGGTGTAGTGAAGGCGCACTGGCTTGAAGTCGAACTCCAAAGCGGCCTCCCTGGCGGATAATTTCCGGTTCTTCCAGACTTATTTCTTCCAGAAGCGGAGGCACTATACCGTAACCTTCTTCTTTAACTTGTTCCAGAGCCTGAGCAATTTTGTCATATTCCTTTTTGGCATAGGAAAATTCTTTTACTATTCTTAAAAGATCCGCCTGATCTTCAATCTCAATACCACAAATTTGGGAGAGAACTTTTTCATACAGTTCTTCAGGAGCAAATACTTCAATAAAGGCAGAGCCGCTACCCAGTTCAATATTCCTAACGATTACATTTTCTACCAGGTCATTGTTTTTGAGCGCATTGATGGATGTCTCAATATCCCTGATTCTCTCTGCACTGAGAACATGCTCCCGGATAATATTTGTAAACTCCTCCACAACCCAGTGGGTGGGCTCCAGTACTTCTACCCAGGAAGGCAGGTTAATACTGATTTCCTGGACAGGGAATTCGTAAAGGAGCTCTTTAAAGATAATGTTGATATCGTTTTCATTCAATTCGAGACAATTCAGAGCAACGACCGGTACCCCATATTCCTGTGTGAGTTCATTTTTTAGCTCAATGGTGCTGTGTGATAAAGGTCTGGCTGAATTAAGAATTATCACAAAAGGTTTGCCGATTTCTTTAAGCTCTTTGATGACGCGCTGTTCTGCTTTAATGTAATTTTCCCTATTAAGATCTGTTATTGACCCGTCAGTTGTAACTACGAAACCAATGGTCGAATGTTCCTTAATTACTTTTTGAGTTCCGATTTCAGCGGCTTCCTCAAAAGGAATGGGATGTTCGAACCAAGGAGTGGAAACCATTCGCTGGGATCCTTCATCATTATAACCGATTGCTCCGGGAACAGTATAACCCACACAATCTACCAGCCTCACCCTCATTGTTATATTTTCGGCCAGAGTTATTTCAATAGCTTCGTCGGGAATAAATTTTGGTTCAGTGGTCATGATGGTCTTGCCTGCGCTTCCTTGAGGAAGCTCGTCTTTTGTCCTTTCCAGGACATGAGGGTTATCTATATTGGGGAGAACGAGTATCTCCATAAATTTTTTAATAAAAGTTGATTTACCCGTTCTAACCGGACCAACCACACCTAAATAGATATCCCCTCCAGTTCTTTCCACAATATCTTGAAAAAGGTCGAATTTCATGACTTCTCCCCTCCCTATCAATTCCAGCGCAACAAAAAATGTTTCAACGATATATTTATATGAAGATAATGGGACAATATTACTCTTAATAAAGAAAAAACTGTATGGATTCTTATACCATACAGTTACTTGAAGATAAAAAAGCAAAGTTGTGTTAATCAAAAGCGATATCTTCTATTTCAATTGTTTTTTCCCTTCTCATGAGATTTCTCGTTGCCTCCCGGGGATTAACTCCCCGGAATAAGATATTATAGACCTCTGTGGAGACCGGCATATTTACTCCGTATTCGAGAGAAAGTTGATAAGCTGCCCGGGTAGATTTAATCCCTTCGGCCACCATCTTCATAGATGATAGAATCTCTTCAAGGTTTTTCCCTTTTCCCAGCATGAGCCCCACAAAGCGGTTTCTGCTGTGGGAACTTGTACATGTTACAAAGAGATCGCCTACTCCGGTCAAGCCGCTAAATGTTCTGCTCCTTGCTCCCATGGCTATCCCCAGGCGGGTAATCTCCGCCAATCCCCTGGTAAGAAGAGCAGCTTTGGTGTTGTCGCCGTATCCCAGCCCTTCGCATAAGCCTGCCCCGATCGCGATAACATTTTTCAGCGCGCCTCCCAGTTCTACGCCAATGATATCCGGATTTGTATATACCCTGAAATAAGGTGACATAAATGTATCCTGTACTTTTTTGGCCGTATCTTCCTCCAGAGAAGCGACGACTGATGCCGTCGGAATAAACCGACCTACTTCTTCTGCATGGTTTGGCCCCGACAGCACGGCAATTTTACAGCCGGCCGAGATATTATCGCGAATGATTTGAGATATCCGTTTGAGCGTTTTTTCCTCCAGGCCTTTAGCAACGTTTACCAGAATTGTATTATCGTTTATAAAAGGATTAATATTCTTACATATTTCTTCAGTAGCATGGGAAGGTACCGCCAGGATCAGCAGATCCTTTCTTTTCGCGGCATCGGCCAGATTGCAGGTGACGGAAACGTTTTGAGGGAGAAAAACTCCGGGGAGATAATCTTCGTTTTCTCTCTTTTGCAAAATTTTCTGTAAAAGATCGTTTCTGCGGACCCACAGGGTTACAGGGAACCCTTTTTGTCCCAGCAATAAAGAGAGCGCTGTTCCCCAGCTGCCGGCTCCGATAATACTTATATTCATATGTATATCCCTACCTTTTGGGAGCTAAGTTAACCTTCTCCCCGATTTTTGATTCTTTTCCCTGGAGCAATCTTTTAATATTCGGAATATGGCGCCAAATGATCAATGTTGTTACAGCGAGACCAAAGACAAGATATTCCGGCGGGTATCGGTAATAAAGCAAAAAAACAGGAATGAGAATAGCTCCAATTAAAGAACCCAAAGAGACGTAACGAGTGACAAGTATAACAACAATAAAAATTCCAAAAGTAATTAATGCTGCCAGAGGTATAATACCAAAAAAAACGCCAAGAGTTGTGGCTGCTCCCCGTCCTCCTTGAAAAGAAAAAAAGACGGGCCAGTTATGCCCCAGGATAACGGCAAAGGCACAGAGAAGAATGGTCCAGGAACCTGAGTCCAGCCAACGGGCCAAAATGACGGCAAGGAATCCCTTCCCCACATCAAGAAGAAAAACGACCAGAGCAAATTTAAAGCCGAGAACCCTGGAAATATTGGTTGCTCCGGTATTACCGCTTCCAACTTTGCGTATATCGACTTTTTTTATATTTTTGGCGATAAGATAACCAAAAGATATGGAACCCAGCAGATACGAAAAAACAATTAAAATAATACTCATGTTATTTTCCTCCTTTCCTGCTTCGGGTTCGCATCCTCAGACGAAGAGGCGACCCGTTAAATCCAAAAGCCTCACGCAGGCGATTCTCCAGGTATCTTAAATATGAAAAATGGATAGCTGAAGGGTCGTTGACAAAGAGTATGAAAGTCGGCGGTTTTACGGAGGGTTGCGTCCAATAATAAATACGCCCCTTTCTTTTGCCCGAAGTGGGTAAAGGGTTTATTTTGCAGGCATCATCAAGAAGGTGGTTTAACAGTGGAGTGGAGATGCGCTTGGTATATTCCTCATACACTTCTTCCAGAAGGGTAAACAGTTTTTTCAACCGGCGTGGTTCATGTATGGAAGTAAAAACCACGGGAGCGTAAGAAAGAAATTTTAAATATTTGCGGACTTCCTCTACCTGGGTTATTGATGCTCTTTCCCTGTCCCCATCCCTGAGAAGATCCCATTTATTTAAGGCGATAATTACTGCCTTCCCACTTTCCTGAATATATCCGGCTATTTTTTGATCCTGTTCCGTAACTCCTTGGGAAGCTTCCAACAAAAGTAAGGCAATATCCGCTTTGTCAATAGCTTTTAAAGAGCGAAGAACACTATAATATTCCACATCTTCTTTGACTTTGCTTTTTTTTCGTATGCCGGCCGTATCTACAAAGATAAATTTTTTTCCGTTTTGTTCCAGCGTCGTATCAATGGCATCTCTGGTTGTCCCGGGAATTCCGCTGACAATGGTTCTTTCTTCTCCTATCAGCACATTTATGAAGGAAGATTTTCCCACGTTTGGACGGCCGACGATAGCTATACGGATCGTTTCCGTATCTTCCGCTTGCTTGTCAATCTGAGCCGGAAAGAAAGAGGCGACTTTATCAAGAAAATCACCGATGTTCAGGCCGTGTGTTGCTGAAAGGGGAAGAGGTTCCCCAAAACCAAACCGGTAAAAATCTTCTAAGCTTAGATTTTTACCTTCAACTTTATTGGCGGCAAGGACAACAGGTTTGCCCTGGCGATGAAGCAACGCAGCGATTTCTTCATCCAGAGCGGTTATCCCTTCTCTTCCATCCACTAGAAAGACGATTACTGTAGCTTCCTCCATGGCCAGCTGCGCCTGCTTTTGAACCTGCTGCTCCAGTTCCATGGTCTCGGAAAAAGTAATTCCTCCCGTATCCACAACCAAAAATTCCGTATTCAACCAGGTTGCACGTCCATAGACGCGATCCCTGGTTACTCCGGGAATTTTTTGTTCAATTGCTTTTCTTTCCCCGACCAGCCGATTAAAAAGTGTAGATTTACCTACATTGGGGCGGCCGACAATAGCCACCAACGGAGTGCTCAAAATGTGTCCCCTCACTTTATAGTTGTTAGTAACCGGCGCAATTCTAACGGACCATCCACGGGAATTATCCTGACTTTCAATTTGGATGAGACAGATTCAACAGTTAAATTATCTAAAAAAATTTTACTTTCATTTTTAAGCATTGAACGGGGGATAAAGAGAATTTCCCCCAGGTTTTTCTTGCCGGACAATCCCCGGAGAAGATCGCTTCCTGTTAACAAACCGGTGACCGTTATATTTCCACCCCAAAAAAAATGTGGAATGACATGCAGATGGGTTTTTAAAGAGGAAATTTTCTGTAGCTCTTCAAGCAGCTGCTTCAGCAGTGACTCAGCAGCTTGGGCGGTAACCAGGGAGATTTCCATCTTTTTTTTTAAACTGGGTATCCCCTTTTTTTTCCATTTGTCTAACTGATTTAAAAAGAGGCGTGCCAGCCCTACTCCGTTTTCCCGTTGCAGGTAATTTCCATAATGTTGATGGGGGGGAAAGGGATAACCGGAAAGAAGATAAAACTCGTCTGCTAGATAGATAAAGGGTTCCCCCTGTCTCCGGCGAAACTGTTCTTGCCAGGTTGAATATTTTTCGACAATTTCCCGGGCTTCTTCAGGGGTAATACTCCGCAAAGGAGACAGTCTCTCCCTATACCTGGTTAAACCGACCGGAACGAGGGCAACAGTTTTCAGTTTGGGAAATAGTCCGGCCAGATCGTTGACTGTCTTTTCTAGAACAACCCCGTCATTATAACCGGGGCAAATTACTACCTGACCGTGCATCTCTACTCCTGCCCCGGCCAGAATCTTCAGCAGTTCCAGTATTTTTCCCGCATCCCTATTACCCATTATTTTCCGGCGAACGGCCGGATCCGTGGCATGAATGGATATATATAGCGGCGACAGTCTCCGGTTAATGATTCTTTGAATATCCGGTCTTCCCATGTTGGTTAAAGAGATATAATTGCCGTTGAAAAAAGAAAGGCGGTAATCGTCGTCTTTTTCATACAGTGAAGGACGCATGCCGGGAGGTTGCTGGTCAATGAAACAAAACAGGCAATGATTGCGGCAATGTCTTAAAGGTCCGATCACCGGTGAAAAAAAATCGATTCCCGTATCTTCGTCATACTCTTTGTATATTGTAAAATTTTGTACCGTATTATCGGTATTGTCGTTTTTTTCGACCTGCAGGGATACCCTCTTTTCCGTGCAAAGATACTGAAAGTCTAGGAGGTCGTAAAAATATGAACCGTTTATTTTCATAAGTCGGTCACCGGCTTTAAGACCGGCTTTTTCAGCGGGAGAACCCGCTTTAATTCCGGAAATGAGGAAGCCTCTGTTCATGTATGTTAATCCTTATCTGGAAATAAATTATTGAACCTCATTATCCTATATTCTTTCACTCTCTGTCAAGTTTCACCTTAGGCGTTATATGTTTCATTTCCTTTTTTTCGAAAGTTTTTGTTTAACTTCGCAAACGGTTGACTTAATCTTATTCATAGACCAACGGGCTCCCAGGAGCAAAAAAAAACGTCCTAAGGTTACAAGTTTGGCTCGTCGGGATAAGTAACCTCCAATACGTAAAGATATATTCAAACAGGGAATAGTACTGACCAGCACAACATTATTATTAATGTCTACGTTAAGCATCCGACAGAATTCCTGCAGAATTATTTCTACCAGGGGCCCGGCATTTTTGCATCCCATGACAAAAATTTCATCTCCGTTACTGTCTTTTCCCATCCTGTTAATTGTCCCGATTCGTGAGGTTTCCAGGCGATCGAAAAAAGGACAGGTAAAAAGTTTTTGGGCAGAAAGTGTTTTTTCCCCTTCTATGAGACCGAGGTGAATAGCTGCTGCGAGAACCGAAGAATGAGTTCCACCATAACAATGGTATATTACTTTCATCAGCGGCCCCCTAATGCTTTATGAGAATGTAGACCCCGTTTCCCAGGTCATGAATAACTCCTTCTGTGACGCGGGCCAGTATTGTGGCGATATTATCCTGTTCTTCTATGTTCCGGGAAATAAAAACAGGAGTTCCTCCACCCGAAACTTTATCAGGCTCAGAGGTTATAATGGCCAGGATAAATTTATTAAGTTCCATATAACCTTGTATTTCCCCTTCCGTTTAATCAGCTGCTTTGCGACCCAGGGTGGTTTTCAGGGGTGTAGAGAAAGCGCTTTCCAGAACCGGCACTTTTTTGACAGCTTCAATTAAAATTGTAATATCTTTTTCCAAGGGGACAATTACCAATCCCACTCTGCCGGTATCAAGACTTCGCCGCACAATAGGGGTAAATTCAGCGGTGTCCACATCTTTATAAATTCCCAGGAGGGCTGCGGCATCGTGGGCAATAGCTCTCCGTTGTCCGTTGTTGGCCAGTGTTGCCCTGCCGTTATCATCATAAGGTTCGATAATTACGCCTAATGCCCTCTCTAAATAAATTTTTCTTACTTGTTCTCTTCCCAGGTTCATAAAGTGAATATCATCGACAAAAAGATTTGCTCCCTCAAAGCGGACCTTACCTGCTCTTACATGGGCAATCTCTCCCACAACTTTTCCCTTCATCAGTTTTCTGCTAATTATCAGCGCCGCGAGGCCTGTCAGAATTCCATAAAAAAAATTGCTCCAAAAAGTGACTCCTCCCACCAGGAGAGCCGTAAACATAACCAGATAGTTTCTGGCTTCAAATACCCTGGCAATTCCTTCAATATAATCCGGTCCTCTGGTGACAAGGTTTGTTTGATCTAAGTTTTGCAGCATTTCTCTTTCCATACTCCGCACCTCGCGAAACTGGGTTGCCGCCAGGGCCAGAAATGTAACAGCCGTAAATTCTTTTTCCGCCAGAGCAGGTATGGCAACTGCTCCGATGACCGCAGCAATGACACCCAGGGCGAGATGGATAACGACACCGTGCGGATAGCTGGGATAAAGCCTGTAATCCCGTTTCAACATAACGTAGCGAAGGAGGGAACCGCTTAAAACTCCGATTAGCATAGTCTGCAAGAAGGTAGACACATATAATCATCCTTTTTTCTTGTTTTATCTATTTTCTCCGCCTCCGCCACCGTCTTCTTTGTCTTCTTCTCCGCCTCCTCCCCTCTGTCTTCCCAGTTCGGCAAATTCTTTCTTGAAGAAATGATTTACTTTAGCGCGCAGTTCTTCAAGATTTTCGGTACTGATCAGAAGATAAAGACCCAAAACAAGACCTGCGATTAAAACTACCCAGAGTACGCTGCGCAGAGCTGTTCCTTCGGTGCGTTCCGAGACCTGCCTGCCCTGGGGACCCACAAAATACGTGGATACCGCATCGGCAAACAATGTCATCGATTCCTCGGCCCTTTCTTTTTTATTCTCATGGCTGCCCACTTCGATAAGCAGGGAGAGAGGGATAATATCCTGGTTATAATTTCCTCTGGCCAGAAAGATTCCCTTGACCAGATTGGGATAGATGCTATCGGTCACGCTCTTTAAGCTTTCGGCAAAAGATTGGTTAACATCCATATTCTGGTTTTGCTGTCCCACAACAAATTGCAGCTGGACCTCTTCTCCCTCCCCATCCACATTGGCGAGGTATTCCTCCGCGGGAACTGCATCCCTGTGAATATCAAAAAGAACATCTACTCCTTTCCCCAGGAGCTCTTCACATGTTCTTCTAGACCTGTAGTAAGCTCCGGCATCATGGGGGACATGCGTTTCATCAACGTGGATAACATTTAAGCCGTCATCTCTCAGTGAGGCGGTGAAAGAATCGCCCACATCCAAAATTCCGCCTCCTTCAGGGATACTCTCCGTTCCGTCAGAGGGGACGTAGGATTCGGCGCCGTGGGAGTGGTATACGCCGATAGTGGGGGGGGTAACTTTTTTCTGTTGACTTTCTTCAATGGTCCCTTTCCAGGCAAGAGCTCCCTGGAGCCATTCATCGGGGGGGACTTCCCGAAGGGTTATCCTTTCCACGTGAGTTGCCCAGGCAATATTTCCTTCAATATTTTCGACCCGGTAAAGATCATTTTCTGCGTTGATGTATTTATCTCCCGGGTTAATTATTCTGGCGGTTTGCATAATCGTCTCGCGGGTCTCCGCATCTTTCATGATAAAGAAATCAGAAGCAAGCTCATCCGGCTTATCCTCATAAACCTGGGCTTGCAGGACATTATAGCCTAGAATGGGGAAAAGCATAAGTATTGTTACGAATAACAAGAAGGCAAGAAAAACAAAACCTTTTTTTTGTATTTTCATCACCATACCTCCTTTTTTAAATACGTAAAAATTCTATTCTCACTCATTGTTTTCGGGCCGGCCCTGGTTGTTTTCTTCCCGTTGTTCGTGACGGTTTCTCCTTGACAATTTCAGCATCAGTTGTTCCGCTGTTTCACCGAACACCTCCGCCAGGCCGAGAGCAATAAAGCCGGCAATAATAATGGCGTCAAAAACTCCCGCTCCGCCGATAACTCCTGATGGGTTTACCCCGTCCATAATATTTTCTATCTGAGCGATTCCGTCATTAAGAATGACCGACATTGTTCCTGCAATAAAGGCACCCCTTCGGCTTCTTCCGGAAAGATAGCCCACAAGGCCGGCGATAAGAGCAAGCAAATAAAGGGGATCTAAAAAGAAGTTATACGTAGGTTCCAGGGGCATTATTTTTAAGACGGCGTAAACAATCGCGGTTGTGATTAGGACAGCGAGAAAAGACCTGTTTATTTCTTTCCTTTCAGCCTTGCTCCACAGATAGCCCACCAGAATCAGGGGAACAATTCCACCACCCAGGTTAATGCTAAGATTGCCTCCCAGCGGAATGTCCGGTAAAAAGCCGCCAATAATTATCGCCAATAAAAAAAGCAAGGCGGCCCTGTCACTGAGATGCAAGCGATCCAGAGCTCTCTGGGCGAAACCCAGGTACACAAGAATAGCTACAGCCAGGAGAAGTACAGTTCCAATATTCATTAATTTATACCACCTTCCAGGTTGGATCATCCCGTTTTAGAATAACCCTGTCCTAAAAAATTATGCGAAATAAAATAAGCTGCCGGATTTATTTATCCGGCAGCTTGTGCAGCCTTCCGTGTTAAATACCTTGTAGAGCTTCGCTTCACCATCAGATGGATGAAAATACAAGAACGTGTTTTTTCAGAGTATTTATCTTCTTATTTATCTTTGTTAAAAAGATCTCCGAAAACATCGCCAAGGGTAACATTACCATCAGTAGCATTTTCTTTTTGAGGTGAATGAATGGAGAAATCTCTCGGAGCGGGACGAGCCTCCTTGATGCTCAAACTGATTCTTTTGCTTTCCAGATTGATATCTAAAATTTTTGCTTCAATTTCTTCACCCTCCTGAAGAATTTCAGAGGGATGTTTAACGTGAAAATCAGCCATTTGGGAGATGTGAACGAGGCCTTCCACTCCGGGAATCAATTCGACGAATGCACCAAAAGTAACGATACGAGTAACCTTACCCTTAACTATTTCATTTACGGCAAAATTCTTTTCAACAAGAGACCATGGGCTGGGTTGAGCCTGTCTGATACTCAGACTGATTTTTTCCTTTTCCGGGATTACTTCCAGAATTTTTACCTGAACCTCTTCTCCAACTTTTAAAACATCTCTTGGGTGGCCTACTCTTTGCCAGGAGACCTCGGAGATGTGGACAAGACCGTCAATGCCTCCCACATCAACAAAAGCACCAAAATCCGTCAGACGTTTGACCGTTCCGGTTATAATGGTGTTTTCCCGGAGATTTTGAATCGTTTCCTTTTTTATTTTTTCTATTTCTTCTTCAATGGCATGTTTTCTGGAGAGAATTACTTTATCTCTTTCCCAGTTAAGTTCAATAAGTTTAAAAGAAAATTCCTTGCCTAAAAACTGATGGAAGTCAGGGATATAGCGCACATCCACCAGAGAACCGGGCATAAATCCTTCTATTCCGTTGCCCAGATTAATAATAATCCCTGCCGGAACCACTTCTTTAACGGTTCCTTGCATGTTCTTTCCATTTTCCAGGGCATCTTCCAACTCTTTCCAGCGCCTTTCCCTTTCCAGGCGCTTCACAGAGACAATAATTTTATCGTCCTGCTCATTTATTTTTAGAATTAACAAATCGATACTGTCCCCCAGGGAGAACTTATCTTGTAAAGTTGTCCCTTCTTCCAGAAATACCTCCCCCTTAGGAAGTAAAGCTTCCGCCTTAGAGCCGATGTCGACAAGCACCTGATCATCTTCAACCAGGACCACTTTTCCAATGACGACATCTCCAATCCGATAGTCCCTCATTTCTGCCTTTTCAGGAGTAAGCTCCTCAGTCTTTGCTTCTAAATTCCCATTTTCCATCTTCACCAAAACCTCCTTTATCGTCCACTCAGGGGTTGAAGCGCCTGCAGTAACCCCAACATTTTGAACTCCTTCAAACCACTCTTTCATCATATCGCGGGCACCGGATATCTGGTAAGTTTTTGTTTTTTCAGCACAAGCCTTGGTTAATTTAGCAGTATTTGAACTTCTTGGATCTCCGATTACCAGCATCAGGTCTACTTTTGAGGAGAGCTCCAGAGCTTTTTCCTGCCTGAGCTTTGTTGCACTGCAAATTGTGTTGATGACTTTCAGTTGAGGATATAATTCTTGAATTTTCCGGGCCAGGTCGGAAAATTCTGTTTCCCGTTGAGTGGTCTGAGAGAGTAAAACAATATTTTTAGAAAAAGAGTGGTTTTGCAGGATCTCCCCGACCCGTTTAATATCTGCGGGTTCAATAATTAGGGCTTTATTCCCAGACCAGCCAAGAAGTGCTTGTACTTCAGGATGAGCAAAATCACCAAAAATTAAAATATCGTATCCTTCTTGTGCATAAAGATGAGCAACGTGCTGGACTTTTTTTACATAAGGGCAGGTTGCATCAATAACTTCAACTTGATCGTTATTTTGCAGGTACTCCAAAGTTGCAGGGCCTATCCCGTGAGCACGTATAACGATGGTCCCCCCCTCCAACTCCTCCAGCCGTTGGATGACCTTGACCTTTCTGGCTGCTAAAAAATCGGCCACCTCTTTATTATGTACCAGGGGCCCGAAAGTATTAACCTCCTTTCCCCTGGCAACTTCATCCATGGTAAGCTTCAGGGCATTTTTTACTCCCCTGCAAAAACCTGCATGTTCTGCCAGGAAAACTTGCATAAAAACCTCCTTACAAACCGGACCATAACCTGGTCATTTCCTCTGAAATTTTTGAACTGACTTTTTCTAAAACTTTTCTATTTATTTTACCCTCTTCGGGAAAATATATCAGTGGACCGACATTTACCTTGACCGGCTGAAAGATTTTTTGCGGCCATTTAATGGCAACAGGAAGGATAGGTTTATTACTTTTTAAAGCAAGAAAAGCGGGTCCATGAAAAATTTCTCCGATTTTTCCTGTTTTAATCCTTGTTCCTTCCGGAAAAAGCCCAATGATATAATCGTTTTTCAGTAACTTTAGAGCATGGGAAAGAGAACGCTTGTCTACACTACCTCTCCTGACAGGAAAAGCTCCCATGGCCCGGAGCGATCTCCCCAGGAGAAAAATATGAAAAAGTTCTTCTTTGGCCATAAAGTAAATTTTTTTACGGGGCATTATATTCCCTACAAGTGGGGGATCAAAGTTACTGGTATGGTTTGAACAAACAATGAATGACCCATTGGATGGAATATTTTCAAAGTGATCAAATCTCCATCTGTAAAAAACCATGAAAAAAAGACCAAAAAGAGATCGAACAAAGGTATAAAACATTTTTAGCGGACCTCGTCAGACACTTTTTTTATCAGGGAACCCTGTGTCTTGTTCTTATTTTCTTTAATATAATTTATCAGTTTTTCAACTACTTCGTCGAGGGAATATGGAGTTGTATCGATAACCTTTGCTCCTGGAGCCACAGTTAGGGGGGAAGCCTCGCGCTCCTGATCAATGCGGTCTCTCATGGCTATTTCTGCCTTAACTTCATCAAAAGAAAGTTCTATGCGTTTTTCTTTCATTTCTAACCAACGTCTACGGGAACGTTCATCCAGGCTTGCAAAAATAAAAAATTTATAATCTGCATCTTCCAGAACTTTTGTGCCTATATCGCGCCCTTCCATGACAATACCGCCGCTTTTCTCGGCAACTTTTTTTTGTAAAAAAACCAGTTCTTTGCGCAGTTCCGGTGATTTGGAAACGACGGAAACATGCTTGTTAATTTCCGGAGAGCGAATTTCTGCGGTAATATCTTCACCGTCGAGGTAAATACGGTTTCCGGTTGTATCATCGTAACTGATTTCCAAATTGCAGCGATGGGCTGCCTCAGCCAGATGTGCTCCGTTATGGGGATTAATCCCTTTCCGAAGCGCCAGAAGAGTAATTGAGCGGTACATTGCTCCCGTATCCAGATACTTCAATCCCAGCCGACGCGCCACCTCTTTGGCAACGCTGCTTTTCCCCGCGCCTGCAGGGCCGTCTATGGCGATTTGCATCCTGAGTAACGTCACCTCATATTCTTCTCAAACATTCTTAGCAATTAAAGATCGTTTTGTAAATTTATAAAAAAAACAAATTGACCGGAATACCATCGGTACCCAGTCATAATAATATATTATTACTCTCTTTTTGACAAGCCCCAATCCATGGTCAGGGAAGAATCCAGCCCAGGAGTTCCCTCTCTCCGAAGGTTGTCATTTCATATCCCGGCAACGGCTCGGAGAGTTCGCCATGAACTTCTTTAATGCGGACAACGGCCGGAGTCCCTCCCGTCACGGTTCCTACTACCTCCAGCATATCCCCGGGGGCGACGTCGAGAGAAAGAGGTTCGTCTGCCAATTCCCCGGCTACTTTACCATTACGTAAAATAAAAAGCTCCTGATCATGTCCCGGAGGACAGACTGCTTCGACAACCAGAGAATATTCTTCTTCCGCGTAAAACCCTTTTTCAACGTTGCTACTGAAGACATCTTGGACATTCTCCTCCAGGGGTTTACCTTCAAGCCGGTCTGTCGGACTGAGATAACGGCGAATATTCTCTTCTGTCATCAGAGCCTGGACAATAAAAAGAAAAACAATAAAAACCAGTGCCCCTCTAAAAAGAATTTTTTCTATCTTACTCACGAATCGCTGCAACCAGCGATCAAAATCCATACAAAAAAGCCTCCTCTTGAATAATAATATGCTAAATCGGAGGCTTTCATACCAAAAAAATAAGTTAACGACTATTCTCTTTTTGTTTTAGATAAAGTCTTCTTTGTAATATTTCATTCATTTTAAAAAGAAGCTTCTCTGTTTCTTTATTGTTAAGGTAGATATTGCGAGGTTCCAGTATCTCAATGCGCCTGAATTCTTCCCGCAAAATAAAACGAAGCATATCTTCCAGAGAGTCGGCATAAACCATCATTTCCAGGGGGGCAAAAGCAACTTCTTCGTCCAGTTCTTCATCGTATACGTTGTAAATTTCACCCAGCTCAATATCTTCCACGAATAATCCCTGCAAGGGAATATTGCGCCATAAAGAAACCTGCTGTTCTCGTATCTCAATGGCGACATCTTCCGTTTTCTTCCCTCCGAAAAAGAACCGCGCGGGCCGGGGTTTTCCTTTATAATCAAAACGAATTTTAAATTTTAACTTGTTGTTTGTTTCCTGAGAAGGCTTTTCCGGATGATTTTCTTTTTTTTCATCTTTTTCCCAAGAATTTATTTCTGATTTTAACATATTATTTTCACCTTGGACTTTAAGATTTGAATAACTTATTATATCCTTTTTCAGGTATTTAATTCGAGAGGAGAAACCGTTTTCCTGCACTTAAAAGGAAGGTAAAAAAGAATTTCCATTATTTTTTTACGATGCTATAAAGTTTTTTAATCTCGTCGTTTTTTAAAGAGCGATATTTTCCCGGTTTAAGCCCTGCAAGATTTAAAAATGCAAGCGATATCCTCTTTAAAAATAGGACCGGATGGTTTACAGCTTTACACATGTGTTTTATCTGTCTTTTTTTTCCTTCAGTGATTACAAGTTCCAGTTTTGCTTTGACAGGATTCGTTCCGGTAGCTAAAATTTTTACACGGGCAGGTAAAAAAGTTTCGTTTCCGGCACTAAAACCTTGCCGTAATTGGTGCAGCTCATTCTCCGCAGGAATTCCCTGAACCCAGGCATGGTATGTTTTAGGGATCTTATAACGGGGATGAGTCAGATAATAGGCCAGTTCCCCATCACTTGTCATAATAAGTAACCCTTCCGTATCAAGATCCAGCCTGCCGACCGGAAATAACCCTTTTTTTAGCTGCGAAGGAAATAAATCCATTACTGTTGGTCTTCCAAAAGGGTCTTTGACTGTGGAAAGATAACCCCGGGGCTTGTACAGCAAAAAATAATGTTTACTTAACGGAATGGAGACAGGTAAATTGTCCACCTCGACTCTGTCCGTTACCGGATGGATTTTTTTACCCATTTCCAGGATTACCTTACCGTTTACCCGGACCCGTCCTTCACTAATCATTTTTTCAGCGGCCCTGCGGGAGGCAATACCAACGGAAGAAAGAAATTTTTGTAAACGTACGTAAGTTTCTGTTTCAGTCATGACTTTATTATACTCATTTTTTTAAAGAAAAACCAGTCTACAGATAAATATGGCGGCAAGGATACCGACTGCGTCGGCAAAAAGTCCCACTGTTAATGCGTGGCGTGTTTTCTTGATTCCGACGGCTCCGAAGTAAACTGCTAAAATAAAAAGAGTGGTATCCGTACTACCCTGCATGGTGGCTGCCATACGACCCAGCAAAGAATCAGGACCGTTAGCCTTCATAATCTCTGTTGTAATAGCCAGGGCACTGCTTCCGGAAACCGGACGCATAATCGCAAGGGGGAGAACTTCTACCGGAATTCCTAGAATTTTGAGCAGGGGTGTTAACATATTTCCCAGTAATTCCATTGCTCCGCTATCTCTGAACAAACCGATGGCAACCATCATCCCCACCAGGAAAGGGATGAGCCTTATGGACATACCAAATCCTTCTTTGGCTCCTTCGACAAATGTTTCAAAGACTTTGATTCCTCGCAGATAAGCATAAAAAATTGCCATGAAAATCAGGCAGGGGACGACCCATGTGGAAATGTTGCTTAAAATAAGATAAGGATTCAAAAGGATACTCCCTAACCTTAATATTTTTTTAAACGGTTATAGTAGCGGAAGAAGCGGTCTAAGAACACTGCAGCGGCGGTGGAACACAAAGTGGCGATAATCGTAGTACCGATAATATCTGTGGGATTTTGTGAGCCCGTTGCCGCACGAAGGGCAATGACAGTTGTGGGTATTAAGGTCAGGCTGGCCGTGTTTATCGCCAGGAAAGTGCACATATCATCGGTTGCCGTGTCAGGTTGGTGATTCATTTTTTGCAGTTCCTCCATGGCTTTAATACCGAAGGGGGTCGCTGCATTTCCCATACCGAGAAGATTGGCGCTCATATTCATTAGTACAGCATTCATTGCTTTGTGGTTACGAGGAATTCCCGGGAAAAGCCAATGTGCGAGCGGTTTTAAAAAAAAGATTACAACGTGAATAAAACCGGATTTTTCAATCATTTTCATAATTCCGAGCCAAAAAGCCATAATGCTGATCAGGCTCAAGGCAATACCGACAGCTTGTTCGGCAGAAGAAAAAATACTCTGTGTAATAATATCAATCCGACCGTTTATTCCGGCAACAAAAATGGCGATGAGGATCATTCCTGCCCAGAGTAAATTTACCACTGCTTATTCTCTCCCTAAACTTTTTTTGATTCTCTCCCAAAAGCTTAATTTATTAATCTCACTTCCTGCCAGAAGATCGATAACCCCAACAATACTGCCATCAAAATGTATTTCCAGTTCACCAATTCTTTCCTGTTTTTTTAGTGGGGCTTGGAGAGGTTCTTGAACAAGAAAATGGTATGTTACTTTTTTCTTCTCTTCTTCGTCCTTGAGAGGGTAATAAAAGGAAGAACCGGCTATTGCTTCAACCTTATCGTCTCTCCCATCTATAACAGCAATAGATTTTAAAAACTGATCGGTTTTAATCAGGGGATATGGCGTAAAATCATTAAAACCGTGATCGAGGAGTGCTGTAGTATCCTCCCACATTTGGGGAGCGTTAAGAACTACGGTTATAATTCTGCGGCCTTCCCGCTTTGCCGACCCGACAAAACATCTGCCTGCCGGTGTTGTCCATCCTGTTTTAATCCCTTCCGCCCCGGGATAAATCTCCAATAGTTTGTTTTGGTTATACAGATGGCGGTCCCATGGATGGTCGGGCCAGGAGATGGTAATATCCGGCGTGGAAATAATTTTTTGAAATTCTTTTATTCCCATGGCATGAGCGGCAATGATGGCCAGATCATAAGCAGTTGTATAGTGTTCCGGATGGTCGAGTCCGTGAGGATTGCGAAATGATGTGTTGCCGGCTCCGATCTCCTTTGCCCTTTGCGTCATCAAAGCGGCAAAGGATTTTACGTCACAGCCGATATGTTCAGCAATGGCTGTTGCAGCATCATTTCCCGAGCGCAGCATAAGTCCGTAAAGTAATTCCTCGAGAGTTTTCTTTTCACCGGCTTCAAGCCAGATGGATGAACCGCCGACTGCCGCAGCGTTTGCACTTGTTATTATTTCATCAGACAATTTTCCTTTTTCCAGTGCTACAATTGCGGTCATTATTTTTGTTGTGCTGGCCATCGGTTTTTGCAGATGAGGGTTTTTTGCAAAGAGGACTCTTCCGGTGTTCCAGTCAAGCAGAACTGCCGCCTCCGCTGAAATCGGAGCGAATGCAGATTCTGCCGTTTCCTCAGCCCCCGTCGTATTTAAAAACAGCATAAACACTATAAACAGCAAAAAAAGACAAGGTAAAAGTTTCTTCAAAACACTTTCCCTCTTTCAACTCTAATAACGAAAACATCCTGTTAAAATAATTTATTCTAACGGATGCCTATTTATGAACAAAATTAAGCGGTTTAAATCGTGAGGATTTAAACCGCTTAACTGTTCAGCACTACAGCGAAAAATAGCTTGTAAAAAAAATCAGTACCTCCTGTTTTCCGGTCCTTTCCGAATAAAATCCTGGATTTGCTGAACGAATTGCGGGGCAAGGTCCACGATCCTTTCAAAGATTGCATTTCGATCTACGGGTAAAAGGCGAATTTCTTCCGGTCCTGTGACGAGAAAAGCAACAGGCTGGATAGAGACCCCTCCTCCGCTCCCTCCACCAAAGGGAAAAGATCCTTCCGGAGTTCCTCCCGGGGCTTTTTCATTTTCGACTTCTGTATCAAATTCGGTCCCTCCGGCCACAAAACCAAAAGTTACCTTGGAAACGGGGATAACAATATGCCCATCAGGAGTTTCAACGGCATCTCCGACAACTTTATTAACATCCACCATTTCTTTTAAGTTTTCCATGGCTGTTTTCATTAAGCCCTGAATTGGATGTTCCGGATGTTCCGGCATTAATATACCACCTTCCCGCTGATAAATAGGCCAGCAGATATAGCCCCATATACAATAATCGCCCAACACTGGTTTTGAACTCGAACAACAACTCAAAATAAAAGCACATGTCGGTAAAAGACGGATAAATATGAAAACAAGGCCGCCTTGAAAATGAATAATGTTTCTCCAGATACATACTTAAAAAGCTGGATGCTCCAAGCAGGCTTCCGGTAAGAAGGGCCGTTCCGGCAGGGTCTCCCGTGCCGGCTTTTAATTTCAGGTCCATAAACCGCCAGTTGAAAGCTTTTAACCGGCGGTTAAAAAAAGCCAGGCCGGATAAGAAAAGATCGTACTCTTTGTTTAAGGTTTGCCGCTTAAAAATTTCCCCAAAAGATAAAATTTTCGCTGCCAGCTTTTTAACGCTTGAAGAATATCTATTAAAATTATATGTTTTATAAAATGAAAGGAAAAATAACTTCATCTCTAAAGAGATAAAATTATTTTTCCGCCAGTTATCAACTTTTATACATATCGTCACCGGTAACAGGAGAATAATAAAGAGCAAAAGAACTAAGAGAAATAAAAAATAATAAAGAGTTGCCGGCTCCATCTTCGGACACCTGCTTTAAGTCGCTTTGTTCGCGTTTTCTCTTTAGTTTCTCCATTTACGGAAAAATTTACAACACATTATTCATCTTTGTTTTCTAATTCTGCCGGATCTTTCAACCCAAAATAGTGAAGAAATTCCGAAGTAGTATTGTAAAGAAGCGGTCTTCCCACGCCTGCTTTTCGTCCGGATACTTTAATTAGTTCTCTTTTAAGAAGATTTTCCAGAATCCCATCAACGTTTACTCCGCGAATAGTTTCAATTTCAACTTTTGTGACGGGTTGTTTAAAAGCGATGATTGATAAAGTTTCCAATGCTGCCTGGGAAAGAGGTGCATTGGCATAATCTTCTTCAGAAAAAAAATTTTCCAGGTACCCGGCAACTTCCGGTTTTGTCCCGAACTGGTACCCCTCGCTTCTTTCCAACAGGACCAATCCTCTATCCTCTTGTTCCAGCGCAAGTTTAAGTTCTTCCAGAGCTTTTTTAAGTTCCAGGCCGGAAACCCGGCAGACCTGCCTTAACTGCTCCATGGAAAGGGGGGCATATGCCAGAAAGAGAGCAGCTTCAAGCAAAGCTACAGTTGAAAGAATTTTTTTCCCTTCCATAAAAGGGTAGCCCTTCCTACCTGATTTATTTTATTTCATTTCAGCCCCTGGCTTCCGATTCCTGACTCCCGGGCAGTTCCCAAAATTTTTATTTTAGCAAAGAGTGTTTTCTGGCTTAAATAGATTTTTCCCCGTCTGGTAAGTTCCAGGAGTGCAATAAAAGTGGCAACAATATCCTTTTTTTCTCCCAGGCTAAGGAGTTTTTCCATAAAAAAACTTTTCCCCGCCGTTTTTTTGATGGTTTCTAAAATTACATCTATTTTTTTTAATATCGTAATTTCTTCAAAAGAAGTAAAAGTTTCTTTCTCTTCTTTTTTTATCCTTTCTTTTTTCCGGAGATTTAAATATGTCTTCTTTAAGAGGGCAAAAGAGTGCGGATAGAGGGAAGACTGCTTGTGGAAAGTAAGTACTTTGGGCGCACCCTGTGAACGTAAAAAAATTTTTTTATGTTCGTTTTCTCTTTCTTTAAGTTTTAAAGATACTGTTTTAAAGTAATTGTATTCCAACAAGCGGTTGACCAGTTCTTCTTTGGAGCCGAAAAAAAAGGCTTCTTCCTCCTTTTGTGTTATTTCCGGCGGAGGTTTGGGCAGCAACATTTTTGATTTCAGACTGAGCAGGGTAGCTGCCATAACCAGGAAATCTCCGGCCAAATCTATTTTCAGTTTCTGCATGGCCCGCATGTAATTAAGGTACTCTTCCGTAATTCTAGCCAGGGAAATATCCCAGATGTTTATTTCTTCTTTTTTAACTAAATAGAAAAGGAGTTCAAAAGGACCTTCAAAAACAGGCAGTTTGACAAAATAAGCATCTTCATTACCTGTTTTTTGTTTTAACATGGTTTCAGACCCGTCTGTTTTTTTATCGGTGGTCATCTGTCCTCCCTCCCTTTCCCATCCTTTAACTGCTTACCCCAATCCCATTGTTTGGCGAACTTCTTCCAGGGTTTGTTGAGCTACAGCCCTGGCTTTTTTTCCTCCTTCATGTAAAATATCCGTAATTAATTGAGGATCCTTTTCCAGTTCCCGGCGTTTTTGATAAACGGGTTCCAGAAAATTTTGCATGCAAGTGGAGACCGTCCCTTTACACTGGACACAGCCAATCTCGCCCTTTTTACAGCTTTCCTCCACTTCCCCGAGACGGTCCTGATTAAAGATACGATGAAAAGCAAAAACACTGCAAATATCCGGGTTCCCGGGGTCACTTTTTTTAATTCTGCCCGGATCTGTAATCATCATTCTTATTTTGGCCGGGATTTCTTCCAGGGGTGTAGATATTTCGATGAAGTTGTTATAGCTTTTACTCATTTTTCTGTTATCAAGGCCCGGAACTACCTTGTAAATGTTGAGTAGTGTTTCAGGTTCCGGAAAAATTTTCTTTTGATAGAGATGATTAAAACGCCGGGCAATTTCCCTCGTCAATTCAATATGCGGAGCCTGGTCCTCTCCCACTGGGACTGCATTGGCCTTATAAATAAGAATATCGGCAGCTTGCAGCAGGGGGTATCCCAGAAAGCCGTACGTAAAAAGATTTTTTCCTTGAATTTGGTGCAGTTGTTCTTTATATGTGGGAACCCTTTCCAACCAGGAAAGAGGAGTGAGCATGGAAAGCAAAAGGTGGAGTTCCGCATGTTCCTTAACATCGGATTGTTTGAAAACCACTGCTTTTTGCGGATCAATGCCGCAACTAATCCAGTCCATAACCATCTCACGAACGTTTTCACTGATTGTTTGAGGATTTTCATAGTCTGTTGTCAGAGCATGCCAGTCCACAACACAGTAAAAACAATCATATACCTCCTGCATTTTAACCCAGTTTTCCAGTGCTCCAAAAAGGTTGCCCAGGTGAAGTTTCCCGGTTGGCCTCATGCCGCTAAGTATGATTCCTTTTTTTGCTGACAAAGAAGTTCCTTCCTTTCAAAAAATTTTTAGATAAAAAATGAGGCAAGATAAATAAATAAATTAATAATTACATTAGCAAGAGGGACAAGAATAAATGATAATAAACCGAGAAAAAGCAGTAAGATCAAAATGAAAGGCCCGTATGGTTCAATCTTGTAATAAAATGAAAGAGCCGAAGCCGGTAAAAGTGCAGAGAGTATTTTTGAACCGTCCAGGGGAGGCAGGGGAATGATATTAAAAACAGCCAAATAAACATTATAGAGTAAAATATTTTGCATAATAGCCGTATAGTAAGAACCGGGATATCCAAATATAAGTAAAAGAAAAGTAGCCGCCAGTCCGAGGAGCAAATTCATTCCCGGCCCTGCCAGGGAGACCCAAAAAAGACCTTTGCGGTAATCCTTGAAGTTACGCGGGTTGATGGGTACCGGCTTGGCCCATCCAAAACGGGCGATCCAGAGCATCAGCAAGCCGATGGGATCTAAATGGGAAAGAGGGTTTAATGTTAAGCGGCCGGCCAGCTTGGCGGTGGGATCGCCCCAGGCATAAGCCATTCTGGCATGGGCGTATTCATGAAAAGTAAGAGCAATTAGCAGGGCAGGAATACGAAACAGTAAATCACCTGAAAAAAAATCCATTTATTTTCTCCTTTTTCTTTAATATGGAGATATTTTTTCCTGAAAAAAAGTATTGACGAGAGTAAGGCATCCATCCTCTTTTTGGAAATCAAATTTCTTTTTTAGGATGGTAGATATTATAAACCTCTCATTTCTTTTTAAACGCATGAAATGGCAAAGAAAATGAAAATCATGCTCGGATAGATCGGAAAACAGCAGACAGAGAAAAAGTAGAAAACAGTCTTTTTGTCGGAAGGTTTTTCCTTTCTCCATCCGTTCTAAAATTTCTTCCAGGCAGTTAAGGCGGTTTAAGAGTTCCCCATTAAGATTAATTCTGGGAAAAAGCTGTTTGAACAGGTTTAGTTCAACCAGACGTAACAGTATCTTTACTGAAGAAAAATCCTGAAAAAACAGGCGAATTTCCTGAGAAAGGCTTTCTTTACTTGCTTTACTTAGAATATTATTGGCGATTGCCTGGTGCAGAAGACGGTTTGTCTCGTCTTCTATGGAAAAATTTAATATTTGTTCAAAGCGGATCAGGCGGAGAATCCGCAGCGGATTCTCCGCAAAACTTAGCCTGTACAACACTCTTAAAGTTTCGTTTTTTAAATCCGCTAATCCTCCAAAATAATCATAAACTTCGCCAAAAGTATCACGGTTAAGGGAGCAGGCCAGAGTGTCGACGGTAAAGTCTCTTTGGAAAAGGTCATTTTTTAATAAATCTTGCTCGCTGGAGCTTTTTTTTACTCCGGCAAAGGGATTAAATTCTTTTCTTGCAGTTACCATATCAAAAACAAAACCCTTTGACAAGATAAGGGTTGCCGTTCCAAATCTTTCGCATACAGTCAATTTGCAGGGAAAAACAGTTGTTAATTGCCGGGCAAAATCTACGGCCGAACCGGCGACGATCAAATTTACTTTTCTGCTTTCCTTATGTAAAAGCAAATCACGGACAAACCCCCCGGCACAGTAAATTTGTTCGGAAGTTTGAGAGGCCTGAGATGAAACAAAATAGAGAATCCCCTGCATTTCCGGGGTAAGCTTACTGTTTATCAGGGGAAGAAGGTTTGTCATGAAATAAAGGACCTTTTCATCATTATTTTACTTAATATTATACCATATAATTACAAAAAATGAAATCATTTTATTCATTCCCATCTTTAATATCCGAATCAGCTGTTTTTAAAAAACGTGGGCGAAATTTTTTTATGGGCAGCGGTCTGCGAAGAAAAACATCTAGAAGAGAAGACCAGTTAAAAGGAATGAGCGGATAGAGATACGGGACTCCAAAAAAACGGGTTCGGGCGAGAAAAATAAAAAGAACGAGCAGACCTGCCAAAAAACCGTAAAGTCCAAATAAACCTGTTAGTAACAGGAGAAAGAGACTTGTCAGTCTGTTGGCCAGTCCCAATTCCCAACTGGGTGTGGAAAAAACTCCGATGGCTACTACGCTGATATAGAGCAGAACTTCCGGGACGAAAATCCCCACTTTTATGGCGATATCCCCAATTAAAAGCGCACCGACAAGACCCAGGGCCGTTGCAAGCGGGGAAGGTGTATGCACGCTGGCCAGACGGATCAGGTCCAACCCTAAATTGGCGATGATAAATTGAATAAAGAGCGGGAAAGCAGGCGTTTCCTTTGGTCCGATAAAAGCGAGATAATCGGGTAAAATAGCAGGATGATTTGCAAAAAGCAACCAGATGGGAACGAGAAAAACAGATAGAAAAACACCCAGAAGACGGACTAAGCGGATATAAATTCCTACAAGGGGATTATGGCGAAATTCTTCGGCATGTTGAACGTGATGAAACAAAGTCACCGGTGCAATAATAACCGACGGAGAAGTATCCACAACGATGCAAACGTGACCTTCAAACAGATGTGCCGCGGCCACATCCGGTCTTTCCGTGTAACGAACCCCGGGGAACGGATTCCAGTATTGTTTTGTTAAAAATTCTTCCACGGATTTTTCAGCCATCGGCAATCCGTCTATATCAATTTTAGCAAATTGTTTCTTAATTTTTTTTAATATATCCTGATTAACGATATCTTCAATATAAATAAGCGAGACTTCCGACAATGAACGTTTTCCAATTTTAAAAATTTCTGTACGCAGCTTGGGATCCCTTACTCTTCTGCGAATTAATGTGACATTAAAGAGCAGAGTTTCCACAAAACCGTCCCGGGAACCCCTGGTTATTTTTTCTATGTCCGGCTCCTCCGGTCCTCTGGCCGGATACTGCCTGATGTCCAGGACCAGTGCTTCTTTTTCCCCGTCCATAAAAAAAATAAGCGGTCCGGATAAAACTTCCTGCACAGCTTCTTCCAGATTATCCACAGAGGAAACTTCCCCGTAAGGAAGAAGTTTGGAAGAAATTTTTTCCATCGTATGGGGAACAATTTCTTCTTGTTTTGCGGCAAGAAGAGACCTCATGATCATGATAATATTATCCCCATTAGCAAAACCGTCCAGGAAAAGAAAAAGGGCCCTTTTCCTGCCGATTTTAAACTCCCGTAAAAGAACATCAAAACTGAGATCAATACCCAGCTCTTTCCGCAAGTATTCTATATTTTGGTCCAGTTTCGGAAAAATAGCTGTTTTTTGTTTTTCTTTATTTTGATCCTGCATATTATTTTTTACCCCTTGGTCTCGCTTTTGGAATTCAGTGGGGGCGCAAATGTTTTCCTCGTTTCCCCCACTGAATCTCTCATTGTTTAACTGAGAAAAGCTGCCCGGCTTACAAAGTTACCTGTTGTTGTCTACACCGAATGCCATTTTAACATTTGCTTTATATTCTACTACTTCACCATTTTGCACGTTGGCTGTTAAATTTAATACTTCAACTCCCGAGATGTGATCCACTGTTTGAGAAGCATTTTTAACGGCATTTTTAATGGCATCTTCCCACCCTGTATTCGACTCTCCGATCAACTCAATTACTTTGGCAATTTCCATCTTTAATCCTGCCTACCTTTCTAAAGTAAATTTGCAACGTTTTTAGTTTTCCTCTTTCTCAAAGTTCTATTCCGGTTACACCGGCACCGGTTACAAAAGTTAATATCCTATCTGCCGGTATTACGGAGCAAAACTGCAGAACAGGCCTGGAACGTCTCGGAACTTCATCCTCTCCGGGAGACCAGGAGTAACTGAGTAAAAAAGTAAATATAGCGAGCAAAAGGAGTGTGAGAATCAAGAAAAAAAGATAAAAACGACTTTTTGTTTGCACTGTTTCTCCCTCAAACCTTATTTTTTTTTAGTTTCCCCCCTCCTTATTTTTTTATTTGACATTTTTTGCAGAGCTTAAAAAAAAACCCTTCTTTAAAGGGTTTTGACCTGCTAACATCTTTATAAAGTTTTACTCCAGCTCTGACTGGCTCTTTAACTTCAGAAGAACCTTCCGTTCCAGACGTGATATGTATGACTGAGAGAGGTTCAAAATTTGCGCAACTTCTGTCTGGCTTTTCCCTAAAATATAACGAAAGACAATAACCTGTCTTTCCTGAGAGGAAAGCTTGGTTAGTTGTTCTTTGAGAAAGAGAGTATTATCCATATCTTTTGCAGTAATAATTTTATCTTCTTGCAATTCGGGATGACGTAAACGGACAGATTCCTCATGCAAAGAAGCAGGCAGGTACTGCATTTCCAATAACCAGACTATTTCCTCCCTTTCTAGTTCCATTTTTTCCGCCAATTCATCCAGGTGAGGGGGCCTGCCTAATTCCTGTTCCATTTTAGTCTGATTTTTTTGCAGTTGAATATAATGTTCATAATAAGAGCGGGATACTTTGGTTAAATGTCCGTTTTTTCTTAAATAAGAGCGCATTTCCCCCATGATAAAAGGAACTGCATATGTAGAAAAACGTGTCTCTCTTTCCGGATCAAATCTTTGGAGAGCTTTCAATAGTCCAAGACATCCCTCCTGAAAAAGATCGTCAAAATCTTCTCTTCCCCGGGATACTCGTTTGACCATGGCCATAACAAGCGGCAGGTTTAAGGAAAAAAGCTCATCCCTGGCTTTTAAATCACCCTTTTTATTTTTTCGAAACAGTTCGTCTTTGCTTTGTTGGCTCTTAAAATGCGGCATATTTTTATCCCCTTTTAATGGTTATGCCCGGCTGTTTTGCCAAAATTTTTTCGCATGGTTATAACGGTTCCTTCACCTTTCTTTGATTTTACCGTTAATCCGTCCATAAAATTTTCCATAATGGTAAAGCCCATTCCTGAGCGTTCAAGTTCCGGTTTATCCGTATAAAGAGGCTCTCTGGCCTTGGCGATATCTTCAATACCTTTTCCCCGGTCCGCGATTTCGACGATCAGGATATTATCCTCTGCAGCTGCTTTAATACTGATTACACTTTCTGCGTCCACATATGCGTGTAAAATGCAGTTCGTTACCGCTTCGGAGACAGCAGTTTTTAACTCATTCAGTTCTTCCAGAGTCGGATCGAGGCGAGCAGCAAAAGCAGCAATCACAACCCGGACAAAACTCTCATTTTCTGATCTGGCCGGTATTTCCAGATGCATAAAATCCATTTGTCATAAACTGGCCTCTTTTTCACAAGCCAGTTTGGCACCTCCTTCAGTTATGTTTCTTATAAAGGAATGTATTTATAAAAAAATGCGGATCCGTCCCCGGTCACTGCCTATGAATTTGCCAGGGCTGTCTTTTCGTTCTCAGCAAGGGGAATTATTTTTAAAACGCCTCCCATCTGAAGTATTTTTTGAATATGCAATCCCGCACCGCAGATGACCGTCTTTCCTCCTTTTGCTTTTACCTGTTTATACCTGCCAAGAATAACGCCGATTCCCGAACTATCCATAAAAGTTAAGTTTTCCACATTCAGGATAAGATCCTGGACATTTTCTTTTTCCAATTCCTTCTCTACGCTATCCCGAAGAAGCTGAGCGGTATGATGGTCCAGCTCTCCTTTAAGCCTGACGATCAGTTGTTTTTTTCTCCGGATTAACTGTACCTGCATAAAGCGTCCCCTCCCTGCTAGACTACTGGAAAATAATTCTGCATTTTAGAGTAATTTTCCTGCAAAAAAAGAAAAGCCCTTAAAGGGCAAGAAGTGTTTTTTTTAGCGGCCAAAGTGTGTCCACATGGCTAAATATCTCTTAAAAAGCATCATAAATGAGGCTTTTTCCACATTTTCAGTGATGATGAGATCAACTTCCTTTAATAATTTATCCCCTTCCACGATCCGCATGCTCCCCACTTTATCTCCTTTTTTGAGAGGAGCATTTAATTTGTTGGGGAGAATTACTTCAGTCGAATAACCGGATTCTGCCCCTTTATCCAATAAGAGGCTGACATTTTTCGAGGTTACAACATCCACTTGCAGCAAATCCCCTTTTTCTACAGGGAGCGTTTTAACCTTTTCATTTTCTCCGGCCAACTGAACACTTTTAAAATTGGCAAAACCATAATCTAAAAGTTTTCGAGCTTCCAGGTAACGAATATCACTGGTGGGGGCATTAAAAACAACGGCTAAAAAACGAGTTTCATTTCGCTTTGCAGTTGCGACAATACTATGCAGAGCTTGGTCTGTATATCCTGTTTTTACTCCATCGCAACCCTGGTAATAACGAATTAGTCTATTGGTATTGCTAAGATAAACTTTTCCGCTTTTAATTTTTCCTTCAAGGAAATTTTCATCCATCCAGATTGTACTCCACTGAAAAAAAAGAGGGTATGTAAGAAGTTTCCTGGCCATGATCGCGGTGTCATAAGCAGTGGTATAATGATTTTCGTCATGTAACCCCGTTGGATTAACAAAGTGGGTGTTTTTCATGCCCAGTTCCCCGGCCCGACAGTTCATCTGTTCCACAAAGCCTTCCACACTTCCGGCCATATATTCAGCCAGGGCTGTAGCGGCATCATTTCCTGATCCCACAGCGATTCCGATTAAAAGTGATTGCACATCCACGACATCTCCCGGACTTAAAAAAAGCTGCGACCCACCCATTTTTGCTGCTGTTTCCGTAATCGGAACTTCGTCTTGAAGTGTAAACTCCCCCCGCTCCAGAGCCTCAAGGGCAAGCAGAAGTGTCATAATTTTAGTGACACTGGCGGGGAAAATTCTTTCTTGCTCGTTAAAGGAAAAAATAATTTCCCCTGTTGAATTTTCCATTAACAGGGCTGCCTTTGACTGCAAATCAAATTCCTGGGCACTCACGGTTCGATTTAAGGGAAAAAGAGCAGCAACAAAGACAAATGTTAAGAGAAAAGCAATTTTCACGCAAAAAATTTGTGTTAATTTTTTTTTCATCGCGAAATCCCTCCTGAAAATATTATCCCCCGTATTATGTTATTTATTAACTGGGGAAAGGAGGAACAACGCCGTGAATCATGGGAAGAGGTTCGATTTTCTCATCTACGATTAAAAAAGCATTGGATAGTTCTTTTACCGAAGCGGAAAGTATCTCTTCATTATTTCCTTGAAGAGATGCGAGTATTTCACCTTCATCAACATGATCACCCACTTTGTGGGTTAAAAGAACTCCAACGCCGGGGTCAATGGCCTCTCCTTTCACTGATCTGCCGGCTCCTAAAGAAACAGCGACTCGTCCGACACGGAGGGCGTCACTCTCTTTTAAATAGCCGCTTTTCGGAGCTTTAACAAGCTCAATACAAGAAGCCTTGGGGAGAAGCTCTGTGTTATCCAGGTACTCTAAATTTCCTCCCTGAGAGGCAAT
Source organism: Dethiobacter alkaliphilus (assembly GCA_016841605.1). GTDB lineage: Bacteria > Bacillota > Dethiobacteria > DTU022 > UBA8154 > DUNV01. The sequence continues at coordinate 154,860 of JAENYV010000007.1, read as the reverse complement.
CATTTGTTTAAATTTTTCCAGAGCAACTCCATTTTTAAGAAGCCTGGCCAATTCCTTTTGGCCATCTTCCGGGTTACGTACTTTACCGGCCAGTGCCAGCATTATTCCACCCAGAAAGAGGCAAAGTTGTTCCACATCTTGCGGACCTTCACCCTTTAAGACTGCCATGGCTTCCTTAATCTCCAGGGCATTCCCCACAGCAAAACCCAGTGGCTGGCTCATATCCGTCACAACCGAAACAACTTTCCTACCCATTTCTTTCCCAATCCGTACCATGGTCTCGGAGAGATGAAAAGCTTCTTCCTTACTATGCATAAAAGCTCCCCGTCCGGTTTTAACGTCCAGTAAAATAGCGCCGGCTCCCGCGGCGATTTTTTTGCTCATAATTGAAGCGGCAATAAGGGAGATATTTTCAACAGTACCTGTTACATCTCTTAAGGCGTAAAGTTTTCCTTCAGCGGGGGTAATACTATCCGTTTGCGCCATGATAGCAAGGTCATTATCCCGAACCAGTTGAGAGAATTCCCGAACGGTTAAATTGGCGCTAAAACCCGGGATACTTTCCAGTTTGTCAATGGTTCCGCCGGTAAAGCCCAAACCCCTTCCCGAAATTTTTGCTACCGGAACTCCTGCCGCCGCAACCAGCGGTGCCAGGATTATCGTAACCTTATCCCCAACACCTCCGCTGCTGTGCTTGTCGGCAACAATTTTTCCCAATGAAGCAAAGTCAAGCACTTCACCCGACTCAGCCAGGGCTGCGGTAAAAGCGCTCGTTTCCCTGTTGTTTAGACCCTGGAAAAAAATAGCCATTAGGAGGGAGGACATCTGATAATCCGGTATACTTCCCTGATTATATTCCTGAATTATAAAACTTATTTCTTCCGGTGAAAGGCTCTCCCCATCCCTTTTTTTGAGAATTAAATCCAGAAATCTCATGGCGATACTCTCTCCTCAAAAGTTTTTCTGCAAAACTTTTACCGGACTAAAATAAATACGGCCTCCTTATTTATGCCCGGGGATGTGTTTGATTATAAATTTCCTTAATTTTACGCCGCGCCACATGCGTATAAATTTGTGTAGTTGCTATATCTGCATGACCGAGCATTTCCTGTACTGATCGCAGATCAGCACCGTTTTCCAGTAAATGAGTGGCAAAAGAATGGCGCAGGGTGTGAGGAGTTATATCCGTCTCTATCCCGGCTTTAAGTGCATATTTTTTTAATATTTTCCAGAAGCCCTGTCTGGTCAACCTTGTTCCCTGCTGATTGACAAACAGAGCTTTTTCTTCCTTCTGTTTAAGTATTTTCGGCCTGCTGTTTTGCAGATATTCCTGAATACTTCGGATTGCTACCGATCCCAAAGGGATCATTCTTTCTTTATTCCCTTTCCCATCACATTTGAGAAAGCCCATTTTCAAATTAACTTCATTTACATTTAATGACACCAACTCCGAGACCCTGATACCGGTTGCATAAAGTAATTCCAGCATAGCCTTATCCCTTAAACCGATAGCATTTTTTGTCTCCGGCTGTTCCAGTAAAAGTTCTATTTCGTTAAAGGAGAGAACTTTGGGCAATTTTTTTTCGGCCCTAGGTGTCTCCAATTCCACGGCTGGATTTTCAGTAATTATTTGTTCCTTTAAAAGAAACTGATAAAAAGAGCGAATTGAAGCCAAATTTCTAGTTAAAGTTGATGGAGCAAGACCTTTTTCTCTCTGCTCCATTAGGAAATCCGTAATAATTATTCTGGAAATTTTTACAATTTCATTGATATTTTTTCCCCGTAAAAAAAGAAAAAACTTGCGTAAGTCCCGTTGATATGATTCCAGTGTATTGCTGGAAAGCCCTTTTTCCACGGAAAGAAAATAAATAAATTCCTTTAATAACCTCTCCATCCAAGGTTATCCCCTTTAACATAATTGAAGCAATTCATATAACTTATTCCACATAACAATGTAAAATCCTCTTTATAAGTATGTCTTTTATAGGAAATTAATTTAAAAGATATAAGAAACAACCAGACTTATAAAAACCGGAGATAGATAAGCCTCCACAAGACCTCCGATGAGGATAAAGAGAATGGAAATCAAGATAAAATAACAATATTCACGAAGATGCGATCCCGCTAACGTTTTCTTGGGAGAAAACCGCTGTTTAAAATGCATATATGAGAAGCTTGTCGCCATCGTGGCAGCAAAAAGAAACGCCGGAATTAAGACAATATTATGGGGCAAAAGTGCGGCCAGAGAGAAGAGAATACCCTTTAAGGCAAAGTTGGAAACCATAAAGCCGACCGTAAACCCAAGAGCCAATCCTTTTAAAAATAAGGTTAAGAGGACAAAAGGAAATCCGGGCCAAAAAAGGCCAAAAAACCACATAATTGTTAAAAATAAAAAATTTTTTTGGTAAGAAACTTCTAATAGTTGAAAAAACTCCGGATTGCCTTGAGAATTAATCTGCCTGCTTTGTAAAAAAGAAAAGAAAGATATTTGCAATTTCTCCAGGTAACCGGCTTCCAGAAACTTGACTATGAGGGCACCGGCTGCAATACCTCCCAAAAAAAAAGAAGTTACGAAAATATATATTCCCATATTTTCTCTCAAATATTCCAGCAATGCTCTGCGGACAGATTTCAAAAGAATCGCCTCTTTACGGTTTCCTGCAGAAAAATTGATCTACAAAAATTGTATTACTGTAAGTCAAGCTTTAGAATTCCGCAGAGAGATTTTAAAGTTGTTAATTAACTTTCCCGTAAAAATTGCAGCCGCAGATACCGCTATAAAAAAATCAGGATCTTCCACGACCCCTCTCCCCATTGTTTTCACATCCGGAAAATTATTTTGCAAAATTATCTTCAGCGAGGGAATTTTAATCAGTACCAGAGTGTGTTTCCCCGGTAATCCGGCCCCTCTAAGTTGCTGAAAAAGAAAGCGCTGCTTCTTTTTATTAAGAACAGGAAGAGGAAGGTAAGCTCCTGAGGAGGCGATTTCTCCCAGAGATGTAAGGGAGTGATGACTTAGGCCGTAATGCCTGGATCGTTGATCTGCGAAACTTATCCTGGGTATAAAGACCGGTATTCCCTTAAACTTGTGTACTCTGTCGATGTGTTCGCCCTGCTCAATTCCGCTAAACCCGTACCTGGTTCCTGTGCCTACTACTCCGGGGCCGGGTGCAAGAAGAATGACATCTGCCGCCAATTCTTCTTTGGCGGCAATCAATGCGGAATAAACATTAACCGTCTCTATATCTCCCCCGAAAGCATGACCGCAGGTCACAGTTCCGTTCAGCATATTTGTTGCTCTTAATTTTGCTACCGTATCGCTGAGGTAAAGGGGCAAAGAAGCACTATCAGTCATGATGTAGACGATACGTTTCTCGGGATGTTTCCTTTTAAAAAGAGTAACAAACGGTGCAACCATACTATGAAGCTCGCCGATAACAACAGGTATATTGTTCAGACCGGGATATTTTTGCAGAGAAACATCCGGATTCTTTGTCCGCACTTTTTCTTCATAAGTCCGGACTTTAAGCTGTATTGGCGTATAACGAAGTTTAATAATATGACCTTGCGATGAAAGAGGGATATTTTCGCGAATGGGGTTTAACAGGATGAAATGATAGCCGCCGCTGCCCAAACCAAGTTTTACGGCTGTTGTATTTAAATAAACCTGTTGTCCGGGTATTACTTTCCCTGTTAACGCCGGATAGTTCAAGGCTTTTTCTTTTTCCCCCGCCAGACGGACTTCGACGCATTGCAGGCCTTTTCTCTCCCAACAAATTTTTTCAATAATTCCTGTTTCAATGCTAATCACTAATTTTTCCTGCCTGTTCGTTCTAGAGAGTTAAAAGATAACTTTTCTTCAATGATCTTGTTAAGAGAAAACCTTTCACAAAAAAGATGTAATGATAGCAAAATAATATTTAAAAAGATTATCGATCTACCGGATAAGGTAAAAAGAGATAAAAAGCCCAAAACTCCTCCAAGCATGTATGCTCCCGTATCTCCTAACATAATCTTTTTACTTTGTTCCCAATGAAGATAAAGAAGAAGAGTTCCCCAAATTGGCATTAAGACCCAGATGAAAGAGCGGAAGAAAAGAATAAAAAGAAAAGAAACGAAAAAAAATATTTTGCTTGCTCTGGCAGGTCTGGTATCCAACAGATTAAAAAAATTTGAAAGCAACGCCAGAAGCAAGCCTTTCATGATCCAATCCCCCCAGTGTCCTTCACTTATTCTTGAAGATATAAAAGTTCCCAGCAAAAGGCCGCCGACAGCTTTGTACATCCCTGTGGAGATTCCTTCTTTTCTCCAAAATTTGTAAAAATGCCCTCTTAATCCTTTGCATTCCTTCTCACCCCAAAAATCATCAATAATCCCTAAAAGCGTAATGCCCAAAAGATAAATAAAAAGCAAACCCCAGGGAAAAGTTGCAGGCAAGGAGCTTCTAAGAAAAAAAGGATAAGAAAGCAAATAAGCAAGAAAAAGAATGGCTCCTCCCGCCGTGGCAATTGCTTTTCCTTCATAATTTTTCATCATTATTTTTTTTTGTGCCTGCCAATTAATAAAAAGAGGAATACTGAGCTGCATAAACAGCAATGGAAATAGTATTGTCATTAAAATATTCACTTATTTATGTCTCCTTTATTAAAGGCGATTTACTCTTTGATAAAGCAGGTTTAAGATTTCCCAAAATTGTTTTCCCCGGTGAAGAAAAGAATGAAAATCATTTCCTCCACACCTGTGGGACATACAAACCGGTATTTCTTTGACACGGAACCCGTTTTGGATGCTTTCAATAGTAAGCTCAACTTCCGCCGCAAATCCTTCGGCCCGAAAATTTAACAGATTCCACAATTCACGCCTGAAAACTCGCTGTCCCGAGAGGGGAGACAGCATTTTTCTTCCGGTAAAACAACGAATTCCCCAATAAGCAAGGGATTTTGTCATACCCAAACCTGCAGGTTTATTTGCACTGAATGAGGCGATAGCCATATCTGTTTCATCAGCCAAAACGGAATGAATCAATCTTTCAATCTGCACAGCGGTTTCTTTCAGGTCTGCATCGACAAAAGCGAGAATTTCTCCTTTGGAGATGTTTATACCTTCCCGAAGTGCCTGGCATTTTCCTCTATTAAGGTTGCTGCGGCAGACGATAGCCCCCGCTTCCTGTGCTTCATGGGAAGTGTTATCGGTAGAACCGTCATCGCTAACGATCACCTCCTCCATTTCCGGAATCTTAAGAAGTGCTTCAACAGTTTTTCCTACCCATCCTTCTTCATTGTAAGCAGGGACTATGGCGGAGACCGGCATTATAATATCCCCTTTAAATCATTTTTGCCAATTTCAGGGTATCCATGCACTTTTAGTATTCCAAATTCAGCTTGTGCAGTTTTCTGATTTCGAGGCCTTAATTAATTCCAGAAGTTTTAGCCTTCCGGATAAGTTGTCTATTCGTAGTTGTCCGTCCTCATAAGGGTTTTCGGAAACTTCTTGATAAAGCTTCTCTTCACTTGAAGAAAGAAAAAAAATTAAATTTTGTTCCCACGATAAATCTTCCACAATTTTTGCAAGAAACGGATCTAATGTTCCTGAAACAAATAAGAGGTTTTTTTCATAAAGATCATTCGGCTCGTTTTGCAATAAAGAAGAGTCATTTTCATATACTGCTAATATTTTTTTCTCTTCCAAAAAGAAGGGCAAATCGGTTACTCTACTGTTTGCCTTTATTCTTTCCGAAAGTAGGTCGGAAATTAAAGAAACTAAATCTTCATCCGGTAAAAGATCGTTATTTTTGTCTCGTGATGAAATAAGTTCATTCCAGTTTATTTCCGGCGAAAATAAAAAGACTTGATAACGACAACCTGTCAGATCCAGGAATTCTTTAACTTCCCCCGGGAAATTACCCTGGCAGATTACTTTAACTGTCTGCCCTTCAAGCTTATTTTGGATAAAATAAGGATTTAAATAATCTTCTTCTAATTTTTCCCAATCATTTATCTTTTGATTTAACTGATTGACCTGGTCATTATATAGCTTTGTCTCTTGTTTAAAAGTCCGGATTTCGTTTTGCAACTCTTCAATAACAGAGATCTGATTTAAAACCAGAGCATTATCTCCCATTGAGGCGCCGACTAAAATACCAATCCCTAAAGATAAAAAAACTGCGACTAGAGATATCAAATGATTTTGCCGATCCAATAAATTATCCCCTTTTTATTTTCTTTAATGAAATCTCATTTTCCAGAAGAAGAGATATAATAAATGTCTTACAAGAGGAGAAAGCGTTGCAAGAACAACAATGGGAAAGAGAGCGGAGGCCAGAAGAAAGGAAAAAGACTTCCACCGAAAATTTCCTCTGTATAGGTGAGCGAGGCCTTTGGCATCAACCAGTTTTGCCCCGATTTTCAAGCGGACGAGAAAAGTAGAGGCCATACCTTTCCTTCCTTTTTCTAGAAAGTCCAGCATATGGGAATGAGAACCAACGGCCACAATGAGTGCCGCTTTTTCTTCATAAGCAAGTAAAAAAGCCAGATCTTCACTTGTTCCGGGGGCAGGAATAACTTTTGCGGGTAAACCCAGACGGGATATCCGTGACATACCCGGGGCTTCACCGTTTGGATAGGCGTGAACTATTATCTCCTCCGCTTTAAAGAGAGTTGCGTCTTCCACACTATCCATATCCCCGATAATAATCTGGCAATGAAATCCAAGCTCTCTTAAAGCGTCTCCTCCACCGTCCACACCGATAAGAATCGGTTTAACCTCTTTAATATAGGAAGATATGGCCCGCAAATCTTTTTTGTAATTTTTTCCTCTAACAACAATTAAAACATGTTTTCCCTCAATTTTAGTTTCTAGTTCCGGGATATTTAGTTTGCCTAAAATAAGTTCTTTTTCCTTACGGGCAAAATTAAGGGTGTTTTGGACAAAAAAATCCAACTTGTGATTCAGGTTTTCTTCTGCCCGCAACATGTGGTCGGAAAGTATTTCTTTTTTCATTATTCTTCCCTGGGCCAATTTTTTACGTTTGGCATAAATTACATTTCCCGCGATTGTAATAATTTCTCCTTCAACTAATTGGGAAAAGATTTCTTTTCCAACATTATCTATGATAAAGATATCCTCTTCGAGTAAAATTTTTGTACCTTGAGCAGGATAATCTCCGCTAAAAATATTGCAGGCATTAATTACCGCTTTTACACCTCGTTCGGCGAGTTCTTGTGCGGCAACTTCATCCAGATCCGGATGGTCAATAAGAGCAATATCACCCGGATGCAGTCTTTTGCACAACGTTTTTGTCTTCAAATCTTTTTTAACAATTCCTTTGATAAACGGTACTCTTTTCATATAATTAGTATGGATAATATCTAACTTGTTTATAAGTAGAACAATTTAGAAGTAAAAAAGCGCTTTATTATTTTAAAGCGCTTTTTTAATGAGTTTTTTTAGTACCGAAAATTAATTAGTCAGGGCTTTATACTCATACTTCCGGTTTTTCAAGCGTATCTTGTCGGCAACAAGAGCAATAAATTCCGAATTTGTCGGTTTTCCTTTTTCAGTATTAATTGTATATCCGAAAAATTTCTTAATTGTTTCAATATTATTCCGAGACCAGGCGACTTCGATAGCATGCCGAATAGCTCGTTCCACTCTGCTGGGTGTTGTTTCGTATTTTTGGGCAATTCTGGGGTATAAAACTTTGGTGATGGAACCTAGAAGCTCAATTTCCTCTGCGACCATAGCTATGGCGTCCCGCAGATAAAGATAGCCTTTAATGTGGGCGGGTATACCGATTTCATGAATAATATCAGTTATTTCTTCAATAAATATCTCTTTTTCATTTTTTGCAGAAACGTTTTTCAACGGCACAGATGTTGTTGTTTTCGAAGGAGAGGTATTTTCTTTGCCCAGTTGACGAATTCTTTCCGCCAAAATTTCCAAATTAAAGGGTTTTAAGATATAATAGGATGCTCCAAGCTCCACTGCCCTCCGTGTGATATTTTCATGCCCAAAAGCTGTTAACATAATTACTTTCGGTTGGGGGTAAAGTTCCAGTTTGCTTAATTCCTCTAAAACACCGATTCCGTCCAAATGAGGCATTATAATATCTAAGAGGATAATATCGGTTCTTTTTTCTTTTACAATTTCCAGGACCTCTTTACCGTTAAAAGCGTTACCTATTACTCCCATATCTTCCTCTTTTTCTAGAAACTCAGACAATAGATCATTGAATTCCTTATTGTCGTCGGCAATTAAAATATTTAACATAAATAATCCTCCCTTACTAAATTTTACCTATAAAATTATTCGACAAAGGGAAGTTCTTTCCTTCTTTTTTTGAAAAAATATTTAATTTTTTTTAATAAAATTCTTGAATAAAAAAAATAGGATGTATTTTTTTATGAAACAGGTAGTATTTCGCATTCTCTGGCCATCCATTCTGCAAAGATAGCGTAACCTCTTGTAGGATCATTGACAAAAACATGTGTTACAGCTCCAACCAGGCGACCGTTTTGGATGATGGGACTTCCGCTCATGCCCTGAACAATGCCGCCAGTTATCTTCAATAAATTCTCATCAACTACTCTGATTATCATTCCTTTATCGCCAGGCTTATTCTGATTGGTTGTTCTTTCGATAAAAATATTGAAACTCTGTATTTTATTTCCTTCTATAACAGTAAGTAATTCAGCAGGACCTGTTTCCACTTGAAATGAAAGTGCGAGTGGAATGGGATTGGGATAAGGTGTGATATGTTCGCTTATATTGCGTAATCTGCCATAAATGCCGAAGGAAGTATTTTTTTCAATGCTTCCGACAATATCTTTCCCTTCACGAAAAATGCCGGCTTTTTCTCCAGGCTGTCCTTTTTGGGCTGCTTTAATATTTATTACATCGGCTCTCACAATAAGGCCTTCATTAATCTCCAGGGCGGAATTTGTATCAAGATCTGTAATCACGTGTCCAAGGGCTGCATAAAAATTACTTTGGGGTTCATAAAAAGTTAGTGTTCCTACGCCGGCTGCCGTATCACGGATATAGGCACCGATTCGGTATTCCTGGTCTTGAGGACAAAGATACGGAGTAATCGGTGTTTGTAAAATGTCTCCTTTTCTGTTCAGCAAAAAATTTAAGGGACCTTTACTTGATTCCCTTTTAATAATATCTGCAGCCCGATCTACATCCCGCAAATTAATGCCGTTAACTTGCAACAAAACATCACCGATTTGAATTCCGCCATCTTCTGCAGGTGAAAAAGAGACTTCCTCCTTATCCAAATAATAATAACCGGCAACTATGATTCCTTCTTCATGGAGTTTAATACCAATGGAATGTCCGCCAGGTATTACTTCCATGCCGGGTAAAACATTGACCTTTAATTGTTTTAAAGGGATTAATCCCTGAAATAGACTTAATTCGAGTGTAACATCGCCGGTAGTTAGACCTTTGAGGGAAATATTGTTATGGTACGATAGACGGTTAAAATTACCTAAAGTGATGGGATTTCCGTTGATATCCAGAATTCCTTCTTTATCCGCTTTAATATATAGATCCATGGGGAAATGCAATTGAAAAGAATGCTCTTGACCTTCAAAAAGACGAATATTATCATCTAAATTAATTTTTACTTCAAAAGGCAGGAAAGCAGCAAATAAGAACAAAAAAAGGCAGGCAATTACTAGTAAATTACGAATTTTGGTCTGTTTATTATTTTCCATTGTTGGGAAAAAACCTCCTTAGGAAACCGATTTTTAAAGTAATTTTAAATTGGCCTCCAGAAGGTTTTTTTATGCCAACTAAGTTTACATAAATCGAAGGTTTTATCTGTCACAAATAAAAGAAAAACCCTCTTTAAAGAGAGGGTTAAATTAAAAATAATTATTATGTTCTAAAAATTAAGAAAACAAAAGGAGAACTAACTGTTTTCTCGTTACGACCCCTGATCTATGCTTCTATTTAATAATTCCTCTGCATGCTTTCTGGTGATTTCCGTGTTACTTCCGTCCAGCATGCGAGCAATTTCCAGAACCCGTCCTTCCCCTTGAAGATACTTAACCAAGGTAGAGGAACGACCTTCAATTACTTCTTTAAAAAGATAATACTGGTGATCAGCGACGCCGGCAATATGAGGGCTGTGGGTTACACAGATAATCTGATGTTTCTTGCTTAGTTCTGCCATTTTACCGGCAACTTGCCGTATTGTTTTCCCTCCGATACCACTGTCGATTTCGTCAAAGACAAGCGTGGAGATGCGGTCTTGTTCAGCCAGTATACTTTTTAAAGCCAGCATTACCCGGGCCATTTCACCTGCTGAAATAATTTTGGCCAGAGGTTTGGGATCTTCACCTGAGTTTGCGGAAAATAAGAATTCAACTTCTTCAGTCCCGTTCGGCATAAAAACTTTTTTATTTTTAAAAGACAGTGAAAAATTTGCTCTTTCTATTCCTAAATCTTTGAGAACGGTTTCTACCTGCCTTTTAAGTCGTTCACCCGTCGTTTTTCTGCATGCAAAAAGGTGCCCGGCAGCTTCTTGAACTTTGACTAGAAGTTTACCGCACTCGTTTTCAAGAAAAAGGGCTTCCTCCTCGTTTGCTTTTAATTGCTGAATTTGCTCCCTGCAGTTTTCCTCAAAGGAGAGGATCTCATCAACTGTGGCCTGATATTTTCTTTTAAAACGCCGGTAAATTTCCAGGCGATTTTCGATTTCCGTTCTTTCTTCGGGGTAGTATTGCAGAGTATCTTGATAATTGTAAAGTTCGTGACCAAGTTCTGCTAGATTGGCCGAAGCTTCTTCTAGAAAGTTGACGAAATTCAGGAAGATGGGATCAATTTTTTGCAGCGATGTAAAGTCCTCTTTGAGAGAATTTAATTTATCAGTAATGGAAACGGAATTTTCAGTCCCGGAATAGATTTCCGTATAGCCCTTGTGAACAATCAAAAGCATCTTTTCCATATTATCTAAAAGGGTAAGCCTTTGGTTCAGCTTTTCTTCTTCTTCGTTACTAAGTGAGGCCTCCAGAATTTCCCGGCTTTGGTGGGAAAGCAATTCCAGTTGCTTTTTCCTCTCATCGGCATTTTTGCCGAGAGAGTGCAATTTTTTATTTATATTTTGCCATTGGGAAAAAAGTTGTTCATATTGGGCTTTGGTGCGGAAAAGTTCAGTGCCGCCGAATTCGTCCAGAAGAAAAAGATGTTGATCTGTTTTTAAAAGGGATTGATGATTATGCTGACCGTGCATTTCCACCAGAAAACTTCCGATTTCCTTTAAGGTAACCAGGGGAACGACTCGTCCGTTAATCCGGCAAAGATTCCGCCCGCTAAGGGAGATCTCTCTGGAAATAACAATTTCTTCCTGAAAGGAAAGCCCATTTTCTTCCAATAATTTTTCAAAGTCAGGATAATCACAAGGTGAAGAAAAAACAGCCTCTAGAAAAGCCTGTTCAGATCCCGTGCGTACATGCTCGGCAGAAGCTCTTTCTCCCAGGATTAGACCCAGCGCTCCGAGTAAAATTGATTTTCCTGCCCCTGTTTCTCCAGTTAAAACATTTAGACCGGGGAAAAAGTCCAGAGAGAGATTATCGATAAGAGCAAAATTTTTCAGGTGTAAATATGACAGCACTGTAAACACGCCTCCTGGATTGTTAAACAATTATGCATCCAAAAGTTTATCGTGTAATAGCTTGTAAAAATTATTTTTTTGAAAAGTTATGACTCTGGTAACACAACTTGCCTTTCTGACGATAACTTTATCATTGTAATGGAGGGGAAAACCCTCCTGACCATCCATCGTAAGAAAGATGTCGGCTGAGGATGTTGCCACAATTGCTGTAATAATATCATCACTATTGACAATAACTGAACGTTGGTAAAGAAGATGAGGACAGATTGGTGTGACAAGCAGAATATTCAGTGCCGGGTTCACAACGGGGCCTCCCGCGGAGAGAGAGTAACCGGTGGACCCTGTTGGAGTTGAAATAATAACTCCATCTCCCGGGTAACTTTCCAGAAAGTCGTTATTAATAAAGGTGTCAAGCTTAATAATACGCGAAAATGGTCCACGGGAAATAATAGCATCATTCAAAGATACGGAGGAAAAGACAATTTCTTCACTGCGAAAAACTTCGGTTTGCAGCATGATTCTTTCACCAAAAGTATAATTTCTTTCAATGACTTTCTTTAAAAAAATAGTTAGTTCACCTACTTCAATTTCCGAGAGAAAACCCTTATGGCCCAAATTAATTCCTAAAAGAGGTAAGTTCGTAAAAGCCATTTCTCTCGCAACCCGCAGGAAAGTTCCGTCTCCTCCGACTATAATTACGAGTTCAACTTTTTCAGGCCAGGACTGAAATTCTTCAACGGGAGAAGGTAGTTTCAGTAAAGGAAGTTTATCGGGTAAAATATAAACTGGAATGCTATGTGTTTCAAAAAAATTCTTTATAAATTGAATAACTTCTTGCATCTTTGTTTTTTGCCAGTTTGGAACTACTCCGACACCTTTTAACATTTGTTGTTTTTTTTCTCCTTCTTTATATTTCCGGTCTCAGGTCTTCAAAAGCCAAAGAAACAGAATTTGATGCCCTTGCATCTATCTCATCGTTGTTTATTGGCCGGCAATGGACACAACTTTTTAAATAAAGAAGATATTCGATATTACCCTTTGGCCCTTTGAGGGGAGAATGGGTAAGTCCCATAATTTGATAGGAATGCTGCAAGGCTAAATTCATAATTTTATTCAAAATTTCCTTATGAATAGAAGGATCTTTGACAACTCCTTTTTTTTGGACCTGCTTGGGAGTAGCTTCAAATTGAGGTTTTATCAGACAAATAATCTCTTGAACAGGAAACGCGGCAACTACCGGTAAAACAAGTGTTAAAGATATAAAAGAAACATCTATCGTAACAAGATCAGGAATTTCGGGGAAAGTGTCTTTTTCTATAAAGCGAACATTTGTTCTTTCCATATTGATAACCCGTTCATTATTTCTCAAGGTCCAATCCAATTGTCCGTACCCTACATCAAGGGCATAAACTTTTTTTGCTCCATGCTCAAGGCAGCAATGGGTGAACCCTCCTGTCGAAGCACCAATATCAAGAACAATTTTTTCCTGCAGCTTTATCTTAAACTCCTGCAGGGCTTTTTCCAGTTTAACCCCTCCCCGGCTAACATAGGGGTTATGAGAATCCTGGAGTTCTATCAGAGCCTCGGAGGATAATAATAAGCCGGCTTTATCTTGCTTTTTGCCGTCGACCAAAACGTGACCTGCCATGATTTCCCCCCTGGCCCTGCTTCTGGTCTTAACCAGTCCTTTATCTACCATCAGGAGATCAAGACGTTTTTTCTTTTCTATTTTTTGCTCCATTTACTTACCAGACCTTTTCCCTGCATTGTAAATGCTTCATCATTCCGGCTCCTGAGCAGTTGCGCACATTTTTTCCGCTTGAAGGGCGATCTCTTCCCCGGTGAGTTGATAAAGTGAAAGAAGAATATCTCTGTTCCCGTGTCCGGTAAAGGGATCTGTTAATCCCATCCTTTTAAAATAGATATTATTTAACTGCTCTTCTTCCAGCATTTCCAAAACCGCGCTGCCGAATCCTCCTGAGATAAGATGTTCTTCTACGGTTAAAACCCGTTTGCAAATTTTTGCCCAACTGCTGATTAGCTCCCGGTCCAAAGGCTTCACAAAGCGTGCATTAATAACGCAACTTGAAATTCCTTTGGCAGAAAGAAGCCGGTGAGCCTCCAAAGCGGGTGCAACCATAGAACCAACGGCAAGAATTAAGATATCTTTCCCTTCTTTTAATAGTTCTCCCTGTCCGGGGTAAATATGGGGTAAGTTAGCTCCGGGAGGTGTTGTTTTGTCCCGGGGATAACGAAGAGCTACCGGACAGTTCAGTGATAAGGCAGTTTTTAACATGGATGCCAGTTCCGGACCGTTGGAGGGTGCCATGATCATAATTTCGGGCATTGGTCTGAGATAAGCAAAGTCAAAAATGCCGTTATGTGTTTCTCCATCATCGCCGACCAGCCCGGCCCTGTCAAGAGCAAAAACTACCGGAAGTTTTTGCATACACACATCTTCCAGAATTTGATCGTAAGCCCTTTGCAAAAAAGTGCTATAAATTGCCACGACAGGTTTAAAACCTTCAAGAGCCAATCCTGCTGCCATAGTTACGGCATGCTGCTCGGCAATACCCACGTCAAATGATCTGCTGGGAAATTGTTCAAAAAACTTTTCCAGCCCTGTTCCTGCTACCATGGCGGCAGTTATGGCCACAATAGAGTTGTTCAAAGCAGCCTGCTCCATCAATGTGGAACCAAAGATTTCACTATATGTCCTGTCTGGTGTAGTAAGTCCTGTTTTATTGCCGGTTTTGCCGGTTTCTTTATCAAAAGGTCCGATGCCATGGAACCGGTGGGGTTCTTTTTCAGCATATGAAACCCCTTTCCCTTTTTGCGTAACTACATGCAGCAACACAGGTCCTTTCAACCCTTTTGCCTGGTTGAGCATCTCTCCTAAACCGGCAATATTATGTCCATCTATGGGACCAAGATAAGTAAAGCCCAACTCTTCAAAAAGTACTCCCGGGACGAGGAGATATTTCAGACGGTCTTTAATACGCTCAGCTGAACGGACTACGGTTTTCCCTATGGCTGGAATGCGTCCCAATACCAGTTCAAGGTCTTCCTTTAAACGAAAATATTTAGGATCTGTTCTTAATCTGGCCAGGTATGAGGTCATCCCGCCGACATTTCGACTGATGGACATCTCGTTATCATTTAAAACAACAATAATATCCGTATTGATATGGCCTGCATAGTTCAAGGCTTCCAGAGCCATACCGCCTGTCAAGGCTCCGTCGCCAATTACCGCAGCAACTTTAAAATTTTTCTTTTGTAAATCCCTGGCAAGAGCTATCCCCAGAGCTGCAGAAAGCGAAGTGCTGCTGTGCCCAACACTACAAACATCAAACGGGCTTTCTTCTCTCTTGGGAAATCCGCTAAGACCACCAAAACTCCGAATACTGGGGAAACTTTCTTTTCTTCCTGTTAATATTTTATGTGTATAACATTGATGACCAACATCCCAAACAATTTTGTCATTAGGGGTTTCGAAAGCCCGATGCAGAGCAATGGTTAATTCGACAACACCCAAATTGGATGCCAGATGCCCCCCCCTGCCTGAAATGACATTAACCATGAGTTCCCTGATCTCTTTTGCCAGTTGTACCAGCTCATGAAGGGGTAATTTTTTTAAAATGCCGGGATCGTTGATCCTTTCCAGAATCGTCCCCAAAGGATCACCGCTTTTCTTGAGAAGATCTAATTTTGGGTTTACCCTTTTTCTTGCGATAAATAATATTTTCAAAGGTTGTCAGCAATCTCGCAAAAAGAAAGACAATATCGGTCGGTTTATTAATAGCCAGGGTTTTCCCAACGGCTTTTCCCCCAACTGTCAGAGCAGAAACCAGGCCGGCCAGCAAAATACTCATTGCTATTTCGTTTAAGTAGGGCTTGGCAAGTGTAATGTTAATAATAATCACTGCAGCCACGATACCACTTACGATACCGGAAATGTCACCCACGACATCGTTACAAAAACTCGCGACACGATCCGCATTTCGAACCAGATAAATGCCCATTTTAGCACCAAAAATTTTTTTGGCAGCCTTTGCATGAAAGGGTTTTTCGCTGGCAGCGGTTACCGCTGTACCGATAATATCAAAGACAATTCCAATAGCAATAATAAGTAAAAGAAGAAAAAAGGAAAGAATAATCGACCGGAAACTTTGCAATAAAAAACGTGTTACCAGGGTAAAAAAAATAGCTAAAAAAAAAGTCCAACAACCGACGAAAAAAAACCAAGCCGTTCTTTTTTTTTGCCTTGTTGGTTTTTCTTTGGGCAAAAAAGCCACCTCATATACGTATCAAGAACACAGGTGGCAACTCTATGGGTAAACTTTGCGGCTTCAGGTCCAGCAGGTTTTCCCAAATGACCGCCTGGTCGTCACCAACCCGGCAGTTTCCTTTTAAGGCCATCTCTGCAGTGTTGCCATCAACAGGGCTGGATTACCACTAAGTCCACACTTTAATCCCCGCAGAGTCTCCCTCCGGTGGGAACAGCCTAGGAGATTTCCTCCATAGCACTTTTTCGCTCTTTAGCCTCTTTTGCAGTTTTGGTTTCCCAAGGACTTTGCCTTTCTCCCCCGAAAACCACTCAAGGCAGGCTACACTGTGCACAGCGTCTGCCGCACACAGGTTCTATCTCTAAGCCGTAACCTTTTACCGTACGGTAATACGCCACGTACTTAGGTCTCCACGAAGGCAGGGTCAACGCCTACATGCCTTTGTAGATCGCCCCATCCTTCTTAACTCCCAGCACCAACCCCCGACTGGGCTTCGGCAGCCGGCACAAGGAACTTCATCGATGTGCCCTTAAGCGGATTTTTAGCCCCGCCCTCCAGAGCGATGTGCCAACTAGGATACTGCACCACCTGTGTCTTTACTTGATTATAACATATCAATTCTTCGAACTCAAGATTGCAGGATTTTTAATAATCCCTGTAAAGCATGAACTGAACGAGCTTCTGTAGAAGCATCGCTTGCTCCCCGTAGTAATCCAGGAGTTTGATCGCTTGCTGAAATTTTTGATCGCGAAGCTCCTTCGCCTCTTGCAAGCCAAAGCGGGACAGATAGGTTGCTTTATTTAATTTTATATCCGCTCCCAGGTCCTTTCCCATTTTTACTTTATTTCCTTCCAAATCCAGCAGGTCATCGACAATTTGAAATGCGCTGCCGATAACGGAAGCACAGGCGGTAAGACGTTCTAAATCATCCTTATCTCCGCCTCCTAAGAATACTCCCGTTCGAAAGCAGGAAACCAGAAGTGCTCCTGTCTTGTGTGAATTAATATAGTCTATCGTTTGAGACGAGATACTCTTTCCTTCAGATTCAAGATCTACGACCTGTCCGCCGATCATCCCCCGCACACCTGCAGCTTTGGAAAGCTCTGCAATGATTTTTAACCTGACTTCGGCACTCACTGTTTTTGTATATACAGAAAGATAATGGCAGTCATCATTGTTATTATCTTCACGTGAGAGAATTTCCAGGGCCAGGGTTAAAAGGGCGTCTCCTGCCAGAATAGCGATTGCTTCTCCAAAGACCTTATGGGAAGTAAGACGGCCTCGCCTGTAATCATCATCGTCCATAGCCGGAAGGTCATCGTGGATCAGGGAATAGGTATGAATCATTTCCATGGCACAGGCAGGGAGAATACCCTTTTCTTGTGGTGAGCTAAAAAGATCGCCGACTAAAAGGATTAGGAGCGGACGTATACGTTTTCCACCGGCGAAGATGCTGTAACGCATTGCCCGGTTAATGCTCTGAGGATATTCTTCCTCTCCCGGAAGATAATAATCAAGGGCTTGATTTATTAAATGGATTTTTTCATGCAAGATATCCAGAATCATCTTTCCTCCCTCCGGAGGTCGGTGTATTCTTCCAGTTCACCGTTTTGTAAGAGCTTTTCAATCCGAAATTCCGCTTCTGTCAGCAGTTTGCGACAGTGCAAATGCAATTCCATACCTTCCTGGAAATTTTCTAAAGATTTTTCCAGGGGCAACTCTTCCCTTTCCATTTTATTGATAATACTCTCCAGCTTTTCTAAAGCTTCTTCAAAAGTTAGCTTTTCTATTTTATCTGTCCTTTTATGCATTTTCATCCTTCTTTTCGGGGAGTAAGATATGCTTGTCCCGAAGATTTTTTATCATGCACCCGGCTTCTCCATTTTTAAAAATTATATCTATTTCTTTATCCACTTCTAGCCGGTCAACTCCGCTTATTAGTTTCTTGTCCTTATCTAAAACGAAAACAAAACCCCGTTCCATCACTTTTAAAGGATTTAGCGCTTCAAGTTTTTCTTTTAAATGTTCCAGGCGGCTATTTTTTAATTTTAACTGCATATTAAAGAGCCGGTTAAAAAGCCTTTCCATGTCGTCAATTCGCTGATAGCCCTGATTAATTTTATCACGGGGGACCTTTCTTAAAACATTCCCGGAAAATCTTTCCAGGTTCAAGCGGTGCCGTCGGCAGTACTGAATCCAGAGCTTCATGAGTTGTTTCTTTTTATTCTGCAATTCCTGAAGAAGTTCTCGCAATTCCGGGGCAACCTGTTCGGCTGCAGCTGTTGGTGTGGCGGACCGAAGATCAGCCACAAAATCAGCGATAGTAAAATCGGTTTCATGTCCTATCGCGCTTATTACCGGAATTTTTGATTGAAAAATTGCCAGAGCAAGTTTCTCATTATTAAACGGCCAAAGCTCCTCAATGGATCCCCCGCCCCTGGTAATGACAATAACATCAAGGTCCGGAAGATCCTGCATCCGGTTCAAGGCTGTTATGATCTGGAAAGCTGCTTCATTTCCCTGTACCGCGACCGGAGAGAAAACAATATTTATGCATGGGAATCTTCTGAAAAGTGTGTTCAAAAAATCTTGGACAGCAGCTCCTGATGGTGATGTGATCAGCCCTATTCTTCTTGGAATAAATGGTAATGGTTTCTTGTGTTCCGGAGCAAAAAGCCCTTGAAGACGCAATTTTTCTTTAAGCTGTTCAAAAGCCAGGAAAAGCGTTCCCAGCCCCTCAGGTTCCAATCTATCAATATAAAGCTGATAATAGCCACTGCGTTCGTATAAAGAGATACTTCCCCGGGCGAGGACTTTCATCCCTTCCCCGGGTAAAAATTTTAGATCCGCATTCTTACTGCGAAAAAAAACACAACGAAGTATACTCTCATTTTCTTTAAGAGTAAAATACATGTGCCCCGATGGTTTGTGCAACTTATAATTGGAAATTTCCCCGATTATACAAATACCTTGCAGGATAGGATCGCTTAGCAAAAGAGATTTTAAATAGCGGTTTAACTGTGAAACCGATAAAACGCCCCTGTTATTCATGAATTTTTTGCGGCCTCAATTAAATTATCAAGCAACAGAGCTTTAGTAATTGACACCGATACGACAAAACCTCCTTTACCCCTCTAAGTTTAATTCTGTTAATTCTCTTTGATCGGTCCATTATCCTGCTGAATAGAAAAATTTGTGGAAGAAATAACCTGCTTTTCAGGAGTCGGAAACCCCTTCTGAATTTAAATTTGACAAACGAATTCTGTCCAGAACTCCGTTTACAAATCGTGCTGCTTCTTCATCCTGATAACTTTTGGTCAGTTCTATTGCTTCATTAATTGTTACTGCCGCGGGTATCTCCTCCGAAAACAACAGCTCGAATAGGGCCATACGGAGAATGGTTCTCACCGGAGCGGCCAAGCGCTCTACTTCCCAGTTAATTAAATACCGGGATAACAGATCATCCAGCTCGGATAATTTTTCCAGGGTGCCCAGAACCAATTCTTTAAGAAACAGTCTTTCCCCGGCAGAAAAGATAGAGTTGTCCAAAGTATAAAAAAGAGCTTTTTCGGGATTATTTTTCCCCATGTCAATCATAAATAGTGTTTTAAAGGCCTGTTCCCTGACCTGCTTTCTTTTCAAGCTTTTTGACTTCCTTTCTTCTATAAAAAGTAAAACCACCTTGCAGGCAGGTGGTTACTAAAACCGGTTTTGACCGTACCAAAGCCGGTTGAAAAAATTTCGCAGACCCTCGCTTTTTTCGATCATACTTCCTGCAAAGATGCCTGCCAGAATACAAAAAATAATAAAGAGCCCTTTCCAAAATCCAAAAAGGACAAAAATAACGGCAACCAGTAACCCCAGCAGACCTCCCAGTAATTTTCTCCAGTTTTCTTGGACAAAGATAATAAAATTGTCGTTCAACTCCATTCCCACCTTAATGGAGATTTTTCTGGTTTTTTTCCTGGGAGATATTTTCTACCAGGACCTTTACCTCGGCAACGCCGCTGCCGCTAATTTCCTGAACATAATTCCTGACTGTTTCCTGGAGTTCGCGAATCAGAGCAGGAAGAGGAAGGTCGGGAATCGGTTTAATTCGTAAATAGATCACCAGACCCTGTTCCGTTGAGTCAATGCGAGTGCTGACTTCACGAATTCCCTTAACTTTACGTGAAGCAGTCAAAACCATATTCTCAATAGCCCGAAAAGAAACGCGAACTTCTCCCAATTCGTTAAAACTTACTATACTTCCCGTTTCCTTCCTTTTACCACCCGGAGAAAAGAAAGCGATTAACAACACCCCCACAATTAAAATTAAAAAGCCAAGGGCTGTGTAATTAAAGTTTCCCTCCAGCCAAAAAAATCTGTAATTATCCAACCCGATTTTGGGAAAGAGCCCCAGGGATAAAAAAATCAAGCACAGTCCCCCAAGCAGGATACAGGCACCAAGAAAAGTAAAAAGGATCTTTTTTGCCAACCCCATCCAGTTTAGGTCTCCTTTCCAGGAAGCGAACCTAGCCTCCCGTCAAACAACGGGAGGCTAGGTTTCAAACATTTACTTAAGACCATCCTCTTCCGTTTTTGACTGTTGTGGAAAGGTAACACCCTGTACATGTACATTTACCCGTATAACCTGCAACCCGGTCATGCTTTCAATCGCTTTTTTCACATTTTCCTGTACCGCCCATGCCACATCAGGAATGCGGGCTCCATAACGGACAATTAAAAACAACTCAACAGCCGCCTCTTCATCACCGACATCTACCTTTACCCCTTTGGAAAAATTCTTTTTTCCAAGGGCTTCTGCAATTCCGCCGGCAATTCCCCCGCTCATACTGGCAACTCCATCTATTTCCGTTGCTGCAAGTCCTGCGACAATAGAAACCACTTCATCTGCGATACGAATTGCTCCCAGTTCTGAAGAAAGAGTACGTCCTTCTTCCATCTATTATCCCTCCCAAAAAAGGATTATTAAAACCTAAAACAACCTTTCTGTTAATAACGTTCGTTTCTGCGGTAAATCAAGGTAAATTGGCGCTTTGGATCAGTTTGGATCATTATAACATATAATACTTAAATCTTCAAATTACTGCGGCTTATTTTGCTCATTTTTGCTCATTTCATTTATGCTGAATTACCTGGACATCTTCCCTGGAGACACCGGTAATCGCCGATACTGTGTCGGCAATGCGCAAAAAGTCGCTCTCAGAAAGACTTTCCGCATAGATCATGACTGTTGTAATGCCTTTTCCGCTGAACAGCAGGGCATCGGAGTAGCCCTGGGCTTTGATGATATTCTCCACGGTCAGTTCTTTTTCCATCAGGTCCACCAGGTTAAGGATTTGCTTTTCAGCTTGCCTCCGGGGCTCTTCTCCAACCTGCGGGTTGTTGATTACTTCATTTAACATTTCCAGTTCCTGCGCTCTTATCCTATCCCTTTCCAGGCGGTATTCAACAAAGAAAGCGTGAGCATCGTCAAATTTCCATTGAGACGGATCATCAGTCAGATCCGCAGCCAGCATCGGCTTAAGCATATCTTCATCAGGGACGATCTCTATGCGGCTCATCTCTTTTTCGAGACCGGTTACGAAAAAATATGTTACTAAGCCCACCAGTATAATACTCAAAAACCAGATTTTTTTTCTGCCCATATACGAAAGGCCACCCCCTTTCCTTTCTTCTACTTCTCATCCGGATCACCCCAAGGGAGAACTGCAATCCGGTGAGCAGGTAAGCCCATTAAGCTCTGAATTGCTCGCAGCATTTTTAAGCGTAATTCGGCGTTTTCCGCCCCTTTCGCCACAACCAGGACTCCCTTTACTTTGGGCTTATTTTCCATGAGGAGTAGAGCCCTTTCTCCGCCACCTCCCTCCTGGAGTAAGACATATTCTTCTTTCATGGTAGTTTCAATAATATCCCTCGTCCCCCCTTCCGTATCCTTTTCCGTTGTTTCTTTTCTACTCTCTTCCGTAACCTGAGCATAAACGGATTCTTTACTTTTCTCATACGTAATCAATACACGGACATTGCTTACTCCCTCCATCTGTTCAAGGATATCGGTCAACTCCCCGGTCAGCTCCTTTTCATAATTTTCCTGAATATTGTTATCCGGGAAGTTATCTTGATATTTAATTTGACTAGACTCAGGAGTGGGTTTGGGGGAGGCCGATTTAAAGAAGGAACCGGCAAACATTAACAAAACCCCCAGGAGCAATAAAATTAAGAGAAAGGAATTTTTCTTTTTACCCTGCCATCCCTCCCATGTTTTCAAAAGTTCAAAAATATTACTACCTTTTGTCTCTTTTTTCCCAGACATTTTTTTACCTCCAATATCATGGTAAAATTTTTACCTTAACTTTTTCCGGAGAAATCTGAAAGAATGAAGCCAGATGTCTTTCTATGATCCTCTCTTCTTGAACTTTAACATCTACGTCTTCTTCCGTTATGGAGGGCCCACTTGAAGTTACCTTTTCCTTTTTAGAGGCTTCGGCAGTTTCAGCGGTTTCAGCGGTATTGTGGACCTTAATGTGAATTTTTTCCACTTTAATCGCCCCCTTCTTTTCCATCTGCTTTTCTTCCCTATCTTGAATAATGAGAGAAAGTTCCTGTAGTGAACCGAATTCCTCGCTTGAGGAATCTTCCTCTAAAGAAACTTCCAATTGGAGCAAATCTTTACCGAATTTTTCGTTAAGCTCGTTTTCCAGCAGTGTAAAAATATTACTGCGGTAATCTTGCAGGGCCAGACTTTCGTTTTCTTTTTGCAGCGCTTCTCCTCCGGCAAGAATCTGCTCCAGATCTTCCCTCTCCATTTCTGTCCCCGCAAATACATTGTCTTCATTCAGGAGGGGGGTGATATGCATAATTTTTTGCAACGGCGATAGAATGGTAAAAATTAGTAAAATTCCGACTAGAACCCGCAGATAACTGCGAAATATTCCTTGAGGAAGGATCATTTCCAGAAGGACGGTTAGAAAAAGCAAAATTACGATATAACGTACGAGGTTACCGATTGTTTCAATCATGTCTGACTCCAATCCCTTTAACGTAACATCACTGTCGCGTTACTGGCTCCCACAACAATGGCAATGCCGATGAAAAAGGCCAGTGCCACGGTGGCAACCGCAGAAAAAACCAAAATCAGGCAATTACTCATCGTCTGCAGGGCATCTCCCAGAGTTGTTTCTCCCAGGGGTTGTACCAAAGCCCCTGATAATTTATAAATCATTACCAGTGCCAGCAGCTTTATGAGGGGAAAGACGATCATAAGTAAAAGAACGATTAATCCTGCAATGGTTGCGCTGTTTTTTAGAAGTAGTGAGTAGCCCAAAACTGTTTCTACGGAATCAGCCAGCATTTTACCTACGACCGGGATGAAAGCTCCTGTCATAAATTTGGCTGTTCTTAGTGTTAAGGCATCTCCGATACCTCCCGCAACTCCTTGAATAGCAGTAAGACCTAAAAAAAGCGTAAACATCAGGCCAAGTCCCCAAAGGCAAATATCTTTAAAGAGATCAGCCAGCCGGCTAATTTTAAACTGAGGTGAAAAATGATTAACCAGGTACAGGATCGTAGCAAAGTAAATAAGTGGAAAAATCGCGTTGCGGGTTAAGGAAGCCATCAGATTGACTGCAAAAATTATCAAGGGATGAAACAAACTTACTGAAGTTATATGTCCCATGGAAGCCATTAATGTCAGTAAAACCGGAACCAGTGCCAGCATAAAATCAACCATTTTTTCCACCGCGTTTTTCCCTATCTCTACAGCCAGGGTAAAGCTTCCCATGACAACACCCAGCAAGACAAAAAAGATAATCGTCTCTGTCAGGGAAGCGACTTCCCTGCTCCCAAAGGCCCCCTGAAGATTTTTAAGCAGGGAGGCTGCCACAGCCAGTAAAATTAGTTGTCCCAAAAGGTGGAGATTCATAACAATTTCTGAAAAAAAATACCGGGAAAGTCCCCGGGCAACTTCACCGAGACCCGGCAGCATGCTTTCCCTTTCACCTTCCCAGATATCCTTTAAACTCCAGGACGGTAAAAAGTCTTTCATTTCTTCTTCAACTTCATTCCAATATTCTTCAACCTGTTTCCATTCTGCCGGTAATCCGCTGCCGTTTTGATTAATCCGGTCCTGTTCAGTCCCTTCTGCCGGTGTGTTGCCCGCTGTTACCGGAGTAGCGGCTGAACAATGCTTTATTCCGTCTCCGGTAGACAGCAGATTGATACCGGGACCCGCAAGGATAAAGATGAGGATGACAAAAATTAAGGGAACAGGTATTTTTTTCTTCTTTTCCAGAATAGTCAAGGCGGTATTCCTCCATCCCGGGGGCTTTTCTTTTTCATCATTGTTAAATTGTTAAGGAATAAGATTCGTTAAGGAATAAAATTGATAATACCTTCCAGAACGGAGACCAGAATAGGGATAGCCATAACCAGAATAATAATTTTACCTGCAAATTCAATTTTGCCGGCTATGCTGCTTTCTCCGGCATCACGGCATATCTGTGCGCCGAACTCGGCCAGGTAAGCCACACCGATCACTCTCAAAAGAGTACGTAAAAAAAGGGGATTAACTTGTGCCTCCAGAGCCATTTGCGTGATCACATCAATGACCATCTTTAAATACCCAAGTAGATATATTACGACAATTACACCCACGGCGATGGATAATAACTGGGCTATTTCCGGGCGACTCTGACGGATAAAAAGAATAAAAATCGCTGCAATAACGGCGAAACTCACAACCTGGATAATTTCCACAAAATCACCCGCTTAAAACAGGTTAAAGATGACCCGAATACTTTCAAATAAATCGCCCAGTAATTGTAAGACCAACAGAAGAACGATGACAACTCCGACCAATGTCAACATTTGGGCCTGCTCTTCTTTTCCCGCTTGCTTGAGGACAATGTTCAGGACGGAGATAAAAATGCCGATACCTGCAATTTGAAAAAGAAGGTCTATGCGTAAAAGATCCATTTTGAACCCCCTTTTTTAAAAATAGTCCGGCTCCGGAAGGCTTGGCTTTTTTTTAAATAAGAAAAAGCACTACTGTTACTCCTCCCAGAAGTCCCAGATACTTCCAAAGCTTATCATTTTTTTGCCGTTCATTACGTGCTCCTTCCAGAGCATGTTTCAGTAATTCCTGAATTAAGGAAATTTGCTTTCTCTGTCCGTCTTTATCCCCCTGTCCCCAGGTAGATCCAAGCCTCTCCAGTATTTCCATCTGCTCATCTTTTAAAGCCAGTTCGGAACTTCTCTTCTCAAGAACAGCTCTCCAGCACTCTAATGCACTTAGTCCTTTCCCTTGGAGCAAGGACAAAGAAAAATCAACAAAAAGGGAGCCCACAGGATTTTTAAATTTTTTACCGATATTTTGGAAAGCCTGGGGCAAGGGAGTCAGACCATAATTAACCTCTGCTCGAAAGAGCTCCAGACCCATAATAATTTCTTCCAGGTAGCGGACTCTTCGCTGATATAAGGCGCAAACCTGGCATCCCATCAGGTAGGCTGTGAAAATTATCAAGGCAGCGCCGACAAGTTTCATAGACATCTCCTTTCATAGTTCTCCCCCGGTGTTGGCGGAATAAAGAGGCAGCCCCCGTTCTCCTTCAATAATCATTTCCAAAGTACCTGGGCCCCGTTTATTGCTGAGAAAAACCAGCCGCTCAAAATAATTTTTTTCCAGTAGTTCCCGTAAGATTGGCCTGTGCATAATATCCTCCAGAGAAGACCCGTGAGCTGAAGCAATAATCGTGACACCGGCATGGACAGCTTCCTCAATAGCCCGGGCATCTTCTTCACGTCCGATTTCATCAGTAATAATAACTTGTGGTGATAAGGAACGTAACATAAGCATAATGCCTTCTGCCTTGGGGCAGGCATCCAGCACATCTGTTCGCAGACCGACATCAAGCTGAGGAACTCCCCTGTAACAACCGGCTATTTCAGAACGTTCATCAACAATACCCACTTTTTGTCCCCTTTGACCTAAAACCCCGATTCCATCGCTAATAATCCGAGCAAGATCCCTTAAAAGCGTGGTCTTTCCTCCCTGAGGAGGCGAAATGATAAGAGAATGAAATATCCTTCCCAACCTCCGGTCAATGAGAAAAGGAAACACTCTTTCTCCAGCTCCCGTAACCTGTCTGGCAATGCGAATATTACACGAATTAATATCCCGGATCACTTTAATCGTTCCCTTTTCCAGAACGACTCTTCCGGCCAGCCCGACCCGGTGCCCTCCTGGAATGGTTAGATAACCCTGTCTGATTTCATCTTCGCAAGCATAGAGCGAGTAACTGCTAATCAACTCAATTGTTTGCCTCAAGTCCTCTCCGGATAACAGGTACGCTTCACCAGGACCGGCAACAGGACCATCTTCTCCGAGATAGGATTCTCCCCCCGCCCAGCAAATAAGTAAAGGCCTGGAAAACCTCAAGCGAATTTCTTCTGTTTTCGCTAAAAGTTCATAAGGTAGATGTTCAATAATTGCCCTTAATTTTGGGGCCAGAAAAGGGCAGATCTGTTTTTTTATATCTATGGAGGCGTCAAGCACCGGTTTTTCACCCCGTTTTCATCTTTCTTGAGGATCTTTCCTCTTGAAAATACATATGGCAATGAAGATCTTTTTATACCTCCGGAAATTTTTCTCAAAAAAAAAATCCCCCGGTAGACCGGAGGATTTCCTGCAGTTAAAAACGTCTAATTATTTTTATCTTCTTCTATCTTTTCATCTTCGAATTCATCAAGATCATTTTCCCATTCTTCCTCATCATTAATAAAAACTACTCTTCCGCAATTTGGGCAGAGCACTTCAAATGATTCTTCATCTTCCAGAATGTCTTCATCAATAACAACTTCCTGACGGCATTCCGGACATTCAACTGTAAAGCTTACATCATGTTCGTCAAAAACATCATCATCTTCGTCATCATAATCATCATAATCGTCGTCATCGTCGTCATCATCGTCGTCTTCTTCCAATAATTCATCTTCCAGTTCCGTCAGATCCTGGTCTATTGCTTCAACATACGAAAAAAGCTCCTCATAATCATCTTTAAGTTCTTCCAGAGAGCGACCCATTTCATCCAATAAAAGAATCATCTGCTGAATAACTTTTCCTTCTTTTGTTTCATCGTTAATCCCCAATCCATCAGCCAATCCTTTAAGATATCCCAGTTTAGAATTCAGATCGTCCATCCTTGCCAGCCTCCTTTAACTGTAGCCCCCGTTAATTAGCGGAACAACAGCTTAGTCATTTATATTTATTTTTGACTAAACACGTTCAATATACGCACCGGTCCGGGTATCTATTCTCAGGATATCCCCTTCATTAATAAAAAAAGGTACCTGGACAACGAATCCGGTCTCCAGTTTGGCGGGCTTACTGCCTCCCGAGGCGGTATCCCCTTTAAACCCAGGGTCTGTTTCCACAACAGTCAACTCTACGGAATTGGGCATTTCAATACCGATAACTTCCCCTTTAAACACCATAACAAGCAAGCGCATATTTTCCTTTAAAAATTTTAAACTCTCTCCGAGCTGGTTTGAATTTAAAGAAACTTGTTCATAACTTTCCATATCCATAAAGATAAACTCTTCCCCTGTACTGTACAGATACTCCATTTCTTTTTTCTCAATGAGCGCCCTGGCTATTTTCTCACCGGCCCGGAAGGTTTTTTCTGTTGTCGCTCCACTGCGCATATTTTTTAGTTTGGAGCGGACAAAAGCAGCACCTTTTCCCGGTTTAACATGCTGGAATTCTATTACAATATAGATCTCTCCGTCAAGTTCAATAGTCAGTCCTGTATGAAAATCATTGCTGGAAATCATTCATTAAATCACTCCCCCGTATAAGATAAAAAACTGTAAAAGTTCATATTTTTCGTCTGTACAGTTATTTGTTTGTTTGTTTATATCTATATTTCTAGATTGACAGTCCCTTCGGGCTGGAAGTGAGGATTTTGGGACCATTGTTGTGCAAAACAACAAGATCTTCAATCCGTACGCCTCCCCAACCTTCGAAATAAAGCCCGGGTTCAACGGTAAAAACCATCCCTTCCTCAAGAGTCCGATTCCCTTTTGGTGAAAGAGTGGGAAGTTCGTGGACTTCCAGACCCACGCCGTGCCCCAAGCCATGACCGAAGAAAGAAGCATAACCATTCTTTTGAAAATGCTCACGTGTCAATGCATCAATCGCCTGACAATGATTTCCTGCCGTTAAGTTTTGCATGGCTAATTCCTGAGCGTCAAGGACCAATTTGTAAATATCCCGTTGCTTTTTTGAAGGTGCACCCAGCACAAATGTACGGGTCATATCGGAAGAATACCCTGCAAAAACAGCACCAAAATCTATTGTTATCAGTTCTCCCTCACCGATAATCCTGGGTGAAGCCAACCCGTGGGGTAATGCTGAGCGAGGACCGGATGCTACAATTATATCGAAGGGATTTTTCTGGGAGCCTTCTTTGCGCAAACGATATTCCAGCTCCAGGGCAATTTCTTCTTCTCGCATACCTGGTTTAATAAGTGGAAGAATTTGCAGAAATGCTTTATCGGCAATTCTTGCCGCGGTTGCAATTTTTTCAACTTCACTCTCTTCTTTAATAGCCCGAATCTCTTCAACAAAATGGAGTTGGGAATGTAACTCTATCCCCTGAGCAGCTTTTTGCAGCTGGTTGTACACTCGGAGCGTCAGGTATTCTTCCTCAACAGAAAGATTTTTGATTCCACTTTTTGCTAAAAAAGTAACCATCTCGGAAAAATCTTCACTGTTGCCCACTTTAATTATTTCAAAAAAGGGGGCTTCTTCAGAAGCTTGTTGAAGATAGCGAAAATCCGTGTAGAGATGTGCCGTCTTTTCTGTTATACATAAAAAACCGCTACTTCCCGAAAAACCGCTCAGGTAAAATATGTTCGGTAAATGTGTGATCAAAAAAGCCTTAATATTACGGGCATCCAGTTTCGAACGAAGTTTTGTTATCCGTTTTTGTATGCTTTTATTTTCTATGTTTTCACCTCCCTTGCTCTGTACAGCCTTATTTTTTACTATTTCCTCTATTAATATCTAAATTCAACTTCTGGGGAAAAAATCCTGCTACAAAGGAAAATAACGCCGTTTTTTTAAAAATTGCACAATACAACCGTATTATGGGGAATAAACGGTTAATAAACAGTTTTACCAGTGTTGAGGCGGTTCATTTGCTATTCTTACCCTCCCTGTTACCGGAGTAACAATAATATAACGCTCGTCCCCATCTTGGGATTGGAGAATGGCCGTTCCCCCTCCGCTGGGACGGCCCAGGGCATTAAAATGAACAAAAGGAACACCATTTTCTGTCAAAAAAGTTGTCAGACCCGAAAAGTGAATTCCCTCCGGCAAGTGAACTGATTGATTTTTTTCCGTTAAAATTAGCAGATAACAGTCTCCATACACAAAAAATTTAACTTTGCATATTTCTCCGGATGAAATGGCTTCGCTTCTGGTCAAACGCAGATCTCCGGCCATTTTCCGGGCTGCTGTCTCCAACTGCCGGCGGGAAAGTGAAGGGAGCCGGGGCAAGGCAATTGCCAGGATGACACCGAATAATGCCAGGACAATAACCAGCTCCAGAAAAGTAAAACCTTTCCGGTTTCTCCTACTGCCGCTTTCTTTTAAATAATCAGGCCAGATCGATTTCCTTACAAAGGTAAACATCCTGGATAGCCTGCAGAATTTCCACGCCTTCTTTCATGGGTTTTTGGAAGGCTTTTCTTCCGGAGATAAGCCCCATACCTCCGGCTCTCTTATTAATGACAGCCGTTTTTACCGCCTGCTGGATATCATTTTCCCCTGAAGGTCCCCCGGAATTTATCAACCCCGCACGCCCAGTCAGACAATTCACAACCTGGTAACGGGTCAGGTCAATGGGATGGTCTGTGGAAAGATCGGAATAAACCTTCTTATTTGTCTTGCCGAAGTCTATGGCAAGGAAACCGCCATTGTTTTCAGCCTGTTTCTGTTTTATAATATCTGCTTCTATTGTGGCTCCCAGGTAATTGGCCTGGCCGGTTAAGTCAGCTGAGGCATGATAATCGACATTATCTTTTTTGAAAGCATCATTACGTAAATATGTCCAGAGAATAGTAACCAATCCCAGGGAATGTGCATAATGAAAAGCCTGGGAAATTTCCTGTATTTGCCTGCTGCTTTCTTCCGAACCATAATAAATTGTGGCTCCCACGGCAACTGCTCCCATTTCAAAAGCCTGATCAACATCGGCAAAGAGAATTTGATCAAACTTATTCGGATAGGTCAGAAGTTCATTATGATTAATTTTAAGAATAAAGGGGATCTTATGTGCATATTTCCGTGCCATGCTTCCTAAAACTCCCAGAGTAGAAGCAACTGCGTTGCAACCTCCTTCAATAGCCAGTTTGACAATATTTTCCGGATCAAAATAGATCGGATTGGGAGCAAAAGATGCTCCGGCCGAGTGTTCTACTCCCTGGTCCACCGGTAAAATGGAAAGGTAACCCGTTTTGGCCAGACGTCCGGTTGAAAATAAAAGCTGCATATTGCGCAAGACTGGTGCAGGACGATCGGAAACGACCAATACACGGTCAACATAATCCGGAGAGGGTACGCAGAGAAGATCCTTGGAAACTGTCTTGCAGGAATGGTTTAATAGGTAATCGGCTTCTTTCCCCAGTAATTCAGTAATCTTATTAATCATCAGGATTCCTCCTTTAATAATAATCAGTCTAAAGTTCCCGTAATGGTTAGTTTCACTGTCATATATATTTCTATACGGTATAAATAATTTCCTGCATTTTCAAAAGTTGCCGTTCAAGTAAACTGCTGCACATTATTCCTGTGGTAACCTGTTCCTGACTCCTGAGCCGGTTGCCGCAGGCTTAAATAATAGATCAATTATTATCTCCCGCTCTCCAGGATCATTGTTCCGGGGACAACCGGTAAAACCCGGTAGCACCTTGTTTCCTGCGGAGAAGAATTACCGGTAATTTGCCAATCAACCGGGAAAGAATATACCCCCGGTTCAAGCAAGGAGTGGTAATCGAAGGTTGACAGTACCTCTTCACGAAAATAAACACGCATCGGATCGCCGGAAGGATGTGAAAAGAGCAAGCTTCCTTCCTCCGGGCATAAAAAAACACTTCCCAGAAAAACCACTATATCGGCACTGATCTCCAGAGTTTTGGCTACAAGCAGGTTGACCGGCAAGCTTTGAAAAAAAATCTGTTCAGCAGAAAGAAAAGCGCCGCTGCTCTCCGGGCTGCATAAAGTTATGGGGGAGGTCATGTCGGGATGACCTAAGGAGACAACACCATCTCCAATGTGTTCGACGTCGGGAATTATTTCCCCGCTTATTTCATCATACCATCCCAATTCAGCACCGTCTGTTCCTCCGGGATAGAAAGGAACAGACTGAAATTTTACAGAAACCTTCTCCTGAATAGGACCTTTTTGGCCGATAGAGATTATTTGTACCTGCCGGCTGCCGTCTTCCTGATCTGTGTAGTTTACATTTACGCTGATACTCCCCCCGGCTAGAGACATTTCTCCGCTTCCGCAGTAGAACGGATAATACTCTTCCAGTATGCCGAACGCTGTTTCAATCCCCGTTGCCGCCAGATAATAGGCCTGAACACTATCCCTCTGATTGGCTGCAATTTTCAAGTCTACGCTGTTTAGTTCCGGAAGGGATGTTCCAAGCATCAATAAGGCGGCACAGACAAGAATAACAAAGACCAGGATATACCCTTTTGGTGAGCGAATTACCCCATAGTTCCTACCGCCTTTCCTGCAGGTTTTGCAGGCATACTGCTGTCCGAACCGCATAACAATATCTGTTATCTACTCCCTCAATTTCAAAAGAAAGAATTTTTGTAAGCCCATCCCAAGTAAAGCTGAGGGTGTTGATATTGTAGGCAATCTTGTTTTCCGTACTGTTGATTAAATAGACGATTTCCCCGTTTTCTTTTTTTATCGTATAGGAATCATTATCATCATCCGGAAGTTCATATTGCACTTCATCGGTATCAACTTCCAGGTTGCGGGCATAACGCAATTCCCGGGTTATAAAATCGGCCGCGATACGCACATTTTGTTGTAGATCAAGATGTGCAGTACAGATCTGAAAGGTATTTACCCCAAAAAAATACAACCCGAAGACAGTACAGAACAATAGGACGGCTATACTGACCGCTGCAAGGATTTCAATAAGAGTGAACCCCTTATCCGGAACCAAAATCAAGCTGCTGCGGAAAAAAAATGTCTTCCGGAAAAAAATATTACAATTAGTATTTTTCTCGAACAAAAGATAAAAATTTGACAACCTGTTTCTCTTCTCCCTGCAAAATTATGACCTCCAGTCGCAGCCCATCGACCGGGCAACCGTCAAGCTCAATAGTATCATAGGCAATAGTATAATAGCAGAATAAATTGTTAAAACCTTCAATAGCCGCAGGGACGGAAGAAACTTCAGAAGGGCAGTGAAAAAATCCTCCGTTTAATTCAGCCCCCAAATCAAGCAACTCAGCATAGGAGTATGATAACAATGCTTCCATTTTTTCCTGTGCAAGGGCAGTGGCCTGGGTG
The DNA here is from genome assembly GCA_016841605.1 of Dethiobacter alkaliphilus. Lineage (GTDB taxonomy): Bacteria > Bacillota > Dethiobacteria > DTU022 > UBA8154 > DUNV01. Next base: position 122,354 of record JAENYV010000007.1, on the reverse strand, counting down.
GTCCGGCCGGCTTGGACGGTAGCAGCAAAACTGTTGATAAAAAGCCTTGTAAAAGAAAGAAGGATGATGCTGACGATACCCAGGCAGACTACTACTTCCAACAGGGTAAAGGCTTTGCGGCTTGTATAACTGTTTTTTAACCGCTCAGTCATCTTACTGCCCCCTGATTATTAGAACACACAAGGTAGATTTGCTTCATAGTCGGATGGATGGAAAATAGAAAAGAGTTATTATGGTAGTTGGCGTTTTATATGATTTTAAGAGAAGGTGTCGCGGCTGGCAGGAGATAGAGGTCAAAGATGTTAAAAAGAGGTAAGAAGACTGAGAGAACGATGCCTCCTACCACTAAAGAAAGGAAAATGATTAAAACCGGTTCAACCAAGGAACTGAGCCTATCTATGACATAATTTACCTCGGACTCATATAAGTCGGCAGCCCGTGCGAACATCTCCTCCATTTTTCCGGATTGCTCACCCACATCAACCATCCCAATTACCAGAAAAGGAAAAAAACCGGCGGCAGACAGGGTTCCCGCAATTGCTTCCCCCCGGATAATGTCTTCTTTTACTAGATTAATGCGCTTTCGAAAAGCATTGTTATCGACAACATTTTTCGCCAGATCCAGTGCTGTTAATAACCCTACCCCGCTGCCGAGCAGAGAACTAAGAGCCCGGCAAAACCGTGCTACCATCATTTTGTGATAAATCCGGCCGAAAAGGGGGAGACGAAAAAGCAAGCGATCCCGATAATAACCGCCCTTTTTTGTCTTTAACAACCTGCGAAAAAGTAAGTAAATGGCAACTCCTCCGGCGATCACCAGATACCAGTAAACTCGCAGCCCTTTCCCGGCAGTGATGAGAAGTCTGGTTGGCAGTGGAGGATCCACCCCCATACCGGTGAAGGTTCCGGCAAAAGTGGGAATGACAAAAACCAATAAAAAAGCGACTACCACTATAATAATAAGAAAAACAAATATCGGATAGGCAGTCGCTGTCTTGATTTTTTGTTCCAGATCACTTTTTCTTTCAAAGTGAAGAGCCAGTTGCTGCATAGCCTTGTCCAGTTCGCCACCTGTTTCTCCGGCTTCAACCATCCCCTTAAAAAAAGGAGGAAAAATTTTTTCTTCTTCAGCCACGGCTTCGGTCAGGGATTTGCCCTTTTCCACACGTTGGCCGACTTTCTTGATTGTTTTTTTTAATAAAGGATTTTCCGAATGCCATTCCAGGATTTCCAGGGCGGACATTACGGTAATGCCTGCACCAAGCATGACGGCAAACTGGTGGCAGAAGTTCATCAGGTCCCGTGTCCGGGGACGACTGAGGAATAAAAAGAACGGTGCGGGATGTCGCAGTAACGATAACAGGTAATACATAGAATTACTATCTCCCTCAATAACTATTTTCTTTTTGTAGCAGACCTCTTCCGCGCTGTTCTTTCTCTGACCTTATCGTCGCGAAGAAGATTTATACGACAATGGAGCCGCCTTCTGCTGCGGCCTGACAATTTTTAAAAATTGTTTTGGCTTCTTTTTCAATCTGGAAAAGTTCGTTATCTGTACGATGGGTGGCATGGTGGAAAAAAATTAATTGTGAAACGCCTGCCGCGCGCGCCAGTTTAATTCCCTCCTGCCAGGTAGAATGTCCCCAGCCAATCTTGGAATTATACTCGTTTGTTCCTTCATACTCGGCATCGGTAAAGTTGCTGTCGTAAATGATTGCATCGGCACCAGCCGCCAGCTCGTGCAAATAAGCATCAATGCAGGAATAATGTTCCGTATCAGTCAGATAACAGCATGACTTGTCACCGTAATCTATCCGGTAGGAAAGACAGCCGCCGGGATGATTGTTATGAATTGTACTGATAAAGAGATTCTCTTCAATTTCAAGACGTTCACCGGTGGAAATTTCCGTTAAGCGGATGTCTGCTTTCATTTTATCAATCTGCACGGGAAAATGGGGAAAAATCATTTGCCCGCGCATCAGATTGGAAAAGGTATGATCCAGCTTGCCCTGGCCATAGAGATAAAACTCGTTATCCGGGAGATAAGCAGGAGTAAAAAACGGAAACCCTTGAATATGATCCCAGTGGGTATGAGTGATGAAGATGTGTGCTTTTACTTTTTTTCTTGTCTCTGCCAGAGAGTTTCCCAGGTTGCAGATCCCTGTCCCCGCATCTAAAATAATCAGCGTTTCTCCTGCCTTTACTGTTACGCAAGGGGTATTGCCGCCGTAAACCACTGTTTCTTTGCCCGGTACCGGACGGGAACCCCTAACCCCCCAGAAAGTTATCTTCATTTTCTTCTCTTGCACGAATGAGCTGCCTCCTCTATCTCTCCATCTTTCTACTATAAAGGAAAAAATTCGCCTGATAGGGTGAATTTTCCTGCCAACTTGCTATTTATTTTGAAAAATTTTGTACTATCATTACAGCGAAAGGTTACTTGAAAGGTTACTTATTCTATAGTATTACCCTGATGGAAAAAAACAAAATAATTAAAAAAAATATTGTGTTTTGGCAGATGCTCCCTTATCAGGGACTATCTGCACCGTTTTGCTGCAGAAAACGCTCCATGGCATCCAGGTCCGCGGCATGTTTCCTGATTTCCTCAGCGTTGATCAAATTGTCTTTATAAAGCTCCTGAAGAGCCCTGTCAAGTGTCTGCATACCAAACCGGGTGCCGGTCTGCATGACTGAATAAAGCTGGTGCAGTTTGCTCTCTCGCATGAGGTTGCGAACTGCCGGAGTGCTGATTAAAATTTCCAAAGCTACTACTCTTCCCTTTTCATCCCTGCGGCGCAACAACCGCTGTGAGATTACACCGGCCAGTGTCCCCGAAAGCTGTACACGTACCTGTTGCTGCTGATTGGGAGGGAAAACATCAATAATACGTTCTATTGCTTGCGGGGCACTCACAGTATGCAAAGTCGCCAGCACCAGGTGTCCTGTTTCCGCAGCAGTAATAGCGATGGAGATAGTTTCCAGATCCCGCATCTCCCCCACCATAATAACATCGGGATCCTGACGCAGGGCCGCCCGCAGGGCGCCGGGAAATGTTTTACTGTCGCTGCCGATCTCCCGTTGATTGATAATACTTTTTTTATGTACATGCAGGTATTCGATAGGATCTTCCAGTGTAATGATATGGCAGGCCGTCTCTTCGTTAATAAGGTTAAGCATGGCTGCAATCGTTGTGGACTTGCCGCTCCCCGCAGGACCGGTCACCAGAATTAAACCCCGGGTGCGCCGGGCAAGGGTTGCTACTGTTTCCGGTAATCCCAGGGAGAGAAGAGAAGGTATCTGTTTGCTCACCACTCTCATCGCCAGCCCCACAGCACCTCGCTGGTAATAAACATTTACACGAAAGCTTCCCACTTCCGCTCCATTGTATGAAAAATCAATTTCCCCCTTGTTCTCAAAAAGGTCGAACTGTTCTTTAGACAGAATCTGCTTGGCCAATTGCCGCGTATTGTCCGGTTGCAATGGGGGTTCATCCAGGGGAACCAGGTCGCCGTCGATTCGTAGTGTCGGAGGGGCGCCCGCTGTAATGTGGACGTCTGAAGCACTTCGTTGAACTGCTTGATGTAAAAAAAAATTGATGTCGATTGCTGCTCACTCCTTTAAAGCAAAAACCTGGTCACGAAATCATTTAATTTGTGCCAGGCAACTTTAATGTAATATGTAATGGAACACACTGCACAAAAATTTCATTACATTATATGGCACTTTGAGTATAATGAACAGCAAATTTATTGTCAATATCCAATTTGACATATCCAATTTACAAAACTAAATTTACTAGCGAAGTAAAGATAGATTATAAGAAAAATAGACCATAAGCAGCAGGTAAGCACCGAAGAGAATCCGGGCGTAAAACATTAATCTCCTGCAATTCAAGCTTTGTCGAACCTGCCAGATAAAGCATAAAAACAGCGGAATAATAACCAGCTTCAAGAAAGGGAAATATGGTGTATGAACAAGGGGACTTATAATGGGGTTAAACTCTCTGAAACCTGCTTGCAAGAAAAAATGAGTCAACAGATAATCAAGCAGATTGAAGACAGCGACCCCCACAAGTAAAAACCGCAAAGTAGCGGTTTGCTGTAAACTTAGCGTATTTTTTTCCATCTTTCACAGTTCTTCTAAATGCTCCTTTATTATTTACAATGTTCCGGATAAAACAGAAAAGCTTACCGGTTATTTTTCACTTATTGCCGTTGAGTTATGTAAATTGGCAAAGCAAGCATTCATAACATGTCTAAAGATCGGAAAGTTCTATGTTTCGTTAAAGTTAAAGTCATCAGAGGAGAAGGAGCAAAGAGATAAAGAGCCAAAAAGAAACCCCCTGCAAATTGAGTCGTGTCAGACTCAATTTGCAGGGGGTTGGATTCGGAAAAGGCCAACGAGCAAGCAGTTACGTGGTGCTCCTTTAATCTGAATAGTAAATTTCGGTGTCCGAATCACCGTCAGCGTTATCAATATTTCTCGTTAGAATTAAAATTTGCGAAGTTATATCGTAGTTATTTTCTCCATCACCGGCAGCAACCATAATCTCAATAAAAGAATCTCCGCATACGGTAAAAGACTGATTCATGGCAATATTGTCGGAAAGGTCGCGCAAAAGGTCTTCTTCAGTCTCTCCTTGATGGCGGATCATGATCTTATCGTTTTCCAAGTATATTTTATGATAATTTTCCGGATCTGCCGGCGCTCCTACTTTAACATAAGAGGCAATTTTAATTTCATTCTCAATCAGGGCTTTCGCCAGGCGCACATTTTGCTGCATATCCGACTGCATGGAGGCACCAGCGGAAGAGCGGGCGGCATAACTATAAAAAGTATAACTCACCGCCAGCACCATAAGCAGTATGGCGGAAGCGATGAGCAATTCTATAATGGTCAACCCTTTTTTATCCTGAAGCAAGCTTAATTGTTTCATTATTAATCTTTCTTGTCTATAAATTGCTCAAAAAGGACATGAAATCTATAATCCTGGTAATAAACAACAACTGTCACGTTATAACCATCAACAATAGTTTCGTCTAATGAATTCTCAACCGCCTCGTAGTAAAATCGTCGTTCCCCGGGGAGTTCCATATCAAACAGATCATCAAACTGAGCGACCCATTCTTCGTCACTCTCCATAACATCCTCGGGCGTGTCGGAAGTAGAAATAACGTAGGTAAGAAAATCTATCTTTTCAGCAGCAGCAGCCGTAGCCTTGCTTTTATTACCCTGAATAAAGATATTGGTAAAACTCCACCCCATAAGCTGAGTAAAGGCCACGACAACTATGGAGAGAATAGCCATGGCAACAAGTACTTCCACAAGGGTCAGGCCTTTTTCCGAATTAAAAAAATTATATCTGCGCATATTCCTTACAACCTTTGCCACTGGCCGATGGCCCGCCAATCTGCCGGCTCTCCAGCTTCTCCCGAACCCCAATCGAGGAGTTGGAAAAATTCCAAGTTTAAAGAATCATCATAGAAAATTCTTGAGTTGCCCAAGACGTTAATGCTCTGTGCTACAACCGCACCCCTGATGCGGCTGCTGCCGCTTACAGTTAAAACAGCATTGGGGGCATAAACCGCCCTGACATTAGCCTCTGCATTACCGGTTACATTAACAGTAGTGCCTCCCGTTACAATATGTCCGGTTACACCGCCTGAACCGGCGACGGTAAAGTTCGAATTAACTGCATAGATAGAACCCACGTATTTCGTGCTGCCATCAATTGATGGATTTCCACTTCCGGCATAATACATAATAACATCATTATAGTTACCATTTTGATTAATTGTGCTGCTACCGTTTATATTAAAAGTATTATCAACATACAAAATTAAGCGCCCGGATCCCGTCTTATTGAGTTTTATTTTTCCACTACCTGTAACACTCAGGCTTTCGGTTCTAATTAACAGATCTTCATCGCCAATATCAATGGTTAGTTCATTTTGTACATTAATATACGAATATGTGCCGGTTTCACTTATTCTATGTCCACCGGGAGGTATGGGCCACCAACCGGCATCCATAAATCCTTGAAACGGAAGATCCGGAAACTCCGGGAACTCCGGCATGGGGTAGGAGCGGGCAGAGGGTAAGGCCGCAGTGCCTTGCGGCAAATTGCCCGCATAGTTTCTGGTATCAATAACAGTGGCCGGATCTCCTCCCGGCCCAATGGAAAGCAAACCGTTTATGACGGTGGACCATGCTAAAACAACACTATCCTCCGCTACGGAGTTGGTTCCCGTATTTCCGACAATTTGCGAACTGCCCGTTAACTCAATATCTCCTAAGGAAAAAATCATATCCAGGGGCGGTATCTGTCCGCCTCCACCGCCTCCGCCGCCCATACCAACGCTTTCCTCAAGTTGTTGCATATTAATAACAAAGCCTAACGAATTTGCCGCCGCTTGTGCTCCCTGTGCACTGCCGACGCGCACAATACCCGTTGATCTGATAAAATAATCGTTATTATCTCTCTCTATTTCAAAATATATGTTGTAATCATCGGTCTCAGTACTAGAATATGTCGGCTCATCCAGGTTCCCGTAAAAAGATGCTTCTTCACCATGAGCAAGGTAATCCGGATCATCTTGCAACAGGCCTACGGCCAACTCCACACCTGATTTTGCATAAAAAAAGGCTTGGGTGCTGTTTTCGTCCCTTTCCACCTGGAGAGTATCATTGGTACTGACCTGCCACAGGACTATTCCTGACACCGTTATTACAAGGCCAATAATAATTGCCATTCCCATCGCAATACCTTTTTCATTTTTGAAAAACATTACTCCCTCACCCCTTTCCTTCTTTTAGATGGTTATATTCCTCTAACCTTATTATATCCTAGAAAGGAATTGTTTGGAAGACAAATATTTTGTATTTTTTTCGAATGCCTTTAAAAAAATCCTTTTTGGTGATAAACCGGTTTTTCAGTTTCTATAAAACTACAAAATTTTTGAAAGTCATCAACTATCTTTAGCTAAACATTTGTAAATGACATCTCTTCCCTCCTGTAAATTGGCCTTATTTTCCGGTAGGTTCCATCAGACAAAAGCGATTCTTTTTTTCAATTTCTCTCTTCAGCTTTTTGGCCGATTTTTCATCGATTTCGAGCACATAATGAAGGTCGCTGCGAATATAATTGCGGATTGTTTTATAGCTCTTAAGTTCCTCCAATAAATATTGATCATCCATATCAAGAATAGTCACGGTTCTGATGCGAATTTTCTTGCTGTCCCTCTCCCATTCCTGAAGGGTTAAAAGGACGTTCTCCGGAAGAGGATTAACGCTGAATTCCAGAAAATAATCAATTAACTCCTGAACAGGTATACTCTGATCCAGAGCGCTCGCTACTGCCTTAAAGGATAGCTTGTACACATTAACCACGCCCCCGGATACCTTTTCCGCAAACCTGTCCAGATACAGCGTATGCACCTCCTGCATCCCACCTGCAGCAACGACCACTTCATAGTTGGGCTGAATGAGTATCCCGGAAAATTCCATTTCTTTTTCAGGCTCTTCAGATACAATTTCTTTTGCGTCTATGCCGCTGGAGGCAGCATTCCACAAGGACAGGAAAGAGATGCGATAGGTATGCATGTATTCCGGACTTTTCTCTAATTCGGCAAAGCGGCCTACCTCATTCCTCACTTCTTCGTATAAATCATTATTCACTTCCACGAGTATGGTTTTATCCCCTTGAACAATAATGGGATTGTTTGGATTATACGCCATCCTGTAAACTCCTTCTAACCTTGAAAGAAATATACACCCTGTAATAATTCGCCATATATTAGGATGACGGGGCTGCCGGGGAGAGATTAAAATTCAAATTTTATGCCTCATTTTTACATTGTGTCTTTAGCCCTCTCCTCTGCCCCTCCAACCGCTGTAAAACTCTTTGTAGAAAAAGAAAAACACCGCAGGTGAACGTAAAACGTTTTGTACCTGCGGAGCTTGGCTTTTGTTAACGGAAACATTATGCGGATTTTTACTTTGCCAATTTTTGTAAGCTTATTGTGACTTTCTTCTTAAATCTACTTTTTTTTGTATTTTATACGGAGTCTTTTAACTGGCTGTAATTAAGCAAATCTATGCTATCACCTTTTATTGCCAGCACATAAATACCTTTTCGTGTCGCATATTCCACAGTTTGCTTATCAACGTAAAGGCGGCAAAAATGGGTATAAGTTCCCTGCCGCTGTACTCCTGAAAATATTCAAACAAAAACTCGGCAAAAGCATCAATATATTGCTGACGGGGAATCGATTTTGTCTCATTCAAAATGACTTTATCCTCATAAAAGGCAATGATATCAAACTCCCGGCGCTTTGCTTTTTCTTTGCTGTGTCTTTTTTTGCAGCGCACCATAAAAAGTTCCGCCTCTTCCGGGCATTGAAAGTATTTTTGGGCGATAAAGGGAATATTAGGGGAAACAAAGTCCTAGGCCAACGTCCCCAGGCGGTTGGCAAGTTCACCCCATCTCTTATTCAGTTCTACTTTGAAGTTCTGCATATCGGCCAAACGCATCTCTTCTTTAAAATCGTCCATCGATTGCTTTTGTTCAATCGAAGCATTTTGTACCTTAGCAAAGCCTAAATTGGTATGCCTAATAAAATCTTCCAAGGTTTTCTCTAAAGAGCTTACTTTTTCTTTAACTTCCTGAACCAAAGAGGTCACCTTCTCTCAAAGGCCGATTCTTCTTTCTAAGAACATTATAAATTAACGGAAAATAAAAAACAAGGCGTCCGACCCATTTTGCGAAAATTTGAATAAGGCGGTTTGCAAAAAACCAGCTATAAGTATTATTAGGACTTCAGTCGATTCTCCAGGTAAGATTCCAAACGGTTCATTCCTTCCTCAATATTTTTCAGGGAGTTGGCATAGGAGAGCCGCAGGTAGCCTTCCCCGTTTTGACCGAAATCTATCCCCGGGGTTACGGCAACCTTTGCTTCTTCCAGAATTTCAAAGGCAAAAGCCAGGGAATCTGCAGTATATTTGCTTATATCAGCCAGCACATAAAAGGCTCCTTTGGGGTCCACGGGCGGTGCAATACCTGCTTTTTTCAAACGCTCCAACAAATAGTGGCGGCGGCGGTCGTAAACTTCCAACATGGAATTTACATGCCGATCGCAACAGTTCAAAGCAGTAACAGCAGCCTCTTGGGCAAAGGATGCGGCACAGATAAAGAGGTTTTGCTGGAGCTTTTGCATGACACGGATATATTCCGGCGGTGCGATTACATAACCCAGGCGCCATCCGGTCATGGCATAAACCTTGGAGAAGCCGCCGATGACAAAGGCCTTCTTTGTATATTCCAGAATGGTATGCTGCTCTTCCCCGTAAACAAGCCCCGCGTAGATCTCGTCGGAAACGATCATCCGGTCGAGCGCCGCTAACTCTTGCAGCTCGCGGCTGTTATAGACAGAACCAGTGGGATTGGCCGGGGAATTGAGCATCAGGAATGCTGTCTTGGCGTTGATTGCTTTTTTTATATCATCAGGCCGGTATTTGAAGCCGTACTCTCCCCATACCGGAATATAAACAGGCTTACCCTCGAGAAAGCGGATAAAATTGGGGTAGCAGGCGTAGTGCGGGTCAGGAAGTATTATCTCATCTTCACGTTCTACCAACACAGAAAAGATGAGCAACATCCCGGGAGAAGAGCCGGATGTAACGATAATTTGCTCCGGAGACAATTCAACCCCGTATTTACGCTTGTAAAAGCCGGCAATAGCTTCACGCAATGCCAATTTGCCCAGACTATGGGTATAATGGGTATCTCCCGCGATCAATGCTTGCATGGCAGCTTCCTTCACTGGCTGGGGGGTGTCAAAATCAGGTTCCCCAATTTCCAAGTGAATGATATCTTCGCCCCGTGCTTCCATTTTCTGTGCTTTTTCCAGTATATCCATCACTAGGAAAGAGTTTACCTGCTTGGTCCTATCGGCACATCCCGCTTCTTTTTTTTCCAGCAGTACAAACAACCCCGTTCTATTCCGTTTTCTTCTTCTTCTTCTTCTTCTTCTTCTTCTTCTTCTTCATGTCCTTCACCTTATAATAATTCGCCATAATTTCCCCTTTTACCTGCATATTAGGATGACGGGGCTGCCGGAGAGAGATTAACCCTACAACGGAAACTAGTAATTAGCGTGCCATGGAGACGGTTTGCGGTCGCTCGGGCAAAGCGCCGGACCGGTGCTCTGGTTTCCTGCCTGCAAGTCCTGCGGTTCTTCTTAGCCCTTCGCTTACCTACCCGGCAAGCTGCCTCCATGGCAGCGAGCCGGCTGCAGACGTCCTGTCTGCAGGGTAAGCTTTCGGTCTGCGCTTCGCCGGGACTTTGCACGGCCGGGAAAAGTCGCACCTTGCCCGGCATTTCACCCGAGCGCCTGGTGTATGCAAAAGATAAGAGTAAAGCAACTTTTTGCTGTAGTATTAATATTCGAAATCCTATCCCTCATGTTTACATTGTTCCAACCGCCTTAAAATTTTTTGTAGAAAAAGAAAACACCGCAGGTGAACATAAAAGGTTTTGTACCTGCGGAGCTTGGTTCTGTTAACAAAAATATTATACGGATTTTGCATTGCTAATCTTTGTAACCATATTGTGACTTTCTATTTAAAGCGACTTTTTCTTATATTTTATGCAGAGTCTTTTAACTGGCTGTAATTAAGCAGATCCATGCTATCGCCTTTTATCGCCAGTACATAAATACCTTTTCGTGTCGCATATTCCACAGTTTGCTTATCAACGTAAAGGGAAGCAAAAATGGGTATAAGTTCCCTGCTGCTGTACTCCGGAAAATATTCAAAAAATTGGGGTAGAAACTCAGCAAAAGTATCAATATATTGCTGACGGGGAGTAGATTTTGTCTCATTTAAAATGACTTTATCCTCATACAAGGCAATGATATCAAACTCCCGGCGCTTTGCTTTTTCTTTGCTGTGTCTTTTTTTGCAGCGAACCATAAAAAGTTCTGCCTCTTCCGGACATTGAAAGTATTTTTGGGCAATAAAGGGAATATTAGGGGCAACAAAATCCTCGGCCAACGTCCCCAAGCGGTTGGCAAGTTCACTCCATCTCTTATTCATTTCTACTTTGAAGTTCTGTATCTCTTTATCGGACCGTTCTTGAGCAAAATACATTTCTTTATCGGACTGTTCACGAGCCAAGCGCATCTCTTCTTTGAACTCCAGCATATCTTTTTCAGAGCGTTCACGAGCTAGGCGCATTTCTTCTTTGAATTCCAGCATATCTTTTTCAGAGCGTTCACGAGCCAAGCGCATCTCTTCTTTGAACTTTTGCATTTCTTTATCGGACCGTTCACGGGCCAGACGCATCTCTTCTTTAAAATCGTCCATCGATTGCTTTTGTTCAATCAGAGCATTTTGCACCTTAGCAAAGCCTAAATTGGTATGCCTAATAAAATCTTCCAAGGTTTTCTCTAAAGAGCTTACTTTTTCTTTAACTTCCTGAACCAAAGAGGTCACCTTCTCTCAAAGGCCGATTCTTCTTTCTAAGAACATTATAAATTAACGGAAAATAAAAAACAAGGCGCAGTCTGGTTTTTTGTTACTGTTCAGACGGGGGTTTTTTTGTGATAATTCCTTTTTCCGTATCAACATGTTGATTATATTGTTTTAAATATGGTATACTAAATTGTAACAAAAGCTAAAACCGGGTGTTGGTAATTATTAGGAGGAGATTTGAATTGAGTAGTACTACTGTCAGGGTAACACGAAATACCTGGAAATCATTGCGGGATACTGCAGAACAAACCGGCATGTCCATGCAAGAAATACTGGAAAAGGCTGTTGAAGAGTACCGGCGTAAACGTTTATTAGAAGAAACAAACGATGCTTTTTGGGACCTTAAAAAAAATCCTGAACAATGGGAAGAAGAACTTAAGGAACGAGAGCTTTGGGATAAAGCACTTGCTGATAATCCGGAGAAAAATAAATGAAGCCTTCAAGAGGTGAAATATGGCTGGTTGATCTAAATCCTGTAAAAGGACACGAAGAAGCCGGCAGAAGGCCGGCCCTGGTACTTTCCGTTGACATTTTTAATCAAGGAGCCGCAGAATTGGCAGTAGTTTTGCCTATCACCTCACAAAATAAGCACATTCCCTTACATGTTCCGTTAGAACCACCTGAAGGCGGTTTGCAAAAAACCAGCTATATCAAATGTGAGGATATACGGTCTATTTCTACTGAACGCCTTGTAACACGGACAGGTATTGTCCCCTCAACAACAATGGCTTTAATTGAAGATAGAATCAGAATATTATTGGGGCTGTAAATATGCTTTTCTTGTTCCCGAGTTTCCTGTTGGAACCAACCCCCCGGCAGCTATATCTTTAAGTTATGGAATTAAGGCTTTCGCCAGTAAAAAAAATGTCTTCATGTTCCGGCTGCCATTTCACAGCGTCCATTTTTTGCTTAATTTTCAATAATTTTTAATGTGTCCCGAAATTTTCTAACTATTAACCTGGTAAATAATGGGACGGTACCTGGGAGGAGGGACAGGCAGATTATTATCCCTTGCTGTTTCCAACCAGGCATCTTTAGCTTTTGATAGTTCGCTTAAGGCAATTTCAGGAGTATCACCGAATGCAGAGCAACCCGGCAGATCAGGAATATCAGCAATGTATCCTTCGTCTCCTTCGCTGTAAAAAATGTTGATATGATAATCCACTATTATTCACCATCTTTCATTGTTAATCTATAATATTCAACCATTTTTAGGAATTGCTTAATCTGATACTGTTTTGCTTTACCTTGAACATTTTGTAAGTTTATGATTTCTTTTACTTGGGGGTTAAAAAAAATGTGGTGACTTCCAGATACCCGGGATAATGTAAATCCGTAAGATTAAATAAGCGCAACCATTTCTTCAAATCTAATATTTTTATTACCTTGCAGAATTTTTTTTAAGACTTTTTGGGTATCCATATTTTTCCCATTTCAATTATTTTATCGCTGGCGTTATAATTATAACATGTTGACCAGGCAGCTTCAATTTTTGATTTTTATTTGCGAAAGAATCCTCATGTTTCAAATAAGCAACAGTGTCCTTCCCCACTGCTTCCCGTTTACCTGCATATCAAGACGATGGAAGGGAAAAAAGGAAAAGCCCCCGGTAGTTTCATTTCACCGGGAGCTTGTTTTTAATCCTGCTTTTATTCTTCCAATTCAACCTTATAGTTTTGAAAAGTACCGCTAACCTGGTATGTTCCCGTATAGCCGGGAGGAGGTTCAGGCCATTCCTGCAGGTACTCTGATAGGGCCTCCTGCCAACCGCAATCGGGTTCGCCCTCCGGGACACCATGGTCCGCGATATACATCTGCACCGCGCCGTGGATAATGCGGATGTTCGCCTCGTTAGCTTTTTCCGCGGCATCTGCTTTTAAGGTTTCATAGAACGGGACTGCTACGGCGACCAGGATAGCGATGATAACAACTACAACCATCAGCTCAGTTAAGGTGAATCCGGCACAGTTCAGGAGAGGATTATTATGACGATAGGGATGAGCAGTTCCCTGTTTCATAATACCCCTCCTAAAGATTTCGCATTCCCTCAATAAGCTAATTCAAAAAGAAACTTTTAAGAAAAGGGGGCAGATCTTTACATAAGTAGTGATAAAAGACCTATCCCCGCGTCCCCTCCGCTAACCGATAAGGGAATATTTCAAGCCTGATCCCGTCTCCTCTAATCTACGCTTTTGTGATTCGGGTCCCCTATATATTAAGCTGGGAAGCTAACAGAAGGTAACAAGACCGCTCTACTGCGCTGTTCATGAGGGGGTTATTTTTATGAAAGGTGGGAGTTTTCTTTTTCAGCTTCATAACCCCCTCCTTGAGTTCGTTTTTTTTTAAATTAGGGAAATAAGACTCTATGAAGTAAAAGAAACGTCCCCATGGACTTTAGCCCCAAGTTTACATCGCCCGCTTTTTCTTCCTTATACTTTAAGGGGAGTAAGACTTATTTTATCCCGAGCATTATTTAGGGAGTAGTGTTTGTAACAAACCCGTCTGCAGCTTTAGTATAAGTACCGTATCCAGTTGGTGGAGTAGGCATTGCTTGCACATAATTTGGAACAAGGTTGCCAGCGGTAATATCTGTCCCAGCGATTGCTCCAGCTGCTGACATTGTGACATCATTATATTCCCCACCATTTTGTGCCAGGTACATTTGAATTGCTCCCTCAAGTACTCTCCTGTTAGCATCGTTAGCTGTTGCAGCCGCATTTGCCGTCACATTGTTGTACACCGGTACCGCTATCGCTGTCAAAATCCCGATGATGACCACCACGACCATTAGTTCGACCAGAGTGAAACCTTTTTGATTCTTGCGCGCTTTGCGCATAAGCTTGGAAAACATAATTTTTTGACCTCCTTAACAGATCTTTGGTATTTGAGGAGCAACCCCCCTGAAAAGGAAGCCCCTTCTATTTTTAGTTATACCGGGAAATTATTTTTTTAGACACTTTTTCCAAAAAAACTTTAAAAAATTAACATCCTATGTTTATTTTTGAAAAACATCTTTCATTGATGGGTGATTTTGTGTTGTTTTTTAGGGCGTATCTCCGTCCCGGTACCCTCCCCAGTCACCCACAGGCCAGGCGCGCGGGGGGTCGCCTTTCAGGGTATATTCCGACCATTCCCCCTCTTCTTCTTGCAGGCCAACAGGGATCTGTGGGTTCTCTTTCAGGTACCCTTCACCCACAAGGGTGCCCTTCTTTCCTTCCTCGCCGATGCCCTTAGGGTCTTTTCCTTCCATCAGCCGGTAAAGGTCGATTGCCTTGTCGATAACCTTGAGGTTGGTGTCATGGGCGACGCGCGGCGTGGTGAAGAAAAGCTCCTGGATGGCTACCCGGAAGCCTTCATACAGATCTTTGATTTCCTGGATAATTCCTTCTTTTTGCAGTTCTTCCTGCAATTCACCATCCAGAGTAATCTCTTTATCCTCACAACCAACTGCCGAACAGCATAGCGAAAAAAGTAAAATAAAATACAGAAAATAGACGACAGTTTTTTTCATTTGTTACCCCCTCTTTCCCTTATTAATACCTATTATGTCGAAATAAAGTATTTTATGTAATCTGCAGATTAATCATAAAGCAGCTCTCCGTATTCCCAGGTACCGTTGATTATCTTGCCGTCGGGCAGGTAGAGCGTTCCGGAACCGTGCATCATGCCGTCTTTCCAATGGCCGTTGTAACGGGTGCCGCTGGGCCATTGGATCTCTCCCTCCCCCTCCATGGTCCCTTCCCGCCATTCTCCACTATAAATGGTCCCGTCCGGGAAGATAATGGTGCCGTCTCCATGAGGCAGACCCGACTGTTTCTCCCCTGTGTAGTTTTCAAACTGCCGGTTGTCCGGCAGGAACGATGTCGGGGAATCGGTCGAAAGAGTCCCCGTCCGGGCAAAAGGGAAAGGGCGCTGTGTAAAGAGGATGGCTGCGGAAACCAGGACCAGCAGCAGAACCGGAAGGCACCATTTGCGGGTATGCTTTTTGCGGACCTGGGGGGCAGGAGGTACTTCGTTTTTGCAAAAAGGTAGAATAATGGCTTTTTTTGTGGCGGAAGGATGAACGATAATAGAGAACTCTTCCCTCCCCGGTCCCGCCGGCTTATACGGCCTGAGAAGCAGCGGCTCATGAACAGAGAGATATGGGTCCCTTAATCGGCTCAGCCTGTACAGCATTGTCAGCAAAAAAAGATGCTCCCACTTTTCATGTTCTCCCCATTTTATCGGCAGAGTAAAAAAGTGTTTTCTCAGGAGAAAAGATAACATATTCCAGGGAATAACTTTCCGCCCTGGACCGGATGTGGGTTTCAATAAGATTTCATTTAGACCTGTTACGGTTCTGGGAATTAAACCGCTAAAAGAGATAATCCAGAATGATTTTAGGTAAAAAGAAAAACTTGCCAGGCTTATCCGCGCGGAATTTCCGTTAAAGTGCAGCAGAATAGCGGTACTTTCCCTCTCCAGGGCAATACAGACCGTGAATAAAAAGGAACGGCCGGCTTTTTTACCGCAGGCATCGGGCCATAACGGGGTGAAAAGCACGGGGGCGGTTACCGGGGCATTATTTTTTCCCTGCGGCCTGCTCACAACGATGCGGCACCTCTCACCAACAGGGAAAAGGTACAGAATTTCCAGGATTCCGGCAGTAATGCAAATTCCGGATGGGAATAATATTTCTCCGGTAGTTTTAAGCTTTAAATCTTCAGCTAAAAGCATTCCCGGTTTCAGATCTTTTGTTTGGATGAGCATTTCTTTTGCCAAGTTATCGTCTCCTGCAGGTTGTTACTCTTTTTACCTTAAACGACTACCCGCATGACCTCTTCCAGAGAGGTAAGTCCCCGTTTCACCTTGTCGAGTCCGTCACGGCGCAGGGTAACCATCCCCTCGCTTATGGCGGCATCTTTAATCTCCTGGGTGGAACGGCGCTCCAGGGTCAGGCGTCGAATATTTTCACTGAAGGCAAGCAGTTCGTAAACACCGGTGCGTCCCTTGTATCCGGTATTGCTGCAGCGGATGCAGCCCCTGGGTCGATAGAGAGTTACGGTTTTTTCTCCCTCTTCCAGGGGGAAATCAGGAACGCTGGCTAGAAGATCGGTAGCAGGTAACTGTTCCTCTTCCCGGCAATGGAGGCAAAGGAGACGCACCAGGCGCTGGGCTACTACGCCGACAACAGAGGAAGCTGTCAGGTAGGGTTCAATGCCCATATCACCCAGACGTGTAATGGCACCGGCTGCATCGTTGGTATGCAGGGTGGCGAGAACCAGGTGGCCGGTAAGAGCGGATTCAACGGCGATACGGGCGGATTCATGATCCCTGATCTCACCGACCATAATCACATCGGGATCGTTGCGGACGATGGCCCGCAGACCTGAGGCAAAGGTGAGCCCTGCTTTCAGATTAATCTGAATCTGGTTGATACCGTCCAGCCGTCGCTCCACTGGATCTTCCAGGGTAATAATATGCCTGTCGACAGAATTCAGCACCGACAGAGTGGAGTAAAGGGTGGTGCTTTTTCCGCTTCCGGTCGGACCTGTAACCAAAATAAATCCATAGGGAAGATGCATAATCCGGCTGTACTTTTCCAGCTGATCTTGTGGAAACCCCATCTCCTGCAGGGTAATGAGGCGCGCGTCCCGGTCAAGGATGCGCATGGTAATCTTCTCGCCGTAAGCGGACGGCAGGGAAGCAGCCCGGACGTCTATGGTCCGTTTATCGATCTTCATGGTCATACGCCCGTCCTGGGGTAGGCGGCGCTCGGCAATATCCATTCCGGCCATTACTTTTAGACGGGAGATAAGGGGCGGGTGCATGCGGCGCTGGTGTTGCATGACTTCATGAAGGACTCCGTCAATGCGCATACGTACGCGCATACTTTTTTCCAGGGGTTCAATATGGACGTCGCTGGCTGAAGAACGCACCGCCTGGTGCAAAATCTGATTGGCCAACTGCACTGCCGGTCTTTCTTCCGTTTCTTCTGTTTGCAGTAGTTCGCTTGTCTCCTCTTCCTCCTGCTCCACCTCCGTCGTAGAGCGGGCAAACTGTTCAATAGCCGCTGTCAGTTCACTGTCCGGGACGATAACCGGTTTGATCTCATAACCGGTTATAATACGCAGGTCGTCGACAGCAATAACATCAGAGGGATGTTTGAGGGCAACAAGGAGTTTGCCGTTGTCAAAACCGATAGGAAGAGCATTGTAGCGCAGAGCTACCTCCGGTTCGATAAGGTTGGCAGCCGCGCTGTCCACGGGATGCTGCTGCAGGGTGAGAAAAGAAATACCGGCTTTGTGGGCCATAACTTTGGTAATAGCTTCTTCCGTACAGAAGCCGAGGGAAATAAGAGCCTGACCAAGCAGGACATGGGTTCCTTCCCGGTTTTTTTCTTTCTGGTAGTTCAGGGCTTCCTCCAGCTGTTCCGGCGTAATATACCCGAACTCCAGGAGAAAATCACCTAAAAATTTTTTGGTAAACCCTTTCAATAATATACACCACCTGTTCTGGCCGGCCAGGGGGGACAGTTTCTTTATCTTCCCTTGTTTAGGACCGGTTAATTGTCAACTTGCGCTCTCTTTCTTGTCGCGGTAAAACGCGCTGACTCTGAGATTTACCCTAATTCCGGATTCTTCACCGGTGATCTCTATCTTGTCAACCCTGAATGCCCGTTCTCCCTCCCGCAGGGTGTGCAGCATTTGCAGTAAGGCCCGGAAAGAGCCCTTTAGTGAAAGATCCATAGGTATCTCCATGTAGGCGTCAGAAGAAATTTCAGTGTCAAATTGTACCTGGAGCAGGTGAATTCCGCTTACAGAGGCAATTTTTTGCAGGTGGCTCACCATCTGATACTCCGCAGTTTTTTCTGGTATAAGATTGTCAAAAAGCTCCAGACGCTGGAGAAAGCTGGGGCCCTCTTCCTCCAATTGCCGCAGGAGAAGGAGCTGCTTCTGTTCTTTAACCAGGGCTTGTTCTTCAAGCCGAAGCTTTTCCCGCATGGTTTTTAAGGAGACAAAACGGTTTAAAGAAAGCAGCAAAAAAGATAGCAGCACTATTATCGTTAGAAACAAGGGAAATTTTTTTCGCAAAAATATTACCATATTTTGCAAAATCAAGGCAGCTCCTTTCTGCTGCCGGCAGTCTCGCCGGGCAAGATTGAGGCCTCAATCTCGAACTGGACTCCAAGTCGCTCCATGTTTTCAGTTTTGGAGGTGAAACGGCAGAAAATATTCTCCAACTGCGGCAGCATATCCAGCCCTTCCATCAGAGAGGCTACGGCATCGTGGCCTCTAGCAATGCCTCTCAGGAAGAGTTCATGTTCATCGCCTTCATAAGATACTGAAAGATTTATAAGCTGTATATGAGGCGATACTTCCAGGCTCAAAGCCGTCAGCAGGTCCGGCCAATTGGGTTCCGTCCCCAGGGCCTGTTCCAACAGTTTTCCCACTGTTTCTACCCGTTTCTGCATGGCTGTATATTCCTGCAGGGTCTCAATTTCCTGCTGAAGTAAAGACCTTTGCTGCCTGATTTGCTGTGCTTCTCTTTCGATGCCCTGGGCCACAAGCGCGATACAACCGTTGATAATGAAAAAAAGCAGAAGGAAGCCGGTACCTATCAGTAACAGGATCGCTTTTATTCGGGCGGTACGCTGGGATACTTTTATTTCGGGAGGCAACAGACTGATTGTTTTCACAGCTATTCCCCCAGTCCGCCGCGAGCCAGGGCGAAGGCGACACCATAATCAGTTCCCTCGTTAAGAAAGCCGGTACAATTATGGGGCGCTTTTTTTAGTAATTGCATCGGGTCGGCAAGGGAAACAGGAATGCCGAAAATTTTTTCCATTTGACCGGCAAAACCTTTGATACGTGCCCCCCGTCCAACGAGAATAAGCCGCACTACGGGGACAGCCTCCGGTTGAGACTGATAATACTGAATGGAAGAGCGTACCTCTCCCACCATCGTTTCCGCCCAGTCAACAAAAACGTCGGGGAAAGGTTCTCCGGGAGCAGCTCCTGCTTGCTGCACAACTTCCTTCAGGGAGCATCCCAGCTTTTCTGCCGCCTCCTTTAAGCCGGAAGATAGATATCTTGCCAGCCGCGGTGTCTCTTCCGCGGTCAGCAGGAAATTGCTTGCCCCATTCCCCAGGCTAAGTATGGCTGTAGCTCCTTCCGGAGCCCCGGCAGGCAACAATTCGGTGAGAGCCAGAGAGGTGACATGTATATCCCTAATTTTTAACCTGGACAGGTTGCAGGCAGTTAGATAATGGTTGATCAACTCCCGTTGGGCAACTACCAGCAGGACCTCCAGCAGCTTCTCCTTGCCCTTGTTGACCGTGCCGACGACAGAAAAATCCATAATGGAATTTTCCAGAGATACGGGGAGAAAATCCCGGGCCTGGTAGCGAATCATATTTTGCAGTTTCCCCTCGGGTACCTGGGGAAAGGTGGCGAATCGGACAATAACGCTCTGGTTGGAAACACCAAAAATAACGTCGCGGCTCTTTATTCTTTGTTCGTTCCAGAGACGCGCCAGGGCATCACCGACCGCCTGAGGTTGCAGGATAACACCGCCCTCCACAGCCTCTGCCGGAAGCTGCACGCGCCCCCAGTTCAGCAATTCAGGAGCGTTTCTTCTGCCCCCCAGCTCCACGACACGAAGTTCACCGTAATCAATATCCACTCCAGCGATGCTGCTTTTTCTTAATTGAAAACCCACATGGTACACTCCCCTATTTGGATAAAAAACGTGCCAGGGACTCCAGGCTTTTATGCAGTAGCCGGGATATCTGGCGCTGAGTGGTACCCAGTTTTTGTGCTGCCTCGCTCTGCGTCAGGTCGTAATAGAAAAGAAGGTAAATGACCCGCCGCTGCATACTGCTCAGATGCTGTAAGGCCTGCTGAAGCAGGATGCGGTCTTCCATAGGCAAGTGGAAGCTTTCATGATGCAAGCTTCTTATCTGTTTAGTATCCACTTCATCAAAAGGGACACGCCCGGCCCTTAGAGCTTCCTGAACCCCTTCTTCGCGAATGTTGACTAGGGAGGAGATCTCCTGCAAGGTGGGATGACGGCCATTTTCCTGCAGCAATTTTTCCACCGCAGCCAGGATGCGTCCCTGCAATTCCACGACCCATTTGGGACGGTCAAAAGCATTTTTCCACCGCAGTTGGTGACGAATTTCGCCGATAATGCAGGATGAAGCATAGGTGGAAAAACGGATGCCGCGAGCAGAGTCGTAGCGCTGCAGGGCTTTCAGCAGGCCTTCGTACCCGGACTGCAGCAAATCCTCGTCTTCTTGCCCGGCTGTATACAGGCGGACAAAATGATGAACCAGGCCGCTTCCGGCTTTGATAACGGTACTTTGGCTTTCGTCGCTTTTATCTTGCAGATAAAAGCGCACAGCCTCTTCCAGGTCAGGCAAGTTCCCGTTACCCCTGGCCTCTTCTTCCGGATATCCCGGCAAGGTTATCACATCCCCTGGGTTATGACGGAAAAGATCGGCATATAGAGGGCCAGCAGCATAGTTCCCACTGATAACCCGACAATAATAAGCATGACCGGTTCGATCATCCCCGTTAGTCCTTTGGTCATGACAGCAACCTCATCTTCATAAAAGTCGGCAATACGGTTTAAAAGTTCAGGCACAGAACCTGTCTCTTCACCGATGGAGACCATCTGGGTTACCATCGGCGGAAATACGGGGCTTTCGCCCAGGGGGCCGGCAATGCTTTTTCCTTCCTGGACCTTTTCGGCTGCTTCTTTCACCGCTTCCTCCACCAGAATATTCCCTGTGGCCGCTCCTGCAGCTTCCAAGGCCTGCACAACAGGAATACCTCCGCCGAAAAGAGTGGATAGTGTGCGGGAAAAGCGGGCGATCACAGCCCGGTGGAGCAGCGGGCCGAAAAGAGGAATGCGAAATTTTATCCGGTCCCACTGATGCTTACCCAGTGTACTGTGCAGGTAGGAGCGAAAAAGCATCAGCACCAGGAAGACTGCTATAAACCAGAGATACCACGAACTGCGCAGGGAATTTGACAGGAACACCACAATTTTTGTGGGAACAGGAAGTTCGATACCCTGAGGAAAAAAGCCTATAAAAATTGGAACAAGAAAAAAAAGCATTCCCAGCAACAGGAAAATAGAAAATATACCGATAGTAGCCGGATAAAAAGTGGCGGAGCGTAAACTGTCACGCAAAAATTTGTCTTTTTGCAACTGATCGGCCAGGCGCACCAGGGCTTCCTGAAGGGTCCCCCCTACCTCCCCTGCTTTAATCATACCGGTAAAAAGAGAGGAGAAGATATGGGGATAAGCGCTGACGGCATCGGTAAAGTTCATGCCGCCCTCCACATTTCGAGCGATTTCTCCCACGATCCGTCCCAGGCCCTTGTTGTTTGTCTGGATGCTGAGGGTAAAAAGTGAGCGGGTTAGCGGCACACCGGCATCCAGCATAGCTGCCAGCTGGCGGCTGAAAAGGCTCAGGTCACCGTTCGAGGCTTTAACGGGTTTTCTAAATAAATTCTGAAAAGAAGAAGGCCTCATTTCCTTAATCTCGATGACCGTATGCCCCATTTTGCGCAGGTTACTGGAGACGGCGTATTCATCCGCTGCCTCCAATTGTCCTTTGAGCAACTCGCCTGTATTGGTAATTACCTCGTAGGCAAAAAGAGCCAAGATGCATCACCCCTTGGAAAAAGTATATGCATAAATACGGTACTCCGGTCGCGTGAGGCAAAATGTTTCCTTTTCAACCGCGCCATGAACTGGTACGCGGGGTTAATTCGGGGCCTCCCGGACCCAAAAGCCGTTCCATCTCAGCCCGGTCCACACAATATTCCAGGGCAACCTCCCGTGTAATATTTCCGTTTTTATGAAGCTCGGAAAGGGCTTTATCAAGAGTCTGCATCCCCTGGTCCTGACCGGTCTGGATGGCGCTGTAGAGCTGATGATCCTTTCCTTCCCGGATCATGTTACGGACTGCCGGGGTATCCACCATATATTCCACGACCGCGACTCTTCCTTTTCCGTCGGTAGTGGGGACAAGCTGTTGGCAAACAACGGCCCGCAGAGAATTGGCAAGCTGCTGCCGCACCTGTTCACGGCGGTGGTCCTGAAAAACATCCACGATACGGCTCACGGTCAGGGGGGCTGTCTGGGTATGAAGGGTGGAGAGGACCAGGTGGCCTGTTTCTGCTGCGGTCAGGGCGATAGCAATGCTATCCAGGTCGCGCATCTCACCGATAAGGATTACGTCCGGGTCCTGACGCAAAACGTGGCGCAGAGCATCCGCAAAGGAATGGGTGTCAATACCCACTTCCCGTTGCCTGATTGTAGATTTAATATGTTTATGTAAAAATTCGATGGGATCCTCGATCGTGACGATATTTTCACGGCGTTCCCGGTTAATGATGTTAAGCAGGGCCGCCAGGGTGGTGGATTTGCCGCTTCCTGTCGGCCCGGTCACCAGGACCAGGCCGCGGGTCAGGTCGCAAATGGATCTTATAGCCCGCGGTAGTCCCAGTTTATGGAAGTCAGGGATGTCAAAGGGGACAACCCGAAAAACCGCGGACATACTGCTGCGTTGGAACATAATGTTGCCGCGAAAACGGGCAACTCCGGAGACAGAGTAGGAGAAATCAAGCTCCCAGTGTTCCTGGAGCCGTTGAAGTTGCTGTTGGTCGAGAACCGAATATAATAAGGCTTTAATATCCCTGGGATAGATAATAGGAAAATCCAGGGCGGTAAGTTCCCCGTTGATACGGGCCAGGGGCGGGACCCCTACGGTAAGGTGCAAATCCGAACCGCCCAGTTCCACTGTTGCACGTAAAAGCTGATCGGCTGAAGCCGTATATGTGCTCTGTTGGTTACGACTTGTCATCCTGTCCGAAGACAAAGACATCTACTCCTTTCTAAAAAAGCCTAATCATCTATCATGAAAAGCTATTCTCGTCCGGATCGCGGTGAATCAATAATTTCCACCATATCCCGAACTTGCTGGATCTTATCGGGCGTTTCCTCCACCCAGAGTATATAGTAAGGATTTTCACTATCCCCGGAGAGATTGCTTGAGATAAACATTCTGCTGATGGCAACGCCGGTAAGTTGCGAAAGTAATTCCCGTCTCGCTGCTAGAGTGCTCATTTTGTCGGCGGAGTCCACAGGCATGCGAATCCGCTGGCGTGCCTCGTCGAGCAGGCCAAGAGCGCTGTAGACCTGTTCTGTTAAATGGGGAGGACAGATAACCAGCAACTCATGGCTAATTTCGGGGTAACTGAAGGTCATCGTTTTAACTCCGTTAAATATTCCCATTTCATCCATTCTGGCCGAAGCGTCAACAGCGCTGATGTTTTGGAGTTGGTAAATAAAAATATGCGGCAGTTGTTCTGAATTTTCCGGGAGATCGATTGTGGAAATAATCTCCCGGGCAATTTCTATGTATTGAGGCGAACCGTAAACCCACAGAAGCTGGGATGTTTCATCCGTAATAATATATTCTCCGGGGATACCTGCTTCCTCGAGAACAAGCCGAATTTTTTCCGCAGAGAGATGATTTAACTTGAACTGTGTCATTGATAGCTTTACTTCGAGTCCGGAGTTTTCAGGTCTGTCCAGTGTAATAATCAACTCCTTCAGGCGTTCCAAAGCAGCGGGTGCCCCCTGGGCCCAAAGAACCTGCGGATTTGCCGGAAAGCTAATAACCCTTGCGGAAATAGCAAAATAATCGATTACTAATCCTACCAGTTCGGCATTTAAATACTGGAGGTCAAAGCGTTCCAGAGAACTTGCCGTTTCCGGATCGGCATTTTCCGGGCGATCCAGCGTAACGATAATCTCCCGCAGCTGTCCCAGTTCCCGTGGTGTCCCCTGAGCCCAGATCGTCCGGGGATTCGTCTCAATAGAAAATACTTGCAAATCAACTCCCAGCTGTTCAAGTAAGCCGGTAATATCAGGGGAACTGATATATTGTAAATTAAACCTGGTCAGAGCTAAATGGTCGAAGTAATCATTTTTTAACTTATCCGGAGTGCCTACCAGGATGAAATCGTCGTCTTCCAGATAATCAAATCCTTCGTTTTGCAGAAGCAGTCTCAGAGCAACCTGGGGGGTAACGTCTTCAATGCTAAAGGTAACCCTTACCGGGTCATCAATGAAAATTATTGTCCTCTCCATTCTGATGGCCAGTGCGGAAAGCACATCCCGTAGATCAGCCTCACGCACATCCAGGACAAAGGAAGAGGTTCTCTCCTGCTCGTTGGACAGTAGGGCCGGTTCCGGTTCTGCTTCCGGTTTATTATTTTCTTTGTCTATAGCGGCAATCCTGTTCGCCGTAACTTCTTCTTTCTTGACCTCTTCTTCTTCTTCCTCCTCCATAATTTCTTCTTTGATCAGCAATTTTTGTCCCTCATAGATCATGTTGTTACCCAGTTTATTTAATCTAATAATCTCTGATTTCTCCACGCCTAGTTTCCTGGAGATACTATAGACCGTTTCGCCCAATTTGACCGTATAATAAAGAGGCAATTCTTCGGTATTCTCCTGAGCGGCAGCTAGAACGCTTCCGGATGCAGTCCAAAGAAAAATGGGAAACAACGTCAGAAAAAGCAAAATTAATAAAATAAATTTTTGCCGTATGTTTGCCGAAATTTTTTTCAGCTTAAATCACCTGCCTAAAAAAAGAACTACTTCGTCGTCTCCCAAGACCATTTTAACTTTATCCCTGTAAATTTCTTCAACTTTCCAGAGACCGGCTACCGTTTCCCCCTCAGCTGTGATATAGGCCCGACCTCCAGCTTCAATTATGGCCAAAGCCTCCTCTTCACCGTCCAAAAGAACTCCCATCAGTTGGGGAGGAGATGCAAAAGGATCAGGGGGCTGCAAGAGATTTTCTTCATCAATCCGCTCATCTTGCGGTAAAACTTCAACTTCTTCTTCATTATCAGCTTCATTAATATTATCTTGAGGTGAAGTTACGGCGTTATTTTCCGGTAGAGAAGCTATTGATGGATAATTTTTATTGCCTTTTTCAGCCATATAAAAAAGTAAACCTGCTGAACTGATAATTAACAGGATACTGACAAGAACGGCTAGTCTTTTATTTTGTTGAATAAAATTGCGAACTGTGGATAATATTCCCAATAAATCCACAAAAAACCTCCATTTTTTTGTATATAGATGTATATAGAACTTATTTAGGTAGTTAGAATTTTATTTCTACAACTTTTTTCTATTTCCTTCTAATACAATTAATTTCTTACATACGAAGACAACTTTACTTTCTTTTAAACAATTATTTCGGCGGAAGCAGCCTTTATAAACGAAAAACATCCCATCCTGCCGTTCTATTAGGCAGGAATTTTTTGCAGAAACAGGGAAATAAAAAAGATCTCAGAAAAGAGGTTGAAGTTATTATATGCCATATTGTTTAAAATGCGGCCGTAATGTAGAGGATAATGATTTTTACTGTTCACGCTGTCTGCAAAAAGCGGAAGCGGATATGCAGAACGAACAAGGAAAGAGCTCCTGCCGCCTTTGGGCATGTAGTTGGAAATTTATTTCTATTACCTCTTTTCTTTTGATTTTTTGTCCTTTGCTCGCTCTTTGGATGATCTACAGCGATACGGAAACCAGGTCTATTACAGTACCTGACTGTTTCCCCACTATTCAAGAAGCCATCGTCGGAGCCGAAACAGGAGAAATGATCATAGTTAAACCTGGTGTTTACTGTGAAAATATAGATTTTCTGGGTAAAGATGTTACCCTGTGCAGTACTGACCCGCAAAAACCGGATGTCGTTGCATCCACTATTATCCAGGGTAACGGTACCGAGGCAACGGTTTGCTTTCGAAGGGGAGAAAGCAGCAGGACTATGCTGCAAGGGCTGACCATAGCCGGTTGTGATTTAGCGAATGAGAGGTCGGCATCCCATGAAACAATTCCCGGCTCTTTACCAGCAGCTGCTGCCGGATGCGTTATTTTCGTTGCCGAAGGAAGTTCACCGCTGATTAAAGACAACATCATTACCGCCGGCAAGGCCGACAGGGGCGGGGCGGTACATATCAATAACGCTTCCCCCTCCATCATCAACAATATCATTAAAGGCAACCGGGCTCACTGGGAGGGGGGAGCCTTCTATATCGGCGTCGGGGCAAAACCGGTGATTCGGGATAATACTATCACAGACAATAGCGCTGAAGACGGGGGAGGCATATATGTGCTGAACGCCGCGCCCCTGGTCTGCGAAAACCGGATTCGGGAAAACAGTGCTCTCTATCAGGGCGGAGGAATCATGATCCGGGGCGGAGAACCGGAAGTTACCGGTAACAAATTTGAACAGAACAAAGCTGGAGAATGTGGAGGGGCTGCCGTGCTTTTAGAAGCCTCTCCCCTGCTCCGGGAGAATATTTTTATT
This sequence comes from Dethiobacter alkaliphilus, assembly GCA_016841605.1. Taxonomy (GTDB): domain Bacteria; phylum Bacillota; class Dethiobacteria; order DTU022; family UBA8154; genus DUNV01. The sequence goes on along the minus strand of JAENYV010000007.1, from coordinate 95,431 downwards.
GCCAATGAGGGAGGCTGGCGAGGCGGAGGAGCCATCTATGTGGGGTTAAGAGCTGCACCTCAGCTGGTGGAAAACACTTTCACCCAAAACGAAGCGGTACAGGGTAAGGATATCTGGGTATCCGCGGATTCATCTTTACCGGCCGGGCCGCATGTTGACAGGCAACTCCGGAAGGAGGCGGATGTTTATTACCAGGAATGAAAAATCCGACCTTGGACTTTTAGGCAGTTAAAAACCATAATAGGTTCCTCTGATTACTTCCTGCAAGGTCGTCTCCCCCTTTGCCGCGCGCTCCATTCCGTCCTGCAGCAGGGTTTTCATGCCTTGAGATATTGCATAATTACGAATTTGCTGTGCGCTGCAGGATGCCTGAATAAGTTCCCGTATGGTTTCATCTAAAGGCATTAGTTCATGGATGGCGGTTCGCCCCCGATAGCCGGTATAATTGCAGTGCACACATCCCCGGCCTTCCGTAAAAAACGGCATCTCTCTTTTCCCCTTTCCCCATGCTTCCTGGAAAAGGGAAAGTTCTGCGGGACCCGGGTTTACCCTTTCCAGGCAGTGGGGACAATTTAAGCGGATCAAACGTTGCGAGACAACCCCCACAAGGGAAGAATTGAGCAGGTAAGGTTTTACGCCCATATTTTTTACTACCTGAATGAAACTGAACAAACAACAATAAATCCCATAAAATCGGCATTCATCTACATTTTATTAAATGGGGTAAAGTAACATAAACGTATAAAAACGAAAAATTTTTTTGACGAATTTTTGACGGCAAATAAAAAAGCCCGTTTTTTACGGGCTAAATTTCTATCCGTCGTAGTAATATTTTTTTTAAATTTACTTTAGCAGCCCTGCCACATGACCATATTTCTTTTTAGTATCCTTCTGATCTTTAAAGTAAAGCTCTACTTCTGCGGGACCATACTTAACAGTCATAACAATAATACTATCATCTTTTCTGCGACCGCCAATAGCAGCCCCTGCAAGTAAGCCCAGACCTCCCGTGAGTACTCCGCCAATAATTGCCCCCGCCGCTGCCTTGCCAGCACTTCTTTTGCTGGCCCGGTCAAGTTCAAGATTAACTATATCTCCTTTTGGAAGGCTTGCTAAAACTTTATTAAAAAGATTCGTGATAAGTATTGCGCTGCCGTCTTCTGAGAATTTAAGTATAACATTAGTAGCTTTTCTTACTTCAAAATCTGGATGGCCGCCAAGATAATCAATAAAAATAGCAGTTGTTTTAATTCTTAGTTTTTCTAACTTCTCTTCTTTTTGCTGTTGTTTTTCTAAAGCACGTTGCTGTTTTTCCTCTTTTTGTTTTTGCTTCTCTTCTGATGTTACTTTTGATTTTCCAAAAAGACCCATACTAAAACCCCCTTTTCATTAGTATTTTTAAAATCTTACCATAATAATCCTGTGTTGCCAACATCTACCCCCCGGGATTGCAGGGGGTGTTGTGGACCATCGCCTGGAGTCGTCGTTCCCTCTCGTTCCCTCCTTCTTCGTGAAAAATAACGGTTAAAAATCGTATTTTTCAGCCCTTTCTTGTTCGTTTAGACGTATAACTTAACGAATACACCAGCGTATAAGCAAACGTATAAGTATTTTTAATATAATCCGGCTATTTTCGCTACAGCTAAAACGGTTTTCCAAGCTGTCGCCGTTATAATTCCAATACAAATAAACGTTGCTGCAACTTTGATCATACTGCCAATTGTGCCTTGACCTGCAGCATTAACAATATACATTAGCAACCAGGAAACGACACCTATGAGCATTAACTGGATAAGCACCACTGCAGGACCACCTATACCAAATGTCTGCAGGGCAATATCAGTAAGCGGAGTAGCATAATATTGCACCCTAAACCCTCCTTTTATTTCACAAAAAAGAAGATTTTATCTGTGACATTATTAATTGCTTCAGCGATGGCGCTTACCTTGGTGGCCACACTGGAAACAAACTCCCATAAAGCCCCACCGCCGATAGTAATCATCACCATAATAGCGGTGGCCTTAACCATTCCGGCCAGCTGCTTATGGCCCAGAGCTCCGGCAAGGTAATACATAAGCCACCCTACAGCTCCCACCAGGACCAGCTGAACGATAACAACATCAAGCTTTGTAGACGCTTCCACTTAAGCACTCCTCCCTTAATTCAGATAAAAGGTAAAGCTGGAATTCAAGGCCGCCGGCGTTCTCCTCTTTTATCTTTGTTTGAATGTGCCGGTATCTTTTTTCAGTTTCTGTGGCCACGATAATAGCTGGAAAACGATCCGCAGTTGCCACCCACCAGGCAGATAAATATTTTTTCGTCTGGTAAAACTGATTAAGCTGCTGAACCTTGTTGAAATTGTTATCGCTTCGGTCCATTTCGATATAGAAGAGCTTTAATTTTCCTGTTACTTTGTTTCTAACTGTTACCAAGGCATCCATCCTGAATGTTTTATAATCAACTTCATACTCCAGAGAGTGAAGAATTTCCCAGGACTTTAGTTGCTTTATAATCCATATATACACCCAATTAACACCCAAGCGGTGCTCAACCTGGCCGGGAGCTTTTCCTAAGTAGTAATAATATGGCTGGTCAAAAGTCATCCTGCCGCGCTTTAAACGCTTTGTATCATGCAGCCGCTTAAGTCTGCGCTGAGCAATACGCTTACCGCAACTGAGCCCATTAAAGAACATTGACTCCACCTGTTCTGCATTTAAAACCCCATGCCGCTCCACGGCTTGCGAAATAGCATTATCTCGGTGGTAACATTTTACGTGGTTGATCAACCCATTTCACCTCCCGTCTTTCAAGGTGACGTATAATATTGGTCGCTTCACCCGGTACCGGGAGATACATGGTTTGGACTTCTAATTCTTTATCCCACTGGAATATTGCTCTACCGGGAACATTGCCTGGAATGAGTGCTGCCCGGTCGTTATCCAGAAGCATCCTGGAGTTAACTTCGTCCCGAACGTGGAAACACATAGTTGCTGCAAACATGGCTTTACTATCGCCAAATTTTTTGAACAGGGTTGAGCTCGGGCGCTGGGTGGCAGCTACTACACAGATCCCCGCGGCCCTACCCAGGCGTAAAATACGGTTAAGCATCTCCTGGCATTCTTCATCCTGCATCTCCGCCAGTTCATCAATGATTAAAACGATGAAGGGCATATCATCCCCCCGGTAGTCTATCAGCTTGACGCATCCAGCACGACGCAGGACTTGAAGCCGCATATCGAGCTGTTTGTTAATAGCCGTTAATACCACTTTGACCTTTTCCAACTCCGTAATCACCAGGCCATGACCGCTCAGATAGTCAAACTCTAGGACTTTTAAATCAATGATGATTAAGCATATCTCCCGGGCCAGAAGCAGCGACACGGCTAGCGTATGTATAAATGCTGTTTTTCCAGCGCCTGGGTGTCCGGCAATAATAAGATTCGGAGCATCTGCCAGGTCACGGACAATGGGACCCAGGGCAGAGTATCCGAACGGCACCGGCAGATGCATTTTATCGTATGGCGCATAGTCCCACGTATAAGGATAAGATTTCTTCAATTCGTCGGTCATTACCGTGAGGTAAACGGCTTTGCCTTGCTTCTCAATCTGCACCGCCCCACCGGTAGAATCGGCAAAGTAGTGCTCCTTTTTGGCAAATTCCCGGTAAGAGACGCCTGGCGGTAAATTAATTACAAAATGGTAGCCGGATTCAGTTTTAAGTTTATTGGTTTTAATGATGAGCGGCTTCATGTTTTCCCGGCCATAGAGAGCATCAATCGTATCAAAAACGGCCGCAGGGATAGTATTGCTTTTGCGGTGGATCCAGATGTGGCGTATTGTTTCTATAGCCTCAGCTAAGGCATTGTTTTCCTTGGCCATAAATAAAACCCCCTTTCGCATATTAAAGTATATGCGCCAGGAGGCTTGTCACTTGCCTGTCCGTGCTTGCTTTTTTTTACAAGGAAAATAAGTCCTCTACTTTGCAGCCAAAAACACCGGCCAGCTTTAAGGCGCTTTCAAGGGACGGGAATTGGCGCCCCCTTTCCCATCGACTGACCAAGGCTTCATTCGTGTCAAGGAGTTGAGCCAATTGTTTTTGCGTGAGTCCTTTGTCTTCCCGATACTTTTTGATATTACATTTCATAATGCCTGTCCAATTCTGCGTGAGAGTTGGAAAATCCTGCATTAAAACAAAAAAAACCGGAGCCTGAAGGCCCCGGCAGCTCCTAACCTTTTCAGCTATCAACAAAAACTTTCTAACTTTAAAGTTAAATACATAAAAAAATCGGGTAATATTTTAATACAAGAACATAAATTCCAAGAGCAGAAATCATTGACAAAAATGGACTAATAATGTAACATAGAAACGGATGGTTCCATCTAAATAAATTAATGAAAGGAGGTTTAATGAAATGGCTGGCACCAAAAATTATTACAATACACAATCCGTAGTCAACATCACTGGTGTGACGGAAAGGCAGCTTCGTCATTGGATTGATACAGGAATCATTGTGCCGGCATGCGTAGAGGAAGTGGGCTATAAAAAAAAATACCGATTTAACTTTTTAAGCCTAGTGCAAATTCGTACTGTGGTTGCATTACGGCAGAGAGCCCTTTCCTTACAGAAGGTCAGAAAAGCTATCGAGGTATTGGAAAAAGATTTTAAAATAGGAAAGCCGCTGTCAGATCTAACGCTATTTACAGACGGAGAAACAGTCTTCATCCTGGGTAATAATCCAGGAGTTGTTTTTGACGTACTTCGTCGGGGACAAGCTGTTTTCGCAGTAGCCATTGATGACCTGGTGGATGATCTAGTAAAAAGAGCTAATGTATCTTTGGATGAAATTCAAAGACGGGAATATCTATCTGAACATCAAGAACAAGCAGTATAAGGAGGGATTAGCCGTGGCAAAGAAAAATCGCCGGGCTTGTCGTGAGCCTACCGGCGAAGGTTCAAAGGGTTAGACGGCATTAATAGCCGCTCCAATGTAACGCCTGATCAGCAACATTGTATCATTGCCTTCTTTCCCTGGCAAGAAAAATTTTCGCCGGAGAAAGGATAAGGTAAACTCTAAATGTATATTCTTAGAGCAAGCAGAAAGCTTCCCGATGGTAGTAAAATTTACGCTAGAGATTACGGAAAGCGGGCCTTTAAGATTTACGTCGGCGGAAAAGATAAAAAGAAAAATAAATAAATAGATAATAAGAGACCTAGAGCGGCGGTCTCTTATTATTTTTGTCTGAAAAAGACAAATTTATACAAACAAAAAAAGCGGCCCCTTTGGGAGCCGCCCCATAAATGCTTGTTTACTTCGTCTTTAATACTTTAATTGCTTCAGAAATTGTCCCCCGCATCACTCGTTCCACCACAACGGCCAACTGCGCCCGGGTAACAGATTCGTCCGGTCGGAAAGTTCCGTCACCAAAGCCTGCCATGATGAGCTGCTCCGGGTCACTCACATAAGAGATAGCACCTGCAGCCCAGTGATCGGAAGGGACATCTGGGAAGGGACCTGAAGCTTTTCCCTTCGGTTCCTGCTCCAGATCAAGCGCTTTCGCTATCCCTGTGGCCGTAGATACGGCCATAATGTTCAGGGCTTCAGGATTTTTTAAAATTTGGCTATCTATATCGCCACTTATAAATAAATACTCTCCTAAAATCGCACTCATTTCAGTTTCGCGAAGCACCTGGAAATTAGCGCTCTTCATACCACGGTCTAAAGTCCCCCAGCCTTTCAGATAGTTAAAAACACTACCATGGATAGCTTTTTGATACTGCTTTGTTTGCTCCGATGTTGCCGAATGGACAAAGCTTTCCCAACCGTTTTTCTCGGTGTTCGCATGCCCGTTACAATGGACGGAATAAAATAAATCTGCTTCACAGTCGTTTGCTATACGGCACCGGTCAGATAGAGAAAGGTACTTATCAATTTCACGAGTAAGCTTTACCTCGCACTGCCAACCGGTAAGGAGATAATCACGGAGTTTTAAAGCAATGTCCAACGTCAAATCTTTTTCTCGAAGGCCGTTAGCCACGGCTCCCGGATCTGCACCACCATGCCCCGGGTCTATACATATACGCATCATTTATTCACCTCACCTTTATCTTGCAAGATGGCGACCGCCTTAGTGAGCATTGGCGGCACTGGAAGCCCAATACGTCCAGAATTTTCGGTTATGCTTAGCAGTTCATTTGCCAGGTAGAAAAAAATCGCTGCATTCCTAATTATCTCAGTGCCAATAGCCTGGTCCGCCAAGTGGGCCACTGCCACCATTACGAAAATAAATATTTTCTTCGCTATACCTTTAAGTCCCACTCCGCTGGATAACTTTCCTTCTATCCCTGCCGCCACAAACCCAGTAATGTAATCAATAACAACAAATGCTAAAAGAATCCCCAGCAACGAGCTCCACCCCCCATACAAGTAAGAAGCGGCCCCGCCGCCCAACGCTACTACCGTCTTAAACAATGGACCTACTTTAAACTCCATCTTTACGATTTCACCCCCGTATTTTTGCTGAAATTAAAAAGAGCCTTTCGGCTCCCTATTTCCCAAAAAAGTCATTAACAAATTTCAATAGTTCCATATCAACAATTCCTTATAGTCGTTATTCTCGCCTTTGTATCTTGCCATCAAATTATGCTGCCTGGTTATTCCTTCAACATAAAAATCTTTGTACAGGTCTTTTATTAAATCGCAATTGTTGTAACTCAATAAAAACTTACCTTGTATTGTGCAAAGCTTCCTATACAACCTAATGTGGTCATCTTCATTAAACTCAATCTGATAATACTTCTCGGCCTGATAGTATGGTGGGTCTACGTAAAAGAAGGCGTCCGGCCTATCATACACGGAGATAAGGTCCTCAAAGTCTTTCTTTTCGATGATAACGGCAGAAAGCCTTTCTTCAATGCGTGACAAGTATTGGGTCATCGCTAAGATGTCTTTTTTTATGCACCCGTAACTTCTGCCGTTCGACCCATAAGAAACTTTCAAAAGAAAGTAGAACCGGGCAGCTCTCTGGATATCGGTCATTCCTTTTGTATACTGCTGCTTAAAGTCATTAAAAATCTCTCTTGAATTGAGTAGAAATGATAGTTCTCTCTGGAGCTCCGGGCAATGATATTTAACACAGCGAAATAAATTTACGAGGTCGCCGTTGTAATCGTTGTATATTTCCATTTCCGCATACCTGTCTTTATAGAACAGAACCCATGCAGCACCGCCAAAAACTTCGATGTAACGGCTAAAACTATCGGGCATGCGGGCAGCGATAGTCTTTTTAAGATAATTTTTACCACCTATCCAAGCAAAGAAGCTGTTCATGATGTTTTATCTCCTTATACGAACTAATGTTCTATATTAATAATATATCATGGACAGCGCCTCCCAGCAACCATTTTTGATAGAGATCTTACAATAAAAAACCGCCCGAAGGCGGTTAAATTGCGGTTAAATATTATGCTAAACAAAACTTGTTAACGTAAAACTTTCCGGGCAAAAGCTACTGTGAATAAAGCAGTTAAAAATACTCCTAGAAATCCCTCAAAACCGGATAAAACAACAGCAACCCATGTTAAAGGAGTAATGTTCCCGTAACCAATAGTTAAAAAGGTGGCAATACTGTAGCTAATGCACTTCCAAAAATAAGGTTGAGATATCTTGTCACTTTTAATTATCAATTCTGGAAATAACAAGTATATTCCTGTAAATACCGTAAAAAATACCGCCATACGAGAAGCCACACGCCACGGGTTAGTAGCGTACATGCTCAGCCAATCTATCAGCCAGTCCATAGAAACTAAAAAATATTTATAAATTCCGGATATTTTTTTGTACCCTTTTTCTTTGCGTACTTCTTCACAAGTTGCTTTCCGTTTAGACCGTCTGTACTCGACATAAGCCATATCTTCATCGTCATACCTGCCAATGGAATGAAAATTTTCTTTAAGCATCACCAGTTGATCTGCTTTATCCTGTGCCGATTCACCTGTTAATACTTCTGATAATTTTTCTTCTTTCCACCTAATAAAAATCTGGCCGAAGTTTATTGTATCTGTTAAAGAAAATCTATTAACTTTTAACCCTTGAAGCTTTACTATTTTTTCAATTGTGCAGTTATAAATTCTCAGTTCATTACATTCTACATATTGCATGTCAACACTATCTTTAAAAATGCAGTTAGAAAAAACAATGGTTACCCTATTAGTTTGTCCGTTCTCCTTTTCAAATATATTGAGGTTTGAAAATTTTACCATTCCAAAATAAGTCCAGTCAAACAATATCTCTATCTCACCAAACTTAGGCACTACAAAATATAATTCTCCAAACTTAGCTCCGCTAAAATGTACTTTTCCTTTACCAAAGTTAACAAAGTTAAACAGTACGTCTCCATCACCAAAATTTGCCCAGCGAAAATCTACGTTTCCATCACCAAACTTTGCTATACTAAAATATACTTCCCCTTTACCAAATTCAGTACCGATAAAAACTATGTTTCCATCACCAAACTTTACATCGCCAAATTTTACGTTTCCTTTACCAAACTTGGCATAGCTAAAATCTATGTCTCCATCACCAAAATTAGCACCGATAAAATCTACGTTTTTGTAACTGGATACATTTTTATCTGGATATATTTCTCTGCCAATCGCTCGTTCAAATGATTCTCCTGTATCAAAAAAAGCGTTTCGAGCATCGCAGAGATTAATTGAGACTGATCCATCTAAGCCCTTTCTTTTCCTATATTCTGAGAGCGAAAACCCTGCTATATAACAATGATTCAGGTTAATTTTTTGTCCTGAATCTATGAGAGAATAAACCTCTTCTCGATCAACAAATCCATATTTTTCTTCTTTTGTTTCCCCTTCATTATCTGTTGTCGTTACCAGGACAGTGCTTGCTCTTGGAAGTATATCATGCTCTTCTGACTCAAGATTAAACGGTTCTTCAAGTATCTTCACCTTATATTTCACATTCCGGCCTCCCCCCACTTAATAGTTGGAGAAAGTTTTCGCCAAAAAATTAGGCAGATCCTTCCAAAGCAAGGTATTTTGCTATATCTTTTTAGTGTAAATATCTCCATTTAATAAAAAAAAACCGCTTAGGTAGGCGGTCTAAATTTTGTCAAGAACCGATGCCAGCACTCCGAGGTTAGCGACGCCCTTTCATCGTAATCTGGCACCCCTGGGACGGTTCTTGAAAATTAAAAACGGCAGTTAATGTGTAACTACCGCATCCTCGTTAGTTTAATAAACGAATTAATCTTGCTGTTTCGTTTCTTACAATTACTCCACTTTCTAAAGACTGAGTTTCAACATAAGTTACTTCAAATTCTCCTATACATTCCGCTGTTCCCGTCATTGTTATAGCTTCATATTTTTCTCCTATTTCTCTAAACAATATATTCAACCTCCCACACCATAAAAATTTGTATTGGGAATGTTTGTATCGCATTAGTGTTATTTGTATACAAAATTTTTAAAGGATTGTCTGCTGAGCAAATTAACGATGCTATATTATGTTGTATTTCTGGATTGGTAGACGGCGAACCTGTGTTATCTGCTAACAAAACGTTTCGAGAAAATCCACATGATTTATTATATGGAGCAGTAGCTATAGCAAAAATTCCATAAGATGTGCTATCTACAACTATGGCTATAGAATGTGTTCCTGAGCCAGCAGATAACGGAGCGGAAATAGTAAAACGAATTAATTTAATTCTCCATAACTCTCCAGCACTAGGGCTTATGGTTACGGTATGAGTTCCTGCAGGTGCTACAGATAAAGATTCTGTTGTAAAATCACCTGATTCAACTGCAAGATTTCTACCTGTTAACGCGACACCGGCGTTCTTGTCTACTACTAACGCCTGGTGCAGCTCGTTAATCTTTGCGGCAAGGTCCACGCCAGATTGTAATGCGCCGCCTACTTTTTTTATATCAGATTCCATACCGGCATTTTTATTCTCTACTAAGGCATTATAAAGGGCATTAAGTTTTTCTGCCGTCCACACAACATTACCCTCTGAATCATAAGCTTTCCCCGACACCGGGGACATTCTGTCTGCCGGATTAGTCACATTTCTTCACCGTCCTTTTTAACTTCGAAGGTTAAAATGGTTTTACCCAGTTGTATTGTAACTTTGGTATTAATAACCAAGGTTGTGTATATGTCTCTCCGAATTCATTCGTTAATACTGCTCGGATAACCGACATCGAATCATCATAAGTAAATATATTGCTTGCTTCTTCGCTTACTATACCATCAACAACCCATTCTATTGATGTGTGGTTGCCCTTAATTGTAATGGTCTTTAATCCTTCATCCACAGCAATTTCTGAAATCACAGGACATTTCCCTTCTCCGCTTCCGCTTCCGCTTCCGCCTGGCTCGTAGCAGAAGTAAAAACAGCCGGTTTTCAAGCATCGCATTAAGGCCTCTTTGGTGAATTCGGGCAGTATCATATATTGGTAGTTTCTAAATAAATGCGTATAGTTGTGCATGTCGTCGTCAGAGAACCCCCAAATCTTCCCCCGCCGCAAAAAATTAGGTATGCCGATATTAAGCATTTGAACCCTGTCCCATTGTTCTCTATCGTTAGGATATCTGTCACCCTGGTTCAATGCCTCGAAACCTATTAATGTACCTGCATGAGCACGATACATTCTGAAATACCAGTCATCATCGAAACCATACCTTCCCGGGTGTGCTAAACAGCTAAGGCCGCCATTTCCCGCTACTTCATCAATGGCGATAAAAATATCATCCCAACTTGTTCCTGTCGCTGAAGCCGTAGTATTGAACCAGCTAAGCAAGTGATGGCCATAGGAAAAAAGTTCGCTACCTTGCACTTCTATCATGCCTAAAGCTTCCGGATCTTTCCCTACGTCTGTCCATGGTAACGATAGAGTATCATGATCGGTCAAAGCAAGAATTTTGTAGCCCGCCGCATGATACTCGTCAATAACGTCATCTGGATTAAACGATCCGTCGCTTCGTGTCGTATGCGTATGGAAATTTGCTTTATATTGATTCCAGGAACTGCCCGCAAATAAAGTTTCAGATTTTTTGCCGACAGGGTAATAGCTACTTGCCGGCCTATTAATAACAAACCAAGAAAAACCTAAAAACCAGTCCTCTAAAAAGAATATATCCTTATAGGCTTGCAATAAATTTGCCTGCGCATCCTGGCTTTCATTTTCTGATACATCTGGATTCCATGGCTCGGAAGCGGCATACTCTACCGCGGGAACGCCGAGTTCACCGAAAAATATAGGCTTTCCGTGGACATCATAGAAATTTTTAACTTCTTGATAGATGTTCTGCTGCCTACTGAATTTAGAGCTACTTAAAAAATCGGCTTTAAGTTGCTCAACGGATGGAACGGCATCGTCGCCATTTAGTTCAAAATATGCAGCTATGGAAATAAAATCTAAATTAGCATCGCTGAATAGGCTATTCGCCAATTTATTTTCATACGCTTCTGTCGTACTTCCTGGCCCCGTGTCCCACGTTGCTGTTACCCACCAATTTGTCCGGTATGTGACTAACCCCGCATATCCGCAGTCATTTTTTACCCAGGTGAAAACGTCGGCCCATCGGGTTGATTCGGATTCGATAAGTTCAAAATTAGAAGCTGTGTTTAAAGCATACACATTGTAGGGAGTGGCAATATCATTAATAAGCTCGCTCAGCATAGCTTTCCAGCTTGAGAACCATGTATCCTTATCGGTCGGATCGATGAGAGTTTCAGATACAGTTCCCCCAGAGACCCATGGGTAAGGTTCAAGAATAACCTTTATTCCTCCTGTATTCAACGCCTGAATAAGAGCTATAACATCTTCTTTGCTCTCTGCATCCACTTCAACAATGTTTGATTCTGGTGTATCTATATTAATTTTCACAGGCAAGTTGCAGCAATTGAGTCCCAGCTTTTCAACATTGGTCAGTATTAAATCTATGTTAGAAATGTCATCTGCATATAAGCTCCCCGACTTTATCTCTATATTGAAAGACCATTCTACTTTCCTATAGGGGTTTTTAAGTATCTTTGACATAATGATTCTCCTAAGAACAAAGAGAGTATAAGACGGTAGCACCTATGTTCTTATCAGCAGCGTCCTTATTTCTTAATTGCAAGTTAAAATTGCAGCACCTGAAAGGAACATTTCTCAGTCTTAGAATAGTAGTGTCTACTACTTCAAAAACTGAGTCTTTATTTGTAGTCAGCAAAGATGGATATAGTTCATAAGCAACAGTGGACCCGTCAGGACTAATAGTTCGATAATACTCAGCACTATTCATGATTAATCGGGCATTTAAATTCGCATTGTCTTCGCCAAAACTTATCTGTAGTGCATGTATTACACAAGGTTCTTCAATTTCGATAAAAGTCTCGGACCCACCCGCAGCTAAAACTCCATTTCTATATTTTTGAAAAGTACCTGTCGGTAAATTTCCACCTCCTATCACAGTTACTTTTTTTGAGTCAGTGATGGGGTCATATGCAAAAGGAGCGGCATCAGCTACCCTCATAACGGCTTTACCTTCGTCGTCTTCTACACATGATATCGGAGCGGGGTTGTCCTCGTCGTCAATGTTATTAGCCAAAATGCTACTTGTTACTTGAGCAACGACCCTAAACCTCGATTCGACTTCGTCAAGAAATTCATTCAGGTTGATACCTTGCATTTGATTCCCACTAAAGGTATTGCCTGTATTCGTATTTCCGGCCACGGTATTGCTGCTAACGTTGTTGCCGGACATCGTATTACCCGCAACGCTGAGCCCTGTTATTGTATTATCTGTCAGAGCGTTACCTGATTCCGTATTATTTCCTCTGTAGTTGTCCTCCTCCGAATTACCCGCCCTGTAGTTATTCTCGCTGTTGTTACCCACCTGCCGGTGAGCGGCATCCGGAAACAATACAGGGGTCGCTCCGTTTCCGCTCCCCTGGAGCTGCTTCAGCAGACCCTTAAGCAGTGCTATTATGGTCGCCGCCAGCGTTGGGTCTGTCACCGCAGCAGCTGCCAGAGTACCAATAAGAGCAGCTATCGTCTCTTGGTTTGCTGAGGTCGCCGCTCCGGTCTGGAGTAATGACTTGTTTTCGACGAAGGCTTGATATAATGCATCTATCTTCTCCGCTAAAGTATTTAAGGCTTGCGCCGTCCACACAACATTACCTTCTGAATCATAGGCTTTTCCCGATGCTGCGGGCAATCCGTCAGCTGGATTAGTCACATTTCTTCACCGTCCTTTCTAAGAAAATAAAAAAGCCCTTGAGGCTCTAATTCTTTGCTTCGTCATTTTCAAAGCTAATATTTCTACTACGAAATAAGACTTTCAATTACCGCTTTCAAGTTACTTAAATCCGGGACTTCCTGAATTGTTCTCTTGCCTTTCTTGATTAATCTTACCCAAATCTTTACAAGTCCGCTATTTTCATCAAACACTACTGTCCACCTCCAGAAGCTAAGATAATTGACAGATCTGCAATAGCTTGCTCCACGGCTTCCATCCGGTCAAGTTGAATCTGACCGTAGTCAGGCACATACTTTTCTTCCGACCACGCACCATTTTCATATTTCTTCCAAATATAATCGGTATTGTATTCCGGAATTCGAACCATATGGGCTGCTTGGACTTCGCCTTTAAGCGAAGAAACGCCGGTGCAAACTTTATTTTCGTTTAACTGTGCATAATAAAACATCATACTGCCTCCTTTGCCTTATCTGGTCAGATTACTCAAATTCAACAACAAAAAAATCATAATGAACTGTAACCCCGCTTGACGCTGGTAGCCTCTGTAATAGGAGTGTGTCAGAACTAGCACCTGTAATCCAGTTTTGTGTGAAGCTATTAAAATAATAATCTGGAGAAGTTTCACCTGTAGAAAAAGTCGCAATTACAAAAGTCCTTGAGGTGTCTACTGGGCTTATTGTTTCTGACCCAGCAGAAGTACCTGCTGGGATATAACCTGTTCCATATTGAACACTTACTCTAGATGTAAACTCTAAAACCTGCCAAACTACATGGACATCGATAGGATCTATTGCCCCGGTTCGGAAAGAAATTGTATCATCGCTGGAAAGGGAACCTCTAACAAGGGAGGTTGCAGGAGAAGCAACGGGAGTCTGGTAGGAAAACACAAGAAAAGCCTTGCTCCTATCTACGGAGGTGATAGTAACGTCTTTTCCGTAGCTACCATCGAGATAGCAGACTCCACTCTGAATTGAATTTAAAACAGCGCCTGGAATTAAAGTTCCATTTTTACCAAAAATACTAATTCCGTTTAAAATGTTTCCAGCAATAAAATTTGCATCGTAAGCAGACACACTATTGCCAACATCCCCAGGGTAATAACCGGCCTCAGGCCTAAACCTTAAAATGCTTCCATCTACAGCAGTACTTTGAGCCGCAACGTGCCCCGCCCGGTTCGCCATGGCTCCGGCCTCAGCCCTACCGGCGACATCACTACTAAATGTTTTACCAGAAAGGACATTAGCTGCCGCAGCATCACCGCCGAGAGAAGCCACCTGGCCGTCGCCATTATGGTAGCCTCCAGGAATCAAAATGGGAGAGGTTCCTGGAGTAATGTTGTGCGCACCTCTGTTGGGCATGGTCCCTGTTTGCTCACCCTCGTCATTGCTGAATGTCTTGCCGGAAAGTACGTCACCAGGGATAGCGTCTCCGGCGGCATCGCTACCCTGTAAGATAAAATTTGTGCCGTTATACCTCAGCGTATAGATACTTCCTACCTTTAAATTTCCAGCCGAAACATCGTTACCATTCGGCTTCTTGATAGTCTTTGCTCCAAGCGCATTGACATTTATAACGGATGCTCCGGTATTATCTACATGAATCTTTATCGCCAGGGCCATACCTTCCACATAAGCTTCAGGCGCTGGAGTAAGTGTCACAGCATAAGTATTCACAGCCCCTGCGGTCAATTCATAAGGGATCTGTAACGTATAATCTGACAAATGCGCATCAATAGCTTCTGCATTAGCTTTCATTTGGGTATCAATGGTATCCATATTTTCATTCTGGTCTGTCACATTATAATTATCAGTCGATTCCGGCTTATTTAAGTTATAATTCGATGTATTATTCAAGGTATCGCATCCTTCCGATTAACTTAAAGCAGAAGAGCTGAGGTCTTCATGTGTGTATGCCGACAATTCGCCGTGAGTAAACGCCGATAAAACCCCATAAGTGTTATACAGATAAACGTATAATACGGCCAGGTGTGCCGCTTTTATTTCTTCTATGGCTATTTCAACGTCACTTATATTTTCGGGAATCCCAATAACAGAAGTAAAAGTAATTGTAATAGTACTATCAGCAAAAGATACATTTACATCCCCGTTAGTCCAGCTATCCACAACGAGTTTTATTAGTGCTGCATCAACCTGGCCGACCCCGCGCATTTTGGATTTTATGACAGCACGTCGTTCGCTATAAGACTTACTGGGGTCAACCGCTATCCCCAATTCTGTTTCGTAAATCGGCAACGCCCAGGTGGCTGTATCAACATTCAGTTGCAGTTGCAGATCCGCTACGGCATCATCCCGGGTGGCATATTGGGTGCCCTCAGTCTCAAAGATTTCTTCATATATTTTTGACTTCCGCATGAAAGGCTGCAGCCTGTTTATCATCTCTTCGTTATGAGACATTGACATTCACCGTTCCCAGCGTAGCAACTTCTTCATTGTCAATCGATATATTTGAAGTACCGACATTTATCGTTAAGTTGGAATAGTCCTCTATGCCTTCACTATTTAAAATAGCAGCTCCAACACGAGCATAGCTGACAATGGATTCGACAAAAGCAATGTCAAATAAATACTGTGTCAGGCTATCTTCGATATTTTCCTCGGCCTGCTCCTGGGTGAAGCCGGATGAAAGCACAATATCGACGGAAATATTAATTTCAAGTGCTACCGCACTTGCAACCGTAACAAAAGCGCCTATCCCTGCTGCCCCTTCCCCCAAGCCTTCTATACCAGGGTCAATATATTCCTGGACGTCCTCAACAAGCTCTGAAGATGCTGGTTGACGGTCTGAGTTAATAATCACGACCTTAACTGTGTTGTTTCCGTCCCATAGAGGAAAAACTTTTACCGGACCAACACCACTAACTTCTTTAGCCCAGGCAATATAATGAGCTTTATTGCCGCTGGTAGAAGGTGTCCGAATGTGTTCATAGTATTTTTGCAGCAAATCCGCATCTGTTTCCGCATCAAAGCCGTCCTGGGTGGCCTCGGAATTCGTAACAGCCGTAAAACCGGCCAATGTCACCGGGAAAAGAATAATTGTTCCCGCCCCTACAACTCCGCCGCTGCCGGCCACAACAGCCTCAATATCGACATCCCCGCTGCCGGTGATGCTTTTCGTTTCGGTGGTCTGAAACTGCGTGCCCGCTTCCGTTTCAAATAGATCGCCCTCATTTATGATACCGGTACCTGTTACGGTTACGGCTCCTATTGCCTTTGTGGCTTCCCGTCGTTCTATCCCGGAACGCTCTTTAATCCACTGAGCAAGTTCGTCCCCAGAAAGGTTTTCAGCGCTGAGTTTGCTTTTAACTTCTTCAATATCATTATCCGCCTTGGCAAATTTCTCAGCAGCCGGTGCCAGAGCATCATATATAAAGCTCCCTGGGCGCTTATCATATTTATCATCCACGGCAGAAAGCATTTCGGCTAATATTTCTTCTTTTGTCATTAGACCATCACCGCCTCTTCGGTAGCACCATAAATGCTTATCACATCAAACTTTATAGTCAGCCTGGACCCAGTCTGCGAAAAGCTAAAATTCTCCACCTGAGTAATTGCCTCATTTTCAAGCAATGCTTCCCTGATAAAACGCTCATATTCCGACTTTGAATAATCTGGATGGAAGTTCCGACCGATAAGGGAATAATGACCACTGCCGTAGTCTGTACCGGCATAATATGAGCTGTCTCTAATCGTCCGGAGAGCTTTTCGAATCCAGGTTTTTAAGTATTCAATGCCCGTCAATTCAACCAGCTTGCCGTCCCTTAAAACAAAATCGCCTTCGTCAAAATCGAAGGCAAATGTTTTGTGGACAGTTTGAGTTTCTGCGGACTCAGCCACTTCAGTTACAGCAAATTCCAATTGAGCGATTTTCGGCAGGCTCATAAGCTTACCACCTTGTCAAAAACATACCATCTCTTAAGTTCTTTATCCGGGAACATCATTACCTTATCTCCAGGCTGCAGCTGATGTTTGACTGTTACTGTTTTGGTCTCAATTGTGATCCCATTATCATCCTCGTATTCTCCTGAAATACCGTTCAGCAAAGAATATGAAACGGACAGGTGCCGTTGTTCCAATATAACATCATTTCCGTATTTGATTCGCAGCGGAGAAGCGGACAAGACTTCACCGACCACAATGCCTGGATGATTCGGATTTTCCCTTTCAGTAAACATTTTCGCCAACTTATCCAAATTACTCATTTATTCCACATCTCCTGGTAAAGCCAATTCGAGTCCCATGGAATGAATCTGTTTTACAACTTTGTGTTTTGCCGCGACTATCATAAATCGGCCGTTTATTCCCGTTACCGGTTCCTCAATGTCAAATAAATATCCGGCCCGAAAACGAATATCTCCGGGAAGCTTAACATTAACCGTTTCGTGCATTCTACCAAGCCGGGCCAGAAGTATCTTTGCTGCCTGCCGACTTTTAGCCGCATCTTCAGCATCAATTTTTATAGTTTCTTCCAACAGACCATATTTTTCAATGAGCTCATCATCCTGAGCCTCTGCAGTAACCTCATACTGCGTCTCTTCATCATCAACAATGATCCGGATACAGTTACGCACTTCTTCAATGGAAAGTGTCCTGTTCGGTTCTGATATAGCTGTTATCAAATCCTCGGGAGCAATATTCTCTGCCAATTGAAAAGCACCCTGAATTACAAGATCCTTCCGTTTTTGAAAGTAAATTTTACCCTCACGCATTTCACCGTTAAGAGTATAGCCCTCTTTTTTTTCAACAGTATCGATAATGTCTTGAATAATCTTACCAGGTGTCTTCTGGATATAAACTTTATCAATAAGAGTAGGCATGTTTGGAATGCTGCCAATTACTATACCAAACTTTTCGAGCACCTTTATTATGGCCTGAGTTGCCGAGATATTGTTGAACTGTATAACAATTTTTGACTGGTTAAGTAGCCAGGAAAAATCGTAAGCTGTATAGCCCCTAGGAGATCTTCCTTTTCTATGCCCCTTAATTAATTCACCCCGGAATACTTCATCAGAACCTTTTGTTAAAATAACGAGATCTCCTAGATCAATAATATTTCTAGGTATCGGGTAAATTGCATCGCTAAAGCCTATATCAAATTCCAAAGCAGTTGTAAGGGTAAAGTCATTATCCCATGCCAGGGAGCCAACTATTGGAGTTATATCGTATCTGGCAGATTGATCGTTTTTAATTAAAGTAAGCTTAAACATATTAATTCACCTTCACAAAGGGGAATTGTCGAAGGCTCAGTTTATAGTAGATATCCCCGTCTTTACCGACGCGATAAGTAAAATCATCAATTGTTACAGCATCGTTAAGTTTAAACCCGCGAGAATCGTCGTTTGTTATAACTATTCGAATAGGAAGTCTCCGGTCGCGCCATCTTTCAATTGTTTCAACATATTCCATCCCCCACATCTTCCGGCTGCGCAGGAAAGGGTAATCACGAATAGGAAAAAACGAGTTTATTTCAAGGCTTTCTAAACCCTTCAGGCCGATTAGATTAAGCTGCTGTCGCATAGTATCAAATTCTTCGTTTTGCCAGGGCGATTGTTTTTCCAATTCTTCAGGAATTACCGGAAGCTCAAATACTTCCTCATTATTATTTATTGAGAAAAAAACAGATATCATGCGAACAGCTTCCTTTCTATCCGAGGAACAAGCTTATCGGCAATTTCTTCGGCCGTCAGATCTGAACCGTTGACAGTAATACTAATAGTGTTTCCGCCGCCTTTAGTGCTCTGCAGCATGCTGGTATTTTCCTCAAGAGCCGATACCAATTCTGTTTGTGACTCCGCTTGCTGCTGCTGTTTTATTTCACAGTTCTTTTGTTGCTCTTCTAACTGCTGCATGATAGTATCAGGTGATTCTTTCCGAGGCTCTTTCTTCCAGCGCCAGTCAAATTCTTTCCCCTCGATATCATATTTAGCCGCTGTAAAATCAACCGTATTAATACCGAATTCAACTGTTTTTATTGAAGAGCCGGTTATACGGTTTACCCCTTCAATTATCTTATTTATAGGCCGTAATGCTTTATCAGCCATCCAATTAACAGCTTTTATTACACCGTTAATCATCCATTCTGCACCGGCCAAAAGGCCGTTCCATGTTTTTTGACCGGCAAGCTTAATATTATCAAGGTTACGGATTAAAAGCGTTCCCACTGCAATAAGACTCGCAATACCTAAAACAACTAGACCAATAGGGTTGGCACCCATAGCCGCATTCCATGCCCATTGTGCGGCTGCTGCTATCTGTTTCCACGCTGCTATACCTTTTATTGCTATTTTATAGGCAATAAGCCCCCCTACTATCCCGTAAATAAGCGGCTCAAATTTAGACCAGTTATCGGAAACAAAATTATAAATATCTGTGGCTACTGATAAGACGCCAGCCACGCCATCAATAAACTTGGGGATACCGGTATCTATCATCCAGGACACAGCCCCGCCGCCCTGACCGTCAGGAGAAAAGGTCCCGAAAATTTTTCCACCGAGATCAGCTACAGCAGCTTTTACATGGTTAAATTTCTCCACATTGCGCTCTACAGCCTGACGTATAGCTTCAAAAGCGCCAACAACAAACTTTCTGACCGTAGGCATTTTATCTACTACCCACTGGATACCTTTATTAAAATACGGCATAGTCGAAGCAGCTAGTGTATTGAATAGTCCGCCCATAGCTCTTTTGGCCTGGTCTACGGCATCTGTCCACTCAACAGCAGCATCTACGCCTTCATTTCCAATAACAAGTCCAAGTTCGTAGGCCTGCTTTTTCATTTGTTCAACACTTCCCGCCGCGCCGTTAAGCAAAGGCATAAGTTCAGATCCGCTTCTGCCTAGTAACTGGTTTGCTAACTGTGCTTTCTTTGTACCGTCTTCCATGCCCTGCAAAGCCGTAACCGCTTCATTAAATAGTGTTTCCTGATTTTTTAACTGTCCATTTGTACCGGTTACACTTATGCCTAAACTCTTAAAAGCTTCCGCACCTTTACCTGTCCCTGCCGCAGCCTGGTCAATTTGCGTTACAAACGTCTTGAAACCCATCTGAAGGGTTTCAACAGATGTTCCGGATTGGGATAAAATAAATTCCCATTCTTGAAATGCTTGACGGGATATACCTATTTTTTGGCTTAATTTATCAATGCGATCACCGGTTTCTGCGAATTTACTTGCAGCTAAAACACCAGCTCCTGCAGCAGCCGCTACAGCAGCTGCACCTGCTGCCACTCCTACTTTTACCGCTTTCCAGGTTTGGTTTGCAGTTTTTTTCAGGTCTTTTAAATTTTTCTTATACTGTACTGTCCCGCCGTTAATATTTTTCAAAGTGCCGGTGACACGATCTTTCAGGGTCATCGTTTTGCTTATATCTTTAGCACCCAAAGTCTGTCACCTCCAATAGCAAAGCAGCGGAACTTACCGTCACCTTTT
Organism: Dethiobacter alkaliphilus; assembly: GCA_016841605.1. Classification (GTDB taxonomy): domain Bacteria; phylum Bacillota; class Dethiobacteria; order DTU022; family UBA8154; genus DUNV01. The sequence goes on along the minus strand of JAENYV010000007.1, from coordinate 74,722 downwards.
GTTTTTTTCTTCTGAAGCTATAATCATTGACTGCATCATAAATCTTTTTGTAACAAAATCGACATTTAACGTATAATCAGGAGCGATCCCCTTTTGAAGATAGTAATGCACTAGGTAAAAGTCGGAGTCGCTCTTGATTAGTTTTTTAAATCACGGTCAACCTTTTTGACGCCCTGGCCGTATCCGGCCAGTTGAAGAGCGTGTCCGGCAATTGAGGCTATTTCTCCGGAACGGAATAACGGGAGAACAATATCTGTAGGCTCCACGCAACCGAATTCCTTTTGAAGCTCCGGATCCTTCAGGTTCGGTTCGATAACAGTATGATAAACAATATACACGTCAGCCTCATCACTCTTGCCTTCCTGGGCCATTTCCATGCCTTCTATTGCTACATCTCGGCTCGGTTCCTGAATTGTGATGTTTGCGTCCAGGGATTCAACATACAAATCTTGCGTTCTCCGTTCTTTTTTCTTTAACTTCTCCTTTTGAGCAATAAGGTCTTTTATCGTTAACTTTTTACCCATGGTTAATCACTCCTACGCTGAGATGGAATCGACAAGCTCGTAATCACTAAAAGCAAAAGGCACTTCTTCATTACCGAGATTCTTTTCAAACTTCATCAGTAAAAATTCATTAATTGTTACGTCGTGCAATGCCACGCGCTCTGCTCCGAAAGCATCCGGGTCTTCAAGCTTTCCAACAACCTCAAAACGCGGGTATTCGCCGCCCCGTACTTGCTCAGCCATGGCACGCTGAACACGTGAATACACTTTTTTAATAGTCATACTTCCGGTTCCGGCCCAACCGGTAGCTTTTTTATGTGTGGCACCATCACCGGCAAATTTAACATCTTCATAACTTACCGCTACTTTCGCTTCAAAAGCATCAACCTCGGCCCAGAGTTCGCCGTTTACCCACACCTTGCCGTAAATACCGTTAATAACCCTGCTTGCATCAAGTTTTGCCATTTATCACACCTGCCTTTTTAAACAGCTATTTGGAAATCAAGGTCTTCTATTGCATCCAGGAACTTCAGCGTGCCGGTCAGGAAGACTTTGCTCCCAAAACTTGTCTCTTTTACCTTCTGGTCATCCCAGCTGCTGGTATCAATCCCGCTGCCTTCCCATGCTGCCCGCTGAGCCTCAACATCAATACTTACACGGTTATCCGCTGACGGATCCAAAACATCCCCTTCCAACCCTTTTAAATATGCGTTTACAGCCGTAATAAACAGCACCTGGTTGTCATAGCTGTTGTTGACCTGCCCCACATATTCATCTTCAAAGGTGCGCCGGATATCTTCCTTAACCAGGTCGTGGCCTTCGATAATTTTAATTTTCTTCCAGTCATCACTTTGACCTTCACCCACCGTGGTAAGGCTGTTTACCCCGCGAGAAATTTTAATCTTTTCGCCGTCGTTTATTAGAATGAACTTCCCGGCATCGATATCCGTATCAGGGTCGGCACTTTCCGTAATGGACTCCACTTCCGAAAGCACATAATAAGTTGCACTCCGTGTCAGTGACAAGCCGGCCAGTATCCCGGCGATTCTGGCTGTATACTGAGACACAGTATAAGTTGTCTCTCCTACTACGATATCTGCAGTAGCAAAGTTAATAATGCCTTCATGATCCCCAGTATTACTTGGCAACACGGCCTTAAAAGTTTTCTTGTCAGTATCACGCCAGGTTTTTACTTGTGTTGCTACAGTAGCAACATCCTCAGAACCAATGCCGGGAATAGCTAGGTAGTTCCACCTCTTGCTTGCCAGCCTGGTCAGCGCTGCTGTATAATTCTCTGCGGTAGTAGCCAGCCTCTCAACAATTATTTTAGACGGTACGCCTAAAAAGGTTTTTTGGATTAAATCCAAGTTTGCATCGGTCCAGTCATCTTCATCAATATCAAGTGTTGACCTGTATTCTTTTGAATCAAATTCTCCGGTATCATCTTTCAGAATCAACGCCGCGATGCCGCGCTGGCTGCGCTGGATGGCCGATACAGCCAAGCTAGAAAATTCTACAGTAATCTCGGGAAGGCCCATTTTATCCCCTCCTAAAGTTAGCTAAATTTTGTCCAGGATTTTATCGAATTCATCCCTTGCCATTTTGTCCCACTGCCTCTCGATCTCTTTTTCTCCTTCGTCAAAGACATGATAACCTTCTTTGAAACCGTGCTCACTTCCATCCTTACCGACAATACGATGGCCCTTTTCAATTAGGTGTGCGTGGTTTGCCCGTGTGTAAACTCTAATTTTATGTTCATTGGTGCCGTCGTCTTTCCAAGGCTTACCGCGCTTGATAGACTTGTAATAATTTCCTTTCTTCTTTTTAACGAGTGACTTTGCCTTTTTTAAGACGATCGTGCGGGCTTTGGAGCCTATTCTCATAATGAGCCGCCTTGCCTGCCGGGGGAAATACTTTTCCAGGCTTTGCAACTCATTAACAAAATCATCTAATTCCCTAAGATCGAGTTCTACATCATCATCCCATGCCATTATATTCCATCTCCTGCATCAGCTCACCGGCTTCTTCTTCGGCTACATTTTCGAGGTATGAGAAGTAAAAATCGTAATGAAGCACTTTATCTACAATGTCTGCGTCAGCGTTATCAATAGTTATAACGCGATCTTCTACCGTAAAGTTTAGACCGAACAGGGCTTCAAGCTTGTCCTGCACTTGGTAGGCTTCTTCTTTGTAATTATACCGGTCAGTCGGAAAAAAAAGGATTCGGCAGGTCATGTCCCTTTCCAAAGTAAACACGGAAGTGTCCGTTTTGTTCGTTTCAAGGTCCACATAGAAAGACGGCCGGTCAAACCCTTCGCTTATATCTCGGCTCTGAATAGGCACGGTCGGGAATTTAGCTTTGATTAAGTCGTTTATTGCTTTATTAATCTGGGCACGTGTTAATTTACTCATGGCTGTTTCCTTTCCACGTGCAGAATAAGCGTCTCATGCCTATTGTATGGGTCCTCAATGAATTGAATATCCCAGCGCACATCATTTATTTTCAAGAACATATCAGGTGTTATGCCGTCCCGGTAGCTGATAGTTACTGTAGCATTGTTTGTTGTTTCAGTAACGATAGTATTAGATGCTCCGGTCGTCCCTGAGCCGCCGCCTTTATATTCAATTTGCGCCGGCAGAGTATAAAACAATGCCGCAGATGGGGACCTCTCGCTCATGCTGTTCTCAATTATAGTGTTATGCCAGACTTCAATGGTGTCACGAAGTCTGGCAAGGTTAGCCTGAACATCATAGAAAGCCTGGCATACTAATTCAAGGGTTTTCTTATTTTTACTGTAAGTACGGATAACGATATAGTCAGTGCCCTCGTGCCGCAGCTTTTGTTCGTTCAAATATTCAAAAGCGTATATTTCAAATGTAGCCGTGGGTTTCAAATTATTGGCTATGGCCGGATAAAACTCGCTTCTCACAACTGACTTCTTATTTGCAAAAACCTGCCTTGCTGTTTCGGTTACAATAACATTGGTATAAGGATAAAACCAGAGAGATAAACCGTTTTCATCCTGCTGAATATCATCTGTGTGGGTAACAGTAATAAGCTCAATTACATCCATCCAGGACACTATTCATCACCTGCTGTGGTGTAGTCAACCGACATTGAAAGGTGAGCTTTCAGCATTTCAAAAGAAGCCTGAAGGCGCTCAGCTTTGGTATTATCAGCTTCGTAATACGCCCGGCAGTAAGTTGATACAGCTCTGAGAATGAGCGGATCATCATCAACGATTTTCACCGGTAGAACACCGGAGAGCACAAGATCGGCTTTTGCTTCTTCAATGAGGTCCTCGATTTCAGTATCAAGTACCGATGTTGTTATTCGCACGCGTTGTTTTATTTTATCAAACAATATCTTCACCCCATTAAAAGGGAAACTTCTCCCCCCGGGTTACTTAAACTATCAGGTATACGTCAACAACTGTCCCATTAAGGGCGCTGTTAAGTAAAATCGTGTTTTTGTCAATTTCATCGTCATCTACAGAAACAGTGGGAGCAGTAGACTCTTTGACGTTGTTTAAGTAGGCAGCCATTACAGTGTTATGGGACGACTTATACGGCAAACCCAGTTTGTCTCCCCAGCCGATCGATACTTTATCTAAAATTCCGGCATCCCCATCCGCGGAAGCCCCAAATGTTACCCCGGTCTCCCCAACAGCAAACTCAATATCTAACGTATCATCATCGGAATCCGGTTCGTTTGCCGTAATAGTTATGGTAGCCCCGTCGTTGCTTGCTGTAAAATACTCGCTGAAAGTTTCATCATCGTTTAGCGCTTCAACTACAGCTGCAGCCACCAGAGTTGCGGTAGTCATTGTATCTGTTACGGCAATTACAACTTCTGCTTCTCCGCCTTCAAAAAGCACAGAAGCTATAGTAGCGGTCAGGTCTCCGTCAGCAGAACAAGCAGCAGTTACCTCAATGGTTTTTGTTTGTTCCTGGGGAGTGTTGGTTTCTGCCGGCAGATCAATTTGTGTTATTTCTTTAAATGCTAAACTTCCATTTACGGTCGTCTTAGCATTTAAAGCTATTGTCTCTGTAATTTCTTCTCCCGCATAATTTTTGCCGGTAATAACGACATTGCCGGCCATGTTTAGCTCGCTGCCGACAATACTGAGTGAACGCGGCACAGCAGGGTTGGTAATGCCGTCTGAAATTTCCTGCGCTTCTTCGTTAAGGCTTGTCATCGCAAGCACACCGTTAGCGCTGGCGGCCGGTGCATTGTCTCCGTCAACAGAAAAATGAGCAAGAAAAGAACGTTTTAGTGCTATCCCTTTAACGCTGGTATTAATCCGGAAACCAAAATTACGGTCAAGAGGTTCCATGCCCATAGGAATTCCCTCCTAAAAAATTTTTACTTAAAAATTAATTTAAAAATTTGAAGACATTAACAGGTTAACAAGTTCTGCTTTTGTTTGTCGTTTACTAAAGGCAATGTTACGTTGTATCAATAATTTTTCTAACTCTTTTTTTGTTAACATCTGGCAGGCATTATAGTCTGCGATTGAATTTAAGCTGCCACAACTTAGAATATCTTTGTTTTGAAAGGGTTCTGAAAGAGATGACTTTTCAGAGCACGGAGCAATCTCTTCAAGATACCCCGCACTTACCAAAAAATTAATACGTTCCTGAGCGGCTTCGTAGATTTGCCCAGGAACGTATATCTTTCGAGTAAACTTACATTTAAATCTCCTAATTACAATTGCTTCCATCTACATCCACCTAAATTTCTTCTTCTTCCGGCTTAATAAGCGCAAACGCTTTGGTAGTTTTTGGAGCACCATCAATAATAGCATACTCCATGTAGTCGGTATAACGTCCTTTGACATGATCTTCCGTATAAATAGTCATGTTTTCATTGACATTGCACGCGTAACCGCGTTTAAGGTTTCCAATTAAAATTTTTCCTTCTCCAATAGAATCGTCTTCCTTTACGGTTAAGCCAAACAGCCTGCCGACTCCGCCGGATGTTACGTCAAGAATAAACATTGGCCGGCCTTGGCCGTCTTTAATTTTAGCAAGCTTGTCCCAAACGGTTACGTTGTTGGCGTACATTGCTGCTCCAGTTTTGTAGGCAGACTTTATTTTGCCCATCGCTTCGGCAATTTCGTCGTAGCCCAAGCCGCCTTCTTCCCCTTCGCTGTAAGTGACAATTTGAGGGGTTCCACTTTCAGCAGTAAGGGCGGTTTCGACCCCTTTAGGTTCCGGCTTAAACGAATCGCTTACGCCTGGTTTACCTTTGCCGCTTACAGTCCCTTTTGCCAGGGCTGCAGCCATTTTTTCGGCCAAGAGTTTGGTGATGTAGGGGATGAATTTTTCCATAGACATTTTACGCAACTTCCAACTAATCGGAATGTTTTTAGCTAGTTCGCAACCGGTTAGGTTTAGTTCGCCGATTGCAAAATCCCCATCGGTTACTTCCGTATCCTCATCGTACCATGCCGCATCGGCACCGGAATCGGTCTCTTGAAGAATTGTAAAGTCGCCGGGCACAAATGTTATGTCAAGGTCGTTAATAATTGGGTACAGTTCCTTTGCTTCTCTCCAGATGTCATCCGCGACAGTTTCGGGAATTACTACCGCATGAGTTTGAACAGTTTGAAGAGTGTTATTGAAGCTTGATTTCCTGAAATCAGCGTTTATTTTGTCAAAAACAATTTGTTCATCGCTGTCAAGGTGTCTACCCATCATAACTTTTGCCCAGGCGGTCAAGTATTCTTTTTTTTCGTCTTTGGCTGTCTCTTTTTCCGGTATAGTGCTTACAGCGCCAGCGTTATTGCCATTAACCTGCATAGCACGTACATCATCGGACGCAACAGCGTTACCTTTCAAGGCATTCATATTGGCCTGAGCCTTGGATATTTTCTCAAACTGTTCGTCTAAGTCTTTGATTTCTTGTTCTTTTTTTTCATACTCTTCCAAGTTGCCCTCATTTAAAAGAGCTTCTGCTTCCGAAATCAACGCATTACGTTTGGCTAAATAAGCTTTCTTATCCATTGAGTTCTCCTTTCAATTTTAAAAGATTTAATTTATGCTTAGCTGTTTGTATTAAAAGAGCAGGCTCGCCTTTGCTACCGTTATCGTCGCCAGGCTGATCCGGCTCTTTAATCATTTTTTTAACTTTATCCATTTGCTCTACGGTAGGGAGAGCAAATGAACTCGCAACAAAGAGAAGCGGTTCTTGTTCTTCAAACATTATGGCATTTATCAAACCCTTTTCTTTGGCTTGTTCTGCTGTAAGCCATGTTTCGTTCTCCATCATGGATAGGACTTCTTCTTTACTCATCCCCGTTTTAGACATATACGCAGTTGCCAAAGCTTCATCGGCCGTTCTTAAGGTTTCCGCAATATGTTCAAAATCGCTATGGTTGCCACTTCCACGGGTCCATACGCAATGAACCATCATCAGAGCAGTCGGAGACATTTCGCAATATCTTGCCATGGCGATAACGCTGGCTGCACTGCAAGCTTCGCCGACAATATAAATTTTAACGTCCCCTTTGTAAGAGCGAAGTATCGTATATATTTCCGAACCAACGCTAATAACCCCCCCGGGGCTGTTTACAAAAACCTCAAGGTCTTCTCCTTTGGCTTCGTTAATAGCTGTTTCTACGTCTTTGGGGCATGTGCAGTCCATTCCAAACCAGTCGTAAAACCATTTATAATCATTAGGTATAATTACTCCTTTAATATTTATTTTTTTAGGCATTAATCATCACGCTCCTTTCTTAAGCAACTTTTAGTATGTTGTTAATAGTGTTTAAAATTTCCTTGTCATTTTCCCCGCCTAATTTGTCAATTAGCGAATTAATCTGATTTACTACTGCTGTATCCAGCCTGCGTATAGGTTTATCTCCGCCTTCGAGGGGAGCTAAGTTCATAGTTTTGCGCCATTCGTTTGGTGTAAGTGCCCCTCTATCAACCATTTCGCTCAGTTGTAGTTTAGTGCTCATGCTGGCGTACTGTAAATTTGCGCTTTCAAAATAAATCTTGTTACCAAATCCTCTTTCTCTCCTGCTAAACAACTTCCTGGTATATTCGCCCGCCATCTGAATAGCGTCTGGTTCTATTTCAGATTCGTAATAAGATATCCAGTCATCTTCATCGTATTTACTTTGAACTATCTTTTCATTGGTATTAAAAAAGCTGTGTATCCGCTGCAGTGTTCTATCCATCTGGGCCGCGTTAGGTACATAGCTTTCAGGTTTTACCTGTTGAACATCGAATTTAGCATCATGAGCCGCCGCTCCGCCCGATTCAGAGTCAATAGATAAATAGTTCTTTATAAAATCCTGAACATTTTTATTGATGTCTTCCTGACGTAATGTTTGCTTGAACTTAAGTAGCCACTTTATGACATTGCTGTTTTGAATAGCTTTAATAATGCCCTGGTCAGTAGTACTTACAATTTCCATTAATGAAGTTAAAATTTCTGCAGGCGGATCTCCGAATACATCATTCTCGTTATAGTCGCGCCGTAGGTGGATAATATCCTGGTAATAAAAAATTTTTGTCTTGCCGTTTTTCAATAAAAACCTTAACAGTAAATTGCCGTTTTTATCGTAAACTGCTTCGGCAGTACGGCAAGGAATGGGATATATCTGTATCGGAAAACTGTTATCGTCTCGCACGATGAAAGCAAAGGCGTTATTGTTAAGCGCCAAAACAGTGGCCATTTTTTCCTGCAGCATCTGGCCAGTCATATAAGGGTTGGGCTCTTCAAGCAAAAAGCGCATATATGGATCAGGATTAACTTGCGTTTCGTTTGCATTGTCTCTGATATGCTTAGCTACCAATTTCCCGACTGCTTTAGCTTTAGGACGTATGCAGGAGCGAATAATGTCGGACTGATAAAGACTCCCTCGCCAGGAATAAAATCCGTTGCCGCGTTCTACGACAAGTTCTATGCGATACCCCTCGTTTGGTTGTTCCGTTGGTGTTTTATTGCGGAAACGAAAAAAGCGCTGAAGTAAGCCCAAAATATCACCGCCCTTAAGAAAGGAATTCAAGTCAAATTATATTCATATAGTCTTCATAGTATCTTTCCAGAATCACAAAAGCGTCAAGCAGACTTGCTACCCCATCAATTCGCCGCCTCTGATTACTTGTTTTGATCAAAGAAATATTGTCGTTTTTATCCACATCTATCGCAGCGTTAGAAAGGTTCCATTTTAAAATCGAATGATTACCATAATTTATTTTCTTCGCTTCTAAATCAGCTGCAAAATTTTTCATAGGAGAACTCATCGTTTTTTTGCCCTGAATTACAGGTTCTGGAACTTCTTGCCCGAAATTTTGCTTTAGTTCGTCTACAATATAGGTGCTATTCCATGAGTCATACCCTATTTTGTAGATATAAATATCCAATTCGTTCTGAACTTCCAAAAACCAGTTAGTTACATCCTTGTAATTTACTTTGTTCCCAGGGCTAACGCGCAATAAACCTCTATCGTGCCATGTCGAATAAGGAATTTTATCCCCTTTTGTTCTTTTCTCAAGCAAATCTTCAGGCAGCCAATACATTTGTATTACATACAATATTTCATCGCCAGGAACTTTAAAAATTACAGTTGCACAAGTTAAGTCCGTAGTAGAAGAGAGGTCGAGGCCTCCAATGCCGTACCGTGGCTTTAATGACTTAAGGTCAAAGTTTGCCGTATTGTTTAGCTGTTCAAAGGTTAACCAAGCTTTAGTTGATGTTTCCCGGATATTGAATTCTTTGCAAACAAGGTTTTTTACCAGAGCCTGATTCGCTTTAGCTTTTTCTACCTTTGCCTGCAGTGTATTCTTATTTTTTATGGTTCCAAGACCGGGGTTTGCTTTTTTCCACTTTGCCGGATCTGTCCATTCCTTTCTGTCATCGAGCTCGTAAATAAAAGCTATAAAGTGTTCGTCTTTATAGCCGTTAGAGTCAAAATATCCGTTGATGACTCGCTCTGCTTCGTCATATTTTTGGTCGTATATATCCTCTCGGATAGTTCCAGCAGTTGATGTTACGAATATTAGCGGCTGCTCCCTGGCTGATACACCGTCAGCCATGATGTCAAATAAAGCTTTGCCGTTTTTCCACTGGTGAATTTCGTCCATAAGGCAACCATGGACATTGAGCCCGTCAAGGGTATCGCTGTCACTGGCCAGCGGCTTAAATACGCCATCGTTGAATAGTTCGCTACTTAACTCAGCCACTAAAGGTTTTATCCTTTTTAGCAACGACGGCGATTTCCTAACCATGCGCTTAGATTCAAGCCAAATAATTTTGGCTTGATCTCGCTTTGTAGCAACAGCGTAAACCTCAGGCCCCGGTTCATTATCTCCAACCTGCAGGTATAGACCGACGCATGAAGCAATGAGCGATTTTCCATTTTTTTTGCCGACAATTAAAATGGACTCTCTGTATTGCCGGTTTCCCTCTATATCAACAAAGCCGAACACAGTTGCAAGGAGAGCTTTTTCCCATAACTCCAGGGCTACAGGCTTCCCGCCCATCTTGCCTTTAGAGTGCCTGCAGAAGTTTTCGATAAACTCAATAATGTGATTAGCCCTACTGTGACTGTAATAGTATGAGCTGGTATTGTCGCTTAGTTTGTAATTCAGGTATTTGTAAGTCTTATAAATCTTCTGACCAACTATCTCTTTGCCGGTTTCGATTGCTTCCCAGTATTTAAGTATGGGGTTATAGTCTGCCGGGTATTTAATCAATGTCATCACGTCTTGCTACGAACTCGTCAAACCCATCATTTTTTGGTTGTGGTGCGTGTTTTGGCAGCAGGTCCGCCAACTGCTTCATTACTGCAGTATGATTCTTAGTCATTGAAATATGAATTTCAACTTCTGGCGATTTCTTCGTTCCCCATTGGTTGGCTCCGTTTTGGTATTTATCAGTAACGCCATTCAGGTTGATATGCTCTTGAAGCTCAGACAAAGTGACGCTCATAAAGGCAGCATTTTCGATAAGCGACTTAACAACCTTCTTGGTATCTTTTGGCATATTCTTGAAAAGGCTGTTAAGTCTGCGCATCTCAGCCTTAATCTTTTGTTCTTTGGTTAAATCCTTTTTTATTGTCATTCATTTTTCACCGTCTTAGAATTTTAAAAATGGAAAAATATACTACACCCCGTCATGGAGCGGTTTGCGTGTCAAAAGAATGTCCCGCTTACGGTATCCTCTCGAAAGGTTCCGAGGGAAAATAGGGGGGGGTATTGAATAGGTTAGTATGCATCTATCTGCACCAAGTCCCCGTTTTCATCGAACATTAACCCTTCTTCTGTTACTTCTGAACTCATATGCTCAACGTTATGACAGTCTTGGCATAACAACTCAAGTAGTTCCCAGTTAAGAGTGATATATGGATCATCTATATTCTCCGGCGTAAGCTCAATCGTATGGTGAACTATTTTCCCCGCCCCGCCACACCGTTCGCAGATACCATGCTGTGAAATAAAATAAGCATAGCGACACTGCCGCCATGCTTTACTTTTGTAAAACTGTTCAGCGAAGGGTTTCATAGTAAAAATTCAATTCTATTTTTATTTAACCGCATAATTTTATTATCCTTTTTTATAAACAACATTAACCATTTCATAAAAAAATTTGAAAAAAAATAAAAAATTTCCTAAAAAACTATTGACTTCCACGCCTGAACGTGCTATAATTAAATCATGGAAAGGGGGTGACGAAAAGGTGGATAAAGAAAGGTTGGAGCTTATAAAATCAGTGATAGAGTTGGCAACATCATTAATCGCACTGCTACTCACACTGACAAGGCCCCAACTAAAACAAAAGCCCCACAACCGCAAAAGCCGCAAGCACAAGCGGAAGTGAGGCCCCACAGGGGAGGGAAACCTCCCTCCCCTTAATTATATTATATCCACTTTTTAAACTATGGTCAAATGGATAAACACTTTAGTTATTGCTATCTGGCTATTAACGCTAATATTTTTTGACTGGCCGGCTGCTGTCTCCGGCAAGATATCGCTGATAGCATTAGTAATCTTGTCTGTGGCAGTCGGTATAACCATCTGCAACATTATTAGGAGGAAGTAATATGCAACTGAAACAAATTCGCATGAAACAAGGATTTAGTGTTCGCAAACTGTCCGAGACCTCTGGCGTCCCTGTTCGGACGATAGAGGATATCGAAAGATACGGAAACTGTAAGGTTTCCACTGCAAAAAAACTTGCAGCTATTCTCAAGGTGACACTGGATGAACTCTGTAAATAAAATAATATCTTTTATAACCAAGACCCGCCTTTTTTCAGGCGGGTCTTTTCTTTGTAAGGTTCTATTATAAAATTTTATTAATTATTTTAGAAAAATATTAAAAAACCAATAACCAGCAGCAAGTAAAACACAGATTATATACAAAAACTTAACTAATGCAGGCAATACTTGGCCCGGAGTGTTTCGTAAAATAAAATAAAAAATCAATGTAATAGCAGCTTCAATAATTACAAGCTTAATCAGCGGCATAAAAAATGATTCTGTCATTAACTGCATTGTTTGGGAACTGTCAATTTTTAAAGCATCCATGCCATTTATTCACCCCTTTTCGACAATTAATTCGCCAAAAGGATGAATTTTCCTGCAACCAAAAAACCGCCCTTTTGGGGACGGCTTACCATTACCATATTAACACCTTTTTAAGTTAAAAACAATGCACTCTTTTTGCACTCATTATCAGAAAATTTAATCATAAAATATTCACTGCATCGAGTCCAAACAAATTAATTGCAAACTTGCGAATAGCTTTATTTTTAAGTTTATAGATATTACGTTCGCAGTATTGCGATTCAAGCGCTATTTCTTCTCTGGAAACTTTTTCAATATACCATTTCTTTAAAATGTCTCCGTATAATTCTGAGCCTGGTTCACGGCTTATTTCAGACAATACTTTTTCTATTTCTTCTAATTTTTGTTCAGTTTTTTTAATATTTTCTGTTAATGTTTTTATTTTAAATAAAATATTGTAAGCATCGTCCTGCCCACTGCCACCGCTGCCTATAGGTTGCGTATAGTCAAGCGTTGGATAACCTTTCGGTCCGGCATGGCCTATTAAGCGAGCCCTTTCTTTGTTCATATTTCTAAGACTTCTGTATAAATCATTGTAATGTCTGAGATACTTTTCTGCTTCTTCGATATAATTCAATGTCGGACCCCCTTTTTTAACTTTTCTTCTTCTCGGCACTTACCTAATTCGTCATCCCAGTTACAGCATGTTCCGCAATTTTTTCTGTCAGTGGCAATTTCCGTTATATCGACAGTTATATCCAGCGGTTGATATAGTGGGCAATTACTCATGTCCGTCTCTCTTCACTTCTGAAAACATAAAAGCAGATTCTTCTCCGAAGATGACGCCGGGCTGATTCCGAAGCCTCTCATATATTTCTGCAAATTTTATTACTGCTTCGGAAACAAATTTTTCTGTATTTTTTATAAAATTTCTGATATTTTTTCTGAAAATTTTTCTGACAAATTTAAAACAGACTTCTCGCTCTTTCCGTGTTATAGGCCGCCCAATTCGCAATTTTTTCAAAGCCTTTTTAGTTCGGCGCCAATTCATAAGACTTAATCACCTTCGCTTCGTTTTTTTAGAGTTTTTAAAGCCTCCCATATCTTTACCTTTCCTTCTTAATCGGCAGCACCAAACATTTATAATTTTCGTCCTGCATGATACACGGGCCAAATTCACCGTTAAATTGAATTTCCAAGTATCCATTGCCGCCAAACCGCCGCAGCGGTTCCAAAAGGAACTTTGGCGCAAAAAATACGCGTTCCAACTCTTCTCCGCTCATCACCTCAACCGACAGTTCCTCTTTCATGGAGCCGGTTTCTTCCTCGGCTTTAACCGTCATCATTCCGTCGTTTATACTTATACACAAGTCCATGTCGGCAACCAGTGTTGCCCTGTCGAGTATTTTGCCAAACAGTGCCGGAGAAGCGTTCAAAGTAGTCTTAGCCTCTTTTGGAAAGACGTGCTCAAGGTCCGGGTAATCCCTGCTGTTAAACAGCCGGCAGGAAACAGTATAATCGTCGTGCTCAAAGACAACTTCACTGTCACCGATATACATTGTAATAGCACCGTCATCGTCCATAACTATCCTTGCAACTTCCGACAGAGCCTTGCCGGGAATAAGCACCCTGAAAGACTGGTCTGTGCTAAATTCTTTCGCATACCGCACAAGCCGGTAAGTATCGGACGACATGCAAATGAGCTTGTTTTCTTTGCAGAAGAACAAAACTCCCTGAAAAGCTTGCTTGCCGGAATCAGCCGATACGCAGTAAGTAGTCTTGTCGATAATGTCAAGCAGTTCTTTAGCATCTAACTTTACAGTCTGCCAAGTTTTATACGTTTCGGTAAATTCCGGGAACTCTTCCGCATCCATGCCGGAAAGGTTGAATTCAGACTTGCCGCACTTGATATTTGCCCGGTTGCTGTCTTCATCAACAAAAAGCTCTACTTCAACGTCCGGAAGTTTTTTTAAAACGGGAATGAATTTCTTATTAAGAATCGTCGCCCCGGTTCCGTCATTGCTATCTCCGGCTCCGTTACCGTCTACCTCCATCCGTGTTTTTATCGCCATTTCCAGGTTGTTAGTTGTAAGGGTTAAAATATTTCCCTTTTTCTCAGCGTGGATACCGTTTATACACGGCAAAGAAGAAATATCACTACGTCTCGGCATGGCATGTTCAATTATGGAACATTTTTGAATTAGTTCAGCACGGTTCGCTTTGATTTGCATGGTTTTTTATATCCTTTCTCTTTTTTAGGAGTTAAAATAAATGCCCGGGCATTGATTCATCCTGTATCTTCCCCGTCAAGCAGTTTTCCCAGCTCCGTCAAATACCTCTCCTTCACAGCTATGGGGTATTCTCCACGTATTACCATCTCTTCGTCCGGTTCAATATCTTTAATCCAGTCTCCCCATCCGTCGCAGGTCATCAAGACCCGGGCCTCAGTAGCCAACATTACTTTATCTACATACTTGACCATCTTCTTCTCAAATGCATTTGGCGGCCGCACATTCAATGCCTCGTATATTGCCGCCATAATCTTGTTTTCGATTTCTCTGAATCCCGGCAAAAATGGCTTGACCGGCTTGGAAACATCGGAAATATACGCTTCGGCCGCATCGTGCAACAGGCAGAGCAGCTGCAACCGCTTTCGACCGGGATATTGAAACATGTTCCGCCGGGCGATATATTCAACGCAATTCAGGCTGTGCTGGGCCACCGAAAAGAAGAATTTGCACTGCCCGTTATAGCGGCAGATATTAGAAAGCCCATGGGCAATGTCCTCAATGCAGATGTCTTCCCGACGAGGATCCAAGGGCCAGAACTTTTTTCCTGTGTAAGTTTCGATCCAGTCGCCTTTTCTCACCAATTTTTCCTCCTGCTTTCTTTCTGCATCTTCCGTTTAGCCTTCCTCTGTTTCGCCCGCTGTTTCGCCGCCCACTTTGAAAGCTTGCCACCGCTGGTCAAACTAACGTAAGCTTCGTCTTTCCCTGCGAGTTTCTTTTCTGCTGCAACATTAAGTTCTTCCGGGATTGGAATGTAGCTTTGTTTTTCGATATCTTCTTTTGCTTCTTCCATCTTGGAAAGAAAGATTTTCCTTTTTTCTAAATCCCTCTGTTTTACTTTTTCTGCAAAAAGGTTTGCAGCCTCGTCGCTCATTAGCTTTACTAAGTGCCCATTATCGATATTCATTTGTTTTCCTCCTGTTCATCTTTAGCAATTACTTTTTCAAAAATCATTTTTCCCATTTTTCTGAACTTCTGATATTCAGAATTCATGGGATCGTTGTTCCAGACTAACCACTCTTTAGGCAGTTTACTTAAAGCTTTTTTAACCATATTAAACGAATTTTCAGCCCTTATTTTTCTGATAAATTCTGCTGGCCTTTTTTCCTCCATCAATTCGTCTATTAATTTATGATGATCCAGGGTAAACATAGCCTGATACGCTAACAAGGCGTAATAGCACTCTTCGTGCGACGGCATTTTACCATCTTGAGCGTCTTCGATAATTTCATAAAGCGTTCTGGCTGGCATTTCACTGTTCATTTTTGCTCTTCCTCCTGTTTTTACGTTCACGAACGTATTTACGTTTTAAAAAACGTATTTATTTCTATGGCTCCGCATCTAGGGAAACAATTTTTCTAACTTCTTTTCTGTTTCAGCCTCTCTTCTCTCGCAAAACTCTTTTACATATTCCTCTGCCCGACTGTTCGCTTCGTCTTCGTCAAAGTCCCTGTTTTCAATGTGCTGAATATGATGAATATACTCATGCGCCACTGACTGCAAAACTGTTTCGTGCTGTTCTTCCGGAGTTAAATTCTCAATACCTGACAAATCCCCTGCAACATACATCAATTCAGACCAGGGGAGATAAACCGCAAGGCCTGTCTCTGCTTCACCTTTTACGGAGTCATTGTCAGGAAGGAAAACTACTTTGCAGGGAACTTGACACAATTCCTTTTCGTTAAGAAAATCCATGAAATCTTTAACCGGCGTTGTAGCGTCTATAAGCATTACTTTTCACTCTCCTTTTGTTGACTTTGGTAATGGCGGCTTTGGAACGCTATACGACTTAGGACGATATTCTAATACAGCATAAACAGCAGCCGTTAAAACGAGCATAACCGCAATTAAACAAATTTTACCTATCATCATTTCTGCCATCCTTTCCATCCGTAGGCAAAGTAACTATTCCAACCTTTTTTCCAGCTTCGCCACTTATCAGAACCGTGCGGATAAGGGTTTTTCTCTCTACTTACATCGCCGTTGAATTGCTTTGCGGCTTGCCTGCCTTCTTCGTATGCAGACAAACTAATATTCGTCACTATTCGTTCACCTCCAATATTTCTGTCTTTCATTTCCGGCTGTTTCGGTGGCGGTGGCGGTGGCGGATAATTAGGCTCCGGTAATCCGTTGTTATATCGTCCACCCTCTTGATTCTTCATCATCTGGTCCCACTTTTGATACTTCAAAACAACGTCTGAACTGCCCGTCGGCGGCTTAGTATTTCTCAGCCCTACCTTAGGCTGATAACCGTTTTTTTGATTTTTAAACTTTTGCCGCTGCCTTTCAAACTTTTTAAGACGTTCTTCTATTTCCGCTTGCTCAAAATCATTGAGACGGCCTATCGTGACCGCCTCAATGAGATAAAGACTAAACAATGTTATGGCTACACCAAGCAAAAAGCCGACAATTAACTGGCTCATTCCGCCTCAGCTCCTTCTTTCACTATTTTTTTACGCAGCTTTTCTATTTTATCGATATAAAGCTGCTCCGCCTCTTCTTTACAGCCATAAATAATCTCCAGCTGCTTGAGTATTATCCGCACGCTGGCTATTTCTTCCGGCACGCCGCTCTTTTGCCCTGTAATTTCCTGCATCCGGCGTGCTTTGAAAAGGGCCTGCTGCAGCCCTGTTAAATTTTCCAGAGCCTGGATAACTTGCTCTTCCAGTCCCCAACGTTTTATAGCCATTTCGCAGATTAACTGATCGTCGCATGTAGCTTGATACTTAATGCACTCTTCCAAATCGTCTTCCCACCCTTCACGGAATATCGTCGCTGCTCCCCAGCCGCCTTCCAGCAGCGCATAACACACCGCCCAAAGCCCAAGCCTGCTATCGAACCTAACCTGCACAGCACCGTCCCAGTCGGTTCTAACGCCTTTTCGCTGTTCTGCCGCTATTTTACGTTGTATAGCGTTTTGGGCTGTTTTAACTTTCATGCCCGGGGCTCTGATTCTTAGCCGTCCCCGGGCATGGTCGCTTAAGAGAACTTTATTGCAGTAAAGTTTATGAGTCACATCCGGCTCACCTGCGCTTTCATATTTTCTCCTTCTTCTTCTTCCCGGCTTTTTTCCTCTTACCTCTGCCCCCGCCGCCATCCGTTCTTTTACCCATCAAAGCCTCTATTACTTCCGCCTGGAAAGCCGTTAACTTTTCACCGTTATCCTTCTCACCGTTTTTCGCTTCATCCCCCGTCGTTCCTTTCTTCTTGTTCTCGTCTCCGCTCCCAGCTTCTGCCGCTATAATAACCTGTCCTATCTTAGCTAAAACGAAGGCGTCTGCTTCATCGTTCGTTGCAAACTCCTGGCTCCAGCGTTTATAAACGTTCAAAATAATCATTTCTTTTTTTGTGTTACCTTTGCCGGTAGCAAACTTTTTAACCTGAGAAGGTCCAACTTCGATCACCCTGGCACCTTTCAGATACAGCATCCGCCGAAGCACTCCGCCGAGCTCTCCCATCTGGTGTGCTTGGTAGCCCTTGGCGAAGGCATAACCTTCCAGGCAAACAATTTTAGGTTTAATGGTATCAAAGATATCTTCAATTTCTTTTTCTATTTCCAGAAGCCTTGAAACGCCGCTTTTTTTTGATTCGATTCGCTGATTAAGTATCAGCTGTTTTCGGGGATCATCCGGGATAACTGCTATGCCGGTGCCGTCTAAACTTGCGTCAATACCCATTATGGCAGCCATCTTAACTTTCACCTTCCCCGGAATCTTTTTTGACATCTTTCCGAATATCTTTTTGGGCATTTTCCTTTTCTTCAACTAATACCCCGATATATCCGCCACTTGCCAGTTTTTTTGCTTCGTATATCCCCAGCTTTATTCCTGCTTCAACAAGTTTTTTGGAAACACCGGAGGCGCCCAGCTTAAAGCTTACTTTTTTATTCTTGCTGATTTTATAGCCGGTTGAGCTTGGCTGGAGCCGGATAACTTTTTGTCCCCGGAATTCTGCGACACCGATGTTAACCCTTTCGGAATTAAGTTCTTTAACAAAATCGCTGTGCAACATGATGTAATTGCCGTTAAAGTTGAAATGTGTTTTGGAAAGATTTTTAGCATCGGTCTTCTTAAACCAAACGGTATTTTTGATTTTGTTAAAATCGTCGTCATCGTTTTTAAGTAAACTTGAAGAACCAGAAGCGACAGGTATTTTGTGAACTTTTACCACTTCTACACCTAAATCTTCCATCTGTTCCTCGTAGGTCCGGTCATCCGTTAATTCAGCGTTTTCTATCATGTTTTCATTCTCTCCCATATTGTTTTTTTCGGTATTATTTTTCTCAATGTTATTTTCCTCGGCGTTCCCAGCGTTGTCTTTTTCGGTATTATTTCTTTCGGAAAAGTTCTCTTCTAAAGTTCCTGCCAGTATCGACTCGGCCACTTTTTCAATTGCTTCTTTTTCTTCGATTGTCCTGGGAAGATTCTTTGCTTTTTCGTAATACCAGTAAGTAGCCCCTTTGAACTTTATTCCTGTTAATGCACTAATCGACTCCGCCATTTCTTTTTGAGTTAAGCCGACTTTTTTCCGGGCCTGTTTAAGCAACATTGCAAAGGCAAGTTTTGCCTCTTCCGACCGGTCCATAGTTTTGTCAAACGCTCCGCCCCTCATTTTTCTTTCCACTCCTTTTCGGTCAAAGCAAAAACCGCCGCTTCTGCGACGGCTTTGGTGAAGGTGTCGGCTGTAGCGGAAACCATCATATAAGGCCCTTTGTAATAATTTAAGTCTTCGATTATATCGTAACGTAGAAACCTTGCACGATGCTTACCGTTAGTAAGGACCTCTGTTTTTAAAAACCATCCACGCTTACGCATTTCCTCAATAAGCGCAAGCATGTCGTTGCCATCTTTTCTCCATTCGGGGATATTTGTAAACCTTGGTCGTTCTTTGTCGGGTCTATAAAGCCATCCAAACGGAGCTTGCAACCTTACCTCGTACCCCAACGCCTTCGCCAGCGCGACGTCAAGTTCTCTGCTCATTCTTCCACTCCCTTCCCAAAATTTCCATGCTCAATTGCACTCTATAATTTTTTGGTAATCTGTTTATATAATTGTAATTTTCTAAAACAACTAACTTCCCTGACTTGTTCTTACCGGCTTTTTCCCAACCTGCCTTCAAGAAACAATACCCTGGATTCGTACTCTTAATCTTGCCCGGATTTACGTAAGTAAAAAGCCTTTCACCGGGCCACTTCTGCCAGGCCCAAAGGCAAGCATCCTTAATGAGTTCACTGGAAAGTATCTTTCCTTCATTCCTAAAAATCGTGCATTCTACGCCAGTTTGACTGTCCAGGCGATAAGCAGCTTTCCTCCATGCGAATAAAGCCTTGTAGTCATCCGACAACAAAATAAGTTTCTCTCCAGGCCCGACGAAAAGAGGCGTTCCGGGTTTCCCCCGAGAATAATGCCTGTCTGCTATTTGACGGGCCAACGGGTGACCGTCCAAAATTACTGTCCACATAACCTTGCTCTCTCCAGTATTTCAAGAGCTTTCTGTTTTGTTAACACCTTCCCCCGGCACTCCTTATGCTGAAAACCGTTTTCCGGACAGTAACCCAAAACTCTGCAATTCGGACCGGCCTGGGCAAAAAGATCCGGCGCTGCTTCTTTGCAAAGGGCCAGCATTTTATTAGCCATATCTCGTATTTCGGCCTGGGCATTTTTGCAGCATCTAATGGCAAACCAGTCTAGCAAGGCATGGCAATTACCGGACCATACACATCTTCCTTTTCTCCTTACATAAAGAGTATGGTTCTTTTCTAATTCAACACAATATACTAACCCTGAATATTCTTCTTCCGTTATTGTTTTGCCTGTGTCATTGTATTGGACTATAAAGGGGGTATTTTTGCAGCAATTAACGCTTATAACATACCCGGTGTTAATACTTTTAATAGAATATGGACTGCCTTCGCAGTCGAAACCTTCAGAAATGGTTTTTTTATCATTTATGCCGATAGTGCCGGAAAAACCTAAGTGCAATAGTAATCTTTGGATATCGTCTGCAAGTTTCTTAGAAGAAGTACAGAAAGTTATATGGCCGTTCCTGTTGTTGCAATCACCGTCTAATAACCCTTTATACAAATATTGCAATTTGCCTTTCGGCAATTCCCATATGAATTCTGGTATATACTTGTGAACAGCAGTCCCTTGCGGCTTAAACAAAGAATATAGCTGTGGTGAGTAAACGACAAGATTATAACAACCGTGATTGTTATAATAGATTTTACAATCTGTGTCTAACCAAGAATCAATTATGGCCTTATATTTTAATAAAGTGTTTTTATTTCCTTTGCTTAGAGTAATACCGCACTTAGTTGTATCATGTTTACCATGGTGGAATAACGATCCATCGGCTAAATAAAATCCTATTAGTTGTAAAGCTTCTTCCATAGGCACGGATATTTCCTTGTATATTTCACCATTAGGATGAAATTGCTTATTGTTAACTTCTTCTATGATGAAATTATCTCGCAAGTCACTTGCAACAACATAATCGCAAGATTTCATCATAGAAATGTTCTTATGACCATCCATATTAATTGCCTTGTCTAATACAAACTTTCTATTCTCTTTCTCCCAGTCATAAGAGACCAAGTTATTATGCTCAGGAGTGGTTAACAGGGAAATACTTTGGCTATTTACGGATATCATTTTGCCATTATGTTCTTTCACTATCCTACTAGTGGCGGGGATTAATTCTACTACTTGCGTATCAGGATTAATAGAGTAGAATAACTCATCTCCATTTAGATCTTTGAAGAATTTCCAACCGCAATTAGTTAATACTTCTGTGTCTTCGCTATAGCAATTCATGCCAATCAGCCCTTTAAATTCGGTTGCTTGCGGTTTAAGATAGCGGAGGTCTTCTTCAGGAAGGTGATTTGCCACGCCTTGAGCATACCATTTTTCGATAATTTCCAAAATTTTCATGGTATCAATCTTTACCAATCCCTGCCCTGGCATCATAACCCACGCACACAGATTTTTGATGCTCTCCGGCAATACCACATCAAACGACCGCTTGCCGCCCTTCTCTGCTCTTCCGGTTTTAATAATGTACGAGGCGATCCGCTTCCTCACCAACTGCATTTCCGTAACTCTTGAATATCCTTCCACGCCGAAAATAAAATAGTCAAATTCCACAACCGCTTTGTGCCCGCTGTTGATAATGTTATGGACTATTTTTTTGTCATACGGAGAGGCAATTATCTCCTCCAGTGACCTTTCCGATTTAACAAATTTTGCCGCTATATCGGTAAAAATCTTTCCCCCGCCTGCAAGCAGGACTACTTTCCCGTCCCCAACATTCATAGCGTTCATTGTTTAACATCATCCTTTCTTTAAATTCCCCTCACGCCGGCCCCGATTTCTTTTGCTATCTGCTGTAGTTCTTCCGGCTTGAAAGGAGCGTCAAGCACCGGCCGGTATTGCTGCAAAAAATACCGGGAAGGGTAAACATTCTGAGCTATTACCTTTAAGTCGCCCACATTAAGCCCCGGAGCCACGGTAGTCCTGAATTCGTGGTCCACATTTCCCCTGATAATCATTGCCGTCTCAATTATTGAATTCGTATCAACTCCACAGAAGCCGGTCATTTCTTCGTATTTATACAGCGGAGCTTTCCAGTCCATCGCCACATAGTCCAAATACGGCAACAATTCTTTTACCACACCTGGATTAGTTCCGTTGGTATCGAGCTTGACCAGATATCCAAGATCCTTCACTCGCCGCACAAGTTCCAACAGCCCCGCCTGAATCGTTGGCTCACCGCCGGTAATGCAGACGGCATCTGCATTTTTGCGCCGCTTTTGAAGATACTCCATAACTTCATCCTCTGGCATAAACGGTTCTTTGGCAGTAATAAGCTCCTGGTTGTGGCACCAGGAGCATTTCAGATTGCAGCCGGCCGTAAAAATTACAATGCATATTTCTCCGGGATAATCGATAAAACTGGGAACCATACTTTTAATTTTCATGACTTGTCTCCACCGCAAACATATTCGATCCGTCCTGCTGAAGGTATAGAACTTTCTTTCCAAGTGCACGGGCGACCATATGTTCAACCTTGCAGCCGTTTGAATCTTTCCATCCGGGAAGAAAGATAACGATATCGCATTTTTCAAGCCAGTATAAGGTCAGTTCAAGCCAGTCTGTATACTCGATCATTCCATTGTTAAAGTTATGGTCTATCGGAAGCATCATGGAATGTGGGCAGAATACGGCATACCCCATTTTTATATAATGCGCCGCCGCCGCAGAGGCCTTCATCATATTTTCATATTCTTCGTCATATTTCGTTCCGGTATATGGCCCGGAAATAAATACGCTTTTCATTTACCGCACCTTCCCTTTTTTGCAAAGAAACAAATTAATAATAGTTTGAACGCATTCCACAACTGTTTCTATTTTTTCTTCGGCATTTATGCAACAATGACAAACAGTAATAGCAAACGCTATTTCATCGTGTTCCAACCTTCTGTTTGCTATATCAGAACCTCTTTGTTTTTTCATCCTCCGGTATCTTTCTTCTTTCCCCGCCCACAAAGCAATAATAAAAATTTCTGCATCGTTTACTTTATCTGTAAGCATTTTTACTCCCGGAGGATCTACGACATATAAACTTATACCTTTGCCGTTATATTGATTTTGAGTAGCCCAATAACAGGAATTGTCATATTCGGTATATCCAACAACATCTTTATCAAAGTCAATTTCAATGTTATCCCAAGGAGAATGTTTTACAAATGTGTGCCCTTTTTCTCCGTCATATCTTGGCGGCCTGTTTGTATAACTTTCAATTACGTTATAACCATATTTCTCGTGTAGTTTATAGGCTACAGACGTTTTCCCTGTTCCACTTGCTCCAACCAAACAAACAATAGCATCTTTCATTCTTTTTTCTACCTCATCCCTGAGCTCCCGAAGCCATTTTCGCCCCGTTCACTATCGTTTAATTTTTTCACCCGCATAAAATTTCCGTGAATTATCGGCACTAAAACCAATTGCGCTATCCGGTCCCCTCTCTTAATGGTGTAAGGCTTCTTTCCGAGGTTGATTAAGTCAACCCCGATTTCACCACGGTATCCCGGGTCTATTGTTCCGTCGCCCAAGACTACTACTCTGTGCCCCCTGGTCAGGCCCGACCTTGACCGGACAAAGCCGGAAATATTTACAGGTAATTCAATTTTTATTCCGGAAGATATTGAAACACTTTCTCCCGGCTGAAGAGTAATTTCGTTTTCGATATAAGCCCGTAAATCTGCACCTGCATCGTTATCGTAAGAGTATTCCGGTATGAAGCCTTTTTCTGCTACTGTCGGTATAATCATGCTGTCGCCTCCCGATATACAATTTTGACTTTCTGCCTGCCAAGCTCCAAAGCTTTTTCTTTCGCTCTCACCCCTTTCCCGACGTAAATATCAACTACGTTCCCCTGCACACCCCCACCGATGTCCTCAGCTATTCTCCAGCCATATCCAAGAATATAGATTCTACTGTCCAACGGAATCACTTCCGGATCAACCGCCACCGTTCGGCCAACAGTTGCCTTCGTGCCGGTCTTTGTGATTCCGTCGCCGGTTCCGCATTCCAGCGTATAGAAAGTCGCTTCTGCTTCCCCGACGTTCCACTTGTCAAGCCATTCCTGCATCCGGTCGTATATTTTTTCTTTCTCCTGGAACTCTCGGACTTGCTCCCGGAGTGAATCGTTTTCTGTCTGGAGTTGCGACTTTTCTGATTGAAGATTTATTAGCTCTTCTTGCAATTGCTCTCCACTGACACAGAGCATATAAATAGCGATCATAAGAACTATTACCGCCAAGATAAGGATAGCGCCATGTTTTGGGTTCATGTTCATTGGCTCACCCCCAAGCTAAAAATATCAACCTGGGCTTTCCGCCCGGAAATATCTTTCAGATTTTTTACCGCAATATCAAAATATGACCGTTTTAATTCAATACCCAGAGCTTTTCTTCCAAGCTTTAAAGCTCCGTAGCACTCACTGCCGATGCCCATGAATGGTGTAAAAACGATATCGCCGGGGTTTGTCCATAATTCAACTGCCCGTTCAATTACATCAATTTGAAGGGGTGCGATGTGTTTCTCATCCTCTCCCTCTCTGGCAAGCTGACAATTAAGAACGTTTGTCTGCTGAATATCGAACCATACCGGGGATGCATACCTCTGCCAAATTTCCAGCGGAAAGCCTTCTTTCGTTTTTGTTACTGGTTCAACGTCTCCGCTGCTGTCCCATTTCCGGAAAACAACTAAATAATCAGGAAGCCCCTGCCGGGAGTAACTACTGTCCTTACGGAGCTGCTTATAGAGAAGTCCATGGCTTTTGGTCCTCTGCATCTCAATTACGGGGTCTTTCCAGATGCAAACCTCCGAATGGTAAACAAAGCCGTGCTTCTGGAAAACTCTAATAATTTCGCCCCGGAAGTCTCTTAGCCCGGAAGCCCCGTCTCGGTTTTTATAATTAACCAGTTGTTTACAGTGAACAGCTACCAGCCGACCGGGAATAAGTATGCGGTAAAGTTCCGGGATGAGATATTCAAAGTTCTTGAAAAATTCCTCATCATTTTTAACATTACCCATATCCCGATAACTATCGGAATAAATGTAAAGACTTGAAAACGGCGGTGAAAACAGTTCAAAATGAACGCTTGCATCGGCAATATTCCTTGTTTCTTCGATGCAGTCCCCGAGTATGGCCGTCCAGTCTTCTCCTTTCATAATGTCACGTTCATAGTCCAACTTGTATTCAATCCTTTCCTGTTTAATATTCTGAGTGCGCTTAATACTGTCTATCATGTGCCTTTTCATTTCTTCGTAAAGACTTTCTTTTCTGCGAATCGTGTTAATTAGTTGTCTTTCTGTTTCTCCGATAACAACATAGCAGTCAACTGGATTTTTCTGGCCGAAACGCAGCAGCCGCCTTACTGCCTGGTAGAAAAGTTCAAAAGAATAACTAAGCCCGCAGAAAATCATCTTATGGCAATGTTGGAAATTGAGTCCGAAGCCAAATATTGACGGCTTGCTTATTAGAACTCTTATTTTCCCAGCCACAAAATCAAGTGCTGCCTGCTCTTTTCTGTCGGCTTTATCGCTGCCCCTTATCTCTGTTGCCTCAGGAAGCATTTTTCGCAGCATATCGGCTTCGTAATTTGTATCACACCAGACAATGAACTGTTTCTCAGGGAAAGAATTAACTATCTCTGCAGATCTTTTGGCCCGGGCCTCTGCTGTCAGCCTTTTTTCTTTGTGGAAAGATGTTGCATTCATATCTGGGACCCGGAAAAGTCTGTCACCTGTATCTTTGGTAATATCAACCTCAATAATTTCTTCGATGATATTCAGTGGCGGAAGTATAAAGCCTTCGTCGCTGTAGCCCAGGTCCGAAGGCTTTGAAATGCTTATTGCCCAAGATGACACCCAGTTCCAGAAGTCCTGGACGGCGTGCTTTTTAAGCCGGTATTTACCCATGTTCATGGTATCGTTTATGAACCATATTGCCAGTGCCTCATGGCTCTGCATAACATCTAAGAAAGCGGCATGATTAAGTATTTCCATGTGGTCATTCGGTGACGGCGTGGCCGTACATGCAAGTTTGTATTGCGTGCCCTTGAAAGCTTCGATAATTGCCTGCTTTGTTTTTCCTGTGTAAGCCTTCAGTATTCCGGAATTATGCACAAGCAGTCCATTTACGCTGAAAGATGGATGTCGTTTTGCTTTAATATCGTAAAAATATATGTTTCCGTTTTTATTTCTGTATTTATCAAGTCTTCTACTTGTTTGTTCCAAAACCTCAACACTTTCCACCCTAACGAAGCCAGCATATTGTCTTTCTTTTTGTCTTGTTCTTTTCTTGAATAGTGACTGCTTCCGTCTATTTCTATTGCTATCTTCATCTCTGGATTTCCTAAGTCTACTTTGTAATTCGTTGGGTATCCCGTCTTTCGTTTCCCCAGTGAAATAGCATATTCCGGAATCCATTCTCCTAAAAGAACTTTTTTTAGATATGCCTGTTGCACCGTCAATCCCTTTCCATTTCCCCCACGCACGATAGGTTTGTGGTTCATGTCCCGTAAAATCTGCGAAACTTTCTTTCGCATTGATTCGTCTTGCATCGGGTTTAACAACCGGATTCTTTCCAATTCTTTTAATGCCTTGGGATGTCCACTTTTCAACCATTCGCTTTTCTTTTTCCCTCTCTTCGCTGCTACTTCCGGAGAATGAACCTTCTCTAAAATTTCCTTCTGTGTCATTCTCCATTTCGCTGAACAAGATGTCCCGCAAAATCGTTGCATTTTTTGACCAACGCTCTTTGGTTTGAAAATTACCCCACACCATGCGCATTGCCGTGGCTGTCTCCATGATATAATCTCCGGGTTGTAGATTTTGTGCGCATCTCCATCCGTGCAAGGTAAAGAATGGGTGATTTTTGCTACAGATAATTCCTCCATTGGCGTTGATATAAACCGCCCCGTTAATTTGTCTCTTGTGCGTTTCTGTGACAACATCAATACCTCCGGCATTTAAAATTTTATCTCCCGGTAATATTTCGGATATCGCTCTTCTGTATATTTTTCCGGATTCCACAATGTCAACCAACGTATCAAGAGGAAAACACTCATCAAGCACTACCCCAGCAAAATGGCTTGCATTAAAATGTTGAAGCATCTCATAGTTAGTGATATTAATTCCCGGCTTTACGTCTGCTTGCGTCCGACAGATATTAACTTCTATGCCAAACTTCTTGCCTTCATGGACAGTTTGCCGGGAAACTGCCAGCGGTGCAAGGATAAGCACGTCGCCGCCGGTATGCTCACATACTTTTTCGCTCCATGCAAGTTGTATCGGAGTTTTGCCCGTGCCACAATCGGCAAAAACTGCAGCCTTACCTTTATTTAATGCCCACTTGGTGATATCACGCTGAAATAAATATAGTTTGCCGTTGATATCTTCTTCTTTGATATCCAAGCCCGTCGGGCAATGTTCAATAATTTTTGTTTTTAAAAAGTCTTCGTATTTCATAGTTACACCCCTTTAATACTCAACTGTTCCTGCTCCGTCCCTTTTTCCACAATTTCAAACTCCTCGACATTCTCCCCATCTTTCACTAACGGCAAATAAAAAGAACCACTTCCGGGCGGTTCCTCGATAAGATATGCTATACCGTTTTCCATGCGGTGGATTTTGACGAGCTTCTTTCGTTTTCCCCAGAGGGCAAGCATTGTTTTCTTTATGCCTCCGTTATCTTTGCTTAAATTTTTTACTCTTTCAGCATTTTTAAAAGCCCAACTATTTTCTCACGGTAAGGATTCAGCAATTTATCTTTTTCGCGGTCGTATTCTTTCTGCGATTTCCAGCCCCAGCCGTTGGGGTAGGTTTTACCGATAACCGGAGAAAGAACATACTCGTAAGCATCACTGGGCTTGAGCCTGGTCCCCTGCAGCCGCATATATTTTAAAATGCCGCAAAGATACCAGTCGCTTAATTCCGTTTCGGTCAAGAGGGATAACTTAACCCAAAGGTATGAATCTTCCGGGTAAATGTCCGCATAAGGATCCTTATGCGCAGAACGTATCCCGGTTGCCGGGTCAACCCTCCCCCAGGCTTCTTCGTGAGTAAAGCCGTGGTCTGTCTTGGCTGGGGCTGAGGACTGGCTGACCGGTTGGCTGGTTGGAACATGGAGTTTTTCTGCTTTTTGGTTTTTTGGTTTTTGCTGTGCTTCGTTTTTAAACTTTTGCTTTTTAGCCTCTTGAGTTTTGTCTTGATTTTCATCCTTATTTTTTTGGGAAAGAATTCTTTCATAACGATTCATAATGTATACCTCTTTTTCTGCTGGCCGGTTCTGGCCGGCTCTGGCCACCCTCGTTTTGAAAGCCGGCCAGTAATTTTTTCTCGGTTTTATCGATGTCCGTGGATACTGCTGGCCAGCTGGCCAGCTAAAAGGCTATTTTTCATAAAAGCTGTGGCCGGCAAATATATTTTTAAACTTATTAAAACATCTATTTGTTTTTTAACTCAAAACTCATCTCCTGAAAGTTTCAAGCACCACATTGGGTGGCCAGCTGGCCAGTATGTTTTATAAACTACGATAGAATCGTGCTTTAAATAGTGGCCGGCGTTTTAAATAGGGGTGGCCAGCACCGGCCAAAAAAACAACAAAATCGCTTTAAGTTGCGATTTCATCGGTATTTAGCGGGTGGCCAGTAAATTAGGTATTATTTTCTATTATCTATCGTTAAAAGTATATCCACAACTTCCTCTAAAACTTCCGGCGCTTTGCTGATAGATATAGTAATAGCCCTTTTCCTCACTTGACTATTTCCTTTTCCAAAATAAACACGGTAAGAGCTTTGTTCTTTTGTGGGATATAAATAATACTCTTCATCTTGCAAATATTTCCGGATACTATGCTCTGCAAACGGCTCCTTTCCCGTCTTGCTCCGATAATGCAGCGCCCATACTTCATAAGCTCCGGAAAACCAGACGGAAAGCTCGTCCCCATTAACTACAAACTGGTTAAAGCCCAGTTTTCCTTCGCTAATCAGATAAGAAACATCGTTCCAAAAGAGATTAAGCATATGTTCACTTTCGCCGGTACGCTTAATCTCCTGGCAAGTTTCTTCAACCCACTTTATAAAAGCATCGTCGTCGAAAACTATCGCTTCAAACGCACCGGCGCAAATAGCCCAGTTCTCTGCAGTTCTGTCACTGATATCCTGCTTGAGCAAAGCTTTTTTCATTTCCGCGATATTTTTTAAAATTTCCGGCTTTAATTTCTCATAGTTCAGCAATAAATAATAAGTCAGATACGAAAATTCGCTACAGTGCCGGTTGAACCATTCAAACCATGTTCGGTCACGTTTATATGCTGAAGCCTGGATTGGAATTAACCTTGTAAAAAGTCCGTTATCTTTTGGCAACTCTTCTCCGGAAATCGTTACTGTAGCATGAACGGCGAATCCTCTGGCCTGGAACGCCGTGGCCGTCCCCTTCCCGGAAAACTGCCGGTTGTAGGCGCTCCGAAAAAACCCGTCCTTCTGCGTAACCTTTACATCGTTGCGGTATTCATCAAACCAGCATCCCAGGCTCGAATAATAACTTAGTGCCCGGGCAATAAAATTTTGCGTCGTTTCTGCAATGCCGATTCCTTCAGTTTCTATGCCGAAAAAGTTCATCAACCAGCGCAGAATCGTTGATTTTCCCGATTCTCTTTTGCCGTGAGAAAAAAGAATCGGCATACATTTATATTCCCGGAAAATATCATAGCTGAAAATAGTAGCGATAACCCAACCTATGCCCATATAAGCTTCATATCCGCCGACGGTCTGTTTCATGCGCTGGGCAATTTCCCCCATATCGACCGTTTTTTCCGAAAGTGAAGGAATAGCGTCCTCAATAGCCTCTCCCCTGGCTCCCAACTGCAGGCTTTGAGGCTTATAGCCCCGGCCGTCTATCCAGATAATTCCGTCATTATCCGGACGGTAAACCTGGCCGTCTTTTATGGCCATATTCCCGAACAGCCAAAGTTTACTGTCCTCTATATAACCAATTCTGTCCGGCATATAAATAAGGTCCCCCGTATCCCGCAGAAACTCCCGTTTCCAAACGTTCAGTAGGTCTTGGGTATTGCCTTCAAAAACAAAATTGCCTTTCCCGAAACAAAACTTTTTCCATTCGTTCAGACCGGCCATCTCCCCGGGAGTAAGCGGGAACGTTTCAGAAGTTTCGCCGTATTCATTGACCAGCTGCACATTGCGGATCACGCCTTCAGGCGTAAAAAAACTGGATTTTATATCCAGTACAAAATTAGAAATCGTATCTTTCCATGTTTCACGATTGTTGCCTTTCCCCGCAGAACGAATAGCAACATATTTGTTAAACTCCCGCTCAACAGGAACCACGCTGAAATGCCGTGAAATCTTGCGACGTACGATACGACGGGCTTCTTCCGGCAAGTTTTCCAGATATTCCTTGTGCGAAACGGCTGCATCAATAACCTTTAAAATTTCTTCCCGAGTATGGCCCTGAGCAAGAGCGCCGTCAAAATCAATTTTGCCGTTCTCTCTCCATTCATCGGGAAGCTTTCCGATTTTGGTAGCAAAACCTTCCTTGGAGAGTTTGTATGCCATTAAGTACGACCAGAGTTCTGTATCATAACGTGATTCCGGTTTCTGTTTGAAATTAGGCAGTTCTGGGTCGTTTTTTATTTCATTGTCAAAGATCACATAAACTTTTTTTATCTCAAATTCTTTTAACAGTTCCACTATACGGCTAAAATATCTTTTACCAAAAATTCCTACACCTGGTATTCCAATACTTGAAATCCCCCACTGCATAAGTGCTGCAGCTTTAAATTCACTTTCAGCCAAAATGACCTCAGCGGGTCTATCTTTCAGCAGATAACGGCAATAAATCTTCGGTGCTATATCTTTAAACCCTAACTTGTGCGGCCGCAGGTGATATGCTTCATCGTTCTCGTCAATGTAAGGAATGAGAATATGTTCCTCAAGTAATTGGTTGTTATAAGCCATTACTCCGTTGACTTCAACCAGGATCCCGGCTTCCTGCAGGTCCTGGTCGCTGAACGTCTCCCGCATATTCTCAATAATCGCCTTCATGTATTCGCCACCGGACCGGAACGCCAGCCGGTCAATTAAAGCGTTTGCAAACCCTCTCCTGGATCTTAGCTCCTGCCGATGCGCGTCCGTCAGGGCCGAATCCCTCACCAGGGTAGAGTAAATATCCCGGGGCCGCGCCGCCCCCCTCGCCGTACTGCCTGCCTGTTGGTCTGTATTTTCGGCCTGGTTGTTTCCGGGTTTACCGATTTCAACCTCTTGGCCGTTTTCGGTTTTGCCTTTATAGACTTCACCTTTCTCAGCTTGACCGTCGTCGGCGGCATCCTCGCTTGGTCCCTGTAAGCCCGGGTCGCCATCCCCGGCAGACAGGTTTGCAGGGATATTGCTATGGTTTGCTTTAGGTGACACTGGTTCTACCTTTCGGCGATAATCGTCATCTTCGATGCCTGCAAATTTTTTTATGGCCTTTACCGCATCACCGTTACTGCAGTTGTGGAGTTTAGCATAAAACGTTATTACATTACCGCTTTCTTCACATTTAAAACATTTCCAAAGTCCTTTTTTGTCACTATCGGAAACATTGAATCTGATTTTCTGCTTGCCTTCACAAAACGGGCAAGTTTCTGCATACCATCCTTTTTTAGTTTTTTTTTCAAATACTATTCCTTGCGCTTCCAGGAACGAGATTATATTAAGTTTTGCTACTATCTGGTCTAATTCCATGGACACACCCGCCCGCCCGAAATGTGTTAATACTAAACTTTATTATTGCTAAATTTTGCATTCTTCTTTAGCGTTGCTGCAGGAATCGATATTAAAAGCTTCGTTGCTGAGAGCTTCGTTTATATTCACCCGAACCCTATCAAAATCCAGATCTTTTCTGATTCGCGGCCTATACTGCCGTTTTTCCTGTTTTTTGACCGCAGACCTAACCTGACCAAGAACGTTTGATAAGTCATTTAAAAACTTTTGGGCTTCTTTCTTTTCGAACAGCGCATAAAGCACCTGCATTGTCTCATTTTCATCTTTTACTTTCCGGCGCTGCCGGAAAGCACTTTCAAGGTCCTGGTATATTTGCATTTTAGTAGCGTCATCATGCTCGAAAAATTCGATATAGTGTCTCAGGTCTCCGATTTCTTGATCGTGCTTACTGACAGCATCATAATTGAGTTCATATGTGCTTTTCACTTCCCGAAAAAATCCGGCAATAGTTTCAGCTATTTCTGCCGCTCTGCAAGGTTTATTACTCATAATCCTTTCCTCCGCCTTTTACTTTTACGTTTTTACTAATACTGATACGGACATTTCCCTGGTGGCGATTCTAAGTCCAGGGGCTCAATGTCATATTTAATAAGCAACTTTTTTAAGTGGCAACTATCCGCTTCGTACCCGGCCTTCTTGCACCACAACTGACAAACTCCTATGGCCTGCTCGACGATGTCCAGGAAATCCTCTTTCTTAACCGGGACTGTGCTGTTCAATTCCATAATTTTCTGATGCTCTCGGAGTGCATCTTTTCTGTAATTTGCGGTTATTTCAAGCTTCGTTGATTCGCTAATAATCTTTATCTTTTCATCATCGTCAAGCGGCAAAACGAAGCAGTCTAAAGCTTTGCCGGTAAAACTCTTGGCCATGCGGATCCACTTAAAAAGTTGCTTGTCCCGCCGAGGGGCAACTTCAAGAAAATCTTCCAGGTAAATAATAAAAGCGGATAGAATTGTTACGGACTCTTTCTCGGTTCGGTTAAGGTAGCGTTTCATAGTTTTGGAGCCTCTTCCTTTACTGTTTCTGGAAATTCGTTCCACTCGCGGCCATCCAGCAAGCGGCCAGCGGCTTTTTTGCCGACCCTTTTCATTCTCCAAACTTCATCTCCATGAAACCCACTCCCGCCCGCTAAGTTTAACCACACTTCATTCGTGGTAAGCTCGTTGACATTTTTTTGTTTCCAAGGCTGGTTTACAGGTGCCCACTCGCCCCATTGTTTAAATAGGAATGGCGTCCCTGCCGCTGAACACTGGTCTCGCAGACTTCGCGCCCAGTCTGGATGGCACGGTCTGGCTCCAGGGCCACTCTCACCACCGCAGATAACCCAGTCAATAACTGTTTGTAAATCACCTTCGTCATCTGGTCCGCAAAGCAGAGCATTATATCCAGGATCGCTTTCTGAAGTAGAGTCCATATGTGTCAAGTCCACCGGCCCCAGCATCGGTTCTATTGAGACGAACCTTACCGCCGCCGGTATCTGCAACAGAATCGGTATCCGCTCATCGGCTCGGGCTTGATTTTCGGCCGTTACGCCCAGGTAGACATTAGGCAACACGTTCGGCCAATATTTAGGCCCGTTTATCCAGTCGTAAACTTCGCCCATGTCCTCTATAAAACGTCTCCTTGCATGCCGGTCTGTCCAAAGTTTCAGCCATTCTTGCATGCGTTCCGGTCGCTTTGTTAGTATTATAAAAATATGCGGTCTGTATCTGGAAGGGTCAAGATACCCGGCGCATTGGCCCATAATCCACCAAATACGTGCCGTAAAATTAAACGGCACATCTTCATGAAATAAATCATTCCAAACAGCAAAAACAGTCGGTTTCCGTGTCCGCAACGGTAAGTCAAGATTCTTTTCCAATAGCCTGATTTGACCGTCCCAATTCCCGTTTTCATCTGTCAGTTTGGCATACTGCGCCCGAATCTTTTCATTCTGCTGCTTTGCCCTCATATGTGCTTCCCGGGCGCTCCAGCAGTTATCGCACCCTTCGGAAACCGGAATGCAGCCGCCAACGAGGGACCATGCACGGTCCCAGTAAAGTCCTTTCGCGATTCTTTCAGGTGCTGCAGCTATCATATTCTCCTCCCTTAGAAAAAATTTTTGTTAAAAAAATACTATGCATACCCTCTCGTTGTCCCATGCTCCTCCCATAGGCCTTCTCCGTGGTTGCCGCATACGTAGATGGTGCCTTCTATCGCATCTTCTTCCCACACGTATATAATCCCGTTATAGCCTTTTGCCTTAAGTTGCCAGTATATTTCCTTTAAAGTTAGGTGTTTTTCTTCGATATCGGCATCTTTTGTTTCGTGCCATAATAGCTTGCCATTATTAATAATACGGTCTTTAAGTATGATTTTTATCCCTGTAACACCTGCACCGTCGCTTATTACCGTTCTTGACAGTTCTTCATCTTCCCATATATCCAGCACCCACTTAGGAGCCTCTACAAAATTAAATTCTCCCGGTTTAACGCCGAGCTTTTCCCCGTTATCGCAAATACCGGAAATTGCACCATGTTTGTTTGAAATCGCCGGATATTCCATACCGGCCCGGAGAATAGTTCCCGGCTTTCCGTGTATTTTTCCAAATAGAAGATCCGGCCTGACGTTCTGCTTCATGCGAATTCTGATTATGTCCATCATTACGCCTCCCCGTCTTCGTCGTGGCCGTGGATATGGTCTGGCTCGGCGTTAACAGCGTCCGGTCCCTCTCCGTAGACTTCCGCACATAATTTGCTATTCGGAAATAAAAATATACACTCACCGCCGCTTACACTGCATCCCCAACCGTGCCATTCATCTGTTGGATAAGCGCATTTACAGGCCATTATTTTTCATCCCCTTCCCGGTACTCTGGGCATAATAGTGGCAGTTGCCAAGGTATTATTCATTGTGTTTTCATCTCCTTACACGTTCGAAGATATAAACTTCTCCGCATTGCCGTACCGAAAAAGTAAATCAAACATTAAAGTCGCTTTTATCTGATCGGGGAATCGGCGAACAAATAAAGCTTTTCCGGTTTTTTCTTCACAAACTTCAACCACAAAACGGCTGTAAACAGGGAAAACCTCACCTCGAGGAGGTGGATCGTAATACAAAACATACTTTCTGCCCCGCTTTACCCTGCGGAGAATATCGCCTTTTCTGGCTTTGCCAAGATTACGCATTTGTTTCGCCCCCTCCTAAAACTTCCTCTGCCCTCTCCCAGGCTTTTTCTCTGCACGCAAGATACTCTTCTGTTCTACCGTGAGTTTCTTTAAGGCGTTTTAGCCTGACGAGTTCGGAGAGGGCTCCATGAAGGCGCTCAATTTCGTTTTCCAAATATTCCATAGTTGCTTCAAATTCTTCTTCGGTAGATTCTCGACATGCTTTGCAAATATCATCCATTATTCACCGCTTCCTTCCAGGGCTTTCTTTGCGATATTTTTAAGCCAATTAGCATCGTTAGACAACGCTATTGCCATTGCACCGTCAAGTTTTGCCCCTTCTCTTTCTGCTTCTTGTTGTAAATGTTTTATGGGAAAGGCTATTTGTTCTAATGCTTCTCGAAGCCTTTCAGTTTCTTTTTGGGCTTTATCCCGCTCTTCTCTCGCTTCCGTAAGAGCATTTAACATATCAACATGCTTCCTGACGTCTCTATCTCTCATTCTCTATATCTCCTTCTTTATGGTCTTTACGAAAACACTGTAATATTTAATAAAATCCAACCTTATTCATCATTAGATGCTAAAAGAGCAGCCTTACAAATTGCTTCTTCTGGTTTTTTCGCTGCTGCAGCGTATTCATTATTGTTAAAAAGGTGCTTGAATTTTGCGGTATATGTTCCTTCAAATATTCTTGCGTCGTATTGAACTGAAAAATTGTATCCGTCTTCTGTTAATTTATTGACTATTTCCCATGCTTTTTCGATATTTTGCGAAGGATGAAAACAATGCATCGGAATTACTTGGTCGCCATATTTTGGGTGTATATATAACCAGTTAGAAGGAGTGCTTCCACGTCCGAGAGCACCTTCCGGTAACCAGTGATTAACTGGAACAGGCTTGTATCCCATTATTTTTTCAGCTATTAAATCATCCATTAATCTTCCTGGTTCCAATAACAAGATAATTTTGTTTATAATGGCGTTGTTTTCGTTCATCAGTCAAAACTCCTTTCCAAAATTTCTATAATTTCCCACCTATTTCCGATAACCTCGATGAAATGTCTGCAGTCACTATGTTCAATCCAATAGTTCCGGGTTATCATGAACATTATCAACCTTAACCAGTTGATAGAGAGATATGTCCCCCGTTTCTATCTCCCCCGTGGAATAGTATTTACGGTTAGTTAATTAATGACAATTGAACCGGTTCTTTTTTGTTAATTCCTCGCCTTTCTAATTGCTTCCTGCTCCAGTCCTTCATGACATCGCTGACTGGCTCTCCGTCTCTATTCACGCCTTCAAGCGCCATCCGTTTCCAGCTTTCAATGTTTTGTCGTTCGATTTTCCGCTCTTTGGTCTCTTTACGTTTGGCCTTGCGCTCCCGGTAGGCTTCCTTTTTTTGCTTTTGGAGGTCGCTTGCGTGAACAACTTCAACTCCTTCCTGAATATCCCGCAGGTCTTGAAGCAAATCACGGCTTTCCCTGCGTTCTGCCCGAACATTCAAAACTTCAACTTCTGTATCAGGGTTGAAGAATAATTCTGTGTGCATATTTAGCCGTATTCTTTGTAGTAAATCTTTCTGTTTCAACTTCACATACGCTTCACAAATTGTAATAGGCACATTTGTTGTCGGGAAAACTTTTATCCCTTTAGTAATACTGACAACCTTTTCCCCGTCAAACAAGGAACCGTCTTTTCTGATACGGGTTACTTTCAAATCATAAAATACATTAGCTTTTTTCTGAACGATAGGTTTGCCGGTAAGAACACAGACGTCATTATTACATTTCATACGGGCACATTCTGCGGGATCATACCGTGCATACCATCTATGCTTTTCTTGATTCCAATTAACGCACCAGCAATGCCCCTGACCTTTCATTTTGTTATAAAACTCTTTTGCCGTCACGGGTTTCCATCGAGCGTTATGTGTCCATACTTCGTCACCAACCTTAACATCACCGATGGGTATTACGCCCCGTTTGGAAAGAACTGTAGTCTCTGGAGGAAAGCAAAATTCCTCAACATTTTCGAGTATAATTACCCGAGGCTTAACCGTTGCCGCCCACCGTACGGCCACCCACGCAAGCCCCCGGATGCTTTTCTCGACCGGTTTGCCGCCTTTGGCTTTGGAGAAGTGCTTGCAGTCCGGAGAGAGCCATACCAGAGCAACTGGGCGACCTGCCGCTGCTCCCCGTGGGTCAACATCCCAGACATTTTCACAGTAGTGAAATGTTCCTGGATGGTTGACCTTATGCATGGCAATAGCTATGGGATCGTGATTAATTGCCACATCTACCGGGCGTCCTATCGCCATTTCTATACCGGTTGAAGTTCCGCCGCCTCCGGCGAAGTTATCCACTATGATTTCATTTTCAAAAGTAATCATTGAGTTTGTCCTCAGATTTAATTCTGATTCGTATATCCTAACTCAGTAATTTTGATGCGATAGCCACATTTACATATTCTAACAAAAGTATCTTCTTCAATGCTTATAGTTCCTTCTCCACCGGCTACTTTTTCGTTACCGCAATTAGGGCATTTGCTATATTGCTTCATAAAAAATAAAGCTCTCATTGCATTCATAAGCTATTCACTCTTTTCCGTTTTTTAATTTTTTGGGGGCGACCTCGTTAGCCGCCCCCTACCGCAACCTTTATAAAGTAACTTAACTTTTTAACTAACTCTTTTCTACCCTTACCCTCTTAACTAATTACCGTAATATCCGTCTCCTTAAGCTTTTCTTCCAGGTAAACCTTAATCCGGTTCATTGCTTCCAGCTTCCAGGCCCCGCCGTCAGCTTCAAAAAGAGCGCACTCCGGGCTTTCATCACGTCCTTGCCGCATCCGGAAAACAAACTTACTCTCCGGCTGTTCAACTTCAACAAACGTCCGGAAGGGAGCGAGGATAACGGGGTTCGGAACTACTACGTCTTCAATAGTAGCAATGCCCGTCTTAGCTTCAACTTGCTGGGTGATTCCGTTATCACCGAATCGCTTAATTCCCTTATTTTCGATATTTCCGACAAGTTTTAGAATCTTTGCCGAATCTTCATTCTGCACAAAGCAGGACTGCATGGCAATGATGAAACTTTCCAGACCGTACCACTGGCCGAAATTAAACTGCGGAGCGAAGGCTTCAGCTATCATGTATGTTTCACGCTGACTGTCTTTAAGTATCTGTGAAAGCAGGTCAACCCGGTTGAAGGAAACCACATGGACAATATTACCGGCAAAAGCTTCAGAGTCGAAACCGGATAGGATATAATCTGTCAAGCCGGACAGAGTGTCAACTTCTAAAGCGCTAACTATGGGACTTTTCATGAGATATAAGTTTTTTGTTGAATAAGTGAGACCGTCAACTTCCAAAGTTTTTACCTGGCCTAAGCCGACAATATACTCTATAAACTCTCTAAGCATTTTTTTCTTGCCTCCGGTTTTTTAGTTTTTGATTTTTGATTTTGACAACTAACTTCGTTAATCAACCTCTAAACATAAGTTATCGCCTTCACACCTGGGACATTTGCTGTAATATCCCCGGCCTTGTCGCTTACGATATACTCGCCTTCGTTGGAAAGCTGCAAGATTAAATCGCTGTAAAATATCCGGCCGGTTTCGTAGCCGCAGTCTTTGCAATATGCATAGGCAAGCAGTTCCTTTTGCACTTTGATTCACCTATCCCCGTGTCGTTTTGCTCTGGTTCTTCATCTCGATCACTTTGCCCGTATCATCTTTAACTTTGCCGTCAGCATCTACAAACGTCTGTCCTTTCTGCCCGGACTTCAGTTCTTTGCCGACTGCCTTGCCGTCCGCATCCTTGTCAATAAGAATCATCGTGCTGAGCGGTTTAGCCGGTGCAAGGTCCGATTTGGACTGAACCTCAAAAGTAGCTAATTCCCGTTTTTCATTGGGTTTTAATGTGGCTGTTAGGGTAATTTTTCGCGCTTTTTTAGGGTCGGTGTTAGGGTCTTTGATGTTGGCTAGGACTTTGTAAAGTTCAATATGAAACCGCTCCATAAAAGCACCCTGCGCCATTTCCGAAAGGTTAAGCTCGTTGTCGTTCGGCATGGGTTTTCACTCTCCTTTCTTTGTATTTTGAAAAAGTTTAATTTCTAAATTTCATTACTGGAGTTAATTTAATTTGTTTCGTTAATATCAATAACAAAGTTTGTTTCGCTTCCTTCCGTCCTCACCCATGAACCACTTTCGTCTTGCTCAACCGGGAATGGATAAGTAGTCACTTTATGCTCTGTATAGACGGGGACGACATTCCCGTCCGGCTGGACAAACAGAACCCAGGTTCCGTCTGTATTATCGCTCGAAAATAACCCGTTAGGTTCTGCCTGTTCAATAACAGGACCCCCACTATAATCCCTAGCTAACTGCAAAGGGTTTGTTAATTGCGTGTCTGCAGGGATGCCGTATCCAAGAGACGGTCCGTGAAATTTTGTTTCTCCGGTGATAGATTCAATAACCGTATATGTGGTATAAGCTTTTGTAACAACGACATCGCTAATCTGGATAAAAATATCCCTGGGAATGGAATATTCGTAATATGGAAGGGGTTGAGTTTTTTGGTAATGCGCCTGCTGTTCCTGGACGACCTCTCTATCTGCCGATTCAGGATTTTCTCCAAGGCAACCAACCACCAAAAACATCAAAGCAACTGCCAATACAATAATCATTAACTTTTTCATTTATCCTTCACTCCTTAGAATTTTCTTTACGCTTTCCGGAACCTGATCGTACGGAATACGCTCCGCTTCCATCTTCATTCTTTCCAGCAATACCACCTTTTGCCCGCTGTTATCGGTCGAATTGTATTCGCTTGCTAACTGCATCAACATGCTTTGCTTTGATTCGACA
The DNA here is from genome assembly GCA_016841605.1 of Dethiobacter alkaliphilus. Lineage (GTDB taxonomy): Bacteria > Bacillota > Dethiobacteria > DTU022 > UBA8154 > DUNV01. The sequence continues at coordinate 35,043 of JAENYV010000007.1, read as the reverse complement.
TACTGCTGTGAATGTTGAATAGCTTCACGTTTAAGACCTAACGCTGGCCGCAATAAATACAAGTATCCAAACCAACTGCCGAATAGAAGCAATACTACTATGATGATAATGAAGATAAAACTAAACATTTCTTTCATTGAGGTTTTCGCTCTCCTTTCTTGAATAATTGAAAACTTTTACCTTTTTTTACTTTCTTGTTCTCCTTTCTTGGTTAATCCAAAACTTAACAAAACTTAACGGTAAATATTCAGCCCGATTTTGGCATCGGATCCCGGTATGGTTACATTTCCGGCAGTAGTGGCAATAATTTGTGTTTTGCCGGACTTGCTGGGACCTTGGTTTTGAGAAAGGTCTACAGTGATAGTTAAAATGTTACCGTTTAATTCCATATTGATATTTTTCATTGGCGAGGTGCTCCTTTCAGTTTTATAGGTGGCATAGTTTCGCAAATTCAAACGGACCCTTCCGCTGTTTTCAGCATCCAGGCCCGCTACTCATCGCTTGGGAGTGCTATGGCGCTATAGTTACACCTCTCCCCGGATTCTTTCCACCAACATCGAAAAACGTGTTTTTATGACATCATTCTTCACAGCATGCTTAACGCTCCGCTCTTCGGCCACCAGCACCAGCCACTTTTTAGCTCTGGTTATGCCGGTATACAAAAGGTTGCGTTGCAACATGACATAATGACTCTGCACCAGCGGCATAATAACAATAGGGAATTCACTGCCTTGGCTCTTATGAATCGTGCTCGCATAAGCCAACGTTAAAATATCTAAGTCCTCTCCGGAGAAAATGACCGTATCGCTTTCTCCCTTGCTGCTGAAATCCACAGTCATACTCCCCCGGCCAATTTCCTTTACAATGCCAAGGTCCCCGTTAAAAACTCCAAGGGCATAATGATTTTTTATTACCATTACTTTATCCCCGGCACGATACCATCCAAGTGTCGGCTCTCCCTCTCTCTTCGGATTAACCATCTCCCGCAAAGCCTCGTTAAGCTTTGTTACCCCGCAGGTCCCTCGCCGCATCGGAGCAAGCACTTGCCAGTCCAGAGGCCCGTAACCTTCCGATACGATACCATTAACCAGGGCCAGTATAGCCTGCGCTCCCTGGTCGCCATCCTCGACCATTACAAACTCGAAGTCTCCTTCATTCCTTAAGACCGGCACGCCCCCCTGGCAGACCATATTGGCAAACTCGGCGATTTTCGAACCACCCGCCTGGCGGTAGTTAAACATAAGCCTTGTTGTCAAGACACGGCCGGAAGCTATAATATCCCGCAGAACACTTCCGGGACCTACCGAAGGCAGCTGGTCAACATCGCCGACCAGGATAACTTGTAGGTTATCAGCAGCCGAAAGAAGAGAATCGGCAAGTTCAATATCAGCCATGGAGAATTCGTCAGCAATAAGCAATCCCGGCCCCGGCAAAGGGTTTCCTTCCCTATATTCAAAACCTCCTGCTTCCGGGTGATATCCAAGTAACCGGTGAATCGTCTTGCCTTCGTGGCCCGTCGCCTCGCCTAATCGTTTCGCCGCTCTGCCGGTCGGCGCGCAGAGATAAATTTCATTTTTAATATTGTTCTGGCGGTAAATTTCCACTATTGCCCTGGTAATTTCTGACTTGCCAGTTCCGGGCCCTCCTGTTATAACAGAAATGCTATGCTCCAGCGCTGCAGTAATAGCTTTGCGCTGTTCCGGTGCATATTCAATAGAGTATTTTTGTTCCAAAAGCGAAATCATTTCATCAAGCCCTACGATTTTACATTTTTCTTTTTCGGTCAGACGTCTTATTGCTGCAGCTACATTCTTTTCCGCATAGTAGAGCGCTTTGGTGTAAATAGCGTCACCTTCCCGGACGCACTTGCCATCATCAATATTTTTTTTGTTTGCCTGGGCGATCATAGGGATATCAACGCCGGAAGCTTCAAGAAGCCCTTTGCGATGAATCAATCGGGCTACAATGTCGGAAGGCTTCAAATAGACGTGTCCTTCATTCCCGGATTCTTTGAGCGTATAAGCAATAGCTGCTTCCACCCGGAAAGGACTGTTTGGAGCAATACCGACGCCCTGAGCGATAGCGTCAGCGGTAACAAAGCCCATGCCGTAAAGGCTGGTCAGGATGTAGGGATTCTCCTTGACTATACGAACGGCGTTTTCGCCGTATTCAGCCATAATCTTAGCGACAGTACCCATGCCGATTCCGTCCCGGACGATCATTCCGGCAAGTTCTGCCTGGACGGAATTCTGAGCGAGATCCGCGGCGATATCTTCTTTTTGCTGTGCGGTTAGGAAAGAAAGCGATGGATGGTCCAGCACGGACGGATTCTGCTTGATTTTCTCCAGAGCATCGTCGCCAAGAGCTTCAATAATGCGTTCGGCTTTGGCAAGGCCGACGCCGAACGTGACACGGGAGAGATAGCGTGCCATGCCTTTGCTGCTGGACGGGAGAAGGAGCTCAGACTGAGAAAATTTAAACTGCCGGCCGTATTTAGGGGAATTAGTCCAGTGGCCGGTAAAGTTGTATTCGTCGCCTTCCCGGACGGTGGCCATATTGCCAACGGCGGTAATGATGTTATCGTCAAGGTAATTTTCAGCGGATGGAGTATCATTTATTATCGTCAGAGACAGCACGACATACCCGTTTTCCGCATTATAAAATATGTGACGATTGACAACCCCCCGGACGGTGACTTGCTCGACTGGGGGGTTGTTTGATGTTTTCTTCTTGCGTCTTGCCTTTGTTGCTGAGGTTGCCATATTTACACTTCCTTTGTTTCAGGTTCTTTTTCGCTTGCCGGGTCAAAGTGTTTTTCTTTATACTCTTGCTCCCAACAGTCCCGGCAGGTTTTTTTTAATTTTTTTCGGTCTTTACACCATTCAGGCACTTCTCCGACGCCCCATCTGTGCGGACAGCTATAACGGATAATCTTATCACGGTCAGGGTCCATTTTCGGGCATGGCCAGGTTTTCTGTTTAGCGATTTCCATGGCTTTATCAATGGCGGTCGGCATCTTCTATCCCACCTTCTCCAGGTAACACGTTGCAAACCCGCCCGATTTTCCTTCGAGCAACACAACCTCCGTTCCGCACAGGCTCCAGGGCTCCGACCGAACCTTCCAGACTTTATCCTTATTCTTCGAAAGCTTTGCTTCGTAGCAGTTGACCATTTTAACATTGTCTCCGGGTTTTAATGACATCCATCCGCTTCCTTTCTTTCATGGTTTTTATGTTGTTCCGTCAAAGTAATGGTTATCTCTTTCATCCCTGTACCCCCGCTTCAAGAGCTTCCCGGGCCACTGCAACTCGCCTTAATGCCTCCCGCTGAACCTCTTGCGGCAATTCTTCTCGGGCAGCAATATCTTCGAGTATATCTCGGACTTCAAGAAACTTTGATTCACCTTCACTTGTCAATAGGTTCAAGAATTTTTCCAGCCGCTCTTCCCGTTCGGCTTCAGCTTCCAGATGAGCACGGCTCAAAACTTCATGGCCGGGAGCAGCGCTTTTCAGCGGGATAAGTTCAGCTTCACATTCCCATCCGTTTTCTTTGCCTTCATGCACTGTAATTAGCGCCACCTGGACCGTCCTTTCCATCTCTGCATGATGAGCGCTCAGCCGGCACAGAGCTCCGGGGTTAATGAACAATACCCCGTCATCCCTGCGGTAGATATAACTGTTACCAAAGCCTGTGTGCAGATGCCCGGAGACAATAACATTTGCCGTCGTCTCTACCTGGCTGATTAACGTATGCCGCATATCGAAACTGGGAGAATGGTCCATAAGGTTTGCATGGACGACATGAATGCGAAAGTCGTTACTATCTTCCAACTGCACAAACTGCGTAGCCGGATCGAACTGTTCTTTGCCTAACGGAGTATCTGTTTCCACATTAAAACCGTGGCCGGTTATTATAATGTCTGCATATGGATTTATTCCAGCCTCAAACGGCTCCTCCGTTAAGTCCCATACGTATCCCAACATTGCTAAAAATCCGTATGGAGTTCTTGGCTTGCTGGCCGGATTATGGCCCCAGAGGTCATGGTTTCCCGGGACGGTTAAAATCGGACATGGGCTTTCTTGTAAAGAATTTCCCAGTATTTTTGCTTTAAGCGTTAAAGCAATGTTCAGTCCTAATTCTGCTATTGTCCCCAAAGCTACCGACGGACTATCAAATATGTCTCCTGGGCAAATTATTGCTTTTGCATTATAGCGGGCGGCAATACTGAAAACTTCGTGAAGTTTTTTATTGAGTGCTGTTTTATAGTCATCCAGCCTCGCCCGGGGATTAGCGCCCCGGTAATGCAAGTCTCCGCAAATGATGAAATTAGTCTTCATACTCTGCTCGCCTCGCTTATACCGTCTACCTGCACCACTCGATAAGCCACATCTGCTACCTCTTCAAGTTCATCGTGATGCGTAATCATTATCCCTTGCCGCCCGGTTTGAGCGACATACTGCTTAACAAACCGAGCCGTATTCGGCCGGGCTGTTTTGTCGATCATCTTTCCAGGTTCGTCAAGAATAAAAGGTCCTTCCGGTTTCGGTCGTGAAAGTTCCAACAGCGCCGCTCTCAAAGCGAGGCTCACTACATCGGAAGCGCCGCCGCCGTCTCCGTCTTCGGTATCAGAGACCACTTTTGTCCCGGATTCGCCTTTGCTACTCACCAGCTGCCATTCCGCTGCAGGAGCTCCGCCCAGTTGTCGGATATAGACTCTAAACTCGCTATCATCTTCGAATACAGCCTGCAGAGCAGCCGTAACAGTCTTCTCAATACGGGCTTTGAGCTGAGCCCTGGCAAATTCAGAGGCTTTGCTGAAAAGGACCTGGACCTGCTGCCATATCTCTATATCTTTTTCAGTCTGAGTTAATTCTGTCTTGCTATCTTGCAGTTGTTTGTCCAACATTTCCTTTTGGCCCAGGGCTTGATTATAACGGGAACGCATTTCAGAGAGGGAAAATTCTATGTGGGAAAGAGTTATTTTAGCCAAGTTGAATTGCCTCCTTTATTTCGTTTAATATTGCCAGGTCTGACACGGGCGGCCTGGCTTGGTCATTGCACCCCCGGCGGTGCCGACTCAGGGTGGCCGAGCACCCTGAGCATGTATCCCGCGCTTCTCGGCAACGCCCCGGTTCTTCACTCTCCCTTATCGCAGCTTTTGGCTGGACAGTGTGGGGCTTCTCCGGGTCTATCATTCGGGATTTTTAATAATAATTGGCGGGAGGTCGGTCGCTACCCCGGCTGGCTGCTTTTGACAGGCAAGTTTGCAGCCTAACTTTACCTATCAGACCTATGCATGTCTGCGATTTTCCACGCTGCTCCCGCCAAAATTTTCATCTATCTAATTTCATCAAAATACATGAAGTCCTCATCTTGGGCTTCAACAGTGATTTTTTCGTCCGGTTTTAAAGAATATTCACCTTTACCTAAGCAAAAATCAATTGTATCACCGGTTTGGTTTTTTATGTGAAGTTTCATCCGTTCAGCAACTCCTCGGCCTTAGATAGGTTTGCTTCAATTTCCACATCCAGCCGCTCAATTTCAGCATCCACAGACTCAGGGGTAACGCCCAGTTCGGCCATTTCGGCCACAACTTCATCCCGCTGCTTGGTGAAGCTTTCTAAATTAGTTTCTGCTCTGGTTTTCTCAACCTTGCCCTGCTCAATTTTGCTTTTCAGCACACTTAAACGGTTGGCAATATTTCCGTTTGCATTTTCGATTGTCATGAGTTATACAGCCTCCTTAAAATTCGATTTTTTAATTTCTTGGCCGCAAAGGGGGCACACGCCGGCATCTTGCAGCAGGTCATGGTATGCCTTTTCAATTTCGGCTACGTTGTTTTCAGCAAGTGCAGCATGGTCTTTCCAGTATTCAATATTTTTATTTGCACGGTTTAACGCATTGGACAGAGAAAGAAGTTTTGCTTTAGCATCTTGCGTTTTTGTTGTGTTGCCTACTTTTTCCGCCGCTTCTTTTATCCCAGACAGTTTTTCTATTGCCATTTGCGTTCCGGTAACTGCTGCGTCCATAGCGCTCCATTTGGCCGATAAACTTTTCATCTGTTCCGACCGTTGTTCCTGAGCGGATCCTTCGTGGAGCAAAATCTCTGCTTCCTTCAGATGTTTGAGCCTATCTAAAATTTTTTGGCTATCTCGGATAACCTCGTGGATATAAACATAATCTGCTCCTAATCTGCGCAGGCGTGCAGTTTTTTCTGCTGCTTCTTTTGCCAGCTTTGTTCTTTCTTCAACGAAGGGTAGATATGCATACTTGCCAATAACTTCCCGACAAGCCTGCATCGCTTGTTTATAAGCATATAGACGCTCAGAAAAACTTTCGCAACTTTTTCTGAGGTTCAGGTCGGCAACTATCCCCGGCAGCAACGCTTCGGCTCGGGGTAGGTTATTCCAGAAAATAAGCACTGATTCCGCACGCAGAATGCTTTTTGTAATCCTATCTAACTCTTCATCCTTGGAATTTATTTCAGCAATTAGATTATTCTTTTGCCTTGCTGTATCTAAGCACTTTTCTGCTTGCTCTATCCCTCTCCAGCGATAAAGCACGGCTTGTTCTTTAATAATTTTTTCATTTAGCTGCCTTACCCTTTCCGCCATAGCAAAAAGCGTGCTCCAGCGCTTCTGAACCGATTTAATCTGTTCCGCCAAAACTTCCAGCGCCTCAATTTTCTTTTTCATCTCTGGCAGCCAGTCATACGCTTTGAGCTTCTCTTCGAAGTCTGCCGTTTCTTTCTTTAGCCTTTTCTTATCTTGTTCTCGCCGGTGCAGGTCCGTCCCCAACGTCTTCCCGGCATAATCAATTTCCTCCGTTCCGGCGAGCTTGCCTAAGACCTTCGCTCTGGCCGGAGAGGTCATTGATTTGGTCCCCATAAACGGCCCGTCAAGCTGTTCACTAAGGTTCAGATTAACTGTTGTGTCGCCGATTCTGATTGGCCGTACGCCGGTAATTTCTTGAACTTCCGGGGGAACACCGTCACCAAAACCTTCAAATACTTCCGGCTTTTCTTTTCCCGGGGTAACGATTTTATACCGGTTCGTTGCCGCCGTCCGTTCCCTGATAACTGTATGGCCGCTTCCCATTTTCCCTGTCACCCGGATAAATGAAGCGCCGACACGGCAATAACCTGATTTTTCGTCACTGTTTACGTTCTGGGTGACTGCCTTTGACGGCACCGCTACGCCGCGGGGATCGTTGTAGAACAGCCAGCGCAAGGCCCGGATTGCAGTAGTTTTGCCCGACCGGGATTTTCCAACGATAATAGTTAGCTGCCCGGCCGGAGCGAATTCGATTATTGTTTTTCGGTGTGACTGGAAATTTTCTATGATGAGCTTTTCTATGGAGTTCAAATTGTTTTGGGGCCTCCTTTCATTTTGTTTTTTCGAATCGAACATGAATCGAAATTCTTTTAAAAAAAGTACGGCCGGGAGCCAGGGGGATAAAAGCTCCCGGCCTATATATAAGTAGGAGGTTAAGGATGGCTTACCTTACATAATTAAAAAAGTAGCAGCCTTGTATAATCAGAAAGGCTCTTCTTTGACTGCGGTGCCGGTATCAGCAATTTCGCCTTCCTCGCCGCCCATTTCAACGGTAAAACTTGTTCCGCTGAAGCCTTCATAAAGCTCCCTGGCCCCTGCGAGTTCTTCATCTTTGGCGAAACGGGCTTTTTTAATTTTGTAGATGTAATAACTGCCCTTGTTGTTCTTCTCTTTTTCAGAAAAGAGTTTGAAAACTGTGGTGAAAGGTTGCTTCTTTCCTTTGTAGATGGAATTCAGCATACCTTTAATCAAGAGGTTAAAACTTTTGGCGGTTTTCATGCTGGTTTTTCCCAGCACTAAACCTGCCGGCAGATCGTCATCGGTGCCAAGGACATAAATTAAATAAGTATAGTTTTCTGGGCATTCAGGAGCTTCTCCATTTGGTCCCCACTCGCTGTATTCGCAAAGGTTACATTCTCCACCAGGATCACCTTTGCCGGTAATACGGTCTATGCTTTGACAATGGAGCTTTTTGTCCACAAAATAAGACCGCCCTTTAATAATCTCCCTGTCGGTCAACGCCAGAAGAATAAACTCCAGTTCGGTCCCATAATTTTCGAGAGTGACATTGTTGATAAATTCTCCGGCTTTGGCCTCTTCCGCTTCAACCATATCGGAAAGGGCTTGCATCAATGTAACACGGGGGATTTTCACGTCTTCAGAAGTAAAGCCGTTATGGTATCCTTTAATATTCTGATATTCGGCCAGGTAAGAGGTTGATTCTTGTTTTGTCGCAGGGAGCGTTTCCTGGGCAGGATCCTGGCGTGTTTCGACGGGCAAAGACTCTTGGGTTTTATCGTTTTCCATAGTGTCTTTTTCTCCTTTTCAATTTGATTATTTTTGATTCAGCTTTTAATTAAATAAGCTTCGCAAAGCCTATTAATTAAAAAGGTTCCGGGCTTCCAGTGCTGTCGGCAGGATCTTCTTTGACCAGCGTATAAAGGTTAACCTCTCCAGCTACGATTTGGCCTACGCAGAGGTGAGCTTTGTATTCATCTATAAGCAATTCCAACTCTTCCTGTTCTTCGGTCATATTAAATTCGGCTTTGTTAAGTTTCTCCGCGATATCGTTGTAATGTTCGATGTTTGATTTTCTTCTTTCAAGTTCGGCCTGCCGGGCCTCTGCATTACTGAAGACTGGTTTATTTGTGGCAGGATTTTTCTCTGCGGTTATAGCGGCCATAATTTGTGTTTCGATAAGCTTTATTTCCTGCTTTATATCTTTGTATTCTTTCCTGCGACGACGGACAGCAATTTTCTGGCCCCATATTTGGGAAGGATACTTCAGGAGTCTATCCTTTATGAGCTTGGTCTCGTATTCGGCAAGCAAGGCCGGGATGGACCTGCTTAAACTGCTGGAAGATGTCTGTTTGGTAACTGACATTTTTTGTTTTTCTCCTCACTTTCGTATTTTGAATAAAGTTTTTTAAAAATTAAACTTTTGAAGCGATAAAATTAAGTATTTTCAGAAGCTCACTAATCTTTTCGCCGCTATCTTGCAAAAAAGCTTCTACGCTTCCCGGCGAAGGAAATGCTTCTCCAGGGGCAACATTACCCCCGGGTGGCGTGCTAAAAAGAGTACCCGCAATTTGCATAGATAACGAATTGCACTCATCAAGTTGCGTTTTAATTTGTTCTAACATCGTTCTTAAAGTTGACTTTTTTTCAAGGAATGGTTCTGCAATATCTTCCCAGGATCCGGGCCGCATTGTTGGTGCAGGTCTGTTCGATATGTTCCCATCGGCAAATGCATTTGGTAAGTCTGACATTTCTTGCTTTTCTCCTCACTTTCGTGATATAATTTGCTTAATAATCTCTTTAAGACTTTTTTTACTTTTGCTTCTCCGATTTTAGCCGTCTTGCAGGACGGCTTTTCTGTTTGGTGCTTTGCTAAGCTTTTGTTTCCCGGCTTGCTTTTTCACCTGCCTTCCCATTTTGTAATCCCCCAGGGAAACCATTTTTCCGCTCTCCACGGCATCGGTTATTGCTTGAATTAGATTTTGAAGTTCTTTTGTTTTTCGAGCCTGGGCCTCTTCTTGTTCCCGGAGTCTCTGGTTTTCCTGCTCCTGAACTTGTTGTTGCTCCTGGAGTTCCAGTCTTTGTTGGTTCCAAAGCATCATCTGCTCCCGGAGCCATGCTGCCGTTAATTCGGCCAAGTAGACTCTAAACTTCCAGTTGGTGCCTTTGAAACTTGCAATGCCATGCTTCTTTTGTATTGAAGCTGCTATCAATATTTGGTCACATCCTTTCTTTTTGTGAAATTTAAAAAAGCCTGACAGCCCTTCCCGGCTATTCAGACCTCGTATTCAGTCTCACCTCACCTTACCTTGCCTTACTCTTCTCCGCTCATTTATAAAATATTTCCTGCCCGGCCATAATCTTAAATGCGTTATACGGCGTCAAATCGGTGTGACCAAAGAGCGGGTGTTTTCTGGCAATTAAGCCTTCACCCGCTCTCTTTAATTTCCGGTTTTCGCGTTTTCGTTTAGCTTGCGCCTTGGTTATTGGCAACGCATAATCCTCCCTCTTAGTTGGGCTTGTAGCGATAGCCGGCCACTTCCCAGTAGTTTGTTACCATACAATGTTTGTCGTCCGTTTTAGGTCGAATGGTTTACATTATAATGTTCCGCTCATAAGGTTAAGTATGTCCACGTCTCACATCCTTTCTTTCTAAAATTTTGTTTCCGAATGAGGAATAATTGCTTAATCTATCATTGTATTGGTTATAGAGGAAAATTATGCCCTGAAGGGTAAAAAAAAGAGGTAACAATGCTTGGTCAATTAGCTATAAGTTTTCCTCCAAAATCTTTACACACTCCCGGAAAGCATCTTCTTTGCCGTTCTGGTAGCCAGTCGTATAATTAGTAGGCTTATTAAGGCCCCCTTTATGCGCTCTTTCGGCGTGGTTGGAAATTATTCTTATGATCTGGTCTTTGGTGAGTTTCTCGGCAGTGGTCATGCCTGGGTTCCTTTCGTGCAGATTTAGTAAGCAAGTATTTTCTATTTATCGCTTCCTTAATTGCTTTGTAATCATAACCAAGCTCAATCATTGCACCTATTTGCTGTTCAAGTTTTTCTACTCTTCCATTCTCTGCTGCAGTAAATCTGTCACGCAGGTTATCTTTCCGGCTTATACCGAATTCATCCCTTAGCTGCTTTGCATTTTTACCGAATACGGCTTTATAAACCAGGTCCGTATAATGCTTATATTTCATTCCCTTATGTGGGCTATCCGGTAAGCATTGAATTGCATTTGTTAAAGCTTCTCTTGCCTGTTTACCTATCTGGCGTGTAACTCTCCGGCTGTTTAGTTCCTTATGCATAACGTAGAACTGTTTTACCAGGGCTTTTTTGAATTGCCTTACAGGTAAAGTATTTCTCATGTAAGTTATAAGCAAGGTAGCTTGCTGTTCATTGAGACAGTAGATTTTTGTTTCTTGTAAACCTCCTTTTGTCTGCAAGGTGTCGATTTTAAATCGAACCCTTCCGAATTCTTTTAAATCATTTTCGTATGTTTGGATTAATCTTGTAACGGTATGATGTTGAACTTTTCCATTTTCTGCAATAACCTTTGAGGTTGTGAAAGGTTCTTCTTCAATGCTATCAGGGTCGAGAAAAACTAACTTGTTTGTCATAACTGTGTAGTCTCCTTACTGAACTTCCCCAAAATTTTGGGGAAGTTCAACTCATTGTTTTAATCATAGATTAATTGCTTTAGAAGTTTCAGCGAGAACTTTCGATATGATACCTTTAAGAGTTTCATTTTCTTTTTTAAGGTCTTCAATTTCTCGCTCTAGCCTCTTTACTTGCAAAGGTGATGTTTTCTTTAGTTCGATTCCTTCCAATTCAGCAATGTATTCAGGTGTAAACCGTATTGCTGGAACACCTTTGGCAGATTGGAGCAATCCTTCTTTTCGCCAGTTTTCAATAGCTCTGACAGTGACTTGCCATCGTTCAGCAAGGTCTTGCTGGGTTAAAAGTCTACCCGTCTGTTTGTTCTTTTCTGGTGCAGTAGTTATAATGCCATTAGTAGTTAACATGGCTCTTCTCCTTTTTAATATCACTATTAGTTGTAATGTAGGGTAAAAAAATATCCTCTAGCGAACAATTAAATAGGTGTGCCATCCTTAAAGCGAGATTAGGGCTTGGTTTTTTGTAATTACCTTCCATTTGATACATCATGCCGGTGCTTATATTTAATTTTCCAGCAACTTTTTTTACTGTATTATATCCTGCTTTTTTTCTTAATTTTGTAATGTGGTTTGCCACTAACATTTCCCCCTTTCTCATAGTCAAATACTATCACTTATAGTTGTATTACGCAAACATTAAATAAAAGGAATTAATACTAATAGTGAGAATTTGAGAGCTGTTATCTTTAATTTGCTTGCAATGGCTCATTAAACCTTAAATTTTCACTTATGGTTGTATTGAATAAATTATTGCTATTGGTTATAATACTAATAGTGATAAATGGTAAAAGGGGTGGTTAAGATAAAAATGTTAATAGGTGATAAAGTAAAAGATTTACGAAATGCAAAAAAAATGACGCAAGAAGAGCTTGCTAAAATTATTGGGGTTTCAACTTCAATGGTAGGAATGTACGAAACCAACGCACGTAAGCCTAGTTTTAAAACGTTGGTTAAAATAGCAAATTTTTTTAATGTGCTAACAGATTATTTACTAGGAAAAACGCCTTTTAAAACACAAAAAGAAGCTGAATGCTCAATTCGCGTTACAGCTATGAAAATGCTAATCAGCTATCAGAGCATTAATGAATATATTAAAAAAAGAATTCTTGCTGATATCGAAACAGATGAAACTCTTTATACAAATGAAACTTTACATTACTTGTTAAACTTGACAAATAAAGAAAACTTAACAAATGTTGAACTTTACGATCTTAGTCTATTTGTGGTTTGGGAAATTGATTGGCCGGCAGATTTAGACGGTCCTGCAATAATATCAACTTGGGATTCAAGAACAAGAGTTACTATTGATTATTGGCGTATTCAAAAAATAACAATTGAAAAATGGCAAAGTAATGTTAAATATAAAGAAGTTACTTGGTACCCGGAACTTGGTAACGTAACAAAAAATGATAGAAAAGATTTTAGCGCTTCAGTTAATAATGTCCCCCTTTACAAGTCTAAAAAAGTTCCAATGCTTGGTAAGATCGCTGCTGGTGAGCCGATGTATGTTGCTGAAGAACCATGCGAATATTACGTTGAAGTTGATGAAAATCTACATGTTGATTATTGTTTAAAAGTTCAAGGTGACAGCATGATTGATGCAAGAGTACATGATGAAGATATTGTATTTATACGAAAACAGCCTATGGTAGAAAATGGGGAGATCGCTGCAGTTATGATTGATGATGAAGTAACTTTGAAGAGATTTTATAAAAATGATGGAGGTGTTATCTTAAAACCGGAAAATAGTAAGTATCAACCAAAATATTATACAGAGGAAGATTTCAAAGATATCCGGGTACTTGGTAAAGCAATATTGTTCCAAAGTAAATTATAATTATTAAGGAGGATTTATTTGCGTGGAATATAACATTACTTATCGTGAAAAAGACGGTGGGATTCAGTTTATAATCTCATACAAGGATCAAAACGGGAAATGGAAACAAAAGTCAAAGCAGGGATTTGCAAAAAAGGGTGATGCTAAAAAAGTAGCCGATAAAATGCTAGACGAATTAAAAAAAGATTTTAGACTGGATTTAAACAGTGAACTTAAGGGTATCACATTTGATAAATTCACAAAAATGTTTATAGAGCATCAAGAATTATATAAAGAATACTATACGGTAAAAACTTATAAAAACACCATCCAAAAATTTAACTCCTTAAAAGACATGGAGCTCAGTGAAATAAAATCACCTCATATTCAAGAATGCATAGATGCTATGGTGAAAGACGGGCTAAACTCATCAACCATAAAAACGTACGTATCTAAAATAAAAACGGTATTTAATAATGCTATAAAGCCCCATAAAATTCTTATTCAAAACCCTGTTGCAGATATAGAGGTACCGGAAAATAAGAATAATTACAAAATTAAAGCTTTAACTAAAGTGGAATTGGACAGACTACTAAAAAATATTGATAACAAAAGTTATTATATAATATCGCTTATAGCTGCAAAATGTGGCTTGCGAATAGGGGAAATTGTTGGCCTTACATGGAATGATATAAACTTTATTAATGGCACAATAAAAATAAACAAGCAATGGAAATTCCTAAAAACTAAAAAATGGGGTTTTGGATCTACAAAAACTGAAAACTCCAATAGGATTGTTCCGGTCTCAAAAAGTGTTTTAAGAGATTTAAAAAAATATAAAAAATACTCTCCTGCAAGCATCGACAGTCGTATTGTCTCTTATGTAAGTACAGCTTCAGTAGGCGTTCATTTAGGGCGCATATACAAGAAAATAGGTTTCGATATAAGCGTACACGACCTCCGGCACACATATGCAACGATGTTGATCGCCGGCGGAGTAGATTTTAAAACTGCTGCCGCTTTACTTGGCCATGATGTTGAGCAAACGATGAAAACATATTCTCACGTTACTGATGATATGACAACCAAGGCTAAAAAAATAATAAACAACATATTCGATTAATTTTTTTTAACTGTATTTTTGACGAATTTTTGACGACATATAAAAAAAGCCTGGTTTTATCGACATCCAATGAGAAATATAAGGTTTTACGCCCATATCAAGCAGCCTGCTTACGGCCCGGGGAGCATCACTGGTGTGCAGCGTTGTAAAAACCAGATGTCCCGTCAGGGCTGCCCTGGTAGCAATTTCAGCCGTTTCCGTATCACGAATTTCGCCAACCATGATTATATTGGGATCCTGCCGCAATACAGCACGAAGAGCCCGGGCAAAGGTAAGTCCTGTTTTAATATTGATCTGAACTTGGTTGACATTTTTAACCCTGTATTCTACAGGGTCCTCCACTGAAATTATATTCTTTTCCGTACAGCTGAGATAGTTTAGTGTTGAGTATAGCGTCGTAGATTTCCCGGAACCTGTAGCGCAGGGAACGAAACTGCGATTGTTCTCTACCAAGAAGTAAGTACCATGCATAAATATGAGGAATACCCTGAAGATACTCTAGGTCATAAAATCAGGAAGCTGAGATATCTAAAAGGCCTGACAGTGAAAGAGCTAGGTAAATTGTGCGGTCGCGAGGAATGTACTATAACTTCTTACGAGTCAAGTGTCATTTTTCCCCATTATACCGTTATGAAGAAAATTTGCACGGCTTTGGGTATTCCGGTCCAGGAGTTTGGAGACGAATATTATACTTTTGTGCTTTCGGAAGATTATGAAAGTTACCTGCGGCAATGGAGAAAGGAAAATACTAAAAGGTTTGATGAGATGGAAAGCATTTTAGGCGTATGTTATGGGGTGTACCGAAGTTGGGAGAAAGGGCTCCGGATGACCAGGGAGTCTTTTGACAAAATTAGGGAAAAGTTGATATAAAATTTTCTGCCATAAAATAACAGTCGAATTCTGCGCTTGCCCGGGAAATAGAAGAAATAAAAATATACCGGTAGGCCCAGGCTTTAATTTTTTTTCTACATTAATATAGGTATTATATAAGTATTAAATAACAAAAAAAGCGGGGATCTCTCCCCGCACGCCTGTATTACTACCATTACCATTACCATTACCATTACTATTACTACTACTATTATTTTATTCCCCCTAAACAATTACCCCGCCTCTTCCTTTTTCGCCTCAGCCCACTCTTCCCCGAATTCATCCTTAAACGCCCGCAACGCCGCCTCTATTAACCCCTTGATTTCCCCGGCCGTTATGTTTAATCCTATCTCCCCTGCCCGCTCTGACAGCCACTCCGCCGCCTGGTTGTACTTCTCTTCTCCTTTCACATCCCGGAAAGCCTGCTCCACGAAACGCACGGCCAGGAAAGCCAGCTCCTGCTTGAGCGCCAGCTCCGTTTCAATTTTCTTCATACCCTCGACGCCCAGGCGTTTTTTCAGCCAGGCAACCATGAAACCGGCCAGCACCGTTACTAAAAGCAATAAGGCATCCTGCAGTAAAGGGGCAACCACTTCATTCATTACTTACTCACCTCCACCTGTTGTTTTTCTTTGTTCCAAATCACTTTAAATCCAAGCGTCTCAGCAAGAGCTCGTACTTCAGCATATGTCTTGCCATCTTCAATGTAGCCTTCCAGCTCCTTGTCGTTATATAAGATTTTAGTTTTTGTCATTGACTGGACCCCCTTATTGGCTTCTATATACGGTATCCCTAAAATCTCGCATACGACTTTTGCCTGTGCTTCAGCGATCAGTTTGAGGTTAGCATCCACCTTTAGGAATGCTTCGTCTGCGGCATTATCGTGGAACCCATTTTCGACCAGAAATACATGGGGCACCCCGGCCGCTACAGCAGAACGAATGACGCCGTAGTAGTCGTATCCCTTAGTAGTCTCAGATTCCTTCGTCTTTGCCCACCGGTCGTTATTGCCCATGGCCTTGGCTACTGCTGCGGACAGTTTTCCGGCCCATACTTTGTCCCCTGGAATGCGGACCGAGTAAAAGCATTCTGTACCCCGGGTCTGGCCGTTTGCGGCATTGGAGTGCTCACTGATAAAGACGTCGCTGTCCCATCCCCTTGCTCCGCGAACTGCAAGTGCGGGGTCTTCATTTTCTTTACGTGTTAAGACTGCCTCAAGTCCGCACCGCTCAAGTGCTTTTTTTAGATAGTTAGACACCTTCCACATTCCAGCATATTCATAATAACCGGTAGGGCCGTGGTTCTTATTCCCCGGCGCATGACCGGGATCAATTGTGACTTTTCTCATTCTTCGTCATCCCCTCCTTTTCGTGAAGTCCAGCTTTCCACCGCATTTACACCGGCAATGGCCGTAATGAGTGCAATAATAACGCTAACCAGGTTCGGCGGCAGGTCCTGCGGCTCCCCGGTAACAGCTAAGTAAGCTCCGAGTCCACAAAAAAATAAAAACGCTATGATGAGCGTTGAAATTTTCTTCTCCTGGATGCTGAAAAACTCTTTGACCTCGCCGTTAAGCTTCATGGTTAGTCGCCCCCTATTAACAACATAACGATATTCACCACTAACCCCGCCCCAAACGTAATAGCGAAAGTCATAAACCAGAATATGAGCTTGTCGATCTTCCCCTCGACGCGGACTATTGAGCCGTTTTGGGTCCGCTGCCAGCCTTCTAAGTTTGCGACGCTCGTCTGCAGGCTTGCTATTGCTCTCTCTTGTTTACATTGTCCTGTGCATTGCTCCGTGATGACCACCCCCTGAAATTATTTCGCTGAAAGGAGAAATAAAATATAAAGGAAACAAAAAAGAGCCCCTTGGCTCCCTATTCTCAAAGAATAGTATATTATTTTTGTCACACTATCTTATATCAGGCATATATTACATTGTTCGGCTGTTTTAAAATTCACCCTTAAAGAATTTTTGTCAATGCGACATATAGTCGCGACATCGAGCTCCTTTCTAATTGTTTTTTTTTGCTGAAACCCGGCCGGGGCTGCTGCGACCTCGGCCGGGTTGGTTTTATTCGCTCTTCGCTATTCTCAATTACTTCGCTATTCTTGCTACTAATATTCCTGTTGGTATCTTCTTATTGCGTTACTGCGAAATAAGACTCTCCACCACTGTTTTCAGGTTACTTAAATCCGGGACTTCCGACAACTCCCTCTTGCCTTCCTTGATTAATCTTACCCAAATCTTTACCAAGCCACTATTTTCATCAAACACTATTGCCCACCTCCAGAAGCTAAGATAATTGACAGCTCTGCTACTGCCTGCTCTACTGCTTCCATCCTACCAAGTTCTATTTGCTTATAGTCTGGAACATATTTTTCTTCCGACCACGCACCATTTTCATATTTTTTCCAGATATAATCGGTATTGTATTCTGGTATCCGAACCATGTGGTCTGCTTGGACTTCGCCTTTAAGGGAAGATACGCCGGTACATATGTTATTTTCGTTTAACTGTGCATAATAAAACAAAAAGCCCCTCCTCCTCTTTTATTGAAATTCAACAGCGTACCAAAAACCTTCTTTTACATGTTCTTCGTCAGACACATCAATTTTGATATGGGTAGAGTCTACAAACTCGATAGTGGCTCCGTAATCTCTGTCGGTAGAAACCACCATCAGTACAGTTTTACTTATATCCACCGCATCAATAGCAATTGTTACCTCCCCATAGTAATTACCAGCAAAGTAGGTGCCTGATTGCACATTAATAGGTCCCTCAAACTCTACGACCTGCCAGAAAAGAGTTCCTCCTCTTTCGTACCCACCAGAAACGAGCGCATAGAGATTAGTATCACTATTCAACCACGCAATTCTAAGAGGGCAGCTACCTGACCACACACTGCCTCTATCGGAGAAAAACACAAGACTCCTACTTCTGTCCACCGCGCTAATAGTAACGTTAACCTCATAGGGACCTTCGTTAGGCGTAGTTACTTCCCCACGTTGTATGCTACTAACGGCTGCCCCCTCAATTACACTCCCTGTTTTACCAAAGATGTTGATGCCATTTCTGATATTAGTAGCTATCCAGTCGCTGTCTTCCAGCTGGACACTGTTCCCAGCGTCCCCGGGATAGTAGCCTTGGTAGGGCCTCAGCCGTAAAGTAGTGCCAGAGATAGAGGAGCCTTGAGCAGTTACATGTCCAGGCTTGTTAGGCATGGTCCCTGTAATACCGACCCCCGCCGACGTAGAACTGAAAATTTTGCCTTCAAGGACATTCGCTGCTACAGCATCTCCAATGGCTCCGCTTATATCTATCCAAGTAGTACCTGTGCTTACATACGCCCTCTCATTTACGGTATGAAAGACTACACGGCCGGCAGCGTGCAAAGGAAAAGCTTCAACTACCTCGAGAAGGATAGGCATAGCAGCTTGCTCGCGAACTACCCGAGTGTTTTCCTCTATCCTATTCAAATCATCAGGCTCAATTGCTTTTGGGTTAGAACTCCAATCGGTCTTCGGAATCTGCCAGCTCATACCCACGCCACCCCCGTGCTCGTATAGATTCTATGATTCACAGAGTGATAAAACGTTCTGCCAGCTGCGTGCGTTGGAAAGGATGCGCGAACTTCGAAGAGGAGAGCCAAAGAGCTCTGCTCACGTACCGCAGATATATTTTCTTCGATTTTGTTTAATGTATCGTCACTAACGGCATCGTTGCCCGCCCAATCCGTTTTAGGAGTCTCCCAGCTCACTCGATACACTTCCTTCCCGTCATTGTTGCGTCTAGAGCGCCGTTCCAGTTTATATTCTGTCGGATGACGTAATAGCCGATATCTTTGACGGTAACTCTGTCTCCCAGCACCACAGCAGGATTTCCTCTCCAGGGTAACTCGATATCTCTTCTATGATCCTTAGTGCTTGCTAATAAGGTTGAGGCTATAGACTCCGCCTGGCTCGTTAGCTGTACCAGGTGGTTATCAGGAAACTCGTAGCTCAGGATCCCGTTATCCCTGATACTATCCGCGTCACTGGCCACAATGGTTTCAGATCCCTGAACAGAGAGCACAATTCCATCAACTACTATTGTAGCTTCTTGAGTGGTAATATTTGTATTCTCAATGGTAACAACTACGCCCCAGGCATAGTAGGTTTCATCAGTAATCGAAACGCCTCCAGGCGGGGTATCTAAGCTAGCCTCAGCATCAATTATAGGAGAGGAGCTATACGTCACGGTTATCTCTACAGAGCTTTCTGCAGGGATAGTAACCGGAGTAGGACTTCTATATACCTCCACCGATGTCTCTGTCTCCTGCTCCAGTGGTTGCGTTACTACAGTTATCTCGTTAGCAACCTCACTTCGCTTGCTGGGATTGCTAAGGGTGAAGTAGTCTTCGTTTGTAATTTCTAGGACTGAGGAGCCCCCTGACAAAACAAAGGCCTCTATAGTGACCACACCCTCTCTACTCACGTAACAGACAGATAGGGCCGCCTCGACAATTAATCTCAGTGCCTCTCTGTGAGTAACCTTAGGGAACCAGCCCCAGGGCACAATAATTGAGCTCAGAGCGGAATCGATAGAGTATTCACTGCTATACAACCCCGCATCCTGCAGTACCTGCTCAGCTAGGCTATATAAACTTACGTCTGACTGCGGCTCGGTTCCCAGATAAGTTCCTGACCTCAGGGTCTCCGTGAGGTCGCGAGCAGTAACAGAGGCTTCAACGGTATCCTCTGCACTATCCCAGTCTAAGGACCAGAAGACACCAAGAGGAACGTACTCTATTTCCTCATCTACTTCTATACCAAGAAAGGCTTGGATCCTCCGGTTGGGCTTAAGTAGACCCTTCAAGGGCGATTCTTCGTTGCCCTCATCAAACTTCCTTGACGAATTATCAAAGTAAATAGTAATTTCATTTGCAGATATGTTCCCTACCGGGATGCTTCCTTGCATAGCCTCTCTTTCCTCTAGTAGACACAAACCCGTTAGATCCTCTGACTCATACGTTTCAGAAATAGAAGAGTAGAACTCTAGAATCTTAGCTTGTCTTCCGGCATGGCTCCATCTAAATATAACTAGCTCCTTTTTCGCTACATCCAGAACATCCTCATCTAAATCGAGAGACCATTCCACGGCATCGTTATATGACACTATTTCTGTGTGAACTAGGACATCGCCGGAGTCGTAGAGATTTATTACGAATGCTACAGGATATTCACCTTTTATACTGTCACCAATTACCCGTAACCTGCGAGCAGGTCGCGGATCTTGTGCCACAGTTAAAGTAGGATAAGGAGGGCTATATATCCCTAAGGCGTCCGCCAATTGACTCCCCCACCAGCCCATCTGTCCTCTGCTTGCAATCCCTGGCGCAGGCCATGCGGTTCCATCGGGGTTGCAGGTGCCGTCAAGGGAGAGCCAATTCTTTCCCGGCACTTCTGTAGCGTCGGCTGTCTGAGCCGGATAAGAAACGTTTGCTTCTTCATTGGCTGAGACTTCTATCGATGTATCCAGGAACGGGTCGGAGTAGTCGATGATAACCTTGGCAAAGACCTGTCTGACGTCAGCTTTTATATTAGATAGGAAGTCTTCAGTCACTGGATACATCTTTATCTCCTCCCTCCTCTCAATCGAATAAAAATAAAGATAACAATAAAAACAAAAAAAGAGCCCTGGGACTCTGTAATTTTGGTTTTGGTTCTGTAATTTTATTTCTGTGATTTTAGTTATGTTGTTTTAAGATAATTCTTCTACGCAAACCGGATAAGCAAATAAGTCAAGCTGGATAAAATTAAGCCGGATAAGTTATAGTAATTTCATATGTCACCTTGAGCTGGTAATCCGCCAGTACGTTCAAGGTAGAGGGCAGAACGTCGCGGGAAATCATTGTATAATACATACCACTTAAACAAACCATCAATCCCACTTCATTAACCCCAATAGTTCCACCGCTGTTATTTAACATATATCTTATCACTTCGGCTTTTAATTCTTTTGTGACTGGATCATAGACAGGAACAATTGGACTAACCGCTGAATAATTCAATTGCCCTGCACCAGTACCTTCCTCTATGACACTTTCTAAATAATAATCTTCAAAACTTTCAGGGGTACTGCCCGTTCCTACAATTATCCCATGGAGTAGCCCCCCCGAATTTTCTTGATAACCTTGAGAAGCCGTTCGTAAATGATGTGGGGTATTACTACTTCCAGGATTTCCATCCTTATCTTTACATGCTAAAGTTCCCTCCCCAAAAGCGCTTCCCATGCAATTACTACTGCATGTCATCTGTTGGCAAACCTGCCAATTGTAGAAATTCCTATTCCAACTACGACTTAAATCCTCATATGAAACAGAGACTTTATTCCGTTTATCTAAAACTTGAGCTTTCATTTTACATATGGGAATAGACATTAGATGCAACTTCTTATGTTGCTCTTTCAACCGATTTAATCTCTTTTTATCTAAATCGCTGATGTGTTTTAAGATTTCCATAAATATACCCCCTATGCTGGGTAAGTAATCTGAATCATATAAGTAACAGTGAGCTTATAACTATTATCCACAGTTACCGTAGGGGATAATAGATCACGAGAAACCAAAATATCAGAATAACTATTAACAGAAAAATACAAAAATAATGCCCAAAGCCCTACTTCTTTTACTTCAATACTTCCACCGCTGTTATTAATAAAATTCCTAGTCAACTCCAATGTCATTTCCTTTGTAACCCCATCGTAAGTAGGGATAGGTTGGGACATGATTGACCTCTGTAGTTGCCCTGCCCCTGTTCCATCCTCGATTTCAGCAGAAAGATCGTAACTTTCAAAACTTTCTGCATCATCCCCAGTTCCTACAATTATCCCATTTTGAAAACCAGCGAGGCTACTGGTTTTATGCGCAAATAAATATTGACTATCGTAACGTGGGCTTCCCAGCTGATTGGCGATGGTTAAAGAACCCTCCCCATAGGTTATGCCTAAACTATTGGTTGGACATGCCATTTGCTGTACAGCTTGCCAGTTGTAGAAATTCCTAACCCAGCTCTTACTACGATCCTTATACTTTGATATTATTTTTCCCTCTTGATTTTTCACCTCTAGATTCAGATAACATACTGGCGTAAGAAACAGATGCATTTCTTTCTGTAGTTCATGTGTCTCCCTGATTTCCCGTTCCTCTTTTTCATCAAGATCTCTCAGTATTAACAAGATGCTCCCTCCTCATTCTGCAGTGACGTCGGTACTCACGCCAATACTGGCTATGATACCACTTGGAGCAAACGCCTCTTCCTCAGTAGGCAAAAGACTTGAAATAGCTGTAAAAGACAATATTGAAACTACTCCAGCCTGGCTCACTATTTCCTGCACGGTCGGCAAATAAGAAACCTCATTAGCCATATCTATAGAAGCAATTACCCCTTCCCGAGGGAATAAAGGTATAGGCGGTTTAGACCCCTCACCGAATCCCAGCAAGTTTAAGTTTCCCAGAAGCATATTAATACGCCCCCAATATATCCGCCGCAGTAGTATCCGTTGCATAAATTTTGGTAGCTCGAATCGGATGCCATATTCCAGCCGATAAATTTTTCAGTATCACGGCCTCTCCAGCAGTAGCAAGGTCAACTTTCAGGTCACCAGCAGTGCCGATGTACAACCCCGTGGTGGTATGAGATAAATCATCTCCATCGCTGGGAGTGATAGCGAAAGCGCTGTCTACCTTGCTATCCTCCATCTGAGCCGTAACTTTGAATCTGGAGTTAACAGCGTCAAGAAATTCGTTCAGGTTGATACCCGTCATCTGATTACCCTGAAAGGTATTCCCCTCCATCGTGTTGCCGTTCATATCATTGCTGCTAACGTTGTTGCCGGACATCGTATTACCTGCAACGCTATTGCCTGCTACTGCGTTCTCCGTCAGAGAGTTCTCGACTATCGAATTTTCGAGAACAGAGTTATCCTGCTCCGAATTACGCAGTCTCACGTTGCTTTCACTGTTATTGCCTACCTGCCGATGAGCAGTGTCTGGAAATAACACGGGCGCAGCCCCGGGACCGCTCCCCTGGAGCTGAGCGAGCAGACCCTTCAGCAGCGCTATTACGGCTGCTGCGACCGTCGGATCTGTTACTGCGGCCGCGGTCAGAGTGCCGAGAAGAGTGCTTATTGTTCCTTGGTTTTCGGCGGTTGAAAAATCTTTGCCATTTAGGGAATTCAGCGCCGTGTCAATTTCAGAAAGAGCCGTCTCCAGGTTAGAAAGGGCTGTCTCCAGCTCTGTAGCCCTCACTGCCATCTTGCTCCCTACTACGCTAATCGGATTCCCGTCCGGGCCGTAAATCTCAACCCTATTAGCTCCGTTACGGCCCTGCAGCGCCTCGTAATCGTCGATAACTGAATTGAAATATTGCGGAATCGGCTTACCTCTTCCATCTGTTTTGATCGGTTTCGTATTATATGGCAATTTGTTCTCGCCTCCTTTATTCCTGAGTGTGCATCATTGCTCACCCTCACTCTCGCTGTTCTCCCTCACGCACTCTCTCTTGCTTTCACTGTTTCTCACCCTCACTGTTCTCACTGTTCTATAAACGGGATCGAAACTTCGCTCCAGTACCGGACGCCGCCCTTCGTATGCCAAAGGCTGGTATTGATGTCGCCGGCGTAGCAGGTTATCGTGACCATTCCCCCAGCGTCAGGGTATTCTAAACTAAAAAACGGCTTGTTCGCCGTTATGGTGTTGATTATCGTTTCTAAGTCGCTGTCCGCTATCATCTTCCATGTCACGTCCACCCGTTTCTTGGGAGCGATTATGTCCATTACCATCTTGCCTGAGCCGGTCCGGCTTGATTTCGTTATGTCGAACCGGCCGATCTTCAGCTCTGAAGGCGTTTTTATTGTTACTCCTGCTATTGTTAGCATGGCTTACGCCTCCTTTACTTTACGTTTTACTAAATTTGAATACAGTAAATTTGACAAAAGGTATCTCCCTTTTTTCATAGAAGTATAAAATTGCCAAATGATATATTTCAAGAAAGGAGGGAGATCTATTATGAGATTAATTCAACGCATCAATACTCGTAAAAAACAAGCAATCGTCGCTCAATGCGAAAAGTGTAAACGAGAGATAGAAATCCCATACACTAATACAATAAACCCACACAGACCGTCGATAGACCTAAAAGATGTTGTTCAATGTGAATGTGGCGAATACCATAACTTAATTATTGATCAAAAAGAACATCGACCAATAACTGTTACACCGACAAACTCAAATTATATAGAAAAAAAACCATTAAAATGTCCAAGCTGCGGATCAACTCAACTTCACGCTGGAGATAAGGGGTTCGGTCTGGGTAAAGCTATTGCCGGTAGAGTACTTGTAGGTACAATTGGGCTACTTGGTGGATTTATCGGCCATAAAAAGATCGTGATCACTTGTCTTGAATGCGGTTACAAATGGCAAGCAGGAAAAAGGAAAATATAATCACTACGGACTTGAGTAAAAAATACGCATCCAATGTAAACAGATAAAAGGAGCCCCTTTTTTAGGGAACTCCTTTTTTGATGTTGGGGTACGTATTCCGCTCGGTAGGTAAACTACCTTTATTTAAAATTCTCGAATACCTTAACTATTTCTTCACCTTTACTATGTTCGTCATACCGCACTAACATTAAGCCGTTCTTAAATTTAACCGGCACATTAAATCCTGAAAAGTTTATGGAACCACTTTTAGCTTGTTCAACAATATCATTGGCTTCATCAGACAAATTAGACATATCGTATTCATATATTTCGATTAATTCACCATCTATTTCGAATTTCATGCCTTTATCTGCGTAAAGCATTTCAAATGCTATTACCTTGTTTTCTCCGACATCAAAACCTTCGTTTTTATACGCTGATTTAAGCTGATCCAGCCTGTTTACAGTCTCTCCTGGTTCTTGCCCTCTTGTCTCGTCTGTTTCGTTACCTGTCGGAGAGCCCCCACAACCGGTCATTAATAAAAGCAAAAAAAGCATTATCAGTATAATTGTAATCGTTTTTTTTCTCATACTTGAATATCCCCTTTTTTAATATTTATGTCTTTAACATATCATACCTTTAGAGGAAAATTCAACCCTCTTATATTCCCTGAGGCCTGGGTATCAAATTAATACCCTGCCGCTGACCCTCCCGAATTAAGGCCGGAAGAATTAAGCGAGCGAAGGTAGAGCCGTCAATGCGTAGGACTATTTCCTGTTGCTGTCCGCTGCCTTGATTGCTTACAGAAGCTATCCGTGCGCCCTGCATTGTTCCGGCGTAACTACCTCGTTCCACCGCCTCTTCAATGGCCGCTATTAGGCTGCTGTCACCGCCGAACGCGGCAGAGTTAAACTCTTTCGGTACTACCGCTTCTCCTTCGTGCAAAAATGCAAGCATGTCCTCTGGGACATAGTTGGTGCCTGTAGCTAATGCAGGAATTTTATTTTTATCAAGAGTGGGCAAATCAAAACCCCATGACATACCACCAAAAATCGGTATCCAGTCCGGAGCATCAAATTGGATTTTATTTACTTCGTCAATCATTCCGTTGATAGCATCAATTATTTTGTGAATAAAACCAATTATTGTATTTACAATGCCCTTCCACATATCGCCCGCAGTTTTCTTTATCCCTTCCCAGGTTTCTTCTAAAAAGCCTTTTATCTCGCCCCAGGTTGTTTCCAACCAGGTCCAGGCTGCTTGTATCGGGTCGGTTATATATTTTCCGACCCATTCCCAGGCTGTTTCAGCCGCCGATTTTATGCCTTCCCATTTTTCGGAGAGCTGAATGGTAATAGTGTCCCAAGTCCCTACAAGCCAATCCCAGGCTATCTGGATAGGATCTACAATATACCCCCGAATTAAATCCCAGACCGTTTGGGCTGCTAATTCTATCTCCCCCCATTTTTCGGAGAGCCAAATGCCGATAGCGTTCCAGCCCTGCTCTAACCAAGTCCATGCAGATTGAATTGGGTCGGTTATATAATCTTTAATTAAATTCCAGGATGTGTCTGCAACGCCTCCTATCCAAGTCCATATTTCTGAAAGCCATATTCCAATAGTGGTCCAAGTTTGCACTATCCAGCTTATGAATGCATTCCATGCAGTTTTAACCCCTCCCCATAATCCTTCTGCCCAACCGATGAAAGTGCTCCATGCCCTCTGGACGCTCCCCCAGAGAGGTAAAGCCCAGCTTAACACCCAGCCAGTGAACCAACTCCATGCCCCTTTAATTCCTTCCCAGATACCGCCAGCCCATCCGAAGAATACGTTCCAACCAACTTTAACCCCATCCCACAACGGCCCGGCCCAATTAAGCACCCAGCCGGTGAACCAGCTCCATGCAGCCTTAATCCCGCCCCAGATGTTACCAGCCCAGCCTAAAAAGATATTCCAGCTTTCCTTTACCCCGCTCCATGCCGTTGCGAAAAATTCTTTGATTACATCCCAATCTTTTCTCCAGATATCGACTATGCCTTTCCAAATATCAGAACCCATGCCTTTGATAATCTGCCAATCTTCAGAGAAAGCTTTTTTAACTGATTCCCATGCATCCTTCGCTCCCTGCTTTAGAAAATCCCAGAATCCGCCTAAGGTCGGGACAGACATCTCGAAATCTTCAAACATATCACCGATATCAAGCTCGGGTATTTCCAATTTCGTCTCCGGCTCTCCGCCCAGATCGAGCAAGTCATCCCCGCTCCCGGCCAGATCCTCTTGCAGCTGGTGAACCTCGTCAAAACTTTGCAGATTATTCTTTGCCGCTTTCGCAGCCGTTTCCAAAGCATCGGCCTGCTCCTCTGAGGCATTGGCAGCAGCTTTCGTGCTCTCCTTAAGCTTATCCTGCTGAGCTTTCATCTTCTCCGCAAAAGAAGCCTGCCATGCTTTGTTGACGGACTGAACGTATTTGCTCCAAAGTGCTATTCCTGCTGTCAACGCTGCTATAATTGCTAACACAGCCCATCCTGGTGGACCAATAGCGGTCCAAAGCGAATATAAGGCTACTCGCAATCTTGCTATAACACCCGTAAGAACGATGCCCTGCCTAGCCGCCAGCGCCATCTGCACGCGATATATCCCCACCGCAGTGCTTATTAAGCTTAAGAGAGGGATTTGAGCTGCAAGCCGTCCGTTAAACGCCAGAATGATAGCAGACAGCGTTGATGTTGCTATTGCTGCCGTTTTAGTAACCGCAGTATAGGCTACAAGCGCTGTTACGATAAACTTGACCATAGTCCAGTTCTGTTTCAGCACGCCATACCACCAGACAAAATACTTTATGATTATATTTAAGCCATTCGTAACAAGATTAACAATTGCTGCGAACTCCGCACCGAAACTTTTGGTCAGAGCCGCCTGAAGCCCAAATTTTTGAAAGGTCTCGTAAAAATCGGTCGCCCAGTCCCGGACGCCTTGGAGCCATGTCGTTATGCCTTTAAACAAATTAGACGTCAGTGCCCCGATTGTCATCCGCCAAACGTCTTTTATAGTAGAGGTGACACCTATCCAGCTATTTTGCATTTTCTCCATCATGTTTGGAAAACGTTTTTCCATGCCTTCAATAATCGTTTGGAGCGCCTTGTCCGCAGGAAGTAAATTTTGCTCCGCAAGCTTACGTGTTTCTGATACGCTTTTACCTATTGATTCTGCAAGCATTTCCCAGGCAGGAACGCCAACATCC
The DNA here is from genome assembly GCA_016841605.1 of Dethiobacter alkaliphilus. GTDB lineage: Bacteria > Bacillota > Dethiobacteria > DTU022 > UBA8154 > DUNV01. The sequence goes on along the minus strand of JAENYV010000007.1, from coordinate 7,282 downwards.
GTAAGCTGTCTCATGTCCTGGGCGCTCAGTCTGCCTGCTGTTCTCATTTGGCCCAACGCGTAAGTAATACGCTCAACTCCTTCGTTGCCTGCGCCTAACCCGGCAGTAGCATCTCCAACGGCCTTCAAAGTTGGGAGTACTTCGTTTGCAGCGAATCCCATGGCCATCATGCGTTTAGAAGCAGACAGCAACTCAGGATACTCAAAAGGTGTTTTAGCGGCAAAGTCGGCCATCTCTTCCAGGAAAGCCTGGGCCTTCTCGGCGCTGCCCAGCATGGTAGTGAAACCGATCCGGGCCTGCTCCATCGTAGAATTGAAGCTTATGGCTTCCCCTGCCACGATCTGGAAGCCTTGTTTGATGGCTTCGAATGCAGCCATACCGAGAGTGACAGATAAAGCGTTGCTAAGAATATCTCCCAGAGTCGTAGTTTTTTTTTCCACCCTGGAGAGGTCTCTTTCGTATTGCCTTGAATCTAAGGCCATTTGAACAAACAATTCACCAACTCTCACTTAAAGCACCTCCTTTCTTGCAGATAATAAAATCACCCTCATGTGAGAGTGCCTTCGTTAAATGCAGCAGGTAGGGGACTGAAACTTAACTCCACGGCCCACGGAGCCCCTTAGCTTTTGCATCCCCGATATGCTTACTCCAATTTTTTTCTCCCGAATTATCCTGCTTCAGTAACTGCTGGAGCATTTTTTTTGCGTCCTTGCCCATAAAGTCGTCCGGCCCCACCATCTTGGGCTTTTTCTTGCTAAGCATCCCGGCAATACGACTAAATCCGTTAGCTATTACCGCAGCCAGAAAAGCCCAGTGATTCCGCTGCTCATTATACTTTTCAATGGCCACTTGCCGCTGCAGCTCCGACAAAATTGCGAATAACTCACTTGGTTTCATCTGCCGCATCGCATCCAGCGTCCAGCCGAACTCCCGGGCCAGCAGCACTACTACTTCTGTGGTAAGCCAACTTGAACCAAACCAAGCAGCGGTTTCACCAGCCGCTTTATTCCGAAAAAATTTACGTCGATGAAGGCCTCCACAAGCTCTTCAATTTCGCTCATGTAAGAGTTTTTAATATCGCTTTCGGTTATGTCAGGGAAAATTACCGGCAGCTTCTTGTAGAGCAAATCAAATCCGGCCTGCTCCAGGATGCTGCCGATGTCAATTTTGTTAATATTACCTTTGCTCCCTGGAAAAAACTCAGTAACTATTTTTTCAAGATCGCCGATTCTTTTTTCTTCGACCCTGATTTCTTTACCGACAAATTTTATTGTTTTATCGCGCATGGTTTACCTCCGCTCCGATGCCTGCCCTTTCTCCAACGGCCAGGATTTTTTTTGTTATTTCAAGGCGAACACGGATGTCTATCCTCTCATCTTCAGTTACTTCTTTTAATACGCCCAAAAGCTCTTCAAAAACATCAAGATCGGTCAAACTAATATTTAGCGTTAAACGTTTCTTTTCCATATTTCTTCTCACATCCTTAAATACAGCGGCCCGGTACCAGTGAAATCCACCGTTTCCTGCACCAAGCCGTCAACCGGTGCCTCAATACCGTCGCCGTTTATTATTGCAAAGCCTTCAATGCAGTCTTGCGCCGCTCCGGAATCAATAAATAGCTTTACGACAACGATCTGCCCCAGGGAATCAAAGAATTGCGTATCACCCCAGTAGGCCTCCGCGCTACCGCTCCAGCCGTTGAGTGTCCGGAGAAACTCTTTCCATCCACCTGAAACAAACGTAGTAGCGTCGGCATCCTCTCCGTCACCGTCCACGCTCCAATTGAAGAAGCCTCCGGCCTGGATGAGAGTAAGGGCCTCACCGGAGACGGTAACTTCGTCCTCGGCATCCAGCGCCTCTTCAAATACCACAAAGCCCCCGGCCCGCTCCAGCGTAAAGCCGGTTGTTATCGTAATATCGTTTTTCTTGACCGTGACCGGCTCATCGGGCGACCAGTACCTATAGTCATCATCAACAACCTGATAACGCTTCCGCTCTCCATCTCCAGTAGTCGCCTCGTCACTAAAAGAAACCAGGGCGGTGTTTACATCAGAAACATATACCGCCCCAGTCATGCCGCTTATTGCCATTTCTATCAGCTCCTTTTAAGTCGGCAACGTTAGCGCGCCGGTACCCTGAATATCGCAACTGAACGACGCCTTGTCGTCCACCGGCACCTCAATGCTCGGCTTCACTAGCGCAGAGCCGGAGAATGTTACCCCGGAAGAAACTTCAAAAATGAAATCCAAGGCGTTTCCCGCAAGCCACGCTGATAAGATTGCCTTCTGTCCGTTGGTATCGTCAGCCACAAAGTTGCCCTCTGCGCTACCGCTCCACTCCTTTAAGCCAGCCAAGTATTCTTTCCAGCCTTCACTATCAAAATTAGTGGTCTCAACATCATCTGCACCTAAATCTAAGGACCAATTTGAAATCTCTGCTACTTTGTTAGAACCAAGTTTTACGGCTCCACCTGTTCCAGTGATCGCCATGCTACTCACTCTCCTTCATGATTTCGAAATTAACGAACCACTCAATGCGGTTACTGTTGTCACGCTTTAAAACTTCCGGGGACCCGCGGGCTTTGATGAGCAGGTACCGGGTTCCACTCAGATATGTTTCGTGCAGCCCGTGTAGCAACTTCGCTATTTCTCCGATTTTTGCCCTGCCCGCTAAATAGCTTTCATTTCGAACTCGCACCTGCAGGCCCGGATACTCCCCGTTCCAATGCAGGTCTGGGGGTCTGCCCGTATACTCGAACAGCGCAATACAGTCATCCGGCTTGTCAGGCATAAAACCGAGAAACACAGAATCACCAGCATTGCCATCATCATATTCTGCGGGGAAAGAAGCTTGTATGAAAAAACCTTGGCCTTGCAAATAATCGCCTAAGTAATCACCGATATCATTGAGCATCATGCCGGTATCACTCTTCCTCTCGCAGGGCTTTCTTTATGCGCCGCTCTGCAAGGCGCTTTACCTTGCTTTTGTTACGGTTAAATGGGTTTTCGAGGTACTTAGGTCCGCCCCCCAGCGGGTGATTGTAGCCAAGCGCTTCATGCTGGCGCCTGGCGTACGGTGTATTAAAGCTGACATAGATGGCTTTTTTTCTGCCCACTGACTCTGGGAAAGCATCCTTATGCTCTGTGCCAGCCTTTGCCGCTTCAAATACCTGCTGTGAATCCGGCAGCCCTCCCACTGTTACTGTTCCGCTCCGTCGCAGGGTCCCGGTATCGACAGGAGTCTCGTTTATAGCTTCGGTTAAAATCGCTTCTCCGCCCTCTCGCAAAGCATCAAGACCGGCTTTTTCGGCTATCTTAATCGCTTCTTTAGTGCGCCACTTTGTCCTATTTGCCATTACACCGCCACCTCCCGGTGATTCTCCGTCCCGTCCAAGTCAGGGACGGGGGATACTGTGATCACGGTCCACTTCCTGCCGTCGTATTCCAAAAGATCACCTTCTTGGACAGCATCAATACAGAGCACTTCGGCTTCGGAAACTATCTCCTGGCCTTCTTTATCTCGCACAAGCCTGCGCTTACCTTCCCAGCGGACCGAGATATTCACTGAATCAGCGTAAACAGGTTCGGCATACTCGTTCATATCTCCGGTTGCTCTATACCAGACGGCTGTTTGGTTGAGATATGCTTCTATCATCTTATCTGTCCTGCCTTTACGCCGGTTCCCCGTAAATAGATCCATGTTTGAGGAGCGATAGCTGGGTCCCGCCCCCGTAAATTAAACTGTTCCGACGTGCTGCCTATGCCGAACCCCTGGACCCCGGCCTGCTGAAGCTCGGAGCGCTTGTCGCCTCGAAGCAACCAGAGCGCCTGCTCGCATACAGCATAAAAAAACCGGGTGCTACTATTAACCCGGTACCGGTACGATTCGAGATGCTTTTCGGCCTGTGCCAAAGCCTTTGTTTTGGTTGAATCATTCGCTGCGTCCCAGGCGTCGGTATTGAGCCGTTCTGCAAAATATTCGCTTGCATCCTGGATGCTTACAGACATGTTATCACCTGCTTTTTACTTATAAGGGGCCGGTATAGCTGCGCCGACCCCTGCTTCTTAACTATGCACAGTCGCCACAAAGATTGCATCGATCGCTTCAAAGGATGGCAGGGTAATTGCCGACACAACGGTTATTACGTTCACCGGATGCGGCTCCTTAATGGTAGTTACGGCCACGCCGGTATTGACAATACTTACCTCTGCATCGGTGCCTCCGGAAAGCAGATCACTTTCCTCCGGAGTGGTGCCGTAATAGGTATTCCCTAAGCTACCTTCAGGAATTAATGTGAATACGTCATCCGGGAAAAACAGGTAAGATGCTCCGCCCAGGGTAACGTGATATTTTTTGTTGTATACAGCCACGGAAAGACCCAGCTTTGTGCTCAAATACTGCTGCAGCATGGCATCAGTCATAATTCGGTTTTCGCCGCCAATAGGGTCCATGTCCAACCGGATGCTTTTGTTGACCAGCAGGTAGTTCCAGGTTTTCCGAGTACAGACCGCCCGGGTTGGACGGATGCCGGTGTCCTCTTCGACGGTATCCTGCCAACCCTGGATATCTTGAACCGGGGTGGCGGTTGCCGCGTCAGACCATTTCACTGTTTCCCCATCGCCCAATGTAGCTTTATGCAACGCAGGCAACTTATAATCGTAATCGTAGCTCATACGATTTTCTGCAGTAATTTTGATTTTCCCGGTCGAAAGCAGCTGCATCCGCATACGCTCAGCCTGGACCTCTGCGCCGGAAATTAAATTCCCGGCATCGTCGAAGATGCGGTTTAAGATCGGCTCCAAAGTTGCCCGGTTAGAAGCAGCCAGAAGCTTGTTAATTTCCTGCCGGTCTTTCTCACCGATCCTCATGGCCTCACGGAAAAATGGCATCTCAGTCTCAATTTTTTTGACGCCGATCCGGTCCCGCAAGGTGGCCTTGGTATCGAAAGCACTGGGGGTCAGCGCTACCGGCAGCCCCTGAGCACCTTTAATCCAGCTAAGATCGAGGCCCAGCTGCTTTTTAGCCGGGAACAAAGTCGCCCCCAGATAAGGAACCTTATTTTCAGAAGCCTCAGTCCAGTAGGTTGCGATTTCTTTGGCATTGACCATATCGAAAATAGTTTGTTCGCCTGCAAAGAGCTGCAAATTCATTCGCTTGCTCATAATCATCACTCCCAAAAATTTTTACCACTTACTTAATAAAGTGGATCATATCCAACACACTTTCGGCAGCTGCCGCCGCATCCGCATTGTCATCATCATACGGCAGCTTATCAATAGCAACAAAGCCGTGAATTATTAGAGCTCCTTCTTTTGCGCCATAGGTTACATCAACGTCATTCATCAAGACCCCTTCAGCGCCGGTAACAGATGCTGCAGCTGCGTCTACACCACCTGCCAGATTGGTGGCGGCCATTGCTTCGACTACCCCGGTATCGGTTTCACTTGCCTCAACGTCAACCAGTGCCATAGCATCGTCATCGCCTTCAAGTGCAGCGACAATATCTGCCGCTGTAGACTCAACTGCACCGTCGTCTCCGCCATCCAAGTCAGCAACTTCATCTACTACAGCTGCGGCTCCGGTAGATGCTCCCGTATGTTCTACCGTGACTAGGGCGTTAGCGTCTTCATCGGCTTCAATAGCAGCCTTCAGTTGGACTCCTGTTGTCGTGATTGCTCCCGCTCCGTCAGTCGCCAAACTAGCCATAATCGTCTTACCGGTTACGGTAATAGCAAGCTCCTGTTCGTTGCCAGCCGGATCTTGAAGCACAACGACGATATCATTACCATCCACGCCGGGCAGCTTCGATGTCCAGGTAAGACCATTATTGTCGCCCTCAACGCCTGTAGTTGTCGACGCCAAAACAGCTGTAGAGTTTGCCAACGTTACAGTAATTGCGCTGACTGCCACAGCCACTGCGGCTGCAACAGTAGGCGACCGGGGATCAACGTATTCAATTGTGATATCGTTGCCGTCTGCCCCGGCTTCTTTAGCGGTATAGTAAAGATCGTTATCGTCTTCTGAATCACCAGTAGCCAGGCTTGCTGCTACTGCTGCGATAGCTGCCACAAATTTATCCACGACAGCCTCGTCAAGATTTTCTAAAACGGGATTCGACGCCCCGCCGACAATAGTGCCTTTTGAGACAATTTTCTTGCCGTTATCGTTAGCTACAACACCGTCGTCGCTGACCATAACGGCCAGTGCTACATAGTGATCCGGAAATTTTAAGATTTCTTGAGTGCTTCCGTATTCGGTCTCCACAAACTTGCTCATATTCATCACGCTCCGTTAAGTTAAATATTTGTTTCGTTTAATTCGCTTCACAATTCAATCCTCAACTGGGAAAATAAAGGTTCTGGCTCTCGTTTGATTTCTTGCTCTGTTCCTTCTGCTTCTTGCCCAGCTTTGATCCGAAACCTTCCGGTTCTCCAGGAGGCTCTCCCTCACCACCAGGGTTAGAGGAGCCGCCGATGCCGCTGCTGGTTTTACCCAGCAACCATGATTTCTCCTTGGCCATACCCTCCACCAGGGAGTCCAGGCCGGTTACAGGGTTGTTGTCTTTGCCTACCACTTGCTTGCCGTCTTTGTCTGTCTCGTATACGGTCATGGACTCCAGGTCCACTTTCACGGCTGAAAAATCCGCCAACTTGTAGGCATCTTCCAGGGCCTCTTTCCGTATGCCCTGCTTGACTGCTGATGCCATGAAAGCAGCTTTTCTCAAGGCCTCCTGGGCTTTCTCCACGGTGACGCTGCTTTGTGATGTCGCTTCTTTGATTTTGGCCACGACTTCTTCTGGTTTTACTTTTGAAGCGTCCAGCTCCAAAACCTTACAGACGCTCTCCAGGAACGTCTTGTTTTGACCTTCCAGGTCGATCACTTTCTTGTTCGCAGCCTCCATCTGCGTTTTGTAGTCGTCACGCTCTTCTTCAGCTTTTCTCAATTTCTTGCGCCAATTAGCAGCTTCGTCTCGGAGATCTTGGACGTAGGCTGCAGAGTAGCCGCCACCCTTGGCAGGGGGCGGATCGCCATCGTCTGCAAACAACTGAAGGTTGAAGAATCTGCTTCTTTTTACTTTTCCGATCTCCTGGACCGGGATTATGTTCTTGGCCACCTGGGCCACCTCCTAAAAATTGATATAAAAATAAGCCCTCCTGGGGCTTTATTTTAGCTGTTGGTTATTTTGGTCATGAAAAAACCGCTTAAGTAGGCAGTCTAAATTCTACCCAACTATCGCATCCTCGTTAGTTTAATAAACGAATTAATCTTGCTGTTTCGTTTC
>JAENYV010000024.1 GCA_016841605.1 Dethiobacter alkaliphilus | reverse complement strand
TGTCATAAGCAGTGCCTGCAGAGAAGCCCGCATCGCCCACAGCCTCCCAGTCGGTACCGTCGTATTTCATCACCGTGGCTTTGTTGGAGTTGCCGCCGTCCTTATAGGCCACATAGGGTGTGCCTTCATACACATACAGCGAGGTGTAACTGGCAGCGCCTGCAGAGAAGCCCGCTTCGCCCACGGCCTCCCAGTCGCTGCCGGCGTATTTCATCACCGTGGCTTTGTAGGAGTTGTCGCCGTCCGTATAGGACACATAGGGTGTGCCGTCATACACATACAGCGAGGGGCTAGCGACAGAGCCTGCCGAGAAGCCCGCATCGCCCACAGCCTCCCAACTGTCGCCGGCGTATTTCATCACTGTGGCTTTGTTGGAGTTGTCGCCGTCCGTATAGGCCACATAGGGTGTGCCGTCATACACATACAGCGAGGTGTAACCGGCCGTGCCTGCAGAGAAGCCCGCATCACCCAAAGTCTTCCAGTCATTGTCATTGGCCGCACTTGCTTCTGCGATGAACTGCAGCATAAACGAGAAAATCATTGTGATTATTATAAGTATCGATGTCATCCCATTCCTTGATTTAATCATAGAGACCCTCCCATACAATATTTTTTGGTAATTATGCCTTCTTTTTATATGTAAGTACCATAAACTACTTGAAAAGTTTATTGGCACGGGTCCATATTCCAAGAAAGCACCCCCGGTTCCTATTTTATCAAAGCCCTCTCACAGGATGCTCACAAAACAGGACAAAAAACTCCTGTATACAGTCGTTTTTTGTCCTGTTTGTAAAAATAAATTCATTTTTTCATATTTTCATTTCACTTAGCATACATTAATCTCATCTATAATATTTTTTATGTACTCAGCGACCTCCTTTTCCATCGTTTGATCCATAAGCAATACCTTGAGTTTTTTATAAAAAAGCTTCTTTAACTTTACCTCAAATTCATAGGACCATAGATAGCCTTTATCAGAAAATAATCCTTTTTTTATGCTTTCATAAGTATCCATAATATTAGGAATATTTGCAAAACTAACCGCATCTTCCCTTGCGAGCAAATTCATGAGTATTTTATAATCAAACATAAAGTCCTTTATGATTAAAATATAACTATTATCTTGAAATTTTATATATAACTGTTCATTATATGGAGCCAGTACACTCCTGACCTTGTGAACCGTTGTCTGCAGGATCCTAAGTGCCTTGGACAGCTTATAATCACTCCATAGATTCTCGATAATGACTTCTTTGTGAATTTTTTTATTATAATTTGCGAGAAAGTATGCGAATAGTTCCTCTGCCTTGCTCCTTTCCCATTTAACAGGAATATTATAGACATTTACTTCAAAATCACCAAAGCATTTCACTTCTAATGAAGAATGAGTAGTGGACTCCAGTTCAATTGCTTTTACCAGTCTTTTGATCATAATTTCACAGCGTTCCGGGTCTATGGGTTTCAGAATATAATCCAGTGCATTAATATCAAAGGCTTGTACCGCATAATGATTATATGCTGTAATAAATACCACCTTAAGCAAAGGATTCTTATTCATTAGTAATTCTGCCAGAGTGAGTCCATCCATATCCGGCATTTCTATATCTACAAATATCACTTGAGGTCTCTGATTCTCATATTTTTCCAATGCTTCTATGGGGCTTTGATATGCACCACAGACACGAATGCTTCCTGTATCTTGTAGAATTTCCGTTATTTCTAAAAGTGTATATTCTTCGTCTTCGATAATAAATGCTTTAATCATTCTTCCTACCCCTTGTTACAGGTATTTCTATCATCACGCAGGTTTCTATATTGGGTTCACTAAAAATCATTAATCCTTTGCCAAAACAAGTGGTAAGTCTTTTGTTAATATTTTTTATACCCACTCCACTTACTTCTGAAGAATCATCAAGCAGCATATGAATTTTTCCCTGGGATATACCTATACCATTATCAATCACTCTTATTACTACAGAATCCCCGTTTTCTTTAATCTCCAAGATCACCTTTCCACCTTGTGACCTTTTAAGAATACCATGTCTAAGGGCATTTTCCACTAAGGGTTGTATGGTGAGTCTTGGAATATGGCTTGCTGGTATTTCACTACAATCCAGTATGAACTCCATTCGTTTACCAAATCTAGCCTTTTCTATCTCTATGTACAAATGAACAAGATTCACTTCGTCTTTTAACGGAACCAGTTCTTCATTTACATCAAAATCAAAATTATTTCTTAAATAATTACTAAGATTTAAAATCATTTTTTTTGATTCCGTAGGTTTCCTTGTAATCATGGAAGATATTACACTTAATGTATTGAATAGAAAATGGGGTTTGATCTGGGCCTGTAAAAAAGCTATCTCTTTTTTTCTTGCTTCTTCTGAGGTTTGTTCCAGATGATTATACGCTTTTGATAATCTGACTGCCATTTCTCTGTTTTCTTTATATATTTCATAGTAAAAACATAAAAATAGCAATATTAAAAAGATGACATAGGCAAGGATAGAACCGAAACTTAACAAAGCATGCTTCCCACTTCCAAATCTAGATAGACTGGAATTTACTATATAGATATTTCCACTGTACAAAGTGAACAAAAGAATGGTATGTATTTCATAGCCGCACTTATTGTGTTTTCCTTTTATATACAAAAATAAAATCCAAATCATAACAGCAAATAGAACAATACTGGATAATACTAATAATATATTGGATACGGTATCGTAAAATCTCTGTTGCGTAAGTAAGATCACCAGAATAAATACACCATTTACAAGAGAGGCTATATGTTTTATCTTATCTGGCAAAAAAGTTTTATCAATCTTATTAATAATAAAAAAAGTGGTTAATATACAGACATATGCCCCAATATATATAATCTTAAAATTTATTTCCATAGGCAAGTTTGGAAAAATGATTAATAAGAATCTTTCACTTCTTAACGCATAATGTACACCTAATGAAAAACAATTTATGGAAAGGAAGACAGAAACGGAAGCTTCTTCACTTAATGATTTGTGTAATATATAAAACGCCAAATATATGATCCCAACAATAAAAAGTATGGCTAAGCAAAAAAACTCTTGAAATAATCGAATTATATATTCTTTCACAAGTACTTTCTGCTCACCAAAGTAAATTGGCATGATGATACCACCAGAGAAATGGTCATAATTGGATACATGGATAATGATCTCAGCACTGCTACCATCAATCTTACAAGAAGCCATTTGTAGAATATTCCCATGCTGATGTTTTTCCATGGTTTTTGCCGGTATACCATCTTCCATGATTAACTCTCCGTTAATATATACCTTACATGCATTTCTGATCTGGTTTTTTATAATACCATAATAGGTTTGCTTTGGGATATTCGTAATCATTAATCTATAGGTTCCATAAGCATATTGTGACTCTTTATGACCTCCTCCTACATTGTTCCAATTACCAGGGGCATGGATATATACGGGTTCTAACTTTTTATTGGTAATATCTTGGGGTGATACGAATTGATTCCCATAAAACTCCCATTGTCCTTTAAGTTGGATTATCTTTTTCTCATAAAAGTCAGTCTCACTTAAGTCAAACACACCATTTCGGGCTAAATAGTTTTCATTTGAATAATTCATATATACATTGCCAATCAGAATCGTAGTCACTAACAGTATAAATACAACAACATATCTAAATCTGTTCACAATTGCTCTCCTTGTTAATCTTCGGTGAGAAAAGCTGATTCCAGAAAATTCCCATTCATCATTTAAATTTATCATTTTTTTTGCTGAAATCTGTATTTGATAAATCCAATAAACCAATACATACTTAAAATAACACAATTTAACTAATCAATAAATAGCAATATTTATATATCCGAATTGGCTGTGCAAATTCGTGACGATGTTGTCAATATCGTTGGCTGCTATAGACATCAAGTTCCCGTTCGAGTTTTTATCAAAATACGAGACCGGGACCTTGTAACCTTCCTCAGTTGTCATTTTATCACCTGCCTTTCATCGCTTTGTGCATAACAAAAGCACCCTCACGTGAGAGTGCTTTTTTGCTGACTAAATTTACTAAACAAAAGGCTAAAGGCCGATACCAACACTATAATTTCCAGTTGGCACTTCCAGTTTGTCTGCCAATGATTCCATTTCATTCTTTGTGAAGTCGGTGGAATTCATCTGTCGCAGGGGGCGCATGCTGTGCTCCCATTATGCTCTATATAGGCACATGTTGTTTGGATACCGTTATCATTTCTTTTCAACGGGCAGCCAGACTTCACATCTGTAGTCCTCCGCCTGTTGGTTTCCTTCAAAATAGACTTCGATATCGGGAGCATTGGCGTACTCGTAACCTGAATTGGGCAACCATTCGCTCACAATGCGCTTTTGCAAATTTTGTATGGCATCGGGCATGGCCCCGATACATTCAAAGATTGCCCAAGTGCATTGGGGGACATGATACTCAGTCATATCTTCGGGCATTTCCTGATCGGTGGCCACGGCAATGTAATAATCGAAATCCTGGCCGTTCATACACGTACTTACCCCCAGGACGCCCTTCGGTTCCCGGTCCATCAAGGCGCAGAGTCTCGGGATAACTCCACTTTGCACTGTCTTTTGCCAAAATAGCGGCACCATGCTAAAGCATTCTTCGATATTCATGGAGTAATGCTCTCTGACACCTGTAATTTTAAAAGCGCCCTTTTTCTCGATTCTGTAGTTCATTTCAGCCTCTCCTTTGATCGTTATTCTGAAGCTGATGGGCGGATAGGCTTTCAGCGTGACGCCTTCCGCTCTTGCGGCGGACGGGGCCATACCGTGAACGCTCTGAAAAGCGCGGTTGAAAGCCGTCGGCGATTCATAGCCGTATTTGAGCGCAATGTCGATAATTTTTTCATCACCGTTTTGCAGATCGAATACGGCTCTGGTCATTTTCCTCCTGCGGATATACTCGGAAAGAGGCAGGTCCGCGAGATAGGAAAACATACGCTGAAAATGAAACGATGAACAACATGCGACCTGGGCGACACGCTCCAGGTCGATTTTGTCCTCCAGGTGTTCCTCCAGGTAGTTTATCGCTTCATTCAGGCAGCTAAGCCATTCCATGCCATCACCTCCCAACAATCAAAGTATATGAAAACCGGTATCGGCCGTCCTCTCTTTTCCTGCACCGATATGAGAGACCTGCCGCATTGGATTCCTTTTTATACTGTTTCCATCCGACATTGAATGCGGAAATGCGATGTTATACGAAGTGGTGGCGTACTTCATTTTTTATATTTTCTTACCAATATAAAAAACATATCCATAATACTGTTTGTATTTTGAATACAACTCCGCTTCATACTTCATATATTCAACAAAAACCTCTGCAGCTTTATTTCCAGCATTTTTTTCCAAAAGTGTTTTTTGTATTTCTTTCTGCGGGATAAAATAGGTTTATATAAAATTTTCCAATAAAATCGGGAAAGATATCAAGCCCAGTAATGGTTCCTTTTGTATTTTGTGCAAGAGTTATTGTTTGACCGCCTGTTCCACAAGCAAAATCCGCAATTTTTAATTCATTTGAAAAATTGTCAATAAAACTTAATGCCCTAATAGTAGATTCAGGGCTACCAGGTCCCTGCCGTTCCAACCTTCCAAAATAATCACAAATTAAGCTTGAATCAAAATCGTGAATCAATGTTTCTTCGTTTTCCATATATAAACTCCTTAATCCAATGTAGTATCATGTGGCGCGCCCGGCCGTGAGAACCGCTCTCCGCGCCCTCACGAAAACATGGAAACAATCACCTTATACTGAGGCTTCTTTTCCATGTTCCACCTCGTCAATAATGCTGTCCAGATAGCTGTCCAGTTCATCCGGCGTTGTTCCGACGCGTCCGGCCAGACGGTCTTCCTCGATGGCCAACAGTTCTTCCCGCAGCTTCAACATTTTTTCACGGCGGGTAAACGCTTCTATATCCATCACCACGAGATCTCCCTCGCCGTTTTTAGTAAGATACACCGGCTCACCGGTAGACCTGCACAAATCTGCTATCTCATTATAGTTCTGCCGGATGCTTGCGGATGGTTTAATCTGCATGGTATCAACTCCTTGTAGTAAAATTATAATATTATTATAGCTCTATCATGCTATGAAATCGACTGCTTTGGTTAGAACCTTTCCTTCCTGCGGCCGTTTTTTTATTATTGCCCGCTAAGTAAACGATGCGCATTTTCGTACGTAATTGGTTCGCCTGCCAAAAAATATCCGGGCTCCAGGTTGTGTTCAAAATAGGACATGGTAAAGTGTAAATGGGGCCCCGTTGAGAAGCCGGTGGAACCGACAGTACCCACAGGCTCTCCCCGTTCTACAAATTGTCCTTCTTCCACAAAAAGCTCCTGCATGTGATAGTAAACGCTAAAAAGCCCCTGCCCGTGATCAATTACTACTGTGTTCCCGGTAAGGATCAGCTCCATGGACAGGGTCACTCGCCCGTTGTTGGCAGTCAGGACGTTTGTCCCGGCGGGAGCGGCAATGTCCAGGCCCGAGTGGCGGTAAGATGTGGGGGCATTGTTCACATAACGGGTTTGACCAAACTCTGTGGTGAGCCGGCCAGGAACCGGCAGAACAAACGGCTGGTTGTAATAACGTTCATCTGCACTGGTTTGGCGGGCCTTTGGAAAATAACGTGCAAATTGTTCATAGGCTGCTTCATTGCGGGTTGATGCAACTATATCGGCATTCACCCGAAGATGTTGTATATGAAAATCCCGGGGCAACACGACCAGAGTACTTTCGTTAAGGGGCTCCCCTTCCAGGCCGTAGGCCAACCGGTATTCTCCCGGGCCGGTAGTATAATTGGTAGGCATGTACGCTACATACCCGTCTTCAAAGGGAAAGAACTTTAACCGGCCTTCCGTATCCAGCTCCAACACCGGCATAACCCCTTCTGGAATATGATATGCATAAAAAGCAGCCATTTCCCCCTGTACGACTCTCTCCGGCAATTCAAAAACCGGCGGCAGATCCATAATGACAGCAAAAGAAGCCTTATATTGGCCGCGGTAAGGCTGGTTTTCGTCCTGCCAAGAGAGGTTCAACCTGTACTCGTAAAGGCCATTGCGCTGGAAAACGGGCAACTGTTCATTTTCCAGGGTACCGTTAAATACAGTTCTGCCGGAGGGATCTGTCACATACAGAAAGGCACTGTCAGGCAGGGGATCAACCGTAAATCCAAGCCGGTTCTCAGTAGAAGCAAGTACCGGCGGGCTTGCGGAATATTCGGACAATAACGGCATTTTGCCGTCATGCCAGTTATTGTCCCACTTAAGAAGCTGCCAGCGGCGCTCAACAACCCGGGGAATTATTTCTTCATCTCGGGCCGTTATACAGACATCGGGCATTTGCCCAAAGGGATAAAGGTTATGGAAAGCTTCATAGGTATAAAAAAAATGAGCATCCTTTAAGCGGATAAGAAGGCCGCTTCCGGCACTCTTCAGGTATACTTCCCGGGAGGATGCCACATTTACCTCATAACACCGCGGCGGCCCGAATTTCCGGTGCAGGGTCACATCAAAAGCAGCAATTATATTTTCCGGCAATTCATTTTCTGCAAACCCCTGCAAGGCGGAAATGAGCTGCCGGGACTCAGCCTTCTTCAGAGTGTACGTTTCAGAACTGCTTTGATCCCGGTCCACAACGGAAATAGCCGACAGGGTTGACGGCATCAGGGGCATAAAATAATAGGCAACCGTCAGCAGACTTGCTGTCAATATTAGAAAGATTAAAATCCAGCGGTTTCTTTTCATTAATGTAGACCCTGATCCTATTTTTCTTGTAAAACAGCTTTCAGACATCCAGAGAAGGCGCAGCATTGCTGTTCCTGCCGGTAAAATAAATTGCCAGGGCAATTACCACCGGGATAAAGGTAAGGAGGAACATCATACTATAGCCCAAAGCATTGGCAACAAATCCCCACCCTGTTGAGCCGGAAGCCACCCCGATATCTAAAGCGGTCCAGAAAGTTGCATTGGCCGCGCCCCTTCTGTTCGAGGGAACGCGTCTAATACACTGAGTCAAAATCGTTGGCTGAATAAATCCGAAACCCAGGCCATAAAAGGTCCCCCCTACAACAAGGTGAAAAGGGGTGGCGAGGATTGTTAAGACCAAAATAGCGGCGATCATGGACATGCTTCCCACTAAAACGACCAGATCGTAACCCTTTTCCCCTTTCCTGTCAATAATTATTCCCGACACAGGGCGGAAAATAAGCGTGCTTATGGCAAACGCGCTAAAAAAGAGCCCGGCTGAAACCATTCCCTGCTGGATGGTATAAAGAGAAATAAAAGAAAGTTGAGAACTGTAAGTTACGGCAATAAAAAGAATGACCATGGCAGGACGCAGGGCAGTTTTCTCCATTAAAGCTGTTTTTATCTTTACCGCCTGCTTTTCAATATGAGGGTATTTAATCATCAGGGCCAGAATGATTGAGATTATTATTAAAAGGGAGCAAGCCCAGAAAAGGGCCTCAAATGAATACCGGGCGATTAGCCACAAGGCAATGGCAGGGGCTATCGCCATGGAAATGCTTAAAGTTACACTAAAAAATCCCGTTCCCTCCCCTAACCTTGCCGGGGGAACAATATCCGAAGCAACAGTCCATGAAGATGTATTGGCCACTCCCCAGCCCAGGCCCTGAATGAACCGGAGTACAATTAAAAGGGTAACGGGAACCATAAAGGTATAAAGGATTGAAGGCAAGAGGAAAACCAGCAGGCCGCCAAAAAAAATTAGCTTGCGGCCGTACTGATCCAGGGCCCAGCCGGCCACCGGCCTGGAAAAAACCGCAGCCAGGGTCAATGAAGCCATGGCCAATCCTGCAATAATGCTGCTTCCCCCGAATCTTTCAATATAAATTGGCAGAGTAGGAGCAAAACTAAAAAAAGCAAGATACATAAAAAAGTGTGCAAGGCAGCTTAATATAAAATTTACTGTCCAAAGTTTCGGCTTAGTCAACGTAAGTTCCCTTTTGTTTTTATTTAACTTAATTTTACAAGTTGGTTTTGCTGCAATTTTAAAATTACTGAAAAATCTGTTCAAAACATTATAACTTAAACTCGTCCTGAGGTTCAAGAAGTTTTTACTTCGGCAATACTGTTACCGTGTAAGTTGTATGTATTTTAGATCGGTAATCATGACATAGGTTGCGGTAATGCAATGATCGGATACGCTTCCGTAATTTCCTCCGATTCCAGGGCCTTAAGCCCCCACTCGCGAATTACTTCAAGTTTCCAAAAAGGAACATCATGCTCAGTCATTCTTTCGCATAATTCTTCTACTGATAGGTTTAGGGGATTTCCGTAGAGCTTCGCAAGTTCACCAGCCATGTGATAGATTGACGACGCAAGTGTCTCATCAAGCTCTATTACTAATCCTTTCGTTCCGCTATTCTCCAGTTGTTTCTTGAATGCAGCGATATCAACGTTCATTTGTTCCCTCCTTACAGTATTTCCACATATCCATCCGTACCGTTTAGGCGGAGCCTCTGACCGTCTTTAATCAGCTTTGTTGCGTTTTCCACACCGACAATCGCTGGAAGCCCATATTCACGAGTAATCACCGCACCGTGCGACATCTCACCGCCCACCTCGGTAACCAGCCCGGCAATGGAAACAAAAACCGGGGTCCAGCTTGGATCGGTAAAGGGTGTCACAAGGATGTCGCCTTTTTCCACTTGAGCCTCTGAAAGTTTGGAAACCACCCGCGCGCGGCCTTCGACAACACCCGGCGACACAGGAACGCCTGCGAGCGTATTCTCGGGAATGCTACTCCCGTCATATTCGCCGAGAGGAACTTCTCCATCGGACATGATGATACGCGGCGGCGTCAGTTTTTCATAACGGGCGTATTCTTTCTTGCGTTTCTCGATCAATGATCGGTCCGCATGGTTTGTTCCAACCGCCTGGCGAAACTCGTCAAAATTAAGATAGAAAGCGTCGCTTCCATCAGAAATAACACCCGCCGAAACTAACTTAGCGGCTTCTTGCCAAAGCGCCCGTTTGTAGATTGCATAGCGGCAGACCCAGAAATATTTCGGGTACTCTCTCGCCCCGACGAAGTTGCGGAATACACCGATCATCTTTCTAACTTTCTTCGCCTTTTTGTCTCCTCCGGGAAGCTTCAGGAGACGGCTGATGATTCCGTCTTCTTTTTCCCTGGCTTCACGTTTACCTTGTTGAAACTTCTCAAGATGCTCCCCTGGCTGCAAAAGCTCTACATCGCTCAGGATGGCCGGGATGAGTTGCGCCGGCTTTTCAGCGAAGCGCGGCTTGGTTATATCGATTTCCCCGGGACAGCGCATCCCATATTTTCCCAGAAAGGTTTTAAAGGCCGCCTCTGTTTCCGCGCCGCCGCGCAGCTTGGCAAGGCCGTCCATAAAACTTTCGTCGTTGGCCTGCGCCAAATAATCGCAGACCTCGGGATACTGGCGGACAATATCTGCAACATCGCATAAGGCAAGCCCCATCTCAAAGGTAATGTTGTGTTCCACAGATTTTGACAGCGCGTTTGTAATATTCTTCTCGCCCAGCCACTTTTCAATATTTTTGTTGAGCCAGCCTGACACGTACTGGCAGGCAAGCACCGCTCCAAAGGCTGTGGCGTCAAACAGCCTTGCCTGCAATTCCGTTTTATCATTTTGGATGAAAGCGAATACTTTGTCACCTGAAAGGTTTTGAAGGCTTTTTTCAAGCTTACGGAGGGAGTCCTCGTTCTCGCGGATCATTTCTTCAAGGATTAAAGGGTCATTTTGGCGGTATATTCTGAACGCCTCCCTCAGCCACGGGAAAAGCCTGACCCCCTTTAACAGGTTGCCTTTGCCTTTCGGAAGACTTCGGAGATATGCCTTATCCGCCATGACTTTTCTGACGGAACTCGCCATCAGCGGGTCCATGGTGTAGACTTTCTGCTTTACCATCCTCCGCCCCTGCGGCGTGGTCAGGTCAAAGGTGATATCCACATACAGCCGCCCGCCGGCCCTATCTACAGGGAAAAGCGACGCCAACCCAAAAACGGACATGCCGAGAGGCAGGATGGGATCGGTCATCACCTGCATGTGCCCCACCGACATGTAGACACGTTTCACACTGTCGGGACTTTCGGGGGAAGGAAAGAGCGTGGTAATGGGGCGGCTTTGCACAATGTAAAATTCGTCAGCGGCCAGGCACCATTCGATATCCTGCGGGTATCCGAAATGGTCTTCGATTTTCCTCCCAAGAACGGCAAGGTGCAGAATCTGCTCGTCGGTAAGCGCCTGATTTTGGCGTCTGCTGTCTTCAATTTCCGTTTTTTCGGTGCCGCTCCCTTCGGCAAGCCGGATCTCGATCGTCTGTGCTCCGCTTCTTTTGGAAATAATTACTCCATTCCGGACTTTATAGGTGTCGGGATTGACAAGACCGGATACCAGCGCCTCACCAAGCCCCAGACCGGCGTCAATTGACATGGTTTTTCGGTCGGAGGTCACGGGATCCGCCGTAAACAAAATGCCCGACGCTTCTGCCCTTGCCATTTTCTGTATCACAACGGACAGCAGCACCTTGCGGTGGTCAAAACCGTTTCTAAGGCGGTAGATTACGGCACGATCTGTAAACAAGGAAGCCCAGCACCTGATTACATTTTTGAGAATTTCTTCTTTGCCCTTGATGTTCAAATACGTATCCTGCTGACCGGCAAAGGAAGCACCGGGTAAATCCTCCGCGGTGGCGCTTGAACGCACGGCAAAATCCTGCTCTTTGCCAAACGGGATCAGTGCTTTAATAATTTCGTTTTCAATCTCCTGGTCCAGCTTTGAGTTTTCTATTACTGAGCGGATTTGGCCGCTGATTTCCGAAATCCGGTCTTTTTCAGCGGATTTAAGTTCGGCAAGCCGATTAAGCAATTCCTTTAACTGGGCATTGTTCTCCGTGAATTTTCTGTAAGCCCCGGTTGTAACGCAAAAACCTTCGGGGACCCGTATACCGTCTATTCCTGTCAGTTCCCCAAGGTTTGCACCTTTTCCGCCCACAACAGTGAGCTTTGTTTTGTCTATCTCCAGGAAGTTTAAAACATATGATTTCATAAGATCACCCTCCGATAAGTTTTGAAATATTTAACGAATGATTTCATAATATACCCGTAAAATCACATTGTCAATAAGTTTTGAAGTCGATGTTGCTAAATTTCATAACAATGATATAATGATGCTTAGGTGATAAGCATGAATGGTTATGAAAGAAGAACTGAAGCAAAGAAGAAAGCAATTATCAATGCTGCTCGGGAGCTTTTTACAGAACGCGGCGTAACAGAAGTCGGAGTCGGCGAAATCGCCGCGAAAGCGCATGTTTCGCAGGTATCAATCTACAACTACTTCGGTGATAAGAATACCCTTGCCAAGGAGGTGCTGATTGCCTTTGTGGATAAAGCGATCCAGGAATATGAGGAAATACTCAACAGAGAAATTCCTTTCCCGGAAAAGCTTAAGATAATTATGACACGAAAACAGGATGCGGTGATTGAAGCAAGCCGTTCCCATTTCAGCGAGTATGCGTGGCGCGACAAAATTCTGCGGCAAGTATACTGGGAAGCGGCGGCGGTAAAATCAAATCATATTTATTTAAAGTTTATCGAACTAGGGAAAAAAGAAGGTGCAATTGACGAACATATTCCAGACGACGCTATACTAAAATACCTTTATTCATCGATATCCATCATGCAGGAACCCGATTACCTTAAAACCAGCCACGAATATAAACTGGGAATCTTTCGGCTTTTTTTATATGGTTTATTGGGAAAACAGAGCTAATACTAATCTTAGGCACTGTTAAGAGCACCACAATAGTCTTGATGAGCCTACCCTCGGTCTTGACGTACTTGCCAGCGAACTGAAAGCCACCGGTACGGCATCCGAGTTGAAAGCGAAAACTAAGACCGACAAATTTTAAGACGCCTTTATTTCCATCGCCGGGAAAAGAGGCATGCAGAGATGAAAACCCTTGCCTTCGCTTTACGAAACAGTAAAGAGCTTTTGAGAGATCTGCCACAGGGATTACCTGCGCTAGCTGTTGAGCTATAGAATTAGTTCGATAAATTGCTTTATTGCTTTATAATTAAGAGCACCGAACCATTCGGTGCTCTTTCTGTCACATTGGTTTTTCAAGATCTCTTAAAAAATTTTACTCTTATTCATTTAAGTATGTGCTCACTCTGTCCTGAATCAATTGGGCAGTCGTTTCCGCTGTCTTCTGTCCTGTAAGGAAGGCCGCTGTTTCCTCCTGAACAATCGAAATAATCTTCTGGTCCGTTCCGATGTAGACGTTCGCTTGACTCAGCAGGTTTTCCATATAATCGACATCCTCCTGCGCGGGGGGTTGCAGGGTTATAGATTGACCTGGAATGCCGTCGTCCTTTATAATCATTTTCCCACCCCTTTCTTGTATAGCCTGGGTGAAATTCCGGGCAATCTGGGGAAGAACACTCTTATTAATCGGCATTCCTCCCTGCGTCATCATATCATCAGAGACCAGAAATTTTAAAAATTTCCAGGCCAGTTCCTGATTGGATGATTGACTGCTGATCCCATACATGGAGTCCGTGGAAAAAAACACGTTTCCGGGGGGCTTTAAAAGCTCGACACCCTCGCTGAAAATCGCCTTGGCCGCTTGCAGTTGAAAAAACCCTGTAAGAGAAGTGAAATTAAAAACAAGTTTACCCCGGGCGGTCATGTCCATAATGTTGGTCTGATCTATATCCGTATTAACCAGTTTGTGGTCGATCAAATATTTACTCAGGTTCAATAAATCAAGAAATTCCTGACCGGTAAAATTGGCTGTTTTCTTCTCCGGGTCGACCAAGTTGTCATAGTTTTCGTTAACCAGAGTTGTAATCAGTCTTTTTTCATCCATCCCGGCCAAGGCATACATCTCCCGGGTTCCCCCGTTTTGGTTGTCGTTCACGACCTTTTCCGCGGTCTTGACAAAATCGTTCCAATCCCAGTTGCTGTCGTCGATTTGCACCTGGGAATCAGCGAGTAAGGTTTTATCGGCGGCGATCATATCGATACCGATATTAACCGGCAGCCCATATAGTTTATCTTTATATTCCAAAGCCTCGAAAATATTCTGGTAGTATTTTCCGTTGTCGAAGCTTTGATCCGACTGCATCAGCCCTCCCAAGTCAACTAAAAAATTCTTATCCGCATAGGTCTGATAGGGCAGGTTGTTTAATAAAATGATATCGCTGCCCTGCCCGGACATGAGCTGGGTATTCATAGCTGTGACATATTTTTCAATATCGCCGGGATCTGCTGCCCTGACACCTTCACCTTTTTCTGAAGTACTGGAGGTGTATTCTTTCACTTCCACACTGACGCCGGGATGAAGTTCCTCAAACTTTTTTACTGCCGTATCCAGGTACATATCTTTAGTCACAACCGCAATGATCAGGGAATTCGGATTATGATCTTCCCCGGCAGCCTGCGTATCGCAGCCGGCGGTAAATACCCCCATGCTGAAGACCAGAACCAGAATCAGGCCAACTCCGCATTTGTTTTTTATCATTAAAATACCCCTTTTCTTTAAGTAACTTGACTACTGTCCGGTGACTCCTGAATTCTGTCTTCCGGATTGACTACTGACGTTCACCTCACTTTCCTGATCGAAAAAATGGGCCTTGGACATATTAAAGCCCACTTTGACTTTCCCGCCGGGTACGGCTTGAAAGTCGGGCCTTACCCTGACGATCACCTCTTTTCCGGCTATTCTGACATACAAGTAGGTTTCGGGACCTCTGCGTTCGCTGAACTCCAATATCCCTAATAGCGTACTCTCCGGATATCTCTCCCTCTCCGCAGAATCTTCTTCCCCGCAAAGGTTCTCCGCTCTTATCCCCAGAATAATTTTCCTGTCCAGGCAGCCCCTCTCTCTCAGTTCCTGTCCCCGGGCAGCCGGAACAGCCAGGCGGGAGCCGGAAAGATCGGCCCAAATACAACCGTTTTGCTCCAGAAGGGAGGCCTTCATGAAGTTCATCCTGGGGTTACCGATAAACCCGGCCACAAACAGGTTCGCCGGGCGATCGTAAATTGTCTGAGGCTGATCAATCTGCTGAACCAGGCCGTCTTTCATCACCACGATTCTGGCGCCCATGGTTATGGCTTCGGTTTGATCATGGGTCACATAAACAAATGTTGTCGCCAGGTTTTTATGGAGCTTGATAATCTCCAGGCGCATCTGCCCTCTCAATTGGGCGTCCAGATTGGACAGGGGCTCATCCATCAGGAAAACCTGGGGTTGGCGGACGATAGCCCTTCCCAGGGCCACCCTTTGTCTCTGACCGCCGGAAATTTCCCCCGGCCTGCGGTTCAGCAAGTCTTCCAGCCCAAGTATCCCGGCTGCTTCCTGCACCTGTTTTCTGATTTTATCCTTGGGTAACTTGCGTAATTTAAGTCCAAAGGCCATATTGTCATAAACAGTCAGATGGGGGTAAAGGGCATAGTTTTGAAAAACCATGGCGATATCCCGGTCCTTGGAGGCTACGTCATTAACCACCCTGTCACCGATCCGGAGTTCGCCTGAAGTAATCTCCTCCAGCCCCGCGATCATTCTTAAAACGGTGGTTTTGCCGCAGCCGGACGGGCCTACCAGGATTAAGAACTCTTTATCCTTGATTTCCAGGGAGAAATCCCTGACTGCCGTGACATTGCCGGGATAGATTTTACAGATATTTTTCAGAACTAATTTCGCCATCTACTTATCTCCTCATTAATTTTGCCATCCACTTTGTTCCTCCGGTACAGCATTTGTTGAAGGACCATTTCTCCAGCCGTACCAAACTGGAGCATGCCTTTGCGTCCCCTTAGCGATAACAGCCGGAAACAGGGCGATAAACAGTAAAAACAGGCCTTTGATATCCATAACCGGCGGTATTTTGGCCGTCAGCAGCAAGGCAATGCTTAACCATAAGGATGCAAACAGGAAAACGCCGGCCAGAACTTCAGCTTTGAACAGCTTTTCCCCCGCCGGATTAACTAGGTGAAGCCCCAGATAAAACAGCGGCCAGCCAAGAAACAGGTTGCAGATGAAATTCCAGTTCTGGATGGTTTTCAGAATATTCAGCCGGATTTCTCCGGGCGGCGGCAAATATCCGGTATTCTGGTTAGCGGCCTGAATACTGCTTTTTAAAAGATCCGTTAAATAAGAGAGACTGAGTTCAGGCGGCATGTTTCCCGGCGGAAGGTAGAACCGGAAACAGATTAATCTCCAGATCAAAAACATTCCCCCGGCAATCAAAATTATTTCCGCTAAACCGGTTATGAGTCCGGCTCGGTCTTCCTGAAGTATCTCTCTGAAATATTTCTCCCGAAGTCTTAAACACACGTAATGGTATATTCCATATATTCTCCGCTTGAGCAGGCCGAACAGCAGCACCAGAGCGACGGCCCCCGCCGCGAAATTCATCAGCCTGTTTTTTTGCTGCAAAAGAAAATACCCCAGGTTATAATCGATAATTTTGAAGTTCCCGGCATCCTGACCGACCGCGGCCAGGGCTGTTTGCAAAACGTCGGTATTGAAGCCGGTCGGGCCGGTGTCCTTTGTTTCCACTTCCAGGGTAGTAATCCGGGAATCCGGATCAAGCTCCAGCAGCATTTCAATCGGCAGGTAAACCGTGCCGTCCTCCGGTTCCGCCAGACTTCCGGGAAAAGATAGATCATCTTTGGCCACCCCGATGATTTTAAATTGCCGTCCGTAGAGCTCCAGCTTCAGGCCCACTACATTGCTGTTTTGAAAAAGAGCCTGGGCCAGGTTCTCATCAATGACGGCAACCTGCCGGTATTCTTGTCCGGGAGTTAAAAAACCGCCTCACATTTACCGCCGACTCGCCGCGGTTATCAAAAAGGGTCTTGACGATATAATAATCCCTTTGTTTTTGCTCCTGGTCTGCCCGGGCACTTGCCAGGGAAATTTTCAGTTGCTGATAACGGGCCTGTTCGTCCTGATAATCCGACTTTAGAGTATCAATATCCAGACTGATGAGGGGCCGGCCTTTCGTAACCCTGTCTCCCGGTCCTACCATGACATCCTTAACTCGCAGGCCGGTATCCGTATATTCTTCATAAGTTGCTTTGGCTTTGACCGTCCCTTCTCCGAATATTTCCTTGACTAAAGCTCCGTTTGTCGGCAGGGTCGTTTCGACTCTGGGCAGAGTAAAGTTATTGATAGTACCGGAGAAGAAGGTGAGGGCGACCATTACGCTTACAAAGAGCAAGCCCAGTTTCCTTATTTTTTTCTGTCGTGCCGTCTCCTGAACGATTGCCTCCCGGTTCAAGATCCCGCCTCCTCACTTGTCGAGTTTGCTTTAGCCTTTGATTCCCGAAAGCCGGATCCCCTCCAGCAGGTAGTTTTCCGCATACAGGAAGCTCAGCAGCACCGGCGTCATATACAGGGCGGAGGCGGCAAAAGCCAGGCCCTTTTCGCCGGCAGCTATACGGGAAAGATAGAGAGAAAGGGGCTGTTTGGCGGCATCCTGCAAAAAGATCAAAGGCTGCTCGACCATATTCCAATTATCGATAAAAACGAGGACGGCCAGGGCGGCTATACCGGACTTGGACAAGGGGACAATGATTTTGAGAAAAATTTGCAGCGCTCCTGCTCCGTCCACTTTGGCCGCTTCCAGATAGGAGTCCGGAATTTGCTCCATATACTGCTTGAGAAGAAAGACGCCGAAGGCACCGAAAATGCCGGGAAAGATAATGGACAAATTATTATTGAGCAAGCCCAGTTTTCCTGCTATCAGATAATTAGGAACAAGCGTTACCTGGAAAGGCATCAGCATGACCACAATATACAAAAAAAACAGGAAATTCCTCCCTCTGAACCTAAACTTGGCAAAAGCATAGGCAGCCAAGGTGGCTACCAGGGTTTGCCCGATCACAATGGGAACCGTAAGGAAAACCGAATGCCAAAACATGAAAAGGAATGGGGACTTTATAATAAGCACCGTATAATACTGCTTGAGTGTAACCAGATCAGGAATGAACTCGAAACGGGCGAAGCTGTTCAAAGCCTCAACGTCGGCGTTGTAACTGCTTAAACTTTTATCCGTCACCGCGTTATAATTTACGGCAATTTCCTGTTCGCTCATAAACGAATTAGTAAAAGTCAGGATTAAAGGGAACAGAAAAAAAGCCGCCGGCAAAACCAGGGTCCCTACGTGAACAGCCTTTGCTATCAACCGCCGGTCACGGACACTATGTTTGATGTGACCTTTATGTTTATTGATACTTTTCAACGCTCTTCTTCCCCCTGCTATTTCTTTTCTTTAGGCCTTCCGAATTCCGCTTTCAATTTCAGTTAATAAGCTTGCTGATCTTTCTTTCCGCCCTGAACAGGAGGAAAACAACCGCCACGATAAAGGCCGCCATAATGAAAGCCGCTGAAGTCAGCTTCTGATAATCCAAGGCCAGGAACATATTGTTCATATAGTGCTGCAGCATATAAATGCTGTTTTGGGGATATTCACCGGCGATCAGATAGGTCTCCCGGAAAACCTTGAAAGAATTAATAATGGAAATGACAAAAACAAAAAATGTCGTCGGTGTCAGATAAACCAGGGTTATGCGGAAAAATTCCTGGAAGCGGCCGGCCCCGTCTATCCTGGCCGCTTCATAGTATTCGACGGGGATATTTTGCAAACCGGCCAGAAACAGAATCATACAGTAGCCGATGTTCTTCCAGAGATAAACCACCAGGATCACCACCCTGGACCAGTCGGTTTTCAGCCAGTCCACAGGCTGGTAACCCAGAGCATGAATCAGGGAATTTAAAACCCCGTTCAAATCAAAAAAAGCCTGCCAGACCAAGACCACCGAGGCTATGGGTATTATCAACGGCGTTATAAAAATGGTGCGAAACAGGTTGCGGCCTCGGATTTTCCGGTTCAATAATAAAGCTGCTCCCAGGGAAAGGGCCATATTCAGCGGCACACAGATTACAATAAATTTGGCGGTGTTGCTCAGGGCCAATAAAAAACTTGGGTTCTTTAACAAGGCGGTGTAATTATGTATACCGACGAAATTACCGCTTGAGGGACTATCCACCAGGGAATAGTAAAAGCCGGCAACAAAAGGAAGTAAATAAAAGAAAGCAAAACCCAGCAGGCTGGGCCCGAGGAAAAGCCAGGCCAGGCAGCTGTTATTAGTTTTTAATTTTCCGGTTCTCATCTTTACCACCCTAATCGTGATGGACCAAGTTTAGAAGCTTTGATTCGGTTTTACAAAGAGGCAAAAGCTCTGGAATCTTTGTTTTGCATAGCGCTTCCGGTTAAAGTACATCTTGGCATAGAAGGAATAATTTTCTTTGTGTCCTGCGGATTTCATCTTACCGAATCAGGCAGGCGATGTTGGAATTTTAACTTATGAAAATCTTAATAAATTGTTATGGAGAACTAATTATTTTCTTATGCTGTTGTATACAGCTAAGGCATCGGTAATATTATACTGTTCCGAATTGTGATCTCCTTTTGCACCAGCTGAAATCAGAATATATTCTTGTTTGCCCACTTTGGCGAGACTAGCGAGACATAGACCGGCTTCATCGGTATATCCGGTCTTTCCCCCTAAAATTTCCCCGTCAATAATGTTTTGATTGTTGAGTTCTTCAAACATGGTATTGTAAAAGGTTATCCCGCCAGGGTGCTTATTAGCAGGTTGTGCGGAATGACGTATTCTGAGCGAAGAAGAATTGCCGGAAAACGAAGCGTGCTTATTAGCGGTTTGTGTGGAATGACGGGATGAAGTAAAAATCTCCCGGAAAGTATCATTTTGCAAAGCACGTCTTAGAAGAATGGACAGATCTTTGACTGTTGTGTAGTGGTTTTCATCGTGAAGTCCGGTCGTATTTTCAAAATGGGTATTGTCCATACCGAGATCTGCAGCCTTTTGATTCATTATTTTTACAAAATTCTGTTCTGATCCCGCAATCTGATCGGCAAGTGCAACACAACACTCCGCGCCGCTTGGCAGCAATACCCCGTATAACAGGTCGATTGCCTTGACCTGCTCACCAGGCTGGAAACCTGCCAAGGATGCATCTGCTTCGTACAGCCCCTGAAACGTAGAATTGGTGAGTTTGATTTCTTCCTTCAGATCAGGTAAATTTTCTATCGCAACAATGGCTGTCATCATTTTAGTCAAAGAAGCAGGATAGATTTTTTCCTCGCTATTTTTTTGCATCAAGATGGTATGATCTTTTAGACGGATCAGAATCGCATTAGGACTGTTCAGCTGGTCGGAAGATATAGAAACAGAGGGATCGGGTTCTATCTTAAACAAGATTTCATCGTCATATTCTTTCTCAAATATATAATGGTTTCCTAGAGCAATGATAGTTCTGTAAGCGAAAGCAGCAATGAAAACCATCAACAGAAATGCTACAAATTTGCGTATTACTTTCTTTTTCTTTTTTACTTTTCGTGCCATAATAAAACAGCTCCTTATTCTGTGCGGTATCATTTAACCACAGAACAAAGGGCTATGTTGGAATTTCATCTTATGGACTTCTTAAGATTTTCTTATAACGGAAGCTTTACTGTAAATATAGTATTTTCCGTGTTGCTTTCCACAGTGATTGTTCCATCGTGAGCCGTGACAATTTCTTGGGCGATGGCCAAACCCAGCCCTGCTCCACCGGTGTTGGTGGAACGTGCAGAATCTAAGCGGTAAAATTTTTCAAAAATGGTTTCAAGCTTTGCCTGCGGGATTGGATTTCCCTTATTAGTAAAAGTTATGACAATATTTTTCTCCTGCTGCTGAGCAGAAATGTCAATGATGCTGTTTTCATAGCTATAAGCCAGCGCATTTTTCAGAATGTTATTGAACACACGGGCAAGTTTGTCTGCATCTCCCCACAATGCTAAGCCGTCAGGCACATTGACTGAGACCTGTTTTCCCTGCGGAGTCAGCATCGGATAGAATTCATCTGCCATCTGCTGGAGCATGAACAGTAAATTGATTTTTTCTTTATTCAAAACAATCGTTTGCAGATTAAATCTTGTGATTTCAAAAAACTCATTTATAAGCTGCTCTAAGCGATAAGCTTTTTCCAAGGTAATACCAACATATTTTGCCTTCTGTTCAGCAGGCATATCAGGAGCTTCATCCAGAAGACTTAAGTATCCTATAACGGAGGTCAGAGGTGTTTTTATATCATGAGCCAAGTAAACGACTAAATCATTTTTGCGCTGCTCGGCATCAAGCGCTGCTTTCTTTTGTTTTTCCAAGTTGTTTTTGATCTGATTAAGCTTATTTTCCATAAAATCCAATTCCGGTGATAATGTAATTTCAGCATCGGATTCCTCAGCAAGTTTATCCATTCCGGCACCGACTTCATCGAAATATTTAGTAAACCAGGAAATTGAAAATTTAAGCAAAATAACCAAGAATATGAGAATCATAATAAGTGTAATAACTTCTATATTATTGTAAAATATAAGCCGATAAATTAATAAGGCAACGTTTTCGCTCAAATGTAACGTATTCTTTAAAAATTGTACAATACTATCTCCAACACTGAAATTTTTTTGAATTACAAAACGCAGAAGAATAACAATTGCAGCCGCGGCAAAATCAATAAGGAGCATTTGAAAAAATACTTTACTTTTTAATTTTGTATAATCATTCCTTCTTTTATCTCTCTTATTTTTCAATCTTATAGCCAACCCCCCATACCGTTTTAATATATTTAGGATGTTCCGCTCTGTCATGCATTTTTTCCCTTAAATGCCTGATATGAACCATTACCGTATTATTGCTGTTGGTAAAATATTTGTCTCCCCATACCTCATGGAACAATTCTTCCGAGCTGACCACCCGTCCGCGATTGGAACAAAGGACCCAAAGAATAGAAAATTCTGTAGGAGTGAGAGATAACTTTTTTTCATTCAGCATACATTCATGGGTATCCATGTCCAACACCAAGCCGGAAAAGGCAATCAAGTGTTCTTCCTGCTTTGGCTCTGAAGAATTATATTTGGTAAATCTCCGAAGCTGCGCCTTGACACGGGCAATAAGTTCCAATGGCCGGAACGGCTTGGTGATATAGTCGTCCGCACCTAATGTCAGCCCGGTAATCTTATCGATTTCTTCTTCTTTGGCTGTCAGCATGATAACCGGAAAATTATGCTTTTCCCGTATTTGCTGACAAATTGAAAACCCGTCTACATCGGGGAGCATGACATCCAAAATGGCGAGGTCTAGTTTTTCATTTTCAATACAGTTAAGGGCATCCTTGCCGCTATAAAATTTAAAGATATTATAGTTCTCATTTTTCAGATAAACTTCAACCAAATCGGCAATAGCTTGTTCATCGTCAACTATTAAAATATTTGCAGCCAAAAGCGTCATCTTCTTTCTTTTGAGTATATGTCCCCATAATTATTATACCGCGAAGCAAAAATCCATTTTATAGCTTTTTACTTATTAAAATCTTAAGATTTTCTGAATATCACGATACTCTTTATATTCTTGGGTTTGTCGAATTTATCCGAGGTGCACTAAAACAAGATATTAAGAAGACTGGTGAAAATGATCGGGGAGACATGAAAGAAGCCTTTCAATATCTTGGAAGCCGCCCCCGTGCACTTGATCTGATTCTAATTTCAGTAGCAATTACTTTTTTCAGTATGAGAAAGCGGCCCTACTTTGGGCCGCCTTTCTCAGCTCTCATCTTTTATTATAATTCCCGGATAAAAGTAAAATCTTCCTCATTATAGGATTTCTACATACCCTTCCGTTCCATTTACCCGAATTCTCTGTCCGTCTTTAATCACTCTGGTAGCATTTTCCACGCCGACAACTGCCGGTAAGCCATATTCACGTGCAATTACGGCTCCATGGGTCATCAGTCCGCCAACTTCGGTGACCAGGCCTTTTAAGGCTACAAACAAAGGTGTCCAGCTGGGGTCAGTAAAGGCAGTGACTAATATATCTCCATCTTCTAAATTCGCGTCTTCCATGGTTAATATGACGCGTGCTCTTCCCTCTATAACTCCTGAAGAAACGGGCAGACCTGCCATAGCGCCCGCTGGAGTATTTTCTCGTTTGTACTCGCCTGCAATTATTTCACCTTCAGAGGTGATCACACGTGGAGGAGCTAGTTTTTCAAATAATTTGTACTCTTCTTTTCGCTTGTTGATGATTTCATAATCCAGCTTATTTTTGACTAAGACTTTGCGAAGCTCTTCAAAAGTGAGGTAATATATATCTTCTTTTTCATGAATAACATTTGTCTGTACAAGCCGATCAGCTTCTTTCAGTAAAGCCTGCTTATAAACAAAGTAGCGACTAACCATACCGTATTTGGGATATTCGCGATAGCCAATGAAATTTCGGATTAGGCCGATCATTCTTTTTGTTTCTTGGGCTTTTTGTTCACCCTCCGATAATTGCTTCAATCGATCTAATAACTCTTGTTCTTTTCTCAAAGCTTCCTGTCGCCCTTGCTCAAATTTCCGATGGCCGGCATTAGGCTCAAAGCTTTTGATATTATTGAGAATCATGGGGATAAGTGTCGTTGGTTTTTCGCTCCAACGAGTTCTGGTAATATCGATCTCTCCGCTGCATCGCATTCCGTATTTGTTAAGATAAACATAGATAGCGTCTTGAATTTTCTGTCCACCATCAAACTTAACCAGTTCATCTAAAAAGTTATCATCTTTTACATGTTGCAAATAATTAATTACTTCCGGGTAAGGACGAATCACATCTGCCACATCCATTAACGCCAGACCCATTTCCGAAGTAATATTGTTTGGTACAGATTGAGAAAGTATGTCTGCTGCGTTCTTTTCACCCAACCACTCTCTCATTTTTTCATTGATCCAAAGTGAAGCATTTATGGCGGTCAGAAATACAGCTGAACTTTGTGGGTCAAATAAGATCCTCTTTAACTCCCGGATATCTTCTAGTATAAAATCAATTAAATTTGTTCCTAATTTCCCTTGAATTTTTTGTTTCAACTCTTCTATGGATGTTTGACTTTTTCTAATCAAATCAGAAACAATTGACGGATTGTTTTCGATTTGTGCTTGAGGTTCTGTAGGCGGCTTATCTTTATCGCTATTACCGGAACTCTGCTCTTTCTTATCATCATTTGGTAAACATTTTATAAAATTTCGCTCTATGATGGTCATAATTGCATCTTGGGAAAGCGGTTCGAGTTGTTTCATGTTATTTAATAGCATTTTTCTGCCGTCTGGTGAAGCCAGCATTTGTGCCACATCAATAAACAACCTTCCACCAGCTTCAAACCGGCGACCATAAGATATTAACTGCATTAATGACATCCCCAATGGTTTCAAGGGGTTGGTCATCATTTGTTGATGGCCGACAGATAAATAGACGTGGTTTTCTTTATCATTCGCTTCAGGGATGGGGTATAAAGTTGTAATTGTCCGGCTTTGGACAATGTAAAAAGTATCATCAGCCAAACACCATTCGATGTCCTGGGGACAACCAAAATGTTCTTCAACCTTTCTACCCAGGCGCGTGAGGCTCAAAATCTGCTCATCCGTCAGTGCCTGCCTATTCTGCTGCTCAGGCGGGATTTCCTGTTCTTTCGTACCACCGTCTTTCAAGGCATATACAGTCAGCTTCTTGGCGGATATCTTCTTATCGATCACCTTGCCGCTTTGCACTTTGTAGATATCAGCATTCGCCAGGCCGGAGACCAAGGCCTCGCCAAGACCGAAACCGGCGTCAATAGATAACACCTTTCGATTGCCCGTGACAGGATCGGCAGTAAACAGAATTCCTGCCGCCTGCGGGAAGACCATCTTCTGAACAACCACAGAAAGTAGGACTTTACGGTGGTCAAAGCCGTTTTGAATGCGGTAAGTTACTGCTCGCTCGGTAAACAGCGATGCCCAGCACTTGCTGATATGTTTTAGGATTGCTTCCTTCCCTATAACGTTCAGATACGTATCCTGCTGGCCGGCAAAGGATGCCGTCGGCAAATCCTCTGCAGTTGCACTGGATCGTACTGCGTAAGGCTTATTTACTCCAAGTATGGAGAGGAAGTGGGTGATCTCTTCAGCAATATCTTCGGGGATGACTGTCTCTTCGATGGCCCTGCGAATCTCACCGCTAAGTTCACCGATTTTTTTCCGGTCTTCCAGCTTTAGAAGAGCTAACTGATCAAGGTATTCGTTAAGCGACGACGTTTCCCCCATGATTTTTTCAAAGGCTTCAGTAGAAACACAAAAACCATCCGGTACGCGTATTTCTTCAATCTTGGAAAGTTCCCCCAGATTCGCGCCTTTACCCCCGACAATCATGAGTTTTGTTCTGTCAATATCCTTAAACCTGAGCACATAGGAACTCATACGTTTCCCTCCCTTGGCAATTCCTTAAAATAAGTAAAGAAAAGGTGTTCCACAAATCTAATTAAGGTGGCTATTGTATTATAGCCGTAGCACAAGGGAACAAATAGTCTTCTTTTACAATTTTTTATATGTTATAATTAAACTGGGGATAGTTATCCACCAGGAATATAGTGCGCTGCCGGAGAGCAACACGAGCGCCTGGTGAGCAGCTTAAAACAGATCCTCATCAAGTATCTCTGTAGCGGTGCTTGTAATACTGTCGGCTATAATCTCTTCAATTTCAAACTGCTCAAGATTTGCTCTACCCAAAATCAATTTTGCCTTACTGTACCCCCTAATAAAATGTTAACATATTAAACGTGTTTTCTCCAAATTCTTTAGGGGGCTAAACAGCTTGCATATTCAGCGCCAGCAACATCGAATGTTGATTTTATCACCCTGCAAATCGTAATAAATACCTTGAGTAAAAATGTAGTTTGACTTGATATTCACATTCACCTTGCCCAAAGGAGAGCACAACTTCATTTTTCTTATTAATGATAAAGATCTTTACTCCGCTGCCTTCCGTCGCATATACGAGCGAGGCTTTGAAAGTCAGTTTATTTAATCGTTATACTGTCAATACTTGCTTGTAGATTTTCAATTAATGATCCGTCTGTTTCATCACTTGGATACGCGTACGTAATAATATAATTGTTCGTCCCATCCGTAACCATGACTAACGTCAGGGTAAGCGCATTGCCATCAGCGTTTAAAGTCACCTGGGATACCAACGATTCTTTACCGTTAATTTTTTCCCCATTTTCAAAGCTTTTAACGACAACATCTTGGTACTTACTTGCGTATGTAGCTAAAACATTTTCTTCTTTATAGCTGGAAAGCGGATTTTGACCAACCGGCACTACTCCAAATGCAACATTATCACCCGTTTCCGTGTTAGCATAAACACCACTATCCAGAAGTACCCATTCGCTTGGAATCTTAAGCGTAATACCTTCTTTTGAAGTTACCTCAACCAGATTCGCTGCCGTGCTGTTCGCTGCTGTGCCGACCGCCGGCTCACTATCCGTATTCGTTTCTCCGCCGCAGCCAACAAGGCCGACCGTCATAATCAATACTAGTAAAACCGTGTTAACCAGGATAATAATCCTTTTCATCGTTAAATCTCCTCCCTCTTTTTGTGAATTTTGTATTTTCCAGGGTTTAAAAAAATCATAAGGTTTCAAACTTTGTGATGCCATTTCCGGTTTCACCGTTATACTGCAGGATATATTCATATATCTTTCCGGTCCGGCTTTTCCATTTAAGCTTTTCTGACGGTATCCCTTCCGGCAGGGAGGTCTTTATAACAAGGGGCTGATTGGCGAGTTTTTCGATTTTCTTTACGGTCTCTTTCTCAACTAATTCACTTTTACTTTCTTCCCAAACTACGGAAATTTGCTCAAAATCAAATATTTCTCCCTTAACAATTACTTCGATATATTCACCACCTTCCAGCAGACCGTCAAGGAGTATCGTGTTCTGATTCGTTAATGATTGCGGTATTTCAGTGGATACCTTTATTGTTACATCTTCTTGTGCATTACTCTGCGCCGGACTTTCTGCCGCCTGCTCACTAACGGCCGGCTCTGTTGCCGTACTTGCCGCCTTTTTATTTGTGGACGACCCGGCCGTTGTATCTGTTGATGTTGCGGCACATCCTGCGCAAATAGCCAGAGTTACAGTAAGCAAAATTACATTTATAAATCTCATAATAGTTCCTAATCTTAATCTACACGGGTTTTCCCGCTTCTAAACTCCGATGCTTCTATCATTATAGCTTTCTATAAGCTTCTGGCGGCGGGATTTGCATGAAATGTCATTTTTAGGTCATGAAATGCATAGGCTGCTATGATCAAAATCAGATCATTAAATTATACTATCCAGAGAATCGAAGAATAGCGCATCTGCATGAAATGTCAATTTTATGTCATAAATAAAATGTTAGTTTAGCCGTCATTTTTTTAAAAATTCTGGTATAATTGTTTTGGTGTGTAGAAAAAAATTAGAGGTGCCGCATGAGAATCGCTATTTGCGATGATAACGAGCAGGAGCTATCAGAGATTAGTAGGCTTGTCGAAGAATATTTGAGCTGCTGGAGTTCGCTGTAGAATCTTATGCCATGGACGCTTTTTACTATCTGCTGAAACCCATCAAAAAAGACAAGCTGTTTTCTGTTTTAGAAAAGGCCTGCCAAGACATTGCCATCGGCCCGCTTCCTTAATATCGTGATATTACTGCTCAAAGTTGTAAAAAACATTAGATCAATCATTGCTTTCAAATGGAAAACTAATAGGAGGCAAAAAATATGCTGATTATTATAAGGTCTATTCTCAGCCTTATTTTCGGTTTGAGCTTGATGTACCTGCTCTTAGAGTTTGAAGTTAAGCACAAGAGGCAGCTCTATCTGTTAGGTCTGTTTATTATTGCCGTACTGATTAATGCCGCATGCGTTTGGGCATTTTTGGGGGAGCCAATTTTCAGGAGGCTCTATCCCCTTCTTATTTTTGTTCCTTCATATTTCGCTCTTCTATTCGTATCAAGGTATAAGGGGGTAAAGCTGTTTTTTGTTCAAGTGTCGTCTTTCTTTTTATGCTCGCCGCCCTTTTTAGTAGGAATTATCACTGCATCTTTTTTTGCCTTCAACAAAACAATCCAGAACATAGTTTGCATGGTAATGTTTATTCCCACATGGTTTGTTGTTTATAAGTATCTTCGTCCATCCTTTCATTATATGTTGCGCAACACAAATAAAGGCTGGTCAGTATTTTGTATTATTCCACTTTCTTACTTTGTGCTGGTTTATTACACCATTATGTATAATAATATTAGCGCGAAATATAATTCTACTCTTGTGATCATAGCGCTATCCACTATTTTGACTCTTGCAGCTTATATTATGATTATCCTGTTTTTCAAACAAACCAGAGAACACCTCCTCCTGCAAAACGAGCAGGATTTATTAAAAACGCAAGTAACAGCGGCACAGGTGCATTTGGAATCATTGCAGAAATCACAGGAAAACACCATTATTTATCGTCATGATATGCGCCACCATCTTAATCTGATAAATTCCTATCTTACGGATAACAACCAGGTTGAGGCGCAAAAATATATTTCCGAGGTCGAAAAATCCATTCAGGGAGCTGTGGTTAAAAAGTATTGCCGCAATTACACCGTTAATTTGATTCTCTCTTCCTATATTGCCAAGGCCAAAAATGAAGGGGTTGCCGTAGAGACCCAAATTGATCTCCCCGAGAATACTGCGGTATCCGATATGGATCTTTGCGTTATTTTTGCCAATAGTATTGAAAATGCGGTGAATGCCTGCAAGGTTATTCCCAACGAAAAGGACAGAATTATAAAAATCATCTGTAAAACTAAAAACAATAGACCCTCCATCCAAATCACCAATGGCTATGTCGGCACGGTCAGTTTTGTTAACGACATGCCGGTAAGTGCTGAAGAAAATCATAGCCTTGGCACAAAAAGCATTGCCGCGGTTACCCAAAAATATGGCGGAGTATATTCCTTCACTGGCAATGATGGATTGTTCCAGACCAGCATTATTTTGTAATAAGCGGCCCTGCCTACAACTATTGCTTGTAAAAAAGACCCCTCCGTTTAAAAGGAGCGGTGCTTTAAAACTTGCTCCATGACAATTGTGAGGCATGATATTCCTTTTATCCTTATTTTGCGTAGGGAACAGAAACTCTAGCTCTAAAAACAGTGTCTAGTTCTTCTATTAATTCATCAGTCGCAGCTAACATCTCAGGTAAGTCATAGTCTTTAGCGGATGCCGGATCCTCAATAATCGAGTTAAATATCTGAATGGCAGTCCTAACTACGCTTACATCTTTTAATGTTTGTTCATCTTTATCCCAGCCATTTTTAACTGTTAAAGCAGCAACCTCATTATAAACCTCAACAAGTTTGATATTCTTTTGCTCAAGTTCCTTTACTAATTTTAATTCAGCGAACTTGTCGGCAACTGTTGGCTCTTGGGAATCGGCCGGTGTTTCTTGTGCCGCTGAATCGGCGGGTTTTTCTGGTGCGGCGGGATCGGCTCCACCGCCACATCCTGCAAGCATAAAAATGGTCAACAACATAATAACCAGAATTAGAATAAGCTTTTTCATGATATGATTCATCCTAACAAGTTTTTTGCCTTTATTATTGATGAGCTAATCAGTTTTTCAATTTCCTTAATTGCCTAATAATTGATTTTTCTTCTCATTAAATTCTTCCTCTGTAATAATACCGGCATCACGCAATTCCTCGAACTTCTTGATCTCCTCAGCAATAGTATCCGCGTCTATCACATAAGTTGATGCATCCACTCCCATCATAGCTGCCAAAGCGAAGGTAACCGGGTTAAACCGCTCCATAAAAGCAGTATATTCGTTTACAAATTGGGATTTTAGCGTCACTACGGTTCCTGCCTCTACCTCCACCTTATCCCAATAAGGATTGGAAAAGAATAGGTGAAGCTTATAATGACGGGATATAGTGCTACTAATACGTTCGCTCTCATAAATAGCCGGAGTTGGATCCGTGGAAATTAATTGCGGAGCGGCTTCGCCTCTATGACAATGTTCAATCAAACCATGCTCATCATGCAGCTCATAGCCATTCAGCTCTTCATACTTAAAGATCGGAGGGTTTTTGATGTCTCCGCACTCGTGTATCGGAAGAGTAAACAGCTCGTTTGCTTCATCAATATTCAAACTCGTCCAGGTAATATCAACACTATAGTTTGGCCGAAAAACCTCTTCTAACTGCCTGGCATTTTCCTCCCTCTGGCTAAGATGTACCTTTAGCTCCGCCACAGAAAGCTGCGCTAATTTTGTCTCTGCCATAGATATTTTTTTACTGCAGTCAGAACAAATTGGCATTTCATTGGCAATAGTTGTTGCTAATAGTCGTGGTGTAGCCTCACCGCAAATAGGGCAAGGCTTATCATTGTTTGTTAATAACCCCATAGTTTCCTACCTTCTTTCACCCTAAATAGTGTTTTCACTTTAGCGTGTTCCGCCGCCGCTGCCACCGCCGCTAGAACCACCGCCGCCACCATAGGAACTGCTTCCGCCGCTGCCGGCGGCACGTGCCGCTTGGTAGGATGCTTGGGTATACCTGTGGGCAAGCTGATAATAATAACGGGCATTTTCGCAGTATTTTGTCGTTTCCGGATAAACCTTTGCAAATTGTTCTATGGCCTTGTCTGCAATGCCAAACAGTGTGGCAAAGACCAGGTAATCCTGCCAAATCATACTTTCGGCAATTGTTCTTTCACCTAGAAGCGAGAACTCCAGGATAAATTTTTTAAAGCCCATTATTTTCATAAGATAATTCTCTCCGCGCTGGGAAAGTCCCAATGGTTGCGCTGCTTTTGAATTATCATAGCTATAAATTTCTGCCAAAGTGGAGTTGCCATCATTCAGAGCGTTATCAACAAGCATCGTAACGGTAGCATGATTCATACTGCAATATTCTTCCAGCTCGTGCTCCTGTAAAATTTGGTCACTTTTGCTTGCCGACACCAATAAATCGTAAAGCAGCTTGGTCGTTACACCTCTAAACTGAGGCGGATGAATAAGCCTTAGGGAAATGCTCTCTATTTCTTTGCCAAAAAACCCGACAGATTTTTCTTGCAATGGTTCGAGACAACCTGTATTAATCAACTTAAGAAGAGCCGCGCCAATCAGATTTCCGTCATCGTCTGTCTGCCCATAATCCTTTGCCAGCATAAAGGCAGCTTCTAAATTTCCGGCAATAGGTATCTCCCGAAAATAATCTGCATTCTTATATAAGCTAATAACCTTCTTTGTGTCCTTATTCTTCCGGTTCTTAAAAAGGAAAATAACAACACCAAAAAGAGCTATGACCCCAAGCACTATGAAAGTAATCAAGAGTGAATCATCCTCCGCAGGTACGGCATCCGGACTTGTATTATGATTATAATCGCTGCCTTTTAATGCTTCTGCTTTTATCTCCTCAAAGGATTTATCCACAACTCGTTTGGGGTTCACCAAGCCCTTATTGAGCTGCAACATGATAATTACGCTATCGGTACTCGAGGATAAAGGTTTATTGGTATAAGCTACTACTTGACCATTTTCAAACCCGATTTGCCCGTCAAAACCAAAAGCCCATATTCCGGCGTTATTGGCCGCAAGCTTTACTCCATCCTGCATGGTGATTTTAACCGTAACATCCGTAGGCAAGGTTCCCATACCCGAGTTGATAAACTGGAAGTTAAAACCGGCGAAATCCGTATACCCGCTGACAAGATTATTGATTTTATACTCAATGGTATAGCGTTTTTCGCCATATTCGCTGATTCCCCAACAAAGCTCATAGCCCTTTGGGGTCTTTACCATTCCGTATTTTCCGGCTTTTTTCTTAAATCCGGCTTTAACATCCCAGTTTTCAAGATAAGTATAGGGTCCGTTTATGTCTGAAATAAGAAAGTCCGTTATGCTCATTTCATCTAAATTTTCTATGGGAATATAGCCCTCTGTGCCTTCAGTAAAATTGCAGTTCCAGGTCTGGGTGATATAGGCCGAGCCATCATCATAAATTACGACATCAACAGATATGTCTGATACATTGTTTGCTCCCCAGGCCGCTTGGGTCATTAGAATAAACAACAAAAGAGGGAAAAGTATCGCTAAAATAATCTTTTTCACCATAAGACTACCTCCATTTTTCTTTTGTTGCTTAGTTCATACTCGGCATAGTTGCTTTATCTTCCACTGCCTCTAAATAAACGCGCTTTGAGAAGCCAAGCATACCTGCAAGCATCGATGCAGGGAACATACGAATGGCACGATTTATTTTTGTCACATTATCGTTGTAAATCAGCCTGCTGGTACGCACCATATTTTCATATTGATTAACTGAATCCATGGTTTTGATGTAGGTCTGATCAGCCTTTAAATCAGGATAGTTCTCTGCTACCGCCATAATTTTCCCCAGGGCTTCTACAATCATATTTTCCTGTTTTCTTACATCATCAGGCAAAGAGTCCCTTGCGATCGAACGTCTTTCTTTCATGGTATCCGTTATGGTTTTATATTCGTGAGCAGCATAACCCTTAGTCAAATCCAGAAGGGAGGTGAGCGCATCCCAGCGGGAAGACATCTGAACACCAATTTGTGACATGGCATTATTAACGTTTTCATCAAAGGCAGCAAAAGAACGCTGTACTGAAATTACCCACAAAACAAGTATCCCAACAATAGCTCCGGCTCCAATTATATAAAACATAATTTTCCCTCCATTTTTATTGTTTACGTTGACTAACTTATTCCTATTAGCCAAACCGACAAGACAATTGTAAGCGAAAATGCTATTCTCATTTCCCTATTTGTATGATATGTCGTTTTTACGTCATGAAATGTACCCTCACAAAATAATCCTCACCTTAAAAACCCCGTTTTTTGCAGTGAAGGAGCAGAGCCCCTGATATTTTTGTACGGCGGCCGCAATACTTTTCGTGCCAAAACCATGATTTTCATCTGCACTTACGGGCAGGTCCTCCGTGAATTTGACTTCTTCGCTGTAGTTGTTGACAACCTGAATCAAGAGCTTATCATTTGCTGTCTTACAGCTGATATTAATCCTTCGATTGCGGATATCCGCAATATTTATACTGGCATTGATCGCGTTTTCGATGGCATTAGCCAGAATGATGCACAAATCCATATCAGACACCGCACAGTTTGGGGGAATGTAAACCTGTGACTCTACCGTGATCAATTCTTCTTTCGCCTTCTGGATATAGGACGACAAAATAAGATTTACCGCATCGTTGTCACAGAATTTGACTGTCACTGCATCATCAAGATCCTTCTCAATATCCGTAAGGTATTTTTTCATTTCAGCAGGCTTATTGTCCGCTAAATAACCATTCAGCACATGTAAATGGTGGCGCAGGTCATGGCGATAAATAATCGTTTTTTCCTCTGCTTTTTTCATCGTTTCATAGCGGGCCTGTAAGGCCGACACTTGCATGGCCAGAATATTCTGTTCATTTTGCAGGACAAACTGTTCACGGGTTTGCTTAAAAAAACGCAATATCAGCACATAGGCTGCGATAGTCAAAACGGTAACCGCAGTATCCAGCCATAAAAGCGGCGCTTCCCTTACAAACTCTACGTCATACCTTCCGGTTAAAATGGTATAGGCATTGTATGACAGCGGGATCAAACAAAATGCTGTCCAGCCCTTTTTGGTATGACGGAGCATATAAAGAAATAAGGGGCGAAAATACTTATAGACAATTGCCAATACAGGCAGATACAAAATTATGACGACAACATGCAATATCTCCCTAGCGCTGCCAAAAAAAGCTGCGGCAATATGCCCGATCAGCAGAGGCGGCGAAGATAAAAAGATGACTGTTAAAAGAACAAAAAAGAGCTTAATTCCTTTGTATTTTGAAGTTAACCAGAAAACAATAAATAAAGGTACCCATACAAAGACCGGGTAGAGAATCATAAAACTCTGATATCCCAGACTAAGCCAGACAAACCCGCCGCAAACCAGCAGGATAATCATAAATAGACCCATCATGCTGATACCCTTTTGAGCCTTGACCTCAAAATCTAAAAGCATATACATCAAGGTGATGCTATAGGCAATGGTAATCATAAATTCCAGCATATCCATCCTAGCTAATCGCCTCCATTTCGGCAACTGTCAATCTCTAGGATTTTGTGTGTATACTATTAATTCTAGTTTACCTTAGTTTAAAGAGGTATAACTTACATTCCATGACGTAAAAGTGACATTTCGTGCACTAAGCATTGATCGTCGTTGAACCAGGTCGTTAATTATGATAAGTTGAAAAAATCAGGAATAAGGCCTTTTACAATAATTTAAATGACGGCATCGTCTACTACGGCGCCGGAGCGCTCGGTTTTGCTCCTCCTTGAAAACATCTATTATGTTTTCGATTATGGTTTTTCCACCGGTGTGCTGCGGGCTTTCACTTCGATTCCGAATCATGCCTTTTGTGGAATAATCGTTGGTTATCACGCTGGATTGGCCAAGTTCATCTATCCGCTAAAAGCAAAGCGGCTTATCTTCAGGGGACTGCTTCTTGCTTCCCTGACCCACGCCCTCTAGAACACTCTGACTTCCGCAAACAGTCTGCTTTCCTTGCTCTTTGTACCTTAGAAACAACGATATTTACGGATTTATTTCGTTCTTATAATCAACTGAGCAAAGAAGGTTATATCCATTTGCCACAAGAGTTTAATTATCAAGATAATCCCGACCATGCTTGCTGAGTTAGCTTGATAATCATGTTTAAAATTTTTATTATCACCTCTAGAATCGAGTAATAATACATCTGCATGAAATGTGTTTTTTGGTTATGAAATGTAAGTTCAGTCGTTATTTTTTGAAAGATTCTGGTATAATGAAAATTGGATGCAGAAAAAACTTGAGGTGGCAATATGAAGATTGCTATTTGCGATGATTACAAGCAGGAGCTTTTACAAATCAGTCAATTTGTAGATGAATATTTAAGCTGCCGCTTGACAGAAAGCCAAAACGAAGTACGCAGCTTCATAAATAGTATGGAGCTGATAGCGCAGTTAGAAATCGGCAAACATTTTGATATCTTTCTTTTGGACATTATTATGCCGAACATCAACGGCATCGAGCTTGCCGATGAGATCAGAAAAAAAGATGAGGTAGCCAAAATCATATTTTTGACAACCTCCTCGGAATTTGCGGTAGAATCTTATGCCGTGGACGCTTTTTACTATCTGTTGAAACCAATCAACAAAGACAAGCTGTTTGCTGTTTTAGAAAAGGCCTGCCACGACAGTTCCGGCGACCCGCAGCCTTATATCGTGATAAAAACACAATCCAACCTCGTCAAGGTCTTCCTTCATGAGCTGATCAATGTTGAGGTGGTTGGCCGAACTCTTTATTTTTATCAAAAAGGCGGCGAAACAATCAGAAGCTTCAGTACTATTTCTCAGATGGAAGCGATTTTATTAAAAGATAAACGTTTCATCAAGCCTCACCGCTCCTACATCGTCAACCTAGACTATATCAAAAAACTCTCACCGGAGGGCATTACAACAACCAGCAACCTTTTCATCCCCGTTTCAAGAAATGCTTTCAAAGAAGTTAAAGAAGCTTATATCAATCATTGCTTTCAAACGGAGGAATGATAGGAGGCATAAAAATGCCGCGTTACATGAATGATCATGGACTTGGCAACTTATTGGTACTGCATATGTGATTATCCTAATGTATATGCTCTTGGATTGCGGAATCAAGCTCAAGAATAACCTCTATCTGTTAGGGCTTTATACATGCGTGGTGCTAATTTGTAAGTATTGCCGCAATTATACCGTTAATTTGATTCTCTCTGCCTATATTGTCAAGGCCAAAAATGAAGGAATTGCCGTAGAAACCCACATAGATCTACCCGAGAACACCGCGGTAGCCGATATGGACCTTTGCGTTATTTTTGCCAATGCTCTTGAGAATGCCGTGAATGCTTGCAAGCGTATTCCCAGCGCAATCGACAGAACCTTAAAAATCGTTTGTAAAACCAAAGGCAATAAGCCCCATCCAAATCACCAATAGCTACGCAGGCACGGTCAGTTTTGTTGGCGACATGCCGGTAAGCACTAAAGAAAATCATAGGCTTGGCGCAAAAAGT
This sequence comes from Dethiobacter alkaliphilus, assembly GCA_016841605.1. GTDB lineage: Bacteria > Bacillota > Dethiobacteria > DTU022 > UBA8154 > DUNV01. The sequence continues at coordinate 5,587 of JAENYV010000024.1, read as the reverse complement.
ATTGCAGCGGTCACCCAAAAATATGGCAGAGTGTTTTCCTCCGGTTATATAGGAGCGGTGCTTTTAAACTTGCTCCTTTACCAAGCGGTTGAAACGATCAAAAAAGCGGCCATGAATTTATACTTCAGGGCCGCTTCTCCTAATTTACTATTCACTTATTTTCCTGCTTTGTTTTTCCGTCTACTTTGTAACAGTAACCTGGCGGGTTGTTCCGTCCCAGTTTACCGAGGCGCCGAAGGCCTCCGAGATATAACGCACCGGAACCATGGTCCTGCCGTTTTCAATGAACGGCGCCACATCCAGCCCCGAACCGGTCTGCCCGATAACCAGGGCCAGCTTCTGGTCACCCATGGAAAAGGTTACCGTCTGAGTAGTCCCATCCCAGCTAAAGCTTGCCCCCAAGGCTTCTCCGATGAAACGCAAAGGCACAAAGGTTCTGCCCAAACGTAAAACGGGCGGTACATTGATTTGTTTATTGTCGCCTAAGACCTCGGCATTCTGGTTTTCAATCCATAACTTGATATTGACGGAAGTTGCATTTGATGAAGATTGAGTAGGCGTAGTTGGTGTTGGTGTTGGTGTTGGTGTTGGTGTTGGTGTTGGTGTTGGTGTTGGTGTTGGTGTTGCAGTACCATTACCGATATCTCTTAAAATGTCATATACGATTGGTTCGTAACTGCTGTCTGAGACAATGCCCCATTGGGAAGCAATTTTTTGCGGCCTGCTCTGCAGTTCTTTCATTAGCTCATCGTATTTGGCGCTGGTAATACCGGTATCCTTCAATGAATTACATTTATCTACCAAAGCCTGCAATAGGCTCGATTCTCTATTTATGGCATATAAGTTATATAGGCCATCAAAATACTCATAAGAATGATCTTTCTCCCAATCTAAGCCAAAGGATACTGCGGTGGGCTGCCCAGGTTGGCCTATGCTGTTCATCCATTGGTATAGTTTAAACCCGGGATCTTCATCCTGGTTTAATCCCTTTAATCCCGCTTTATCATATTGTTGTAAGCTGGCATTCCATTGTCTGTAATACGCACACATAAAATTATTCTCTGTCGAATCGCCTATCTTGTTACGCGCATCATGCAAATATTTAATCATCAAACCATTGGCTCTATCATGAAAAGTATTCACTTTGTAGGTGGCGGCTTTCTTATTAATCTGAAGCTCTGCTATTCTTGCATTGATCTGTTGCAAGGCCTGTTCCAGCGGAGTACCGCTGCCGGTGCTTCCTATGAGAGCTGCGACGTCGATTGCTTTTACCTTCTTACTTTCCGGTAATTTTGCATACTCCGTACCAATTGCCTTTATATTGTCGTATATGATGGGTTCATAGCTGCTTTCCGATACAATACCCCATTGGGAAGATATTTTTTTCGGCCTGTTTTGCAGTTCTTGCATCAACAAATCATACTCGGCACCGGTAACTCCGGTAGCTTTCAACAAGTTTCCTTTCTCTGCCAGCGCCTGCAGCAGGCTCAATTCTCTTTTTATGGCATAGATGTTATATAGGTTGTCAAAATACCCATACGAATGATTCATCTCCCAATCTAAGCCATAAGCTGTATTCTCGGGATGAACAGGCTTGCCTATGCTGTGCATCCATTCGTAGATTTCGCGTCCGGGACTTTCATCCTGGTTTATGCCCGTACTGCCTTCCATGGCCATGATATTATACCATCTAGTCCAATAATTTATGTAAAAATCTTCCGAATATCCATCGGCACATGCCTCACCTGCTTTTGTGATCCATCTTTTTCTTAATGCCTCGGCATCATCTCGAAGCTTATACAATGAAAAGTAAGTGGCTTTCTTCATTTCCTCAAGCTCTGCTATTCTTGCGTTGACTTTCGCCAAGTTTTCTTCCAGCGCCGCCACGGCATTATCATAAGAGTCCGTTGCTGCCAGACAAGTTGTGCCTTGGGCTGTTATAAGAAATAATGTCAGGATAACACCCATTAATCTTTTCATAATGATGCATACCTCCAATACTTTATATGGTAAGACTTGAACAGACCAATCATATATCAAATGCTTTCTAAGATGTTACCGCCTACATGAGATGTCATTTTTCCGTCATGAAATGTCATTCCACTCCCAAAAGACAGCACCCCTCCGTTTATCGGAGCGGTGCTGTCAACAGCCCCGGATTTCTCCGGGGCTGGTTCTTCATAAGATCATTTACTTTCCATATTTTTCTTCCAGTTTTTGCTTTAATTTTTCAATTCTTTCTTTTTGCAACTCGACAAACTCCTTCGCGTCCTTCACCTTGTCCTCTGTACTTTTGCTCATCAAAGCTGCATTATGGAAATCACTCATCAGCAGTGCTTCCATCGTATTAACATCGATCCAAATAGGATTCTTGGAATTTGCCACCTTCGTTGCCTTAGCAATAAGAGCGGACAAGTTTTCAGCCCAAGGAACAACTATTCCCGCGGCTTTCTTGTCTGCCAAAAATTTATTGCATTTGGCAATCGTAGCCTTCAGGCTGGTGGTGTCGGCCTTTACCTGCATATTTGTCGTCGTGTAGAAGGACAATAAGTGGGGGTTGGGCTCAGAGGAAGAATCGTAATAGAAACCTAGCAATCCGTTCCATCCATAGAAAAACTTATGATATTTTTTACTATTGGGGACAATATCCTCACCGCTCAAAGAGATGATGCCCCAGCCGGCATTAAGCCATTTGTAATAATAAATGGCGTTGTGACCAGCGTAGTAATATCTGTTAAACTTCGTACCGTCCAATAGCTGTTTACCCGTGGACGAATAGATGGCTTTGCCGTCATCATAGTCGTAATTGGTTACAAAATAGGTGTCCGTCTCGGTATAGCACGCATCAATCATGCGGTATTGTATCGGGACGATGATATTATTATTCTTATTGACGACACCCTTTTTCCCTTTGGATGTGACGATAAAGAATCCGTTCCCGACATCTTTTATATCGCTGTAGGTTTTTTGATAGCTTTTTATAAAGGCATCGACTTCACTTTTATTGTAGACTGCGTATTCATAGCCCCAATTATCATGGTAATGGCCATCGTAGTCCGTATCCATCCTATCGCCATTCTCATCCCAATACCCATAGGCATCGGAAGTGTTCTTGCGGGCCTCGACGCTGATTTCCTTACCCTGATGATCGTAATAAATACCCTTCAGCAGAATATAGTTTGGTCTGACGGTTGGACTGATGGTCGCACCGGAAGCGTACTTGGGCAATTCGCTTTCTTTAAAGGAAAGCACGGTTTCATTTTTCTTATTAATGATAAGAGTCTTTTGTGTGCCGCCTTCTGTTTTACGGACAAATGCCAGCCCGAATTTAAAAGCTCCTGCATAGTCATATATACAAGGAATAACCTCATTTCCGGCTGTGTCGATGTACCCATAGTGACCAGTGGGGGTCGGTTCATCTCTGTTCCACGAGACGGCATCGACAACACCACATAATCCTTCACTAAAATAATTATTAAATCCAGGATATTTTGTCTCAGCTATAATCTGCATATCGGAAGAATAGATGGTAACGTAATTATTAGGGTCTTCAAAATCCTTGTAGCGATATCCTAAAAATACGCCTTCTTTTTCCGCATATTGCTCTACAATATAAGAAAACTCATCCTGATAATTCGGCGTATACCAAGTGCCTGCTACCTTAGTCGGAGCCGTGACCGGGGTTTTCGCTGCGACAGGGGCCGGCGCCGCGGCCGGAGCGACATAGGACTGGGTAGTGTCAATGCCAATGGTGCTGGTAGCGGCATCCCACGTGACTCCGATATTAAAGGCCTGGGCCAGATCCCTTAGCTTAAAGAAATTATAGCCGCCGATGGTATAGGCAGTCAGGTTGATTAAGCTGCCATCCTGATAGATTTTGGCAGTATTCGGTGTTGCCGGCTTCGCCTGACCGTCCCCGGCAGCAAACTCCGTTCCGTTGGAGGTATAGGGTGTTTTGGAAAGCAGATTGATGGCGTTTTTTTCGCTGTCATAGGTTACGGCAAATTGCTTTTCGGTACCATTTACCGCCAAAGCAATATCCCTCAGATTAAAGTAGGTATAGCCTTCAATCGTATAGGCCTCAAAGCTTGTGGATTTCCCGTTGACCAGCACCTGGGCGCTGGTGGAACTGACTGTCAGCCCTTGTGGCGATGTGGCTGCAAAGGCCATACCGGATAAGGCTACCGTCATAATTAAAACCAAGGCTGAAAATACATGCAGCTTTTTTCTCACTTTCACTCTTCCTTTCTTATTGATTTATATATCATCTTAGGTAAGCTTAATAGCCTTTGCTGGTATCAATACTGATAGTGTTTTTTACCCCATCCCGGCCCACATAGACATCAAAAGCCTGCATAACATCCCGGAGCACCAACTTCCTACAGCGTCCGCTCCGGTAAGGCTTAAACCGGTTGCAACAACCCGTCCGTTGTTTTGCAGTCCCAGGGTAGTATGTATTGCGGGCGGAAATCATCATATCTGTTTTGATATCTGCAGTATTATCCGTGCTTCCCCTTGCGGGTTCCTCTGCCGGCAGATTGCAGATTATTGAAGTCTATATTTTCAAACTGCTTTATTAAGGCGTCAAGTTCATTTCCTGCTTTTTCGATAGAATCAATATCTAACTCTGCCGCATATACTTCGGTTGAGATTCCACCAAAAACCGACATCAACATTGTCATGGCGATTATTACTGATATGATTTTTTTTTCATAATTTTCCTCTCTTTTTCATTTTTACACTCTCCCATCAAACAATTTCTAAGAATATTTTATAATGAAAAACTATCCTGATCTTCCAGCTTGCATGAAATGTCATTTTTCCGCCATGAAATGTTAAAGAAAGCACCCCTCCGTTTTAAGGAGAGGTGCTTTTGAACTTGCTCTACGACGACTAGTAAGTCATGATATTCTTCTTAGCCTTTATTGGCCGGTGAAGGGAACAGAAACTTTTGCCCTGGTATTGGTGTCTAATTCTTTGATTAACTCATCTGCAGCTTGTATCATCCCAGGCAAGTCAACTCCTTCGGCTGATGCCGGGTCCTTAACAATAGAGTTAAATGTCTCAATGATAGCTTGAGTGGCCGTTAAATCTTTTAGTGTTGCTTCATCCTCTTTCCAGCCATTATTAACAGCTAGAGGAGCAACCTCATTAAAAACCTCTACAAGCTTGATATTCTTTTGCTCTAGTTCCTTAACTAATGTCATATCAACGCCATTGGTGGTAGCTGCCGGCTCCTCGGTAGCTGCCGGCTCCTCGGTAGCTGTCGGCAGCTCTTGTGCCGCTGAATCGGCTGGTGCAGCCGAATCGGTTCCGCCGCCACATCCTGCAAGCATAAAAATGGTCAACAACATAATAACCAGACTGAGAATAAACTTTTTCATGATATGATTCCTCCAAACAAGTTTTTTTATTTTTATTATTGTTATTGAACTAATCATATATTAAATACTTCTTTACATGTTAACATCTGCATGAGATGTCATTTTTACGTCATGAATTGTAACCGCACACACTAATGTAGTATCCTACCTATTTAGCCCCCTAAATGGTTTGGAGAAAAGGCATGTATTATGTTAACATAATA
>JAENYV010000006.1 GCA_016841605.1 Dethiobacter alkaliphilus | reverse complement strand
AGTCCTTGACAGAGACTCCTCCTCTTTCCTCGTTCAGTTATCAAAGAACTTTTTTTGAAGCACAATAAGTATCTTATAATACCTCATACCATTTGTCAAGCACTTTTTTTGTCTTTTTAAAAAAGATTTTCATTCGGATGAGTTGGACGGCATTCTTATTTTAAGTTCCTCTTAATTGAACGATAGTTGCGCCGGAACCTCCTTCACCATCACCGCCCAAGCGAAAATTAACTACCCGGTTCAGGTTTTTTAAATAGTGATGGACACCCTGGCGCAGTCTGCCGGTACCTTTTCCGTGAATAATATCAAAAGATTCCAGACCGGTTAAAAGAGCATCATCAAGATATTTATCCAGCTTTATAATAGCTTCATCCAGGGTCATCCCCCGAAGATCAATCCTCGGCCTGATGGTATCACTTTTTTCTTGAATAAGATTTATCTGATTTCGTCTTCTCGAAGAAACAACTCTGTCCTTATCCTTTTCCCTGTTTTTATTTTTTCCCGTCGGAATGAAGAGATCTTTCAAACGGGTGTTTATCTTTAATGCCCCGGCCTGCACCTGTATTTCCTCTTCGGAATAAATACGAATTATTCGTCCATAGCTGCGCAGGCTGGACAGATAGACATCCAACCCTTCGCATAACTCTTCCGCTTTTAAGGACCTCCGTATCTCTGTGTTTTCCTGTTCATCCTCCAGGGAAAGCTCTTGCTGCACTTCTTTAAGATCATTTCTGGCCTCTTCACCCAGGGTGAGGGCTTCTCCAAAATTTTTTTCCCTTTCCGCTTTATAGAGCTTTTTTAAAATCTCCTCGGCTTCCCTCTTCGTCGCTCTTAAAATACCGTGTGCTTCCTGGCGGGCTTTTTGAAGAAAATCCTTGCGTTTTTCCTCTAGTTTGTTCCTCTCTGCCTCCAGTTCCCGAAGACCAACCTCCATACTAACCTTGATCTCTTCAATTTCACGGCTATGCTCCGCAATTTTTCGTTTTTCTTCCACAAGGCCGCTGACAACCTCCTCCAGGTCAAGAAAGTCCTTGCGCATAAAAGAGCGTGCTTTAGAGATTAATTCGGAGGGAAGACCCAGTCTTTGCGCAATGGCGAGAGCATTGCTCTGTCCCGGAACGCCGATCATCAGCCGAAATGTAGGAGCCATGGTTGCAGAGTCAAATTCCATTGAAGCATTCTCCATCCCATCCCGCAAGTGAGCAAAAACCTTTAATTCGTTAATATGTGTGGTAGCAACCGTTTTTACGCCTCGCGCATGAAGTTCATCCAGGATTGCCATAGCAAGTGCCGAACCTTCCGACGGGTCAGTCCCTGCGCCGATCTCATCCAGGAGAACCAGGGAATATGCGGAAGTCCCCTTGACAATTTGAATAATGTTTTGAATATGGCCGGAAAAAGTACTTAAAGACTGTTCCACATTCTGTTCATCACCAATATCAGCCCAAATACCGTCAAACACTCCCATCTCTGTTCCGTTACCCGCGGGGAGATGCAGGCCGCATTGAGTCATCAGAGCAAAAAGACCGATCACCTTTAATGTGACCGTTTTTCCCCCTGTGTTCGGTCCGGTAACGATCAGGGTATTAAAATCGCTCCCTAAATGGAGGTCAATGGGGATCACTTTTTCATTTGTCAAAAGGGGATGACGTCCCTGGATAATGCGTACAAACCCCTTGTTGTTAAGGATCGGTTTTCTTGCTTCCTGCTTTATACTGAGATAGCCCCGGGCCAAAATTAAATCAAGCTCGCCGTATATTTCAAAAGACTCTCTAATGGCCTCGCTTTTTCCTGCTACGAGAACGGTAAGCTGACGTAAAATCCGTTCGATCTCTTCGTCAATTTGTTTCTTTACTACCTGAAGCTGATTATTAATTTCTACAGCAGGAAACGGTTCAATAAAAAGTGTTTGACCGCTGGCGGATTGGTCATGAACCAGCCCGGGGAGAGAGTTGCGGAACTCCTGCTTGACGGGAAGCACATAACGTTCGTTTCTGATCGTAATGACATTCTCCTGCAAATACTTCCGATAATGATGAGAGCGCAGGTAGGATTCCATGCATTTATGAATTTTATCCTGTAATTTTTTTTCCTCCCGGTGGAGGGATGAAAAAAGGGAAGAAGCGGTTTCCCGGATCTCACCGTTCTCCATAAACGTCCTCTCCAGTTGAGAGGATAATGAAGGGAAAAGAGTCAGGTTGGCAATATATTGCCGGAACAGAGGAAATCTCTCCTCAGCGTATTCATATTTTAAAAAAGTTGTTTTTACTATTTCCAGAGCCTTTAAAAAAAGCCCGATCTCGACCAGTTCCCGGGCAGCAAGTATTCCTCCCCTTTCTGCCCGGCGCAGATAAGGTAGAAGGTCCTCGCATGCTGCAAAGGAAAGCTTTTTTTCACGTATAATTCCCACTGCTTCCGAAGTCTCCAGCTGAAGTTTGTTAACTTCCTCCCAAAAAATTGAAGGACTCAGCTGGGCAGCTTTCTGTCTCCCCGAAAAAGTCCGGGTAAGCGCTTTTAATTGCTCGATCACTTTTTGCAGTTCAAGAGTGACTATTGCTTTTTCCAAATCGTTTCATCTCCCGGATACTGGACGAAGTGCAGAACTAAACCAGTTGCCCTAAGTTATCAACAACATTAATGAAGATAAAATTATATAATAGCGCCATATAATGCTGCGAGAGTGCCACTATAACAGATGCTTCCATAGTATTGCTCCAGAAAGGGGTTTTAATTAACGAGAGAAGAGCCACAGCTAAAATAATAACGAAAAAACCTTTAATTATACCAAGGCCTCCTCCCAAAACAATATTAAGAGGTCCAATAAGGGGAACTTTGTTCAGGATTTTGAGCTTTTTGGCAAAAATTTGCAATAATAGAGAAAAAACAATAAAAACAAGTAAAAAAGCAAGTATATTTAATAGCACTTCTGCCAGCCACGAAGTGGGAACTCCTTCTCCGGAGATAGCTATGATCACCTTGTCCAGCTTTATATAAGCCTGAAGATAACTGCTGACAGCTCCGCTCCATGAAAGGGCAAAATAAAGAGCAATAAAAAAGCCGGCCAACCCGACAACCTGACGGATAAAACCTTCTTTCAATCCATTGAATAAATTTAGAATAAAAATAAAGATAAACAGATAATCAAGCCAGATCATAATTTTTCACCTTTCAAGCCGAAAGCCGAAACCGGCTTTTTCTTCCTTATACGACAAAATTCTTATATTTTTTGCAGAGACAGCCTGAATGTTTCTGCCCCGTCAGTTACGAGATCGATAAGATGAATACATCCTTGACCGCCTCCCAGCAGAGAGGCAATATCCTTCTTGGAAAGTGACAATAAATTATGTCCACTAATATTCGTCATATAAACGGGAGCTTCTTTACAAACCTTATCAGGAGCCCTGAGAATCATACCCCGGCTTTTTTGTACTAATCCGTTCTCATTAAGGAACAGTTCCGCGGCGATTCCGTGAAAAGAATCAATCAAGTGGCCTGTTAAAATGTAACAATCTTTATCCCGGGAGAGAATTTGTGTTTTTGTTCGATTAAAAAGGTTTCCCCAGCGTTCATCATAACCGATATGTTCATACCAATCCTGGCTCACCCGTTCCAGGTTGCTGTAGTAACGACAGGAGCCTTTAAATTTATCTGTCCAGTCTTTTTCAAATTCCTCTGATGATAAAAAGCCCCGGTCTTTATAAAGGAATGTTGCCGACTGGATAACTCCCTTGACAGCCTCGGAAAAAAGTCCGACTGCAAAGGGATTATTAAGAAAAGAGAGAGCCTGACGAAGTTCGTTACCACATCCCAAATAGGCCTCTAAACCTTTCAAATTAAAAATTTCTTTTATCTGCGGAACAGCTAATCCGGGAGAGCGGTATACTTCCCAGAAAGCCTGTAAAACGTGTAGAGATTTGGTCTCAACGGCCAAACGGGCAGTAAGTTCCCGGTCTGTTCCACAGTAAGTTGCTTCGGAGATAAGTTCGTTCTCCTCAAGCCGGCCTGATATATGCCAGTTTCGCTGTAAAAGAATATCCATACCCGGTTCAAGCCTCCTCAGATGTAATATTCCCCGGAGGTTTGCTAAATCCTTCTTGATAAAGCTATTTAAGTTTTGCGCAAAATTGCGTTGAACCTTTTCTGCAGTGCTTCTGCCATCTCTTCCATAACCGGGTCGATCTCCTCATCAGTCAGTGTCTTGTTCCCGTGACGGAAGGTCAGGGCAAAGGCCAGACTAAGGCAGTCTTCAGGAACCTGTTTCCCTTTATACACGTCAAAGAGAGTGACATCTTCCAAAAGTTTACCGCCATGTGCTTTAATTGTCTCCAAAAGATCGTCGGCTTTAACTTTTCGGGAAACAATAAAGGCCGCATCCCGGAATACGGCAGGAAAACGCGGAAGCGAGCGAAATGAAGGCGTTAATGAACTTGCCTCCATCAGAGGTTCAACCAACAACTCAGCCAGAAAAACTTCCTGTTTAATGTCTAACTTTTCCCGAAGGGAAGGGTGCAGGGAGCCTGCAAAACCCGCTTCTTTTCCCTTTAGAAAAAGTTTTCCGCCCTGTGCGGGATGCAGTAACGGCAAGCCGGCTTCTTGCCAGCGGGTTTCTTGAATCCCGAGGCTTTGCAGCAGCGTCTCTACAATTCCCTTTATGTCGTAGAAATTAATTGGGCTCGGGGAATTCTGCCAATCACTCAGCGGTTTTTTTCCACTCATCATCAGCGAAACAACTTTTTTTTCTACAGGAAGTTTATCATTTTCCCAGGGAGGAAAAAAGATCTTGCCTACTTCAAAAACAAATTGGTTCTGGGTCTGCCGGTTGAAATTGTATTGTAAAATCTGAAGCATTCCAGGTATTAATGTAGTCCGTAAAATTGCCTGATCCTCGGTAAGGGGATTTTGCAACTTAACAGCATCGCGTCGCATATCTTCGGCAGGGAGTTGTAGAAGATCAAAAATTTTGGGGTTAATAAAGGAGAAAGTAATGACCTCCTGCAGACCGCAAGATACAAGCGTATCTTTAATTTTCGCGATCGTCCTTTGTGCCTGGGATGGCCTTCCGGAAGTTAAAACACCAACCGGCAGAGTAACGGGTATTTTATCGTAACCGTAAATCCTGGCCAGTTCCTCAATTAAATCCACATCCTGAATTAGATCACTGCGAAAAGAAGGAACCTCAACCTGGAAAAGCACTTCACCGGGAGATCTTGGAGATGATTTGGAAATATTAGCCTTTTTCCCTTTCCGGTCCCGGTTGACAACCAGACTTAAACCTGTCAGAATATCCGTAATTCTCTCTTCAGGTAAAGAATACCCCAGGACCTCCCGAATCTTCGATTTTCGTAAGGTTATTTTCCTTTTGCGCAGAGGACGTGGATATTTATCGATAATTCCGCTAAGGATTTCTCCGCCGGCTGTTTCTTGCATTAAACGAACCGCCCTGTTTTGTGCAAAAACGGCTCCTTCCGGGTCAACTCCTTTTTCATATCGCTGGGAAGCTTCCGAAGGAAGATTCATCTTCCTGGCAGTCAGGCGAATATTAACGGGATTAAAAGAAGCCGCTTCCAGAAAGAGACGGTTTGTTTTTGCGGTAATCTCCGTATATTCCCCGCCCATGACACCAGCCAGTCCCACAGGTTCCCGGGAATCCGCGATAACCAGTATTTCCGGATCCAGAATTCTCTTTATCCCGTCCAGCGTAACCAGTTCTTCCCCTTGCTTTGCTCGGCGCACGATAATCCGTCCCCCGGCAAGTTTGTCATAATCAAAGGCATGCATGGGAAATCCGGTTTCCCACATTATGTAGTTGGTTACATCCACAAGGTTGCTGATGGAACGGATTCCTACTGCAAGAAGTCGAAACTGCATTTTTAATGGGGAAGGTTTAATGGTTATCCCTTCCATTATCCTGGCGGTATAACGGGAACAGAGGTCGGGGGCTGTTATTTCCACACCGGCCAATTTTTCAATCTCCTCTCCCCCTTCTTTTACTGCATCAGGGGGAAGTAATACTTTATTTCCGGTCAGAGCCGCGACTTCCCTGGCAATCCCCAGCATTCCCAGGCAATCACCCCGGTTGGGCGTAAGATCTACATCCAGGACAGGTTCATTAAAAGGAAGAATATTTATTAGTTTTTCTCCGGGCGAACATTGTAGATCAAGGAGCATAATGCCCGCTTTTTCTTCGGCGATCTCAAGGCCCAGTTCTCCGGAGGAACAAAGCATCCCGGGAGATGAGATTCCTCTTATCTCCGTCGGCTGGATGACCGCGCCCCCGGGGAGCACGGCACCCGGCAGTGCGACGGGGACCATGTCTCCTTCTTTTATATTTTTTGCTCCGCAGACAACTTCTAAGTATTCGGTTCCCAGATCCACATTGACTAACTGCAGATTGGAGGCGTTTGGGTGTTTCCGTCGCGCTTCAATCCGGCCGACAATAAATTTTTCACCCAGAGGGGCAAAAACATTAACCGCCCCCACTTCTAATCCGGCCATAGTTAGACGTTCTGCCAGTTCTTCCGGGGATAATTCAATTTTGACATAATCTTTGAGCCAGTTATAAGGAACTTTCATGCAAACTTCTCCTTTCTTTCAATATTGCTGCAACATGCGCAAATCATTCTGGTAAAAAAGCCGGATATCATCAATTCCGTATTTCAGCATGGCAATACGTTCAATACCGATACCAAAAGCGTAACCGGTTACTTCCTCGGGGTTATAACCCGATACTTCCAACACCCGCGGATGGACCATTCCCGAGCCCAGTATCTCCAGCCATCCTGTGTCTCCACAGGTCCGGCAGCCGCTTCCGCCGCAGATGATACATGAAATATCGACTTCCGCACTGGGTTCCGTAAACGGGAAGAAACTTGGTCGAAATCGAAGCTCTCTACCTTTACCGAACATTTCTCTGGTAAAAAGCAATAAAATTCCTTTCAGGTCGGCCAGTGATATACCCTTGTCCACTACCAAACCCTCAACCTGGTGAAACATGGGTGAATGAGTTACGTCATCATCCCTGCGATATACTTTTCCCGGACAAATTATCCTGACAGGAAGCTGTGGGGCCATCACTTCCATTGTTCGAACCTGCATCGGGGATGTATGTGTACGCAAAAGAACTTCCGGATTGATATAGAAGGAGTCCTGCATATCCCTGGCCGGGTGTTCTTTGGGAATATTAAGCGCTTCAAAATTATAGTAGTCCGTCTCAACTTCCGGACCCTCAGCAATTTGAAAGCCCATACAGGAAAAAATTTCCTCTATCTCCTCTGAAATTATGGTTAACGGATGTTTTCGACCAAGGGGAAAAGGTCTTCCCGGGAGAGTAATATCCAGGCGTTCTTTTTCCCAGCGGAGAGAGGCGTCCTTCTCTTTCAGCTCTTTTTTGCGATTTTCCAGTATTTGTTCCGCAGAGCTTTTAAATTCGTTAAGTAATTTCCCAAATAAAGGTCTCTCTTCAGCGGAAAACTGACTCATTCCTCGCATCAATGCAGTTACTTCGCCTTTTTTCCCGAGAAACCTGATCCGGAGTTTTTCTACTGCTTCAAGATCCAGTGCCCCGTTAATTTCTTGCTGGAACTGTAACTGTAATTCCTCGATCTTTTCACGAACTTTTTCCTGCATTTTTAAGCCTCCCCTGTAGTAACAAACCGGTAAAGTTAGTTAATACATTATTTTTTACCATTTTCCCTTGAAATAAACTAAAAAACTTTCGCCCTGCTTATGGGACGAAAGTTTTCCGCGGTACCACCCTTCTTAACTCTCTTTAGGAGTTCGCTCCAAAACGATAACGGTGCATTCCGAAAGCGGCTTACTCGGACACCGGCCTTTCAACCGTTAACTCCGGGGTGAACTTCGTCAAGGCTTTTCTCAGAGGGCTTTCAGCCAAGTCCCTCCTCTCTGTAGAGAGCAGCGCAGGATTACTCTTCCCCATCACAGTCTTAAGATCATTTGATTTTTAACAGGAACGAAGACGTTTATATAGTAAGTAAGCAGCTACCGATCCAGTACTTTCAAATAATTTCCAGAAAAATTCGGCGGTCAACATAAAAATGACCCCTTTCCTAAAATCTTTCAGGAACCTGAATCAATTATAGCATAACTTATTTAAAAAAACAATGTGAACTTGGTTACAAGCCCGTGTTCCGGCAATAAAAATTCAGAATAATATGAGACGAAATAATTTGAAGACGATAAAGACTTTTTTTATTCCGTATCCTGAACAAGTAAAGTGAAATCTTTCTGACGCTGATTTTCCAGGATAAAAGCTGCGGCAGCAACAGCAGCATTAAGTGTTGTAAGCCTTCCCTTTAAAGGGATAAAAGCGTTTATTTTTGCTTTTTCCAGCAAAAGTTGATCCGTTCCCCTGCTTTCATTACCGATAATGACGGCGCTGGACCTGTTGAAATCAACATTGTAGTACGGCATATTCCCTTTCGGATCGGCAGCAATTAGCTGGATCCCCTGTCTTTTCATGGTCTCATACCAGTCCGGCAGGTCAGCCTCACAGATAATAGGGATATAGAAAACGCCCCCCATTGAAGCCCTCAAGACCTTGGGGCTATACGGGTCAGCTGTGCCGTGGAGAAGGATGATACCGTTTACATCGCCGGCAGCAGCTGTCCTGATAATAGTTCCCAGGTTCCCCGGATCCTGGATGCGGTCCAGAATTAAGAAAAAACCCTGATTCTGCGAAAGCATATTTTTCGGGCTTTTCGGAATGCGTGCGATCGCTGCAACTCCCTGGGGTGTTTCCGTTTGGGCAATTACAGCAAAAGTAGACGCATCCACCATGAAGGCCCTTGTTTTACCAATTCCGGCCAGCAGCGCTTCCGAACCCGGTTTTACAGCAAACTGAGAAGTATAAAGCAGGCTTTCCGGTTCAATGCCGGCTGATAACGCTTCCCGGAGAAGCTGACCTCCTTCTAAAAGCATCTTCCCTTCTTTTTTTCTAAACTTCCTCATGCTCATTTTTCGATATTCTTTTAGTATCCGGACAGGAAGAGAAGCGTTTATATTCATTGGGCATCTTATTCCTTTATTAGTTTCTCCATTGCTTTATTATCTCCGATGATAACCAGCAGATCATTTTCTTTTATTACATCCGTCGCCATGGGGGAAATATTAATTTTTCCTCCGGAACGTATAGCTATCACGTTGACTCCGTATTTTGCCCGGAGAGCGAGATCCCCCAGGGATACTCCCACCATAAAGGGCTGGGCAAGAAGCTCTGTTACGGAATAATCGGGAGAAAGGTTAATATAATCCAGAATACTGCTTGCCAGCAGATTTTTTGCCAGTCGAATTCCCATATCCCGTTCCGGGAAAACAACCCGGTCAACGCCAATCTTTTCCAGCAGTTTTCCGTGGAGTGAGGTGCGAGCCTTGGCGATAACATGTTGGACGCCCTGCTCTCTAAGAATAAGACACGTCAGGATACTGGCTTCCAAATCGCCAATAGCCACTACGACCTTATCGAAATTTTTCATTCCCAGGGTTTTTAAAATCTGTTCATTGGTAGAATCGGCCTGAACCGCATGTGTAACTTTATCCGCCAGTTCCTGGATTATTTTCTCGTTGCTATCAACAATGAGGACATCATGTCCCATTTCGGAAAGGGCAATGGCAAGACTCTCCCCAAATCTTCCGGCTCCGATAACTCCAAACATTTTTCGTTTCATAATAAAAGGGTTACATCCTCCCTTCCAAAGACAATTTCCGTATTCTCTCCGTCGTCTATTTTTATCCGATTAAAATTTTTTCTTCAGGATATCTCACGCCAACGGGATGGACCTTTCTGGTCAACGCTAAAAGCATGGTTAATGGTCCAAGTCGCCCTGTAAACATGGTAATTATGATCAGCGCTTTCCCTGTTGTTGTTAGATCCGGAGTAATCCCCGTGCTTAGCCCGACAGTACTGAAAGCGGAAAATACTTCAAATGTTATATCCAGTACGGCCTTATTTTCGACTATTACCAAGAAAAATATTACGGTAAAAATAAGCGAGAGGGCTAAAAAAACGATAGTCAGCGCCTTAAAAACTAAATTTTCGGGAATACGCTTTTCAAAAAGAACGATTTCTTTATTACCTGTTATTTGTGCTTTAATTGTTGCCAGAAGAACAGCAAATGTCGTTGTCTTGATTCCGCCTCCGGTAGAAGCAGGTGAAGCTCCGATAAACATAAGCAACAAAAGTAAAAAAAGTGTGGCAGGGTGCAAAAGATCGGTCGGTAAAATGTTGAACCCGGCAGTCCGGGGTGTTGCTGCTGTAAAGAAAGCGGCAAATAATTTGTTCCCTGCCCCCAGATTCCCCATCGTTTCAGGATTATTGAATTCAAGAAGATAAACAAGGGACGTTCCAGTTACCAGGAGCAATACTGTCACAAACAAAACCATCCTGGTATGCAGGGCAAAGTGCACACCCTTTTTCTTGTGAAAAAGATCAAGAACAACGGTAAAACCCAGTCCTCCAAAAAGAAAAAGAGCGAGAATTGTCCCGCTGACCAGATAATCCCCGGTATATATCGTTAGGCTCCTGTATTCTCCTATTAAATCAAATCCGGCATTGCCGAAAGCTGAAATAGCATGGAATAATGAGAAAAAAAGCCCCCTGCTCCAACCGAGTTGGGGGACAAAACGGAAGCTTAACAGTAAGCTTCCGGCAATTATGACAAAAGCAGCCATTTTTATAATAGAAATAATAAGCGCTACAACGCCTTGTATGGAATAAGTGTTAAGCGCTTCTTTAATCACGAGACGATCTTTTAAAGATATCCGTTTACCCAGGAGGACAAAAATAATGGTGGCTGAGGTCATAAAACCCAGCGCTCCCCCCAGGATCAACAGCATGATAACGACCTGTCCGAAAATAGTATAAAATGTTCCGGTATCCACCACTACCAGCCCGGTAACACATACGGCAGAGGTCGCGGTAAAAAGAGCGTTAATAAAATTAAACTCGCCTGTTTTAGTTGCGATAGGAAGAGAAAGCAGGACAGTTCCCGCAATAATCATTGCAGCAAAGCCACCTACCAGAAATCTGGCCGGTGAAAGAGCATTTCCATTGATTTTCAAGGGATAACATCTCCTTAAAAAAACTGATCTGCGTTCTCAACCCCCTTTTAGGAAAGTTTTTCCTGAGCTACCTCCACCATTTTTTTGAAGGCAATAGGATCACTGACAGCCAATTCAGCCAGCATTTTTCTGTTTACTTGTACCCCGGCTTTTTTTAATCCATTCATAAATTTGCTGTATGAAAGCCCGTTATTCCTGGTTGCCGCATTAATCCGCGCAATCCAAAGCTTGCGAAAATCTCTTTTACGTACTTTGCGATCCCGATAGGCATAGGCCAGTGATCTCATCACCTGCTGATTAGCAACCCTGAAAAGTTTACTCTTTGAGCCAAAGTATCCCTTGGCCAGTTTAAGGATCTTTTTCCTTCTCTTTCTTGTAGTAACGCTATTCTTTACTCTGGGCATCATGCACCCTCCTTGTCGGTTAATTAATACGGCAGTAAATTGCTGACTCTTTTAAGATCACTTTTTGCTACTAGAGAAGAACCGCGCAGCTTCCTTTTTCTTTTGGGAGTTTTCTTCTCCAGGATATGACTGTGAAAGGCATGAAATCTCTTTATTTTTCCGGTTTTTGTTTTTTTAAACCGTTTCGCTGCCCCACGATGTGTTTTCATTTTCGGCATTTGTATGTCCCCTTCTTCCAATATTTTGAGTATATTTTCACTTAGGCGAGAGAATCATCACCATGTTTCTTCCCTCGATTTTTGGTTCTCGTTCTACATTAGAGACCTGCTCCAATTCTTGAGCAAGCTTCTTGCAAAGTTCCCGGCCCAGTTCCGGATGCGTAATCTCTCTGCCGCGAAAAACGACGGAAGCCTTTACTTTATCTCCGCTTTGCAGGAAACGTATACCATTGCGAACCTTGACCTGAAAATCATGACTTTCAATGTTGGGACGCATTTTAATTTCCTTTACAGAGGTCGTCTTTTGTTTCTTGCGGGCTTCCTTCTCTCGCTTGCTCTGCTCAAATTTGTATTTACCGAAATCCATAATTCTACAAACAGGAGGCTTTGCCTGTGGCGCGATATTAACCAGATCCAGGTTTTTTTCCCGTGCCAGGTTTAATGCCTCGTCCAAAGACATAATACCGAGTTGTTCACCCTCAGTTCCGACAAGTCTGACCTCTCGAGCTCTAATCTTGTGGTTAATCAATAATTCCTTGCTAATCTTTATTTCACCTCCGGAATCTATTCATGAAAATATAAATAAAAAATGCAGGCTGACCTCACCTGCATTAAATCACCGCTTATTAAA
Source organism: Dethiobacter alkaliphilus (assembly GCA_016841605.1). GTDB lineage: Bacteria > Bacillota > Dethiobacteria > DTU022 > UBA8154 > DUNV01. The sequence goes on along the minus strand of JAENYV010000006.1, from coordinate 237,214 downwards.
ATCTTTACCATGATAACCCTGGTAACAGCTTAAATGCGCCGCAAGGTGAGAAGCTAAGCTTCTTCTTATTACGGAAGTAAATATATCACAAAGACAGATATCCGTCAAATACTTTTTGATAATTTTTTCTTATTTTCTGTTCTTTTGTTCATTTGTTCATTTGTTCATTTGTTCATTTTATTTTTTGCTTTATCTCATTCTTGACCTTTTCCACAAATTCATCAAGTCTGATCGGACCCAGATCGCCTTTTTCACGATGGCGGAGAGATACCGTCCCGTCAGCGGCTTCCCGATCGCCGGCAATCAGCATATAAGGAACCTTTTTCACCTGGGCTTCTCTGATCTTATATCCTACTTTTTCATTTCTGGCATCAAGCTCCACTCTGATTAATTCTTTTTGGAGATGTTCTTTTATTCCGGAGGCGTACTCGTGCTGCCGTTCGGTAATGGGGATAACGCTAACCTGAACAGGAGTAAGCCAAAGGGGAAAAGCCCCGGCATAATGTTCAATAAGCAGGGCAATAAAACGTTCAATAGCCCCGTAAACAACCCTGTGGATCATGGCCGGACGGTGTTTTTGTCCGTCTTGGGCAATGTAATTCAGATCAAATTTTTCGGGCATTTGAAAATCAAGCTGAATTGTACCGCATTGCCAGGTCCTTCCCAGGGAATCCTGCAAATGGAAATCTATTTTGGGGCCATAAAAAGCTCCGTCCCCTTCATTAATTGTATAGGAAATATTCTTTTTAAGCAGAACGTTATGCAGGGCAGCAGTCGCTTTTTCCCACATCTCATCAGAACCCATCGATTTTTCCGGTCTGGTGCTCAGTTCAATATGATAATCAAACCCAAAAACCTGGTAAAATTTATCTACAAGTTCAATAACTCCGGATACTTCTTCTTCAATCTGTTCGGGAAGCATAAAAATATGCGCGTCATCCTGAGTGAAACTGCGCACCCTCATCAATCCGTGCAGTGTCCCTGATTTTTCATGCCTGTGCACAAGCCCCATTTCTGCCATGCGCAGGGGCAGGTCCCTGTAGCTGTACATCCCCGATTTAAAGATAAGCATTGACCCGGGACAGTTCATCGGTTTCACGGCATAATCCTGGTCGTCTATCTTTGTAAAGTACATATTTTCCTGGTAATGGTCCCAGTGGCCCGACTGCTCCCAGAGCTTGCGGTTCAAAATAATAGGCGTTTCTACTTCCAGATAGCCGGCTTTGCGGTGTTCTTCCCGCCAAAAGTTTTCCAGCTCCCGTCTGATGATAATACCCTTGGGATGAAAAAAAGGAAAGCCGGGGCCTTCTTCATGAAAGGAGAAAAGGTCGAGTTCTCTGCCGAGTCTGCGGTGATCCCGTTTTTTTGCTTCTTCAAGACGCTGCAGATATTCCTGGAGCTGTTTTGCTTTGGGAAAAGCCGTGCCATAAATACGCTGGAGCATGGGGCGGTTTTCATCGCCGCGCCAGTAAGCTCCGGCCAGGTTTAACAGCTTGACAGCCTTTAGCTTCCCTGTGGAGGGTAGATGAGGGCCGGCGCACAGGTCAATAAAATTACCCTGCCGGTAACAGGAAATAGTGCTCCCCTCCTCCAGGCCTTCCACCAGTTCCACTTTATAAACTTCTCCCATATCATTAAATAATTCCAGGGCTTTTTTCCGTTCCAGCTCGATCCTTTGTAAAGGCAGATCTTCAGCAATAATCTTCTTCATTTGCCCTTCGATTTTTTCCAAATCTTCAGGGTTTAACGGTTTTGAAAGATCAAAATCATAATAGAATCCGTCGCGAATAGAAGGACCGATCCCCAGACGAAGAGTACCGTAGAGATCTTTTACTGCCTGGGCCATAACATGGCTTGCCGTATGGCGGTAAACCTGCGCCCCTTCAGGGTCATCAAAGGTTAAAACCTCCAGACTAATATCATGATGGACCGGGGTAGTCAGATCGATTACCTTGCCGTCCACTTTTGCTGCAAGAGCTTCTTTAGCCAGTTTCCCGCTTATTTCACGCAGGAGCTCCAGTACTGTTGTTCCGGGAGTAATTTCCCTTACCCCCCAGTCTTTAACCTGGACTTTTACTTTATCAGCTAGTTTTTCACCATCCAAATTTTTTGACCCCTTTCCGCTTCCTTCTTGCTTCCTTCTTCTGGATGCTTAATAAATCATAATTCTTAAAGCAAAACCTGTCAAGAGCGTGTATGAAAGCAAAAAAACCCCGCACTTTTCTAGGGGTTTTAGATTACTAATCTGGTGGGTCCTGTGTGGATCGAACACACGGCCTCTTCCGCGTCAAGGAAGCGCTCTCCCACTGAGCTAAGGACCCTTGAGTGTCTCTATTTTAACAGACCGAAGTAAAAAAAGCAAGGGTTAAGAAAAAAGTCGCTTCATTTTTTTTAATAATATTCCTCTCCCCAAGCTAAACTTGTATTCCTTTTTCTTTTAATTTATCCAATTTTTTCTTTGAACATGCTTCGCACCTAAACTCAGGATGTTTATCTTCCAGCCTGTCATAGTTTTTTGTTTTTACCAACCTGTAACCCTTGGAAACCTGACCGCAATCCACGCATACTATCTCTTCTTTTATCTCCCAAAGAGCAGAAAATATTGCTGTTTTAAAAATATATCTATCTACCCAAAAGAAGATCAAGCCGCCAATTAAATTGGCCAGTATAGTTTTTGTTGTCACATTGAATGTCATATAATACATACATAATGCCAAGATAGGAGTAGATAATTGCCATCTTATGAGGTAAAAAAAATATTTCTTTAGCATATTTTTATCTCCCCTTTTATTATGGTTATTTAATTATAACATCAAAAGTTAAAATAGTAATATATGAAAGCAAAGGGGAAATTAATGGTTTAGTAAAACAAGCAATTTTTTGCTGTATTGCTATTATCTCTTCGCTATCTGTATGTAACGCTGCAGGCTCCAGGCGACCTGGGCGCGAGTTGCCGCTATCTCTTCGCTAAAAGCCGGATAAAGGAGGCCTTTCTCCCGGGCGACAGCGACATAGCCTGTATACCACTCTTCACATCCCTTTCCCCGGGCTTTTTCTTCCTCTCCCAGAGCTCTTACCAGCAGCGTCGCGATTTCTGCACCGCTGACGGCCGCTTCGGGGGCAAATTGCGGGGGGTCACCGCCCAGGCCCTGAATGAGTCCTGCATCAATGGCCGTTTTTATATAGCCGTTAGCCCAGTGGTTTCGCGGAAGATCGGCAAACCTTGTTGTCACAGCTCCCACCAGGTATTCTTGGCCCATACTGCGCACCATCAAGGCGGCAAATTGCCCTCTGTTAACAGGATCATCGGGTCGAAATGTCCCATCTTCATAACCTGTTAAAATACCCCTGGCCGCCAGGTCCCTGATCGCTTCCAGGGCATAGTGTCCGCCGGTTAAATCAGTGAAGCTGAGGTTGCGCCTGTGCAGCACCCGGTAAATACTCTCCCCGCGGGAATAATCACCCAGAGCAATGAGGGCCTGGTAGGTTGACATGGTATCACTCTTTCCGCCCATTTCCTTGCTGTAGGAACCGTCCCGCAGCCTGTAGCGCGCCAGAGCGCTCACCGGGTTTCCGGAACTTTTTGTCCATTCATTTTCCGTGGGATCGATTCCCAGCATCATCAGCCCCTGGATCACCTGGGAGATCGATTCGGAACCGGAACCGCCCCACCCGACAAAACCACCGTCCTCCGCCTGTTGGCTCTGCAAGTAATCCAGGGCCCTCCTGACGGCAGAATAATGGCGATCTTTTCCCAGGGCGGCAAAGGCCATCAGCGCCATTCCGGTCATATCTATATCGGAAGCGGGCACATTAATATCGATGCTGAAACCGCCATCCTTCTTCTGCTGTCGTTCCAGCCAGCTCAGGGCTAAAGCAGCATCAGGTATCGCCTCTCCGGCCGTATAGAGGGAGATAATCCCCCAGATGTGAGCATTAACAAGGGTCTCCCCCCTGCCGTCAATGGTATTGGCAAATTTTCCGCCGGAAAGCTGTGACGCCTTAATATCTTGGACAAGATTCCTCAAACCGAAGTTTCGTGGCTCCTTCCCGGCGGCAGCAACAGCAATAAGGGTCCGATGGTAATCCGTGCTTTTAAGCGGATCAAAAAGCTCTCCCTTTTTTACCTGTGCCTCCCGTCGCTTGATTAGAGTCCCCACTTCCTGCTCTGTGCCGACCAGGGCCAGAATAGGCCAGTCCAGCATTCCTTGGTAGTTGCTTTTCTCCACAATACTCCTCAGATAACGGGCAGTAGCTTCCAGGTTCTCTTTTTCCACGGCAGCACCCGTTGTGGGAAACAGCACGTACGTAAAATACAAGAGAAAGAGTGCCGCACCGAGGTATTTAGATAATCTTTTCATTTTCTTTTATAACCTCCCTGCCAAGCCTTTCCACAGGCAAAGAACTGACCGTAAGCCTGCGTTTAAACCTGCTTAAAAGTTTTATTAACTCCTCACCCAGAAGCATTGTAAAGAGAGCATTTCCCACGGAGTGAACGGCATCAAACCAGATACCGGTGAGCATGGCGGCCAGGTAAGAAGAGAGGGTCAGGGGATAGACAAAAGTTAACCAGTGCCAGAAATTGAGGATGGCACCGAAAATAAAGCCCCAGAAGAAAGCTGCGGATACGAGCAGCCACCTTGAGAAAGACTTTTTTCCTTTTATTCTGCCGATTACCCCCCCGCAGAAACCGGCCAGCCCCCAGGCGATCATCTGCCACGGAGTCCAGGGACCCTGACCTAAAAAGAGGTTCGATGTCAAGGCCGCCAGAGAGCCGACCATGAAACCGGGCACCGCGCCGAAGACATAGCCGCAGATCAACACCAGAAATGTAGTCGGCTGCAGACCGGGTACCGCAGCAAAGGGTATACGGCTCAATCCCGCCAGCGCCGCCAGGGTAGCGATAACAGCCACTTCCTTGGGTGAGGAACTATGGCGTTCGTACCATAAATAAAAAGAGCCAACAGCTGCCAGAACAATAATCAGACTGTATAAGGACCATTGCGTGTTAACCATTTTTCTTCCCCTGTCTGAAAGCTTTCATCATTTTCGCCCTTTTGTTGCCGCCTGATCCTGAGTAGCGGCTTTGCTCCGCTGATTATTGTTCTGTAAATCCGGCACTCCTCTCAGCCACTTTACCGCATCATGAACAGTCATAACCGCCGGGTCTACTCCTCTGAACAACCTGTTTACCTGCGGGGCATAGTACAGGGAATTGGCCAGAATCTCATTTCGTCCCCCGTCAGCAACAATTTCCCCAGCGGAGATAATGACAACGCGGTCGGCCACCTCTACGGCAAATTCAATATCATGGGTAACCAGGAAAATACCTTTCCCTTTTTCTTTGAGATTCTTTAGCATCCCGGCTAGCTGGTGCTTCAGCTTGACATCCAGCCCCCGCGTGGGCTCATCCAGCAACAGTAAGGCAGGATCGCGCACCAGGACCGTCCCCAGAGCCACTCTCTGTCTCTCCCCGCCGGAAAGGTCCCGGGGGTTAACATCTCTGAGCTCACTTAAGTTAAGCAGCTCCAGGACCCGCTTCACAGCTCCCCGCTCATTCTCCCCCCTGACCTTCAAATCAAAGCCCAGCTCTTCTTCCACGGTATCGTTAAAAAGATAATCATTAGGGTTCTGGGAGAGATAGCCTATCATGCGGGACAACTCTTCCGCGCACTGCCCTGTAATATCGCTGCCCTGCCAATATATCTTGCCCTGTTGCGGTTTTAAGAGACCGCAAAAGAGTTTCAGCAGGGTTGATTTTCCGGCGCCGTTTTCGCCCAGGACAGCGACGCTCTCTCCCCTGTTTATCTCCAGATTGATACCCCGCAAAAGAAGCTCATTTCCCGGATAGGCAAACCCCAGATTGCCGACTTTAAGCAGGGGGGATTCTGCAGGTTTCGTCGCTGCTGAAATGTTCGGACGAAACTTTCCCTGTCGTGCCGAACGGACCAAAGAAAGGTGCTCCTGGGAAGAGGAATTTTTCATATTCACATGAGGTGGCGAAGCTCCCCTGTTTCCGGCAGAAGCAAGCAGTCCGCGCAATACGCCGCGTCCTTCCTTGATCGTAAGGGGTATCGGTATTTCTTCGTTTCTTATCTCTCTGAAAACCTGTGCAACAGGGGGGATAAAGAAAGAGAAGTTATCAGCGCATCCGCGGACCATCTCGCCCGGTGCTCCCTCAAAGGCAATTTTACCCTTCTCCATCAGGATTACCCTGTCGGCCAGGTGAAAGCAGCGGTCAATCCTCTGCTCCACGAGCACAACCGTCATCCCCCAGTCCAGATTAAGACGGTGAAGATAATTAAGGAGCTCCTGGGCGGCAACAGGGTCAAGCTGTGAAGTGGGTTCATCGAGCAGCAACACTCGCGGGTGCATGGCCAGGACGGAGGCTAAAATAACTTTCTGCTTTTCTCCTCCGGAAAGGTTAAAGAGCGATTCCCGTTTTAAAGATGAAAGGGTAAAAAGAGAAAGGACCTCCGCCACCCGGCGCCGCATTTCCTCCCGGGGCAGCCCCAGGTTCTCCAGGCCGAAGACTATCTCCTGTTCCACAACAGTCATTACCAGTTGGTTTTCCGGGTCCTGAAAGATAACTCCCACTTCCCGGGCCAGGTTGCGTTTATTCCAGTGAGTCAAGGGGAGATCTTTGTACCTGATATCCCCCCCAATTCTACCGCCGTAGAAATCGGGCAGCAAACCTGCCAGCGCCCGTAACAGGGAAGATTTACCGCAGCCGGAATGACCGGTCAGAAAGACAAATTCACCATCCTCAATGGTCAGGCTTACTCCCTGCAGGGAGGGAGCTTCTTTTTCAGGAAAATAATATGTCAGATTTTCCACTTGAAATAGTCCCATTTTTTCCACCCCCGGGAAAGCAGAACTGGAACCAGCAGCAAAAAAAACATCAATGCTGCCGAGACCAACTGCCCTTTCGATATAATTAGCGTTCCCATGCGGGGAAAGAACTGATAGCTTCCTTCACCGTGCTGGAAAAGCCGGAGCATCAAAACTGCCGCGCCCAGGGAAGAGGCTATGACAAGAAAATCCCTGGGAAGGAAAGAAACGTGAAAATAACTGCTCCGGGCGCCGCTGCCGTATGCCCTGGCCTGGATACTCTCTCCCAGATTGAAACTGCCTTCCAGGGCGGATAGAAACAGCACCTTGATCAACGGAAGTTTGTTTTTTATTCGGTGAAGAAAACTTCCCCGGTAATAATTGACTCCGCGGCACTGCTGAATCTCTCCGGCACGCTGCATTTGCTGCCCCAGGAAGGGTATGGTTTTGGCCGTCAAAGCGAGCAACATAGCTGAACGGGGAAAAAGACCGGCCAAAGCAAAAAGGGCCTTGTCCGGGTTAAGTACCAGGTTCGAGAGCATAAAAGCTGAAAAGACAATGAGCAGCCGGCATCCCATCACCAACCCGAAGCAAAGCGCCTCCAAAGTGACGGCAAATCGTCCCCAAAAGGGAAGCACCGGACCCAAAAACAATACGGTGGCACCCATCCTATTTACCAGGGTATTGATGATCATAACAAGCATGATCATAGCCAGGAAATATTTCAGGCTCTTTCGCCATTGCTTCAGCCCTTCCGCTTCCGCCAGAGCCGCGATGAGAGCCGTTAAAAGGACGAGAAGCAGCAAGGGATGGGTAAGCAGTACCGCACCGGCGAAGAGGACGAGCAGATATGAACAAAGGGAAAGGGTTTGTAAGGACTGCAAAAAAATATCTCCGGGTTTAAAAACAAACATTTTAACCTGCCATTACTGCTGTAACGGCAGGGCAATCACCTCTTTATCCACAACCAGGGCGCCGATTTTACTTCGCAGCTTTTCCGGCCGCTGTATGACCAACTCCACAATTTTACAGATCCCTTCTTTGTCGAGGGAGGTAAAAAGCCATAAAGGGGCAGCATCACCCATGCCGGTCCCCGTAGCCAGAAGAGCACCTGCAGACCCGCCGGCTCTCTCACCCCTTTGGCCATACATATCCAGGGGATAAAAAGCGTCGGAGGCAAGTTCGGCAAACCATCCGGATTTATCACGATTTTTCTGAAGGCCCTTCCAGAAGTTGCTGCCGCTGAGCTGGTTCCAGGGAGCCACTACAATTGTCATCCTGGAACGATTTTGGGCTTGCGTTTCCTCATAGGGAAGGACCTCGACCTGCTTAACCCCGTTTTCCCGCAGGAAAGCGGCCAGGTATTCAGAGGATTCGGAACAACCCTCACCTGAAAGGATCAGAGTACCGGAATTGCTTCCCCGGTATCCATTAAGGAACGGCTGGGGAAAAGTACCGATTACAGCCGGTGTAAAGGAGATCTCCCCCCAGGGATGGTAGTCCCACCAGATAACATCTCCGTCTCCGGGGAGATAGTCCAAAGCTCCGACGCCGGAGAGGATGCCGTTGATGTAAAAAAACCAGTCCAGCATCCGTTGTTCATCCCCCCCTTTGCCGGTATAACCTGATTTTAATCCCTCAATAGCGTTGACAAATCCACCTCCGTATTCAGTTTCCACTTCGAGGTTCTGCTGCAAGAGATTCATCACACTGTCCGTTTCCCGAAAATTAACCTCAATTAAAGTAATCTCTGCCGCGCCAAAATCCCGGGTCACCCAGAGACTTGCCCGTCCGCCCGCGGATCTGTCTCCGGCTCCATCTCCACCGGCACCTGTACTGCAACCGGCCAACCAGGCAAGGAAGAGCCCGGCAAGCAGGAGCAGGAACACTTTGGCGGCTTTTTTTAGTCTCAAGCAGATAAACATAACACAAACCCTCTCTCTCTCTCTCTCTTTCCTACCTATCCATAAACTACTCCAAAAGCAGACGGTATATTACGACAGCCCCCTGGGCACGGGTGACCGGATAAGCTGGTTTGAGATTGCCGTCGTCAAAGCCCTGCAGCAAATCCCGGGCCAGAATTTTTTTCATAGCAATCCGTGCCCAGGGAGATATTTCAGCAGCATCAGGAAAAGCCGGGTCGCTTTCTTCCTGAAAATCCGCAGCAAAAGCTCTGGACAGCATGACAGCCATTTGCTCCCTGGTCATCGGCTCTTGAGGCTCAAACAGGTTTTTATCCACACCTCGAACCAGGCAGGCAGCAACAGCGGCCTTTACATAAGGAGCAAACCAGTCTTCGGGCCTCACATCTGCAAAAAGCTGCCCGCTTGCTTTTCCGCTCCCGCTTGGCTCTTCTGTGTCAAGATCCAGGGCATTAACCACCAGGGTAGTAAACTCCGCCCGGGTAATTAGCCGGTCCGGCTCAAAAAATCCTTCACTCATTCCCTTTATGATGCCGCGGGTGGCCAGATAACTGATCTGCTCCGCAGCCCATGAGTGGGACTGTGCACTGACATCAGCAAAGGTTCGGGCAGATATTTTCCTGACCAGCACAGCAAAGTCTGTAAAATGAGATATCTCCGCGCTGATAAAACCCCGGGCAAGATCCACCACCGTAGGGAGGGCAAACCATTGCTGCCGCTCCTCATCAAACCAGGCCAGCACCAGATCTTCGGGAGCAATATCAGCAGGAATTGCCAGGCGAATGGAAAGAAGAACAGGTTCCGCAAAGACAGTGCCTTCAGGGCCAAAACGATACAAAGGTGAAACATTGTTGTGGGTTGATATAATATCTGCCGCATCCGTTTCAACTTCATCCACGGTGATATCCTTACTTTCCGGCAGAGCACCCGCGCCCACCTTCAGAGTTATTTCGTTTGTTTCATCGTTAACAAGGGCATCTCCTCCCTGCATTACCTGCCGGCGGATGTTGACAAAATTTTTGTCCAGCAGCCTGCGCAGTTCTTCCTTTTCTTCATCAGGCATGGCTTCTTCCCGGCTAACAACAACAACTTTCCCGACCGTAATTTCCACAGGGAATCCGCATACTTCCGATTGAAACATCTCTCTTAATTGTTTAATACCGCTCATTGTTTGGGCCATTATATCCGAAAAATTTTCAGCGGTCAGACCGATATTGTTAATTTCAGTATTAGAATCCGGATTTTCGGTAACAGAACCTCCGCCGTTCTGAGAGACATCATCAACCCAGAACCAGACGACATTATCTCCATTTTTTATGGAATAGTTCTTGGCAGCAGTACCCGGTTCAATATTATTAACCTTATACTTCCACCCGGCTGTTGTAGCCAGGTCTTCCCTTTCTCCGGCAATTTGCAGAACATAGGCATCATTATCACGTGTTTGATAGGAAATTCCCGTCATTTTCAACGCTTCCAATGCATTTGCTCTCTCATTGGATACAATAACATTTCCATTAAAGTGGATCGCGTTTTTTCCGATTATAGAAACAGACACGGTAATAGTCTCAGGAGGAGAGCCGCCGGTTCCTCTGATTGTATAGTTGAAAGTAACCGCATTACTGTCATGCATATTTTCTTTTACCGCGATAGCATTAATTGTCAAATCATCGCTGATGATCAGAGGCACAGCATATGCGGAACTGTCCGTAGTAGGAATACTGCCGTCCGTTGTATAATAAATCGTTGCCCCCGGGGTAGCTGAGCTTAAAGATACCGAAGTGCCCCGATCCACCTGGCCTGCTTGGGGAGTTGCCACGGGTACGGCAACTTGCTCATATAACAGAACATCACCGTAGCCTGCAGCTACCAGATCTGCCAGGGCTTTCAGGGCCTGGCGGGTGGCCATATCATCTGTTACCGCTTCCGGGCTCCAGTCGGTAATGGCATAATAAAAAGAGTCGTCGTCAAGCTTAAACGTTAGCAGGGCATCAACCATAGTTTTTCCGCCTTTAACCCACCCGGCGTCAGTAAGATCTTCATTAACAGCCGTCAGACCGGAAATAACCGTGGCAATGCTGTTGGCATTCTCCGTCCCCCAGCTGGCAAAGCCGGCTGAAGCCAGTTGTATGTTTGCCAGGTAGTCAAGGGAGTCGTATACTGCTTCATTTACCCCCTCCTTCTCCCGGTGATTACTCAATGCCTGCAGAGCCATACCCGTATCGTCCGGTTCAGAACCGCCCCAAAAACCGAAACCGCCGCTGGTGTCTTGCTCGGAGAGCAGATATTCTACTGCTTTTTCCGCATCGTAAACACCGCCGGCCTTATCAAGGGCGATTATGGCCCAAACGGTATTATTAAGGCTTCCTTCAAATGAGCCGTCTTCCTGCTGCTTGTTGATCAGTTCGGTTAATAAATTTCTTTGTTCCGACCATGCACAACCCGGGTCATCACCCCTGGCAAGCAGACCCAAAATATAGCCCGCATCCTCTGTGGCCGAGGAACCCCACGCCGGTAATTGCCAGGAGCCGTCATGCAGATCAACTTCCGCAGTCCGGAGAGCAACCAGCTCCTCCCAGTGATCAAGCTCCGTTTTGCTTTCTCTGAAGTAATTAATTACACTGTTCCGTATATCTACAGGCGTACTGACCCCATCGGTTAGAACAAGATCACCGTAGCCCGCGGCTGCCAGATCTGCCAGGGCTTTCAGGGCCTGGCGGGTGGCCATATCATCTGTTACCGCTTCCGGGCTCCAGTCGGTAATGGCATAATAAAAAGAGTCGTCGTCAAGCTTAAACGTCAGCAGGGCATCAATCATGGTCTTCCCGCCTTTAACCCACCCGGCGTCAGCAAGATCTTCATTGACAGCCGTCAGACCGGAAATAACCGTGGCGATGCTGTTGGCATTCTCCGTCCCCCAGCTGGCAAAGCCGGCTGAAGGCAGCTGTATGCTTGTCAGGTAGTCAAGGGAGCTGTATACTGCTTCATTTACTCCATCCTTCTCCCGGTGATTGCTCAATGCCTGCAGCGCCATACCTGTATCGTCCGGTTCAGGACCGCCCCAAAAACCGAAACCGCCGCTTGTATCTTGCCGGGAGAGCAGATATTCCACTGCTTTTTCCGTATCGTAAGCACCGCCGGCCTTATCCAGGGCGATCATGGCCCAAACGGTGTTATTAAGGCTCCCTCCGAATGAGCCGTCTTCCTGCTGCTTATTGGCCAGTTCGGTCAACAAATTTCTTTGTTCCGACCATGCACAACCCGGATCATCACCCCTGGCAAGCAGACCCAAAATATAGCCCGCATCCTCTGTAGCCGAGGAACCCCACGCCGGTAATTGCCAGGAACCGTCATGCAGATCAACCCCCGCAGTCCGGAGAGCGACCAGCTCCTCCCAGTGATTAAGCTCCGTTTTGCCTTCTTGATAGTAACTCACCACTTCATCTAATGCATTAGCAACAGTCAGTCCCTCTTCTGCTCTGAGGGAACTCCCCGAAGGAAAAACAAGAGTAACAACAGAAAGTACTAGTGTCAAGAGAAAACTAAATAATTTGCGCGGATTGCGCGCATTTACTCTGTATGTCTTCAAAATCCTTCAACCTCCCTTAGCCTTTATTTTTTCAGGATCCAGGCTTAAACAGAGATAAACGAAGTCACAAATGTCTCGTTTTATTTTCCATCAACAACACCTACCTTCCCATTACCCGTGGGGAGTAGTAATCTGAACAGGCAGGTCTCCTGGCTCGGAATCATCACCGCTTTTAAACCTTCCCAACAGAAGTCAGTGGCCATAAAGAGTAAAAAGCGGTTTCCCCTTACAGTGGCGGGACCGCGCCGGCTTTTAACCGGCTTCCCTTTTCATCCCAAAATAGGAACCTGTCCAAAACGCATTTAGAGATTTTAAATTCTCAACGGCTGCTCAGTAAAATAGATAGCAGAGCTTTATCCTGAAAAATAAAAACCCCCGAAACCTTCTTGAGGAAGGTCCGGGGCCTGTTTTTGGTTTGTCCAACAAATAAACCATTTCAAGCGCATTTCTTCCCTTTTTCGCGAAGGGTGAAAATGCAATGTACCGGGCAGGTCTCCTGACTTGCGGTTCAATACCGGCCACTTCCTTCCCGAGCTTAAAAAGCTCGGTGGTTTATTTATGACCGGCTCACCGCTTACAGTGGCGCGACCGTCCAGGATTTCCACCTGGTTCCCTTTTATCCCCTTCTGTTGACGGGGAAACCCGGAACACTACTATTTAATTGTAATTAATCCTGATAATTGTATTCCAATTATATAATACTTTTAAAGCAAAAGAAAGAGCCGAAAAAACTATTTAAAACCGCTTAACTTCGCTAATTCTTTGGATTATTAAGAATTTTTTTTAATGGATTGCGAAGGAGAAGCATCATTCAGTTCCCTGCACCGCTCTTTTCACCAGTGTCTTCGCAATTTCAACTTTATATGCATTTTTTGCCAGGGGTTTTGACCCGTCCAGTGCAAGCCTTGCTGCCTCTTCGGCAGTCTTTGCGGACAGTTTTTTCTCTTTCAGAAATTCCTCCGCCTTATATGCACGGAAAGGGGCTGAGGCAACCGCTCCCAGGACAATACGGCTACTTGTACAAATTTCTTGGTCAAGGAAGATGAGCGAAGATACACTGACAACCGCAAAGTCGATCGGCTTTCTGAGAGTAAACTTATGGAAGGTCTGCCTGGCGACGGGAAAAGGCTTCGGGATATGAATCGCCGTAATCATCTCATCAGGACTGAGTGTATTTCCCAAGGGATGGTAAAATTCCTCCACAGGAATAGTACGGACACCCTTTTGACCTGCTATGGTAAGATTCGCACCAAGGGCTGTCAGGGCCACTGCCAGATCGGAGGGACAGACGGCGTAGCACTTCTTTGCCCCAATGACGGCGTGATATTGATTTTCTCCGGAAACGGCAGGGCAGGTCTTTCCACCTTTCCGAAAGCAATTGATCCTTCCGCCGATCCCATCGGGATAGCGATAGTACCAGCAACGGGTATCCTGGCAGAGGTTACCGCCGATGGTTGCCACATTTCGGATCTGTGGAGAGGCGACAGATAATGCCGCCTCTTTGAGCAGGGGAAAGGTCTTTTCAATAAGGGAAGAGTTAATAATATCCGCGAGGGTAGTTAACGCACCGATAAGTATTTTCTCTTCGCCATCTTCGATCATACTGAGACCGGGAATCGTTTTAATGTTGATAATCGCTTCAGGATACTCAGGGAGGATACGGTCCTTCAGGACGCCGAGTAGGTCTGTTCCCCCTGCATTGATTTTGGCCTTTCCTTCATATTTCTTGAGCAGATGGATCGCCTCATCTACCGACCGGGTATTAAAATGGACAAAGGATTTCATCTTTTCCCCCTCCTCTTTGTCGTAGCTATCTTCTTTAAGGCTCGTAAAACCTTATCGGGTGTGAGCGGGTAATCATTCATTCGCACCCCGATCGCATTGGATACGGCCATGAGGACAGCAGACGGGCCGGGGGACGGGGTAATCTCACCTACGCCGATGGCGTGGAAGCGATGACTGGGAAAGGGTGTTTCCAGGATTACATGTTCCATTTCGGGGAGTTCAGAAAAGGTACGCCACTTGTAGTCGATCATGTTGGGGTTCATGATCCGTCCAAGCCGCGTATCGAAGACCGTCTCTTCAAAGAGCGCGCTATCAATACCCGCGGAACCCAGGCACCCATTGAGCTGATTTGTCAGGGAAAGAGGATCGATTACCTGCCCGACATCAGTCGCACCGACTACCCGGATGAGTTCGACCTTACCTGTTCCGGTATCGACTTCCACTTCGGTGAAGATCATCATAAAGTTGGGCTGACTGAAATCGGGCTCAAAACGGCCATGGCCCATGCAGGTGGAGTCATAGCCCATCCCTTTGATCCACGGGATTTTCGTTTCGGTTCTTCCTTTTACATAAACCGTTCCGTCCTTTGTTTCCAGTTCTTCCGGCAGCACATTAAACTTTTGAGCCATTCGTTCAAACAGTTGTCTTTTCGCATCTTCGGCCGCGGCTATCACCGCACTTCCGATGGCATAGGTCCCTCTGGAACCGACGGGTCCAAGCTCAAAGGGGTTAACCCGTGAATCTGTCGGTGTAACGGAGACCCGCTCAAGGGGAAGCTGCAATATTTCAGCCACCATCTTACAAATGCTGCTTCGCTGACCTGTGCCGTGTTCAGCCAGGCCTGAATAGATTGTTGCCGTGCCATTGGGATCAAGTCGCACAAATGCCTCGGATACATCCTCTCCGACATCGGCATTTCCATGAACACCAACCCCTACGCCTCTCCTCTTTGCACCTTTGACGGATGTAGGGATAAGCCATCCCTTCCATTTTTCCTTCCAGCCGAATGTCTCCGCTCCCCGATCGATCGCGGCCGAAAAATCTATACCTCTGCATACCCAGCGGATTCCGTCACGCCAGTAAAAGTCTTCACCCGGTTTTACATAGTTTTTTTTAAAAAAATCAACGGGATCAAGGCCGGCTTTCTCCATTCCCATAGTAATGATGGGCGTCAACGCACATTTTAGTTCCTGACCGCCGAAACCCCGGATCTGGCCTGAAGCCGTCCTGTTTGTGCATACCACTTTGGGTTTGAGATTCCAGTTGCGACACCTGAGCATAAGCTGCGCCTCTCCGCAGCCCACAGCAACCATAGCCTGGGCCGTTTCGGAAAAGGCACCCGTATTTACCAACCAATCCCCCGACACGAACGTTACAGTTCCGTCCTTTTTCATACCTACTTTTCCATAAATACGAGATCCCAGCCGGACTGTAAAAGCTGCCAGGTGTTCCGCCTTCCCGTAACAGAACTTAACCGGACGGCCTGTGGCCTTCGCAAGCGCGGCAGCAGGCAAAACATACTGCCAGGACATAAACTTTGAACCATAGCTCGCTCCAACGGGACTTCCGATGGACTGTAAATTGATTGAACCCATTCGCTTTTGCAGAGCGACTTTAAACATATGGGGACCCTGGGAAGCCGACCACACTGTTAAGGTATCCGATCCTTCCCATGCTGCAATCACACCGGGAGGTTCCGGGGGCATTGGATTGGGAATATTTTCATAAGTGCAGTATCCTTCAATAATAAAATCAGCCTCTTCCAGTCCCTTGTCCACATCACCGATAACAACCTCCTGGAGGGTATGGGGTCCGAAGATGCGGTTTTCCGGCGGCATCAGATTGCCGGGGAACATGTCATATAAGCGGGGGGCTTCGGGTTGCAAAGCCTCTTCCACATCATAGACAGCGGGGAGAGGTTCGTACTCGACCCTGATCAGGCGGAGGGCTTCTTCGCAGATATCCTCCGTCTCAGCCGCAACAAGGGCTACACCGTCACCAACATAACGGACTTTATTGTCGAGAATGCGGACGTGAAGGGGTGATGCACCCCCCATCCACTCCGGGACATCTTTATGAGTGAGAACTGCCTCCACACCGGGGATGCGCATGGCCTCAGCAGTATCTATATTTTTGATCAGGGCATGGGGAAAGGGACTTCTAAGGACCTTGCCGTAAAGCATATTGGGGATAGTAACATCATTGATAAACTTTATCTTCCCTGTAACGATGTCGCGAGCATCCTTCCGGGGAGTGGATTTGCCGATAAAGCGGTAATCCGTCATTGATTACCCTCCTTTTTAACTACGTCCATTACGGCGTCCAGAACGTGATAATGGCTAATACACCGGCAAAAGTTTCCTGAAAGAGCTTCTTTCACCTCGTCCACTGTGGGAGATGGGTTCGTATTAAGGAGGGCCTTGGTGCTCATAATAATTCCCGGTGTACAGAAGCCGCACTGGAAAGCCGTATGGTCGATAAAAGATTGCTGGAGGGGATCAAGGTTGCCGGTTTTGGGATCACTCAGGCCTTCAATGGTGGTAATTTCCTTCCCTTCACATTCCACGGTTAAAAGCATGCATGAAAAGACTGCTTTCCCGTTCAGCAACACAGTACAGGATCCGCAGGCACCGCGATCACAGGAAATCTTAGTGCCTGTCAACCCTAATTTCTCTCTGAGGGTCTGCGCTAAAGTGTGCGAGGGAGAGACCTCGTTGGGGCCCTTTCCCAGTATGAATGAGTGAGTCTCACCGTTAACGGTGAGAGAGAGTGTGTGGGGGGGGTGCTTTTTGGGTATTGATGTCATAATAGTCCCTCCTTGAAAAAAAATTATATTCCTCTCTAAATATGCTTACGCCAAAACATCTTCTCCAAGTTCAAGATAATTCTTAACTCTATTAATAGAGTTTTTAACATATTCTTGGTTATTGTCAATCCCAATATAATTTCTGTTGCTTTTGAGAGCAGCAATACAAGATGTTCCACTACCACAGAAAGGATCAATTATTATATCATCTTTAAAAGAATATAACTGTATCAACCTGTAAGGTAATTCGACCGGGTAGGGAGCAGGGTGTTTTACCCTTTTTGCTGATTCAGTATTAAATGACCAAACACTTTTAGTAAATTTGAGAAACTCATCTTTATTAATAGTACTCGTTTTTTTGGTTTTGTCTTTTTTTCCTTTTGTTCGGGAAAAAGACTCTTTTGAAAAAATCATAATATATTCATGAACATCTCTCAACGTGGGATTTGAGGCAGAACACCAGCTACCCCAGGCAGTAGAAGAACCTGAACTCGCAGCTTTGTTCCAGATAACTTCTCCTCTCATTAAAAAACCGATTTCTATCATTATCTGCGTAATATAACCATTTAAAGGTATATATGGTTTTCTTCCGATATTAGCTACGTTAATACAGGCTCGACCACCGGGAAGTAATATTCGAAAAATTTCTTTCATTACATCCTTAATTAAAGAAAGGTAATCTTGTAATGATAAATCATTATCATAATCTTTCCCAACATTATATGGAGGAGAGGTAACCATCAAATGTAAACAGTTATCCGGTAAAAAAGACAAATCCCTTGAATCACGACAGTATATTTTGTTGCATTGTTGTAAGGGTAAGGGTAAGGGTTCGGTTTTATCTGATACTTTTTTTAAATTATGGTTATTATATAATTTACTATTATAAAAGCGTGAAGAATTATGCCCTTCTCTTTTAGAAACACCAAAGCTAGAAGTTTTTGTCGACAATTAAAGATCCCCTTTTCGATTATTATTATAATTTATATTGCAAAATAGATTCTAAAGTAAACAGTATGTCGGCTATTTTATATTACGATAAATATTTGAACTTTCTGTAAACACATAAAATACTTCGCTAAATAAAGAAGAACTCCTGCCATTATTGCGGAATGCTGTACATAAAATTTATTTTAAGAAACAGTAACAAAAAATTGTCCGGATTATACTAAAAAAGCCGCCCGGTAAAGCGACTTTGAACTATCGTATTAAAAAATTTTACTCATTCATGCTTTAGTTTCATGTTATCAGCTATTTCCTTGACCTTCTCAGCAATAACTTCATAGGATTTCATAATTCTCCAAAACGCCACCAAGAAGATCACATATCCAACGACCATGGCTATAAACCACAACCAACCTAAGCCGGCAAAAATCGGTATACTACTCAACAGATTACTCCTTTCTATTGTTTTAATTATCATTAGCAGAAAGAAATATTTTCATTCATTTTGCTATTTTTAGGACTCAATCCCAGTAACGTCCTTTTGAATCTTTTTAATTTTCTTATCTCAAACAATATGTTATAATAATTACTAATGGGCGGGATAATAATTCTCTGCCTGAAAAAACAACTTTAAATTAAACCGGAAGACATAAGTGGGGGCTTGCTTGTATAGATAAGTCTAAAAAAGAATGGGACAAGCTAAATAAATATTGGGCTGAAAGCACTAATTTAAAATTTATATTGGGGGTAAGTTCAAGTGAAAGACCGGGAACTGTTAGAGGCAATACTGCAAAAAATAGGCGGTATAGAATTCAGAATGAATAGTATGGAATCCAAATTGACTAGTATGGAATCCAAAATGACCGGTATGGAATCCAAAATGGAAAGTATGGAATCCAGAATGACCGGCATGGAATCCAAAATGACCGGCATGGAATCCAAAATGACCGGCATGGAATCCAAAATGACCGGCATGGAATCCAAAATAACCGGTATGGAATCCAGAATGACCGGCATGGAATCCAAAATAACCGGTATGGAATCTAGAATGGAAAATATGGAAGGTGAACTGGTAGAGGTTAAAGCCGAGGTTAAATTTACCAAAGAAGCCGTTATAAAAATGGAAAGCGACCATGGCCAAAAGCTTGGTGCTTTATTTGATGGACATAAACTTAATTCAGAGAAATTAGACAAGATAGAAAACGAAGTAACAAAGCACGAAGAAATCATATTGAGAAGGATAAGGTAACAAAAACAAGAGGACCGCCTATGAAGGGGGTCCTCAAAATTATCTAGATGCTGATCTTCCCCAAGATATTGTTTAGTAACAAGGGGGGGTATTTTTTTGTCCGGTAATTAGGAACTGTCTCTTTTGACAAAAAAAAAAGCAAGAAAAAGTAAAAAATATTGCCCAATCAGTTACTGATTTATAAAGGTTTTTGGATATAATAATGCTACTGAGAAAAATTGCAAGGGGCCAGGATCTCAATGGATAATTATTATAAAATGGATATAAATGAAATACTCAAGTTACTGAAAGCAGATGAAAAAGGTCTCGGTCAGGAAGAGGCCGATAAAAGGATCGGTGAATATGGTAAAAATGAACTTAAGGCTAAACTAAGAACACCCAAATGGCTGAGATTCCTGACACAATTCAAAGATGTTCTGGTCATCCTTCTGATTGTCGCCTCCGTTATATCTTTGCTGATAGGAAATACAAATGATGCAATTATTATGGCTATTATCGTCATTGTCAATGCTGTCATCGGATATATACAGGAAAATAAAGCTGAAAACATTATGGATTCGCTGAAGATGCTGGTCCAGTCTCCATCGAAGGTGTTCAGGGACAAAGAACTGAAAGAGATAAATCAATCAGAGCTTGTACCGGGAGACGTGATTTATCTTGAAGAAGGGGATAAAGTCCCGGCAGATATACGAATTATTGAAGCTTTTAATTTCAGGACCAATGACTTTTCTCTAACGGGCGAATCTATGCCTCAGGAAAAACATTCCAATACGATAGATGAAGAGGTTACGTTACCGGATAGAAGTAATATGGCCTATTTAGGAACAACAGTAGCAGCAGGTAACGCTAAAGGAATTGTTACAGCTACAGGTATGCAGACAGAGCTTGGCAGAATCGCCGGTTTGACCCAGGAAGAGAAAACCTCAAAATCACCCCTTCAATTAGAGATGCAGGTATTTGCAAACCGTATTGCTATTTTTGCAGTTCTCATCGGTGTAATTCTTTTTACGGTCAGTGTACAGCAGGGACTTGGAATAAACTTTGCGTTGCTTTATGGACTGGGAATAGCTGTTGCCGTTGTCCCTCAGGCATTACCGATGCAGGTAACAGTAGCCTTATCAAACGGTGTAGGTATGCTGGCAAAGAAGAATGCTGTTATTAAAAAACTGTCTTCTGTCGAAACCCTTGGTTCGACGAATGTCATTGCTTCAGATAAAACTGGGACACTGACTAAGAATGAAATGACTGTAAAATATCTCTGGTTTGACGGGGAAGAATATGAGTTGACCGGTATCGGTTATGAGCCGGTAGGAAGTATACTTGATAAAAACAAAAATGAGCTTACAGAAAAACAAATAAAAAAGATAGAAATCATGCTGGATGCTGCAACGATGGCATCTAATGCAGAAATACATGAACCGGATGAAAATCATTCCACCTGGTATGCTATCGGTGATCCTACGGAAGCAGCTTTGATCACTGCTTCTACAAAGCTGGGTACCCGCTCACCAAACGAAGATACGGAAAATCCTGAAATCCATGAATTCAGCTTTGATTCCGTTAGAAAACGAATGAGTTCGATCAGACAATTTGATGATAGAAAATTCTTGACAATGAAAGGCGCCATGGACAGTGTCTTATCTGTTAGTAAACATATCTATAAAAATGGAAGTGCTGTTTCCATAACTGAAGACGACAAAAAAATGCTTGAAGAATTAAATCTCCGTTATTCAAAAAAGGCCATGAGAGTATTGGCATTTGCTTACAGGGAACTGAGAGAAGATGAAACAGACTATGTGATGGAGAATATAGAAAGAAATGTTATTTTCCTCGGGCTTATGGTTATGAGTGACCCTCCGAAGGAAGATGTGCGTGAAGCCATTGAAAAAGCTCATGAAGCACATATAAGAACTTTTATTATGACCGGAGATCATGCCATTACTGCTCAGGCAATAGGCGAGCAGGTATCTCTGTCAGCGGATGGAAATCCCGTTGAAGTAATTACAGGAAAAGAATTGGACGATATGACTGATGACAGTCTCAAGACTATTATGGATAAGAATGAATCACTTATCTTTTCAAGAGTTTCTCCGGAAAATAAATTGCGTATTGTTAAAAATCTTAAGGAACAGGATCGGATCGTTGCTGTAACCGGAGATGGCGTCAATGATGCACCGGCACTGAAAAGTGCTCACATAGGTGTTGCTATGGGTGGGATTGGTACAGATGTTTCTAAAGAAGCTGCAGAACTGGTAATACTGGATGATAGTTATTCAACGATGGTTTATGCCATCCGAGAAGGAAGGATCATATATAATAATCTGAAGAAAACCATATTAGCTTCATTGACTACTAATGGCGCCGAATTATGTGTAGTCTTGTTGGGACTCCTTGGAGTAGCATTGTTCAAATGGCCTATTCCAATACTCGCTATTCAGATTCTGTCCATCGACTTACTTGCAGAAATACTGCCGCTTACGGCCTTGACTTATGATCCGGGCTCTAAGGATATTATGTCGTCACCTCCAAGAAGACGGGAAGATCACATATTGAACAAAAATACGACAATAGAAATTCTCTTTCTGGGATTTTTTATGGGACTGTTAGCCTTTATAAACTTTGGGCTTTTTGTATCAAGAACCGGTAGTGAATTAACCGATATTCATCCATTATACAGCCGTGCAACAACTGTAACTTATGCAACAATTGCTTTTTGCCAGTTTATAAATATCTTATCCAGACGATATACGTACGAAAGCTTCTTCAGTAAAACAATTTATACGAATAAAAAGATGTTGCTTTCAATACTTATATCATTTTGTTTTGTTGTAATGGTCATCTATATACCCTTCTTCAGTAGATTTATCGGATTTGCACCTATAAATGCAATGGATTGGGTGTACGTTATCGGGGCATCCTTAGTATTTTTGGTGGCACATGAAAGCATTAAATTATTTAAAAGAGCCAAAACCAGATCTCGGGCGAGAAAAGCCCTTATATAAATTAATCCTTAAAAACACTTTATTAATTCTTGTTACCCTTGCCATAAAATAAAAAACCCCTTCATTTTGTAAAGAGGTCAAATTATTAAGGATTTCTACCACAAGGGATTTTTAAGCTTTAATTTATACTGTCAATAGACCCTGAAAGCATCATTGGTACCGGAGACCGGGCACGTTCTATAACCATAAAATTGTCTAACAAATTAAGACGATAGTAGTCGAATCCTGCGCTTGCCCAGGAAATATGAAAACGAAAAACAACTACCGATCTACTTAAACCGCTTTTTCAGCTATTCCCCCGTGACTTATTATTTGCAGCATATATCTGGGGGTCTATAACAGGCTCCCGGTCATCATAAAATTCCTAATTCTGATAAAAGCCGGAACCCGAAGGCCCCGCCTAAAAATACTTCCCCACCTACCTCCCGGAATTTCACCGTAATCCCTCAGATGTATCTCGTAAGAAGGATAAAGCGGCTGGTCTGGTACCACTACTTTTGATAAGCGCACCTATCATTAACAGTACTATAGGCATCGACATATAATAACCTATAGCTATCTTATGTTAACAGCTACATGAATACATGATTTAAGCTTAGGAGGTGAAAAAAGATGCCTATTACTGAACTAATTGTTAACGAAGGTTTTGAAACGGGAGCTTTTCCTCCATGGGTTCCATCCCAGGCAAAGATAACATTGGAATTTAAAAATTCCGGTTATTACGGGGCACGATTGATAGGTGGAACCGTTAATTCATTTATTTCTCAGTTCGTTCGGGTAAATCCGGGGGAAAGTTTTGAGTTTCTTGTGTCGCTGGCTAAAATCGGAGCTGGGATCAGTCCACCGGTCTCACTCTTTATTTCCTATTATGATTCATCTCTTATCTTTCTTGGATATGGTCTTATCACAAATATTCCAACAGATAGTCTTCCAGATGTTGATGAAAATATTTGGTTAGAAATTTATGAAACCACTAACCCAACACCCGCCGGCGCGACCAAAGCTCTAGTACTTATCAATAAGCTACCCCAGGCAGGCAGTACTGATATAGTTGTTGATGATGTATCTTTAATCGTAGTGGAAGATGTGTCCGTGCCTACCGGATCCGCTAGGAATAACAGGACCCGCTGGAACAACAGAAGCAATGGGAGTTACAGGACCCACGGGGGCTATCGGATCCGCTAGGAATAACAGGCTCCATAGGCGCCGGATTAGCACTTTGGATATGTATATGAACTTGCTACTGTAGCTGATGCAACTGTTACAGGTGGTGCCGATGTTCCCTTTAGTAATAACGATCCCCTTTTAAACGTAACTCATACTGCCAGCACCACTACTGTATCTGTTGATATTACAGATAACTACCAGATTGACTATACTGTTACGATAACAGTAGGAGAAAATTTCCGAGAAAATAGTCCTTTCTCGGAAATTTCTGTACAAACAAAAAAAGCGGGGATCTCTCCCCGCCTGGTTGCATTACTTCCATTACTATTACTACTATTATTTTATTCCGCCCAGAATACCCTACCCCGCCTTTTCCTTTTTCGCCCATTCCTCTCCAAACTCATCTTTAAAGGCCCGCAGCGCCGCTTCAATAAGCCCTTTTATTTCTGCTGCAGCAATGTTTAACCCTATCTCCCCTGCCCGCTCTGACAGCCACTTCGCCGCCTGAGTATACTTCTCTTCTCCTTTCAAATCTTTAAAAGCTTGCTCCACGAAACGTACAGCCAGATAAGCCAGCTCCTGCTTGAGTGCCAACTCCGTTTCAATTTTCTTCATGCCTTCGACGCTCAAGCGCTTTTTCAGCCAGGCAACCATGAAACCGGCCAGCAACGTTACTAAAAGCAATAAAGCATCTTGCAGTAAAGCAACAACCACTTCATTCATTATTTACTCACCTCCATCTGTTGTTTTTCTTTATTCCGAATCACTTTAAACCCAAGCGTCTCAGCAAGAGCTCGTACTTCAGCATATGTCTTGCCATCCTCAATGTACCCTTCCTTGTGCGGCGGGATGAAGGTTGCTACTCTTACCCGGGGAGGTTTCATGGACGTGAAGAGATAATTTCGAATCACGGTTGAAACAGGATTTGCCATGAGAAGTCAGCAGATACCATACTACACGATGAAATCGACGTCATCGAGGAAGGGTTGAACCTCAGGAGATGATAGCAAATAAATGTTACCAAAACAGGAGCGAAGTACAGCCGACCTCCGGCAGACAACAGTCGTAAGGGGGCTCACTGCAAAAGAATAGTGCGGAACACGAAGGATATGCAGGAGCGTACAATTCTGGGAGGATAACTGAAAACAACATCATCGAAGCAGACAAGTCGAAGGAGAAACTGATTGAGCAAATTGTCGACAGGGACAACTTGAACAGAGCTTCAAGAAAGTCAAGTCAAACAAAGGAGCCCACGGAATCGATGGGATGAGAGTAGATGAACTTCTACAACACTTCAGAGAAAACGGAAGTCAACTCAGACAGTCAATTCTGGATGGTAAATACCGTCCTAACCCCGTCAGAAGGGTAGAAATACCAAAAGAAGACGGAAAGAAGAGAAAAAAGTTCGGAATTCCCACTGTGGTTGATCGAGTAATACAACAAGCCATATCCCAAGTGAACCATACCCCATTTTACAGACACCCCAAACACCAAGTACAATAAAAATAAGAGGTGTTTATAAATGGCTAAAAACTTTGATCAGGCGTATAAGCTGGAAATCTGTAAAAGAGTGGTAGAAAACAAAGAATAAGTGGCAGCAGTCGCCCGAGAAGTAGGGATTCATGCAAACACAATTTACGGATGGGTAGCGAGATACCATCAGAACAGTAGCAAGCCGTTTGTCGGCAGCGAACATGTTAAGGCGGAAGATGAAGAATTAAAGCGACTTGCAAAAATAGTGAAGCTGTGCAGAATACTTCACGTTCCAAGAAGCACATATTATGAGACTAAACGCATGCCCCCCATTCCTTAAATAAAATTAAGCAAAAGAATGACGAACGAAACAAACGTTTTGATTTCCTCAGGCACACCTTCGCAACGATGATGTTGTCGCAAGGAGTACACCCCCGAATAGTTCAGGAAATGCTAGGGCATGAAACCATTTCTATTACAATGGATACTTACAGCCATGTTGTCAAAGGGATGAAGAAAGAAGCAGTGGAAAAGATCAATAATTTTATTAAAAATAAAAAAGGGCACCAAAATGGCACCAACGAACAAAAAGACCGTCAATAAAGGCGGTCTTTAAAACTTTCTCGATGCCGATATTTATTGGTGCCGGAGACCGGACTTGAACCGGTACGATCATAAATGATCGAGGGATTTTAAGTCCCTTGCGTCTGCCTGTTCCGCCACTCCGGCTACACAAAAAAAAATGGAGGCGACACCCGGATTTGAACCGGGGATAAAGGATTTGCAGTCCTCTGCCTTGCCACTTGGCTATGTCGCCACAAAAAATGGAGCGGAAGACGGGATTCGAACCCGCGACCCTCGCCTTGGCAAGGCGATGCTCTACCACTGAGCCACTTCCGCAAAAAAATGGTGCCGAGACCCAGAATTGAACTGGGGACACGAGGATTTTCAGTCCTCTGCTCTACCGACTGAGCTATCTCGGCATTATTTGGCGGAGCCGACGGGACTTGAACCCGCGATCTCCGGCTTGACAGGCCGGCATGTTAACCGGACTACACCACGGCTCCACCGACGTTTATAAGTATACACAAAAAGAATGAAAAAGTCAACTATTAAAGAAAAATATTCGTGATATAAAATTTAATTCAAATAACACTTTTAAGCTTAAATTACTACTCTACTGGTCGCATAGTAAATAAGGCTTTGCAGCTCAATACTAAGGTCGGCGTTATGGATATAAACAGAACTTGGAACGTAAAGCTTACTGAGAGAAAAGTTAAATATTACTCTAATCCCGCTCTTAACAATATCTTCGGCCGCTGTTTGGGCGTGTTCGGATGGTACAGTTAAAACAGCGACCTTTACATCGTGTTTAACTGAAATTTCTTTCATTTTTGAAGCAGGCATAACTTCTATATCAGCGATTTTTTTGCCGATAACATTTGGGTCAATATCAAAAATAGCCACAACATTTACATATGGATTTTGTCTAATATTAAAGCGGGTCAAAGCTATACCGAGATGCCCTGCACCGACAACAATAATATTAGTCTGCTCATCAAGACCAATAATTTTTAAAATTTTATCCCGCAAAAAGCTTGTATTATAACCCGTCCCTCTGGTACCAAAGGCACCAAAAAAAGCCAGATCTTTACGAATTTGTTCAGCCGTAAAACCTGTTTCATCGCTTAATTCTCTCGAAGAGACAATCTCTACATCATTCGCCAGAAGATCATCTAAAATTCGCAAATACATTGGTAAACGCCGAATAACGGATTTTGGCGCACTTTTTTGCTCCATTCTTTACCCTCCTTCTCCCCCATTCTTATCTTTCTTGTAAAATAAAACGCTCAACAAACCGTGCAATACCCATACTATCATCTCTGCAAAAAAGTGGAATGGCTGTTTCCTTAAAACGTTTCATTACTTCTTGTTCCTCTTCTTGAGCATAAATTACAGCAATAACATTCCAATTAGGATCAATATTTAACTCTTCCCTTTTCCCTGTCCAGAGAAAAATTTTAGGATAATCTCTTTTTTTATAGCCCTCTAGGATTATTAAATCGACATTTCCACAGAGAGGAAAGAGCTCCTCCGGTAATTGTTCATTCTCCGTTGTGCGAAAAAGAGTAACCTTTGAAGGAGAAGCGAGAATAACTGCATGGCTCCCTTCTTTTCGGAAAACCCATGTATCACTTCCCTCCCGGTCAACTTCTCCGTGATCATCCGGATCGTGCTTTATCACAGCCACACGGTAACTCAACTGTCCCAGTTCACGGATTAATTTTCTAATAAGTGTTGTTTTTCCTGTATTTCCCCGACCAATAACTGATACAAATGGTATCATATATAAGAGACCTCCCGGAACAATAATATTCTAACTTAAAAATTTTCAAAATAATAAATTGTAATTTTATTACAATGAAATTTATTTACCCAAAGCTTGCTTTTGCAGGAAACAAATGATAAACTACCTCCCAGAAAATAGTGATTTAATTTATTTAACGGAATTGTGTTTCTCAATGGATAAAAGGGCAGGAGGATAATTCGCCCAGTTTATCATTTCATATAGAAAGACAGTAAAACGGCCTTGTTCAAGCTTGCTACAATAGTCAATTATTGTCTTTTTTTCATCCTCTCCACCTGTATGACCGGAATAGAGGACAAGTGTGATCACCCCGCCGAATCTAAGTTTCTCCAGGCTTGCTTTAAGCGCAGATAATGTTGTGTCAGGCCTGGTAACAAGTAAATGATTCTTACCGGGAAGATAACCCAGGTTAAACATCACGGCAGAAACCTTTTCTTTAACATAAAAGGCAATATTTTCATGTCCGGAACAAATCAAATGAACTCTTGGCAATAAACGAGCATCAATTAGCTTTTGAGCGGTCTTTGAGATTGCTTCTTCTTGAATATCAAATGAATAGACCTTTCCTTGGTCACCCACCAATTCAGCCAGAAAAAGGGTATCATGTCCATTACCTGCTGTTGCGTCCACTACGACGTCACCGGGAGAAACACACCGGGCAATAAGTTCTCGTGCCATTAAGAGGGGTTTTTTTAATACTACCAATGAAAAAAACCTCCCGTCAAGAAAAACGTTATTTTTTTATTAAACAAATATTAATTAAAAGAGGTATATTTGAATGAAAACAAAAAGTCCATTTTACCTGTTTATCTTCGTAATCATTATTGTATCCTTTTTAGCAGCAGGATGTAAAGTACCTGAAGAAATAACTACCCCTCCGATTAATAATGAGCTTGAGAAAGATAATCTGGAACAGGATGAAAAATTAACACCGCAAGGGCCTTTTTCTCCCTACACGGGGGCTTGCGTTGCCGATATCTACCCCCGCCCACTGTGCGTATTAATTGAAAACCACCCCAAAGCCAGACCACAATCAGGCTTGGCCTATGCCGAACTTGTTTACGAAGTGCCGGTTGAAGGAGGATATACTCGTTTTCTAGCCCTGTATGCTTCTCCTTATGAAGGTGATATCGGTCCTGTTCGCAGCGCCAGACCATACTTTGCCTATCTCATCAAGGAACATGACGGAATAATGGCTCACTGCGGTTATTCCATCCACACAGAGGAAGTTTTAAAAAATATTCGGTCAAAATATATTGATGAACGATTCAATCCCCTTTATTTTTGGAGAGAAAAGAGTAGAAAGATGCCTCACAACCTATACACTTCGCTTTCCCTGCTCTTACAGGGAGCGGAAAAAAAGAATTATTTATCGGATTCAAAGGAATCAATCCAGCCTTTTTTCACTTTTAAAACTTCGGAAAATCAAACTCAGGCTGTTTCTAAAATTAAGATAAAATTTAGTTCGGCAAACTATGTTGAATACCTTAAAAATTCCGAAGGAAGCTATACCCGATATAATGATGGTGATCTTTTTATTGAAGCCGAAACGGGTGAAGAAATCTCTGTAAAAAACATTATTGTCCAGTTTATAGATGCACATACCTTTACATCGGAGGGGCACCTCAGGATAACACTGATCGGAGAAGGCAAAGGGTTACTTTTTTCTGGCGGTACTGTCGAAGAGATTACATGGAAAAAAGACAGCGAGCAAACCAGGACCGTTTTTACCGGGGAAAACGGTAAATTACTTTTAGCTCCCGGCAATACATGGATACATCTTGTCCCTCAAAGCAGTAAGGTAGAATGGTCGTCATAATTTACTTTTAGTTATCGTTTAATTTATTATTTCTTTACCTTTTCACTCAAAAACAGCTTTCCCCTGGAGTCTATACTGGCATAAAGAATATCCTTAGCGGATAAACTATATTCTTTAAGCTTATTGTCCAGCCAAAGATCCGTTAAACCATGTAATGTAAGATTGTTCTTTAAAACTTCTCCGTCAAGAATGACCGGAGACGGTGCTTCTTCTTCCGGTAGGCGAAGATTGATATCTTCAGGAGTCAAACACCTTTTCGGGGTTTTTAACATGACACTTAATTTACCCGAAGTTTCAAGAATAGCATAATTAACATCCGCAACGTCAAAAATATTTTTCTCCCTGAGCTGTGCCAATAAATCGTTCAAATTATAACGCAACCTTCTCATTTCTTTTTCCATAATTTTGCCTTTGGAGATAATAATACTTGGTCCACCGTCGATAATTTTTCTTAATAAACGGCTTTTCAGACATACGTAAGAAATAAAAATTTCACCCCCAACAAGAATAAACATGGGGATAAGACCTATATATATTGGTATATTTAAATCTTCCATGGGGAAAACGGCAATCTCAGCGATCATAATAGCAACTACCAGGTCAAAAGTAGAAAGCTGCCCCACTTCCCGTTTGCCCATAAGACGCATAACCAAAAGGACAGTAAGGTAAATAATCACCGTCCTAATAATAACATTTATTATCATGAAAAAATCACCCCTTTTATTCTTCCCTGAAGAACAGAAAATAACGGGTGATTAAACTCAAACCCACATTACATTTAAAGTACGTTGCTCGAGCAGGAAAGCTGTATTTTAAACAACAATAAAAAAGGAGAATTCGGCATGTCTGAAAGAAAATATTTTTGTATCCACCTTTCCGGTCTGGTTCAAGGAGTCGGAATGCGTTACTTCATTAATAGCATTGCCCAAAAAATAGGTATGCGGGGATATGTTAAAAATCTCCCGGACGGAAGAGTTGAATGTATCATATATGAAACACCCCAAAAGCTGGAACACTTTATTACGGTTCTGAATAAAAATCCTCATGGAAGAATTGACGAAATCATGGTTAAAGATTATCCTGGAGTCGATAAATTCAAAGATTTTACCATACGTTTTTAATTCATATTAATCATAAAGAGAAGATCTCTTTTTCAATCTTAATCGCATCTACCCTGCCGTCCCACTCAACAAAAGTAATTGCTTCAGATATTTTTTTTTCCAAGTATATCGCCTCATTGCTTACTATAGCAATACCGATCTCTGCTCTCCTCAGCATATCCAGGTGCCCCACTTCCGCTACAGAAACATTAAATCGTTTTTGGAGCCTCTGCACAATACTTTTTATAACGTGCCTCTTCTCCTTCAACGAATGTCCCTCAGCGATAAGTAAATCCATTCTGCAAATCCCGACAAACATTTTATCACTCCGTACTAACCGGAAAAAAGCTGGAGAAAGAAAGCTTCAGCCCATCACCGGCGGCAATTACTTTAATACCCAACTCATCCTGCAGCTTAGCAGCCAGGAGATGGGGCCTTTGTTGCAACATCGTCATTCCGAAATGGGTTAAGACAGCCACCTTAGGTTTGATCCCCCGAATCAGCTCCTTAGCCTGCTGGTATTTCAAATGTAAAATTGTATTGGCTGACCGGACTTCAAAAATAACAACATTTAAAATTAGAATATCCGCCCCCTGATAATAATGAATTAATTCAGGGAAAAAAGCAGTATCTGAAATGAGAAATACTTTCCCATAAGGAAAAACAAACTTTAACCCATAAGTTTCGACAGGGTGATGATGCCTTACCGGCGTCTCCATTGTAAAGGAAGGAAAGTTAAATATTTTTTTCTCTTCGAGGAAATCGATTTTCTCAAGAAAACGGCGAAGATAAAGCTGGACAACAGGGTCTTTCCCTTCCAGAGCATCTCTTGGGGCTAATAAAAAACCTTTTTTATCACTTCCTCCGTTTGTCATTGCTTCAATAAGGACATTTACATCATTGGAATGATCCAGGTGGCGGTGTGTGAGAATAATTCCGTTTAACAGGGCCGGATCTAGTTTGGGCCTGGAAGACAAGCACTTTACTAACGACCCTGGACCAGGATCGATAAGAATATTAAAACTTTCTGCGGAAAGCCAAAGTCCCCCTGAAGCTCTTAACTGTTTAGCAACGACAAAACGTGCCCCAGCCGTACCTAAAAATTTTATAAAGTCGTCTCCATATTTTTCTGAATCTCCTGTCACCATCTTTTACCTCCCAATCCGGAATTATTTTATCATAATAAATTAAAGCAAACAAGAAAAAACCATCTTTGATAACTTTTTCCTTCCAAAGTATATTATTTTAAAAAAGGGTTATGCTATAGCATTGAAAGGAGGGATACAAGGTGATGACTACGTTTCATATTATCCACTTAATAGTAGGTATCTGGTTAGCAATTGTCAACTATACTCCCATAATGGCACCAACTTCTCTGGCATGGAACAACGTTATTTTAGGTGTCATCGTAGCAATTTATAATGCCTTTTACCTCTTTGGCCGGAAAAATGTTGATGTGGAACAATCATAAACAAACAGGGTAAAATGGCAGAACGAAGAGATCCTCCAGGTTGATTGCTGGGGGATCTTAGCTTTAAAAAGTAATTTCCTTACTAGTACAACATTACATAACACTATTCGCCAGTCTCTGAAAGACCGTAAGAATTACACGTGTTAACTGCGCAAGTTTTTGCAAACAAAAAGGCCGTGGTACTTTTCCACGGCCTTCATATAGCTTAAATGGTGTCGGGGATGGGACTTGAACCCACATGGTATTCACCACACGCCCCTCAAACGTGCGCGTCTGCCTGTTCCGCCACCCCGACATATCGAACAACGTAAATATAGCATATAAATGAAAAAAGATCAAGTTCGTATTACATTTTATTTGCTGAAGGTTAGTTTTTTCCATATAAAGGGTAAATTATCACTGGCAAAATAGAGTGCCGATGGACTCTTAGTGCGGAAGCTTTAAATATTAGCATTTTTTTTAGCACTTTTCTGTTCATACATAACCTGGTCGGACCTGGCGAGAACATCATTTGATGTTTTACATCCCTTAATAGCGGCAACACCTACGCTAATATCAACTAACGGCTCAATCTGATCAATATAGGTCTTAAAATCATTTTTTATCTTTTCAATAATAATATATAGCTGTTCAGCATTGCCAAAATAAATGATAACAAATTCATCGCCGCCCCACCGGCTGATCATGTTTTTCCCGTTGTCAAAGCATTGATTTAATATACTGCCCAAGTACCTTAGAACTTCATCCCCAACTAGGTGTCCTTTTTTGTCATTAATCAATTTAAAATTATCTATGTCCATCATAATTAAGTAGCCATTGTTATTACCGGAATTTAGTTGCGTTTGTAGAATATCATTGAAATTTCTTCTGTTTAACAGTCCTGTCAGTTCATCGTGATGCGCATGCCGAATAAGCTTTTTCGTCAATTGGTCATAGGCATCAACAAAACGTCGTATAACTAAAAAACTAAGAAATAGAATAATCGGCACCTGTGTCAAACGATCAATAAAACGGCTGTATGTATCATAAACAGATATTTTTTCGGGAAATAAGTATTCATAAATATGCATTCCCATAAAGACAGTAATAATAGTTCCGATAAGTATATTTCTATGACGACCGTCAAGTATGTAAGTAACGACAATTAAAGCAAAAAATGTATATGCTATCGTATCACTTTTGCTTCCTCCGGCATTAATAAAAGCAAGAGGCATAAAAATACCTATTAAAAACCAAAAATACAAAAATTTTTGTAAATCGGAAAGACCCTTATATTTTTCAAATAAAAAACAGAAAAAAGTTAAGCAAAATAAGAATATCCATTTAATATTGACACTTAAGGGGAAATCGATCATTATGTTTCCTATAATCGAAAGAGCCGAAAAGAACATCGAAGCTTTAAGAACAATAACAAAAAGGCGTTGTTTTAAATCTGTTTGTTCCATTTGTTCAATTAATCCTTGTTTTATGTATATATGTCCTCTAATTATAACAAAGTTTATGGAATTGCAAAAATATATTTTTGTAACCTGCTTCAAATCTTTAAATATTTTTGTCACTGAAAAAATCAGTACATTAAAAAATACACAGATTCCAACAGGCCTTCCGGCTAACCTCTATCACTTAGATGATACAGCTTTCCAGTGCCATTTTCAAAGGTATTTCAGGGAAGTTCATCCTTAAAATCCTTTCATACACTGGCTACTTTCTCGCTGCCCGACTCCCTTGACCGCACTTATCATCCCTGTGCTAAAAATCATCGATGATTTTCCATCAAGGAAACCATTCCTTACGTCTGGAGCCGGGGAAGTCTTCCTTCTTGCCTCTCGGAATCTGTGTAATAATATTATCTCATAGTATAAATATTCTGTCAACCCATTTTTTTAAAAAATATTTTTATATTTAATATTTTTACCGTTTGATTACTATTTAATTCCAACGTTTTTCGCCATTATGAAGTATCTTGATCATGGCATGAGCATACTTTTTTACAATTTGAACAAAATAAAAACGAATTTACAAGCTAAACTATAGAGGGTTCTTATGGAAAATTGTATGATACATATTACCTTTTTATAGTAGATTATCCTCAGCTGAAAGAAAGTTTAAAAAAACCAAAGAAGATATAATTCTTATTGGTCATCTATATGAAATGCGTATTAAATTGATAAGAAAAATTTTATAAGGATAAATATGGGAGGTTAAGTATTGCTTACACAAATTTTAGAAGAAATTGAACAAAAATTTAAATTTAGCCAATCACGAAGAGACCGGCAAAGAGTCATTAGTGTTTTAGAAGTAGGCTATATTTGGAATATATTAACAATCAGATATCAGACAGTGGAAACGACTAAAGTATTTATCGGTGTGGTTAAGGATGCTGATCTAAAATTTATCCTACTACAAGGTGAAAAATTTCTTAAAAAAGAAATTGAGAGGTTAGAAAAAACAGCAGTAGAATTCGGCATTCCGACAACTAAAAAACCTGCTGAAAATCCTTTAAGTATTTTTGATGCAGGATTTGTCTCAGATGAATATGTCTTTACGCATACATTAGCAGGAATTCAATCGTTTTTACCTACTCTCATCATTGCTTTTAATCATTCAATTTCAGCTATGATTAGAACACTTTTTCAAGAATTTTTAACGAACGAATTAAAATTATATAGTAATTTTTTGGATTATGGTTTACTTAAAGGGTGGGTAAATACACCGCCTGCTTATCGAGTCTAAATACCTCAAACCATTTTAGTTATACTGCGGCTTAAAATGACTACCTATTTTGTGTTTAAGTGGTGACTATATTTTTTTTCCTGTCCCAAGATGTTAGGGCAAAACATCAAACCAGACAGGAGAATTGTCCCGGGGATCGCGATTATAATTGACGGTAATTTCCTCCCCCACCTGAATATCCCTTAAAGCAGTAAACTGTATCACCGTCTCCCCATCTATTACTTCATAAACGGCATTGGGAGTATAGGAATGATTGTATAATGAACCATACCCCATGGCAAGGGCCGCATGCTCTTGATTCGGTCCGAAACGAAAGCAGTAATTGTCCAGGATGGTATTTCTAATGTAACTCCACTCCTCAGCAGGGACAATTAATACGGGAGTCCGCTCGATCAATTCCCTCTCGGCAAAATTTCTCCCGGCAAAAACACCCCTTCCTTTATTTGGGGTGTTACGAACTACAATCATGATAAACCTCCCAACTACATCCTTCTGTCTACGTAGACGACTCTGAATCGTCCTCACAAAGCCGTAGGGCATACCTTATATTCAGGTTATCCGGCCGGGTTTCCGGCGGTTTACGGTAATCTCCTCTCCCTGCTCAAGATCTCTTGCCGCGAAAAACTCGATGACCAGGTCTTCGAAATGATTGACATAATACGCAGTAGGCCGTTCGGCCGAGCAGTTGAAGAGGGAACCGTAACCCAGTGCAATAGCTGCACCTTTATTGTCCTCTCCCCAGGCATAACAATAATAGCGCAATACAGTTTGGGAAACCGATGCCCATTCACCGGCTGAAACAGGGATAACCGGCGAACATTCCAGCACTTCGCCTTCTTTTATGCTCCGCACTGCGAAGACCTTCTGTCTCTTGAACTCAAGACAGGCCGTCGATTTTGGCAACTCCTTCATAAAATCACCTCTTTTATCACCTCAAATAGAGATGAGCCCGAACAGGCGGGAAAGACGGCTTTTTGTAATCGAAGTGATATGAAAAATAAATTTTGTCCTTCTAAACTTACTAAACTTAAAATTTCTCTATTTTTACGTAAATTCCTTCCTACATCTTCATACTTGCAATCTATAGCAGGCTTTTTTTGTTTTTCAGTCGAATCTTGCGCTTGCCCGGGAAATAAGAAGGGGTTAAGGCTTTTTTTATTTTTGCTTTATTTTTAACTTTTTTTCTTTAGATAGAAGCAGGTTTTTACTTCTATTGAGTGGAATTTATTTTAAAAACGACCCGTAAATGAAATGAAGGTTCTTTGATCTCTTGAGGAAACATAACAAGTACTAAAGGGTCTTCTAACTTCAAGGGGGGTGATCGTTTACAATTTATAGCGTACCGGTAGAGCCTTATTTTTTTGACGAAAGGAAAGGGGGTTAATACAAAATGAAAAAGTATCGTTTAACAATGTTTATTGTGCTTGTGTTATGTATGGCTTTGTTGCTGACGTCCGGATGCAGCACGCAGCAGGCGGCTCCCGGGACCCAAGAACCGGAAGAAGGAACTGTCGAGGAAACAGTAGATGTGAAAGTAGGTACAGTCGGTCCCCTAACAGGTGGTGCGGCAACATACGGATTAAGTGTTAGTAACGCGGTCCAAATAGCTTTAGAAGAAGCAAATGAAAATAATGAGATTCCGGGTGTAAACCTGGTTCAGATTTCGGAAGATAGTGAAGGTGACTGGTCGAAAGCAGCCAATGCTTTTTCCAAGCTTATTGACCAGGATAATGTAAATGTTATTATCGGCGCCGTTTTAAGCTCAGAAACAGCTGCGGGAGGCCCTATTGTCATGGACGGCGAAGTGCCGACGATTTCTCCGACTTCCACAGCCACAGGCCTGACGGAAGGGAACCCTTATCTTTTCCGCAACTGTCTCTCCGACGAAGTTCAAGCTTCACAGCTGGCCGAATATGCCGTAACGGAACTGGGACTTAAACGTTTTGCCATTCTTTATACAAACAATGACTATGGCGTGGCACTAAAAGATGCCTTTGAAGCAACTGCTAAAGAGAAAGCCGAAGTTGTTGCCGTGGAAGCTTTTATGGATGGCGACGAGCATTTCCGCCCTCAACTTACATCTATCCAACAAAAGGAACCTGATGCTGTCTTTGTTGCAGGCTATTATACCGAAGCAGCAAAGATTGCCCAACAGGCAGCCGAGCAGGCTATGTCCATACAAATCCTTGGTGCTGACGGTTTCTATTCCCCCGTATTGGTGGAAATCGGTCAAGATGCCATCGAAGGAGCTACCTTTACTGCAGGTTTCTTTTCCGCAGACCCTAACCCTGTCGTGCAGTCTTTTGTTGCAAGATATACGGAACTTTTTGGTGAAGAACCAGACATGTTTGCAGCCCAGGCCTACGACGCAGCACGTATTGTAATTGAAGCTATGAAGCAGAATGGTACAGACCGGCAAGCTATTCGCGACGGCTTGGCGGAGACAAAAGATTTTCCGGGAATCACCGGTTTAACGAGTATTGATGAAGAAGGGGATACACTAAAGGAAGTGTTAATTCTTAAAGTAGTAGATGGCGCCTTCCAACGGCTCCGCTAATGATAAAGAAAGGACGGGCAGGTAAGAAAGTAAAAGAAGAATTTTTCCTTTCCCCTGCCCCCTTATTTTTATAATTAAAATCAAGTTGAACTATTTGAGGTGGGGCAATGTTTATACAACAGCTCGTTAACGGTATCATTCTTGGGAGTATTTATTCCCTTATTGCTTTGGGTTATACCATGGTTTATGGTATTATTATGTTAATAAATTTCGCTCATGGCGAGATCTACATGTTCGGAGCCTTTGCCGGAATGATTCTTGTAGTTTTCTACAATGTTCCTTTTTTTCTGGCGTTTTTATTGGCCATGGCTTTCGCCGGCCTGGTGGGTCTTACGGTGGAATACCTGGCCTACCGTCCCCTGCGCCGCTCCTCACGGCTGGCAGCTTTAATCAGCGCCATTGGTGCATCCATCTTCCTGCAAAACCTGGCGCTGTTGATTATGGGCGCCCGTCCTTATACTTTTCCCAGTCCTTTTATTCCTAAAGTATATCAGACCTCGTTTTTAACTATTTCCAAGTTGGAGTTAATTATCCTGGCAATTTCATTTTTATTGATGTTTGCTCTTACTTTTTTTATCCAAAAAACAAAAATCGGCAAAGCTATGCGTGCAGCTGCTCAGGATATGGATACAGCCAGCCTTATGGGAATTAATGTTAATTTAATTATTTCCATTACGTTTCTCGTCGGTTCGGCCCTGGGAGCAGCAGCGGGAGTAATGGTCGGAATATATTTTCGTACTGTAACTCCGATGATGGGCCTGATGCCGGGTCTAAAAGGTTTTGTTGCTGCTGTTTTAGGGGGTATCGGCAGAATTCCGGGAGCCATGCTGGGAGGCCTTTTGCTCGGTGTTGCCGAAGTTATGGCCGCGGCATATATTTCTTCCCAGTACCGCGATGCCGCTGCTTTTGCCATCCTTATTCTCGTCCTTTTCTTTAAGCCTACCGGTCTTATGGGCAGTTTCATGCAGGAAAAAGTCTAAGGCTTTTCTTTATTTTCAGAGAAACAGCAGTACTTGTTGTCAATTTGCCTAAAAAAGAAGGTGGAAAAGCAGTTGATAAGTACTTACTATTTGCAGATAATAATTCTGGCAGGAATTAACATTATTATGGCTACAAGTTTAAACCTGATTGTTGGTTATACAGGTCAGTTATCTATCGGACATGCTGCTTTTATGAGTTTGGGTGCTTATGCTTCAGCAATCGCCACTCTCCATTTGGGTTTTCCCTTTATTGCCGCACTGCTTTTCGGTGCAGTGGTGGCAGGGTTATTCGGCGTTCTCGTCGGCATTCCCACTCTACGCTTAAAAGGAGATTACCTGGCAATTGCTACCCTGGGCTTTGGCGAAATCGTCCGGATAATTTTTCTAAATCTGCAGATTACCGGTGGAGCCGTAGGGCTGCGCGGAATTCCCAAACAGACAACCCTTCTGTGGGTGATAGCAGCCGCTATTTTTACACTTTTTGTTTTACGGCGCATTCTGAATTCCCGGGTCGGCCGTGCACTTATTGCCATCAGAGAAGATGAGACAGCGGCGGAGTCCATGGGCATCAACACTATGTATTTTAAAACCCTGTCTTTTGGAGTTGGAGCTTTCTTTGCAGGATTTGGTGGAGGCCTGTTTGCCCACTATTTCCGTTACATTCACCCCAATGTCTTTGGGTTTATGCGTTCAATCGAGCATTTATGCATGGTAGTTCTTGGGGGACTTGGCAATATGTGGGGAGCTATGCTTGGTGCAGTCGCTTTAACGGCAATTCCTGAACTGCTTCGGGCCGGAGCTGAGTACAGGCTGCTTGCTTACGGTGCGATTCTGGTGCTTATGATGCGGGCAAGGCCCCAGGGATTGCTGGGTGAAAGCGAACAGACGGGTGGCAGTATACGCCGCAAAATTAGAATTTTTAGCCGTGGTGCAGACACATTGAAGAAGACTTAACTGGTCATTAGCTAAAATACTTTATAAGCTGTCTGGAAAAGGGGTTGTTTTGCATGCTGTCTGCTAAAGGTAATGATAGAATTCTCCAGGTTAAAGAGGTTACCCGCCGTTTCGGAGGACTGAAGGCGGTGGACAGTGTCTGTCTTGATATCTACAAGAAGGAAATCGTAGGGCTAATCGGACCCAATGGAGCGGGAAAAACAACACTTTTTAACCTGATTACCGGTCATTATCAGCCTACAACCGGTTCCCTTTATTTTAAAAATGAAAAAATTGATGGCCTGAGACCGTTTACCATTACGGAAAAAGGAATAGCACGAACATTTCAGAATATTCGTCTCTTTGGCATGATGAGTGTACTGGAAAATGTGCTGCTTGGAATGCATGTGCGCTTGCATGGGGGACTTGCTTCTGCCGTATTATGCCTCCCCCGGGAAAAACAGGAAGAACAAAATGCCCGGGAAAAAGCCCGGGAACTGCTCTCTTTCGTGGGCCTGGGCAACAAAGAAAAAGAAAAGGCACGCAACCTCGCCTACGGAGAGCAGAGGCTTCTTGAAGTTGCCCGTGCTCTGGCTGCCGAACCGGAGCTTCTACTGCTGGATGAACCGGCTGCCGGTATGAACCCCCAGGAAACGATGGAGTTAATGAAGCTCATCTCCCGTATTCGGGATGAAATGGAGAAAACAATTTTACTTATCGAACACGATATGAAGGTGGTAATGGGAATTTCTGAGCGAGTAGCCGTGCTGGACTACGGAAAAAAAATCGCCGACGGTAGACCCGGCGAAATTCAACAAAATGAATCAGTCATTCGAGCTTATCTGGGAGATTCAATGTAAAGAGTGGATAAAAATCAGGGGAGGAAACAAAAAACTTGCTTACGGTTGAAGGAATTTCCACGTATTATGGTAATATCCAGGCTTTAAAAGAAGTAGAGCTAAAAGTAAACGAGGGAGAAATTGTCACTCTCATCGGCTCAAACGGGGCAGGAAAGACAACCACCCTGTTGACAATATCCGGTCTCTTAAAACCGGCTCAAGGGAAAGTTACTTTTCTTGGCCGGACTATTACCGGGGTTCCTCCTCACAATATTGTCAAGATGGGGATCTCCCATGTGCCCGAGGGAAGGCGCATCTTTCCCCTGATGACACTCATGGAAAATCTGGAAATGGGAGCTTTTGGCCGGACTGATAAACGGGCAATAAAAGAAGACCTGGATATGGTTTTTCAAACTTTTCCCCAGCTTAAGGGACGGGAGAAACAAATGGCAGGAACGCTAAGCGGTGGCGAACAGCAGATGCTGGCCATGGGACGCGCTCTGATGTCCAGGCCCAAACTTTTGCTGCTTGACGAACCATCCATGGGTTTGGCACCGATGATCGTTAAGGAAATTTTTCAGATAATCGAAAAAATTAATCGCCAGGGTACTACCATTCTCCTGGTCGAACAAAACGCCCAGATGGCCTTGAAGACGGCCGGCAAGGGGTATGTTTTGGAGACAGGCAAAATCGTCTTGCAGGACAACGCTTCCGCCCTGCTGGAAAATGATGATGTCCGCAAGTCCTATCTGGGCGAATGAACAGAAGAAATGCTCCTATGATTAAAACATTCAATTCTGCATCCTAAAAAAATTTTTATTAATTCATCTGCCCTCCTTTTTAAAAAAAATTTGGTTCATTACCCCAGCATTTTCCCTACGATATTAATATCGATAGATATTACTAAAAAGTATCATAAACCTGTGACAAGGCTGCAACAAAACTGCAGCGATATTGCGGCGAAAACCGGGGATATTTATGAATAGTAAAATACGGAAGAAAGTGTCCCGCTAACAAAGCGGTACACTTTCTTCCGTATTGATTTAAAAAAACAGAATTCTAACTTCTGTATTATAAACACCTGGAAATAAAATTTTTTTGAAATGTTAATCACATTCTCCACAGCAAGACCCGCAACCCGGGCCTGAACCGTCTTTTTGGATAGAAAAACCACTCTGAGGACCCATATGGAAATCGATTACTACATCGCTTAGATGGGAAGCAATTTGATTATCATAAATAAAAGCCAGACCATCCGTTTCCTCCAGATGATCCTTACCTTGAACCGACTCTTCCAGAGCCAGCGCAAAATTAGGTCCACCTCAACCCAAACCATTAATATAGATGCGGATATACGAACCTTCCTTATTCATCTGATTTAAAACCTCTTTAAACTGCTCTACTGCTGCCGGCGTAACTGTCAGCATAATTAACCAATCCTTTCTTTTTTAAATTAAGTGGTTATTTCTTTGCTTAATAGTATAGCATAAAAAATGCGCTCCTGTTAGTTCTTCTTTAATAGTTAATTTCCCTTTAAATCCCAAAGCTACATCCTGTTCATAAAAAAGACTTGAAGCCGGCACTAAATTGCAAAGTGACGTGAACTAACAAAAGCGAACCCGAATATTATATATAATCAAATATTTCGAAAAGGAGCGAAATACAATGATAAAAGGTATTGACTCCGCAGGAATTGTTAATCGGGTCATTCAGCAACCGCCGGTTAACGTAATCTACCCACACGTTCAGGACTTGCCTAATAAAAATGTTCAGGAAAAGATAAACCTTTTAATTAAACAGATCGTCAAAACCCTTGTTACCGATCAAGGATGGAACAAAGATGATTTACTGAAGATGGAGGGAAACTATTACGCAACCCTGAACCGAAAGGGACTACTTAGCCTGCGTTTGGAAAATTTTGTTCAAATTAAAAAGGCTGCCCACCCAACAACCCTTATTCGCTCTTTAACAGTCGACTTAAACACAGGAAAGGTTTATGAGTTATATGACTTATTTAAAAATATGAGTGCTCATGGGTTAAGAATTACCGATTATATCTTAAGAGAAATAGAAAAGAAGCAAATACCATTAATTACTGATTTAAGGCTCATACCTGATAATCATGTTTACTATCTTACCGAGGTTGATCTGGTCGTTTATTTCCGGGAGGGAGAGCTTACTTTCCGTGAGTACGGTATCCTGGAGTTCGCCATACCTTATTACTATTTAAGCTCAATTGTAGATAAAGCAAGCCCTCTGAAAAGGCTACTCACCAATGTTTAATTCGATCCTGCTTACCCAAGAAGTTCGTAAGTTTCATTAAATATATCCGGTTTGCAGGGATAATACTCACCATCAATCCCTTGAATTATGTAATCACCCGGACTTGCGACAAGGTTCCCCTCCAGGGTTGAAATCAGAGCCTCCCCATCAATCTGATAAGCTTCAACTATAAGGGACTTTTTCCGATATTTTTTTGCACGGGCATGATCAAATTTAAACATTAAAACGACCTCCTAAGAAATAATATAGTATAAGGATTCAATCTCTTCGGGATGGGCAGACTCCAGGCCGTCCCTCAGGTCGGATAATGTATTAGGGTCAGAATTACCCGGATATGAACCTAATATCCTTCTGTAAACAGCCATGCTTGCTGTGGATTCATGATGTTGCTGAACAAAATTGACGATTTGATTAATCATATTATCTTGTTCCATCGTTAACCTCCAAAAAGATGATTATTTTATTTTGCCCTAAAAAAATTTTCCCTTTCGTTAAATAAGTAAACAATATTTTGCCCTAAAGGCTATTTATGGCTTAGTCTGTAATTTAAAAAACACTCTTTATACCAACGCCCTCCATCTCAAGAACCCGTTCAACCATTTTCATGGCCACTGTAATCTCGAGCAAAGCGTCTTCTTTGCGGTGTTGATGAACAAATCCAATGACCCTGATAATTGTCTGGTCAATCTGGTCAATTTCGCGGTGATCCATTAAAGGTGTCCACCAGGCATCTGCTCTGTCCCAGTTTTTGTTCAGCTTCTCCAGATACAGTGCCGTCTCATCCCAATTTTCTCTCTCCACTTGCTGTTTTAACTGTTCCAGGTCATAAGAAAGATCCTCAGATAAATCGGATGTTAAATTATACATGTAAATAGAAAATGTTAAAATTATGGCAAGCAGAACAATAATGCCGACAAATAAACCTCTCAAGGGTTTTCACCACTATTCTTTTTCTTACTCTCTTTGCTTTTTAGTTGAAAAAATAACCTGCCGGAGGTATCAATACTTGCTAAAAGAACTTCCTTTAGATTATGGACACCAAACTTGGACAGCTCCCGGGAAAGCCATTCTTTTGTCAGCCCCGTACGGCACAAATTATCAGCATTAACCCGGCCATCTATAATTAAGGTATGAGAAATTCCCTCATAGTTTGTTGGAATATTTAGATCCTCGGGAGTTACTGGCCTTTTTTGCGATTTGGGGATAACACTTAACTGTCCGTTGCTTTCCATAATGGCAAATTCAACATCCGCGATATTGGAGAAACCTGCCAGACGAAGCTGTTCCAATAAATCATTTATATTTACCCGAATCTTCTCCAACTCATGTTCGACAAGCTTTCCATTCTCAACAAGGACGCTCGGCTTTCCACACAAAAAAGCTCTTACTTTATTGAATTTCATTGACAACATTGAAACGAGAACCTGGGCGCTGAGAAGAAGGAGAATCGGTATAATGCTGTTTGTTAAAGGGATACTGATATCTTCCATGGGAATAGCGGCAAGAGCAGAGACCATAATGGCAACAGTTACCTCGTAAGGCTGTAATTGCCCAATCTGCCGCTTACCGGTTACGCGCATCGTAATAAAAACTAATGTGTATAAGATCAGTGTTCTAATTATTACGGTTAACAAAAATGTACTCCTTCCAAATAATCTGTCTCTTTTTAGCTTATACTTAAATGTATTTTTTAATACTCATCCCCGCCGGACGGTAACCTTCGTAGAATCGTTAACATATATTGCAGTTATGAAATCTTCAAGAAAACTTCAATTAAACTTTGACGATTAAAGATAAATATATTAAAATAGAAAGGTCTCGAAACGATGCGGGCTTTGACAGGACGACCTGGATCTTGCTTGAACTCCTCCTTCGTAAGCCGCCCTAAGTAGGGACTACACTTTAAAGAAGGAGGTCGTATTATGCTTGAAGACAAAACTTTAACTTGCCTTGATTGCGGGAATGATTTTATTTTCTCGGCCCGGGAACAGGAATTTTATGCTTCCAAGGGTTTTGAAAATGAACCGTCCCGCTGCCCCAGTTGTCGTAAAGCCCGTAAACAACAGCGGACTAATCGTGGCAGCTTCGGAAGGCAGCCCCGGGAAATGTTTAAGGTGACATGCACAAAATGTGGTAAGGAAGCGGAAGTTCCATTTCGCCCTACTGGAAACAAACCTGTCTACTGCAAAGATTGTTTTCAGCCGCCAAGTCGTTCCCGCTGGTAAACCATCGATACTTGGAACCCAAAAGCAGGCTTATCGAAAGCCTGCTTTTTCCTGCTTTTTATGAAGGAAAATAAAATACTTTTTAGCATAGACACCCAGGACATCCATATAGTTGCGCTTCATCGTTTTAGTCATAGTTTAACATAAAATACAAATTACCTGCTACTGTCTGTTTCATCCTTTAAAGCCTCAATAAACCCGCTAAGTGCCTGTTCCAGTTCATAACCTTTTTCAATTATTCTTTCGTTTGAAACTTCTTTCTCCGTTTTTACGATCACTGCGAGCCCTTCTTTTAATTTTTGAGCAGTGGCCGCAATTTTTAACCAATCCAAATTACCCACCTCCATCTAGTAGTGTTACCTTAAAAAGATGTTTTAAACAGACAACGAAAAATATTATTATCGAATAAATGAGTAATTTTAAGGGAAACTAGGGAAAAACCTTATCGGCCGTTTTACGAAAAAAGAGGTGCTATATTGACAACAATTTTAATACTAGGCGGAGGAACAGGCGGAGTTGTAGCGGCAAATGTCCTGCGAAGAACACTTGGCAAAGAGCATAAAATTGTCTTGCTTGACCGCAAAGAAAACTATAATTATGCGAGTTCATACCCTCTGCT
Organism: Dethiobacter alkaliphilus; assembly: GCA_016841605.1. GTDB lineage: Bacteria > Bacillota > Dethiobacteria > DTU022 > UBA8154 > DUNV01. The sequence continues at coordinate 192,521 of JAENYV010000006.1, read as the reverse complement.
TATGCTCGGTAAAAGAAAACCGGGACAGATTTCCAAAAAACTGCAGAGATTATCGCGCAAAGCAATAAATGTCATCAAGTGTGAAGTCGAATCGGTAAGCCCGCAAGAATTTAAAGTACATACAGATAAAGGTTCTCTTGAATACGACTACTTAATAACATCCCCTGGTGTCGAACATCACCCTGAAGCCGTTCCGGGTTTCCGGGAAATTGCTTACAATGTTTACGATCTGGAGGGTAACATTTCCCTAAGTAACCGTCTGAAAACTTTCCGGGAGGGAAAGATCGTCATCTTTATCTCCAGCCTCCCCTTCTCATGTCCTACGGCTCCATATGAAATGGCCTTTCTTCTCGATGATTACTTTCGTAACCAGGGTTTGAGGGGAAAAATAGAAATCATCCTTGTTACTCCTGAGCCCTATCCCGAACCGCTGGCACATCCATCGGTAGGAGATAGCATCAGGAAGATGATGAAAAAACTTCAGATCGGTTTATTTACTGAAGCAAAAGTGCTCTCTTTAGATCCGGGCAGAGGAACATTACTTCTGGACCACGGTATTACCTTAGAAGGTGATCTTTTCCTCGGTATTCCTCCCCACTGGGGACCTTCTTTCCTGGCCGGCTCCGGCCTTCTTGACGAAAACGGTTGGTTGGAGGTGGATCCCCATACCCTCGAAACACGGAATAAGCGCATATACGGTATTGGGGATGCAACATCATTACGACTTCCTGTTACCAGGGTCCTCGCCCCTAAAGCAGGTGTTTTTGCTCATTTTGAAGCTGAGGTCGTCGCCAGAAATCTCGCTTCTCTTATCCAGGGCAAAAAAGGAGACTTTCGCTATACGGGAAAGGGAGTCTGAATCTTTTATATCGGGTCCGGTCGGGCCCGCTATCTATCAATTAATTATTATAAAAAACCATTACCGTCAGTAAAGATTACCCGGCCTTCAAAGATAGCATCCTGGGCGAAAAAAGCTTTTGAGCGGGATTTCCTTAAGAGATGGTTCTAGTTTTTGTCCGGCAATCCCTGAATTTATTATTTCCGGAAGAAGCAGGAAGATAAAGATGGAAAGTTGTTCCCTCTCCTACCTTTGAATCTACCTCAATCCATCCACTGTGTTTTTTGACGATAAAATAAGAGGTAGCCAGACCAAGGCCTGTTCCCTCTTTCTTTGTGGTAAAGAAAGGATCAAATATCTTTTGTAAGTACTCCAGCGGAATTCCGTTGCCGGTATCGGAAATTGATAATCTAAGATAATCCCTTTGCGCAAGGGGAGGAAAGCAGATATTTTCCGCTTCATCCATATAAATATTTTCTCCGCTTATTTGTATAGTCCCTCCTTCCGGCATAGCCTGAAGGGCATTAATGATGACGTTATGGATTACCTGGCTGATTTGTGTCTCATCGGCTTCTACCGGGAAGAGATCGGGAGGCAAATCACAGAAGCACTTTATGCAAGAAAAATTGTCGAGGGATAAATCAAGAATGTTATCTATAGCTTTTTTTACCGAAAACACCTTGCAATCGGGAAAATCCCCCTTAGAGAATTGAAACAATTGATGAATAAGCTCTTTGGCCTGAACAATAACCCTCTCAGCAAGATCCAATCTTTGCAGCACTTTTTCCGGGCTATCCTTGTAAACCCTGGCCAGGGAAATATGACCCATCAAAGATGCCAGCAGGTTATTAAAATCATGGGCTATTCCCCCGGCAAGAATTCCGATAGATTCAAGTTTATCAGCTTTAAGCATCTCCTCTTCCATTTTCTTTCGCCAGGAAATATCGCTAAAAAGCCAGCGCAAACCGATAACCTCCCCCTCGACGTTACAGACGGCCCCGGCAGTGAATGAAGCGGGAAAAATCTTATTTTCCCCCGATTTTAAGACTATCCGCCAATCGCACGTCTTTTGCATGGCACTCTCCTGTAATTCCTTCAAAATACGATTATAGCGCTCGCTTTCTTCAGGAACGACAAAATCAGACAGTTGCTTTCCTATGATAAAGTCACGTTCAACCTTGAAAAGTTTTAAAGCTGCGGAGTTTGCCTCGAAAATCGTTCCCTCTCTGTCAGTAACCAGGTAACCGTCCGGGGCAAATTCGAACAATTCCTGGTAGCGACGCCGTTCATCCTCCAGCGCGACACGACTGGCAGCCAGTTGCTGGTTCTGTTGGCCCAATTCTTCCAAAAGGGTTTGCATCTCCAGGTGAGAGACCGAGAGTTCATTGAGCGCAGAAGAAACAACTTTTTGATAGTGTTCCGGCAATCGGCTTGTCTGCTCTGCCAAAACAGTCAGACGTTCGCACGCAGAATCCAGCTTTTTATAATGGTGTTCGGAAAGCAATTGTTACCCTCTCTTTCATTAAAATAAGATTTACTTAAATAAAATGTTAGAGATTTATTAATAATCTGTTAAATTTTATATTAAAATTAATTATAAATTCTTTATTTTATTCCTGTTTCCTGCTTAAAAAGAAAAAAAATTTTATTTTCAAAAACTTCCCATTCATTTATTTATTCATTGATGTTCGAAAAGGGTGAAACGTTTTTACTGGAAAAACATTCTTGTTGAGAGCTTTTCCACAGGCTGATATAATTTAACAAAAAAATGGATAGAAAGGGGAAACCTTTCCCATGGCCCTTTATCGCGGTTTTCTTTCCAGAAATATCGGCATTGACTTGGGAAGCGCCAATACACTGATCTACGTCAAAGGCAAAGGAATCGTTTTGAAGGAACCCTCTGTTCTGGCCTTGGGGAAAAGAACAGGAAAAGTTCTGGCAGTTGGGGAAAATGCTCAAAAGATGATCGGAAGAACTCCCGGAGATATTATTATCGTCAAACCTGTCCGGGACGGTGTGATTTCAAATTTTCATACTACAAAAATTATGCTGCAGCATTTCTTTTCTAAAATTTTTGGCCGCGGTTCTTTTTTCTTACCACTACGAGCTATTGTCAGCGTCTCACTTGAGGTAACGGAGATAGAAAAAAGAGCCGTGGCAGAGGCTGTCAAACAAGCCGGTGCAAAAGAAGTATATCTTGTAGAAAACTCCATTGCAGGAGCATTGGGCCTTAATCTCCCTATTGAAGAAAATACCGCCAATATGATTATCGATGTCGGGGGGGGGACATCGGAAGCAGCTGTGATTTCATTAGGAGGAATTGTCTGCAAGACTTCTATTCGCCTGGGTGGAGATGAATTAAATGAAGCCGTCAGTAGTTTTCTCAGGAAAAAATATAAATTTTTAATCGGAGAAAGGACTGCTGAAGATATTAAAATTAAAGTCGGTCTAGCTTCACCTTTTTTTCAAAAAGAACATCTTGAAATTATGGGAAGCGATCTGGTTACCGGGATGCCTAAAAAAATAATCGTGATATTTCCGGAAATCGGCAGAGTGCTTTTTGAACAAATTTCCTTGATTGTAAGAACAGTGCAAACAACGCTGGAACAAACACCTGTATCCTTAATACCGGATATTATCGATAACGGTATTATTATGACCGGTGGAGGAGCGCTATTAAAAGGTTTGCAGAATTTAGTAGCTCAGGAAACAAAAATGAATGTTTATTTAGCAGATAATTGCCTGGACAGCGTTGCGCTGGGAGTAGGAAAGATGCTTTCCAACATGGCTCTGTTAAAAAGAATTTCGCAAAATTAGTAACACCCGAAAAAAACTTTCCTTATAGTTATTCGGGTGTTACTAATCTTATTTGCGTACTAATCTCACTGCCGTAGAAAGCGGTGAAGCGTTGTATTTGTCTATTTAACAAAGACATGATTGCCAATCCGGCTACAATATATCCTGGCTCTTATCCATACATTACCTGATTTGGAAGGATTGTAAAAAGAAAGTGCCCCTCCGGTTGGATCTTTCCCTTCCATTGCTTCCCTTACCGCTTGTTTGGAAATTTTGTCGGCCGGTTGATTAATTTGTCCATTACGGACCGGACAATATTGAAACCCGTAATCTTGCTGATAAATTACTTCAGTAACGGTATCCGGATAATACGAATTTTTTATCCTGTTTAATACAGTCGCTGCGACTCCCACTTTCCCCTGAAATGGTTCACCCCTGGCCTCTGCATGAACTAAACGGGCCAACAGATCGATATCTTCCGAGGACAGCATTATACCATCATCTTTTTCTATCGTTTCCACTTCCGGTTTTGTCTCGCTTTGGCTTTCTTTACTCTCCCGAGACAGTGATACCGTTCCTTTTTCGCTTACGGAACGGAATTGTTGATCGTACGCGGCGGCTTCCACTGTGTTGTTAAATAATAAGAAAAAACCGACCAATAGCACTAAAAACTTTCTTTTGTTCATTTTACTCATCCTCTCTTTCTCCCTTTCTTCCAAACCGGGGAGCAGGCTGAGGAATTGCATGACTGTATGCTTAGAACACTCGCTTATTATAAAACAAGAAGAAATTTGGAGCAAACACCCTAATTGTTGACCATTATGCTTTATTGTGCCCCAATGTAGTCTATTGGAAAACTTGAAACAAACATGGATACTTTCTGCCTAAAAATGCAGGGTTTACTTCCCCATGGGATGATCCGCCAAAATTTAAAAAAGTTACAAGCTCTCTTTTTATAAACTCTCTATTCAAGAAATAATTTTTCGTGCTCGGGGGAAAATAGATTTAATGTCAAATACGTCAGATAAAAAAGGGTATAAAATGGGACACAGTAAACGTTTCAAATTGATTCAACAGCTTGAAGAAGAACTTCAATCGGCACTGATATGCTACATTACCGGTGACAGAGAAAATCTCAGTACCAGGATCGCTCCCGATATAATTCGGGTCTTCTATCAACACCTTGAGATGCTTGGTCCTCGTAAGAAGATTACTCTTTTTCTTTATACCCGGGGCGGCGATCTTATGACTCCATTTCGTTTGGTAAGTCTTATCCGGGAATACTGCTCATTTTTCAACGTTTTAATTCCTTTTCGGGCCTACAGTGCAGGGACGTTGATCTCCCTGGGGGCAGATGAAATCATTATGGGGAAGCTATCTGAACTTAGTCCTATTGATCCCAGCGTAGCAAATGCCTTTAACCCGAAAGACCCGCACCATCCTACCGCAAGGATTCCGGTTAGCGTAGAAGACGTCTCCTCATATCTTCTTTTAGCCAATGAAATGGCAGGATTAAAAGGAACAGAACAAGCACTTGAAGTCTTTCTCCGTTTATCCAAGGCTGTTCACCCTCTGGCACTGGGAAATGTTTATAGAAACTACGCCCTAATTCGCTCCCTGGGTAAAAAACTTTTGAAAATGCATAAAGGAGGCTCATCTCCGGAGCGCATTGAAAATATTATTGAAAATTTAACAGAGAAATTATATGCACACAGTTATATGATACCCCGTTCTGAGGCCGGAAATCGTATTCATTTAAATGTTTCAGAACCTTCACCGGTTGTTGAAAAATTAATGTGGACTCTTTATGAAAACTATGAAAAAGACTTGCAGCTTACAGAACCGTTTAATCCCGCACTTCTCTTGGAAGAACAAGAAATACAGGTTGATTTTGAGGCCACAGGCGGGATTATTGAGAGCCAGGAAAGGCTTGATACTTTTATTTTTGAAGGACGAGTGACCCGTCTGGCCAAACAGGAAGGTAATACTCCACCTGTAAGCCTGGAAATACTACGTCAGAAATGGAAATTTATCAAAAATAATGATAAGAAAGCGAGGAAACAGCCATTATAGTAAAAAAAAATCATAACAATAATTACCCGGACCTTTTTAAATTTAAAACTCTCAACCATTATTGTACAATAGAAAACTCTTCCAGTTATTTGCCCGATATCTACATTCAACCTTTTTTTTCAGAATCTATTAACCGTCTTATTATAGTTGAGCAACAAGAAATTAAAAGTGGGAAATAAATTAAAAAAGTGGGAAATGAACAAACCAGGGTACTTTATTTACCTGGTTTGTTTCCTTCCCGGTTTGTTTCCTTTTATTTCCTTTCTGGTTTAACCATTCACTCATTGGCTATGGTACTGTACATTTTGAGGAAGTTCACTGGAACTGTGCTGCTGGACATTTTGAGGCTGCTGCTGTTGAAATTGATCTTGTTGAATGTTTATGTTTTGTAAGTTGGGCACCTGGTTATTCGGCACCTGGTTATAAGAATTCTGAGCCGCAGCTTGTTGGAACTGCGTCTGATGCTGGTTGATCGGCAAACGTCGCCCGATCTTTTTCTTTGGAAATCGAATAGTTAACAGACCGTTGCGAACATTTGCTGCAGCCTGCTCGGAATCGGCATCCGGGGGCAAAGACAAAAAGCGGCTATAGCTTCTTATATTTTCTCTCTCCTGATAGAGAATATTAAGGGCTTCATTTTCTACTCCAACAATAATATCTCCACCTACAAAAAGCATGTTGTCTTTAACCTCAACATTGACGGATTTCTCTTCAATCCCCGGCATTTCGAATATGTAAATGACTTCATCTGAAGACTCCAAAACATCAACCTTCGGAACCAAATGGAAATTCTCTGCAGGATTCCCCTGAACTCCTGGAGAAATTGTTTGAACCTGATAATACACTTTATTTAATACCTCACTTTTAAATTAAATGGGTGAAGCAGGAAAGAAAAATATTAACCGGTGGTATTTATACCTTTACTCTACGCCTGGCAACCAGATCGGACTTCGGAAGACGACATTCAAGAGTACCGTTCGTATAGCTAACATCTAGATGTTCCGCCCGAATACTGGTCGGTAGAGCAACCGTACGGTGCAGACTGCCGGCATTACCGCCCATCATGGAAAGAGCGGAAATACTTAGGGAATCGTCCGTAACCGTAATATAGATATTGTTGGGATCCACATTGGGGAGATCAGCCGTTACGATAACATCGTTGTTAGTTTCTGCCAGTTCCACCCTCGGTTGGGCCAAACCGGAAACAGCATTAATTCCGGTTGTCATTCCGCTGGGTTGAAAGGCAAGTTGCTGCTGACCCAGAGAATAACTTACCGGCCTGAATTGCCCACTCATAACCGGGCTAGCCGACTGCCAGGCAAGATTGGGACTATAACCGAAAGAAATCGCTCCCTGTGGACTAATACCTGTTTGCATATTTCCCGCTTGAGAGATCATAGCACTGGCGTAAGGAAGCTGGTAAACGAAGGGAGAAATGTTGGCTGCCCCTGACTGAAGGGGTATACTATAGCCCTGAATTTGTGGGGAAATCTGGAACGGCAAAAACGATTGAGAGGCAAAGTGTTGCTGTGGAAAAATATTGCTGCTTTGCCACGGATTCATTGTTGTTGTATACATATTCCGTCTCCTTTTAATAGTGGTCTCTTTCCTGCTTTCACCCTTTATACTTTTTCCAAGGCTGAGCAAAATATTCAGCTATAAAAAGTAAATTTTACTATTCATCAGATACCAGAAAGAACCAATGGACAAAGAAATAGAGATATTCTGAATAACTAAAATAAAACTGCTTTTTTTTGTCTTTGAAAAGAGGATTTTTCTTTTCTTAGGTAGAATTAACCAGTAGAGCAAATAATTACATTCTATTTCACATTTGGGAGAATAAAATGTATCTTTTATGGATCTTAAGACATACAATAGAAACATTTTGTATGTTAATCCTTGGTGCTTCAACTATTAAGTTTTACATTCCCCTGGGGAAAGCCTTTCTTTCAGCATTCCTGTTGGGGAATTTTGTCTTTATTGTAAGAATGCTGCCTCTGAAATTCGGCGTTCATACAATCCTTTGCACTGTTGTTATTCTCTTTATCTACCACTCTATTTTCAGCCTTCCCATTAACCGGGCCGCACCGGCAACTTTTTATCCACTAATAATTCTTACAATTTTAGAGGGATTTTATTTTAATTTTGTCTTAAACATAGAGAAATTCGATCAGCTAACTGAATGGCATAAATTGCTTTTATCACTGCCTCCCCTTTTTCTCCTCGCAATTATTGCCGGCGGCAGTTTTTTACTTACTATAAAAACTGCAAAAAAGAAAAATTCAAGCACTTCCTTTGGCGAAAGGAGATGCATTTAATGGATAACCTGTCAGACTACGAGTCTCCTCCCACAGCAAACGATATTATCCCGATTGTAAGGATTTTTACTATCTTATTTGTTACATTAATAATCATCAATTACCTTTCATGGGATACATCAAATTATTATATTTGGTTCACCTTCTGTATCCCGCTTATTATTTACTTGATTATCCTCTCTATTAGTAACTTATTGGATAAGTTAACAAAGATTCATCCCCTCATTCCGGAACACGTAGAAATGTTTATCTTTCAGGTTATCACAATTCTACTGGTTCATATAACCGGTGGCGTACAGAGCGGTTTTAAAATACTTTACCTTCTGCCTGTGGTTTTATACAGTCTCCGCTATGGGGCAAAAACCGGTTATATAAGTTCTTTAATTAATACATATGCTGTTTTGAACTTCTATTTTCTCAGTCCGGAAGAGTTCGATTTTCTTCAAACGGATCTGGCAATAATCCTCTCCTTCTTTTTATTTAGCTGGCTGATTGGAGACATGGTTGCAGCGGAACGTTCCGTCAGAAAACAACTTTTGGAACTGGCTAACCGTGACGAACTGACAGGCTTGTATAACTATCGCTTTTTTCAGCATCAACTGGCGGAAACCATTGCGAACTTTCACACGCTTGGTGAAGAAAAAATCGGTTTAATCATTCTGGACCTAGACAACTTCAATCTTTACAATGAAATATTCGGCTTTCTTTCCGGTGATAACGTCTTAAAAAGAGTTTCTGCGACGATCCGCCGTTTTCTGGAAGAAAGAGATTTTGCCGCGCGCTATGGGGGAGATACTTTTGTAATTCTTACCATAACACGTGAAACCTCACAAGTTGTCGCTAAAGCAGAAAAAATAAGGAAAACAATCGACGCTTTACAAAATGTAATTCCCGGTCACAACCGCAGCGTTTCCGCCTCCCTTGGAGTTGCCATATTCCCGGATCAGGCAGATGACCCGGAGAGCCTGATCCAAAAAGCCAATGAGGCACTATATAAGGTAAAAATAACAAGGGGAAACAGGGTCCAACTTTATTATTCAATTTTTGATCGCATCAGTGGGGAAAAATTAAAAACCGAAAAAGATTTCCTGGACACAGTAAAAACATTGATGGCTGTCATCCATGCCAAGGATAAATTTACTTATGGACACAGCGAAAGGGTTCTAGTCTATGCACAATTAATCTGCCGGGCTTTAAAATTACCCGCGCGAGAAGTATCCCGGATAGAATATGCCGCATTGCTGCATGACATTGGCAAAATTGAGATTTCAAAAGATATTTTAAATGAACCGTGTCCGCTGCCCCATGAAAAATGGGAAATTTTTAAGCAACATCCTGTTTGGAGCGCGGAAATTATTAAACCCCTGAAAAAATTGGAACCCCTTCTTCCCATTATTATCCACCACCATGAAAGAGTTGACGGTAAAGGTTATCCTCATGGCCTTAAAGGGGATGAGATTCCCCTTGGTGCCCGAATTTTATCTGTTGCCAATACTTTCGATCTGCTGACAACAGGTCGTATTAAAGGCAATGGAAAATCCATTCACGAGAGCCTTGACTTTTTAGTTAAAAAAACAGGCTCTATGTTTGACCATGTTATCGTCAACTGTTTTGTATCATGCCTGAACGAATATAAAAGTATATCCGGAATGCTGGAGTGGCCGCGGGATCTGTGTAAACTTGTCCCTGCAGGGTATATTCCCGGCTTCTTAGTCCTGGGGGGACACTACGGAGAATTCTACAGCGGGAATGTTCATTTAGCTGTTAAGGCTGTTTCATACTGTGCAGCAGGTGTAATGAACAATGAAAAGGTTCTCTATCATCTGAACACGGAAACAGAAAAACTTTTTCTGGAAAAGCTTTCTGAACATATTTACCGGGGGCTTCCGACAAGTTCACTGATTAAAAAAAACCAGGTAGCCAGGTGGGAAAATATAGAGCAACTGCTTCATTATTTGGAGAGGCGCGCCATGCTGGAGTTTGAAACAAAAAAGATCTTGAAAACCAATCTGGACGAAACCTATGCGGATAATTTTACCTCACTGCGAGTTATTCTGGATACTTCCAGTCTTTCCCTGACACCCAATCAGATGCTTACATGGGAAAATAATCTTTCTTCCTGCATAAAAGATCTTGACCTTCTCTTCATCTGTTTTTATGACTTTGCCCAAGAGTCCCTGGAACTTTGCAGAATGTTGTATAACCTGCATGATCGACCTCTCTACACCAAAGAAGATGAAGAAAGCAAAAAAAAAGCCCCTGACCAATTATCATAGCCTTTCATCATATTGCCTGTTCTAGTCCCAGGTAATATTAATTACCTTATCCAGGCAAATCATATCCAGCAAGTGACGGATATTTGCTTGTTTGACATGAATAATACTTAACGTGCCGCCCCGATCCTTTAGTTTTTTATAGAAAACAAGCAGCTTTCCGATTCCTGAGCTATCCAGGGTATTTACATCGGTAAAATCAATAATAATATCATTAAAACCTTCCTGGTAAAGCTCCGTAAGCTTTGCTTTAAACAAGTTTGAATTTGTGACATCAATTTTACCCGCGGGAATAATAACGGCTGTCCGTTCATCTTTCTTCTCAATCTGCATCTCTACCCCTCCCTTGTCTAGTTTCCTGGTACGCTAATTACTATTTTTCGCATAAAATTACTTTTACTTTATCGAAAAAGAAAACTACTGTCAATATTTCTGATCGTTTATTAGAAGATACGCATAAGTATAGTTTAATCTGTAATGTGACTTATGTCGTTGATAAAAACAACTTCAAATTGTGAATTGTTCTTTTGTAAAAGGCTTACAGAGGCATTCTTAATAGCCCTGTCCCAAATTTCCTTCTCCGAGAGTCCCATTATATGGTGCAAAACAGAGATAATTGCCCCCCCGTGACTAACCACAACAATCGCTCCATCATTATTTTCACAAAGCGATAGAGAAGCCAGAAATTGTTCCATCCGGGAATAAACCTGCCGGAGAGACTCCCCCCCGGGAGGAGAATAACGGAAAGGATTGTTAATCCATCTTCGCATCTCCGGACCGTATAAACTCATAATTTCCCCGTGAGTAAGTCCTTCCCAGGCTCCAAAATTGATTTCCCGGAGCAGCGTGCTTGTCTGCGGTTCTAGTCCATGCTTTTTCCCAATAATCTCCGCAGTCCTCCTAGCCCGGATCAGTTCGCTGCTATAAAGGGCAGCCACCCGCTCGGTGCTGAATCGTTGGGCTGCTTTTTCCGCCTGTCGGCAACCCTCACTGGAAAGATCCACATCATTCCAGCCCACAAAACGACCTTCTTTATTGGATTTTGTCTGACCGTGACGGACCAGATATATTTTCATCGACAGTCACCTCTTCTATTGTTTACTCCGGTTTTTCTCTTTGCAAATTGCAACGAACAAACGGGGACGGTTCTTGCTTGCCCAAGCAAGAACCGTCCCCGTTTGTTCCGCTTTACAGCGTCAGGCACCTGGTCGAATTGTTAAGGTACTCTACGGCATCGTACATGTTTGTAACCTGACCGATAACCAGTTTGTCTTTTAACTGGTAGTAATCCAGACAGGTACCGCAGGAGTACATCTGCACGCCTTTTTCTTCCAGTTCTTTCAGTTCATCAAGAACAGGACTTCCCTCCGTCGTCAAAAAAACCGCGCTGTTCATAAAGAGAATGCGGGCAGGTAAAAACCCTACTTCTTTCACTGAAAAAATAAAACTGCGCATGAGGAGAGTGCCCAGTTCTTCTTTTCCTTCCCCCAGCCTGGAGGAAGTAATTAGAATAGTTGTCTCTTCCCGGACATTTTTCCCCGCTTCCTCGCCGCAGCAATACTCTTCCTGCTCCTTCCGTTGAGCAATTTGGGGGCCGGCATTATCCCTCTGTCCGGCTTTATTAAAAACATGAATATATATTCCGTCCTCTTTCCTCTCCACGCTGGTCTCATAGCCTTCCCTGCCAACCATACGGGTCACGTTTACCAGGGCTGCTTCGTTATCTACAATAGATACCAGGTCAAGCTCGCCTGCCGCCCCTTGAACGAGTTCCAATAGTGCTTTCCTGGTATTAATCACCGGCAGAGGACAGGACAATCCCCGATTGTCAATCTCCTTATTGGAAGACATTTTTGTCACCTCCTTTATCTTTACATTACCTTGCACGGGAACATTATATCCCCCGTCCTTAAAAAAATATAATAGAAATATCCTATAATTTTTCCTCCCGTATTACCTGGTGAAGGCGTTTGACCTGAAGAATAAAACTTTCCAGCCTGGCCTCCACGACCTGTGGAAAAACATTTCCATCTGTCTCCACGGCCATAAAGGGCAGATGGGGATGGCGCAAAAGAACGCGGGATAAAAAGGTCCCATTGCTAAAAAGAGGCGGTTCTTCCCGGGCCAGTATCCGGCTGCCCACCGCTTCCGCCACCCTGTTGGGCATACAGCCGAAAGGACCGAGGGCTATAACCCCTGATACCTCTTCCACCAATTCCGCCAGAGCAGTGGAAAGCGTCAGAATCGCTTCTCCGGTTAGATGGGGGGAGATAAAATTTTCGCCCAGGGAAAGAGCCCTGTCTACCCTGGTCAAATAACTTTCAGACAATCCTGCAGTAAAAAAGATTTTTTTAATCTCCCTCTCAATCCATCTTTTCACCGGGGTTTGCAGCGAATTTTTCCATCTTTCCAGGGGAGTTGAAAGGGCTGCAATCCCCTTTTTTACCAGGTAATCGCAATAATAAAGCCATTCATTGATCGATGCCACTTTGGTAATGATACCCTCTTCGGCCAGAAACTCGACCAGGTGCTGACGAGAAAAATCGTCACTGCGAACATATATTTCTCCCAGCAGGGCAATTTTAGGATAATCATCAAGCCTGCCGGTTCGTTTTACCCTCGCCAGTTCCTCTGAACAACGGATGGCCGCTTTCTTGATCCCGCCCCAGTTTTCCACGGCCAGGGCAGCGGCAATCTGTCCGGTTGCCCGGTTATAAACCGCGAGGGCTTCTTCCCTGTCCGCTCCCAGAACAAGAAGGGAACTGTAGATTTCTGAAAGGACATCCGCGAAAATAACCGCTACCCAAAGCCGGAGGCTGAAAGCAGTGCCCAGGCCTCCGTAACCGTTTTCCGCACTGAGGGAAAATGTTGTCACATTGTCAATTTGCAGGCTCTCCAGCAGGCGGTTTATAAAAACCTGATACTGACCAAATCTGCAAGGGCCCGATGCATCGGGCATAAAGTAAACAATCCGGTCTTCCGGCTTAAGAGGAACTTCTTCAAGATAGCGCAACAGACTCCCCACAGTCAGCTGCAAGGGAAGGCATTCCTTACAGGTGCTGTAAGACCTTCCCAATTTCAGTTCCCGGTTTCCCGGGGGGGGGAGGGCAATGGCCCGGATACCCCACCGGTTCATAGCCGCGGAAAGAAAAGGGGCTGAGTTTGCACCCATCGAGGGAACAAGTACTTTTACATGCGGGTGAGACAGGGGAAGACGGTCACCTTCGGAAAACCGAACAAATATTTTCTTTCTGTCCACCAGAGTTACAGGACGGGCTTTTTTTCTTTCATTCCTCTTTGCCGGGGAGCTCTGCCCCATTGTCTCCAGGTATCCCTCCACAATATCCAAGAAAGCCTCAATACGGGTATCGAGCCCCGCATCAGAGGTATGGCCGTCCAGTTCCAGGGTCAGAGAAGGTTTTTCCCCCATAATGCTCCGGAAATAACCTACCAGGAACGAATCCGGCCCACAACTGAAGTTAGTGATATAAACCCCGAAAAAGCGGGGATTCTTGCACACGAGTTCAGCTGCCTGCAGAATAATCTGCCCATTGGACCAGTACATTGAGGGAAAAGGCTCTTCCTCTTCCAGAGGAAGAAAATCGCATGGAATTATTTTCCATCCCCTGGAGGCAAACTTGTGCGGGATACCCAGGTTGGCACCTTCAGTAAACGCACTGTAGGAACGGCCAAAGAGCACAACCGCTCTCTGAGCGGAATCCAACTCCATTTCCGCTAAAAGTCCCCGGCCAAGCTGTTTACACTCTGCCTGAGCCTGCTCTTGCCGGCGTACGGCAGAGCAAAAAGCCTCTCTGGCTTCTTGCTGCGTCGCGCCCAGGGTTTTCCCCATCTCCACAAATTCTTGCTCCGGAACGCTATAACCATGGGAAAAATCCAACACCGGAGAGAGAACGCGGCTGGAATCCTGAAGATCCGCAAAAGCTGCTTTCAGATAATAGGGTTCTCCCTGGGCCAGGGGGCAGATAATGGAAACCTCATCACTTAAAGAGGGAAGCGCCTTGACATGCGGCACAAAGATATAATCCGGCTCCATGCGAAGAAGGTCGGCCATATAACCGTGACCGAGTTCAACAGGAAAACAAAAAGGGGCTCCCTGACGCAGACGGCCAAGCGGGTCGGAAGTGGACGGAGTAATCACCTCAAAACCCAGAGAAGAAAAGTAATGAAAATACAGAGGAAACAGAGTATTTACCAGAAGAGAACGGCTAATTCCCAGTTTTTTACCTTTTCTAGAGAAGCTTCTGTTTCCTGCGCTCTGCCGGTAAATAATCTGCTCCCGCTGAAAAACCAGGTCCAAAGCACCCACATCATGGCGAACCTGTCTCTGTACTCCGGTATAACGACTGCAGGCTCCTCCAAACGGATAACGTTTCCCCTCAATCTTAAGGACATTAATGAGGCAACGCCGGTCGCAACTTTTATCCCCCCGGCAGGTAAAAGGCTTCCCATATTCGATCTCTCTTCCGGCAAGCTCTTGCAGATTATAGCTGCCCTCCGGAAGGCTACCCCTACCTATCTTCTCGGCAACATCCAGCGCGACCCCAAAAGCCCCCATCAGACCCGGCTCAGGAGGAACGACGATCTCTTTCTCCAGCAGGCCGGCCATAGCCACGGGAACAGCCTGGTTATAACAAACGCCCCCCTGCATAAATATTTTCTTGCCCACCGGTCGATTACCTTTTACGCGGTTCAGGTAATTTAGACAGATGGAATAAACCAGTCCGGCCAGGATATCAGGTGTTCCAAGCCCCTCCTGGACCGCTGTTTTAATATCGCTGCTGATAAAAGCTGCACACTGGTCGTTAAAATTTGGGGGGGAGACCGCTTGCAGAGCAAGAGGAGCAATGCCTGTCATCTCCACGTCCAGAGCCTCAAAGGCGGATTCCTCCAAAAAGGACCCCGTTCCTGCAGAGCAGGCCTCATTCATGGCATAGTCCGCAGGAACTCCGTTAACAATATATGTATACTTCGCATCCTGCCCACCTATTTCAAAAATAGTATCTACCTGTCCATCAAAAAAAAGGGCAGCCCTGGCGTGGGCGATAATCTCATTTATAACAGCCGGGGTAAGAGCGTGCAGCGCGGCAATCTGACGCCCGGACCCGGTCACTCCCAGTCCGATAATATGTACATCAAAAAAAACTTCCCGGGCCAGGGAGGCATAGCATTGGCGAGCTGCCCTGACAGGATCTCCCTCTGTGCGCAGGTAAATCGAAGCGACCAGGGCCTTGTCCCGCTCCCGCAGAAGCACTGCCTTGGTGGTTGTCGAGCCTACATCCAACCCCAGGATCAGCCTTTCACCCGGGGCAGCCTCTCCCCGGAGCAATTTCTTAAAACTTACCGACTTTCGTGCTTCGGCAAGTGGAGGAAGGAAAGAAAAAGAACTGCCCGCGGGGAGAAAAAGGGTCTCCTCACGGATCAAGACCGGTGCCGGCTCGTGCAGGGCAGCCCATAGGGCGGCGCCCAATGCTTCAAAATAGGCCGCTTCCCGTGGGATGATCACTTCCATGTGAGCGCCAAGAAAATTCACTACAGGCTTATTTCCGGCCATTCCGCCAATCAGCAGTATTCGTTTTCCTCCGGATTTCTGAACCAGTTCTACAATTTTTCCGGCTATCATGCGGCAGAGACCGGCCACAACTTTTCCCTTTTTCTCTCCTTTATTGAGAGCATGGGTGCAATCGCTCTTACAAAAAACAGAACACCGCCCTGCCACGGGATAAGGTTCTTCACCTTCGGAGATAGTTAAAGCCTCCTCCAACCCGAGGCCCATCCGCTTGATCTGTTGAAGAAAAAATTCTCCGGTACCCGAGGCGCACTTGCTCCCGGCCTGGACATTGCCGATACGGCCGTTTTTGTCAAGCTCATAGTAAATAATTGTCTCTCCTCCGGCGCTGACAATACCGTCCACTCTTGCCTCCCGGCAGCAGTACTCATAAGCCAGTTCAACGGCCTCCGGCTCCGGAATGCCGGCAGTAGACAACAAACGGCGAAATTTGCGGCCTGTTGCACAAAGGCGGGCACTTGTATCACCTTGCAGAAGTTCCAACAACGTGCGGCGAAGTTCTCCTTCATGAGACTTTAAAAGCGTTTCTAAAATCTCTATGTTCCCCGTTGTTTTTTCTTTTTGCAGTGTTACCAGGCTAATCGTTGTTGCTCCCAGGCAAAAACCTTTAAATATCAAACCTCGACACCTCTTACAAGAAAATCTGCCCGACACAAAAGGCTCTCCACGGGCTGTTCACAGCTCTTCACAATTTAAGCGCATTTCAAGTCTAAACGTACCCTTGACGTCTCAGTCTCCAATTACTTTCACGAGCACCCTTTTTTTCCGCCGCCCGTCAAATTCTCCGTAAAAAATCTGCTCCCAGGGGCCAAAATCAAGTTTCCCCTCGGTTACGGCAACAACTACCTCTCTACCCATGACCTGCCTTTTTAAATGGGCATCCGCATTGTCTTCATAACCGTTATGGGCATATTGAGAAATCGGTTCATGGGGAGCAAGTTTCTCCAGCCAGATTTTAAAATCTCTGTGTAAACCGCTCTCATCGTCATTAATAAAAACACTTGCCGTTATATGCATAGCATTAACGAGACAAAGCCCTTCTTTAATTCCGCTTCGATCCACAATCTCCTGCACCTGAGAAGAAATATTGACAAAATCAACCCTATTTGCCGTCTCAAACCAGAGATATTCCCGCAGGGATTTCATAAATAACGCCTCCTCATCTTTAATTTAGGAATGAGTATTCCGTTCCCCTCCCCAAAACCAGATCAGGCAAAATCCTGCCAAAAAGACAAAAATTTCTACAAACCCCCATTCTGCTGGGAAAAGGGCGCGGGTCGAACCGGCGATAAGGCCGGCAAATAAGAAAGCAAAAGAGACCTGATATCGAAAATATAATTTTTCCAAAACCCTGGAAAAAAGATAAATACCGAGCAAAGCCCCTGCACCAAAAATAAGCAATTCTCCCATCAGAATATTTTTTAGGGAGAAGAGCACATCATCATAAATACCCATGACAATAAGGACGGCACTTCCCGGGACGCCGGGAAGCAACATCGTGGCGCAGGAAAGAGCTCCTCCAATAATAAGAAGCGGCCACATTACTTCACTCCCGCCCATGATATATAAAGGTTCCTGCGCCAGATAAAAACCGATGAAAAAGCCGGCCGCTAAAGTTAGAACCCGCACTGGAGTGAAAGAAGGACGGCCATTAAAAACAGTTTTTATGGAAGCCAGCAAAATTCCCAGGAAGAATGCCGCCGTAGGGTCGCGATAAAAAACTAAGAGGCGTCCCAGCAGCTGACCGCCCAGAAAGATACCGGCAATAGTCCCAATTAAGAAAAGTTTGTATGGTTTTAAATAAAGGTGTGCAATATCTTGTAAACTTTTTTCATATATCCCCAGAATAAGAAAAACCGTTCCCCCGCTCATTCCGGGCAGGACAATGGAAAGGCCGATTAATAATCCCTGCAATAGTGATATCAATTTTTCCCTCTTCCGACCGGTATGGATATGATCCCGGTGCCTAACGGCCGCACCGGGATATAGAAGCCCGGTTCTATGATGAACAATGGGCGCAAAGTCCCCGTATATAGATCTCCTGTTCTTCAACCACATATCCGGGCTTTAGCTTATCAATTTGCGGAATTTTTAACCCGCTGAGGCACTCCACCTTACCGCAGGACCGGCAAATAAAATGAGGGTGACAATGACTGCTGCTGCCGCAGTGGCAGATGGCAAAACGCCAGTTCCTGTCACCTGCTTCCACTTTATGAATAATCCCGGCTTTTAAAAAAGCATCCAAAGATCGGTAGATACTTACATAGTTAAAATTTACACCGTTAAGGTTATCGGAGATCTCCTGCCGTGTAAGGGGATTTTGCGCTTCAAGAAGTAGTTTAATGAGAGCCACTCTGCCGTAAGTCCTTTTTAAACCGGCTCCGGATAAAATTTCGCCGGCCAACTTCTCCGTATGTTTTCCCATATACGCCACCTTCGTAATAATGCTTTTTACTTTGGCTGCATTATAATCTGCTTATAACGTATCAGGAACAAACTTCCGCGTCAAGAATAGATTTCAGCTTTTTACTCTTTTTTTCCGTTCAACCGAAGCATAGTTTTTATGACAAGCCTTCTGCTAAATGCGAAATGATGTTCTTAGTTAAGAATAGTATTCGAGGTAAGCGGAAGGATGAATTCCATATTGCAAAAAATTCAGGTAGCGGTTCTTCGCTTCTTCAAAACGACTAAAGATTCTTTGGGCCTGACAGGGATCATGATATACTTTCCAATAACCGCATGATTTAAAATTTTTTCCTCTGTTGGCAATAAAACCGAGCACATCTTCTACGGGAATACCTAAGAAAGCACCAAGCTCATGGGGACAGCCGGCCGCGAAAAAGCGCTTTTGTAAATGGAGAAGGGATTCATCCAGGGTCATACCCCCGGAATAACCATATTGTTGCAATAGATACATCGTTTTATCCTGCCTCAAGATCCGGTCTAGAAGCTGCGGGTTATAGAAAAACACACAAATTCTCTGCAACCCCGTTTTAATTTCAAAATATTTTAGCCTCCCGGACGAAGGAAATTCAAATTTATACTTTTTCCACAGATGCAACAAATTGCGCCGGGAATCATGAAAGGAAAGAATGACGGCCGGTTTTTGTTTTTCCAGGACAGGAGCCAAATGATAGCCGATAACACAAAAAAGATAATCTTTTCCCTGAAACCGGTCCCTTTGCTCAATAAAGAGACGAGCCGGTTTTCTTCCCGGCTGTTTTTCTTTACTTTCCGTCATCATCATTATCATATTAATATCTTTTGCTTCCATCCCGTTAAAATATGCACCATTTAACAGCCGGAAAATGAACAAAAAGGAACTAACAGCATACACTAGTGAGAATCATTACCGATTTTTTTAGGAGGGAACAGATTATGTGCGGAATTGCCGGATGGATAGACTGGGAAAGAGATATGACACAGGAGAAAACAGTCCTGGAGGTAATGACACAAAAACTGTCACCACGGGGGCCCGACGCTTCGGGGCTATGGTTCTCCCCCCACGCCTCCCTGGGTCACCGGCGTCTAATTGTTGTCGATCCGCAGGGCGGAGAACAGCCCATGACCCGACGGTATGGAGAGCATACCGGCACAATTACTTATAACGGAGAGCTCTACAATACACTGGAACTGCGCAGGGAGCTTGAATCACTCGGACATTTTTTTACCACACGAAACTCCGATACGGAAGTGCTCCTGAAAGCTTATCAGGAATGGGGAGCAAATTGCCTGGACCGCTTAAACGGAATTTTTGCCTTTGCTATCTGGGATGAAGCAACGCAAAGCCTTTTCATGGCCCGGGATCGTTTGGGAGTAAAACCTCTCTTTTATACGCAAAAAAATAGTTCTTTTTTATTTGCTTCCGAGTTAAAAGCACTCCTGGCACATCCGGACATTTTGCCCGAGCTGGATGAAGAGGGTCTGACTGAAATTTTTATCATGGGACCGGCTCGCACTCCCGGCCATGGCATTTACCGGGGAATAAACGAACTGAAGCCGGGTCACTACCTCGTTTATAATCGCAGGGGAATTAAGGTACAAAGATACTGGCATCCCCTGAGCAAAGCCCATGAAGATGACCTGGAAGGTACCGCGACAAAAGTTTATGAGCTTTTAAAAGATACCGTCAGGCGACAACTGGTCTCCGACGTTCCCGTCTGCACCCTGCTTTCAGGAGGGTTGGATTCGAGCGCTTTGACCGCTTTTGCCGCAGAATTTTATCGGGAAAACGGAGCCGACCGGCTTCACACTTTTTCCGTGGACTACAGGGATAACGAACGTTACTTTCAGGCCGGCACCTTTCAGCCGGATGCAGATTCGCAGTGGGTGGACAGAGTTGCCGGCTTCCTGGGAACGGAGCACCATAAAGTAGTAATCGACACCCCGCAGTTGGTGGAAGCGCTGATTATGGCTGTAAAGGCCCGGGATTTGCCCGGCATGGCTGATGTGGACTCTTCACTTTTGCTGTTTTGCCGGGAAATTAAAAAAGAGGCCACTGTAGCTCTCTCCGGAGAAGCTGCTGATGAAATATTCGGGGGTTATCCCTGGTTTCACAATCCGGAAATACTGAACAGGGAAACCTTCCCCTGGGTCAGATCCCTCGCCGAGCGTCTTGAACTACTCTCACCACAACTGCGAGAAATTCTCAAACCGGAAGAATATTTACAGTCACGCTACCAAGAGACAATTGCGGCAGTACCTACTCTCCCCGGGGAGAACCCGCTGGAAAAACGCCGGAGAGAAATGTTTTACCTGAATATGATCTGGTTTATGACTACACTTCTGGATCGCAAGGACCGTATGAGCATGGCCTGCGGGCTGGAAGTCAGGGTCCCTTTTTGCGACCACCGTCTGGTGGAATATGTCTGGAATATTCCCTGGGAGATTAAAACATGCCATAACCGGGAGAAAGGTATTTTGCGCCATGCCCTTCAAAACACCCTTCCGGGAGACGTTCTCTACCGTAAGAAAAGCCCCTATCCCAAAACACATCATCCGGCTTACCGGGCTGCCGTGCAAAAGTGGCTTCTGGAGATTCTTGATGATCCCGCATCACCCATTTTACCTCTAATCGATGCGGCAGCTGTGCGCGCCCTGGTGGAGAAGGCAAACAATTCCACAGGTCAGCCCTGGTTTGGCCAATTGATGACTTATCCGCAATTTATGGCCTACCTTATCCAAATAAATACCTGGCTTCAGGATTACGGGGTAAAAATTTTCTAAAGAGATTTCAGCTGAAAAATGGAATACAAACGACTTTATGGGAAATAATAAATGCGGGCAATAAAAAAAACTGGGGTGATTAGGCATTGACGCAGCTGAATGTCGGTATTATCGGTATAGGAATGGCTTTTGAAAAACTGCACTATCCTGCTTATAAAGAACTGGAAAACTGCTATAAAATTGTCGCTCTCTGCGACATTGACCTGGAAAAGGCAAACAAGTGGGCAAAAATTCTGGGTCTGGATGAAGAAAGTATTTTTGATGATTACCATGAGATGATCAAGCGGGATGATATCGATCTCTTTGATATTATGGTCCCCATTTCCCTGAACTATGCCGTTACAGAAGAAGTCGCCCGGGGAATCGCGGGCAAAGGAAAAGGAATCATCTGTGAAAAACCGTCAGCCGACAACCTTGAGGACGCACGGGCACACCGGGAACTTCCCGCGAAATACGACATAGCGATTATGATTGCCGAGAATTATCGTTACAATGATGAGACAAATATAATCCGGGATATGGTCAGGGAAAAGAAAATCGGCAATGTCTACTACTTTATACATAACCGGATCTTGAATTTTCCCGAAGATATGATCAAGGATAAATTTCCTGCCAGAGAATGGCGCCAGTATCCGGAATACCCCGGAGGAGCCGTCCTTGATTCGGGAATACACGATTTGGCTGCGCTCCGGCACATCTTCGGAGCCGTCGATAAGCTCCAGGCTTTTGGTAAAACGTTGGAGGCCGATTATTCTCCCTACTCCGTTGTAACCGTTAATCTGCTCTTTAAAAACGGTATACCCGGACTGTTTTCCTTTTTCTGCGCCGGAAAAGAAACACAGAGACCTTTTATCGGAATGCGTATTTTCGGCACCGAGGGAATGATTTATCTGGAAGAGAGGGATTGCGGGATCATTAATATCGCCTACCAAAACGGTACTTCCGAGCAGGTGCCCTATCGACCGCAACGGGGGTATTATAATGAGCTTTTAAATTTCTACAATTCCCGTTTCCATCAGGAACCTCTTTTTGTTACACCGGAAATGGGCTACGGCGATACCAAAATGGTCCTGGATATCCTCAAATCTATTCGGGAGGAAATCATTGTCCAGGTGGATGAAGAAATAACCCGAGACCTAGGGCAACATAGAAAAACTCCTGAAAAAGAAAAAATACCTATCTTGTAAATTACAAAAAAAACGTTATATATCTTGTTGGCAAACTGAGATCTAGGAAAAGCCTGCCGCGCAAATGTACGCAGGCTTTCTTTTTTCTCGTAACCAAGTCCGGAGGGAATTCATATCATAAAGCGTTGGTTTTATTCTCTTCCCGAAGGGGAAGGAGACGGGAGAGATGACAAATGTGCGGTTTTTGTGGAATTTTAAAGGAAACGGGCAGCATTGAAGAAAACCTGGTGAGCAAAATGAGAGAAAAGATGATCCACCGGGGACCCGATGAAGGAACTCATTTCCTGGATGAAAATATTGGACTGGGTTTTCGTCGTTTAAATATTATTGATCTTATGACAGGCAGTCAGCCCATAAGTAACGAAAAGCGAAATATCTGGCTTTTTTGCAATGGGGAAATTTACAATTTTCAATCCCTGCGGGAGGAACTGATCAGCAAAGGACACCGTTTTTCCAGCCGAAGCGATGTTGAAGTGATCATCCACTTGTATGAAGATAAGGGAACCCGGTGCCTCGAAGATCTGCGCGGCATGTTCGCCTTTGTCCTCTGGGATAAGGAGAAAAAACAGCTTTTTGGAGCCCGGGACCGCTTTGGCATCAAGCCTTTTTATTACTTTGAAAAGGCTGGAACTCTGGCCTTTGCCTCCGAAATCAAAGCCCTGCTGGAACTCTCCGACTTTTCGGCGCAGGTTAATGAAGATGCTTTCCTCGATTATCTTACATATCAGTATGTTCCTGAACCGGAAACAATGTTTTCGGAAATTTATCGTCTTCCACCGGGGCATTACCTGCTCAAGTCCGCCGGAAAACCTCTGCAGATCTCCCGTTACTGGCAAATCCGCTTCACACCTTCCGCGGAACCGGAAGAATATTATCTTGAGGGGATCAGGGAAAAACTCAGGGAGTCCGTCAAACTCCACTTGAACAGCGATGTTCCCAGGGGAGCTTTTTTAAGCAGCGGAGTGGATTCAGCCCTTATTGCCGCGCTGGCCCGGGAATTGGAACCAGTCTCCACTTATAGCGTAGGTTACAGCGAAGAACAGTACAGCGAGCTGAAAGAAGCCCGGGAAACGGCGAAATATCTGGAAACAGACCACCACGAATACATCATCAGCCCTGATGATTTTCTACAAAACCTTCCCCGCCTGGTCTGGCATTTTGATGAACCGGTTGCCGACCCGGCAGCGATCTCCCTATTTTTTGTCGCGCGCATGGCGAAACAAAATATTACCGTCACTCTCTCCGGAGAAGGTGCTGATGAGGTCTTTGGCGGTTACGGCATTTACCGTGAGCCCCAGTCACTGGCATTTTTTTATGCGCTGCCCTCACCCCTGCAAAAAGCCCTTTACCTGGCGGAGAAAATACTGCCTCCGGGAATTCCGGGGAAAAACTACCTGGCCAGGACAAAGCGCCCCATAGAAAAAAGATTTCTGGGAAATGCCTATATCTTTTCTCCCCTGGAAAAATCAACTATTACATTGTTGAAAAAAAATCTATCTCCCTTCCGCATTACAGACTGTCTTTACAAGGAATCCTCCCATCTGGACGATGTAACCCGGATGCAGTATATCGACCTGCATACCTGGATGCCCGGTGATATCCTGGCTAAAGCCGATAAAATGACAATGGCCAATTCTCTTGAACTCAGAGTTCCCTACCTGGACCATCACGTCTTTGAATTCGCGGCAACAATCCCTCTCAAATACAAAATCCAGGGTGATAAAACAAAGGTTGCTCTGCGGAAAGCTTTCAAGGGAATTCTCCCCCCTGAAGCGTTAAACCGGCCTAAACGGGGCTTTCCCGTCCCAACGAGGCACTGGATGAAGCGGCCCGACTTTCAGGAACTTTTCCAGGATCTCCTGGCGGGAGAAGGAGGAAACTGGTTCAATCGTAAAAATGTCAGACAACTTTTAAGAGAGCATAGCACCGGTAAAAAAGATGTCAGCCGAAAACTGTGGACCATCCTCATTTTCCTGCTCTGGCATAAGGTCTTTATTACTTAGGTTGTTATTTTCCCCTCAGTTCGGGTTGACAGCCTGTTCAGACTATGTACACAGTTGACCCGTACAGCTTCTATTGTGTACGGGTCAAAATTGCTAGTTGTTATTTTTAAGAATTACCATAAATGCTTTAATAAAAAACTTATCTTTCCTTAGGCGACAGGAGGTCCGTATTCTTCTTTAATCCATTCTCTAATTTCTTCTTTGCTGGGAACTCTGCCGGAGACCTTAACCTTATTATTGATAACCACTGCCGGTGTTTCAGATACATCGTACTTCTTAATTTTATCTATATCTAAAACCTTATTCACCTCAGCGACAACTGACCACCCAAGATGCGCCTTCATTGCGTCCATAAGTATTGCCTCACATTTTTCCAAATCAGGCTCCAAAACTTGAATTTTTATTCTACTCATTATACTCATTATAAAACCCCCCTGCTAATGTTATTATATCCAGCTAATTTTCAGCCTTGCTGAAATAATTCAACCGCCTTTATGTCAAATACAGAGCAGATTTATGTAATATTATAGAGTACTTAAAAAATTTCTCCCTGTAATTTTGCATAGCCTGTCTCTGTCTTATCAGCAACATCAGTCGATCCTGCTAATATCAATTTAGCATATGGAAAACTGATAGTCAAG
Organism: Dethiobacter alkaliphilus; assembly: GCA_016841605.1. GTDB lineage: Bacteria > Bacillota > Dethiobacteria > DTU022 > UBA8154 > DUNV01. Next base: position 167,579 of record JAENYV010000006.1, on the reverse strand, counting down.
ACTTTTTAGCTTCTTTAGCTTTTCTTGTCTTCAAATTATTCAGGCGCTAATGTTAACTTCCCCTTGTCCCTATTAAAAGCTTCTCGTTTCCACCGCCTTGACAACCTGGGACATGACATCCCCCGCTTCACCGGAAATTACAAGATCGGCAATCCCGTCCAGAGGGGTAGGCTCTCTGTTGAGAATAACCAGTTTGGCTCCGCTGTTTTTTGCCTGTTCCGGCAGATAGGCAGCAGGGTAAACTACTAGAGATGAACCGATACAAAGGAAAAGGTCACAGCGCTCGCTCAGTCTTTGCGCCTCTCGCAGTGCCCTTTCCGGCAAAGATTGACCAAAGGAAACAGTCGCTGGTTTTAAAAGTCCTCCGCACTGCCGGCAGCTATGGACTTCTTTACCCTCCTCCAAAAGCTGAAAAATATCATTCCAGGTATAAATATCGTTGCAGGAAAGACATCGAACTTCCCACATGTTGCCGTGAAGTTCAAAAATTTTCTCAGGACTGTTGCCCGCTTTCTGGTGCAGTCCATCAATATTCTGAGTAACAATAGCCGATAAATTACCTAAATCCTCTAATTTGGCCAGGGCAAAATGAGCACGATTCGGCTCAACATCTCTGGCTTCCTTCCAGTACTCCCGGTAAAATTGCCAGTAATTACGCCTGCTGACCGGATTGGAAACAAAACTTGGATAGGAAAGTTCATTCGGATCAAAACGATCCCAAATTCCACCCGGACTGCGAAAATCAGCGATACCGGATTCTGTGCTGATCCCCGCACCTGTAAAAATTACCGTCTCCCGGCTTTCCGCCAACCGGCGCGCCAGATCAGTAATTTTTTCTTCCTTGCTATCATCTCTTCCAGTCATCTAGATCCTCCTTTTTTTAGTAAGATCCTTCTTCTTTATGCCTCAATAAAAAATCAATAAAATTTCCCTTCACCAAAAGATGGATGAAAAGAAAATAATAGTTTCAGTGTGGTTCATTATATTCCTGGTCATCGATCTGTAAAAGATCTTCGTAATCATAGGTAAATTCTACCAATTTTGCTGCCATATAAACTGGAACACCGCAGCGAAGAGCGAAAGCAATAGCATCGCTGGGCCTGGAATCGATGACAATAGTCTGATCACCGTGCCGAATGTACAGCTCCGCATAAAAAGTGCTCTCCCGTATATCGGTGATAACGATTTTATTTAATTCTCCTCCCAAATTCTCACATAATATTTTTAACAGATCATGAGTTAATGGACGCGGTGGATCAACACCCTGTAAAACAAGGGCAATAGACTGGGCTTCAAAAGGTCCAACGGCAATTGGCAGTATTTTTTTCTCTGCAGAATCGGTCAAGATGACAAGAAAACCGCCGCTCTGGTCTATTGATACCGTCTTAACTTTCATCTCCAACAGCATAAACATCCCCTTTCCGGATAAAAACTTTCGCTGAGGAGTTCCTGGAAAAATAAAAAAATTTTCTTATTTAATATATCTTACCATAAAAACAAGGGAATAGAAGTATTATTTTCGCAAAAAATAAGGGTAATGAAAGGAGGGATAAAATTGGCTAAAAAATATAATAAGAGCAGGGAACAGAAACCCAACTACAGCAAAAGAGGTAAAAACCTGGATAATATTCAGGTAGAAGCAGGTAGAGATTTCGATCTGGAAGAAAAAATCCGGGAACAAAGAAATAGTGCCAGTAATAGCAATATCATCTCATCTACTAGTAAAGACTTTAGTAGAGACTTGAATAAGTAAAAAGATTACAAAGCCAACGCTTTTAATTAAAAGTTAATTAAAAAAACGGCTGTTCTATTTCCTTTTCTGCTTACCAAATTAACACTTTCCAAATAAACAGCAGTTCATTTACTAGGCCGCAGGTGAAGCGCTTTCCATTAGTCAGGAGGAAAGCGCTTCACCAAGGTTTCATTATGAACAAGCCATAAAAACAAAAAACTAGATTTTAAGGAGTGCGTATTTATGGATGATAGACAGGACAGGCAGGAAACAAAGGCTATCAGCTATGCAGCTATCCGTTACGGCACCTGGCTTTTGGGATTGATCATCGTCCTTTATTTTATCAGCCGCCATCTTTTTCCCTTTATCCGTTCCTTATTTTAATATAAATGTTGATTTCAACCAGGATATACCATCACCCTGGATTCTTACTGTAATTATTAAAATAAGTTAACATAATATTTGTCATTCTTAATAAAAAGGACTGGGCATGAGTTACCAGAGTTGCCAAGTTCTTTTTTTTCTTTATAATTAAACTAAAGTTAACATAATTAGTAGAAGGAGGCTACAAATGAAAGAGAGATATCTTTCCTCTCGAGGCATCAGGCAAACACTGAGTATCATATTTTTTATCGGCATATTTTGTTTATACCTGGGTGGGGGGATCGCTGAAGGAGCTACTTACCGGGTCAAACCGGGAGATTCCCTCTGGCTGTTGGCCCGGAAGTATAATACCACCGTCCAGGAATTGGCCGCCGCAAACAATCTAAACTCTCCATGGATAATTTACCCGGAACAGGTCCTGACTATACCTGCAGAAATACATACTATTCAAAAGGGAGATACCCTCTGGCTGCTCTCCCTCCGGTATAATGTCGGTCTCCAGGACCTTCTCGCGGCCAATCCGGGGATTAATCCTTATAACTTGCTCCCCGGACAGAAGCTCTCTCTCCCCGGGCAGGATACTTCACTCCCCGCGCAGAGCAGCAATCTGGCTTCACGGGCAGGAAGGACAAGCACATCATCATGGGGTCTTTCCTCTCAGGAAATTGATTTGCTGGCCAGATTGGTCCATTCCGAATCTGCCGGTGAACCTTACACGGGACAAGTTGCCGTAGCCGCAACGGTTTTAAACCGTATGGAGAGCCCTCTTTATCCCAACACCCTGAGCGGGGTTATCTATCAGGTCACCAACGGTCACTATCAGTACAGCCCGGTGCTGGACGGCCGGATTAATTCACCGGCCGGCACGACGGCTTACGATGCTGTTTATGATGCTTTGAACGGATGGGACCCGTCAGGCAATGCCCTTGGGTTCTACAATCCGAGTAAAACCAGCAACCAGTGGGTGCGGCAGCAGACAGTAACCGCTATTATCGGCAATCACATTTTTTTTCGCTAAGGACAAGCCTCTAAAAATATCACGGGGGAAGGGCGCCGAAGTTAAATGCAGGCCTTCCCCTTTTTTTTCTTGTATTACTTTTTGTTAATTTTCAATAGGGATGATGGGAAAATCCCACTCCCCCGTCGCATAAGTTTTATAACCCGGCCGACCCGGTTCGGACCAGCTGAGTTGCAAACCGTCGTATTCCCCAACCCAGGCCACCACTAGAGTTTTACTCCGGCTTAGTTTGGCCAGCATTTTTAGCGGTTCCAGATCCACTTCAGGTAAAAAAAGAATTTCAATATTATCAATAATCAACACCGGTTCTTCCCTTGAATTAATAAGCTCCTGCAGCAAAGCGGGCACCTGGGCAGGGCGTTTTTCACGCGGAACAGGCAGCAATTGTTTTGCAAGTTCTTTACTCAAGTCAAGGTAATTGTTATGGGCAAGCCCTCGCAAAATACGGCTCTTTCCACTACCGGGCCGGCCGACAAGAATGACCAGCTTTTCCTCCCGCAGGGACACTTCGGAGATCTGCTGCTTCAATGCTTCCAAGGCCATGTCTGAACCTCCCTGAAAAGATTTTAATCAAACGGAAAATGATTTTCCCCATTATCTTTCCTTAAAAATTTAATCTTTTTTCTGTTTTATTCTATCCGGTATATATTCGCTAAGAATGCCCCATTTCCTCTTCTTACCCAAACTCTGGAGAAAATATCCGTATTGTTTATTAAAACAACATAGACAGGCTTTCATAGGCCATGTTTATCTTCTCATAGGTTAACTTTATAATTTCCACCATAGTAGGCAAAGGAAAATCCATCACAACCAGGGAAGCATAAAGAACGGCGGAGAGCCAGACCAGGGCAAAACCCACAAGCTCCCGCCACTGTTTCCTGCGCAGCAGGGGCGGGACCTGGAAAAAAGCGACGGAGACCATGATAATAACCAGCCAAATCATAAAAGCCCTTTCCTCTATCCCTTTTTTGTTAATTGATTTTGAACCTATCCAGGACAAGACCGTGACGCCTGATAATAGCTTGCACCTCAATATCCACCGCGACAGTGGGAAAAATTTCACCCCACCTGCCCTCCAGTTCCTTCCACTTTACAGGATGAGTTCGGTAGAGCAGATTGCCCAGTCCGAAGACATCCACACCCGCTTGCCGCGCTTTATCGAGGCTCATTTCCATCTGGTTGCGGATGGCTGTGGCCAGGCGACGGTTGAGCGCGGCAATAAATTCCTCGTCCCACTGGGACCGGGGCGGGTTCTCACAGTTAAAATCCTGCATGCGGCCTTCCGCTTGCACGGAAACCTGAAAACGAAGCTTCCCGTCTTTGAGGAGAGACTTTATTTCCGTCGCTGTCTGATCAACTTCAACAGAAAAAAAGTCTTCTTCACTGCCGGGGCACCTGATAACATACGTCGCGATATCCACGTTTCCCGTCAGCCAGAGGTATCCCGCGGTCTCCCGCTCGTTAAAAAAGTCCAGCAGCTTATCACCCTTAAAAAGGGCGCTTCCCGAGATCTTGGCAGGGTTGGGAGCCCCTGTCCCGAGAGAGCCTTCTCCACCTTCCGTAACAAACTTGACCAGGGGGAGAACAACCTCTTTTCCCGGCCTGGCAAGGTTTCCAAAAACCTTTATCAGGGAATCGGTTTCCGGGATCCTTGCGCTCTCCAGGCGGATACTGCGGACCTGTTTGGCCAACGCTGTACCGGAATTTTGTTCCAGGGGATACATGGACTCCATAAATTTTTTCAGATCTCCCTGCACCACCAGGGGGACGGAAATGGGGCGAGATTGACGCTCCCGGTCAAAATAATCCAGGACAGGACCGATTCCCCTCTCCCTGGCCAGCTTTTCGGAAAACAGGATTACATCCACGTGACTCCAGCGCAGTTCCCGGGAGCTGATCACTTCCAGATTTTTGCTGGCTTGAAAGACCGTGCGCCCCGCAGCCTCAACAACCCAAAAAGGAGGCTTTTGTCCACCCCCCCCGCTTCCGCTGCTTTGGTCCTGGCTGGATCCCCCGCTTGACGGGTTGGCCACAGAAGCAAGCATCTTAATGTATCCCGTCTGCGGATCAAGATCAAAGCCTATCACAGTAACAATGCCCAGCAGGTCGGGTTCTCTCCGATCACGACATCCTGCACCGTAAAAAAGGGTAAGAACCAGCAATAAAAGGTAAATAATCTTTTTATAGGAATTAAAAGACATAGGGCCTCGCAAAGTCAGCTACCTCCCCGGTTATTGAGGTGCCGTCTCTTAAAAAAGTAGGCAATCCATAAGACCGTTGGAAGAAGTAAAAAGTTGGCAGCAATAAAAGGACCGACATTCTCCGGAGAAAAAAATGCGGCAACTTCAAAAACATCCCTGTGAATCTGCAGGGCCAGGGTGACCCAGACCACCCCCATGGAAAGCACCAGGGGCCGGTAATCCTGCATCCCCAAAACCTGAGAGAGACCCTTGGCTCCCGAATATAGGGTTACGGCAAAAGTGGAAAAAGCTCCCAGTCCCCAGGGGAAAATTGTCAACACTTCAATCCGTTCCAGGAAATCGCTGATTCGCACGGCTCGGATCATTTTAAAAACCGGAAAGGTGGCGCGCGCTCCCCCGTCCACGCCAATGACAGCTACAACTACCAGGGCAAAAAAAACAAGGACCAGAGAGGAGAAAAAAAGGGACCAGAGAGCAGCCTGCATTGTTTTTTCCGGCTGAGTCAGAGAGGGAACCAGCATGGTGAGAGTACTATACTGTGCGATGATGGCTGTCGGGGTAACTGACGCCAGAAATACGGGGCTCCATCCCCTGGAAAGCACCGGCTGAAGGTTGGTAAAATCTGCCTGAATGAGGGGAAAAAGCAAGCTCCCCAGGATCATTAACACAAAAATTGGGAAAATAATATCAGCCATTCTCCCCAGGGGCTCCAGCCCGCTATAAACAACCATGACGGCCAGGAGAACCATTGAACCGATAATAATCACCATGGGCATCTCCGGAAGAAATCCTGAACGGATTACCTCACCGTACAGGCGGCTGTCTGTCCCCGCGATAAAAAGGAAAAGCCATAAGTAAGTCAGTACAAGTAGCTTCCCCGGAATTACTCCGATCAACTTCTGGCTGTACTCCACGATGCTCATATTGGGAAACGTTACCGCCAGCCTGGCGACAAAATACACGGCCGCGGCACTGGTAAAAAAAGAGATAATAGCCGCAATCCAGGCGTCCTGACGGGCATCCGCGGTGGTCAGGACGGGGAGAAAAGAGATGACAATGGTGGTCCGCATAATAAAAAGCAGAAAAAATAGCTGGCGATGGACAATCTTTTCTCTGTACACTTTTTATTTCTCCTTTCGGCCGGTCTGGTCCTCCCGGAGAATTTTCCGGGGTCTGGGCTTCTGCCCGGGACGCTGCCTGCGGGGCTCCCGGTGGCCAAGGAGCCTGGGGCGCAGATCCTGCTGCCAGACGGGAAGGCGAAGAATGGCATCCTTCATATCCTGCAGGATAAAGGGGCCGAAGGGAGCCATAAAAGGATGGCCGAAGGAGCGCAGCGAGACCAGGTGAATAAGTAGGGCCAGTAAAGCAAATTGGATCCCCAGCAGCCCCCCGACACCTGCCAGGAAAATGATGGCAAAGCGCAGTAGACGGGCGGAAATGGCGATCCCAAAACCGGGAGTAGTAAAGGAAGAAATTGCCGTAAAGGCGACAACAATGACCACCCCCGGGGAGACAAGCCCGGCGCGGATGGCCGCGTCTCCCAGGACAAGGGCGCCGACAATACTGATGGCCGAACCGATAGCCCGGGGGAGGCGCAGCCCTGCCTCCCGCAAGATTTCAAAAGCAGCCTCCATAAGAAAGACCTCGCCCATGACAGGAAAAGGGACCCCCTCCCGGGAGGCCTGGATACGCAGCAGCAGGGTGGTGGGAAGCAACTCGGGATGATAATTGAGGACAGCCACGTAAATCCCCGGAAGAAACAGTGAAACAGCAAATGAAAAATAGCGTAAAACACGAACAAAAGTCCCGATAGGAAAAATTTCATAGTAATCGTCGGGAGCCTGCAGAAACATGGCAAAATCCGCAGGAACAACCAGGACATATGGCGTTCCGTTGGTAAAAATAGCCACGCGCCCCTCCAGGAGAGCAGCGGCAACCCGGTCGGGCCGCTCGGTGCGAAAGACGGTGGGCATAACTGAAAAAGGTTCGTCCTGGATCATTTCCTCTATGTAGCCGCTCTCCAGGATACCGTCAAGATCGATCCGCATCAGGCGCGCCCTTACTTCCTCCAGGAGTTCCTCTCCGGCCAGCCCCTTGATATAGGCAAAAGCCACTTCCGTGCGGGTCAGGCTACCCACCTTGAGGTTTTCGATCCAGAGGTTGGGGCTGCTGATACGACGCCGGATCAGGGAGGTGTTGACGCGAAGACTCTCAATAAAGCCGTCACGCGGCCCCCTGATGGTTGTCTCGGATTCCGGCTCGTCAATGGCGCGCGTCTGCCAGCCCCGTGTTTCACAGAGGATGGCCCTGGGAGTTCCGTTAAAAAGAAGGGCTGTCTCACCCATGGAGATCCCTTCATAGAGGGTATCCATATCTTCGACTTCCCGGTAATTCTTTGCCGCCAGGAGACGTTCCCGGATGGTCTCAAAGATACCCTCCCGCCCCACCTCCTTGATCCCTGTGAAAAAGATATCGACTTTGACCACCTGCAGAAGATTCTCCACGGAAGCGCTATCGACCATGCCGTCGACAAAGATGAGGGCCGAGGGAACCTCGTCGGGTCCGGTTTTAAACTCGCGGATATTCATATCGTAGCTCTTGCCCGTAATCTCTTTAAAGTATTCCAGATTTTTTTTTAAATTGGGTACAAGGGGGATCTTTTTCAGGTCAGCCTCCCGCCGGCCGATATCCCGCAAGTCAACGGTTATATCCTTCGCTTTATCCTTCTCTTTCTCCGGAAAACCAACCTCATTCTGCGGTTCTGCCGCCCTTCTTACGCTTTTTCCCCTCTTTTTCTTCCTGAAAAACAGGCCCTTCAGTTTTTTGACGGATTTCCATGTAGGCTTCATAATTCCATTATTTCCAGGGCTTAGCTATTTATACACCTTATTATTTTTATTATTTTTTCTTTGTCTGGATATATTAATGTTATGAAAATCATGGGCGCAAATATTTTAGACAGGGAAAAATGGCGGGTTGAGTTCAGGGCTTATGCCTTTGAAAAGAAAGGTGTGGGGCTGCTCCTGAAGCAAGGAGGAGAAACAAAATTTATCCCCATGGAGGAAGAAGAACCGAACCTGTACAGGGTTGAAGTGGAGGGGATGGGCGCGGAGCTTGCCTATAAGTTTCGTCTTGAAGGAGAAGGAGATTTCCCGGACCCGTTTTCCCATTGCCAGCCGGAGGGTGTGCACGGTTTTTCCCGGGTTATTGACCACGAAAAATACTCCTGGCAAGATTCCGGGTGGAGGGGGATAGAGCTGGCTGAACTGCTTTTTTATGAATTGCACGTAGGCACCTTTACCCCTGAAGGAACATTCAAAGGCGTGGCCGGAAGGCTGGACTACCTGCTGGAACTGGGCATAAATGCCGTTGAGTTAATGCCGGTAGCCCAGACTTCGGGAAGATGGAACTGGGGTTACGACGGCACCAGCCTCTTCAGCGTCCGACACAATTACGGCACTCCCGACGATCTCAAGGAGTTGGTCGACAAGTGCCATGGAAAGGGGATCGCTGTTTTCCTTGATGTTGTCTACAATCATCTCGGCCCCGAGGGGAATTACCTCTCCACATACGGACCGTATTTTACTTCCAAGTACGACACTCCCTGGGGTCCGGCAGTCAATTATGATGATGAGCACTGCGAAGCGGCACGCAGACTGGTGCTGCAAAATGTCCGCTACTGGCTGGAAAGTTATCACTTTGACGGTCTGAGATTGGACGCGGTCCATGCCATCCATGATCAAAGCCCCAGGCATATCCTGCAGGAGATCGCCGAAACGGCAAAGGCGACAGCTTCCCGTGCAAACCGCAGAATTATTGTAATCGCTGAAACCGACGAAAACAATAACAAGATCATTAACCCTCCGGAAGAAGGGGGAGCCGGGCTTGATGCTCAGTGGATGGATGATTTTCACCACTGTATCCATACCGCTTTAACCGGGGAAAAACAGGGTTACTATGTAGATTACGGCCGCCTGGAAGACCTGGAAAAGGTTTATGGAAATTTTTTATATACCGGTCAGTTCTCCACTTTCTGGCAGAAAAACCGGGGCAGCGACGCCTCGGAAAACCCCGGCCGCCAGTTTGTTGTCTCCCTGCAAAATCATGACCAGATCGGCAACCGGGCCTGGGGAGAAAGGCTCGGCGCACTGGCGGATTTCCCTTTTCTCAAAGCGGCAGCAGGCATGCTCTTCATGGCCCCCTATCTTCCTCTGCTCTTTATGGGGGAAGAATACGCGGAGAAAGAGCCCTTTCTTTTTTTCGTAGATTACGAGGACCCGGGCTTGAGAGAAGCTGTCTCTCGGGGCAGAAAAGACGAATTCCGCTCTTTTGGCTGGGAAGACTTCCCGGACCCGGTGGATGAGGAGACATTTTATCGCTCCAAGCTAACTGCCCGGGAAGACTGGGAGGAAAAAAACAGTCAGATCTTTGCTTTTTATAAAGATATGATCCGGCTGCGCAAAAACCACCCGGCCCTTCGCAGCCCGGAGAAGAAAACAACTACAGTAAAGGTTAACCCGGAAAGCCGCCTGGTGGAGATTGTAAGGCAGAGAGAAGGACTCCTCCTGCGAGGACTTTTTAACCTGGGTGACAAAGAAATCAGCATGGAAAAATATCCTGGAAAGCAGCTTTTAAATTCAGAGTGGAAACTATACGGCGGGAATTCGGATGGCGATTCATCTGTTCTCTCCAGGGGCAACATGATCATTGTGGAGGAATATAAACATTAATTGTTGGTTCAACACGTTTCAGTTCTTTATCAAAAGTAACAAACAGAGAAGCTTTGCTCACCAGGCCGGTGGCAATTTGCAAAGCATCCGGAGTTTTTAGGTTGTAGGCACAGCGTATTGCTGCAGCGCGGTCGGCGATCAAAGTATCAATAGGAATAATAGCCATGTTTGGAAAATTTATAATAAGAGTTTTATATAAATAGGCAAGGTCTTCCCGACCCATTTTTCGCGGCAAAGTCATTACTTCAGTTAGTGTAATTGGGGAGGTGATACCCTGACAAACTCCGCTACTTACTGCAGTAAACAATTTCTCTACCGCAGGTAAAAAATCGGGGTAATGCTTACTTTCAATTAAGTAAACAAAGCAGTTTGTATCGATCATGATCTTTTTCCCATGATAGCTTATTCCCATTTTTCTCGTTCCTTACGGATATAGCTAACAGGATTCTCATTCATCCAAAGTCCGTTACCGGCCTCTTTAAGAGCTTTTACATAATCATGGGGTCGTGGAACCAAATATATAACACCGGAATCGCTGATGTCTATAAGCAATTCATCGCCCTCATTTATCTTATATTTTTTGCGTATACTGGCTGGAAGAACCAATGTTCCCCGTTTCCCAACTTTTGCTACCGACATATTTAATACACCTCCTGATATTATTATAGCTTTGTCTGAAATTATTTCAAGCTGAAACGTACGACATTTTATAAATTATCTTTGTTATCCGGAAAAGTTAAATTAAATGTAACTTTTCTTTTTTTTATTCGTTGTTTTAATGAAAGATGGGGGTGGTTGTTGAGTGAAAACACTGGAGGATATTTACAGGGCCAACATGAACGACCTGTACAAATACCTGCTCCATCTGACCGGCCACCCTCAGACTGCGGAAGATCTGCTCCAGGATACTTTTATCAAAGCATACGAGTACCTGGAAAGTTATGAAGGAGAAAAGGTCCGTCCCTGGCTGTTCCGGGTCGCGCATAACGCTTTTCTTGACTGGTACCGCCGGGAAAAACGCCGGCTACAGACCGACCCGTCCTTGCTGGATAATTTGTATGAGATAGCGGAAGCCGGTCCCCAGGAACGCTACCTGCTACAGGAAAAGCTCAAAAACTGGCTCCGCGCGGTAAATTCTTTGCCCGTCAAGAACCGACAGATCATTCTCCTGCGGGACTATCACGGCTTTACTTACCGGGAGATCGCTCAAATCCTTGGCACCGGCTTAACCGGTGTGAAAGTAACTCTCTTTCGAGCCCGCCAAAAAATAAAAGAGGTGATGAAAGATGAAATGTGAGGAGTTTAAAAAGCTAAAAGGCAGGTATCTGCAAGGCGAAATTTCTTTGCGGGAAGAAGAAGCCATGGAAGTTCACGCGGAAAAATGTCCGGCCTGCCGGCAAATTCTTGATACCTGGTTGGCTGAAAGTGAACAAAATAAAATAGACATGAAAAAGGAATTATCTTACATTCCCGCCGGCAATGAACTAAATGAAAAAAAGCAGCAAAATATCTTGCGCCGGGCAAAATATAAAAACCGCATCAACACGGCTTTTTTTCTGTTGCTGCTCTTTGCTGCTTTTAATATTGCCGGCAGCTTTCTTTCAAGCTTATATTACAACCGGGGAGGAGAAAATTCTCTCCTGTACAGGACGCAAAAAACAGCGGCTCTGCTGACGGAGTTCAGCTTTCCCAATGTGACAATACCGCTCAGCTTTGCCCCCCCTGTAACTTTTTTTTCCAGAGCAGGATGGGGACATAGCAGCGTGGAAATTAAACCGTATTTTGTCGTCAAGGGAAATTATGCCATGCAAAAGCAGGTTGGCAAAGAAACTATTGTCATCGGACATCTGAATATCAACCATTTATTTTCTTCAGTGATAACCGGACGAGAATGGGCCGACGGAGAGTATCGGCATTACCTTTATTTTTATCATCCGGATCAACTGGCGGGGCCGGATGATACTTCGGACAGGAACCTGCCGGCGCAAGCTTCACAGGAAACCTGGCACGCGCTGGAAATATTGCCGGAAGGAACTGTGGCGGAAATGGCCGTTTCTTTCCGGGAGACCTATTCCATTGATCAGGTCCGGGCTATGCTGGAGGCATTAGATGTGGATATTACCTGGTATGCCGTCGCCACCGGAGTGGAAACGGACCGCGAACCCCCGGAACCCCTAGCTCCCCTCTCTGCTTTTGACGGTGCCTGGGGGGTACCGGCTCTATCCGGGAACATGCTGCGTCAATACGCGCAGGTTTCGCAAAATGACAGTGCCCTTTATGCAGAATACCTTCTTGAATCCATGAAGTTCCTGGTTGAAAATAAAAATTTGGCCGGACGGATTTACCAGGGTAATCCGCGCAACATGCTTCTTGACGAGCGCTATGAATATTTAAAGGAGCACGGCATTCATGTTTACGGGGTTGTCGTTACAGGTCCGACCAGGGAATTATTAAAGCTGCAGGATCTGGAATCCGTCCATTCCCCTGCTCTAGGAGATGTGGAATTGTGGAACTGGTTTGACCGCAACTTTAGCGCCAAACTATATTAAGTTAAAGTAAACTTTAACGGCCGGGGAACATGAGGAGATGTTCCCCGGCCGTTTTTTACTGAATCTCCACTTTCCGTACAGCATTGCCCCTGTCGGGACTGACCTGTGCTTTCTCCAGATATTCTCCGGTGACCCGGTGCAGAAGTTGAATCAGGTCCTGCTGATGTTTTGCCGCTTTATCCCTGACCGGCTCAGGCAGCAATTCGGTCATCAGGCCCAGAGCTTCCAATTTTAATTTCCATAGTTTAATCAGCACTTCCCTGTTCATGGTGACCACCTCCCAGAATGATGTTCAGATAATCCTCATTAAATTTTGCACTTTTTACTGTATACCCCCGGACGGTGCGGGGCAAAGTAAGCGTACGCTTGACCTGTCCCGCCCGTACAATCAATTCATCCCCTTTCTGGCTGAGGGACAAATCCTGTTTCGCGGTAAAAGGCATATAGATGGACAGCAGGTACTGGCCGTTTCTTTTTTCAATGTGCTGGGTCCGCTGGTTGTAAAAAATGCGTAAGGGGTCCTCCGGCCCAAAGACAGCCTCTCCCAGACGTGTTAACATCTCTGTCCCCACGACCTCTTTTTCAAAAAGAGGGGCAGAGAAAATGGGCACTGGTTCAAAGCTTTCTTGAATCATTTCCCGATATTTCTGTTGGATATCCTTCCAAACTTTAAAATAGGGGTCGGTTACACCTTCCGGAATAACACGATTTACAATGACGGCATCCACATTGTAATCATAAAGATTAAGGTAAGTGAAACTGCGCTGCGATTCTTTTACCACCATTTTTTCCGGATTAACCACCATGCGGATGCTGGTAATATCCCGGTCCGTAAAAACCTGCCTCATCTCATCCAGCTGATGATAGACGCGTTCGATTTCCCCCATTACATTGTCGCCGGGCATGGGAATGCCCAGCAGAGGCTCAACGAAAGGTTTCGCAATTTTGGCGGCTTTGCGCTTAATCGGGAAGAGCCGGTCCATCCACCAGCGTAACATATCGGGAAAACTGAGCAGGGCCAGCGTTTCACCGGTCGGCGCACAGTCAATAATAATTACATCAAAGGTTTTTTTCTTGTAATAATTAAGAATACGCAGTAAGCTCAGCAAGTCCTCCACCCCGGGGAAAACAGTCAGTTCCTCTGTGGTGATATCCTTGATAGCCTTGGCCGTAAAGAGTTTGGTCAGGTAATTTTGTACCAGTCCCCAGCCTTCTTCCACTTCATGAGTAATATCGATCTCCTGTGCCCAAAGGTTAGTATCGATTTCCTCAGGTTCCGGTAATAATTTTCTGTCCAGACAGTCACCAAGGCTGTGAGCGGCATCGGTACTGATTACCAGCGTCTTTAATCCGCGCTGAGCGCTTTTAATCGCCGTAGCCGCGGCAATACTGGTTTTGCCCACTCCACCTTTGCCGGTATAGAGAAGAATACGCATTTTAAACTTCCTCCTCTTTCTTTAATTTTATTACGATTTATGAATATTACTAAAGACGAAGTTATTGTGAAAAAAATGCCCGCACATTTGGGCTTTACCAATGAAGAAAGATACTGAAGCGCCTCTATTCAATATCAATTTTTTTAACAACAGGGCCCGATTCCTGCACCTTAGGCGACTTCCTCTTTTGGTTAAGGATCTCAACGACCTTTAGGAAAACTTTATAAAGGAGTTGCCGCTCTTCATCCGTCAGTGCGTCTTCGATCAATCTTACATAGTCGGAAATCACTTCCTTCCAATGATTGATCACTTCTTTACCCTCTGCTGAAAGGCTGATTAAGACAAGCCGCCGATCACTTTCACTGCGCTCCCGCTGTAAAAGTTCCTTTTTGACCATCCGGTCCACAATACCTGTGGCAGTACTCATGGGCATATTCATTTCTTCACAAATCCGGCTCATGCTTACTTCTCCCCGGCGGTCCACCAATAACAGGGTCAATAGTTCCACTTTGGAAAAATTAAGGTCCAGGTCCAGCCAGTCTTCCGGAAAAAAGAATTTTTTTAGGTAATTAAGAAGTAAGTCGTAGAGATTATTGCCGTTCATAATTTTACCTCCAACGAATATTACGCATCTCGTAATATTATGATGACATAATACCATCATTGGCTGCTTTCTGTCAACCTTTTTTCTGCGTGACCCAAAATTATTTTCCCCGCCGCCTCACTTCGCTTATCAAAGTTTTTAAGCCAGTTTTACAAACAGGTTAAGGTAGTTCAGTACATTCTTTGTCACCAGAAACTCCTTCCTTACTTTTTCCCTTCCCTTCTCACTCATCTCCTGTGACAGCATGGGGTTGCGCAATAAATGCAGCACTTTTTCCGCACATTCTTCCACCGTACTCACCAGGTACCCGCTGATATTATCTTCGATTTGCAGCTTGATGCCCCCCACGTTCCCCGCGACGACGGGCCTTCCCTTCCAAAGCCCCTCCGTCACCGTTAGGCCGAATCCCTCTTTTAGTGATTTCTGCAGCAACACGTCCGAAACCGTTTGAAAAGCATTTACTTCCAGTCCTGTAATACCGTTAAAGTTGGTTATAATCTTGATATCGTAATCTTCACCGGCCTTACGGAGGGTTCGGTATAGGTAATCCCAACCCTCCGGATCATCGGAGGCCATGGAACCTACAAGAGCTATCTGAACCTCGGGCAGCTCTTTTTTGACGATGCGGTAAACATCAATTACCCCCAGAGGATCTTTCCAGGGATCGAAACGGGAGATCTGGGAAATAAGATACCGGTTGGTATCAATACCGAAACTGCTGACGATTTCCTGCGCCCGCTCCCGCGTTAAAGGAATGTTTTTGTAGCTGAGGGGATCGATGGAGGGGGTAATAAAAGTTAAGTTTGGCAAGCCGTGGTTCTCTTTGACGTATTCGCTCATAGTAAAAATACAGGCATTATACCGGGAGATATACTGATACAAGAAGTCCCAGTATTCCATGTTGGGTGTGGATGTATCGATATGGCAGCGCCAGATCCACTTTTCCCCGGCTTTTTTATCCCGGTAATGGATCAGTGCCGCGGGCTGGGGATCATGGATAACAATATAATCATAATTCCACTCCAGCATTTGGTAGGCGTTTAATTCATTGTAATGAAGGTAAATTTCCCTATCCCTCTGAACCAACTCCCCTTCCTGACCTTGCAGGCAGTTATGAAAGGTTTTGGTTACATTGTAGAACTGATTCGGACAACTGCTTAGGACCCACCAATCAACATTTAGTCCCAGGTCGTTCATTAGAGGAACGAGGGAATGAAGTATCTCCGCCACCCCTCCCCCAAAGCCTGTAGCGCTGACCATGGCCACTTTTTTCTCCCCCAGCTGCTGCAGCAAGCCGTCAAATTCCTTAATACTTTCCCTATCGAGAAATTCCAGATAATCGTTAAACTTTTTTTGTTCCGTCTTTACCAGTTCCATAAGACCCCTCCCCTCCGTGATTAAACAGTAACCGGGCTTTCTTCAACCGGGCTTTTTTCTTTCCGTGCGGTAAAGTATGCTTCTATCTCCCCCGCTTCCATGGTATCAATACGGTCGATCATCCCGGGGAAAGAAGGTGGATAAATATTATAGAGATATTCATACATTTTTTCCACAATAAATTCCGTATCGGAAATTTTCATCCAAATACGCTGGATATGTTCCGTGGACATAAAAACTGCCTGGCAGTAGCCGCGCATGAGTTCAATGCTCTTTTTGATGCGCTGCCGCTCATCCCCGTTTGTCCTGTTTAGAATAAAAAGCTCGCGGGCCCGCCGCACGGCCACATTTTTCCACCTGAACACATCTACTGTTTCACTGAGCGGTCCCTGCGGATCAACTGCGGTGCGGGCCGCAAGTTTTTCCAGGCCGTATTTCAGGTAATTTACACGCCCATCGATAAAAACGTCGAGCAGTTCCACCAGGCCGACCAGGTTCCTTTCATCAATGCGCTTGGGACGGCGGTTAAAAATCAAATCCCATGGGTAATCCTCCAGCTGTTTGAGCAGGACGGAACACAAAAGAAAACCGTTCAGGCAGGGAAGTTTCTGCCGGCCTTCCGTGGGCCTCCAGCCCCAGTTGCACGCCCTTTTCATAATCCGCAGGTACATGATGGCCTGAATATCCGGGTTTTCTTCTCCCAGATTGTATTTTATGTTGTTGAAGCGCTCCCCATGACCGGAAACATGCAGAGAAATATTAAAACTGTCAACCAGGGTATCAAAGATACCGCAAAAATATTTGCCGTTTTCCCAGAAAATCTGGGGATGTTCATAAATACCTGTTCTCTCTTTGCTGTAGCGATCGTTATTCACGCCGAGAGGCGGATAGTGTCCGTCGGTTCTCAGCACCAGCCGGATCTCCGGAGCCCAGGTGGTCCGGTCAAATTCCAGTTCCGGAAGGCCGCCCAGCCCCTCCAGTTTAAGAACCCGGTCAATATATTGATCAGGCGTAACAAAATCTAAAATATATGCTTCCTTCTGTTCGACCAGAATCTCTTTCCAGGCTTTTTCCATGATCTCCAGGGCCATATCGCCGAAATCCATTAACTCCAGGTCCTGGATATAAACCAGCACACCGTGATCAGGAGCTTTTTCCAGTTCCCGCAGCAAAACTTCCTTGTATATTTTTACCCCTTCCTCCAAACTAATGGGGTATTCCTCCACTGTACCTTCCATATATTCATTTTGAAAAACAGGATAATCACCCAGCATGTATCCTTGAAATTTTACTTCATCCCTTTTCATCCTGGTAATCGGACGCCATATTTCCTGGGAGATAGGAAAATTTCGCGGAAAGGCCAGGATGTTTTGCTCTTCGGT
The DNA here is from genome assembly GCA_016841605.1 of Dethiobacter alkaliphilus. GTDB lineage: Bacteria > Bacillota > Dethiobacteria > DTU022 > UBA8154 > DUNV01. The sequence goes on along the minus strand of JAENYV010000006.1, from coordinate 150,166 downwards.
CTTGATCAGAAACGGCTTAAACCTGTAATCCCCTTTTCCCAAGATATTAAACGGGTTTTTTTCTTCGTTCAGATGAGGAAAGATAACATAATCAACATTTGCCCGGGCGATACCGGGCATTTTATCATAAATATAAGAGGCTTCCGCGGCAAACAGACCGTTATATTTGGGATAGGGGACATTCATGTAATTATGCAGGTACTGCATGTTCCATTGAATTTCCTGGGTGATTTCTTCCGGACGGAGAAGGGCAACATGGGTATGATGGGCATGGCCGTAAAGGGGATAAAGCCGCCCTCCCGCGTACGCTTCGCTTAATTGCTGGAAAGTCGTAGGCATTATTTCCCTGACCTGTGACAAGAGCTCGTTGGAGAACTCCATACATAAAGGGGCATTTAGGTTTTCACCGAACTGAAGGCCCAGCGCATAGATATTTCGGTCTTCTTCTTTTCTTTTTTTAAGATAGTTCTCATCCAGCGCGGAATCTTTCATGGGGTTGTCGTCTTCCAGGTAAGAAAGCATGATACGCGGCAGTTCCCAAAGCAGTTCATGGGCGTGAAAGGCAAATATTACATAAATATTTTTCATTCATTCATATCCCCTTCTCATAAGCTAAGCTTCAATATGACGATAGACAAAACCGCTGTAGCGCGGCAGGGTAAAATTGGGAAACAATCCGTTTGTTGTCAGAAAATCGGCCTGGTCCGGTTTTTCCGGGTCCGTTGCGGGACCGCCATTTACATGGTCAATGTCCGCCAGTTTTACCCAGCGGCCCGGGGTCTTAAAGTCAACATTAACCGGGACATCATGGTCCTCAAAATTGAACAGGACCAGAATCCTTTCATCCTGCGGCTTACCATTACCACCGCTACTCCGGCTCCTCCAACCAATGACTCTTTGACCGCCGCCTTGATCCGCTTCCATCCAGGGACCCAGCACCCAGGCAAATTTTCCTTCGCCCGCGGGGTTATAGCCGCTGATTTTCAGACCGGGTAAATCTCTGCGCAGGCGGATCAAACCCCGGGACCAGGTATAGAAGCGGTGGGGTTCGGATTGTTCCTCCCAGTTCACATCGATCCTGTTCCGTTCCCTTTCAATACCGTATTCCTGCCCCATGTAGATCATGGGCTGGCCTAAAGCGAGCATGGTAGCCATCAGCCCCAGCCTGGCCTTTCTGTTTTTCAGGCTGTAATCCTGCAGTTGCGGCCCTCCCGTGGCGACTTCAAACGGGACACTGTTCTCATCGTGACTTTCGCAATAATTTACCACGTTGTTCGTATGAGCGGCAAAGCTTTCTTTACTGAAATAAAACATATCACCCAGATCATTAATGCTGTTGTCTATCCCTTCAAACTCCCCTTCACGCAGGAGCGCCTTGATCTTATCATGAAAGATATTCGACCACTGGGCATAACCATTGTACCCTTCCAGATTGAGATCCTGCTCATTGGGGAGATTCTCGGCGATAAGAATGACGTCCGGTTTAAAACCTTTATCCTTTATCTCGTAGGCAAGACGGTGCAGCAATTTATGGTTCAGAAAATAGCTGTGTGTAGCATCAAAACGAAAACCATCCACGTGATATTCCCTAATAAAGAGTTTACAGGCATCGATCAGCATATTATCCACTTCTTCTTTGCCCGTAGCCACCTTATTGCCCCACATGGTTTCCCCTTCAAAATAGAATCCGCCGGGACCGGAGCCATCGTCAATCAAGTTCCAGAGAGGATTAAAATCATTGGAGGTATGATTGAATACCTGGTCCATAATGACAGCCAGTCCATGTCTGTGGGCTTCGTTAATCATTTCCCGAAATTCGTCGGGGGTACCGAAATCCTGCTCTACAGCCATGAAGGTGCAGGGCTCATAACCGAGGCCTCTTTTCAGGGGAACCTCAGCGGTGGGCATGAGGGCAATTACCGTAACCCCCAGCTTCTGAAAAAAACCATCCCGGATGCGCTGTATTATCCCTTTAAAGGTGCCCTGATGTTCATCGGGGATCGTGCTGTCATTATCGGTAAAGCCGTAAACATTCAGTTCATATAAAATGAGGTCCTTAACGGCAGGTGTCTGCCAATCATGGTCTGTCCAGACAAATTTTGAGGGATCGATCACGACGGAATTCCTGAACCTGTAATCGTCACTGTAAACCCTGGTGTAGGGGTCGCTGACGTAGCGTTCAGTCTCCACGGCACCGCCCTGCACAAAAAATTTATACTCCAATTGCTTTAATCCGGAAGGAGATTTAATTCTGATCAACCAGATGTTGGGTAGGTAATAAAAACCCCGGTAGAGTTCCATCTCATGGAACATTTCCGGTCGTGCATTGGGAAAGCCGGGACACTGCCAGTCATTAAAATTGCCCACAAGATAGACGCGGGCAGCCCTGGGATGAAAAAAACCGAAGAGGATCGTTCCATCGGTGAGGGGTGTGGCGCCAAGCAGGGAGGGGACGCCCAGCCCCGAAACATCGGTATTGGGCAGATAGAAGTTTTTTTGGGGAATGAGATGCCTTATAGGGGCATAATAGTCTTTAACATGGCCCACAGGTTTTGCGGGTAGGATATGATAAACATTGTGCCGGTCCGACATGGTCCAGATCTCCGTTCCGAGCCGGAGATGATAATAACGGTCAAAGGCACCTTCTTCCCAGATATTTTTTTTGCCGCGGCCGTCTTTAAACTTAAAATTGAAGCTGCTGCGGTTAAACTCAACATCGTAATAGACACCGAAAATATCCCTGCCGCCGGGGGCAACTTCCCTTTCCAGAGTAGACCCGTCCGTGACCCATGTCCAGAGGTGAGGGTCAATAAAGTTGTTTCCGTTATCGTAGTGTATTCTTAGCTTGTGTCTCATAATAATTTAGATTTCCCCGGCAGGGAATCTATTATGCGAAATTAATCCTTGGCAAGCGGCCGGAAAAAATACCCCTGCTTCTGTAAAAAACGGATAACCTCCGGCAGTGCTTCCGCGGTACTTTTCCAGGCCAGATCATGGAAAAGAATAATAACTTCATTTTTACCGGAGACTTGCTGCTTGACTTCCGCGATGATATCCTGTGCGGGAACATTCTGACCGGAAGAATCGAAACTGTTTACATTCCAGCCAACGTGAAGGTACCCTTTTTTTTCCAAACTCCTTTTATAAGCAGGCCATTGGTCAAATCCTATCCCGTAGGGCATGCGCACAAGCGTAGGCTTTTCTCCGATTACGGAATGAATCAAATCTTCATTTTTTTTAATCTCCTGCATGAATTCTTTCGTGCCGGTGAAAATCACCGCAGGCTGATGACTATAGGTATGATTGCCTATGGTGTGTCCTTCTTCGTAAATACGCAGCAGCATATCCGGGTGCCGCTCGATCCGTTCACCCACAACGAAAAAAGTAGCCTTAATATTCTCTTCGTGCAGAATATCCAGGATGAGAGGTGTCACAGCCTGGCTGGGGCCGTCATCAAAGGTCAGATAGGCAATCCGCTGCGGAGGCGGCCAGAAGTAACGGGAAAAGGGAAGTTCCACATCAAAAAGTAGGATTTGGGACCCCTCTTTCTCAGGATTTAACTTCAGCGATATAAAACTCAGGTCAGGATGCCAGCCTAATTTCCAGTTAAAACACTGGGCCAGAGGACGCAAGGGGAGGAAGATGAAACCATTTTCCAGGTAATAGGGCCAGGTTATCTCCTCGGTTTCTCTTTTTCTTATGTTAGTAACCGTCTGCCTGGATGGAAAGACAAACCTGCCCCGGCCGGGCGGATCGGATAATGTCTCAAAACAAAAAGCAACACGGCCGTCATCAAAGATCAGCGCATTTTGTTCTGCATCCCATGTAAGGGTAAGGCCCAGATATCCGGCCAGTTCCCGCACGGGAACAAATGTTAGACCATCCAGCAGAAAGGGGGTCTGCTGAAATTCTATGGTCAGGGCTTTCTCTTCCGCGGGTATCTCCCCTCCCTCAGGTTCCGTCGCGGCTACCGGGCAAGCTGTATCTCCCTTCAGCAAAAAAGTAATTACTGCTGCCGGAAAAATTATTAGCAAAACAGCCAACACGTAAATAATTCTCATTAGTTTCATCAGAGCATCCTCACTCCCCGTACCAGGCAATTCGTGTATTGTTACCAAATAATACATATAATATATTCTTGATTGCCCCCGTTTGACCTGCCGGAATATGTCTGTTAACTCCGTTTTAGCGGAAAAAAAAAGTAATAATATAAGGAAAAAAGTCAGGGTTGCATTATCACAGAATAAACAATATAAAAAAAAGTAATTGACAAAACGAAAAAAGTACGGTAAAAAAGTAGCAATATATTTTTTAAAAAATTAAAGTCCATGCACGAGGAGAGTAGCCAACAAAGCGGAGGCCCAGAGAGCCGGGGCAGCTGAGAACCCGGTCCTAGCGCAGGTGGTGAATGGACTCGGAAGACGCGGTGGCGAACGGGTTAACACGGTTGTCCAAACGGTTCCCCAGTAGCCCCCGACGGAGTGAGCACCGTTACTAGAGCTCGGGGTATCGATGCTTTGCCGGCAAAAGCGGTAAAGTATTTCCGTACCTGTCAAAGATATCGGCCCTTTGGGCCGGTTAATTAAGGTGGCACCGCGAAGGTAGATCTGCCTCTCGCCCTTTATCAGGCGAGAGGCTTTTTTATTTCCTTTTTTTAAATTCAATTCTAAACGCACAATGAGGAGGAAAATTTACCATGCTGCAAATATGTGCTTCGAAATTTCGGACATGGTCTTGGCCTTGGCCCGCGAGGGCCTATAAAATATTTCTTACCAGCCGGAGTTGTTACTTGTTTAGTTTAGGAACTAATATACTATTTTTACCAAATAGAAGGGAGATATTATCTCATGAAAGAAATTTTACGGCAGCTTGCTCAGAAAGAAGAACTGGGCCAGCCTGAAATAGATGGAGTTATCACAGGCCTTGCTGAGGATCGTTTTTCGCAAACCCAAATTGCCGGGTTTTTAATGGCTCTGTTAATGAAAGGCCCCACAGTGGGCGAAATCGCCGCGATAGCACGCTCCATGCAGCAAGTATGCATCCCGATCAAACCCCGGGCCAACGGGCAGTTGACCGACACCTGCGGTACAGGCGGCGGCCTGACTACTTTTAATGTCAGCAGTGCCAACGCTCTCCTCTCCGCTGCTGCAGGAATCAAGATTGCCAAACACGGCTCCCGTTCCATCTCTGCCTCCTCAGGGAGCGCGGATGTTCTGGAAGCGCTGGGTATTGAAGTGGAACTCGAACCCCACCAGGCGGAACGTCTCATTGACGAATCGGGTTTTTCCTTCCTTTACGCCCCCCTCTTTCATCCTGTTATGCTCAAGGTTTTCCCCCCGGAAAACGAACTGGGAATTAAAACAATTTTTTTCACCATTATCGGTCCATTAATTAACCCGGCCGGAGCCAAACGCCATGTGCTGGGAGTCTATCAACCGCAACTGGTCGATACGGTGGCTGAAGTGGTCGCGATGCTCGGCTTCAAACATGTCATGATTCTCCACGGCACTGATGGAGTTGATGAATTGTCTCTTTTAGGTGAAACAAAGATTGCGGAGATAAAAGAAGGCAAGATTAACACTTTCAGTGTATCCCCCGAAGATTTCGGGCTTCGCCGCTGTTCTCTTGAAGAGATCAAGGGGGGTAGCCCCGTTTACAATGCCAATATTATCAGAGACATTTTCAGCGGGAAAGAAAAAGGTCCAAAGCGCGATATGCTTCTGCTCAATGCGGCAGCAACCATGGTAGTCGGAGGAAAAGCCACAGACCTTTTTGAAGGGCTGGAAATTGCCCGGCAAACCCTTGACTCCGGTCTGGCCCTGGCCAAGGTTGAAGAGATAAGCCGAAAATCCAAAGAGCTAAAGGGGGAAAAATCTTGTGAATCTGGTACAGTCCCTCATTAATGCCAGGGCAGCGGGGATTGTCCCTGTTATTGCCGAAATTAAGCGTCTGATTCCCAAACTGGCGGAAGAGAATAACCTTCCCCGCGACGGTCGGGACGCCGGACTCCTGGCTAAAAGTTACGAAAAGGGCGGGGCAGCCGGGATCTCCCTTGTGACGGAACGCCGCTTTTTCGGAGGAGACCCGGAGAGGGATATTCCTGCGGTCCTGCAGGCTACATCATTGCCTCTGCTCATTAAAGATTTTATTTTTGATCAAGAGGGGGCCGGCTATTACGCCGGATTACTCGGTAGGTTGGGAAATGACCTAAGATCCCGCGTCACTCTCCTGCTCATCGCTCACCAGCTGAAGGAAAAACTACCTGCTGTGCTGGAACAGGTGCAAAACGATGGGATGGAGGCCCTGGTAGAGACCCGGGGAACAAAGGATCTTTACTACCTGCAGGGACTTGGGGGCAAAATAACCCTGGTGGGCTTTAATAATAAAGATATCGATGATCTGGAAAAGGGAGAAAATGCCCTGCGGCTGACGACAAAAACGGCAGGCGCTTACCGGCAGGTAGCCGGCAACGCTCTTCTTGTCAGCCAGAGTGCTCACAAAACTCCCGGCGACGCCCTTTTTTCCCTGAAAAACGGTGCCGATGCAGTGCTGGTCGGGACAGCATTTATGCTCTCCCCGAAACCTGCGGAAACGGTGGCATCCTTTGTCGGGGCATATGCCTCCCGGGAGGAGGAAAGCTCATGACCCGCATTATGCTTTGCGGAAGCTGTGAACCTTCAGATATTGATCTGTTGGTGGAGGAACGCGTTCACGGCATCGGCCTGATCACGGAAGTAAGGCAGGAGCTCGCCTGCCGCCTCTCCCTGGAAGAAGCCCGGAGCCTCCGCCGGCTGATCCCTCCTCTGGTGACCTCTATCCTGATTATCACTGAGGAACAAACGGAACGGATCGTCTCCATGGCAGAAGAAATTCAGCCTGATGTCGTGCAGCTCCATGGCTTTAACTCCACGGAACAGGTGGCCCTGCTCAAAAGAAAGCTCCAAACGGGTATCATCAAAACCCTGCACTGGGGAGAAAATGGTCTGGCGGAAGGCGCAGACCCCGGACGCTGTGCCCGGGAATACGTGGAGAAAGGCGCGGATGCCGTCTTGCTTGATACCATGACAGCGGGAAAAGTGGGGTCAACAGGCCTGCAGTTCCCTCCGGAGATTGCCCGCCAAATACGGGAGGCCATCCGGCCGGCACCCCTTATTCTGGCCGGCGGTCTTAACGCTGAGAATGTAAAAAACGCCATAGCCGCAGTGCAACCCTTTGCTGTGGATGCCTTCAGCGCAGTCACGACCAAAGGGCGGCTGGAAAGAAAGAAAGTAAGAACTTTTATCCGGGCAGTCAGGCCGGGTTTGTAAACTTACGGGTTGTAAACTTCAATTAATGCGGATTACTTCCGCCATGAAAGGAAAAAAACGACATGGTACCTGATATTATGATACCTGATGAAAAAGGATATTTCGGTAATTTTGGCGGACGCTTTGTGCCCGAAGTACTGGCGCCCGCTCTGGATGAGCTGATAAGAGCCTATGAGGAGGCAAAGAACGACAATGCCTTTCAGCTGGAACTTGACCGGCTTTTAAAGGAGTGGGCAGGACGTCCCACACCCCTTTACGAAGCAGTAAATTTTGCCGATGCACTGGGGAGCAAAGCCCGTATTCTTCTCAAACGGGAAGACCTCTTGCACACAGGAGCCCATAAAATCAATAACGTCCTGGGCCAGGGACTGCTGGCCGCAAAGATGGGAAAGAGACGTATCGTAGCGGAAACGGGCGCGGGGCAGCATGGGGTGGCTGTGGCAGCGGTCTGCGCCATGCTGAAGCTGGAATGTGTTATCCACATGGGAGAGAAGGACATGGCCCGCCAGGCCCCCAACGTAGCCCGCATGCGGCTCCTGGGTGCGGAGGTAAAACCTGTGGGCGGCGGAAGCGGGACGCTGAAGGAGGCTGTTAACGAGGCTTTCCGGGATTGGGTGGCGAGCGTCAAAGAGACCCATTATCTCCTGGGTTCTGTAGTGGGACCGCATCCCTTTCCCATGATAGTTCGCGATTTTCAATCCGTCATCGGGGAGGAGGTAAAAAGGCAGATCATCGCCCGGTATGACAGACTCCCCGACTACCTGATCGCCTGTGTGGGAGGCGGCTCTAACTCCATCGGGCTCTTTTACCCCTTTGTGGAGGAACAGACGGTTAAAATGATCGGCGTAGAAGCCGGCGGGCAGGGCCTGGAAAGCGGCCGGCATGCCGCAACCCTGAACATGGGCAGAACAGGAGTTTTCCACGGTTCCAGATCATTTTTGCTTCAGGATGCTGACGGCAACATTTCCACGGCACACAGCGTTTCCGCGGGCCTGGATTATCCCGGTGTCGGTCCGGAACACAGCTACCTGAAAGAAAGCGGCCGCGCCCACTACACGGCTGTCATGGACGACGAAGCCCTGCAGGCCGTGGAATTCCTCAGCCTCACCGAGGGGATAATCCCCGCGCTGGAGTCCGCGCACGCTCTGGCCTATACCATGAAGCTGGCCCCGTCTCTCCGGGAAGGAGAAATTGTTGTGGTTAACCTCTCCGGCCGGGGAGATAAAGATATGGAAATTATCCGGGAACAAATGGAGGGGAAAATATGAACCGACTTAACTCTGTTTTTGCCGACAAAGCAGGCGCTCTTTTCATCGCCTATCTCACCGTGGGCTATCCCTCGCTGGAGGAAACCGTGGAGGCAGTACTGCTGCTGGAGAAAAGCGGAGCGGATATCATTGAACTGGGTATTCCCTTTTCCGACCCTCTGGTTGACGGCATCACCATTCAGCAGGCCGGCACCAAAGCCCTGCAAAACGGTGTCAACATAAATAGGTGCATTGAGGCTGTCCGCCTGATACGGGAAAAATCCGACATCCCCCTCATCTTCATGGGCTACTACAACCCCATTCTGCAGTACGGTCCTGAAGCTTTTTGCGCGAACTCATTCTCAGCAGGAGCGGACGGGCTCATTATTCCCGACCTCCCTCCCGAGGAGGCCGGTCTGCTGGAGGAAACAGCGTTGCAACACGGCCTTGATCTAATTTATCTTATTGCGCCCAGTACACCCGATGAGAAAATAAAATATGTGGCCTCGCGCTCCAGGGGATTTCTCTACCTGGTTTCAGTGGAGGGAGTCACAGGTGTAAGGGAAAACCTCCCCCCAGGTCTGCAAGAATTTGTGGAGAGAGTCAAAAAATATGCCGTGCAGCCCCTCTGCATGGGTTTCGGCATCTCAACACCGGAACAGGCCGGCCAAGTGGCCCGGCTGGTAGACGGAGTTATCATCGGCAGCAACATCATCCGCCACCTCTCCGATGAAAACTGGAGAACCTCCCTCCCCGCCTACGTGCACGAACTGAAAAGCTTTTTACGTATTCAGGAGCCATAACGGCTGCAGGGAATGCTGCAGGAGAAAAGCAAACAGCACTGCAGCGAAGCATTATTGATAGTTAACTGATTTCCAGAAACTTGTGGTGCAGCGTGGCACTAAGGCAACTCTGCAAAGGCGACGATGGGAAATTTCCTGATTTCATAGGCAGTTCTGCCTTCAGTATCCCGCTGCACCTTCATACTGCAATTAATTACTCAAGAGTCATGATAAAAAAGTAAAATATATTTGATCATATCTTGGAGATACTGTTAGTCAAGAAACTCAATTACATCACAGATATTTAATTCCAACATTTTTAAGCTTGCCAGGATTCGTTCGCAGTTTCTGTCCACACACTGCATACCTCCGGACATTTCCCGGAGTTGCTTTACTTTTCCCTTGATTTCCAGGATAATCGTATCCATCTCTTTCAAGTCGACTTCAGCCGTTATCATTGAAGGGTGCCTCCTTTTCTCGCTAATTTTCGCTGTTGTTCTAATGCTCTTTACGTAGATCTTTAAAGCGCTTGGCTTTAATTTCGTAACGGGGAAGGCTGCCAAAGGGATGAAATTCAATTTTATAGGCCAGGTTTGTTTTGAGACGTAGCTGCCTGCTCAGTTCCGGTTCCACTTCTTCCGGGGTACCGGCTTCGGGCAGCAGTTCCACTTTGAGTGTAATGATATCGGTATCTCCCTTTTTAGAAACGATCAGCTCATACTCGTCTCCCAGTTGGGGCAGACTCCGAACGACTTCTTCCACGGAAACCGGACTGAAGAGCACGCCTTTGACTTTGGTGATATGGTCGACCCGTCCGTGAATACCACCGTCCAAAAGCCTGAAGGTCCGTCCGCATTCGCAGGGAGGCCCCCACATGCTCACATCCTTGGAATCAAAGCGGATACAGGGCTGAGCTTCACGGTCCAGGGCGGTAATAATGATTTTGCCCGGTTTTCCGGTTTCTTCAATAGGCTCTCCGGTTTCCAGATCGACTAATTCAACCAGGAAGAAGGCTTCATTGATATGCAGCCCTTTTTGGGCGGAACATTCAAAGGACCAGCCGCCGATTTCCGTAGCCCCCACATGGTCATAGACCTTGGCCTTCCAGGCATCTTCCATACGCTTTTTGGTTGCGGGAACGCTGGCCCCCGGCTCCCCGGCGCATAAAATACGCTGAACATTCAGGTCTTCCCCGGCTTCCATCCCCAGCTTATTGCGGCACGCTGCAGCCATGCTTAAAACATAAGTCGGGGTGGCCATTATGGCTGTTGCTTTTAATTCTTTTATTTTCAGCAGTCTTTCCTCCGTATTAAGGATGCCTCCCGGTACTACTTCGCAGCCTACTTTTTCGCAGGCATAGTGGCCGGCCCAGTAAGCGACAAAAACGTTATAACCGAATGGAATAAAGACGCGGTCCGTATTGCGAAAACCTTGCGCCCAGAGGATATAGGCCCAGCTCTCGCTCCACCATTCCCAGTCCTGCCAGGTATCCGGCTGGTAGACCGGCTGTCCGGTTGTTCCACTAGTCTGGTGATATTCCGTTATCCTCTCCAGGGGAACGCAGAGGCTGTCTCCATAAGGATAGGGATCTTTGGCCTGAGCGGTACGATAATCTTCTTTTTGTAATGTGGGAACCTTGCTGATATCCGCAAAGGTCTTCAGATCCTGAGGATGAAAACCGGCTTCATCATAAAGGCGGCGATATAATTTTGAGTTTTGGTATCCCCATTCCACTACCCGTTTAAACTTTTTAAATTGCAGAGCTCTTAATTTCTCAGGGGAAAGAGTTTCCAACACAGGATTCCAATACTGATCTATTCCTTTGACCTGCACAATGAACACTCCTTTCTTGTTAAGAAAAATGTTTTTTATTCCAAACATTATTTCGCAAAAACTGTGCCAACGCACCGGCTTATTAACTCATTCTTTTGATTTATACCTCAGCCCCACTCGCGCACTGTAAATGCGGTATCTCTCCGCACATTGAATGAAATAGAAATGATGGAACGGTATCCGCTGGCATGATTGGCAAAATAAAGCAACGCTCCCCTTTGCAGCAAATAAAAAAAAAGTCAAACTTGACTTTTCTTAAACAATAATAAAGTCATTTTTAAGCGAATATTACAATAATTAATCTCATTTTTTAAAAACAAAAAGCTCAAAGGCAACATTCCATCGTTTTGTGCCTTGAGCAATAAATAAGAAAGGCTGGGTTATAAAGGATGAAAAAGAACTAAAACCTTATAAACAATTATTAATAATAGTGGCGTTCCTCTTTTAATCTACGAATTCGGCGAGTAAAACTGGAAAGGCTGATGCCGAGTAAATTCGCCGCTTCAGTGTAATTCCTGCATTTTTTGAGTGCTTTTAAAATCATAGTTGCTTCAAAATCGGCAACCATATCTTTAAGTGGACCGATTTCGCCGGAAAGGTCCATATCCTCAAATGCATCCGCAACTTTGGAATGAAGGTAGTAATCGCTTAAATCTACAAGCGAAATCTTTTTTTGGGAAGTTGTTATTAAAAGCCTTTCCACAAGATTGGTGAGTTCCCGTACATTACCGGGCCAATGGTAGTTTTGCAAAGCATGAAAAACTTTCATATCAATATTTTTTTTAATTTTATATTTCTCGCAAAAAAAGGAGATAAAATAGGTCAGTAGAGTAAGGATATCTTCTTTGCGGGAACGTAAAGGAGGAACTTCAAGGGGAATAACACTTAAGCGATAAAACAAGTCTTCGCGAAAAGTGCCCTCAGATACCATTTTTCTAAGATTGCGATTGGTAGCGGAAAGAACACGCAGGTTAACCTGTTTAGGCTTTGTACTGCCGATGCGGTAAACTTGCCGATCCTGTAAAATAGCAAGAATTTTGGCCTGCATCTCCAATGGAAGCTCACCAATTTCGTCCAAAAAAAGGGTGCCTTCATGAGCCAGTTCTATGAATCCTATTTTTCCGTTTTTTAGAGCCCCTGTGAAAGAACCCGCTTCGTAACCAAAAAGCTCAGACTCAAACAGATTGGCCGGGATCGAGGCACAATTAACCTTGATAAAATTACCTGAATCCTTTCTCGAACTCTGGTCATGAATGAACCGGGCGATCAATTCTTTTCCGACCCCTGTCTCACCGTAAATAAAGACAGTAGTATCAACCTGACTTAAACGGCAAGCTAAATCAATAACATCCTGCATCACTTTGCTGGAGTACGCCAACTGGTATTCACCGTTTTTGATATTAACTAGCCGGTATGGCTTTTTCTTCTCCTGCTGGGATAGTTGAAACTGCCGCTCTTGTTTGTTGATCTTTATTTGGGGAGAAAAAACATCCAGGCTCCGAATATTACAAATGACGTGGTTTAAACTATTCTTAGCACTATTAACCGGAGAAGCGGTGCTTAAGACCAGTTTTCCAGCGATAGTCTTTACTCTCCGGGTTACTGTTTTTTTCTGTTCAAGGGCTTCTAAAGTAGCCGAACAGTTTATTAAACCTTCTTGGACAAGATCACGAATATTTTTTTTTAAATGGCTGTTTATTCCTAAACCGCACACTTTCTCAATAGAAGGGTTAACATAAATAATCACCCCTTCCGGGTCGGTAACTAAAAAAACATCGTTAGAATGTAACATCATTTCTTGTAATTCAACTACATTTTCGAGAAGCATGGGCGTCTCTCTCCTAATCCTGTATATTATTTTATCATTTCCGGAATAAAAGGGTTTCCTTCCAGTGCAAATTTAATAGCGATAAGTACAGGAACAGAATTTTTTATTATATATATGTTTGTAAGTGTAAATAAACAGTTATCTTCTTCCATAATTTGATGGTACCATAAAAACATAAAATTGTCTATGTAGTATATGGAATTTTAACACTAAATTAAACCTTTTGAAGATATGAGGCGATTGAATTAATATGACCTGTAAATTTTTTCTTTCATGTATCAATTTTTATCAAAAAGAGCTTTAAGAGCTTTACCTGTATTAAAAGTCTGCGACAGGGACGCATCCCTGTCGCGACAAAAAAGTGTTTCCCCCGGCTTCCAAAACTTGTTTTGCATCTCCGAACTCCCTGGTCATTAAAGCAATTATCTGAAGTGTTGTTGTAAAGCTCCTGAGGATTTCGTCAGTAAATTAAAATTGTTCGTAAATTACGCGCTATACTGAAACACTACAATCCCACGTTAATTCCTTTGGCCAGAGCGACATTTTCCAAGAAAGCCTCCATAACCGCATCGGAAAATTCGTTGTCCAGCACGTGGGCGTCTACTTTTTTGATCTTAATCTTGCCCTCAAATGGCGATATCCCCTCAATAAAACCCGCATCGGCATCGAGATCAGTCAGAGGACCACCATTGCCGTCACATATAGATAATCCCTGAAGCGGTATCACAACTGTAACCGGCCCTTTGCTCTTGGAGAGCTTTTCGCCTATTTCTTGCCCCACCCGTCTAAGCTCTTCTTTTTTCGAGCGGAAAAGCCCTGCCGCTTGATTGTGAGGATGCATTTTACGGTCCGGGAATGTTCCCGGATTTGCGACGACAAAATCGCAAGACCCGGGAACGAAAACCTGAGGCAGCCCCCGTTTACCGGCGTTTTCGTAACGGTCGTCCGGAGGATACGAGCTTCCGCCGGCAATGCGGTCAAGCCAGTCACTGGCAAACTCTATTACGCCGCCGTCAATGTAACCATCCTTAATTACCTGCTCTACGGCTTCGGGACCATATCCCCAGCAATGGAAAGTCATCGGAATAAATCCGGCATCCACAATTCTCTGCCTTATCTTTCTGTTGGTATCCTCGGTAGTCCCTTTAGCGCATACTATTACTGTTTTTTTTCCGCTTTCATCCTGCTTTGCTTCGGCATTAGCCATCCCTACCACAGCCCCGGCGGCCCTGGTAAAGATGGTCTCCGTAAGCCGGTTTATGCCGACAACATCGGTCACAGCATTAAACATGCAGAGATCCTTTGTTTTTACTGCAGCCTTCACCACGTCAGGATTAGCCCCCTGTGAGGTAACCATTACCTTGGGTACCCCGATGGGAAGAGCCTGCATCACACCGCTTCCAAAAGCAGTGCCCATGCCACCGCCGACGCCAATTATGCCGTGAATCTTTCCCTCCTGGTAGAGATTTAGGGCAACCTTGCCGGCACCGGAGGACATCGTTCCTATAGCTACAGCTTCGGCCTTAATATTTCTTATTTCTTCCATTGAGGACCCGGCTGCCGCGGCAACTTCTTCGCGGGTTATATCAGGCTTTATCATCGGCGAACCCAGTACTCCCCCATCCAAGAGCAACGTTTTTGTTCCAAGGGCTTCGATCTGCTTTTTAATGAATCCTGCTTCTGTCGCCTTAGTATCCAGGGTTGCAATAACAAGTATTGTCTTCAAAGTTTTTCTTCCTCCCCGTTTTTTTAATTTTTTTTGATTAGCTAAATATTTTTTCCCTTTCCTCTCTTCCGGATGAAGAGTTCAAAGCATATTTATCGCAGCAATAGCAAAGGATAAGCGTGCTTTGACGGCTTTTAAATAGGGATCTGTTATCGCTACATAATCAAAAACATGGAAAATATTGCGGCAGGTGCTGGAGCAACATTTTCCATGTTCAACTAAAATAATAATATATCATTTATAATTAATATTATTAATATTTATTATATTTTATATATTTAATGCAATTAACTTCTGAAAGTTTAGATGTTTTCTCTCTACCCGTTTATTGAAATATTTGCTACTTTTTGGTTGAAATCCGAGCGGGCTTAGTTATTGCCTTTTTAGGGCAAATACCTCTTTGACAGCAGAGAATTTCTTTAAAATTTCCAGTTAGCTACTTGACATCACACCACTGCTCTATCCTTCCACTTTTATCTCCGTGATAAATACCGGCGTTTCGTTGGGATCACCTCCTTTTTATATTATTTTTGTTTAAACATTTCCTATATATGTTTTTTGCACCAAAGTTAAAAATTATATGTTAATTTTGATTGAATGTTCTAAAGTATTTTTCAATACTTAACTGCAATATATATGCCAATTTTAAAAATAATAATTAAATTGCAGTATGAATAACTATCAAACTTTAAAAATTAATAATAAACAATGCCCCTTGCTTGGGTAATTAAAAAAATAGTCAATTTTGACTTTTTTTTAATTACTAATAAAGTCAATTTTGAGCTAACAATTTATATATAATAAACTTCTCCTGAAAGCAACAGGTAAGGTAAAGAGGTGTATTGCAGGGCAGGGTCTACGGGTAGACAAATGGATGTCCAGCTATCGCACCGAGGCAGAAAAAGCAAGAAACTGCTTGTAAAACTCATGAAATATTCTATTGAGATCTTTTGCAGTCTATAATTTCCACGCACAGAGGGCATGAGATTCAGCATTCCTTCATTATTTTGTTTCAATCCTCTTTAGCGAGGCTAAATACTTTTTTACAACTATAGATACATCTTTTATTATTACGCAACAAATAATAATGAAAAAAAGAGGTGCCTAATATGCCGCAGATTTTTTGCAGTGTCGGTAATTGTCATTATTATGGAAAAGGCAATGTATGCAAAGCCAATCAGATCATGATAACTTCTGACACAATGAGCCAAAACTTATCATCCAATATTGATGCCCCTTATGCAGCCCAGATTAACCAAACGCCTGTGACCAAATCCCCGGAAACCTGCTGCAAAACCTTTGTGCATAAAAATGATTTTAATCAAAACACTGACGGAGTCATGAAAAAAAGTTAGCATTTTGCCTGGAGGAATAAAATTGGAAACACTACATGCGATAGGGAAAGACATACCCAAAAAAGAGTCCTGGAATAAAGTTACGGGGGCTGCCAGGTATAACACCGACTTTAATGAGCCGGGAGTTCTTCATGCCTGGCTGGTAACCAGTCTTTACGGTCATGCACTAATTAAATCAATTGATAAAACTCTTACTCTCAAATTTCCCGGGGTACTGGCTGTGGTTACCGGAGATAGTATGCCCCGTCTGATAGGTCCGATTTTGGAGGATCGTCCGCCGTTAGCTATCGACAGGGTACGATATTTTGGGGAACCCATTGCAATTGTTGTTGCCGACAGCTTATCAAAGGCCAAAGAGGCTGCAGGCAAAGTGTATGTTGAGTACGAACCTCTTCCTGTAGTTGATTCCCTCAAGGACGCCTTGGAAAAGAAGTACATATTACATGAAGACCTGCCTCTGTATCGCCGGATAAAACCTGACGAAATATTTCCCCAGCCAGGAACAAATATCGCAAACCAGATCAAAATTCGCAAAGGTGATATGGACAGAGGATGGGCAGAAAGCGATGTGATTATTGAGTCAACCATCACCCTTCCCCAATCGCTTCATGCCGCTATGGAACCCCGCAATGCCAGGGCAGAGATAAAACCAGACGGTAAGGTAATAATCAATACTTCATCCCAAGGACCTTTTGATGTAAAAAAAGAGTTAAGCTACTACTTCAACCTTGAAGAGAGCAAAATTACCGTTAATGTACCGCTGGTGGGGGGAGGTTTTGGCGGGAAGACAACTCCCCAATTAGAAATCTTGGCTCTCCTGGCCAGCCAGTCCGTTAATGGACGGCCAGTGAAGCTGATAGAGTCTAGGGAGCAGGACTTTACTACCTCTCCCGGCCACCTGGGTTTGGAGGCATATATAAAATTGGGCGCTAACCGGGATGGTATGCTGAAGGCCATAGAGATTACATGCCAAGTTGATACTGGAGCCTATACCGATTCAGGTACAAAAATGACGCGGGCTATGGCCGCGGACTGCACAGGTCCCTATAATATAGAAAATGTTCACTGTGATGCCTTCTGTATATACACAAATCACACCTATGTTACAGCTTTCCGTAGTTTTGGCCGCCTTTCGCACACTTTCGCCATTGAACGAGCCATGGATAAGCTTGCTTTTAGCTTGGGGATTGATTCCTTGGAATTAAGAATAAAAAATGCTGTTAACCCCGGCCATTTTACACCAACAAATGTAAAACTTAATTCCAGTAATTTAGGCAATCTCCCGGAATGCCTAAAACGGTTAAAACAAATGATTAACTGGGATGAAGGAATTAGGATTGAGTTAGCAAACGGTAAAGTCAGGGCTAAAGGTCTAAGCGGTCTTTGGAAGACATCCAGCAGCCCGCCTAACGCTACTGGTGCGGCAATTATCACCTTCAACCGTGACGGCACCGTTAATTTAAATGTGGGTGCTGTTGAAATAGGAATGGGCATTAAAACAGCCCTGGCCCAAATACTGGCTGAAAAATTACAAATGGATATTAACAAAATAAACGTAGTTATGGAAGTAAATACCGAAACAAGCCCCAGGCACTGGAAAACTGTGGCCAGTATGACAGGCTATATGGTAGGCAACGCAGTTCTAGATGCGGCGGAGGATGTCATTAAACAGCTTTGTAAGACTGCATCTGTGGTACTAAGGTGTCCGCCCGAGGTTTTGCAGGTCGGGGGGGAAAAAGTATTTTTGAAGGCTGATCCCACTATCTTTGTGGAACAAAGAGCTATTGCCTGTGGCTATAAATACCCGGACGGAAGCTCCACCGGCGGAGAGGTAATCGGCCGGGGCAACTTTATCATGCACCATCTACTTCCGATGGATCCTGATACCGGCAGGGGCAAGTTAGGTCCGGCCTGGGCTGTGGGAGCACAAGCAGTAGAAGTAGAACTTGATACAAAGGATTATACTTATAAAATATTGAAGGCAGCCACTGTTCTTGATGCCGGCAAGGTATTGAATCCAAAAAATGCCAAGGGTGTTACTATGGGAGGCATGTGCATGGGTTTGGGCTATGGCTGCCGTGAAGCCAGTCTATTTGATAGTGGTGGAGTAAGGATGAACCCGCAGTTTCGAACCTACCACCTGATGCGTTATGGTGAAAATCCTGAGTACTTAGTGGACTTTATTGAAACACCTCAACTAGACTCTCCCTATGGTATGCGGGGTATAGGAGAACACGGGATCATCGGCATGCCTGCCGCACTGGCCAATGCCTTATCAGCTGCAGCCCAGGTTAATCTTGACTTTACGCCGCTGACACCGGAAGCTATCTGGAAGGCTAAAAGAGGAGTGAGTTTATGATTCCTTTTGATTTCGAGTACTATAAACCTACCTCAGCTCAGGAAGCGGTTAGCTTATTTCATAACCTGCGATCCCAGGAAAAGAACCCGATGTATTATGGCGGTGGTACCGAAATAATTAGTTTTTCCCGGCTCTATCAGTTATTTCCTAAAGCAGTAATTGATGTTAAAGGTATTCCTGAGTGTAATGTACTAGAATTTAAAAATGATAAGCTGGTAATAGGAGCAGCCAAAACCCTAAGCCAGGTACAGGAATCCAATCTCTTTCCTTTACTGAACCAGTGCGGCGGGCGGGTGGCTGATCACACTATCAGGGATAAAATCACTCTTGGCGGGAATATTTGCTCCAGGATTCCCTTCAGGGAAGCTATCTTAGCCCTTTTAGTCTCTGATTGTGAAGTGATCATTGAAAACAAAAATGGAATCCGGAAGGTGCCACTGGAAAGTATTTACACAGAGTCAATGCTATTGGAACCAGGTGATTTGCTGCTGCAGTTTACCGTTGAAAAAAACTATACTGTAATGCCTTTTTTCAGTATGAAGAAAACAGCCGATGGTGATGTAGATTATCCTCAAGACAGAATTGGCTATCCCTTGCTTTCCGGCGTATTTTTAAATAATAAAGGGCACATACGTGCAGCCTTCAGCGGGTTATGCCCTTATCCTTTTCGTTCACTCAAACTGGAGGCAGTACTGAATGATACAACAGTATCTCCCGATGAGAAGCTTAACGAATCTGTTCAGTGTTTGCCGGCCCCCATTTTAAACGATATGGACAGTTCAGCCCAATACCGCGAATTTGTTTTCCGCAATACATTGGCCGGAGCTTTGGACAATTTTGAAGGAGTAGAGTTTTGATGAAATTTCTTGATACCGGAACAATTGAACTGCTTGTTAATGGAGAAAAAAGGAGCGCCTTAGTCAGGCCCTCTGATTTGTTGCTAGATGTGCTGCGGGATCAGCTAGGTTTGACCGGGGCTAAACCCAGCTGTAAAAATGGCGACTGTGGGGCTTGTACCGTGCTTGTTGACGGCTGGCCGGTTAAATCCTGCCTTATGCTGGCCGTGGAAGCAATAGGTCATGAAATAATAACTATCGAAGGACTTCAAAATGCACCTCTTCAACAGGCATTTGTGGATGAGTTCGCTTTTCAGTGCGGCTACTGCACATCAGGATTTATTATAAATTGCCATGCCCTGGCCAGAATTCATCCAAAAGCAGATGAAGCCGTAATAAGGGAATGGTTGCAATCAAACCTTTGTCGGTGTACGGGCTATGAAGAAATTAGCAAAGCCATCCATTCTGTTTTATCGACGCATAAATCCTAATATTGGTTTAAAGGAGGTGAATTGAATGCCCAATCGTGATGGAACGGGACCTCAAGGAACAGGGCCTCGAGAAACAGGACCTCGGGGAACAGGACCTCGGGGAACAGGACCTCGGGGAACAGGTACCGGAAACTGTGATGGAACAAAAAAAAGGCTTGGCAAAGGTGCAGGCCAGGGTGGAAAACAAAACCCCTACAGAAGAACTCAAGATTAGGTTTGGCTGGAGTGTTGATTGATTTCATAAAAAGAGGAACCAACCTTAATTTTGCCGTTTCCTCTTTTTATCTTATATGAAGGGGCCGCTTGGGTATTATTCTGAGCTTTTTCTTTCACTTGCCCCCGTTTTCTTGGTAAGCTTCCTTAAATAACGATATATGAAGATACTCATCTTCAATAATCCTATTAATCATTGAAGATACCTGCGCCAATTCCGGAACATTCAGGGTATTTATCTCTCTTAATATCGCCTGATAACCTGATATGGCTTCCTCTTCAGAATAAATATCTAAAGATAATTTGTTGGTAACTGTATCACCATAGTCAATATTTCCGCCTGACCAGTATGCATTATTTGAATTCCAGTATCTCAGGTTTCCGCCCAGATCTGTAATCATTCTGGCTATCAATTGCAGATGATACATTTCTATTAAAGCAACATAAAGCAAAAGATTAGAAACAGACTTATTACTTATGGTCTGGGAATGATTAATATATTGTGCTACAGCGGACATCTCCGCATTGCCTCCATCGGCAAACGCCGATAACAATAAATTTGCCAGCTTTTCATTTTTTGTGGTAATGTTTAACTGTGGATAAGGCTTTTGGACATTAACAGGCATATTGGTAATAAAATCAACCACCTGCTTCTCAAACGGGCCATTAAAAAAATTATTCATGAATATCTTCTCCTATAGAATTTTTTATATTATAAGCCTTTTACAAATGTTATATTCATGATACCATCAATGAAAATGGTTTAGTTTACTTTATACTTAAACCAAAAAAGAGGAGAGCGGTTCTCCTCTTTTTTGGTCAAGAAAACTTCTTAATTCCTTCTTTTGTCTTATTTGTTTGCATTTGGTTCAATGATAATTCTGACGGGATTGCCTTCTTTATCTTTTAAGCGCTGTAAGGCCGTATTGATATCAGACAATGGGAATTTTTCTGAAATCGACAGGTCTAAATTAAATTTCTTATGTTCGACTAAGTTTATAATCTCTTTTATCTCAGAACGCTCCCAGGCAGAAGAGCCTATTAAGGAAAATTCTTTTCTCACGAAAATATCCGGAGGTAAAATGTTGATATTTTGCGGGCTCAAACCCAAAACGACGATACGGCCCCCTATTTTTAAACTCTGAACTCCCCGGGCGATTGTTTTTTGGCTGCCGATACATTCCAAAACCAGATCTACGCCGCATCCTCCCGTTATATTTAGTATTGCCTCAACTGTATCTTCTTTTTCGGGATTGATTATATCCGTTGCCCCGACTTTTTGCGCTCTTTGCAAGGCAACATCATTAATATCCACAGCAATAATTTTCGTCGCGCCGCAGATCTTAGCGATTTGGACAGCATGAAAACCCAGCCCGCCGCAACCGAAAATAGCGATTGTTTCACCTATTTTCAGTTTTCCTCTTTTTGTTACAGCATGATAGGGAGTTGCAATAGCATCGGTAATCAATGCTCCCTGTTCAAAAGATATGGAATCAGGCAGCGGAAAAATATTTTTACCCGGGGTAAGCATATACTCTGCCAGCCCGCCGTTTAACTGAATCCCCAGAAATTTTTTATGCAAGCAGATTGATTCTCTTCCCCTTAAGCAATTTTCACATTCCCCGCAATAAACGCCCGAACTGACGAGGACTCTGTCCCCCACTCGGCAATTTGCCACATTGTGGCCAACGGCAGCCACAACTCCGGAAGGTTCATGTCCAAGGATTATGGGCAAAAAACCTGTTTCCGCTTCTTCAAAAACAATATGAAGATCCGATCCGCAGATACCGCAGGCTTTGACGGCAATGAGGACTTCATCTGAACCGGGTTTCGGCACATCCGTTTCTTCAACCGCGATTGGTCTGTTCTTACCGTAAAAAAACGCAGCTCTCATCTTTCCGTTTTCCATGATCAGAAAACCTCCTTTATTTAAGCTTTAGCTTGGCAAGGGCATCAGCAAGGGCTGAGTTTATGGGCTCTTCCTTTTTTTGTTTCCTTAGAAAAGTTGTCACTTCTTTTTTGGAGACCCTGTCCGGTTCATTTTTCTTTCTGGCATAAAAGGCGGAAAGTTTTTCCCTGTAACCGCAGCTGCAAACAAATATTTGCCCTTCTCCCTCGCCGTGCAGCTCCATCCTTTTGTGACAATCCGGACAGCGGGCGTTGCTTGTTTTGGCCAGACCTTTCCGATAACCGCACTCCCTATCTTCACAGATGAGCATTTTGCCCTTTTTTCCGTTTACCTCCAGCATATACTTCCCACATTGGGGACATCTGTTCCTGGTAAGATTATCGTGCTTAAAAACTTCCCGGCTATTTTTGATTTCACTGACAACTTCCTTTGCATAATTCCTCATCTCGGTAAGAAAGGCATCTTTGCTGAGGGACCCTTTGGAGATTGCTCCGAGTTTTTGCTCCCACCGGGCTGTTAAGGCCGGGGAGCGCAAATTATCGGGAACAAGTTCCAGAAGCTGCCTCCCCTTGGAGGTAATCATAATATCCTTGCCTTTTTTCTCAATAAGGAAGTTGTTAAAAAGCTTTTCAATAATATCGGCCCTTGTTGCTACTGTTCCAAGGCCGCCGCTTTCTTCAATCGTTTTAATTAAATCCTTTCTTTCAGCAGCCATATATTTTACGGGGTTTTCCATTGCCGCCAGCAGGCTTCCCTCGTTAAACAGGGCCGGCGGTTTCGTCTCACCGCTCGTTTGGACTACTTTCAAGATTTTGAGGTGATCTCCTTTTTTGATGGACGGCAATATTTGTTCCGGAAGCTCCTCACGTTTTTCCTCCCCATCATCGCCATCCTCATCCTCAAAGTTATTTTCATACACTTCTTTCCAGCCTTGACTGAGGACCGTTTTCCCTCCGGCAATAAAAATTTCATCTCCAATTTTCACTTTTATGGCGGTCTGCTCGTACTCAAAGGGAGGATAGAACGCGGCTAAAAAGCGTTTGACAACCAGATCATATATTTTCCTTTCCCGATCATTTAAGGCGCTGAGGGAAACAGGCTGTTCGGTGGGGATTATGGCATGGTGGTCGGAAATTTTACTGTTATCAACAACGGATTTGCCCATATTCAGAGGACTTTTTAAAAGCCTGGCGGCCCTAGCGCTGTAGGGTCCCCGCCCGCAAGCTCTGATTCTCTCCTTCAAGGTAGCAACAATATCTGAGGGAAGATACCGGGAATCGGTCCGGGGATAAGTCAAAACTTTATGCTTTTCATAAAGGTTTTGCAATATGGAGAGCGTTTCCTTTGCCGAATAAGCAAATTTTTTATTTGCCTCCCTTTGCACTTCCGTTAAATTGTAGAGCAAAGGAGCGTAGCTCTTTTTGGAGGTTTTCTTTACTTCCTGCACAACTGCATCTTTGCTTTGCAGAGAATTTATTAACTTATCACACTTGTCCTTGTCAAAGATCCGTATTTCTTTCGTGCGGCGGTCCTGCCACGTTAGCTTCAGACTGCCAGCCAGGGCTGTAATGGCCGCAATACCATAAAAAGTTTTCGGTTTGAAATTCTTAATTTCTTCTTCTCTTTTGGCGATGATAGCGAGTGTGGGGGTCTGTACTCTTCCGCAAGAAAGCTGGGCATTATATTTGCAGGTTAACATGCGGGTGGCGTTGATGCCCACCAGCCAGTCCGCTTCCGCTCTGGCCACGGCAGAGGCATAAAGATTCTCATAATCCCGCCCGTCTCTCAGATTGCTGAAGCCCTCCTTGATAGCCTTATCCGTGACAGAGGAAATCCAGAGACGTTTGACGGGTTTCCTGACATGGGCCTTTTCCAGGATCCATCTGCCCACAAGTTCACCCTCACGTCCGGCATCAGTGGCAATAATAATCTCCCGGACTTCTTTTTTGTGCAGCAGGTCCTTAATAACCTTAAATTGCCTGCCACTCTGCTTGATAACAACGAGCTTCAAAGGAGCAGGCAGCATGGGCAAATCTTCCATACGCCAGGTTTTATATTTATCATCGTAAACTTCGGGATCAGCCAAAGTTACCAAATGACCCAGAGCCCAGGTGACAATATATTTATCGTTTTCCAGGTAACCGTTCCCTTTTTTCCGGCATTGCAAAACCCTGGCCAGATCCCTGCCCACAGAAGGTTTTTCAGCGATAACCACAACTTTATCCATAATAACCTCCAATAACTTCCATTTCAATTTTCAGGGTGTTGAATCAATTGCAGCAAAATTGTCGCAGATAATCTTAACAGTTAAACTTATTTCACTGCCAGATAATAGTAAGAAGTCTGCCCTGTTTTTTCGAAAAGTTCCTTTTCCCGGGCATTGGCAAAAACTGTTTGCAATAAAGTGAGGTACCGGGGGACAGGTGCTGACGACCAGACGGAAAGTTTGCCTCCGGGCAGCAGCAATTCCCTGAGCAGACGGGTCCCCCGGACATCATACAGGAAGGCGTTTTCGGGACGGCTCAGCCAACCGGGACCATTGTCCGTATCCAGGATAACGGCATGATAAAGTTGGTTCTCTTTCCGTGATATTATTTCATCTTCTTTTAAAAATTCCACGATATCTTCTTGTATGACATTAACGCGGGGGTCCTGCAGAGCCCCGCCGTTCAGCTCACTGAGGGGGCCTCTGTTCCAGCGCACAACCGCCTCTTCCAGCTCAAAAAGATCCACTCTCTCTACTCCGGGGAAACGGAGTGCCTCCTGCAATCCCAGGCCCATCCCCAGTCCCCCCATTAAGACCCGCAGATTGGAAGTATCCACCGTTCCAGCAGCAGTACCTATCAAGCCCTTTCCTAAAATCTGCCCGGCGTGTTCAGTCCCCCGGTTCTTCAGGACTGCTTCGACCATTTCTCGTTCCGCTGCACCGTTATAACTTGCCATCA
Organism: Dethiobacter alkaliphilus; assembly: GCA_016841605.1. Classification (GTDB taxonomy): domain Bacteria; phylum Bacillota; class Dethiobacteria; order DTU022; family UBA8154; genus DUNV01. The sequence continues at coordinate 125,335 of JAENYV010000006.1, read as the reverse complement.
GAAAAACACCGTTAAAAATAAACTCAAATTCCTTTCCCCGGCGCTGCAGCTGCAGTTCCCCATCTTTTCCCCGAACACGTTCAATCACTTCGGCAGGGCAGGAACCGTATCCCATCTGTTATTTACCAATCCTTTCCTCGGTTAAAAGACAAAAGAAGATTTAAATATTTTACGGCTTTTTTTATATTGTAACCTGTAAACACCGGGATAACAAGAAGCCCCGGAAAAATCCGGGGTTAAAAAAAAGATAACCGCAATATAGCAAAACCTGCTTTTTTTAGCGCCGCAAACCGATAAAAATTAAGGCCACTCCCAGGTAAATAAAGATCATCTTCTGATAGGGCACTTGTCTGGCCAAGCCTGTCAATCCGAGGTACATGGCCGACAAAAAAATCAGGGGGCCGATCGATGCCAGCAGGGCATTTATTTTTAAGGCCTGCTCCAGACTGTTTAAACGGTAAATAATCAAAGCCGAGACAATTTCCACCGTTCCCGATAAAAGGCGCAAAAGAACCATACCGAGAAGTGTTCCGGACATCCCTATGATCACCTGCTTTGGCAGTAACTTCAGGTCCCTGGGAATTCCTGAGGATTATACACATTCATTATTATTAAAGGAACAGGAGAAATATCTCTTTTTCTTAAAGTTTCATTAAAAAAAGCTCCCTGCTAGCCCCGGAGAGCCCATCTCCAAAAATCTTGAAAATAATATTTAAAATCTTTTCCGGCAGTATCCTCAAATCCCTGCATTTCCAGCAATTCTTTAATAAACCAATCCCGATCCCACATCCGAATATTCCTCGCCCTTCCTTCCTCCAGGTCTTCCTCGGAAAAAAATCCATTATTAAAAATGATTCCCTCCCGGCAGTCGCGCTCTCCGATTGCCTTTTCCAGTTTATTAAAAGCAAACCGGCCTACTCCGAACTTCTTCCTTTCCAGTAAGACTCCGTAACGAATACCCTCTTTGACCACAATCAAAGGTTCCTCCATACCGGGTTTTTTCTTTTTGTTATCGTTTTTTTTGTCCTTATCTTCCCAAAAATTATCATCTTCTTTATTTTTTTCGTCTTCCTCGTCCTCTGCCGGAAGTGGAATCTCTTCATTAAATCCCATCCAGCCAAGGAATGCTTTCATTAAGAAAAAATATTTTTGGGGATCAAGTTCATCAATTTCTCCAATCCGTGAAAAACGGAAACGCCGGAAAGATAATTCTTCCCGATAATTTCCGATCAATATACAGAGAATAGCAACCAGAAATAACGGGATCATAATTGCCAGCACTTTTGTCGCCGCGCCGATAACAACAAGAGCATTTATAATATATTCGATAATATTTGATATTGCATCAAGGATCATACCAGGACAGACTCCTCCACCTTTTTCCTTTATATCATTATAAAAATACTTTTTTTTAGTTGTCAACAACATAATACTTGTTACTTTTCTTTTCACCTGCTATACTTTGAATGTTGCCCAAGGAGGAATTAAAATGATTGAAAAAATTTCTACTCAACAGATCCGCAATATTGCTATTATCGCTCACGTTGACCATGGAAAGACGACCCTAGTGGACTGCTTATTACGACAAAGCGGGGCATTTCATGACCACGCCGCGGTTGTGGAGAGAGTGATGGACTCCATCGATCTGGAACGGGAGCGAGGAATCACTATTTTGGCCAAAAATACGGCTGTGAAATATAAAGGGATAAAAATAAATATCGTGGATACTCCGGGGCATGCCGATTTTGGAGGAGAAGTGGAACGCGCCCTCAGTATGGTCAGCGGTGTCCTGCTCATTGTAGACTCTGCGGAAGGTCCCATGCCTCAGACAAAATTCGTCTTGCGCAAAGCCCTGCAGGCAAATCTGCAGCCGCTGGTCGTCATTAATAAGGCAGACCGGCCGGATGCCCGTCCTCAGGAAGTTTTAGACGAAATAATCGACCTTTTCTTTGAGCTGGGAGCAAATGACCGGCAATTAGATTTTTCGGTTCTTTACACCTCCGCCAAAGAGGGGTGGGCCGTACGAGAGTGGTCCGCTGAACGGATAAACATGGAACCATTGTTTGAAGCCGTAATTAATGATGTGGCCCCGCCCGAGTCTGAAACGGACGGTCCCTTTCAGATGCTCGTTGCCAACCTGGAACATGACAACTATTTGGGCAAATATGCCATCGGGATGATCAGGCGCGGCTCTATCAGCCGAGGTGAACAAATTGCCGTTATCCGCCATGACGGCACTGTGGCCAAAGGGAAAACAGCCAAACTTTTTATTTACAGCGGCTTAAAGAAAATTGAGGTGGAAACTGCTTTTGCCGGAGATGTAGTCGCCATCGCTGGCCTGGAAGAAATCAATATCGGCGAGACCCTGGCTGACCTGCAATCTCCCGAACAACTGCCGGTCATTACTGTAGATGAACCCACTCTGACCATGACTTTCATGGTCAATAACAGTCCCTTTGCCGGGCAGGAGGGACAGTTTGTCACTTCCCGCAAGTTGCGGGAACGTCTCTTGCGGGAACTGCATTCCAACGTCAGCCTGCGGGTTGAGGAGACCGATAGCCCGGATCAATTTCAAGTAGCGGGCCGTGGCGAATTGCACCTTTCCATCCTCATCGAAAATATGCGCCGGGAAGGCTACGAACTGCAGGTTTCCAAACCGGAGGTCATCTATAAAACAATAGACGGCGTGCGCAGCGAGCCGGTGGAATATCTCATTATCAACACCCCGCAGGATACCCAGGGAGCCGTAATGGAGAACCTGGGAAAGCGAAAAGGGGAGATAGTCAATATGGTGCCTGCTGAAGGCGGAGAGGTCCGCATGGAGTACCTCATTCCCGCCCGCGGCCTTGTGGGCTTTCGTTCCGAATTTTTGACGGAAACCCGCGGCCAGGGAGTTATGTACCACAGTTTCCACGGTTATCAGCCCTACAAGGGCGAGATACAGACCCGTTTTCAAGCAGCCCTCATCGCCTGGGAAACAGGGGAAGCCGTTACCTACGGTATGCTGCAGGCGGAAGAAAGGGGGACCCTCTTCATACAACCGGGCACCAGAGTCTATGAAGGGATGATCGTAGGAGTTAACAACCGGGACAAAGATTTGGAAGTTAACGTCTGCAAACGGAAACAACTCACCAATATGCGGGCCAGCGGTTCGGATGAGACAGTGAAGCTAAAGGAACCCCGCCTCCTCTCTCTGGAGGAAGCAATAGAATTTATTGAAGATGACGAGCTTGTGGAAGTTACACCCAAAAGTATCCGTCTGCGCAAAAAATATCTCCATAAAAATGAACGGGACCGCTATAATAAACATGTTAATATGCAAAAAAAGGGGATGTGACCGTCGTCGCATCCCCTTACTACTAATGGAAAACGATGAAACCTTACTCCTTTTCGCAAAATGCATAATAAAAACGGACAAAGTTGTAAAAATTGTCTTTTCTGTAAAGATTACTGCCTCAGTGTTGACAAACTATTGGGACATAGAATAGTATTATTATAACAAAAGAATATTGTATTGGAGCAGGCGATACATTCGTTCTTGAATGCATGGGGCTGGGCCGGTTTACCGGAAGCAGGTAGAAGAGTACCTGTGGGACCTTATTTTTAATTATAATCCCACAGGTATTTTTGTTAAAATAAAATAACTGCATGGAGCGGAATCTGTAACTTGGGAAAGCAGGGTGGATAAAGGAGAGAAGCATGGAAAAAGATTTATTAAGAAGCTATGAGGCTAAGAAAATCACACTGCAGGGGTTTTGCGTCAATGCCGGTTTGACTTTTTTTAAACTATTTGCCGGAATTTATGGTAAAAGTGGTGCGATGGTTGCTGACGGCATCCACTCATTATCTGACTTCTTCACCGATTTAGTAGTACTTATCGGCTTTAAATTTACTGAAAAACCTGAAGACGAATGTCACAATTACGGCCATGACAAATATGAAACTCTAGCCACAGTTATTGTTAGCGTTTTTTTAGCAGTAGCCGGCTTAAGCATCCTAAAGTCAGGAATCACAAGCTTAATGTCTATAATAAATGGCAGCATAGCCCCTCGTCCAGGCTTGATTGCATTGATAGCTGCAGCAATTTCAATTGTCGGTAAAGAATTATTGTATCGATTTACTGTAAACGTCGGGCAGAAGATTAATAGTTCGGCTGTAATTGCCAATGCCTGGCATCATCGTTCCGATGTTTTTACTTCTATTGGAACATTTATCGGTATCGGCGGGTCAATTCTACTTGGAGCCAAGTGGACAATTTTAGATCCGTTGGCCTCAGTAGTTGTAAGTATTTTTATTTTTAAAGTTGCCATTAACATATTTTTCCCCGCAATAAATGAACTCCTTGAATCTTCATTAAGTAAAAAAGAATGCGAGCATATTAGAACGATTATTTCGAGTTGTGAAGGAGCCAAAGATTACCATAATTTAAGAACGAGAAGAATCGGCTCAAAAGTTGCGATTGAAGTTCATATTCTGGTAGATCAACATGTCAGCATTACAACAGCTCATGATACCGTAACTGAAGTAGAAGAAGAACTAAAAAAAGATTTCGGCCAAAATAGCATTATTACCATTCATATTGAACCACTAACATCTTCAGACACTGAGAAGGGGGTGTGACCTTGTTGGTCGCACCCCCGAAAATGTCATATCATAGGCTCTCCGAAGAAAAGCTTTAACTTTTGACCGCAGAGAGGGAATCGGAATATTTTTCGAGTTCCCGGTAATCCGGGAGCCCGTCCCTGGTGGGAACATCAACCTCTCCCCGAATTAAGGGTCTTGCATAGCGGATGAATTCTTCGGTAACAAAATTATGTTCCGCATTAATCCACTCTAGAGGAACTTTTTTCTCCACATTGGCAACCTTGCTCAGCTCCACATTAGCGGGGAAGCAGGTATACCCTGCCGACTCATCCCTGACAAAGGCCACCATAATTCCGGAAGTCCCCCGGGAAGCAAGCCGGACCGCTTCTTTGCCGACCATGTACGCTTCTTCAGCATCGGTCCGGGAGGCAAAATGCATGGCAGCACGTTGTGCGGTACCCAGAACATTACAGCGCACTTTAGTCCCCACCCGGCTCTCGATCAGCTCTTTCAGGACACCGGCCAGACCGCCTAACTCGCTATGGCCGAAAGAATCCTTACCGCTTGACGAGAAGATGTAGCGTCCCGATTCGTCCACGATCCCTTCCGAGACAACAATATAGGCAAAACCCAACTTTTGATAAGTCTCCTGCACATCGTGCAGAAATCTTTCTTTGCTGAAAGGGACCTCGGGAAGATAGATCAGGTGAGGTGCATCTTCTTCCGTTCTCCTGGCCAGAGCCGTGGATGCCGCCAGCCAACCGGCATTGCGGCCCATCACTTCCATTAGTTTAATCCGGTTATTATTGAGAACTCCTTTTAAATCGATCCCTGTCTCCAGGACCGTCGCAGCCAGAAACTTGGCTGCGCTCCCGTAACCGGGACAATGGTCGGTACAGGGGAGATCATTGTCAATGGTTTTCGGTATCCCTACCACTGTCATCTCATAATTGTCCTCCAGCGCCAGCTGGTGGACTCTGTTGGCCGTATCCATGGAGTCATTGCCGCCGATATAGAAAAAATACCTGACCCCTTTTTCTTTAAATACCCGCAGCAGTTTCCTGTAGTCCTCTTCCCTCAGCTTATAACGACATGAACCCAAAGCAGTTCCGGGGGTAAACTTCAGCCCCTCAATATTTTCTTTCTTCTGACGGGAAAGATCAATAAAGCTATCTTCCAAAACCCCCCTGATGCCGTGAATTGCGCCCAGGAGCGTCCCCTCAAAATTATTGCTCAGCCATTCCTGAATTACGCCGCAAAGACTATTGTTTATAACAGCGGTCGGACCGCCGGATTGCGCGACAACACCATTTCCCTTCATACTCATTACATGCAGCTCCTTTCTAAGCTATGTAGATGGTTGTTTGAAGTGCTGCAGTAAAAGTGAGACTTAACTATGCACAGAGAAATGGTGCAAGTTTTAAAACTCTTTTTTTTGAATCCTCTCGTAGTTTATCTCTTTTATTCGACGATGTCAAGGAGTTTCTCCGCTGAATCCGCCGAAGTATCAGGAAGTTCCCGGACATCCTTTAATTTACGCTGGATGGCGCCGGTTTTACGGGTGGCACTTTCAATGTTTCGACCTGCTTCCATAATTTTACGGTGAGTTTTTTCCAGTATCTCCCCCAGTTTCCCGAAATCCGTCTTCACAGCACCCAGTAAGCTCCAGACCTCGCCGGAGCGTTTCTGAATGGCCAGAGTTCTAAAACCCATCTGTAAACTGTTCAGCAGGGCAGCCAGAGTCGTCGGGCCGGTTACAACAATCTTGAAATCCCTCTGCAGTGTTTCAAAGAGCCCCTGACGTCTTAACACTTCGGCAAAAAGCCCCTCCACCGGCAGAAACATGATGCCGAAATCCGTCGTTTCAGGAGGTGAAAGGTACTTGCGGCTAATATCCCGGGCACAGGCCTTAATTCTTACTTCCAGTTGCTTTGCCGCGCCTTCGATCGCGGCAGTGTTGGCCTGGTCATAGGCATCCAACAGCCTCTGGTAATCTTCCAGGGGGAACTTTGCATCCAGGGGGAGCCAGACGTGCCGGTCGTCTGCCGGACCGGGCAGTTTAACAGCATATTCCACCCTTTCCCTTCCACCTTTTTGGGTAACAACATTGGCTGCGTACTGCTCGGGTGAAAGAAGCTGCTCCAGGATACTTCCCAGCCGGATCTCCCCGAGGGTTCCCCTGACTTTAACATTGGAGAGAACTTTTTTTAAATCGCCCACCCCGGCCGCGAGCACCTGCATCTCACCCAGGCCTTTATGCACCAGTTCCAGCCTTTCACTTACCAGCTTGAAGGAATCGCCGAGTCGTTTTTCCAGAGTCCGGTGAAGCTTCTCGTCGACGGTAACCCGCATTTCTTCCAGCTTACGGCTGTTTTCCTCCTGGAGCTGCCGGAGTTTGCTTTCAACTGTTTCCCTCATCTTTTCGAGCTTCTCTTCATTGGTGCCTGTCAGCGTTTGCAGCTGTTTAGTAAAAATTTCCAGCTGGTTCTTTTGCAAACCAGCGATCTGCATGACCTGCTCCGTAAGAGTTTGTCCGAAATTTCTTAAAGAATATTGAAGTTCTTCACGGTTTTCTCTGGCCCCGGAATGCAGTTCATTACGGATTTTCACTATTTCTTCCTTGAGTCCCTGCTCTATCCTCTGCTGGTTCTTCTCCAGCAATTCCCATCTAGCTTTTATGTCACTTTTTCCGGCGGAATTGAAGCTTCTAATTAACAAAAAAAGGCAGACAGCCAGGTTTAATAATAAAAGAACCAAAACTAGAACCTGCATGGGAAAAGACATGCCGAATCCTCCGGACTTCAAAATTTGATATGGAAAATTGTTTAAATAATAACACAAAAGAGGCATTTTTGATACACTTTTGCTAAGACAACAACAAAATGTTTGACACTTTAGTCTTGAAGAAACAGCTTGACCAGGGCAGGATCAAACTGCGTCCCTGCACATCTCTTCAGTTCCTCCCGGCCCTCTTCTTCGCTGATGGCCTTGCGGTATGGCCTGTCGCTGGTCATGACATCGAACGCGTCGGCAATGGCCAAAATACGGCAGAGGAGGGGAATCTCATCGCCTTTCAGGCCCTGAGGATAACCGCTGCCGTCCCACCATTCATGATGAGCAAGGATCAATCCCGCAATTTCAGCCAGGTCGGGAGATGAAACGGCGATGCGGTGACCTTTTTCCGGGTGCTGTTTAATTATTTCCCATTCTTCCGCTGTAAAGGGTGTCCTTTTAAAAATGATATTATCGGGAACACCGACTAAACCCAGGTCATGCACCTGTGCAAGCAGGGCCAAATCGATAAGTTGTGCCACAGAAATACCCAACTTTTCACCCAGTTTCAGGCAAAAACCGGAAACACGCTGCCCGTGTCCCTCGCCAATAAAATCCCGCTTATTGAGAGCATTTAATAAAATATCTACAGTATGGCTGCGGACAATGCTTCGACGGGACAATTTTCCCCGATACATTCTATCATCCGCTTTTTTGTAAGTTTCTTTCAGGGAAATAGTTTCTTCTTCTGCCGTAGCTAGGCCCACCGAGATACTGAGAGGCAAACCGGAAAATTCGGCGTTATGCAGGTTCGCCCGGTAACGTATTCGACGTGCGATCAATTCGCCGGTGCTGTGTTCGCAACGGGGAAGAAGAGCGGCAAATTCGTCTCCCCCGATGCGGGCAAGGATATCGGAACTGCGTAAGGATTTTTGCAGAACAAGGGCACAGGCTTTAATCAGTTCGTCACCCCGCACATGTCCCATTGTATCGTTGATAAGTTTCAACCCGTCCAGGTCAGCTGAGATAACGGTCACGGGGTATTCCCGGCTATTGGTAAGACGGTTCATCTCTTCGTCGAAAAAAGTACGGTTATAGAGCCCTGTCAGCGCATCATGCAAGCTCAAGTATTCCAGCTTTTCCTGATTTTTTTTCCGTTCGGTGATGTCGTTTACAAAGGAGAGGACCGCGGGACGGTTTTCCCATTCGACCGCTACCCCGCTGATCTCCGCCCACTTAATTTCATTGCTACGGGTAATGAGCCTGTGATAAGCTCTGATCGATCCGCCCTCACCGCTCAGAGATTTGCCTAGGTTCTGAAGTACGGACTCCCGGTCTTCAGGGTGGACAAAATCCAAAACGGATGTGGAGAGTAGCTTTTCCTCAGAATAGCCCAACAACTGCACGGTCATGGGGTTGGCATATTTAAGCACTCCGTCCTGAATCACCCCGATAGCTTCCGTAGCATTATCCACCAGCAGGCGGTAGCGCTCCTCGGAAAGGCGTAAGGATTCTTCCACCTCTTTCCGCTCTGTGATATCCTGGCTGGAACCCACCAGGAAATGGACCCTGTCTTCACGAAAAATCGGCGTAAGAGTTGTGACCCAGGTACGTTTTCCGGCCGGCAGGCTCAAGGTTTCCTCATACGAAAGAGGTTCTCCTTTTCTAACGCAGGCTCTGTAATTCTGCTCCACTTGGTTTCCCAGGTCCGGACCAAGCAACTGCCGGGGGGTTTTCTTCTCATTATTTTTCAACAATATACCTGTTTTCTTTTCAAGGGCTAAATTATTCCTGAGAAAGTAGAATTCGCCATCATCTGTTACTTCCAGCAAAAAAAGCGCATCCTGCGTTCCATTAAAAACTTTTTCGTATTCATCCGTCAACCTTTGCAGATCTTGCTGAACCTGCAAATTGTCCTGCCAGGACCGATTAAAGGCCTGGACAAAGATTGACAGTTCCGAAGAAGGAGCTGTTTCCACAAATTTCCTCTTACCCTTTAGTGCTTCCACCACCTGATCGGACAACTCATAGATGGGCTTCATGGTGCGCCGGGCCACAACAATTCCCAAAAAACCAAAGAGCAATATCCCCAGCAACGCACCTAGCGACATAAAGGAAATAACATTTCTGAAATGTTCCCCGATAACGGATAGGGACATTCTGTCGGCAATAAAACCGAGATCTCCTTCCATTTTCTGATAGGTAACTAGATAATCATTATTTTGAAAACTGCGAGGTCCTCCCTGCCATTCTTGCAGGTGGGACAGGGAAAAACCGTAATCCTTTAAAGATGGAAGCCTCGCCGTGAGAGAATCCTCACCGGAAGGAAAACAGTGGTTGTTGAGAATATCCAGAAAAATAATTCCGTCCTCATTAAACATGAGGATTTCTCCTTCAGCGTCAATATATTCTTCTGAGAGTTTTTCTACCAGCCAGGCAGGATTTAACTGGTGAACAGCAACATAAGACGGGCTCCCGGATTCCCGGTAAATGGGGATGACCAGATCAATGGCCAGGCGGCGTTCGGTATGGTGAAAACGTGTCAGGGTAAATGGTTCCCCCGAAAGAAACGCTTTTTTGAAAACATCTTTTCCTGCATAATTATAACCGATGATCAGCGGATCACTGGCATAAAGAACCTTACCGGAGGCATCCAGTAGAAAAGAGGAAAGATAATGGGAATTTTGCTCAAGTAAAGACACTACGGCTTCCGGCATATCATTTCCTGCCAGGGTGTAATAACTCAGGAGAATTTCCATCTCATCCCGGTAAAAAGCCTGCAGTTTTTTTTCATAACGATCCACAACAACTTGTGATTGTTTCAAGAAAGCACTGACGTTTTCTTTTTTAACATCGTAATAATAAAGTCCCCCAAGAAATAGAAAAATGATCAGCCCTGCCATAATAAACTGTATAAATATGCGCCATTTTAAGCCTCCAGGTTTCTTTTTTTCCCCCAATTGTTTTGTCAAGGAGTACACGGCTACAGCTCCTCAAACTTGCCGGAGCGGACCCGGACCGGCACAAAAGTATTCTTGTTCATCAAGCCGTCCCGGTCAAAACCGATAAAGCCAATATAATGCTCTTTTTCATATCCGGTCAGGGCTTCCATCACTTGCTCTCGATTATCCGCACCATCCATAATCTCGTAAAGGGTTGAAAAACCATCATAAATCCAGGGGCCAAGGGAATCAATTCGATGAAAACCGGTCTCTACCATGTAGCGCTGCTCAAATGACTGCAAATCATTTTCCTTATCCAACCGCAGATAAAGGCGGGGAACAAATGCAAACAAGGAATGATCCACTCCCTCAAATTCGGAAAGCAGATCCGGATGTATGACAGTACCCGTTGTAAGCGTCGGCTTGTCCAGACCGGCAAGAGAAATCTGCTGCAGGAAATGCTCCAGTTGATATACTTCTAGAAAGAGCACAAAGGAATCGAATTGTTCTTCAAGCGTCACCAGTTGGTCAATTTCCTCCCGGTAATCATATTTTTCCGCCGGAAAAATATGATAATCTACTATTTCCAGACCACTTTTACTGCCGGCAGCATAGAAATCCTCGGCACGGGTAAAAAGTACCTGCTGGTCGGAAGCAATAATAATAACCTTTTGTGACCCCAGATGTTCTCTCAAAATTTGCAATATAATAGCCGATTCGTGTTGAATGCGGGGGCGATAAGAAAAACTCCAGGGTTTTCCCCTAAATATTTCCTCCTCGGTAGAAAAGAATGAGAGATGCGGGATCTGGTGCTCTGCGGCCAGTCTGGCCGTATATTCCGTCCCGGTGCTGTTAAAATCACCTACCAGGGCTATCACTGACGGGTTCTTTTCCAGGAATGCTTTGGCCTGAAGATAACCTTCTTTTTCGTATCCCATATATGTAATATATTTATGTACTATCTTCCGGGAATTTTCCCGGTTTTTTTGGAAATCCTCCAGCGCTAACTCCGCGGCAACTTGTAGACGGGTTGGGTTCTGACTGGTTGTGTCACTCTGATCTTTTGTAACAATCAGGATCATCCGCCCATCCTCCGCTGCAGAAAAGAACCGGGGAAAAAACAATAAAAATAAAACAGCCACAGTAAAAAGGGCTGCGCAAACAGATACTTTCCCGAATTTTACCATATCTCTCATTACGACAACCTTCATATCCAGCTTTCAAGCTTTTTTATGAAATATTACATCGATATATTATATCGTCCGGCCCACTGCTTGAGCCAGCTCTCTCAAGGAAGCGACCATTTGTGCAAATTTATAGGGCTCCATCACTTGGGATTGGCTGCTCAGAGCGTCCGGGGAATTAGGATAAACATCCACCAGCAGTCCATCAGCTCCCGCCGCTACCGCGGCCATGCTTAGAGACGGCACCAATTTCCGGTTCCCGGTTCCGGAACTGGGGTCTACAAAAACCGGCAAATGGCTCAATTCTTTCACGATGGGAACAGCACTAATATCAAGTGTATTACTTGTGAATCTTTCGAATGTCCGTATTCCTCTTTCACAGAGAATTACCTGATTATTCCCGTTACTGAGAATATATTCCGCCGCCATGAGCCATTCTTCAATGGTTGAAGACATTCCCCTTTTAAGTAAAACTGGTTTTTTAAGCTGTCCAAGGTCTCTCAGCAGTCTAAAATTTTGCATATTGTCGGCTCCGACCTGGATAATATCCACATAGCGGGACACAATTTCTACGGAATACTGATCAACTACTTCAGTCATCACAGGAAGACCTGTCATTTCCCTTGCCGCTGCCATAATCTGCAGTCCTTTTTCTTCAAGGGCCTGAAAGTCGGATGTGTATTTGCGCGGCTTATAGATGCCGCCTCGCAAAATATCTGCTCCACCTTTTCTTACCGACTCAGCAGCTTGCAAATAGAAGTCCTTTCCCTCAAAAACAGACGGTCCCGCGGTCATAACAACTTTATTACCGCCGATCTCGATATTGCCTGCCTTAATTATAGTCCTGTCAAACTGATACTCCCTGCTTACTAACTTAAAAGGATGGGAAACCAGGACGACCTTTTCAACTGAAGGTATTACCTCCATAGCTTCTCTGACATCTTCCCGGGGATGCCCGATAGTACCGAGTATAGTCCGATTTTCACCTTTGGACCGGTGCACATCATAGCCAAAACTTTTGATCTTCTTCTCAACTTCCAAAATGTCCTCTTCACCGGCACCGGATGACATAACAACAATCATAAAAAATAGCCTCCTTTTTCGATATCTTTATCATACTTCTTCTGCACTGTCAATGATTATTCGGCTGTTGACAAAGTTTCCGGGAAATACAAACGCCGCATACAAAAGTATACGGCATTTAAAAAACATGAGCAAACCTGTAAGCCGAGTTCTGTATCTCCTTCAAGAGGAGCGGCAGCCATCTATCTTGGGCACCGGTCGCCCGATACCTCCAGCGACATAACCCGGGGGATTCGGCGGGCAACGTCATCTCCCCCCTATTCAGTCTTGCTCCGGGTGGGGTTTGCCTAGCCGGCCGGTTACCCGGCTGCTGGTGCGCTCTTACCGCACCGTTTCATCCTTACCGCTCACTGGAAGTTGGATGTTGGAAGTTAGAGATCATAATTAAACATTCCGAACCTAAGCTTTTGGCTCTAACTTCTAACCTCTAACCTCTAACATCCATCCTCCAGTAAGCAGGCGGTTTAATTTCTGTGGCACTTTCCTTAAGGTCGCCCCCACTGGGTGTTACCCAGCACCCTGCCCTGCGGAGCTCGGACTTTCCTCGAAGGTCTTTTATAGCCTCCGCGACTGCCCGGTTTACTCATCTAATTCATAGTTTATTTATTTTTATGCTGTAGTCTTAGTGTAACATAATACGCTCTTTCTGTCAAAAATGTCTCCGGACTTCCCCTTACTTCTTGTGTCTCCTGCTTTCTTCCTCCTGCTTCTTATCTCTTGCATTAACCGGCTTTCGGAACAGAATCCAGATCGCGCAGAAAAACAAGGGCATCATTCAGTGTTTTTACGGATATAACATTGATCTTTCGGGCGGCATCTGCAGCTTCCTCATAATTATCTTCAGGAACCAGAAAATATTCTATTCCGGCCATCTCCGCGGCAGCCACTTTTTGCTTAACGCCCCCGATAGCACCAATTTTTTCATCCAGGGAGATGGTCCCTGTTCCTGCTATATTATTACCTCCGGTCAGATTTTCGGGAACAAGGCGATCCAGTAATTCAAGAACAAACATCATCCCCGCGGATGGGCCGAGAACCGGACCGGTATCGATATTAATTTCCAGAGGAAGCAGCGGCTGCCAGTTCAGCGTGCGTACATAGATCCTTAGTGCGGCTTTTTGTGGTAGCTCAACATGAGAAACAGTGGGAACTGAGAAATCCATAAGCGTTTCTTCTCGCTGAACGCCGAGCTTTACCTCATCCCCGATGTTCTTTTCCTGAATGAGAGAGACCACTTCTTCCGCAAGACTAACCGTTTTTCCCTCAACGGATTTAATAATATCACCGGGCTGCAAGATATTTTCCGCAGGACTTCCCGGAATAAGTTCCACAATTTCCACTCCATCGCTGACGATGGGGACCTCATAACCGGCCCTGCGCAGAGCAATTGTCTGGGCTAGATTTTTGCTCTCCTGCATCCAGCTCTGCATAAGCAGGTTATACTCTTCCTGCGACATATCCGGCGGTATCACCCTGGAAATTGGTTGCAGATCAAGATATGGATTGACAATCCCGTAAAGAAACAACCAGACATTGGCGTACTGTTGGGCGACAGTAACCATAAAAAACTGTCCGTCTTCTTCCCTTGTGTTCCCCTCAACCTCTATCATCTCACCAAGTTCCTCAGCTGAACCCGGTTTTATCAGATAATAATTCGTCTGCATCAGCGTACCCAGGAAAACCACAATAAGAATAACCAGGAGGATTCTAAACTGTTTTTTCATAATTGATACCTACCTTTATTCAGTGGAGAGATCGGCAAGAATGGTTGGAAGGGCTTCACGGGCAGCCTTTTCCCCCAGTAAAATTGCTTCACGGGCCTTCTCAAACTGGGATGGAGCTATCCCGGAAAGATCGGGACTAATAACTATATCCGCGTCGCTAATCTTATAGCGTCCGACCTCTTTCACCATAATTTCAAATGAACGGCTAATTACATCTAAAAGATTATTTATTTTACAACCTTCCAGATATGCACCGGCATCAACAGCAATGACATACTCTGCTCCCATGCTGCGCACAACATCGCCTGGTATAATATCAAGGATTCCACCGTCAACAAGAAGCATGTCATTCCATTTTACAGGAACAAAGTACCCGGGGATAGAAATGGAAGCCCTTACGGCCGACGCAACAATTCCCTCCTTGATGACTATTTTTTTACCGCTGAACAGGTCGACAGCAACAACCGCCAGGGGAATTTTAAGATTGGTAAAAGTAGAGCGGCGAGTCAGAAGATAAATAATACGTTCGATCTTTTTACCGCTGATAAAACCCATGCGGGGAAAGGAAAAATCCAGCCAGTTACGGCGTCTTAAGGCCCAGGATAATTTCTCCAGCATACGAATATTTGCCCCGCCGGCATAGATAGCTGCAATAAGTGCGCCCATACTGGTTCCGGCCAGGAAGTCAATGTTTATACCGGCTTCTTCCAAAACCTTGATTACCCCAATATGAGCAAAACCTCTGGCAGATCCTCCTCCCAGCGCAAGACCGATTTTTATCTTCGCATTAGATTTTCTCTCCGTGTTTTTTTCTCCCGTTTCTTTTTCATCCACAATTCGAAGAAACCCTCCGAATATTAAATTTAATACGGTCTCTTTTAGTTTACATCTTACTTTCTATTATAATCCACAATTCTGCGTTTAAAAACCTTTTTCCTTTTTTTCAAAGTCCTTTACTTTTATACAGTAACCTTTATGTATAAACCCCTGCCTTCCAGACAGGCAGGGGTAAATTTTTCCCGAAAAGCTAAACAACAGTTAAGATCAAATTTGATTTATTAACTAATTATTCAATTTTAATAACTTTTTGCAGTTGAATCATATTAAACATTTTATTGATATAGCTGCTAGTTACTTCAGCAATAATCAGTTCGCCCTGACGTTCTTTCAGCTTTTTTTGAAACATGAGCAATTTCCCCAGGCAAGAACTGTCAACCATTTGCGTCTGAGAAAAATTTACTACTATTTCGTTCATTCCTTCATCAAATAAAGACTGCAGCTTATCCTTTAACTCCGGAGAATTGGCGATATTAACCTTTTCCGGAAGGAAAACAACCGCTCTTTTGGCATCCTGTTTTTCCACTTTAATCACAATCACCACCTCCTATCCAACCTCAAAGTCAAGGAATAAGAATACAATCCAGCCCAATCTCTCCTGCAAAATATAGTTCTCCATTTTTTGGCTAAATCCCTTTTTTTTCTCAGTTTCTAAATTATTTTTTTCCGGTCTATCTCACGTTTAAAAACGATATATTAGTTGTAAGTGTATTTTTTATACGAAAAGCGGGGTAGAGAAATGCAGGTATCGCTCTTTTTATTATGCGTGCTTTTTTTGTTGCTACTAATTTATCCATTTTCTTGGAAAAAAAGAATGCTCTCTTTCTATTTTCCTGCGTTCATTGCAATT
Source organism: Dethiobacter alkaliphilus (assembly GCA_016841605.1). Classification (GTDB taxonomy): domain Bacteria; phylum Bacillota; class Dethiobacteria; order DTU022; family UBA8154; genus DUNV01. The sequence goes on along the minus strand of JAENYV010000006.1, from coordinate 109,359 downwards.
CTTTTAACGATCGGAATGATTTTTTACCCTAAAGAAGCTTTTGAGGCGTCCCTGAACGGGTTAGCCATCTGGTGGAATATTGTTTTTCCGGCCTTACTTCCTTTTTTTATTTTTTCCCAGCTGCTCATCGGTCTGGGAGTTGTGCATTTCCTGGGAGTATTGCTGGAACCGATCATGCGTCCGGTCTTCAATGTTCCCGGTGTGGGTTCGTTTGTCATGGCGATGGGCCTTGCTTCCGGCTTTCCCATTGGTGCGGTTCTAACAACAAAACTTCGAGAGGACAATTTATGTAACAAGGTAGAGGCGGAACGCCTTATGAGCTTTACCAATACAGCAGACCCCCTTTTCATGTTCGGTGCAGTGGCCGTAGGGATGCTCCATGCTCCCTCTACCGGTATGATAATTGCTCTGGCCCATTATCTTTCCAGCATTTCCGTTGGACTGATCATGCGTTTTTACCGGGCAGGAGAAAAAAGCCGGCTTAAAGAAAAAACACGGCAGAACCGGAAATCAGGAATTGTTCGCCGTGCTCTCAAAGCACTTGTTGAAGCCAGACAAAAAGATAACCGCCCCTTCGGGAAAATGCTCGGAGAAACTGTGGCTGAATCAGTAAAAACACTATTACTTATCGGCGGTTTTATTATGCTTTTCTCCGTGGTCCTTACAATGCTGGACCTTTCCGGAATAATCTCGGTCATCGCTCCCCTGGTCTCCAAAGGCCTTACCCTCATAAAAATAGACCCTGACCTATCTTCAGCTTTTATCAGAGGATTATTTGAACTTGACCTGGGCTGCCAGACGGCCGGATCACTTCAAAGCGTTACCCTGGATGAAAAAATTATTGCTGTTGGCGTAATAATTGCCTGGAGCGGTCTTTCTGTGCACGCCCAGGTGGCAAGCATTACCAGTTCAACTGATATAAGTATTATACCTTACCTTTTTGCACGAGTGGTGCACGCCATCCTAGCAGGAATTTATACTGCTCTTTTGCTCGGACCACTGAAAATGCACCTGGCAACAGATGTTTTATTTCAACAGGTCTTTCTACAAACCGTCCCCCAGGGAGATATTCCTTACTGGTACAGTAGAACTATCTTTATGGGAGCCAGATTTATTTTAATTCTGTCTATTCTAGTCGGTCTTTCACTTCTTATTTATTATGCCGGAAGTTTAAAGACAAAAAAAAATAAAGTTTTACGCTTTAATCGTTTTTAAAAGAATTAATTTTTTCTACAATGATCTGATGCACTTCCATCGGAACCATATCTTTAATGTTACCTCCGTAACCGGCAACTTCCTTAACAATGCTGGAACTGATAAACGAATAAATATTATTTGACATCAAAAACATCGTTTCAACTTTAGGATTTAAATTTCTGTTTGCCAACGCCATCTGAAATTCAATTTCAAAATCAGAAACCGCACGTAATCCCTTAACAATAATATTCGCATTAATTTTATCGGCATAATCGATCAACAGTCCGTCATAATAGTCTACTTCAACGTTGGAAAATTTTTTAGCAATAGTTTTGAGCATAGAAACCCGTTCTTCCATCTTGAAGAGGGAAATCTTTCTGGGATTTCCCAGAACAGCCACTGTAAGATGATCAAAAACTTTGCAGGCGCGTTCAATGATATCCAAATGCCCGTTTGTAACAGGATCAAAACTTCCAGGATAAATAGCTCGAACCAAGATAAATGCCCCCTCTCACTCCCTAAATCCTAAAAGATATAAAGCTGTATCCCCATAAACTTTTTTCTGTTGCAACGGGAAAGGAGAAAAATCCGGCCATTTACCGTCATCACGGCTTGACCGCTCTACACCGATAATTCCATTTTTAAAAAGCCCGCCTTCTTGTAATAAGAAAAGAACTTCGGTAATTTTACTATATTCATACGGAGGATCAATATATATAATATCAAAGCAATCTTCTTTTTTTAAAAAGCTATGTAGCACACGTCTTACATCGCCCTGGCAGACAATTGCTTTTTCATGCATTTTTCCCAATCGAATATTTTCCCGAATTAAATGAATTGCATCCGGGTCCTTATCGACAAACACACATTTTTTTGCCCCCCTGCTTAATGCTTCCAGTCCTATGCCCCCACTTCCGGAAAACAGGTCTAAAAAGCCGGCTTCCTGGATATTATCGTGAACTATGTTAAAAAAAGCCGCCTTAACTTTTTGTGAAGTTGGCCTTATTTTTTTCCCTCGTGGGGATTTTAAATTCATGCCCCTGGCCGAACCGGAAATAATTCTCATGAGCCACCTCCTTAACGGAAGGTATTTTACCATTTTACCAAATAAAAATCAAGAAACTGGCATTTATTAACATATATTTTTCGCTGAAAAATAGTATATTTTTTGAATTCCTGTTTATAATACTAATGCATCAACAAAATTCCCCATAAGCTCTTCCTCCGGTTTCTCCTCTCCCAAACCCCTATGAGCAAACATGGAAACGTTTGCCATAGGGGAATTTTCTTAAAGAAAAACCGGAACTATTTTAAAATAATTACAAATAAGTAACAGCAAAAGCGGGCCGTAACCCGCTCCTGCTGTTTGATGTTGCCTTTGCTGTTAACATAGAAACCTTAGATTTGATTCTGCGGATACTGGTTCACATCCATGAAACCACCAGTTGCTTGTGTACCGGGAGAGCTCTGCTGAGGTGCAGGCTGCTGAGCAAGCTGGGAAGTTTGAAGCTGTCCTTGGGCCATTTGGTTTTCAACTTGCTGGATCATCTTTCTTACCATGTAACCTCCCACATAACCATTCTGTCTGGAAGGCAGTTCCCCTTTGTCACCATTATAATTGATACCGAGTTCATTCGCTATTTCATACTTATAGGTATCAAGAACTTGAGCAGCACCGGGAACTAATACCCTATTACGTCCGCCTCTTTTGCTGGGCATCTAATTTCACCTCCTTGTTTCAGGGTAGTCATAGTATTTCTCCTTCCGGTGCTAATATACTTAGTAGTTTCTCCAAGATATAATATTATTACCTATCTCTAAAAATAAATTCCTTGATAGTTTGATTTTTTCAAGGAATTATAAGTAATTTGCTGTTAACAGTTACCGTTGCTAACATTAATTAAAAGCAACCCAAATACATAATTTTATATTGGGAACTATCCTGCCGATAAAAACTTTCTTTTTTAAATTTTTATCTTGTCTTTATCAGAAATATATGCTAAAATACAGACTGTTGTTTTCGATGAGGAGGTGGGAAAGATGTCCAATAAGTGCTCTATTTGCGGTCGAGAAAAGAAGAGCGGTTTTATGGTAAGCCATTCTCATATTAGAACAAAACGCAATTGGAAGCCAAACATTCAAAAAATTAAAGCAGTCATTAATGGAACTCCACAACGAGTAAAAGTCTGTACCCGGTGCCTAAAAGCTGGAAAAATAAAAAGGGCTCTATAGACATATCTCAAAATAAAAGCGCAGTATATATATTGCGCTTTTTGCTTTCTCTTTTTTTAACTTTTTTTTTCTTACACCTGTTTAATTCCCAGGAGTCCCTTTAATAAAAATCTAAGGGCTTTAGGTAATTTAATAACATAAAACTTCATACTCTCAGACCTCCTTAATAGTTTTGGGCTCTCTTGTATGGCTAGAGTTCACTTCGTATGTACATGTGCCAACCCAGCCAGATTAGAACTAAACCCGTCAGCATCGGCCAAATAAAAAGCGGCATCGTTTTTACGAACAAAGTTATACCGATAACAGCGATAATAACCCCGCCGCTTTTCTGAAAAAAATATCCCAAACGCCTCCTTCTCAAGAAAAGCACCCCATTCGCTCCCTGTTTAATTTAGTATATTCATGGGAAGCAAAAAGGTTAATGCTAAAACAGAAAGAGAGGCAAAAAAAGGAACACACTTTTTTTGCCTCTCTTTCTGTTAACTAAAAAATGTTTAACACTCAGTTTACCGTATATGGTAAAGACAATTAGAAAAGCACCGTTAAAGTTTGTTTCCCCAGCCAGGCACTTTTATAACCGTAGACAACCCTTAAAAATTTTTCGTCGTCATTTAAAATAGTAAATTTCTCATTTGGAATACGTAACAGAGCCGTAACAAATTCCGCACAGGTACAAATCTCTTTATTTAAGAAAAAGAGTTTGCCGTTATTAATAGATTCGGAAATTAGCTCTGTTTTGGCAATACTATCCCCCACAATCTCTACCTCATCCCCGGAAAATTCCACAATGGACGGATAAACAGTGTCACCCATTTTTAAATAAACATACGCCCCCACAATCTGTTCTTTCCTATTTTCACCTGCAGGCGTTTTATAGGCCAGCTCTATCATTTGATTTTCCGGGATAACAATTTCTAACCTCTTGTTTTTTAAATCCTTCGTAAGTTTCTTGATCTTCCTCGTTATAAGGTATTTCATATTTTCACCAGCTCTCTGATAAAATAAAATGAAACTGGATATCAGATAATAAGCTTTTTTACATTATAGCATAAACTAAAAATTTTGTCTTAACTATTTTTATCTTTCCTTAAAAAAAAACTGTATATTCCATTTTATGCGAAACCAGTATTTTCAACCCCATTTTTTCAAAATGTTTCGTTATAACATTTTTAGAAATTTTGATAGATCAGGCTATTTTTCTTTACAATAAAGCTATTAAAAATTAAAACGAACAAAATTAATACGGTAAAAATTAAACTGCCTTCTTGACACAAACCTGCTTTTTTGTTAGAATTTTAACCTAAGGTAATGCCGAAGTGGCGGAATTGGCAGACGCACTTGACTCAAAATCAAGCGTACCTGGTACGTGCCGGTTCGAGTCCGGCCTTCGGCACCATGGGCATCCGTAAAGGATGCCCTTTACATAATAAAGGCCAAAAAAGGGGCCAGTACTGCAATAAGTGTTGCAATAAGGTAAAAATGCTGCAATAAAGCAAGGAAAAACCGGGAGCGGCCACTCCCGGCTGAAAGAAATATTAACAGATTAAGCTCTTTTTAAAGGGCTTATTTTTTTATGCAAGCTGCTAATGCTCCACCGACTTTCTCCGCAATACTATCCTTCATCTTCTCGGTAACATGTGCGTAAGTGTCTCCCGTGATACTGATATTGGAATGTCCCAGGTTAGCCGAAACGGTTTTAAGGTCTGCTCCGTTCTCCAGTGCTATTGTAGCGTGTAGATGTCGAAGATCATGGAGCCGTGTCCCGGAAAGGCCGGCCTTTTCTAAAATGTTGCTAAAGTGCTTTGTGAAGGTCCTCGGATTAATAGGTTTGCCTTCATCAGTAGCAAATACAAGGTTATGATCATGGTATAAGCCTTCGGGGTTCAACCGGCTTCCTAACGTGACTTTGCAGTTCGCAATACTTCCGATTTCGTCCGGGTCCATGCCAAAAGCCTCAACTGCTCGGTCCCGTGTCTGGATAAATAATTCGTAAGTATGGCATATCCAAAGGGCAGGCTGTCCAATTCGATTCATTGCTTCCAGGAGTATCATCGTTTTACCGCTGCCGCAGGGAGCCGAAACGCCGCCTTGCCGTTGTCTTACTAATCTTTCAACTGCTGGTTCCTGGTATTTCCGGAGCTTTATCCTGGAATTAAAGTTAACCGGAGGAAGAGTTAGCCTCTGGTCGTCCATCCGGTACCTTATGCCATGCATCCGCAGCAGTTTCAACAAGTTAGGGCCGTAGCCCCTGGGAAGAGATATGCCCGAATCCTTGACCTGGAACAACTTGAGCACTGGATCCTTGCCATAAGTGGAGAAGCCGTATTTTACCGCCTGTTGATAGTCCGGGTTCGGCAGGGTTAAGTCCTTCTTAATTTTCTGCAGCAAAAAACCCGGTAACTTTTCCGGGTCCAGCGTAATAACATTATTTACTTGCAGAGTAAGCAATAATTTTCACCACCTTCATAAGTTAGCTCGTCTCTTCCGCTTGTTTCAGAGCGTTTCGCCATGCTTTTTCCAATTCAGGCGATAAGTGCCCTTTTTCGAGACGGAGAACCCGGTCTATATCTTCCCGATCTTTCGGGTCCAAAAGATACAAAGTTTTTCTCATAGTGTCAAACCTCTTTTTCTTACTTATCTCTTCGCTTGCCTCTTCCAACTTCTTCCCTATTTCTTTGAGAATACAATTTGTTATCATTCCGCACTTCCCCTCTGAAAAGCATTCTTGCCACCAGGAATAATGGTCCCATTGAATATCTTTTTTATTTGGTGTAACTGCTTTAAGTCGTCCCGTGTCAGATTCCCCCGGGATAGTTCCCTCAATTCGTTCAGGATGTAAACTGCCGCCCCCCTTGGAGCCTTGGTCGCCTGTGCTTCGTCCTGTACCCAGTAAACATCTTCTTCCAGGGTATCAGAATGAATTTTAGCAATACCATGTTGCCGAAGATGCTTTCGCACTTTTTCAGCCTCAGCAGCAAAGTCGATAACCTGGGCTGTGTCAGTGTTGTCAGTTCGTTGTATAGGCGTTTCAGGATTATTTTTAAATTTTGAAAGCCATTTTCCCATTATTACACCCCCACGCAAGCCTTGCTCCACCAACAAGACCAAGCTCTTTGGCAATTAGCACAACGATAAACCGCTTTAACCGTTTCGTCTCTTAATTTCAACCAATAATAAGGAGCATTAATTGTAAAACAATCAGGACAGCAGTCCTTCATGCTGTGACGATTTTTTACTGCCTTCGAGATTCTTTCATCTTTCCTCATTAATCACACACTCCTTTAAAATTTTCTCCAAACGAGGGGTATTAAGCACTGACATTACTGACACATTCCCAGTTATTGTAATTCTGTCAGTTTTGTCAGTCCGTTGCCCCCCGCATTTCAGGAAAATATTTTGGGGTTAATAAGATAACTTATTCTTTTTTTACTATCTTGCGGAATAAATTCCCGGAGCCATCCAGCTTCAACCAACTCGTCGCATGCCTTTTTGACAGCTTCCCTATCTGTGAGTAAGTGCCAAGCATTTCTATAAACATCCCTTATTGTAAAACCGTCTTGCAGTTTTCTCGCTTTTAACTTCTTAGCCAGTTCTGACGCTGCCCGTTGCCCGATATCTCCCACAAGGCCATAAATCCGTCTTGTATGGCTCTCCAGATATTCACACCATGCAGCGGCTCTCTCTGCTGACTGAAGGTTAACAGGGCCGCTTGCTGTTCCGTCAGCTATGCCGATTAAATGGTCTATCAATGCGATGCTTGGCATAAGACTTCGGTATTTATTGAGATGTTCAAGGATTACAGGCATTTCGTCTGCCTGTAATTTCCTTTGTAATTCCGTCAACCATTCATTAAAAAGGCCCTGCGCTTTATTATCAAAATGCAGATAAGGAATTTTTTCGCTTTCCCCTGCCTCGGCTCCGTACTCGGTAAAGTTCATTTCTGACAACCTTTTTATTACCTTTAAAGCTCTTTCCCTTGCTTCCTTGTTGGGGTATTCGTCAACCAACTGCCAGTTTGAAGGTTCATCGGGATAAACAAGCAGCTGCATCCTTTGTGCAAGCCCGTCATTTGCTAATTCACTTGTAGCCTGGCAGAGGTATGCCAACAACTTGGCCGGCTGTATTCCTCCCAGGACACTAACGCAAAGATTCTCGACGTGAACAGTTCCCCGACCAATGCGGTCCGATGTAACGCTGCCGCAGCCGTTCCAGGCTTCCAGGTAAAAAGCTCTGTCCGGTTCCCGGCCTTCTTTATCCCAACTGGTTAATAGTCCTATGAGTTCATCCCGGAAAAGTAAAATCCCTCTGGAGTTCTGTCCCAGCAATTCGGCCATTTTTTCGATCGTTGCATCATTCGTCTTAAACCTTTTCCATATTGGTTCTTTCGGTATCTCCAGGTTCATGTATTCATATTTTAAATCGTCAAGGCTTTTGGTCCCCTTTCCCTTAGCAGCCTTAGCCATCTCAGCTTTGATAGCTTCTTTTTGCGCCTTGTATGTTTCCTTTTCTGCTTCATAACAATTCATCTCATCATCGTATTGTCTCTTTGCTTCTACTTCCAGTCTCGATAAAGGCTTTAATGCTTCCTGCAGGGCTGGAGTTTTTAACATGCCCGGTCTACCTATTACGCCGCCCCATAGGTTAGGAATTATTAGCCAGTCATCCCTTCTTTTTGGCTTAATACCACAGGCTGCACCAATAACAGCCCCGGTCATTACCATTACAGCGGCAGCAACAAAGTCAATCGGGGCTTGCATCCTATGGGAAACATCAACCGCCCAAGCTTTGAAAGGGTCCGGTATTATGGCCGGTGGTAACTCTATCACCGGCTTCAATGTCGATTCGATAGGCTCGGGGTTCGGCCATGTAATCTTTTCTTCTTTCTCGGGAGGCGGTTCTGCCGGTTCGCTTCCCATCAACAGTTCATTGACTTCTTCTTGGCTTAGTTGATCTGATATTCCCACTTTTACCACCACGCTTCCCGGTTTCTATAGATTTCAATTTTTTCGTCATCCGTTCCAAGGCATAGGGTGTCGGCGATATATTCCAACCGTGGGAGGTCATGAACTAGAGGAAGAAGTCTCTCGTCGATACTTAAACCTTGTTCAGCCAGTAACGTTCTAATCTCCTCGGTGACGGTCCGAATATCTAATATTGTTGTTTTGCACCATTTTCGAAAAGCAATTTCTATTTTTTCCCGCTGTTCCTTTTCGGCCTTCGCTTTTATGAGCTTTAGCCTGTCCTCCCAAGAAAGCGAGCCACTATGCACAGGCAGGCCGAATCTATTGGCTATCAAGCGGGCTGCTTCATAAGGACGAACATTAAGTAACTTGCATGCGAAAGCCACACTGTCGCCACCGTTGCCGCAGGAGTAGCAATACCAGCTATTGTCGTAGACGTGAAAGCTTGGGGTCTTGTCCGCATGGAATGGACAAGGTATCTTTCTGCTCTTAGGTATTTCAACTCCAGGAAGAAATTCTCGTAAAACGTCAGGAAAGCTTGTTCCATTTCGAATTATCTGGAAAATATCGTCATTTTGTGCTACAATGGAATTAAACAACAAATTCACCTACCTTTTGCTCCCGCCCGGACCTCGCCGGGCATTTCGTTTATTCGTTCGCCGCGGCCTGTTCTTCGAGCCATGCCAAGAATAAGTCCCGAATAATGATAATCCTTTTCCCGATTCTTATTGAAGCCTTAAAGTCTTCTCGCTTTGTCAGCGCATAAGCGGCGGGAACGTTGATGTCGAGTTCTTTTGCCATGCGAGGCACGGGAAAGGAAAAAGGTAAGTCGTCGGCCTTAATTTTCCTTTGCACTTCCACTGTTATCCACCTCCGGAAATAAATCTTGTTCAGGAACGCTCAGTGCTGCAGCGATGCGTTATCGCCACCCGGGATACGCAAATTGCTTGTGATTTTCAATATTGCTCCAGATAGCAGGAGCAACTCTCGCCCTTCTTGAACACTCAAGGCCGCTCAGCTTTTTGGAAAGCCGAATTTCTTTTACTCTGTTTAGCGGGATCATGTATTTTCCTCCTTAAATAAAATAAGCGCCAGAATAGGCGCTTTTAAACTTTTTATTCATAATGTTACCGCTTATTAACCACTCTCCCTTTGTCATACGTCATACTGCCGATTATTATAACATCCTCTGGGTCAGCATTGCTGTTGCGAATTAAGAGTGAGGCATTAAAGGGTGTCAGATCGGATATACCGTTAAACTTCCTGTCTGGCCCAGGTTTCTCTCCGTTTTTTGCAAAAAATTCCCTTCGCCTCCATTGTTTCTGTTTCCTTTTTTCTTTCTCTTTTTCACGTTGTCTCAACCGTCTGTTTTTAGGCATAACAAATCCCTCCTAATGATGCTTGCTGGAGATGTTACGGCAAGCGATTTGTTTGTTTATACATCCCTTGTATTAAGTTTACAGTTATAGTATAATACGAGAAATAACAGCCTGCAAACTGCTGTATAGAGACTGCAAATTAAGGAGCATTTCCATGAGTACATTGACAGAAAAAGGGCGTGTTTGGTTAAAGTGTGAATATGAGATAGTCGAAGTGCCTGCAGGGAATACAACTGTTAAGCTTATTGCGCCTGTTCCTGATTCACCAGTAAGCCGGTATTTTCCGTTACAAGATGGTAGAGATGAAAAGAGGACGCCAGGCTTAGGCAAAGAATCCCACCAAAGACGAAAGCCAAAGGGAGAAGGATGGCCAGCGCATGAAGCATTAGCAAACCTGGACTTGTCAAATACAGAGGCAATTTACAATTTCTGTAATAATTATGGACTTTTGGGTTTAAGGGAAATACCGAATTGGAAGCGTGAAGGGCCGTCTAATGTTCCCAGCAGGATGGGGGAGAGCATTATTGTTTCTGCCTGTGAGGGGATAGAAGGAGGGCTTCCCGCCGAATTAATAATTGGTATGGCAGAAAAGCATTTTCCAGAAAGTATATATTCGGGTTGGTATGATTATCCTTATTCAGGGGATGGCCATTTTCTATACTCACGATGTGAACCAGTAGAGGTTTTCAGGGAGGCAGCTTCCCAGTTCCAGAAAGCAGTTACAACTATAGAACAAGTAAGCAATACTGAAAATGGAGAAAACATTCAATGGTATTTGCATGGTTTGATGATTAACTCATGGGAAGGAGAAGGCTGCACCCCTTATCCTGTTTATGAAGAAAGAGAATATCGCTTAGCTTGGAGCGTTAGGAGTTTGTTGGAAGCTTGTTACCTGAGGGTTACGCTTGATCTGGCTGGAGGGAAAGGGGAATATCGCCAGTGTAAAAACAATAAATGTAAGCAGATATTTTTGTCACACGGAAGCAGCCCCTACTGTTCAACCGTCTGCAGAAAAAATCACACATCCGGTAATATTCCACCAAAGGTTTTAAAACGTGAATTAATGGAAAAACGAAAAACAAGGTTGATCACCGTGAGACAAAGACAAGCAGCCTATGCTATTATAGACAAAACGTGGGAAGGCCGAGATAAAGACATTAGAAAAGGCGAAGGTGCAATTACTGTGGATGTCCTCAGAAAAATGGTAGAAAATAGCCTGGAAATTAAACTTTGGGAGTAGCCTTGTACTGCAATAGGGTACTGCAACACAGACTTAATGCCCCTATACAGGGCTGAATGAATAGGGAATAAATGTAAGTAAGTTGGGGGATAAATGCCGATAAAATGGGGCTTGTCTAAAGGGGATTAAAGAGGATTAAAAATTAAAGCCACATCTCAAAATCCAGTGCGCGAAAAACCTTTTTCGACCGATTGGCGGCTCAAGAACCCGCATGGTTGCTGGGTTCTTGATAACTTCATAGTCTCTATGGTTTTTCATATCCCTCAACCATATCCCTCCAAATTCCAGAGACGGATTAGGGAGAGGGAAATTGAAATAAACTTGCCGATGTGGCGGAATTGGCAGACGCACCGCACTCAAAATGCGGCGGATAACTTCCATGCCGGTTCGACTCCGGCCATCGGCACCAGAAATAATCGCTCTTGAACCGCGATATAAGCGGATTCGAAGGCTTTTTTTTTCTCGCGGTGCCTTCCTGTTTACCACCCGGCATACCGTCACATAAACCATTTCAGCGCAAATTCGCAATGCTCTCAGTCCCTATTTACCTGGCATTCCACCGTTTTGGAGGGACGTCAGGAGGGATATACGCCGATGATGGCGTTGGCTGAAGCGACCTTGGAGCTGAAATCCAGGTGGGTATAGATGTTCGACGTTGTTGATATGTCGCTGTGACCCAGCCATTCCTGGATCTCTTTCAGGCTGACACCGTTGGCGTACAATAAACTGGCGCAGCTATGGCGCAAGTCGTGAAAACGGATTTTTTTCAAGCCGTGGTTTTTCAGGATGAGCGCGAAATTCTGAGTGATATATCCCGGCTTGACCCGTTCTCTCAGCTCGTTCACGTAGATGTAGCCGAGATATTCCCGGCAATAGTCTTTCCCGCATACCTTTTGATTGCGCTCCTGCTCCGCCTTCATCTGCCTGAGCAGCTTTTCAAAGGGTTCTACCAGCGGCAGGGTGCGGCGGCTGGACTTGGTTTTGGCGCGGTCCTTTTCCACGATGATGGCTTTTCCGTCCACCCTTGACTCGGTTACGGTGTGCTTGATGGTCAGCGTCTTTTTTCCAAAATCAATGGCGTCCCATTTCAGCCCCACGATCTCGCTGCGGCGCAGCCCGTAAAACGCTCCTAATATAACGGCCAGCTCTATCGGCCTGTTTTTCACCACGGCAAACAGGGCTTCCAGTTCCCCGGCATCGTAAATGCTGCCCACGAATTTTGCGGTTTTGGGCCGTTCGATCCGGTCGGCGGGGTTAAAGGCGATTAGGCCCACCTTGTAAGCGTACTGCAAGGCCTTGCGAATGTTGGCGTGGCGATGGATCACCGTGCTGGCGCTCAAGCCTTTCTCGTTCAGCTCGTACTGATAATAGTCCTGGATGTGCTTCGGGGTAACATCCTTCAGCGTAAGCTTGAACTCCTTAAAATAAGGAATGATGCAGCTCTTGATGCACATAGCGTAAGAGGCGTAGGTGGTCATTTCCACATTGTGCTTGATCATCTCCAGCCATTCCAGCAGGAAATCCGTGAACAGTATCCGCGCCTCACCGGAGATCGGGTTTGCTTGGTCGGCCGGATTGTCCCGGATCAGTTCAAGCTCCACGGCATAGGCCAAGGCTTCTTTGATGACCTCATGATATTGGAGCAAAGCGGTGTTCAAGGCGTTTTTTTCTGTTCTCTCGTACTGGTAGTAGCCTTGGATGTCCCCCGGCTTTATTTTTGCCACCGTAACGGCGGTATCCTTAAAGTAAGGGATGATGTAGGTTTTGGCAGCATACGCGTAGAGTGCGTAAGTGTCGGCGTCCACTCTGTTGATAACCTCCTGCAGCCATTTGTTTAAGAAGACTGCGAACAAAGCGTTTTTATCACTCATTGCCGTGTCGGGATTAAACTCTTGCCTGGTTTTCCAAAGCAGCATTTCGGCACGCTTTTTATTCCCCTTAACGGGGAGTCCCGTGCTGACGGACTTGGTTTGGCGCTTTCCGTTCATATCCTTATAAGTGAGGATCATCTGGAAATAGCCGTTTTTTTCTCGCAGATGTCCTGTTACCATGAATTTTTTTACCTCCTTAAATCAGTAACAGCTTATATTCACCTACCATTGACGGCTTTAGTGTAACAGTTATCCAAAATATCTTGCAAAGGTGCGAACAATGTTTTACGCATCGGATTCCTGCACGACCGTCAGGTATTCAAAAATATGAAGCTTGGGAATTTTGTAGGTTCGGCCTATTTTGAAATGCTTGATCTGATTTTGCCGCAAAAGGCGATATCCGGTTTTTGTGCTGATACCGCCCAGCATTTCACACATTTGCTCCACACTGACCACGTCCGGGTATTCCCGAAAAATCAGCTTATATGCTTCATTGCTTTTCAGCAAGGTATCAGCCCCTTTCGGTTCTGAAATACAATGCAGGCGACAGGGACGCGCCCATAATTATATAGACTCAAAAAAGCGCACCACTGACCTGCGTTTCTGTTGACGATTCCATCGTTATACGGCTTATCGGATGGACGGCAGCTAACCGCCCTCATAGGAATTTCACCTCCCCCCATACTGACGGGCCGTCCCCATTGCCTGCGACGCTTTTAACGCTCGGACTGTGGCTGGACGGAAGTATCATTGTACCGGCCTATGCGTTGTCGCCCCATAAGCTGCCACGCTCATTTTGCGGCCTGGGTGGTGATCGCTCGTTCCCTTGGGGAAGTCGTGGCGCACCCGCCGTCCGGCTCGGCATAGACCGAAAGTATCCGATTTGCCCTATGCTGCGCGGTGTTTCGCCGCACTTTCTTTGTCAAAGAGCGAAAGGCGTTTGTCAGCCTGCAAAAGCACATAGGTTTATAAATGTACTTTTGCAGAATGGCAAGCACGAAAAGCCTGCCATGGGAAGCGTGGAAAGGGGAACGCGCTCCCGTGACAGGCTTTTGGTTAAGCTACCCTGAAAGCCAGGATTTTTGTAATGAGCTTGGTTTCCAGTCTGCGTCGCATTTCAGGGTCCACGCACAGATGGGGATTGCCGTTTTCGTCGTAAAGCCGCCTTGTGGACAACGCGGCAATATACCCCTCGTAGTATTTTAGGACGGTGTTGATTGCGTTGATGTCGCCGTTGCTTGCCGCCGCAATGACGTGGAAAGGAAGCAAGCCGGTATTACCGGTTTTGGCGTTTCGTGTGCTATTCATCCGCTTTTCCCTCCATGAATTTTTTTAATTCCCGCAAAGTGTTTGTCCGGCGATAGGCAACGGTACGTCGGACAAGGTTCAAGAGTTCCCCGATTTCCCTATCCGTCATCTCAAGGAAATAAGACAGCAGGATAATGTCGCGCTTGTTCGTTGGCAAGCCTTTCAGAGCTTCGCCTATGCGTTCATCCGACACGGTGATGTCGTGGCCCAACACGCGAAAGCTGTATGTATCCTTGAAGTACTCGTCTATGACGGTCAACTGCTCCCATTCCTTTTCGGACAGCTCGTCCAAAGAAATTTCATGTTTTCTGCGTCTTTTCAAATCGTCGTAATAATCGCGGGCTTCATGCTTGAGTATCCTTTTGCAAAAACTGTCAAAGGTGTGCCGCTTGTGTTCTTCGTGGGAATGAGGCTTCATGTTCTCACCTCCCTTCGCGTCCGCAAAGGCGGGTGATGGCTTCCCCTTTCGCCACTACTACGGTCAGAATGAAAATTTTGGCAAATTAAACGGCAAGAAGTGAAAAACAATTTGCCGTGACAATAACGTGAGGCGGGGGATGAATATCCGGCGCAATTCTCCTTTATGCGACAAAAAAAGCTCACTTGGAAGCAATCCAAATGAGCTTTTACAGTATTTGCGTTTCTACATATCCTATTTATGGGCTCTGACGGTTCTACTTTATGGTCGCAGTGCTCTCGCAACCGAAATAGGCTTTTTTTGACAAATTACCATTTAAGGCGATATATAAACTGATGTCCGCTTCATCACGCCCGGCCGCTATTTGATAGCGGCCGCTGGATTTCTACTGCATACTGAATAAGCATTAAAATCCCCTCCTGACTCACAAGCTTGGAGGGGAAAACACGCATGGAAAAAGCCCCGCCAAACTCACGTTTTTTTTGTTAGGCGGGTTTGTTTTAATTTCTAAGCTAAACGCATAAATGCGGCTATTTGGCACAAATACGTTCTGGCATTTCCTATTTATATAGTTCTGTTATATCGTTTTGTCGTCCAAATAGGATCTGTAGACTGTTATTGGAGGTGAACCAATGGAACACACTCATTTAGACAGACTGGGCAGTACCCTGAAAACTGCCCGAAAAGCCAAAGGGCTTACACGGGAGCAGTTAGCGGAAATCATAAATATAACACCTCGCTATCTGATGTCCATTGAGAATGAAAATAAGAAACCGAGTTACGATGTTCTGTTCCGGCTTATCCGGGAATTGGGCATATCAGCGGATACAATCTTTTATCCGGAGAAGCAACAGGCGGATACCAAAGTCGAGTATCTTATACGGCTGTTATATCTATGCAATGAGCGGGAATTGAAAATCGCAACTGCAACAGTGCAAGCATTGGTAGATAATAAACAGTAATCACATCCTTCTTGAACGAAGTATTATTGAATGCTATTATCACCCTCCGCTTCCGCCGCCGCGACGCCTGCATGGTAAAAGTCTCCGGACAGAAAGATACTCAGTCCCAAAATAATGATGAAAACAGCACATCCAATAACCATGGTCTGGATTCGGAAAACGTCGGCCAGCGGCCCGAAGATGGCCATGCCAAGCGGCATGAAGCCCGTGAACATCACATTGACCAGGCTGAAAACCCGGCCCAGCATGGAGGGGTCGGTTTTTTCCTGGACTAAGGTAAAAACCGCCGATTGAGCGGCTGGAATGGTCATACCGATAAAGAACATCAGCAGGACAAAAAGCCAGAATACCTTGGTAAAGCCAACGGCCAGAGAGGCTAGCCCGTAAATCATCACGCCCAGAAAGAAGGTCTTGTTCCGATTTTTAAAACCACCGGTCGCACCCAGCAGAAGCCCGCCGATTAAAGCCCCGGCAAAGCCTGCGGTCTCGTTGATCGTCAAAAAAATTACATTGCTGCCGAAAGTACGTTGAATCATGAGGGCAGTTAGGAAGCCGGAAGGTACGCACAGAAAAATGTAAGCGCCGTAAGTAGCCAGCATTCTGCGCATAAACTGGTGATTACAGGTGAACGCAAGCCCTTCCTTCATTTCCGACCATACGGAAGTGGACGTGGTTCTTTCCACCGGCTGATGCTTTGGTATTTTTATCAGAGCCAGGATACCGATTCCCATGACCGCGGTCGCAACGTCAAGGAACAGGATATTGTAAATGGGGCCGACCGCCATTAATGCCCCGGCAGCTATGGGGGAAACAAACTGAACCACAGACTGAATGCTGCCGTTGATGCCGTTTACTCTCATAAGTCCGTCTTCAGGAACCAGCTGCGGAATCATGGCGTTCACTGTGGGCGCGTGAATGCCGCTACCCAGAGAGCGGACAACGGATGCCAATATGATGGCAGGTAAGGCGGCTTCGCCCACGTTCCCCGACATCATAAATACGGCCAGCAGCAGGGTTGTTGCGGCAATCATGGCGTCGGCGGCGATAATCATCCGCTTTCTGTTATAGCGGTCCGCCCAAACGCCCGCCAACAACGATATAATCATTTGAGGCAAAAATGCGGCGAGGGTCAGGACAGTAACCCAGATTCCCGATGATGTTTCCAGCGTCACATACCAAATAACCGCCATCTGGACAATTTGTGATCCGAACAGCGAAATACCCTGACTGACCAAGAAGGCCATCGTTTTTCGCCACCATTTTGGTTCATTATGAAAAGGCATGCTATTTCTCCTTATCTTTTTTATGGAAATAGCGTATCATCATCATGCTGACTGGTGGCTTACTGGAGAGATATTTTACTTCAGGACCTTATAGATCAGGGAGAGGTGTTTTTCATCCACCGTCTCGCAGCTTATCAGCTCCAGCGGCATTCTGTTTTGCAGCGACAGACTTCTGAACAAGTGCGGTTCGCCTGTTCCTACCAAACAAGGTGACACGATCAGGCTGATTTCATCAACCAGCCCCTGTTCTATGAGCGCATTGGTCAGGACTCCGCCGCTGTCTGTTCGGATAACCCGGCAGTTGTATCGGTTATATAAGACCTCGAGCGCTTGAGCGTAATCCACGTGATCGTCCCCGGCAGCAATAAAATCGTAATTGCGCTCGCGCAGATACGCCAGATAGGATGAGGGCGTGGACGCGGATACCAGGACAATAATGTCCTTGCAATACTCCGAATCCCTGAAAACATGCAGGTTCCGCAATCTTCCGCGGCTGTCCGGCACCACCCACCTCAGCCTCTGGTCGTCCGGACTGTCCGCCGGTTTCTTAAACGCTTTTTCTGTCTCGGGCGGATAATGTTCAGCCGCCGTATAAACGGTTTCGCTGCCAAACAGCACCATGTCCGGCTGGAAGCGGTTGGCAACGGCGTAATAGACGCCCGTGTCAATAAAACCGCGCACGCAGCCATCCAAACTTATTTGCGCGTGCATAACAACTTTTGGTCGCATAAACTTGCCTCCCTATCGTGTTTTGGTATTAGTATACCTGGGCGAAGTGACAGCCCTATGTCAGCAGGTTAGAATCCCGTCTCTCTTTATGCTATAATTTTTTTAAGCATCGGAAGAAACTGCCAAGCAGTTTCAACACATCGCTGCAACGAGGCGGAGCTTCGACCCTATTGCCTGTTTTGTTATTCGCTTCATTATATTTGGTATATTAATGACACCGGGAGGCGTCATATGAATAGAGTAGACAGACTAGCGGCTATGCTCATTCATCTTCAATCTAAGAAAATCATTACGGCCCAAGAGTTGGCCCAGCGATTCGGTATTTGCATCAGGACCGTGTATCGGGATATCAGGGCGCTTGAAGCCGCCGGTATACCGATCGGCTCTGAAGCGGGTGTTGGCTATTATCTTGTGGAAGGATACCATCTGCCTCCGGTGAGGTTTACTTCCGAGGAAGCCGGGGCTTTGCTCTTGGCCGGAAAATTAGCGGGCGCGTTCGCGGACGCCTAAACGAAAAAGAATTTTGATTCGGCGCTCTATAAGATAAAAGCGGTCCTGGGAAACGAAGATAAGGATTTTGTGGCGGAAATAGAAAAAAGAATAGGCGCATTCGATACGTCCGGTGAAAAGATGCCCATGGGAAATCGTTTTATAAAGGATATTCAGACGGCGCTTTATCTCAAGAACATCATGGAGATTCACTATTATTCTCCCCCTGCAAACCAGAAAACAGTGAGAAAAATCGAACCGGTTTCGCTGGGGTTTTATGAAAACCACTGGCATTTAATTGCCTATTGCCACTTGCGCCATGCTTATCGGGATTTTCGCATCGACCGCATTCAAAACCTGTACCTAACAGACCAAAGCCTTTCCAAGGCGCATCCTCCCCCGGAAACGGTTATCAAAAAGATGGTTGGAGCAAAAAACCTATGTAATGTGACAGTACGTTTAAAAAAGGACAGCAATTACGAAATCATCAGGAATAAGTGTATATGGGGCTTGGTCGGAGAAAAGGATCTGGGCGGCAGAATGGAAATCATGCTGCTGACGGATTCTTTGCCGGTACTGGGGAGGTGGCTGCTTCATTATGGCCGGGAGGTGGAAATACTTTCTCCTGTTGAATTGCAAAAAATCATGCGGCAATATGCCGCGGAAATAGCAGGGCAATATCTGGGAACGGAGTGAATCTCCAATAGCCTGTATTAATTGCTAGCCTTTGCTTTTCCTCATCGCCTTAAGAATATCCATCATTTCCAACGCGTCTTTTTTAGCCATGTTCAGGGCGGTGATATAGCGGTCGGCGGCGCAAACGATGTCTTCGTCCTCGCCGGGCGTATCGATAGCCTCCCGGATATTCACTTCACCACGATCCAGCCGGTTAAGCATGCGCAGAACGGACATCATGGAATAGTGGGCGCTGCGCAGGGTGCGAATGATTTTCAGCCTTTTCATCTCTTTTGATCCGTATTTCCTGTATCCTTTTGAATCTCGCGGAACCTGAATCAGGCCGTTTCTTTCCCAATCCCGCAAAACATCCATTGTGACACCCAGCGTTTCAGCGGCCTCGCGTCTGCCGTTAAAGACAAAGTTTTCATCCCCGGCAGCGCCATGCTCAATAATATCAAGCGTTAGGCGGATGGCTTCCTCAGCCCGCCACTTTTCTTTCCGCAGATGTTTCAAATATTTCCGTGTGCCCTGATATGCCCCGTCAAGATCACCTGCCGCCACTGTTTTTACGATTGCCAGGACTTCCTGTCTGAGCCTGTCGCTGATAATCTCGGTCCGGAAAGCGGCGCGCAACAGCCGCAGCTGTTCAAGATGCCTGTCGTTAAAGACGCGGTAACCGCTTGCTGTTCTCGGTATCGCAGGGAGCAGCCCCATCTCCTCATAAAACCGTATTGTATTGGGATGAACGCCTATTAACTTCGCTATTTGAGCGGTTTTGTAAGTCATGCGGAGCCACCTCCTTGCTTGACAGCCTTTATTATACCTTATATGAGCTACAGTACCACCGTACACGCCTTAATCATTCATGGCGGCGGCCCGGACAAGGACCTTGCCAGTGGCAGAGTGTGCGTTTTTCATGATTTCCTCCGGCGTTCCCTGGGCGATGATTTCACCGCCTTCGTTTCCGCCCTCCGGGCCAAGATCAATTACCCAGTCCGCCGCCAGAAGCATGTCTGCATTGTGTTCAATAACAATGACGCTGTTGCCAAGACGCACCAGCCGATCAAATACGTTTATCAGCCTGCCTGCGTCATGGGGATGAAGTCCGGTGGTCGGTTCGTCAAAAAGGTACAAAGCTTTTCCGCCGCTGCTTCTGGAAAGCTCTTTGGCCAGCTTCAGCCGCTGGGCTTCACCGCCGGACAGCGTTGCTGCCGATTGCCCAAGACTGAGATATCCGAGTCCCACATCCTGAAGCACCTTAAGCTTCGCCCTGATGTTTTCCTCGCCAGCAAACAACACCAGTGCTTCATCAATGCTTAATTCCAAGACATCCGAAATATTATGTCCCTTGAATTTTATATCCAGAACAGGCTTTTGATACCGCTTGCCGTGACACACGGGACAAACCACCTCCACATCCGGCAGAAAATGCATGGAAACGGACAGCTTGCCTGTGCCCTGACATTTCTCGCACCTGCCACCGGCCACATTATAGGAAAAATGTTTGGCCGCGAGGCGCTTTGCTTTCGTTTCGGGCAAGGAGGCGTATAAATCCCGTATATCGGTAAAAAGGTCGGTATAGGTTGCGGCATTGGACCGGCTGGAACGCCCGATTGATTGCTGGTTGATGATAATTACATCATCAAGATGTTCGAAGCCGGAAATATCAGGATTTCTACTTTTCTTAGGTTGATGAAAGCAGGCGTCGGCGGTCTCCGCCAAAACTCCGAAGATTAAACTGGATTTGCCGCTGCCTGAAACGCCGCTGACTGCCACAAGCTTTCCCAGAGGAATATCAATATCGATATTTTTAAGATTGTTTATATTGGCATTTCTAATGCGCACATAGCTGTTACCGTTTGGGGTCTTTTTTCGCTGAGGTTTGCCGACGTTTGTCTGAAGGTATCTCCCCGTAACAGAGGCTGCACAGTTGATAATCTCCTGCGCATTGCCGCAGGCCACAATTCGTCCGCCTTGTTTGCCCGCGCCCGGACCGAAATCAATGATATAGTCCGCCGCTTTCATCATTTCCACATCATGTTCAATGACAATGACAGTATTGCCCATGTCGCGCAGATGTCTCAACACTTCGATAATTTTCCCGGTATCCCGCGAATGCAGGCCTGATGTGGGTTCATCCAGCACGTACAGCACTCCTGTCAGACCGCTCCCCAAGATGGAAGCCAGCTTGATACGCTGCCATTCTCCGGAAGACAAAGAGGCCGAAGGCTGATCAAGACTTAGATATCCGGCTCCTACATCAATAATCCGGTCAATTCTTCGCTTGAGGTCATCCACTACTTGATGAACAACGTCTAAGGCGTCCGGCGAAACAAAATCGGGGAGCTCTTTCAGCCACTCCCTGATTCCGGTAAGAGGTTTAGACAGCAGTTGTTTAATATTAATACCGCCAACCCTGACTTCAAGGGTTTCCGAACGAAACCGCACGCCCCGGCACTCCGGGCATTCCTGCCGGATTAAGAACTTCTCAAGCTTTTGTCTGGCGCTGGCGGAGCTGTTTTCCGCATAACGCCGCATGAGATTGGTGATTACACCCTCGAACCTCCCTCCAGGCACGGTTTTCGGAGGAGCGATATCAGGATAGCGCTTCTGGAATTGTTTGCTCAGGACACCGTGGAGAAGCAGATCCAACTGGATATCATTGTATTGACCAGTAGGGGTATCAATATCCATTTCGAAGCCGTAATGTTTTGCCGCCTGGATTATTGACGCGCCGTATCTGTCGATATACACCTGATCCCAGCCGTGGATGGCAAATTCTCGGACACTTTTGGATTTATCAATAATAAGGTTGATATCCGGTGAATTCACAACTCCCATTCCCCTACAGACAGGGCAGGCCCCCTGAGGTTTGTTAAAGGAGAAATGGCTTGCGGTCAGCTCAATAACCTGCTCGCCACAATGAGGACAAGCAATCGTCTGCTCATACAACTCCGTGCCGCCCGGCTCCTGGTCGGGCATTTCCGTATACACGGCAAAGGCCGTTTCGTCATAGTCCTGGGCAATCATCTTTCCGCAATGCGGGCAGGGTCTCTCGCCCAGCTTGGCGTACAATACGCGGAGATAGGCTGAAATCTCGGTAATAGTACCCACCGTGGAACGCGGATTGCTGTTTGCATGGCGCTGGTTGATTGAGATCGCGGGCGACAGCCCCTCAATAAAATCAACCTTCGGCTTGCCCCCGATATCCATCGTCAGGCCCATGGATTCCATATACTGCCGTTGACATTCCCTTTGCAGGGTTTCCAGCGCCAGCGTTGATTTCCCGCTGCCGGACAGTCCAGTGAATACAATCAGCTTGTTTTTAGGGATCTGCAGGTCTATATTTTTCAGATTGTTTTCTTTTGCGCCTTTAATATTGATGAACATAAAATAGATCATCCTCTCTTACCCTTTAAAACAAAAAACAGTATACCATCGAATTTCTTAGTGGTGGCATACTGGAGGGTTTAAAGGCGTGACATAGAATACTTTCTGCTAATCCATAAGCGGCTGAACCGGTCTGGCCACAATATGCCCCCGATATTTCACGGGTGCAAGTCTAATTATCGGCGCATCCTCATCAGTCCATTTAAATCCATAAAGCGCTGGATTATAATTATTTATTCTCTTAGGAAAATCAACGTTCTCATTTCCATGTTTAAAGTCGCCTTGGAAAACCGCCATTTGGCATGGAGGTAATTCAATTAGCTCAAAGCCCATTGGAGTAATGCCATTATACCGGGCCAGCACTTCAACACCTAAAGCATGACAGAATGCATATGCGGTAATTCTGCTTTGCGGCCACCATATTTCTATTGGTTCATACAGAGCTTCCTTTATGCTTAAAAGAATATCCCACTCTTTTGAATTGGTCGGCAGAGCTGATTCAAAAGAGTGAAGCTCATCAGCCACTCTTTTGAATATCAGCTTTCTACGGGGGAAGTTGATTACCTGAACAAAAATAGGATTATACTTTTTTTCAGACATGATCTTCTCTCCTTTACGATAATTGGCCGGTATCTGCTTTTCTTTCCGCCATTCGTAAAAGAGGATACCATATCATCCGCTATGGTTCTTGACCGTTATTGCTTTCTTTCAAATACTCAGGATATGCAAAAGACATATAACTCAGGCAAGAAAGCAAGCAAGCTTACTGTAAAAATATAAATGCGCGTCTGCACGGTGTCTTTAAACCGGCAATCCTCATTGCTTGTCTGCCTTGTTCAATAAAAACACCACCCCCACAAGGCTGCTTTCCAGGTCCGCATACTCGTTTTGCTGATTCCGCACATATCGGGCGAACAACTCCCGCTTGGCCGGGTAAACCCTGCTCAGTTCTTCCGCGCGGCGCTTGATCTTGATAAAGTCCTGCGCATGGTTGGGGTTTTCTTCTTCAGGGGCATGGATGGCGGCAAGCTTCAATCCCGCTTCGCTGATAGCGGATTTCCATTCAGAGAGCGTGGAATAGTCACCCTGGAAGAGCGGCGCGCCCTCGTTCCCCTCCACTAAATAAGCGTCGTCCAGGAGAATATAGCCTCCCGGTCTGACTGTACCCGCTAAGGCCTGCAAGGTTTTATGTTGGCTGCCAAGGATGTTCCCGACAGCGCCATAGATCACCAGATCATAGCCGCGTTCCGCTTAGACGGCCTCGGTAATATCTCCAGCCGTAAATTCGCACAGACCATCGACGTCGTGTTCTGCTGCCTTTTCCCTCGCATACTGAACAAAGTCCGGAAGCAGGTCGATGCCTTGGCAGCAGCACCCCAACTCCTGGGCAAGCCGGATGGATACCGCGCCTTTTCCACAGCCCAAATCCAAAACCCGGGCAACTTCATTCAGTGGGATATAGTTCTTTATCAAGCTGAGCATTTCTGGAGGAGAGCTTCCAAGCTCCCATAAATCCTGCAGCAAATAGGGAAGGAACGGGATAATGTCGGCGCTGTCCCCCGTGAGTGATCGCGCCAGCTTTCCCAGTAGTTGATCGTTCATCTCGATACCGCCTTTGCAAGGAAATAAAAAATTTAACAGGTTCTTCACCAAGACCTGTTCTCCACGGATTGGCCTTTGACGATATAATCCGCGGGACCTATTTGCCAGTTTTCTTGGACCCATACATTTTTAAATCGGATGGGCAGCCCCGCATAAGAGAAAAAGCTGCTCCCGTCATTCAGTTGAAAATGAACGTGGGGTTCGCTGGTATTCCCGGAATTGCCGCATCGGGCTATCACTTGCCCGCGCGCCACCTTTTGTCCCAGGGCAACAGTGATGCTGCCCGGCATGAGGTGGGCAACGGTGCTTAACTCTTTCTCCTGATGCTTGATGGTAATAAAGTTTCCACGCATATCCCTCGCCCGGCATTCCACCCTGCCGTCCCCATAGACCCTGCTTTCCGGATGACCATCGGCTAAGCTTACAATTTCGCCGTCGGCGGGGGCGAGAATCTCCTTTCCGTAACAGAAGTAATCCCTCAGCTCCTTGCCGCTGCCGGAACAGGTTTTCCCGCTTTCATCGACCACAACAAAATCATAGGCGTAGCGCTGCGACAATACTCCCCAGGAATGGGAGGTTTTCTTGTCCGTACCGCCGTTGACGACGTACCACTGCCCGTCAAAGGGCAATGCGTATTCCGTCCTGCCGGTATAATTTTCTTTTGACGGTAGACGGAACCGGTGGCGGGATAAAAGCAGGGGATAGGAAAGAAGCTGTTTGACGCTATGATAGAATACCGGCAGATTGCTGAATATCTCGATAAACCCGAGTAGAAAGAACAGCCAGAAGAGTTTCAGGTAAGCATTACCGGCGATGCTGCCCAACAGTCCCATCAAACCGAGCCACTTCAGTTTAGCCGTAACATTGATAAACCGGTTCATCGCTCTTACTCCTTTGTGAACGCTTTAGAAATTACTTGCGTTCGTAGAATGTATCTGCTCCCATCAAGATTTATGCAGCGCCAAATTTATGCCAGCATCTTTTAAGGATGGATTACTCGTTTCCACTTTACGCAAAATGAAGAGACCATAGATGAGCAAAGGCATGAAGACAATCATTGTACTGAGAGCATCCGCCAATGTAGTATTTGTTGCCGAAACCTGCCCGAAGCCCCCATTAACAGCGATTGCATTGAAATCGCTGCAGATATTGAACAAGGCATGGCAGATAATCGCCGGCCAAATGGATTTGTTTCTTAAAACGCACGCCGCGAAAAACACGCCCATAAATGTCGCGTATAATACCTGAGTAAGGCTGGCCATCAACGCTATGCGTCCCAAAAACAGACTGACAAGATGGATTAAGCCAAACAGCATACTTGAGGTTATCACGGCAAGGTAGATTCCTTTTTGGGTTGTTCCCCATTTTCGCAGCATGCCTGTCAGCATAAAGCCCCGGCAAAGAATTTCTTCATAAAATCCGGTTGACAGATAAACGAGCATATAAAATATGATAACCAGCGGTTGGGAAGTATCCAAATGAATAATCCCACTAAACAACGACCAGCCCGCAAGGACGCTAAGGATAATAACCGGCCAAACGAGCCATAATTGTTTCCATTGCTTCGGCCTGGTAAAACCTGCATCTCTTAATAATCCCGAGACGGCAATGAGCATTACCAGAAGGATGCTTGCCGTACCCTGGACCAATGTCCCTGACAGATATGCGGCTCCCTGACTGCCCAAAATATTCGAAAAAACCGGTTTTAAATTTATAGCTTCCGTAAAGAGGGTAAATACAACGATTGCAAGCATTGACATAACCAATGGATGCCGGTATGTAAATGATTTAAGCTGGTTCATATATTTTTCACTTCACCTTTTTATCTTTCGTGTATTTCAAATCTACGCTCAAATAATTTGCAGCTTCCCCAAAAGCCTGCCAAGATAACAGCCCCGCACCCAATGATGCTTAAGGCTGTTTCAAGGTATGCCAATTGTTCGTTTGTTGTTATATAAAGCTCACCATGGCTGGCAAATGAAATACCCCAGATACCTGTTGCTGAAAACGCCAGTGCCGCAAGACAAATTAGCAGTAACGGAGCCATAAGGGTCAAAAGCATGGTTGTGAATCCGGCTCGGCTTGCACCAATTGATCTTGTTCTTCAATGTCTTTTTCCGGCGTTGCTTCTTCTTCAACAAAACTTGTATCATTACTACCTTTATCTGGGTCGCTATCCGGTGGTGTAGTAGATAAAATTTCAAATAACTTTTTCATACTATCATGAAGTTCCATACTGCTTTGCAACCAAGCATCCAAACTATCTTCCAGTTGTAGTTCGCTTTGTTCATCATCACTTTTATTTCCACGTCGAACATAGAGAGGAATGCTCAGAGAGCTGTTCTTTTTCTGGATTTCTTCACTGGTCGCAATATAAGAAAAACCTTCTATTGCTTCAAAAGAATTATAAACACTCGCAATCCTTTGGATATGCTCTATTTCCAAGAAGCTTTGCGCACGCTCTCTGGTTACTTCATCAACCGCATTGATAAATAAAACTTTACTTTTGCGTTCCAAAGGTTTGTTCATTCGACAAATGACGATACACGCTTCCATTGGTGAGTTGTAAAATAAATTTTTACCTAACCCTATAATGCATTCGACTGCATCTGTTTTTACCAGTTTTCTCCGCATCTCAGACTCTTCATTACGGAACAAAATCCCGTGTGGAAATAGAATTGCACAACGTCCAGTATCAGGTCTTAGACTTTTAAGAATGTGCTGAAAAAAGGCATAATCAGCCCGTCCCTGCGGGGGAGTCCCTAAAAAATTCCTACCGTAAGAATCAGAAGAAAATGAATCCCGATTCCATTGCTTTATAGAATATGGCGGATTGGCCAACACCATATCAAACTGCATCAAGGTACCATTTGGATCAATAAATGCTGGCTGAGCTAAAGTATCACCTTGTATAATTTGAAAATCCTCTACACCATGAAGAAATAAATTCATTCTGCCAATCGCAGATGTTAAATGATTTAATTCCTGACCGTATAGTTTAAGATTGCGCCATTCTTCTCCATTACTTTTCAAATGCGCTATAGCAGAAAGAAGCATACCTGCGGAACCGCAGGTAGGGTCATATATGGATTCGCCGAGTAGCGGCTCAAGCATTTCTGTCATCAAATGTACAACGGTACGGTTGGTATAAAACTCCTGAGCAGTATGGCCGGAATCATCCGCGAATTTTTTAATCAGGTATTCATAACCTACTCCTAGTTCATCTTCCGGACAATTTGCAACAGAAAGTGTCTGAGAACTGAAATGTTCAATCAGTTCTTTAAGTAAACCATCCGGCAATCTGTTTTTATTAGTTCAAGGCGCATCACCAAACACACCGTGAAGTTTTTCTTGATTGGCGCGCTCAATATCTCTGAAAGCTGTTTGTAAGGCTTTACCAATATTTTCGTTCTTTTCACGGATCACTTTCCAATGAGCCCCTTCGGGCACTTGAAAACGGTGATTATCTGCAATGCGCGCATAATCGATATCACCATCTGATTCTTCTAAGGCTATAGCAAATTCTTCATCATATACATCGCAAATTCTTTTATAAAAAAGCAGTGGAAATATGTATTGCTTATAATCTCCTGCGTCGATTTGCCCTCTAAGAAGGATGGCTGACCCCCATAAATACGTTTCGAGTTCCTGCTGTGTTATTTGATTACCCATTGAGCAGGCCCTCCTTCTTAAGCAGTTCTTTAAGATGATTTTCCGCCTGATATGCTTCTTCATAGCTTTGCTTTAAATTGACCAGTGCTTCATCAAGTGTAATTGTTTCCTCTTCTACTACAGGTTCCACGTATCGAGGAATGTTAAGATTATAGTCATTACCTATGATCTCTTCAGTGGAAACCAAACGGCAGTATCCTTGTACATCCTTATAATCTGTTGCCAATTCATAAATATGGTCGACATGCTCATCCAAAAGTTCATTTTGAGCACGTCCCTTTTTATAAATTGTGGATGCATCCAAAAAGAAAATCTTGTGTTTTCTTGCAGCTGGCTTTGACGCCCTTAAGATCAGAATGCAAGCTGAAAGACCCGTTCCATAGAATAAGTTAGGCCCTAATCCTATGATTGTATCCAGCAAATCTATTTTTAAAAGAGCCCTACGCATCTTTTTTTCTTTTGCCGCACGGAAAAGCACACCTTGAGGCAACACTACAGCTATTCGACCCGTTTTGGGTTTCATGGATTTCACCATATGCTCAATCCATGCAAAATCACCAGAGGAAGCAGGCGGAACTCCAAGAAAGTCTCTTCCATATCGATCGCTTGTCCAAACTTCTTCACCCCAATTTTTCAATGAAAATGGGGGATTGGAGAGCACACAATCAAAAGTGCGTAACTGGTCACGAGATAAAAACGCAGGATTTCTGAGTGTATCACCACGATAAATATAAAAATCATCTGCACCATGTAAATACAAATTCATTCGGGCAATTGCAGAAGTAGTAAGATTTTTTTCCTGTCCAAAAATCTTACCTAAACAAGAATTATCATCATCAATATGTTTCCTATACTCTATTAGCATTCCACCTGTCCCGCAGGCAGGATCGTATACCGTTTCACCAGGCTTTGGATCTAATATTCGTACCATGAGTGATACAATCGGGCGTGGAGTATAAAACTCTCCAGCTTTTTTATTTGTTAGATCGGCAAACTTTTTAATTAAGTATTCATATGCATGTCCAAGCACATCATTGGTGCAATGTGCATCATCAAGATTTAAAGCAGAAAAATGCTCCAATAAATCCTTAAGCCTATCATCTGAAAGGCGTTCCTTATTAGACCATTTTGCGTCATCAAAGTCGTTAAATATACTGATCAGATTTCGGGGATTGGCTTTCTCAACATCACGAAACGCTGTTTGTATCGCATAACCAATATTTTCAGCTTTAGCACGGATATCATTCCAGTGACTACCCACTGGGACTATAAATCTATGGTTCTCCGGGAATAGGGCATACTGCATATCTCCATCGGATTCCTCTATTTCAGCATTGATTTCGCGTGTATATTCATCGCATAATCGTTTATAAAATAGCAATGGGAAAATATAAGTTTATCCGCCAAATCGCATTTTAACACACAGCAAATACGTGCCAAGACACCAAGATCCGGGCGCTGCACTTCGTTTTTACAATATGAAATTAATTGTGACCGCTGTAAATTAGCCGCCGCCGCAATCTTATTTTTGCTTATACCATTATTTGTCAAATATTCACCTAAAACAATATTAAAATGGCCCCAATCTTTATTTTTATCAGACATTAAACAACCACCTAAATGGAATATTTTATAAAATTATAACACTAGAGTGTAAATAATAACAGCCTGTATATATATACACCCTATATCTATTTGCACTTTTTTCCTACTTGTTAAGCAAAAAAGACGCTTACTAATTTTATCTCTCAGCACCTTATTCTTGAAATCAGCGCCATCTGTTGTGAAAATTATATATCGCGCACAAAATGCTGAAACTAATTTCTAAGTATCTTTCCTTTGCATTCCTACTAGGCACTCCACATGGCTTGATTTATATAAAAAAGAGAACATAAGCACAAAACCTATGTCCTCCTTGTTCATTCATTTTTATTTACTACTGCTAAACCTGTACTTTTAGCCCTTGCCGGTATTGGGCGTAGTGATCGCTTAACACATACTCAATAACCCATACTTTAGGTATCCTGTAGGCACTGCGGATGAAAAAGTACTTTATATGCTTTCCGTGCAAAATCTTTCGTGCCGTGGTTTCTCCAATGCCGCCCAACATGGCTCTGAATTCATCCAGCGTAACGACATCGGGATACGGCTCAAAAAGCTGCTCGTAATATTCTTGATTTTTCACAGTCATCAGCTCCTAAAAATATTTGTCAATGGTAGGATGACTGTTACGATATTGATTTTTTTATTACTACACGTTCGATGTTCTGGCGGCAAACGGTCCGGATATCCCTCCAGCATATCCCTCCAACGTCCAAAATTGATGTCAAAACCGCTCTTTTGAGAGAGCCTTGGAGTGACGTGG
Organism: Dethiobacter alkaliphilus; assembly: GCA_016841605.1. GTDB lineage: Bacteria > Bacillota > Dethiobacteria > DTU022 > UBA8154 > DUNV01. The sequence continues at coordinate 79,583 of JAENYV010000006.1, read as the reverse complement.
GTTTCCGGGTTTTAAGTGCCGCAAACACGCATTATACAAGGTTTTTTTGGGTCTGAGGATTCCGATAGAGTACGTTGTATTCCCGATGTTTCCGGTGAAGTTGAGGGACTCAAAATCAAGCGTACCTGGTACGTGCCGGTTCGAGTCCGGCCTTCGGCACCAATGATAAACCCTGCAACTATCGAAGTCTGCAGGGTTTATTTTTTATATAAAAATTGGAAATAAATTGCTGTAAATAGGGGGAAATAGGCGTCGATAAGTAACACACAAGTAACAAACTTTTAACAGTTACTACCCTACTTAAACCGCTTTTTCAGCTTTCTCCTATTCCCCGTGACTTACTATTTACAACTCACTATTCTCCCTCATACACTCTCTCTCGCTTTCACTGTTTCTCACTTCATTTCTCTATAAACGGTATCTGAGGCGTTTTTATTGTTACTCCTGCTATTGTTAGCATGGCTGTCCACCACCTAAAACCTGCATAATTATTAAGAGGCCAAACAAAAAAAAACTGCTAACGCAGATTTTCTGCAAAACAAAAGCACCCCCTATGTGCGCTTATTTTACGCTGCTATACGTTCTTAGGCTTTTTTTTCCTTACAACGCCTTTTACAACTCCGCTTTTCTTAATTGTTTGATACGCATTTTTTCTCTGACCGCAGTAGACAACAACTACCGTGGTTTCATTAATAACCTCGTATACTGCCCGGTATTTCTGGCTGCCGTAATCTATTCTAATTTTATAGCAACCCGCTAAGTCACCGGTCAAAGGAATGCCCGCATCTATATTTTCATAGATAGCGGACAGCTTATCTTTAAATAAATCCCTTAATTTCGGATTACATTTTTTTAAAAATTGTTTTGCCTGAGTTACAAATCTTACTTCAATCACCGAAAACATTATTCCATGAATATGTTTTACCGGTTCTCGCTTCCCTACGCCCCTGCATTATTTTAGCCATTGCCGATCTGTCCTTTTTAAGGAATGTAGTAGCCGCCGTATCTGGCCGTTTCTTGCCTCTATGTTTTGAAGTCGTGACGGTTGCAGGCATTTTTACACCCCTTTTCTTTCTGATTCTATGCTTCATGTCATACACCCCCGGCATCATGTTCATAAATATCTATGCCCATCTAGCCTAAGGTATAACCATTTTCTGTTAAGGTTATTTTACCATGGAGAAGCAAAGCCTGTCTATACCTTTATCTTAAAACCCTTATAGGTAGACTAAGAAACCCTTTAAAAGCTTGAAATAGACCTTAAATTTCCCGCACTACCTGAGGGACCCAACAAATCAAAGTTTATTCTAAAGTTTGGGTTGGTAATTCTCTTGCTAGTATTAAAAAACCCACTACGGGTAAATCGTGTTTAGAATTAGTCGTCGCTTTAAATTTCCGGGGTCTTTTAGATCTGATGTTATTATCTTTCATCAATCGGTATACCCGCTTACGGCTACAGGGTTGAACATCCCGGACATCCTGATGGATTTTATCCAAACCATAGATACCGCTACTTTCCTGGTGGCTTTTCTTAATAGTTTTGCGTCTTCCTACTCACGCTTACCAGGTATCCAATTTATCCAGGCGTAATAACTGCTCCTTGATACGCTAAATAAATGGCACATCTTCTCTACCGGATGGTCGGAGCTATGACTTTTAATAAATTGATAGATTACTTCCGGTGTTGTGTCGCGAAGATGGCCGTAGCCTTTTTTAGAATCGTTACCGTCTCTTCCAAATCATCTACACGGCGCTTGGATTCTTTTAACTGGGCTTCAAGCTCCATAATCCTTACCTTGTCTGGTTGTTGCTGTGTTCTGTCCTGATCCAGCCATTGATAGAGGGTTTGTTCGCTAACCCCTACGTCTTTCGCGACGCTCGCAACACTCCGGCCGTTATCCCTAATCATTCGGATAACGCCATCTTTAAATTCTTGGTTATACCGCTTGCCGTTCGCTGCCATTCCTATAGACCTCCACAAGATTATTTTATCTCACTCTTGTGTGTCCGGCAAATCGGGTATAACCCAAATCGTCTTATTCTTTTTGGTTTGTCTATTACTTTTAACAGTTATTTGGATAAAGTGGGAACCTAAAGCAAAAACGTTGAATTGGGAGAACAATAACATATAAAATCTCTGTTATTCTTACCGGGATCGGACTTCTGCTAATTACTATCTTAGTTTTTTTATTAAAGAATTTGTGTGGGTAAAAGAAAACGCCTCAAATTCCTTAATCTCTGTTGGAGTATGTTATGCGCTGATTTTTATAATAAATATGTATTCTATTTTATACCGTTGATTGCTATGATTTCACCGATTGCTGCCCCTTCACGGAGTTTCCTTGCCTCTTGATATTCCGTAGAATTGTACCATTCCTTGGCTTTCTCCATTGTAGGAAATTCAAGAATTACAATTCTTCTTTTTTCTTCCGGGCCTTCAAGTGTTTCCATTTCCCCTGCTCTGACAAGAGCTTTTCCTCCAAATTTCTCGATTATTGCTGGGGTAACATTCAAATATTTTTTGTATTCTTCCCAATTCCTGATATCCACTCTAACAACAAGATATGTAGCCATAAATTCATTCCTCCTAAATCCTAGCAAACCTTTATCAGAACTTATATTGTTTCTCCCGAATTTTTTAATAAAATAAGCGTATCATTAAAATGCTGACTGGCGGCTTACTGGGGAAATATTTTTTAAAAGAACTCCATCTTTCGTTATTCATAGCAACTTTCCTCTCTTATCTCAGGACTTTATAGATTAGGAAGAGGTAATTTTTATCCACAGTCTCACAACTTATGAGCTCCAGCGGCATTCTTTTTAGCAAAAACAGACTTCTAAATAAATGTGCTTCACCTGTTCCTACCAAACAGGGAGACACGACAAGGCTGATTTCATCAACAAGCCCCCGTTCTATAAGCACGTTGGTCAGGACCCCGCCACTGTCTGTTCTGATAATCCTGCAGTTGTATTTGCTATATAAGACTTCGAACGCTTTGACGTAATCAACGTGATCATCACCGGCAACAATAAAATCGTAATTGCGCTCGTTCAGATACTCCATATAGGATTTAGGCGTGGATGCGGAGACCAGAACAATAAAGTCTTTACAATACTCCGAATCCCTGAAAACATGCAGGTTCCGCAATCTTCCGCGGCTGTCCGGCACAATACACATCAGCCTTTTATCATCCGGTCTATTTACCGGTTTAGTAAACGCTTTCTCTGTCTCGGGCGGATAGTGTTCAGCCGCCGTATAAACCGTTTCGCTGCCAAATAGAACCATGTCAGCATTAAAGCGGTTGGCAACGGCGTAATAGACGCCGGTTTCAAGAAAACCACGCACGCAGCCGTCTAAGCTTATCTGCGTATGCATAACAACTTTTGGTCGCATGAATTTACCTCCTGTTGTATTTTTGGTATTAATATACCTTGTCGAAGTGACAACCTTATGTCAGCAGGTTAGAATCTCCTCTTTCTTTTATGCTATAATTTCTTATATTTGGCATATTAATGTCACCAGGAGGTGCCCCATGAATAGAGTAGACAGACTATCAGCTATGCTCATTCATCTTCAATCAAAGAAAATCGTTACGGCCAAAGAGTTGGCCCAGCGATTCGGTATTTGCCTCAGAACCGTATATCGGGATATCAGGGCACTTGAAGCCGCCGGCATACCGATAGGCTCTGAAGCAGGCAGAGGTTATTATCTGGTGGAAGGATACCATCTGCCTCCGGTGAGGTTTACTTCTGAGGAAGCCGGGGCTTTGCTGTTGGCTGGAAAATTAACGGGCGCGTTCACAGATGCCAAAACGAAAAGAAATTTTGATTCGGCACTCTATAAAATAAGAGCGGTTTTGGGAAATGAAGATAAGGAGTTTGTTGCGGAAATAGAAAAAAAAATAGGCGTATTCGATACGACCGGTGAAAATATGCCCGTGGAAAATAGTTTTATAAAGGATATTCAAACGGCGCTTTATCTAAAGAATACTATTGAGATTCACTATTATTCTCCCCATGCAAACCAGACCACCGTAAGAAAAATTGAACCGGTTTCGTTGGGGTTTCATGAAAATTACTGGCATTTAATTGCCTATTGCCATTTGCGCAATGCTTATCGGGATTTTCGTATCGACCGCATTCAAAACTTGTCCCTAACAGACCAAAGCTTTTCCAAGACGCATCCTCCCATGGAAACGATTATCAAAAAAATGGTTGCAGCAAATAACCTATGCAATGTGACAGTACGTTTAAAAAAGGACAGCAATTACGAAATTATCAAGAATAGGTGCGTGTGGGGCTTGGTCGGAGAAAAGGATCTCGGCGACAAAATGGAAATCATGCTGCTGACGGATTCTTTGCCGATACTAGGGAGATGGCTGCTTCATTATGGCCGGGAGGTAGAAATACTTTCTCCCGTTGAATTGCAAAAAATCATGCGGAAATATGCAGCGGAAATATCACAGCAATATATGGGAACAGAGTAAACTCCTTTCAATTAGATTTTCAATCCGGCAAATTTTTTAAGGGCTTGAACATGCCGCATAACTGATGTAAAACATCGGCACCCTGAGCTCTAAAGAAAAGCCAAGTCCTATCAAGTTTAGGCTTGGACGAGCCGGATCCTGCCGGTCTTGGGGCTCAGGGGCGTGCGCGCCCTTGAGATTAGCTAAGCGCACCCGCAGCTGTAGTGCTAGGTTTATATGATAGACGAGCTATTTCATTTACCCCAATCTAAAGATAAAATTTCTCCAACCATCTTCGATGAGTTTTTCGTCCAAATATCCTTCACGGACATAATCAAAACCAACCTTTTCGGTAACACTAATTAAGGTGTCTAGATTATATAGGTAAACCGTCCGGTTTAATTTCCTTCCTTCTACTTCAAGTAAACTCATTTTTTCACTGATTCCTTCACCTTCAACTATCAAAACAGCAATGTAACCACAATTAGTCAATACTCTCTCTATATTGCTTAAAACTCCTATCAATTCCTTGGGTTCTATATGAATTAATGATGCACAGGCAAACACTCCGTCAAATTTTCCATATCTTCCATCAAGTGAACGAAAATCCTGTACCTCAAATTTACATTGAGGGCAACGATTTCGTGCAATGGCTACGCACTCTTCACTGAAATCGATTCCAACCACTTCCGCTCCTGCCCGATTTAGTCTCATGCTTTCATGACCTGGCCCACATCCAAGGTCAAGAACTCTCGGATTTTTTGGTAATAGTGAAACAAAATCTTGTATAGTTGGCGTCAATATTTCTTCTTTGTACCATTCATCAGCTGTTTTTTCTGCTGTGAGATCATAGAATAATTTGATTTCATTCTCCATGTTATTCATCATTCCTTTCATTTTTCATTTATGTGCTTCCTCATTGCATCAATAAGTTTCATCATTTCAAACACTTTTGCAAGAAAAGACACTTTATTGTTTAACTGCAAGTACCGACAAACCAACAGGGTCTTTTTTTGTTTTAAAATTCTTAATTTTTGTTCTATGTAACATTTCATTAATTTCCTCGATTGTATAAGAAGCATTTAATGATGTTATAAAACCAGAGACCATCGCTTTAGGTCTGGTAGACATTTTTATAATCAACTTCAGTATAAGGTTGATATCTCTTCGCAAGTCGCTTACAAAAAGCTTCCCACCGGGTTTTAATACCCTGTATACCTCATTAAAAACATTTTCAGGAAATTCCCATTCATGAAGAGAGCCATTTGAAAACATCGCATCAAATGTATTATCATCGAACGGCATCTGAATAGCAGCATTACCGTTAACATAGTGAACCCTGTCCTGAAGACCATAATCTTTGGCATTCCTTTTAGCCATTTTAATCATATCCGGGCTAATCTCAAGAGCTGTGAGCTTGGTTTCCGTTGTACTTTTCAACCATTCCAGCCCTTTAATTCCAGGCCCCGGACCAACCTCCAGAACATGTCCGGAGCAAATCCCGGCGGCAATCATGATTTTTGTTTCCACCCATCCCTTGTCTCTCATAAATTTCGCAAATTGGTTAAACATCTCTACATTAAATTCCCCTTGAATTCCATGGTCTGTCTCAGGTTTTCTTTTCATTACCATATTCGCCGTCCCCTTTACATTTTAATATCCCGTGCAAAAAAATGGTTCCAGTTATTATTCTTTTGTACCTCTGATATCAATTCTTCTGTTGTCATAATCTCCGCTTTAATAAGAAAAATATTATGTCTAACGACTGTTAAACCTAAAGACGGTACCAGACTATTAGCCTGAAGATAATTAATCTGTCCGCTAATACCTCGTAAGAACCTATTCAATTTTTTCAGTCTGGCATGAAGAATTTTTAGGGCTTCCTGTTTTTCAACATGGCAAATCATTAAACCTGCAATATCAAATTTAACCGGATCAATGTCAGTAACGCCAAGATACTCCTTGAGTGTTGTAAGCAGTTCCTTCTTCCCTGCTTCCGTTATTGAGTAAATTGTTTTTTCAGGCATTTTCCCCTCTTTTTTGCTTTCGCCTGTTATATAGCCTTTTTGATTTAACGTTTTTATTGTTGCATATACAGAAGAAGCAGCAACGGGAAACCATTCCCTAACATGAATGTAATCAAGTAACTTTATAATTTCATATGGATTTAAGGGTTTTTCATCAATAATTCCTAAAATTAAGGTATGAATTTTTGATAACATTTATTGCTCCCTTTTTATATTACTATAGTATTGTAGCAACTTATTTTTATACCATTTTAGCTGTGATGTCAATGAATTAAGCTTCGACAGTAAAAAGCCCACCAAAGCATAAAAAATTTATTATATCATACTTTCTCCTTCGCCGTATGCTGTATGCAATATATGGATATATGGTATATGCTTGACTTTACGGAAACAGAAATTTATAATGAGGCTAAATGCGAATGATACGCAATTGCGCATCATTTAAACCGTGCTGCAATGGAATGTCGAAGAAGCGCCGACTCAGCCAATAATCATGCATGCTACTAAAATATTCGTGTCAATAAATGAGGTGAAATACATTGAAAGAGGTACAGAATAGCTGGCCTGCCGGAATAAAAAGAACCAGGCAACGCCAAAGCGTATTTTCTGTGCTTGAGAGTTCCGGAAAGCCGTTAAGCGCATCGGACATATGCTTGAAAATCGAAAAAAACGGGGAAGCCGTTTGGTTGTCTACCGTCTATAGGGCATTGGAGCTTTTTGTGAAAAAAGGCGTGGTGATTAAAACCAATGTAATGAATAATGAAATGGCGGTGTATGAACTAAATCGCTTTAAACATAAGCATTATGCTGTCTGCATAAACTGCCGTAAGATGATCGCGGTGGAGAACTGCCCGATGGAGAAATTTATACCGGAGCTTGAAGAGGATGATTTCCATGTGATGGGTCATAATTTGGAGGTCTATGGATTTTGCAAGGATTGTAATCCAAAATAATAAATTTAAAAGTTAATTAATTTAAAAAGGCACTGCCTTTATTGGGGGACTTTATGATTACTGACATTTATATCATTTCGGGTTTTTTAGGAGCCGGAAAGACTACGCTGATCCAAAAGCTGCTCACAGAGGCTTTTATAAATGATAAGGTTGTTCTAATCGAAAATGATTTTGGCGAGATAAGTGTTGACGCGGCCCTGCTGAAATCGGGCAATGTTGAAGTAAAAGAAATCAATTCCGGATGTATTTGCTGCAGTTTGTCGGGCGATTTTGTGAAGGCCCTCAGGGAGCTTGTAAGCCGATTCCACCCGGACAAAATTATTATTGAACCGTCCGGCGTAGGAAAGCTGTCGGATATCATAAAGGCATGTGCAGACCCAAGTATTAAAAACCTTGCCGAAGTAAAAGCCAAAATTACCGTTGCGGATGTGAAACGCTGTAAAATGTATCTTGATAACTTTGGCGAGTTTTTTGAAGATCAGATGGAAAATGCCGATGTTATTTTGCTCAGCCGTATTGAAAATTTTCCCGAGAAAGTAAATAATACACATAAGCTGGTAAAAAGCCTGAATGCTCACGCTGTTATTTTTTCAAAACCCTGGGATCAGATCACATCTGCTGAAATCCTATACCCTCAGCAGGATCATCATACACACAGTGAGTACCGCAATTCCGGACATATGTACACCTGTGGTCAGCATGACCACGATAGCAATTGTGACCATAATCATTCGGCTGAAGAAATTTTTGACACCATCACCATACGGACTAATCAGGTATTCAGCATGAAGGAATTGAAGGCCAGAGTTTTAAAGATGGAACGAAGTACTCAGGGAACCATACTTCGGGCAAAAGGCATCGTTCGCGGTTTAGATGGATATATAAACCTTCAATACCTTCCTGGAGACATACAGATCACAAATTGTGCTACTGGCGGCGACATGCTTTGCATCATCGGCAGGAGTCTAAACCGGCAGGAGTTGGTCGGCCTTTTTGGCGGGGAGTAATGTTATGCTGATACCCATTTATGTTGTAACCGGATTTTTGGATGCCGGGAAAACAACGTTCCTAAATAATCTGCTAAACAGGCATGATTGGCGGGACGTCATGATACTCATCATTCAGTTTGAAACCGGAGAGGAGGAATTTCAGAGCCGGTATAACAACTGTCACAGCATCTCCTTTCCCAAGAAGAGCTTGGAGCGGCAGCCCAAGCAGATAGTCGAGCAAATCCGTAGCCTATTACAAAGCCGCGATTTTAACGAGATTTGGATCGAATGGAACGGCGTCGCCCCTTTTTCTCTTCTACAGTCTTTGCTTTTGCATTCTTCGCTTCGCGGTCTGTGTAAAATTCAAAAGGTATTGCACGTTGCAGATGCTGCGCATATTGAAAATCTGCTCGGCAGAACAGGAGGCTCATTACTTGAGCAGATAGCGAATTGCGATTTTATCGTCTTACGCAATGTGCGCTCCTCCACTATTTATTATCGTATCCGAAGGCTCATGCGTGAAATAAACCCCGGCGTTGATATCTATGAAATAAGGGCCTATAATGATCTATATAAACAGATTTTCAGTAAGAAAGAACAGCCGATAAATATTTTCTTTCTAACGGTTGTCATCATTGTTTTCATGTACTTTTTTACCAAGCCGGTTTTAGAAATGTTTCAGATCCCGGTCAATACCATGATCAATGTCTTTTTAGGGATCATACTACAAGCTGTTCCGTTTTTGCTGATCGGCGTACTGCTTTCCTCCGTGCTTCAGGTTTTTATCCCTCGAAGTGCGATTGAACGACGATTTCCTAAATCGTTTGGTATGGGGATGCTTGTAGCAATTCTAGGCGGCTTCTGCCTTCCGGTGTGCGACTGCGCTTCCATCCCTGTTTTCAGGAGCCTTGTGAGAAAAGGAATCCCCCTTCCGGTGGCCGTTACCTTTATGTCGGCAACGCCGATAATCAACCCGGTAGTTATTTTATCGACTTATTACGCCTTCGGCGGCGACAAGACAATCGTAATCGGGCGCGTGTGCTTGGGGGTTATTTCTGCCGTTATTATAGGGCTCATCTTTGCAATCCGGCCACCGAAAGGTCAAGTCCTCTCCGGAGGAGCGCTTGACGGTCTTATGTGCAGCTGCGGCTTTTATGAAGATACTGAATCTATCACCACTTTTCAAGGAAAGATTGGTCTGTTTTTCCGTCATTCAAAGGCAGAATTTTTTAGTGTTGGAAAATACCTGGTCATTGGAACCTTTATTTCTTCCATCTTTCAGTCGATGGGAACCAAAATATTTACTTCCGCTCAGAGCGGCACAGGTCTGGCAATTTCCATAGTGATTATGATGGCAATGGCGTTTGCCCTCTCCCTGTGTTCTACATCCGATGCGGTTATCGCGCGCAGTTTTTCCGGTCAATTCCCAATGCCCGCGATTATGGGTTTCTTGGTGTTCGGACCGATGATGGATATAAAAAATGTGATGATGCTCTCTTCCGGATTTGCAAAGCGTTTTATCGGCAAACTACTGTTCACGGCGTTTATCGTATGCTTTTTTGTAGTCTTTCTACTTTCCAGCTTAGGAGGGATGTAAATGAAAGCAAGAGCGTTCAATCCCCAGGTTTTTCTGGAGTTTGTTTCTTACTCGCTTTTTGGTGGATACATGTTTTATTTGGTGAATAGCGGACAATATCTTTCCTATGTCACGCCCAGAATGAAACCGTATCTTTACTTTACGGCAACCGTTATGATGATATGGGCTTGTACGGAACTTTTCAGGTTGTTTCGCCCACAGCACAAAATACGATCTTTTCATTGTTTTGTGCTGGTGCTCCCCATTTTATTTCTTTTGCTTCCCCACAGCCCTCTCAGCACAGACAATCTTACCGCCAATTACACCGGGGGTAGTGCCTTTAATCAGAATATGCCTGATAAAGCCAACCAACAGCTTCCGACAAGCAGTAGCGGAGTGAACGCTTCGGCCGGCACACCGGCGCCTGCCGAAAGCGACATAAGTACATCGACCGGTTCGCAGCCGGATGCCGAGATCCCCAATACTGCCAACAGTACGCCCTCCGACACGCAGTCAAACCCTCAGGAAGACACTGTGGCCGGGCTTTCCGGTATGGATGCCGCGAATAAAAAAATAACGGTAGATAACGATGAATTCTATCCATGGATTGCGGAAATATATACCAATATGGATAAATACGAAGGCTATACGATTTCCATAACGGGATTCGTGTTTAATGATCCGGAGTATCTGGCTGAGGATGAATTCGTACCCGCCAGACTTGCCATGGTATGTTGCGTTGCTGATTTGGTACCGATGGGCATGATGTGCCAATATGAGAAGGCCTCCGAGCTTACGGTAAATACCTGGGTCACCGTCGAGGGAGTAATCCATAAAGGCCGGTATGAGGGGCAGGATGAACCGCAAATAACCGTGAAAAACATTACACCTGCACAGGAAGTCGAAGGTTATATCTATCCATATTAAATGATGGTTTTCATAGAATGAACCCTCCAAAAAATTTTCAATCAATCCTGTCTATGGGAATATGGACGAAGTTTGAATATAAACCGTAGCGTATATAACAAGAAATAGCATATTATTGATAAAATAACGATAGAAGCGCCGGAGGCAATATTTATCTTATACGAAATCCACAACCCTGCCAGACAGAAAATGTTTCCAAATATAACCGCATAAAGCATTCTTTTTTTAAGATTTGATGTAAGCATCCCCGCAGACGCCGCAGGGGCTGTAAGTAGTGCGAGAACAAGAATAATACCGACGACCCGGATTAAAACCACCACAGTCATTGCAATGAGAACTAAGAGCAGATACTCCAGAAAAGCGGTTTTTATGCCTATGATTGAGGCAAATTCCTCGTCGAACAGGTAGGCTTTCCAATCATTGAACAAAACAATGATTACAAGCACTACAATAAATGTTAAGCTGATCATTAAATAAAGATCAGCTTTTGTCACAGACAAAATACTGCCGAAAAGATAAGAGCTTAAGTCGGGAGGGTATCCGGGCATGAGTGCGATAAAAAGAATACCCAGAGCCATCCCCAGTGACCAAAACAGACCGATTATCACATCGGTGTGCGTACTGCTTTTTCTTTTGATACACCCTATTCCCAGCGCCGCACATATGGAAAATAAAAACGCTCCGATAATCGGCTCAAAGCCCAGAAGATAACCCAGCCCGACGCCTCCGTATGAGGTATGGGCAATACCGCCGCTCATCATGACCAGCTTCTTCTCAACAATAATTACTCCGATAATGCCGCAGACTACGCTTGCAAGTATACTGGAAAGAAAGGCATTCTGTAAAAATTGATATTCAAAAAGCGCCTTAATCAACAGTTTTTTCCTCCTCGTGATCCCTGAGTACCCTGTGAGGCACTCCGTGGGCAATTAAGTCAACCGGGCAGCCATAAAGGTTGTTTACAATGTTTTCGGTAAGCTCCGGTTCTCCATGATAAATAAGATTTCCATTGAGACAAGCCAGACTGTGAACCTGTGATGAAACAGCAAGCAGGTCATGTGTAACAAGGATAATGGTTTTGTTTTTGTTCAGTTCCGAAAGCAAGCTATATATCTGTTCCCGTGAGACTGCATCTACGCTGGCAGTCGGTTCGTCCAAAAGCAAAAGCCTGGGATTAACGGCAAGGGCTCTTGCGATAAGCATTTTTTGGAATTCACCTCCGGACAGCTCGGCTATCTGCCGGTTTGCAAGACTTAAGAGCCCTACCTTTTCAAGAATCTCAAACGCTTTTTCTTTGTCTTTTTGCGTAAATGTAAAAAAAGGGGATAATCCCTGCTTTAAGCGCCCTGTCAGAACAACATCAACAAGGCTAATCGGGAATTTTCTGTTCAATATAACAAACTGCGGAACATATCCGACTAATGCCGTCTTCTTATTTGTGTTGTTTCCATAAATTTGAACGGTTCCGGCAGAAATGGGAACAAGGCCTAAAATTGCTTTGAGGAGGGTAGATTTCCCCCCGCCGTTAGGTCCAATAATCCCCAGATATTCACCGTCATGTACATCCAGACAGACACCTGTGATAGCAGGCGTCTGTCCGTAATACACTGAAAGATTGTCAATATGGACCGCGTTTAAGTTTTTTGCATACGCATCTCTCATTGCATTGCTCCGGCTATTGCTTCGGCCATACTCTCAAGGTTTAAAATATAATCATCAGACAGAGGATTAAGTATTACCTTTTCTCCACCGATTTCTTCTGCAAACGCATCAGGCTGCTTACTATCGATCTCAGCTTGAGAAAAGATCGCTTTGATATTTTCCGCCTCGGCAAGGTCGGTCATGTCCTGCAAATGCTGCGGCGTGGCTTCTTTGCCGTCCTGCTGAAGGGCATACATTTCAAGCCCATAATCATCTGCAAAATATCCATAGGCCGGGTGAAATACGATCAACTTTGTATTATGAATTCCGGCAAAAGTTTCTTTTATCTCGGTATCGACGCGATCAAGTTCTTTCAGAAAGGCTTCGGCGTTTTCCTGATAAATTTGCGTATTTTCTGTATCAAGAATGCACATGGTTTCGGCAATTGTTTCAACCATTACCTTCGCCCGTTTGGGTGAAAGCCAGATGTGCGGGTCCCGTTTTCCGGGGCTGAACTCTCTGTCGGGATAGACCTCCGCAACTTTAGCCGGCAAATCCACAATTTCCATATTCTCCGCCTTTGGCAGTATGTTGGCTTTTTCCGTCGGCACGCCTATCGTAAAGTAGACAGACGCTCTGCTGAAGTTCTCCATTTCTTGAGGCGTAGGCTCATAGTTGCCGGGGCTGTTTCCGGGGGGCACAATCGTAACCACCTCTGCCAGATCACCGCATACCGCTTCAACAAAAGCTTTCTGAGGCAGAATAGTCACGGCTACAATCGCTTTTTCTTCCACGTCATTAGACGTTTGCTGATTACTGCAGCCGGAAGCAAGGAAAAGACTGCAAGCAAACGTTAAAGACAAGATAGTATACACAACTTTTTTTAATTTCATTTTCGCTTTATCCACCCTTCATTCTAATTGCAAGTGACTTGCATTTGCAATAAGAATTATAATATGGTAAAACGAAATTGTCAAGATTAACCACAAAAAAAACGGCCAACGACTTGGTTACGCTGACCGGAGCCATAGATATGTTTCTCCTGAACACTACGAAAAAAGAACGGAATTTTTCGTATCTTGCCTACCTGCCGGCACTCAAACCATAGAGGATAAAACACCGGGAAACCTCTTGTAACTAATACCAGCACAGTTCACTGTACCATTAAGCCACCGTTATTATACCCGAGCCGCTTTCTTCAGCAATCAGCAAAAATTCTCCACGGGCAATCTTTAAGTAAATGCCTGTACTCACTCTGTTCTATAAAGAATTCTTCCGGTGAATGGCGCAAATGCATGGGAGGGCAAAAAGGCAAATCTTCTTTTTTGCATTCAATAATCACCAAACGCCCATCGGGTTTTAGAACTTCCCGGAATATCCAGCGCATATACTACTCCGGAAGCACCCACGATTATAGCTGCCTGCAGGGAATAATCTCCTACTCTTTTATTTATCTATTGATTATTTTTAAACATATTAATAATCTCATTTCGAATTTTCACTAAATAGGCGTCAGTCAACTCAACCCGGCTTTCCGGATGGTATTCCTTTACAGCCACCTCCGCAGCTTTTTGCCGGAAGTGAAACTTCAAGGATTTCCTTATCTGAAGAATATACTACAGCTTTATCCATTATGAAATAAATTTCTTTTGTAGGCGAGAAAACGTAACAAATAAATAAAGAAATGAATAACGGATAAACTAAAATACTCTTTTGTTGAATTTAAATTTTAAACTTAATAAGGAGTCGTCTATAATGCCCGTTTCCCTCTTTAAAAGAAGCCGTGGCGGCATCGAACAGATTGATATCCAGGAAGCCTATAATATCTGGAACTGGCTGAGGATCAGGTATAACAGCATGGAAACTTTCCAGTTCTATCAAAACCTGGTACATGACCGTGATTTTAGCCTGCTGATGGACAGTTTACTTAAAGATACTAAGAAACGTATGAAAAGCATGGAGCAGGAGGCGGAAAAATTTAAAATTCCCGTTCCCGACCGGCCCCCTCTGGAGATTAAATTCCCGGGAAGCATTAACCAGGTTACGGATAAATTCATTTATAAAAAAATTTTTGCCGATATGATTGCCGAACTTTTTACCATCAGCAGGGCGGTACGCTCTTCTACCACAAACGACCGTTTGCGGAAGGTATTCAGGGAAGACATGTTAACCCATATCCGCAACTTTGAACTTCTCTACAAATACAGCAAAGTCAAAGCCTGGGAGGACGTACCCCCCACCTATAAGATAGCCAGTCCCACTGTGAAAGAAAAGCTAACGCTTACTGAAGCATTTCATCTCTGGGATCATCTCAGTCAGAGGTACGACCAGTTGCAAATGGCCGCCCTATTTCTCGGATCAGTTCATGATCCCGATTTTCAAACGGTTCTTAACAGGAAGAAAGATATACTCAACGGGCAAATCAAGCAGCTGGAGCAGCAGGTATTAAAATATGGGGTTATCTTACCTGAAAGACCTCCTGCCCACCTGAAAATGACCATTGATCCGGAAACATTAACGGACTCTTTTATGTATTCCGTTATCTTTACCGGTATTGTAGAAGCCATTGACCTGCATATGCGGGCCGTAATCGAAACCATCAAAAATGACGCCCTGCGCGATATGTTCCAGGAGATCCTGAAGGAAGAAGTCAATATTTTTGACATGTTCATTAAGTATGGTAAAGCTAAAGGATGGACGAAAATAACACCCATTTATGGAGAGCCGTTATCATAGATACCAGTAATAAAAAACCTTTTCAAATTAGAAAACAGAGTCTCTAATTTTTTGATCTTTTTGAGATAAAAAACATTTATCCGAACAAAAGAAATTTACTAAAAAAGGAAGGAATAAAATGGTAATGGGAATCGGTAAAAGCGTTGCAGAGCAGCAGCAGACCATCCATGCCGGAGAAGCTTATGAAATATGGCAGCATCTTGTCTTACGCTATGATCTTCAGGAACTGATCAACGTTTTTCGTAATTTTGCCAATGATGTTGACTTTAAAGCCCTGCTGGACCTGGGTGACGGCGTTCTGCAAAAAGAAGTCGCCATCATGGAAAATGAAATGAAAAGGCTTGGCATTCCTCTGCCGAAACGGCCTCCCAAGTTCATCAATACACCGACCAATACGGAGATCCTCAGGGATGAAACTATGTTTCGTTCCATTTATATGATTGTTCAGCTCTCTCTTAACCAACTGCAAAGGAGCTTGCTGATAATGATAGACACACGTTTAAGGGACATGTATAAACATATGCAAAGTTCACAGGTAGATCTATATGCAAAAATAGTTTCTTACGGCGAGCTGAAAGGCTGGCTGCATATTCCTCCCGCATACAAAGGGTGACCTGAAAGCGCAAAAGATAACCATAATTAAAAAAACAAATGCATTAATGTCCGAAAAATTTTTAAAAGTAAGGAGCGGTTTAAATGTCCGTTTCCCTTTTCAAAAAAAACCGAGGCATTGTAGAACAAATTGATATCCAGGAAGCCTATAATATCTGGAACTGGCTTCGGATCAGGTATAACAGTATGGAAACCTTCCAGTTCTATCAAAACCTGTTGCATGACCGTGATTTCAGCCTGCTAATGGACAGTTTACTCGCAGATACAAAGAAACATATGAAAACCATGGAGCAGGAGGCGGAAAAGTTTAAAATCCCCGTTCCCGACCGGCCTCCTCTGGAGATTAAATTCCCGGGAAGCATCAATCAGGTTACGGATAGATTCATCTATAAAAAAATTTTTGCCGATATGATGGCCGAACTTTTTACCATTAGCCGGGCGGTGCGCTCTTCCACCACAAACGACCGTTTGCGGAAGATATTTACGGAAGATATGCTAACCCATATCGACAATTTTGAGCTTCTCTACAAATACAGCAAAGTCAAAGCCTGGGAGGACGTACCCCCGGCCTATAAGATGGCCGGCCCTGCGGTAAAAGAAAATCTAACACTCACCGAAGCCTTTCATCTCTGGGATCATCTCAGTCAGAGGTACGACCAGTTACAGATGACCACCTTGTTCCTCGGCGCAGTACATGATCCGGATTTTGAAATGATCCTCAGCAAAGGTAAGGATACTCTGAACAAACAGATAAAAGAGTTGGAGCAGCAGGTGTTAAAATACGGTGTGATTTTCCCGGAAAGGCCTCCTGCCCATCAGATAATGACAATTGATCCGGAGACACTAACGGACTCTTTCATGTATTCTGTTATCTTTACCGGTATTGTGGAAGCTATGGACCTGCATATGCGGGCTGTAATAGAAACCATCAAAAATGATGCCCTGCGCGATCTTTTTCTGGGGCTCCTGAAGGAAGAAGTGAATATCTTTGACAAGTACCTCAAGTACGGCAAAACCAAGGGATGGACGAAAGTGACACCGATTTATGGAGAGCCGTTATCATAAAGCAAGAGGGATTAGGTGAAAAAAATGTTTGACGTTCAGCTTCCCCATGATATCTATTATCTTGTCTTTGCACTGATGTTATTTTTATTTATGGTTATTCTTGTACCCAGGGAAGGCATTAAAAAACTGTTTGTTTTAAGTTTTATTTGGGGCTTTCTCGGCAGTCTTATCTTTGTGCTGGTTTTTTCGAGTTTGTTAAACCTTTTTCGCTGGGAAGAAACCGCCTTTTCTTTTTTCAGCTCCCCTTTTCTCTTAAACCTGGCCTGGGCTCCGGCAATTCTTATTTATCTGTATTTTTTGCCTGAAAAGATCAAACATCTGTTCTGGCTGTATTTATTAACCTTTTCATTGGTCAGTGCGGGGCTGGATTCTCTCTTTTACCAATTGGGAACTTTGCAGTATATCTCCTGGGGTCCGCTAGAAAGGTTTCTAGCTGCTGTTGTCTGGCTTCTTGGAGCAGCATTTCATTATCACCGCCTCGGCAAAAATGGAAATGTCTGAGACGGCAGATACAACGGCAGCAAAAAACCCTGTTTTTTGAGCTGTAAATAAATGGCAAGTGATGCCGCATTAAGTAAAGCAAGGCGAGGAATGAGCTGAAGTAACACTCCATTTACGGAGGCCTGTATCCACAAAAGATGGTATAAAGAAACGTCTTTTCCACATACTAAAATGAGTCATAAAAAGCATTTGATTGACAGAAAAATTTTGCATAATAGTGAACTGAGGGAGTGACAAATAATGGTCTTAGGTCTTGGAAAAACTACTGCTCAGCAGCAGCAAAGTATTCATACCGGGGAAGCTTTTGAAATCTGGCAGCACCTTGTCATGCGCTACGATATTTATGAGTTAACGGATATTTTTCAAAACTTTGCCAATGACCCGGAATTCAAAGTTTTGTTGGCTTATGGCCTGAATGTGCTGCAGAATAAAATTGACGTAATAGAAAAAGAGATGAACAGGCTGGGTATACCCTTGCCGCCGCGTCCTCCCAAGTCCATCAATACACCGGCCAATACGGAGATCCTCAGGGATGAACTGATGTTCCGCACTATTTATATGGGGATTCAAAACTTTCTTAATGAGCACCAGAGAACTGTCTTAATGATGAAAAATCCCAAGTTAAGAGACATATTTATGGAAATGCAAAGGAATGAAATCGAACTATATACGAAAGTGATTGCTTACGGCAATCTGAAGGGCTGGCTCCATGTTCCTCCCGAATATAAGGGAGCTTAGTTAAAAGTATTGAGCAAAAGGAAGGAATAACAATGGTACTGGGAATCGGGAAAAGCGTTGCAGAGCAGCAGCAGACCATCCATGCCGGAGAAGCTTATGAAATATGGCAGCATCTTGTCTTACGCTATGATCTTCAGGAACTGATCAACGTTTTTCGTAATTTTGCCAATGATGTTGACTTTAAAGCCCTGCTGGACCTGGGTGACGGCGTTCTGCAAAAAGAAGTCGCCATCATGGAAAATGAAATGAAAAGGCTTGGCATTCCTCTGCCGAAACGGCCTCCCAAGTTCATCAATACACCGACCAATACGGAGATCCTCAGGGATGAAACTATGTTTCGTTCCATTTATATGATTGTTCAGCTCTCTCTTAACCAACTGCAAAGGACCTTGTTAATTATGTTGGATCCGCGTTTAAGGGATATGTATAGAAGGATGCAAAGTTCACAGGTAGACTTATATGCGAAAATAGTTTCGTACGGCAAGCTGAAGGGCTGGCTCCATGTTCCTCCCGCATACAAAGGAGGAGCTTAAAAAGTAAAACAACAAAGCGGCGCCATATTGTGTCCGGAAGTTCCGCAGTACCGGATTCTGACAGGTGCAACGTAAACACGGGACTGCAAGTCTCCGTGTTTTTACTTTGAATATAGGAAGCCAAATATAAAAAACGGAATTTAAAGGAGGCATAGGATGTGGATAAGATAACTGCCGGATCTTTGGCCGGACTTGGGGCGGGAATTGTGATTGGTTTAATTTCATTAATCCTTTATCTGTCGGGTATTTGCCGGATGTGCCTGATCACTATCGGCGGGGGTATAGTACGGCAGGAAATGCTGACTGCCGACGCTGCTACTCCGACATGGTTATTATTCGGCTGGACAACTCACCTTATTATAAGTGTCCTGCTTGGAATTTTTCTTACCTACCTCCTGTATCTGACCGGCCGGGATTTTGCTCTTCTCAAAGGAATAATCTTTGGAGCTGCCGCCTGGTTTATCGATATAGTTATTATTTCTCCTCCGGCCGGTTATATTCCCCGCTCTGCCGCGGATCCGGGGGAGCTTTTAATTCTACTCGCCGGCCACATGTTATTTGGGCTACTGACTGCCTGGCTGCTTTGCAGATATGCAAAATCAGCCTTGACACCTTCCCCATAACTTTCCAAAGGAAACAATATGTTTTCCAATATTGTTTTTCTTCTTCCTATAATTTCCCTCAACCTGCTTTCTTTTTGGAAATTAATGTATTTTAGTGTTATCACCCGCCACCATCTTTTTCGATAAATAAACAGCTGCCAGAAGTCCATAAACAATGTGACCCAGCAAATCAACAAGAGCTTCTAATTCCGTTCGAAAAACAACAGGCCTGGGTGTTGTGATGATATTGGGGATTACTGCCACATGTACTATCCACATTACTGCCCCCAATCCGGCTCCTTTCAGATACGGGAAATCTTTACCGGTCAATTTTATAATAATTGCCAAAAAAACGCCTACAAAAGCTCCGGCAAGCAAATGCATCAAAGAAGCGAGCAAAAATTTCAATGTTGTAACTTCCTGCAAGGGAAAGATTAGCTGAGATATATAGTAAGAAGTCATCGTTGTTCTAAAAAAAAGAAAACCGCCGCCATGAATTAGAAAATCGCCGAAGACACCAATTATCCCGGCAAGAAATCCTTCTTTTATTATATCATTATTAGAAAACATTGTATCACCTCATGCAATTATGTTTTACTTTTTTCTGTTTTTTTATTAAACAAGACAGTTTTTGCCGGCAGTAAAAAAGCGAAACAAAAATCGTGAAAAACCCCGGACATCTGCCGGGGCAACCCTTCATAACATTATTTAAATTCAATTTCATTTAATACTTCTTGGAAGATGGAGTAAAGCACTTGCTCTAAATTTTTCCGGAAAGGTATCTTTCTAAAAGCTCTGTTTGGGGAACAAGAAAAATATTCTCTGCCGTTCCGCTTTCCACAATTCTGCCTTCATAAAAAAAGGCCACATCATCCGCGATTCTCCGCGCCTGCTCAATATTATGGGTAACGATGACAACAGTGTATTTTTCCTTTATCCTGACGAGGAGATCCTCGATTTTATTGGTGGAAAGGGGGTCAAGGGCAGAGCACGGTTCATCAAAAAGAAGTATTTCCGGTTCTATGGTCAGCATGCGCGCGATACAGAGCCTCTGCTGCTGTCCCCCGGAGATCTTTAAAGCTGAACGGTTGATTCTGTCTTTGACTTCATCATATAAATTAGCATCCTGTAATTTTTGCTTAATAATTTGTTCGATTTTTGCTTTGTCGATATTGGGAAAATTTTCCGTAATGGGCAGCTTTAAATTCCGGTGGATGGACATGGGAAAAGAATTTGGTTGTTGAAAGACCATCCCAACTTTTCTTCTGATAGAAATCGGATCAGCCTGTTTAGTTGTAATATCCGTATCATTAATCTTAATCGTGCCCTCCAGCCGGAAACTCCTGATAGTATCATTCATTCTGTTGAAACATCTGAGAAGTGTTGTTTTTCCGCAACCTGACGGACCGATAAAAGCCATGATCCTGTGCTTTTTAATCTGCATATTCACATCAAAGAGAACTTGTTTATTGCCGTACCAGGCATTTACTTTTCTAATAGATATTGCCGTTTTTTCTTCAGGAATAACCGGCTCTCTATCAAAGACAGCCTGTTCAGTTTGTACCTTGCTTATCATCTTGCTCATTCCTCCTTAACCGCACCCCTGGAACCGATGAAATCTGCCACTGTATTAAGTAAAATAATAATTATTATTAAAACAATGGATGCTCCAAAGGCCAGTTCCGCTTTGTTTCCTTCTCCCGCGGGAGAATTAAAAAAGATGTAGGTGGTAAGTGTTGATCCCGTATTTTTTAAAGTGTCCAGCCAATTGGCAAAATGCCACCATGGTTGCGGCCCTGTCATCCTGATGCTTCCGCCCAACAGCAGCCATACGATGGCAGTATCTCCGATAATCCGGCCCATTCCCAGGATAACCGCGGTTATGATCCCCCTTTTTGCCGAGGGAAGCACGACTTTTGTAATTGTGCTTCTTTTCGATGCACCCAGGGCCAGAGACGCTTCTCTATAAGAAACGGGAACAGCCTTGACAGCTTCTTCGCATGTTTTTATGACATAGGGCAAGACCATGACAGCCATTCCCATACTGCAGACAAAGAAAGATTTGCCGAAGGCTTTGTTCGCCCCTTCAATTCCTTCGATCATTGAGCTTAAAAAGCCGAAAGCAGGCATTGTGAAAAGGGCTACACCAAAGATAGCAATCACAATTGTCGGTACGCCTGAAAGGACATCAATGGCGATTTTCAAGTAACTGGTTATTAAATTCTTTTTGGCGTATTCAGATAAATAAATTGCGGTGGCAATGGCCCATGGGAGAGCAATAAGTATACCGATAATTGTTATTAAAAATGTGCCGGCCATAGGCGACAGTATTCCGCCGGCTTCCTGGGCTTGGAAAGTCGGATTGGGATTGGTCGTTAAAAATTCAAAGCTGATAGCTTTGTAACCTTTGAGAAATAGAAAGACAATAATGCTAAAACAGGCTACAATTGTAATAAGCGCGGAAAGCCAGGCAAATGACTGCTGTAATGAATCCCTGATTTTATTCAAGGCCCTGCCTCCTTCGCACCACAGATTCTATAATTTTCGTGCAGATACTTAAAAATGAGCACATGACCAGCAGTATGACACCACAGGCAAATAATGCAGCCTCTATACTGGGGATGGAAATTGCCTGTGATTTATTGACAATGGCAGAGGCCAGGGGTAATACGGGAGTAAAAAGAAAAACAAACCCATGGGAAAGGGACGGTAAAACAGCGCTTGCTCCACTTACCATGGAGAGGGCGATAGCTTCTCCGATCCCTCTTCCGGCCGCCAGAATAACGCCGGCCAGGATGCCTGATTTTGCAGCCGGGATAACGACCAAAGTTATGGTTCTCCATTTTGTTATGCCCAGGGCCAGGGAAGCCTCCCTGTATTCTTTCGGGACAGCGTTAATGGCATCTACGGAGAGAGCAATGACCATCGGAACGATCATAAAGCTTAGAATAATAATTCCTGCCAGCATACTGTTGCCGGTTAACTGGAAATATTCCAGATATTTCATCTGCATCTCTACTGTCAAGAGGTTGCCGCTGATAAAAGGAACTACCAGCATCAACCCTACCAGACCATAGATGACCGAAGGTATGGCTGCCAGTAATCTGGTTGATGATTCCAGAAAGCGTTTCAACCAACCTGAAGACATTTCACAGATGATCACAGCCGTGCCGACTCCGGCCGGCACGGCGACAATTAAGGCGCCCAGGGTAGTTGTTATTGTCCCCACAATCAAGCTTAACATGCCGAATTTCCAGACCGGAAGATCGGCAGGAGCATTATAGGCCTGGCGTATCTGTTCCTCAAAACCCGTTGTTGTAATTATTTGCAGACCGCTGGCAGAAAAAATTTTCCATGACTTCAGCAAAATAAACAAAAAAATCATAATAATAAGCAAGGCGCCCATCGCGGCCAACAAAAAAATCATAAACTCCCAAAGCGAATCAAATAATGGAGAAATTTTAAACCCCTTTTTGTTTTTATTTACATTGACATGCTTTGCCGCACTGTCGATTAATAACTTTTCCATTTACGCGCCTCCAACAGTAAACCGTCACGTGCTTTACTAAATCTTCTTATAAGCCCGTGACGGTTTCTTTCGTTCATTTTGATCCCAATCCGTTTCTTATTTCATGGGCAGGTAACTTTCATCTTCCAAAATTTTAAAACCCTGCGGTGATGTATAATAGTCAATAAATTTAGCGGCGAGTGCACCGGGTACTCCCTTCGTGACAACATTTAAAGGCCTTACATAAGGATAAACACCGGCAAGAGCTGTTTCTGCATTTGCTTCCACGCTATCCACTTTAACTGCCTTCACGCTGCTATCCAAATAACCCAGGGAGATGAAACCTATGTTATTTTCTCCATTGGCAACGGCTTGCTTCACCAATCCGTTGGAGGTATGGGGTGCGGCCGTTCCGGTTATTGCGCTGCTGTCATCGATTGTTTCAATGGCCAATTCAATAAAGGCACTAAGCGTTCCCGAGCCCTCTTCGCGGGTCTGCACAAAGATAGGAGCGTTCTTGCCGCCCACTTCGTTCCAGTTTTTAATCTTACCTGTAAAGATGTCGAACACTTGCTGTTTGGTTAGACCATTGACCGGATTGGATGGATGGACTACGACAGCAATGGCATCGCTGCCGATTTGATGCTCACGCAAACCGTATTCTTCTTTTTCACTATCTTTAACTGCTCTTGAAGCATTACCGATATGGTATTGGCCGGAACCGGCACCTTTTATCCCGTCACCTGATCCGGTCCCAACTACAGTTACGTATAAGCTGCTGTTCATTTTCATCAGCTCGGCAGCAACAGTTTCAGCAATCGGTTGCACTGTAGTGGAACCGCCGATGGTTAAAGTTCCGGACATGGTGGTGAAGTATTTAATGTTCACTGTATTGGTCTTGTCGTCATAGTTGACTATTGCACCTAAAACTTCACCGATAAATCTTAACGGGACCATTGTTCTGCCGTTAACAATTTTAGCCGGAACATCCAAAGTTTTGCCGGTATTGTTGACGGTTACATTTTTTGAACCGATAGTAAGGGCCACATCCTTTGCGGCAGAGTTGACCGTTACTTTTTGCGCGCCGGCATCCCAGCCGACTTTGGCACCAAACCCTTCGGAGATGACCCTGACCGGAACCAGGGTGCGGCCGTTTTCCATTGTGGGGGCTACATCTGCACTAACCCTTTTGCCGTCAATCACAATGCCCATATTGGCAGCCAGGGAAACGGAAACCATACAGAGAGCCATCACGAAAGCCAGTCCCAAAACAACAAAGAATCTTTTGGAAAACATAAATAATTAATCCTCCTTCACGATTATAAAATTTATTCAGGGAAAGGGATTACCCTGAATACAAAGAATTATAGTATAAAAAAGCTGAAAAAAAGTTAGAAACCGGTTAGCTCCCGGTTAGAATCGTGTTAAATTGTGGTTATATATTTGTTAAAAAATCGGGACTGTGGGGGAAATCCGGTAAAAATAGTTGCCGGACAGTTTTAAGAAAATCAGGAGTTTTTAGACCATAATCTGAGATTTTTCGCGTTAAAGTATTGACACTAAAGGATATACTGTATATATTATGAAATACAATGGTTATTTTTTTGCTTAACATATTTTAATGTTAAGTTTTTTTCCAATTTTTCCAGGTTTCAGAAAAAGGTGGTGGTGGCAAACCCGCAAATCAAGAAGGAAAGAGAAACGTACACAGGTAGAGAAGTAGATTTTTTTCAGAAATGCCGCTGGAATTATTTTACTTTTATAAAGATCCGGCACCCTTGCCGGTCAACATTAATCAGGGGTATAATTCTGGAGTGGAAATCAGGGGTATAATTCAGTGGAAAAGTTGTTGTCTAAAAGTTTTCTAAGGATTTAACGTTAATGAGTTTAACAGGTTTAACGTCTTTTTTTGCATGTAAAATTTTAATATTTCATAATAGGGGGATAAAATATGCAAGGAAAATCTAATCATACACTTTTTGCTGCAGTGGATTCCACAGCTAATCCGGCACCTCTCGGGCTCTTGGGTTTCGGTATGACGACAGTACTGCTCAATCTGCACAATGCCGGCTTTTTTGCCCTGGGTAGCATGATCTTGGCTATGGGTATATTTTATGGCGGGATAGCCCAGGTCATTGCCGGAATAATGGAATGGAAAAAGGGAAACACATTCGGCACCACAGCCTTCACTTCTTACGGACTATTCTGGCTTACTTTAGTCGGTTTGCTGGTTATGCCTAAAATTGAATGGATAGATGCTAGCAATAGCGTTGCCATGGGGTCATATCTTTTTATGTGGGGTTTGTTTACCACTGTTATGTTTATTGGAACGCTGAAAATCAATCGCCGCCTGCAGTTTGTGTTTGGTTCTCTGGCCATACTATTCTTCCTGCTTGCCATCGGGGACTGGACGGGAAATAGCGCCATTACACATCTTGCCGGATACGAAGGAATTATTTGCGGCTTTTCAGCCATTTATACCGGTTTAGCCCAGGTACTGGAAGAGTTGAACGGTAAGTAAGTGACATTAAAATGGAAGCATGGTATTAAAAATTTAAACGAATTAAAGCATTTATGAGATAATAAAAAGTAAAAAGCACTCCTTGTTAAAGGATGTGCTTTTTACTTTTATCTTATAATCTTATAATTGTAAAAATACTCTATAATAGAGCAGGAGAAAGAACAGGAGAAACGGAAGTAAAAATAATCGTTTCCGGTAAAAAATTGACTTTACGGGAATTCGGGAATTGACTTTCAGAAAATGGAGCTGATTGGTTATGAAGATTGATGCAAGGAGAGACGGGAAGCTGCTTCTTCTGACACTTGCAGGGAGAGTGGACGCCTTTGCCGCCAAAAATTTGCAGGATACATTGAACGAAGAAATAAAGCCCCCGGTCGCTGCAGTGGTATTCAATTTTAAAGAGGTCGGCTATATCAGCAGTGCCGGTTTGCGAATCATCATTCTGGCAGCCAAAAAGATGAGACAAACGGAAGGTTCGGTCGCGCTGTGCCATGTGGGCCGCTTTTGTCGGGATGTGATGGATACGGCGGGTTTCTTGCTTTTTTTACCCCTCTTTGCTACTCTGGAGCAGGCTGTAGCCTACAGCCGGCAATGCATTCGGGAAAAAGAACAGCTGGAAAATTGGGGGGAACTGCAAAAAATAAACCTTCCCTGTGGCAGGGCGACGATAATTCCTGTTTCTTCGGAAAAAGGCGGGGCTTTGGTAACAGGAGATATTAAAGATGTTCTCTATTCCAGGGTTGCCAGAGAGAAGCTCTTTTCCAAAACTTTTTCCGAAACCGAATATTCGATTGGTTTAGGAGCTTTAGGGGATGCGGTTGATGATTTTTATACCGTGATGGGCGAGATGATGACGATCGGAGGGACAATGGTTTGGCTCCCTACCGACGGCAACGACACTCCCGATTTTCTTATTCCCAAGGCCGATACGGGTAAAGTAAAGGTGCAAACAGGTTTTAATGTATCCCTGAACGGTATATTTAATGAATTACTGTATTTTGAAAGCAACAGCCCCCGGGGTGTTTCGCTGGGGGAGCTCTACAGAGAACTGTTCCGGTGGGCATCCGGCGGACGCCCGGACTACAAGGGTGCGCTCGGCCTGGCTATCTGTGCCCGAATGCCTGCGGTTTTCGGCTCAGGGATATTAAAATCCCCGGTCTGCGAACTTGCGCCGGCTAATGGGAAAATGATCACGGACAGCGAGAACGTGGAGCACTGGATGGAATCCGATCTAAATCCCAGGCATACGGGAGTAACCGCCCTTATCTGCGGGATAGGCATATCTCTTGAAGCTGATCTGTCGGTTTTTGACCGGGATATTCTCAATCGCATTTTTTACCTGCACCCGGCCAACACGGGAGGTAAAGACCAGATGCTGCACAATCACGGAGTCTTATTCAGCCCGCAGCCCTTTCCCCACAAGGCCGTCAACCTGGAAAAGCAAATTAACCGGGTGGTAGATGAAGGAGATTTTCTGGATATGCGCCATCTTCTGGATGCCTCAACCATTGAGAAAGGTCTAATCGGCATCAGCTATCTTCAGACATTGAAACAGGAATAATAAAAATAACAACTGCCGGAAGCCGCGACTCTCTTTATTTGACTTTTAACTTTCAACTTTGGACTTTCAGCTTTAAACTTTCGGCTTTCAGCTTTCGACTGCTAACGGAAAGGCAGGGACCTAAAATAGAAAACATTTTACAACTTCTTGTTACCCTGATCAAAAATATGTCGGTTATTATTGTTTTAGCCTATGTTCTGACCAGAAGCCGCCTTTTTGCCTCCATAACGTCAGGAAAACTCCACTTCAAGAACAAACTGTACCTGACCTTTATCTTCGCCCTGTTTTCCCTTTACGGCACCCTGAGCGGCATACAAATCCTGGGAGGCATTGCCAATATCAGAGACCTGGGTCCGATGATCGCCGGCCTGTTGGGAGGTCCTCTGATCGGCCCGGCTGCGGGGCTGATAGGAGCTCTCCACCGCTATTTCCTGGGCGGGCCGACCGCCCTCCCCTGTGCCGTTTCCACCGTTATTGCCGGTTTGGCCGGCGGCATAATCTTTGTCCTGCGCCGGGGGCAATTGCCGGGGGTGACTTTTGCCGCGCTTTTTGCCGCGCTCATGGAAGTCCTGCACATGGCTCTGGTGCTGCTCCTGGTTCGTCCTTACACTGACGCCCTGGACCTGGTTAAACAGATTTCTCTGCCCATGGTTCTTGCCAACTCGCTGGGTATGGGCATTTTTATTTTTATTGTCTTAAACCTTATTAAAGAACGGCAAACGGAAAAAGACAAAAGACGCATCGAAGGAGAACTGCATGTTGCCCGGGAGATTCAGCTGGGCATTGTGCCGAAAATCTTTCCCCCTTTTCCCAACAGAAGCGAGTTTGATATTCATGCCATACTGGAACCTGCTAAAGAAGTCGGAGGAGATTTATATGATTTCTTCCTGTTAAACAGTGATAATCTCTGTTTTCTGGTGGGAGATGTGTCCGGCAAGGGGGTTCCGGCATCTTTGTTTATGGCGGTGACCAAAACCCTGTTAAAGGCAAGGGCCCATGAGGAACAAACGCCCGCGCAGATTTTGGAAGGGGTTAATAATGAGTTATGTGAAGATAATGAAGCGGGCATGTTTGTCACGGTATTTCTGGGAGTTTTACATATTCCCTCAGGCCGTGTAATATGCAGTAATGCGGGACATAACCTGCCCTATATCTTAAGAAAGGACCGCAGCCTGCAAAAATTGCCGAAAATACCGGGAATTGCCCTGGGGGTGATGGAGGGTTTTTCATTTAAGTCATACGAGTTCACCCTGCAAAGGGAAGATACCTTCCTTTTATATACAGATGGGATCAATGAGGCCATGAATCCGGAAGGTGAGCTGTTCGGGGAAGGAAGAATGGAAGAAATTATGAAAAATAATCATAATGTTGCTGCTTGCCGGTTAACCGGGGAATTAAAAAATGCGGTCCGGAATTTTGCCGGCAGCGCGGAACAATCCGATGATATTACCGTAATGGCGCTGAAATATCACGGAAATATGTCGATCAGGCTAAAAAACAACATTTCCGAACTTGAAAGGCTGGCCGGTTTTCTTGAAGCATTGGGAGAGGCCCACCATGTACCCGTAAAAACCATTATGGACGTAAACCTGGCCCTGGACGAAATCTTTACCAATATTGTCTCCTACGGTTATCAGGATAATAATGAACACTGCATAAACATACAGATTCGGGCAGATCGGACCGAACTTCAGATAAAGGAACTTCAGATTAAGATAGAAGATGACGGTATTCCTTTCAATCCCCTGGAAATTCCCGAACCGGATCTAGATGTGCCCCTTCAGGAAAGAAAGACAGGAGGTCTCGGCATTCATTTAGTGAAAAATATGGTTCAAGATCTGGAATATGAAAGAAGCAATGATAAAAATATCTTGAGGTTGAAAAAAATCGTAACAGCATGATGATGCTCGCGCCATATGACACCTTCGCTTGTATATATCGGCAAACATCCCTTTTTGGGCTGGGTTTTTGTTTTTGGTATCTTTTGGACCATCCCCATAATTCCTTCTTTTTCCCGGTCATTTTTGCTATAATATTATTGGGAAAATTTTTTGTAAATTATCAAATGAAGAGAGGATTTTAGGCGGATGCTAATGCAATTGCTGCTTTTATTTACGGTTGTTCCCCTATTGGAACTATTTTTGCTCATTGAAGTAGGGAAAGTGATTGGAACCGGGGCTACCATTATCCTGGTGGCCGCGACAGGGTTCTTTGGCGTGCTCCTGGCCCGATCACAGGGTATGCAGGTCCTTTACCGCATGAAACAGGAGCTGGAGTCAGGTTCCCTTCCTGGGGATGAGCTCCTGGACGGTGTCTGTATCCTGGTGGGTGGAGTTATGCTTCTCACGCCGGGATTGATCACTGATTTTTTGGGCTTTTCTCTTCTTTTTCCCTATACCCGTTCCCTGTTTAAAAATGTTGCTTACCGGCTAATTAAAAGAAAAATGGCCAAAGGAACCATTCATCTTTTCCGCCGCTATTAGATGGGAGCTTGGAAGGAGCAGATAAAATGAAAAATACTTTGATTAAGACCGAGCAATTGACAAAGCGCTTCGGCACTACACCGGTAGTCAAAGGTCTGAACCTGGAGGTAAACGGCGGAGAAATTTACGGCTTCCTGGGACCCAACGGTTCCGGCAAAACAACCACTATCAGGATGCTGACCGGCCTGCTGGAACCAAGTTCCGGCCAAGCCTTCATTTGCGGTTACGATGTGGGCAAAGAAGCTTCCCGGGCCAAGGCATTGATGGCCTATGTACCCGATCAGCCCAAATTATACGGCAAGCTGACGGCGCGGGAATTCCTCTCCTTCATCTCGAACCTCTACCGGATGCCGCAAGAAACATCCGGGGAACGAGCCGGGTACCTGTTGCACATGTTCGGCCTGGAAGAACGGGCTGATGATTTGCTGGAAACCTACTCGCACGGCATGCGCCAGAAAGTGGTTTTGGCCGCGGCACTTATCCATCAGCCCAGAGTGATCCTGCTGGATGAACCCACCGTCGGCCTTGACCCCCACAGTGCCCGCCTGTTGAAAGACGTGCTGCAGGAAATGGCGCGGCAGGGAGCGGCAGTATTCCTCTCCACTCACATCCTGGAAATTGCTGAGCGGATGTGCCACCGGGTTGGAATCCTCAAGGAGGGGCAGCTGATTGCCCAGGGAAGTCCGGAAGAATTGCGGCGCAAAATTGGGCATAAAGAAGAAAGTCTGGAAGATATTTTCCTGGAACTTACCGGCAGCCCTGAAAATACCGAGCTGATCCGTAGTCTGGAAGAGGGGGAAAGCCAATGAGTTTTGAACTGCCCCCTCCTCTTGCCCAGGAACCGCCGCCCCGGTCATCCTGGGAGGATTTTAAATTATTGTCGGCTAATCAGCTGCGGGTAACGTGGAACAAAATCCGTCACTGGCCGCCTGTTGCCTGGATCATGCTCATTCTCTTCGGAATCGGTCTTCTGTCAGTGCTGATAGGCCTGGGGTTTTTGGCTTTCGGCGCGCTGAAAACAATGCCGCCCCAGATGGCCCGGGGTTTTTTATCCATGCTTTTTATGGTGGGGACGGCCGGGCTGCTCTTTTTCGGCATTACGGCTGCTTTTGCCGCGCTCTATATGTCCGATGACCTGGAGTTATTGTTCATGGCACCGGTTTCCGTCACAGCGGTTTTTGCCGTTAAATCCCTGGTAGTGGCCGGCGGCAATTTTTTCACTGCCGTTGTCTTCATCTTTCTGCCCGGCGTGTTTTATGGTCTGCTTTTCAGCGCAAGCCCGCTTTTTTACTTGTGGACAATTCCGGTAGGCCTCGGCCTGTGGACCGTAGGCACAGCCCTGGCGGAACTGCTGAACCTGCTGGTAATGCGCATTGTCCCTCCCCATCGCAGCCGGGAAGCCGTCGGCGTCCTCGGCGGTGTGGCCGGGATTGTCATTGCCCTTCTCTTCCAGATTCCGAACCTGATCAGTTCCGGCGGAGGACACCCTGATATCGGGTCCTGGCTGGCCGGCCGGCAGCAATTACTGCAAGTAATGGACTTCTTCCCCTGGGGCTGGGGATCACTGGCCCTGGCGGGCGGCGCTTCCGGCAATTTTTTAGCTGCCCTGGGGTGGAGCATCCTGTTGCTGCTGCTGGGAGCAGCCCTTTTTGCTCTTGCTTTTTTCCTGGTAAAACGAAGTTTTCAGCGGGGTTGGATCTCCCTTACCCAGGGAGAGGGAGGCCGCGGCCGTAAAAAACCGCGAGCAAAGCTCAGCCCTGCGCCACATACGACGCAGCCGGAGAGAGTTCTCCTGCCGGCAGTGGAGGAAAAAAATGCTGCCACTGCCACCTCTTCATGGCCTGGGATGTGGTCTGTAGCCAAAAAAGATCTCCTTTATCTGCGGAGGGACACACGGGAGTGGTTCGGTTATCTAACACCCCTTATTATTATGGCCTTCTTTGTGGGACAATTCCTCTTTTTATCCGGAGATGCAACCCGGACAACAATGGTGACGGTAATTATTATCTACAGTATAATGTTCAGCGGTAATATGGCTTTGCAGTCCTTCGGCCGAGAAGGAGAATCGGAGTGGATTCTTAACAGCGTCCCGCTGGCCGGCTGGCCGGTGGTCTGGGGCAAACTTATTGCCGCGGTTCTCCCCTCCATCATTCTGATGGAGGCGTTATTGGCGGGGACGGCACTGGCCGTCGGTCTTCCGCAGAATATCATTCTTGGTTCAGCGCTGGGAGCTGTATTCATCACCCTTGGCGCCAGTGCCATCGGGTTGTATTATTCCGTCAACAACTGCCGCTACAATCCGGACAGCCCCCAGCAGCGGATATCACCGGGGGCATCGTTGCTGATGTATCTGATCAACATGCTGTTTATTGCTCTGATGGCCTTCAGCCTGTTATATATCTTCCCCCCGGCGGAACTGACGGCGATCCTGCAGGAACTGCCTCCCCTTTCCTTTCGCTGGAAGTTTCCCGATTTTCTGCTCTTTATCCTCTACACACTGAGCCGGCCGCTGCTCTGGCCGCCTCTGCCCAGAATTTTAACAGGCCTTGCCGTTACAATCGGCATCTGGGCGTCGGTTTTTTTCAGCTTCATGGCAGCCACCGTGCGGCAAACCCGCAAAGGATTCCGGGTGGAGATTGTTGCCGCGGCAAAAAAGAAACCGCTGAGAAGCGGTTTTCGGAAAAAGTAAAAACGTGGGATCACTGGTGGGATCGGGATCGCGGGGTCGGTTCCATTGACCCTTTAACGGGATTACCTGAACCGTCCCCGTGCTCCCCCTCCCTGCTCTGGTTCAGGATGCCCACCCCCTGGGGATAATGCTGCCAGAGAATATCCTCTACCTGCAGCAGCTGGTTTTCGGAACAGTTAATTAAAAGGACTACTTCCGTGGATTTACCCTGCACCCACCGCCTCTCCTGCCGGCGCTTATTAATCAGAAGATCAAGAATAAAGCCCAGAACAGCTCCCCCTAACAGTCCGAGCAGTGCCCACAAGACAGGCCCCCAGGACAGCACAAAACCATAGATGGTCCCCAGCACCATACCTACGGTTCCCAGGGCCATAGCACCATCCACCACGCTGACCCCATCGGCCCGGTGAATCGTATCAAAAATGGTTTTCTTAACCTTGCTTTTTTCCAGGTTCAGGGGAACAGCCAGTATTTTCTCCTTGGGAACCCCATTTTTGATCAGGGCCGTGATAGCCAGCTCCAGATAAGCGGAATGTTCGAAGGAGGCAATAACATGAATCATTTTCATTGCTCCTCTTTTCCTGCTGTTTCGTTTTCCGGCATAAAAAAAGCCGGGTCCTGATAATTTTGTTTTAAAAAACGGGCCTGCTCCATGATAAACAGCCTGTTATATTCCACCGCATTGACGTAGGCATCATAGATAATAAAGCCGTAAAGGGAAGGCAGAAAAAGGAGCCACTGGGGGTCCGCAATGTTTACGGCTGCAGCGAATTTTCCCATAGCCGTGAATTGCAGCGCTTGCAGTAAACGGGAAAAATAAGTAATGGCGATCCACCATATTAACACGATAAACCCGGTCGGCAGGCAGTGCATGTACAAATGCCCCGCCCCAGGCATAAGGATGGACCAGACCAGGGCTATCCAGGGGCTGCGCTTATCCAGGTAATTGATTTCCAGGGCGTCCATATTGAACGAAGCTATGGGGGACTCCTCCCGATCAGCCAAAAGGGAGTATTTATTCAGATCAACTGTGGAACGGTAGCTGTCCCACATGGCATAAGTATAGAGGGCTATGTATAATAACACCCAGCGTGTATCCAAAACCTCTTTGGCCAGGGCAAAGCGTCCCGTAAAGGAATAAAATATGCCTAAATTGACACCGGCCTGAGTGTTTACAATTATTTCCCAAACCATCAACAGAAAACCCTTCACATAACTTCCAATAAGTATGTGACCAAACCCGGGAAAAGTTGCAGACCACCACAATATCGCCCAGGGATTGCGCAGGTGTATTAAGTTTGTGGATATGGAACCCATAAACATCTTCGGATGACGGGGCTTTGGGGACGGTAATTTGCTGTACATGCTTTTTGCCTCACTCTTGTTTGTCGGCTTTTTGCTGTATACTCCAAAACTTTTCTGCCAACCATTTAATTATTATTCCCATGGCAATATAAATTGGAAAAGAATATATATATTTCCAGGAATACAGCTCATAAAGTTTCAAGCAGACCATTAACGGTTCAGCTGCGAATGAAAACAGAAACGACATCATAATCAGGGCCGGAAAGTATCTCTTCCAGTCAGGTAAAAATTGATAAAGAAGCATAAAGGTGACGGGAATTACCGTGAAATCGATGGGCAAGAGCCTGGGCAAATTGGGGAGCAAACGGTCCGGATAGCCCCAAAGCACTGCTTCCGAGCCCATTACGTCAAGAAATGCTGAAAAGATATTGGCCAGTAACCCCACGACCACGATGGTCAATAATTTTTTCCTGTCAACAATTTTCCACCAGACGAGCAGGGGGATAATTGTTAAGGCCAGGCTGAGCCACCAGGTCCATTTGTGCAGATCATCATAGTACCAGTGATTGAGGGAAGTGATCCACAGCTCCGTTTTAACTTTGGCGACCTGTTCATAAACAGGAAATAAAGGTTTAGCAAGGCTCTCCTTGATAATCTCCACATATTCTTGTATGGATACATTAAGTAGCATTACAGCGCTCCTCTAAGTAGCATTACAGCACTCCTCTAAGTAGTATTACAGGCTTTCCTTTGCCTTTTTAAAACTGTCTCACCTTCAGTCTTTCCAATAATTTCTCCAAATATTTAACCATCGGAAGAGAATAATAACTTTGAACAATCTATTAATCTGAGAGAGAGGAGAGAAAGAGAGAGAAAAAAAAAAAAATTATATAAGGTCAAAGAAAGAAGAGACGTCTAAATGTCAAAAATTAAAGACCCCATTTTATTAGGCATTGTGTCAGGCCTTTCAGGCATTTTCTTTAAATCAATGGGCAATCTAATTTTTAGAAAAACAGGCTTGAATAAAACTTCTTATCCTCAGCTGGCGGCAGGAATTTTTTTAAAGAAAAAAAAGACGAATACACCGGAGGGGAAACTTGTGGGGTTGTTGGCCGACGCGGCTCTGGGGGCGGGGCTGGGAGTGGGATATGCCTATGTTTTAAAATTTACGGGGAAAGACCATGCTGTCCTGAAAGGGATAGGTTACGGCCATGGCGCCTGGACGCTCCTGTTGGGCGGGGCTAACAAAATGGGCGTGTCCGGCATCTTTCCCCTGGCACCCTCAACAATTTTATCATCGTACGCAGAACATGCACTCTATGGTCTGGGAGCGGCTCTTGCCGCCACCACTTTCGGCGATAAGGATTTCTTTAAAAAAGAAGATATCGATGCTCTGCAAGGTTCAACCGGGCCGCAGCCGGACGATAACGGCAACGGTCACTTTTCATCTCTTACTTCGCTCAGGTAATCTCCGGCCAATTCTTGTGCCAATTGATGAATAATCCAAACAGCCCGTTCAAAAAGAGAGGTTACCTGCAAGAAAATCATCCGATCGTCAGGAGACATTCTTTCCTCGGTTGCTAAAAAATTTTTGCGCATTTTTTGCATGATCCGGCTCCGGTCATGGGTGAGCTGCAAAAGTATCTGTGCATCATCTTTGCCATCTTCATTTACGGCATCACTTAAAGTCAATAATAAAAAATCCATGCTTTCCAAAATAGGGTGAAAATATTTTTTTCCATCGGCGGAAGTAGACCCCTGCACCATCAATTCAGAAAGGGTATGCAAAAGATAGTCCAGGCCCGCAGTCATTTTTAAGCGAGAGCTGAGTTTCATTAATGTTTCGGAGGCCTCATACGGCAAATCGGTTTTCAGGAGTTCTTCCTCAAACGATTCCAGTTCACGGGAGACCGCCAGGAAAGACTGGTGCAGAGATTGGCGGAGTTCGGGTTGCGCTGTCTCCCCCGCCCCGCGGACGCATTCCATATAGAGGGGGAACCGTTTGATCAGACGGGCATGTTCCAATGCCATCAACGACAGAGCCGATTCACCGTCATGAAGCATGTTACTTTGCAAATACGCCAACCTGGCCCATTCTTCAACCTGTGTTGCCGGCCAGAAGCGTTCTAAAAGTCCGGCAAACCGATCGATAAAGAAAGATAAAGTTATGGCTCCGGTAAAATTTAAGAAGAGATAAATACAGGATAATTGACGTTCCGGATTATCAGACAAGCCTGTGACAAACGCTTTGACCAGGGGAATCCCCCCGGCAATCTCCAAGTAGAATAATGCGACTAAAACCGATACCGCCACAATATTAAACAAGACCTGGGACATTACCAGCTGTCTGGGTGTCCCCCTGAGCTTTGCGGAGAGCAAATAGGTTAGAACACTTGACCCCATATTTGCTCCATAAATGATCATCATAGTTTGCTCAATGGTAAAAATACCGGCCGAGGTCATGGAGATAGCCAGGATGGAGATCGCGGCTGAGGATTGAGAAATGACCGACAAAATAATCCCCAAAAAAAAGGCCAGAAGATGGGAATAAGCCGCGTAATTGAGTAAGGTTTTGAACCACGCTTCCTGCGCAAAGGAAGCCGCACTTGTCTGTACAATGTTCAAACCATAGAAAAGCAAGGCCAGTCCAAACAGCACCTGGACGGTCCTTTTATAATGTTGCGGTCTTTCAAAAGAGAGGCAGATACCAGAGATACCGAGGATAAAGAGGGTAAGCACCCTAATATCCAAAAAGGCGATGAATACCAACAACCCGCAGCCCGCGTTTCCCCAGAAAATGACGGGCAGCGCTTGTCTGACCGTCACCATGCCGGCCGCAACCATACCGGCAACCACAAAGGAGAGGGCAGACATGGACTGGGTCAAGACACCGGAAAGAAGTCCAATCGCTCCGCCCTGGTAAAACTTTTTTGTCCATTTCGCCAAAAGCAGACGCATTTTCCGGCCGGTTACCTGCTGCAAAGCGCTACTTAACATCTTTAAACCGCAAAAAAATAATCCTAATCCGGCCAGGATATAGCCAAGGGTTTCAAACAGCGCACTACCCCTCCTTCCCTTCGCTCATTTCCGCAAGTTTACTTCACCGGTTGAACATCCCCGCCTTCCTCGGGCAACGAACAGTTATTTTAGTGCAACATGCCCGGCAGGCACTTTCATCTGAAGAAATTTTGCAACAATAAATGCGATAAGGCTCACGACAAAGCCGATAATCATCCCGTCAAGGTTGAAGGGATTGCCCAGGATGATCTTCCACAAAATAGTGCCGCTAAAACCGGCACAGAATGAAAGAAAGAAGGCTTTTGGTCCCGCTTTGACCCCCAAAAGAGCCGCGGCCAGCGGGACCAGGATCATGGGGCACCAGAAATTATACGCATAAGTAAGAATTTCCAGGGCATTGGAGCCGATCATGGCAAAAACAAGGGCAAGGATACCGGTGAGCAGGTTAACCAGACGGGCTAGGAAAAGTTTTTTCGGCTCGGATATTTCTTTTTTTGAAAGTGGCAAGATTGTATCCGCCACCAGCCCAATGGAAGAACTGTTAAGAAATGAGTCGGCCGAAGACATATAAATAGAAAGCATGCCCGAGATAACGAGACCGGTAATGCCGACAGGCAAAACGGATTTAACCAGCGTGGGCATAACCAACCCGGCCTCTCCGCGGTAACCCGACGCCAGGGCAATAAGGCCGACCAGACCGCTGATAATAAAATAAGGGATGGAGTACAGGCCGCTGATAACTGTGGCTTTTGCCGTAACGGCAGGGTTTTTGCCGATCAGCAGTCTCTGCACATAGGGGGGGACAAGTGTTTCTCCAATCAGAAAGGTCAGAAACAGGGAAGAAAAAGCTGCCGGCGTCATACTGTTCAAAATATTCAAATTTTGCGCCGGAATATTGACGATAAAACTTTGCAAACCACCGTTTTGCAAAACACCAAATACTACCAATACGGGCATACCAATACTTAAAATAATGAACTGGAGCACATCCGTCAGAATAACCGCCCTCATTCCGCCAAAAGTGGAATAAAACACCACTACCAGGCAGCCGAAAAGGATGCCGGTATAATAAGGAAAGCCTAAAAAAACCTGGACAACATAACCGATTGCCGCCACTTGCGCACCGAGGATTCCGGCACAGACAAGCACCGATAGCAGCCCCGTAATAATCTGGGCCTTCTTACCGTATGCCTCGCCCATTATGCCTCCCACCGAGTAAACATCATGAAAACGGCCGATTTTCGGAGCGATAAAAGTGCCGATAAGTATTTGCGCCAGCGAAAATCCGAAGAGAGCGGCAATATAGCCGATACCGACGGAATACACATTAGAGGCATTGCCGGTGGAAAAACCGCCTCCGATAAAGGAGGCGGAAAGGGTGGCCATAATGACAAAAACTCCGTATTTCCGATTGGAAATGGAAAAGTCTTTAACACTTTTTAATCCTTTGGAGGAGTACAGGCCAACGGCAAGAACAGTAACAATATAAATACCCATAATGACAAGATCGATCATAACGGCCTCCGCTAGTTCTTATTACCATATAACTTAAATTTTTGGTGATTTATTGGCTTCGAATTCCCATCCATGCAGTGTACAGTATTTTATTACCGTAGCTCCTCCAAAATCCATTATTCTAAAATTAGCACAACCCTTAAATAAATTTGCCGATTCACAAAATAAAGGAACATACATTTTCGGACATGTCCAATCTTGCCAAAATCCGCCGGCGACATTGGCAAGATCATCATCATGCAGCAATTCCGTTTGCAGCAACGCGGAGATCTTCTCCATTTCCTCCGCATCCGGCTTGATACCGTTTTCTTCGGCAAATGCCTCAAAATCCTGCAAGGTTCTGCAACGTCTCATTTTTTCCAGCAAGTCAATGTCATTTTTTTCCATAAATTCTTTAAGTGTCATTTTTCCTCCTCTTATCTCTTAATTTAGTTACCGTGGACAGAACGCATGTGTTCTTCAAGTCTATCGGACGGAAATTCTCTGCCGCAATAGGGGCACCTCAAGATCAATTCCGTCCTGTTCCCCCCGGCTGCTGCCGTTAGCTCCAGTTCACCGTCTTCCAGCTCGACCGCGTCCATTTCCTGCCGGTTAGATGCCTCCCTGTATATCTCCAGCATCTTCTTACAATGATGCTTCCGCTTATCATTGTCGGGCAGGGCATGTAAGGCATCCAGAATTCCTGTTGGTTCCGCGGGCTTTTTATCGTCCGTCCTTTTCTTTTCTTTACTTTGGGAATTCATTTCATTATCTTTATACATACTTTCATCCTTAATAGAACATTTTTTCAAGCAGCCAGGTACCGTTTTCTTTGAGCATTTTTACGGTAACGCTAAAATCTTTTGTCCCTGCCGGGGAATCTTCAACTGTGTAAAGATTCAGTGTCGCTGATGTTTCGCTGATATCTACCATATCATAACAATAGTCGTTCCAGTCAACATAATACCCCATGCCCCCGTCTTTGCTCAAATCACCATACAACTTTCCTTCAATATTGTGATAACGGCCATTGCTCAGCAAAGCGTCGGCTTCACTCTTTATATATGTGCTGCGTACAAAGGCGTCAAGTTCGGAAAAGGTTGTGAAGCGCTCATCTTTTACCGGGAACAAGACCTCTTCGTCGGCACGGTTATCGGGAATCTCCATATGGAGCATGGAGAGGCCAAAGATTTCATAAAAAGCCTGCTTGTTGCGATCAATGAGCTTTCCTGCGAGGTCATACAGTTCCCTTTCCGGCTGATTTGCAGGCAACGCCGGTATGTTCAGGGCCAGGGGGCCCGCTTTGTCAAAGGAAAGTTCAAACTCCGGAAAACCTGCGGCATAAGGTGCAATGGCATAAAGCTGGTAATAAAACATAATGCTGTTTTCCGTCAGCACAAAATCGTCCTCCGCATAATACTCCCGCAGATCATCCCGGTAGTTTTCAAAAAAGAAAAAATCGTCTTTTCCTTCCTTTTCCTGAATATGCATGAGAACAGTCTGATAAACCTTTTCAAGAGCTTCCTCTTTGCTGCCCCCCAAAATATCGTTAAGGGCAAGTTTTTGGCCGGTCTTTACGTCGAATGTTTCGGAACGGCGAAATGAATTAGGATGCGCTCCGCCGGTGTATTCATATTGGGTGTTCAGGACCGACAGCAGGCCGCTGCCGTTGTAAGTAATTTGCGGAAAACATTCATAGGCATGTGGATGAAACTCTGAGCCGCTGCTTTCGGCAAATTCTTTATCAGCCTCGGCCCGTTCCCACCCTTCGGAGATAATAGTACTGATGTAATGATCAAATTGAATGCCATAATACTCATTAATGGCAGCAATACCGCGGTCATTGTCCTGATTTTTTATTTCCGGATAGGTTATTTTTAAATCAAAGAGAACACTGCCGTCATCGTCCCGAAAGGTTTCCGTATAAACCCTGTAAGATATTTGCACAGGGGCAGCGGTATCTGTCCCGGGCTCCGGCAGTTGTTCCGTATTCGAAGGTCCCGGCAATGCATCGGCAGCATCTTTTGTGGCATCTTTTGTGCTGCAGCCCGGGACTATAAGATTAAAAAGCAAAATAATTGCCAACAGCATTTGGACTTGAAAAAATTTTTTCCTTCCCATCTTTTTCCTTTCCCCCAGCCCTAAAGTTTAGTCAGGTTCAAAGTCAAATTCCAACCATCAAATTACCAAACCATGGAAAGACAATTAATTTTATATTTCTACATTTTTATACTTCCACATTGTGAAGAATAAACTGCGTTCTAAAGATATATACGGGCATTAAGCAGAACCATTACATAATAAATTTTTAAGGATTTTCACCTGACTCACGCCTGATCTTTTTTTAATTTTTCCCGCAGTTTTCTCACGGTACGGTAGAGGATTATCCCCACATTAGTCTGGGAAAGTCCGGTAAGGGTAGCAATTTCAGTATTTTTAAGATCTGCCGAGTATTTAAGGGAAAGGATCTCCTGTTCCCTGTCGGAAAGGGTTAATAAAGCCTCCCTCAGCATTCTTTTGCTTTCTTCCATCTCCAAATGCTCCGCTAAGTCTCCGGAACCGTCGGATATTTCCTCTAGCTCAACCTGAATATGTCTTTTTTTTCTCCAGTAATCACTAAGAAGATTCCCGGCTATGTTAAAAATCCAGGTTGAAACGGCTCCCTTGACTGGATCATACCTGGGCCACGCGGCAGCAACCTTGTAAAATACTTCTCCAGTCAGGTCCTGGGCCTGTTCATGGTTATGAATGCGGCAGGAAAAGTAATTGTATACCTTTTCATAATATGTATTGAAAGCATGAACCAGCTGTTCTTCACCTTTTTGTGTATCTCCACTCTTTTTAAGCGGCAAATTCTGCAAGGGTTATACCTCCAACTCCTCCTTAATCTATACCTCAATTAATACCTTCATATAATATTTTAATAAAAATACTTCTTAAAGTTATTTTAAAGAAGAGCTTGTCCGTACAGGTCGTTAAAGCGGTCAACAATCTGCAGCAATTTTGCGTCCAAACGTTTTCGGGTCTCGGCAACTATAAAAGCGGGTATTTTTTTGTAATAAGCCTGGGCGATGGCTCCCGCAATACAGGCCATGGTATCGCTGTCTCCGCCCAGAGAGACCGCCTTGCGGACAGCATCCTCAAAATCTTCGGCCTCCAGGAAGGCAATAATAGACTGGGGTACCGACCCCTGGCAGCTGACCTCAAACCTGTAATTAGGACGTATTTCTTCCAGGGTTTGCTCCAGGTTGTAAGCAAAGGTACGGGAAATATACTCTTTCAGTTCTTCTTTGGAAGCACCCTTTCCGGCGAGAAATACGGCAGCAGCAACAGCCTGTGCACCTTTAATCCCTTCCGGATGGTTATGCGTAATACAAGCGCTCTTTTGCGCCTCCTGCAGAACATCGGGCAACGTCTGAAAGGCAAATCCCACGGGGCTTACGCGCATCGCCGAACCGTTGCCGAAACTGTTGTAGGGGACCGGGTTGCGGGAAAAAAGCCAGCGGAAAAAGCTCCCTCCATAACCGGCATGCGGGTATATCCTTCCGTATTCCTGCATTGTCCGGGCATAATCTTTTCCCTCCATAATAGCCTCCGCAACAGCGATGGTCAGCACCGTGTCATCGGTAAACCTTGATCCGGAGGTATAGAGGGCAAAATCTGTTCTTTTCACACTGTTTCTTTCATAGACGGAGCCGATGATATCCCCGGCAATTGCTCCAAGCATCGCTTTCCTCCCCTTGTATCGATGTTTTACTAAATAATACAAATATTTTATGGAAAATTCAAGGTAAACTTTGCAGTCTTAAGCTGGAATTTCCAATTTTTTCTATAGTTTCAAACCCGGACTTTCCCTTTTCGACTTTTTTCTCAAAAAAAAGGGAACAAAAAGACAAGCTCAATCGTTATAGTTAAGTAAGGATATAAAAAGATAAAAAAACAATATTGCGGAAAGGAAGATCTAAATGAAAATAATTAGGGCAGCACTTGTTTTATGTCTATTCATGCTCGCAATCTTTTCCGGACCTGCTCAAGAACCGATTCAAGCTTCGGAAGTTCCCGTCATCAAACTGGGAAACGAAGTATTGTTCAGCCGGTATTCCCACCTTATTAACGATAAGAGAGTAGGACTGATCACCAATCAAAGCGGTGTAAACAGTCAGGGCATCAGCACGATCGATCTTCTTTGGGAGAATAAATCAGTTACCCTGGCAGCCCTTTACGGTCCGGAACACGGCATTGACGGTAAAGCCAAAGCAGGAGAATATGTGGAATCATATCTCCATCCGCAACTGGGTATCCCTGTGTACAGCCTGTACGGAGCGACCAGAATGCCCACCGAAGAAATGTTTAAAAATGTGGACCTTCTTCTTTACGATATCCAGGATATCGGAGCGCGGACCTATACATATATCTCCACCTTAAACTATTGCATGATCGCCGCGCAAAAATATAATAAACCGATTATTGTGCCGGACCGTCCCAACCCTCTGGGAGGGATGATCGTCGAAGGGCCTGTTCTGGAAGATCCCTATAAATCCTTTGTGGGCATTGACAACATCCCGAAAGCCCACGGCATGACAGTGGGAGAACTTGCCCTTTTCTTTAACCGCAAGATTGGCGCTGATCTGACGGTTATCCCCATGGACGGCTATAAAAGAAACATGATCTATGCGGATACGGGCCTCCCCTGGATCGCCACATCTCCCAATATCCCCGATCTGCAGTCTGTTTTCGGCTATATGGCTACCGGATTGGGAGAAGGAACAGGTGTTTTCCAGGCCGACCAGTTTAAATGGATCGGGGGAAAAGGGCTCGATGGCGTAAAATATGCCGCTGCTCTTAACCGGGCCGGCCTTCCCGGTGTAACCTTTGTACCCGAACAAAGGGGGGAGGCAGGAGGGGTGCGTCTGAGTATCGACGATTATCACACCTTTAACCCTGCCAAAACAGGTATCTATGCCCTCTCGCTAGCCTTCAGGCTGGGAAATTTCCAGGTCCCCAAAAGTGGAAACACCATTGTCATGTTTGATAAAGTCATGGGAACGAACAAGATCGGCCAGTATCTGGAACAACGGCTCTCCCCCGAAGAAATTGAAGCAAAATATGCCCCTGCCCTGCAGCAGTTCAAAGAAGAAAGGAAAAAATATCTTCTCCCGAACTACAATGCACAGATTACCGTCCTGGTCGGCAATCATCTCCTCATTTTCGATGTACCCCCCTTTATCGATGCCAACGGGCGTCTGATGGTCCCTCTACGGGGAATTGCCGAAGCCCTGGGAGCAAACGTGGAATGGAACCCTAAGCAAAGAACAGTCATGATCCGCAAAGTAGGGACAACCATCTTGTTTAAGGTAGACAGTCCCCTGGCCGCCTTAAACGGCAAAGAAAGGCAGATGGATACCTCACCGGTTATTAAAAACGGGAGAACAATGATTCCGGCCCGTTACACGGGCGAATATCTGGGAGCAAACGTGGAATGGAATTCGACTTTACAGACAGTAACAATTACTCCTTAATTCACACTACCCAATTCCGCCGGGGTAACCTGCTTTTTTTCCCGTGCTCTCAAACAACCAGCAGGATGGCGATAATAACTAAAATGGCCGCAAGAAGGGTTTTAAGGTCGGGAATTTCATGGAACCAGATATAAGAAAAAACGGCGATATTGATAAAATTGGCAATCCAGAGATAAATGTTCAGATGCCAGATATTATTGAGCTGACGGTAGCCCATATTAAAAAGATAGTTTATCCCCAAATTGGCGAGAAAAAAGGCGGGGATCATAGCCAGGCAATAAAAAAAGATCGATTTCATCTGTGGAGGAATGTTTTTTACCTGGTAATAATTTACGTTTGTTAACAGGGCAAAAATCGGCAATGCATAAAGAATAAAACGAAGCACATCGCACCTCCTCCATTAGTAAGCTATTCTGTCGGTATAATCTCCTTTCTTCCCCGGGAGTAGTAAAAAAAGGCTTTTTCTTCCTGATCATAGAGA
The DNA here is from genome assembly GCA_016841605.1 of Dethiobacter alkaliphilus. Lineage (GTDB taxonomy): Bacteria > Bacillota > Dethiobacteria > DTU022 > UBA8154 > DUNV01. The sequence continues at coordinate 35,638 of JAENYV010000006.1, read as the reverse complement.
ACAGCACGGAATGAGTCTCCCCTTTCTTCGATAAAAGAGCGGAGAAAACTGCGGCTCTCCGTGCTATCGTCAGCCAGACACCAGAAGGCAAAAGGAGCTTCATAAACCGCCCATTCCCTGTCAAGGTTCAGGGCAATAAACTGATTGCCGCTGTAATAGAAAAGATCATAAGTCTGATAAAAAAGCTCCTCAGCGAGGAGAGAAGGCGCAACCGGCTGTTGGCAGGGTGAAGCTGTTGTTCCGAAAACCCGGCAGATTAATGGTCTGGCAGGATAGATCCGGCAATGCCTGGCCCCGGTCTCCTCTTGAAGAAAGGGACAAAGGAGTGACTCCTCATTTTGCAAAAGTCCGACCCTTTCCCGGAACAGCTCCCCTATTTGTTCTGTTGTCCAGTTATCCTGCAGATAGAGCATTATAAAAGTAAACTCGGTATAGGACATGAGAATGGAACCATAACAACAGGTGTTGCAGTCGGCCGGACAATGATATTTTTCCTTATCGCGGAGCAGGTATGCAACCTTTTCCATCCTCTCCAGAGCAAAATTGTTTAATTGCTCCGGCCTCTGAAAAAGCTCTTTCATTTTCGTAAAATCGTAGTTTAATTTCTCCCTTTTCACACTGCTCCTCCTTTTCTCAGAACCGGTTTACGAAAAATAAGAATATACTCGTGAACTTTATTAATGCGGAAAACATAGGGGAAACCCAGGGGCCTTAGACGGTTATATTCTGCCCTCCGATCCCAGATAATAATATCGTCGAGAAGAAAACCCAGAGAGATTAAACCAGCCGACAGGTCCATATGCAGCGGATAGAATTTCTCCTTTTTACGCAAATCCATGACGACCAGGACGCAATATCCCCCATCCTTTAAGGCATAAAAAACCTGTGCAAAGATTTCCTTTATAGCTTGCAAAAAAAGCGGATAATCTTCAATATTACCCAGGTCGTCACCGCTGTCCCCATAATTTCGTAACGACTTATGATCCGCTGTCCGCTTTTCCCGTAAAATATTCCAGTAGGGCGGAGACGTCAGGCAGAGAGCCACGGACCCCGGCGCAACATATTTTTGCAGCCTGCGGGCATCATCCTGAAATATCTTTATCCCAGAGGGCGATAATTTTTCTTCCTGCAGCCGTTTTCCAAAAAGGGTAGTATACTCACCGGAGATTTCCAGACCGATCGCTTTTCTCCCGAGCCGTGCCGCACCGATCAGAGTGCTTCCGCTCCCCATAAAAGGATCAAGAACAAGTTCATCCTTATGGGAAAACATCTGCATAATTCTCTCCGCCAAAGTTACAGGAAAAAGAGCCGGATGATGCAAGGCCCTCTCCCGGGAGTTTTTCTGCAAATCATTCCAGACACTTATACTGTACCTGACCCATGTTTTTCCGTCGAGGTCATTGGCTCTTTTTTTCCCTTTTGCAGTTTTTTCCATTAATTAACTCCTCTATAAAAATTGTATATGTCTCCCAAATAACTCTTGTTTTTTTCTAGTTTTTTTGTTAAAATTATGAATAGATTAAATTTTATCTTTTATTTAAAATTTTGTTACTCAAAGCGAGACAAAACCATGCAGGTTCGTTATTATTATCAATCGGATTGTTACAACCTTAACAGAAATGCCCGCCTCTTTTGTCCCCTCTCTCATCGAATAAGGAATATTATGGAAAAAATCCTGAACTTTGTCCTGCCTGTTAACAGATCGTTTCCGGCAAAATTACCAAAATATGAACCCTTTGCCGAAGAACACAAAGAAGTTGTCCAAAAAATCAGCAAAAAGATTGGTCAACTGCAGCAGCAAATCGACTGGAGACAGGATATCCACAACGCATCCTATGTTGTCTTTGATACGGAAACTACAGGCCTGCAACCCCTGCAGGGGGACCGGGTCATCTCCCTGGGTGCGGTGGTTATTGAAGGCGGTGAAGTCCGGGAAGAATTGTATTTTGAAGAGCTGGTCGATCCGCAAAGGTATATTCCCCAGGCAGCTACTGAGATAACAGGAATTAACGACACCCTGGTTGCAGGGAAACCGACCTTTCTCCAGGTACTGGAACGCTTTTTGGATTTTATCGGCGAGCGAACTCTCGTTGCCCATTGCGCAGCCTTTGATCTGGCCTTCATCAACATGGAACTTTGCCGGTTCACACCCCTGCGTATTGTAAACCCGGTTATTGATACGCATTTTCTGGCCAAAAGTCTCTTACCTCAGCTGCCGAAATATTCTCTGGAAAGTCTCGCCTGCAAATATAATCTGGAGATTAAAGACAGACATACTTCTCTGGGAGACTCTCTGGCCACTGCTCAAATCTTCCTCCGTTTACTGGAAGTATTGAAAAGAAAAGGAATAAACAGCCTGGAAGAGTTGCTTATGTTCACCTATTTTCAGAAAATAAATAGCGATTCATTAGAGCATGTTGGAAAAACTTTCTGAAATGTTCCCTTTCAGGTTATAAGGCCAAAAATGTTTTCGGTAATCCCCTGAAGGCGGTTAACAACAATCAGCGATTCCCTGAGCAGAGAATATTCACGATCAGTCAAATCCCCGGGCGTAATATAATTATCGGGTATCTCCCCTTTTTGCATTTTGATCATGGCATTACGGACCCGCAGCATCATTAGAGTTTCATAGGCTGCCTTGATCTGCTCAATATCCTTCTCGTTTAATACCTTTCTTTTTCCCAGTTCATCCAATCTTTCAAAGGTATTCGTAACGGAAATACCCTCCTTGAGGGCAAAAACCCTTATACAATCAACAATGTGTACACAGGCTGATGTTTTTAAATTCAGTTGATTGCGGTGTTCTCCCGTGCGCTCTGTCTGAATCCGGCGAAAAAAGCCCAGGGGCAGCCGTTTGCTGAGGTTATCTTTAACAAGGTAAAAAAGAAGCAGAGAAGAATTTTGGGTTTTACGAACGACAAATTTGCGCAGAAGATCATAAAGATTTATATTGCCATAGATATAACGAAAGTCCAGGAAGATCGTCATTAAGCGCACATTTTCCGTCAAGTGAGCGCTCCATCTCTCGATAGTTTCGCACCAGCCGCGAAAAGAATGACACCATGCCGCATTATTGGCCATAACTTTGCCTTTGCAGGGGCTGAAACCATACTGTTCCATTCCCGCGACCACTTTTCCTCCCAGGGTCAAAAAATATTTCTTTACTTTTTCTTCCCTTTCCGCATCTACGTCTGCAAAAATAATGCCGTTATCCTGGTCTGTTCGGGCAAATTGTTCTTTTCGCCCGCTGCTGCCCATGGTAATCCAGCAATAATTTACCGGAGGGGAGCCGTATCCCTCCGCCATCATGGCTTTTTCCGCAATTTCAATTACTTTACGGGTAATGCGGTCATAAAATTCCGTAATAAGAGAGGTTATTTCCTTGACGGGAGCTCTTTCCACCAGCAAGGCCTGTAAAACTTGATCCACTTCCGGGCGCAGTTTGGCCAGGGCCTTAATAGATTTGACCGCTTCAATGTTATTGACAATGGCGAAAGAACCGGTTTTCCTGGATTTGATAATATCCCGCATTGCCACGATCCCCAGAAGTTTATCTTTTTCATCAAGAATTATTACATGCTTAATACGGTGTTTAACCATGAGCAAAAAAGCTTGATAAGAGAAATCATAACGCTTAAGGGAGAGCAATCCTGTTGTCATCAACTTTTTGGCCGTTAAGAAGAAGATGCTTGCCGGATTTCCCCTGCAAAGAACCCTGGAGACAAGATCGCTTTCCGTAATAATACCCAGCGGTTTGCCGTCGTTATCCACAACAACCACTGAACTGACATTATGAGAATCCATGATAGAGGCGATTTGTCCCACATTGTCCTCGGGACTGCATGTAATAACCCTGGTAACCATAATATCCTCAATACGTTTGCTGAATCCTCCGCCGGCCTGTCCTTCCTCTTCATCATAAAACTTTTGATAAAGAATGCGCATCCGGTCTGCCAGCAAACGGGCAATAAAAGCAGCAAAATCGGCGCTTTCTTCATAAATTTTCGCGGTAATTCGAGGGTAAAGCAGGTAACAGTGGGTCTTCTCCAGGGCCCTGGCTGATGCGGGATATTCCTTGTTGGAGAGAAAAACAGTTTCACCCAGAAACTCTGCAGCTTCCCTTAAACCTGTGACCGTCTCATCACCGTTTTTATCGGCAACAAAGATCTCCGCCTTTCCCCGGATAATCAAAAAGAGGACGTGCTTTGAAGGTTCTCCCTGTTTAACGAGAAAAGTCCCGGCCGGATAGGTTTCCTCTTTCAGGGAAACCGCAATCCTTTTTAACTGATCGGCATTGAGGAGGCAGAACGGCATAATTTGTGAGAGGTTCCGAACCCTTTCCTTGATCTTTTCCGCATCAGTAAGCACCTGATTTCCTCCTTCCTTTAAAGATTATCCGCAAAGAAAAAATAAGTCTACTTGTCTTTTCCCGGGAATTATAATAAAATCTCCATAGAATGTGAATGATCGGAAAAAGTGAGCGACTAATGCGGAGGTTTGGAGATGACAAATATTACACCCATTCATGGACTGCGATTATCCCCCAGGGCAGGGTCGGATTATTCCCGACTGGTTACCCCGCCTTATGATGTTATTAGTTCTGAACTGCAGGAAAAATACTACGAAAAAAGTCCCTTTAATGTAATACGCCTGGAATATGGCAAATCCCTGCCTGAGGATAACAATTTAAACAATAAATACACCAGGGCGGCACATACTTTCAAGGAATGGCTGGAAAAGGGTATTCTCTACCGGGAAGAAAAACCTGCCCTTTATTTTTACGATCAGCATTTCACCCATGAAGGAAAAAATTATCTGCGCCGGGGATTATACTGCGGAGTTGAACTTTCACCCTTTCAGGAGGGGAATATTATTCCGCATGAAGTAACCATGGATAAACCTAAAGCAGACAGGCTGGAGCTGATGCAGCATTGCGAGGCAAATTTTAGCCCGATTTTCGGTCTTTATCGTGACAGGGAGATGTTCTTAGAAGAGCTTGCGCAGGCTCTAAAAGAAAAAGTTCAACCGGTTATCGACTTTACTGACGACGACGGTCAAACTCATCGGATCTGGGCTGTGGTTGATCCGGCTATAATCTCTGCCGCACAGGAATTCTTTCATGATAAGAAAATCTTTATTGCCGACGGCCATCACCGCTATGAAACAGCTTTACAATTTTATCTGCAGAAAAAGGAAGAATTAAAAGATAACAACAAGTTTAAGCATGTTCTCATGGCCCTGGTAAACATTTATGATGAAGGGCTGTTGTCTTTTCCCACCCATCGTTTGGTGGCACGAACTGCCGTCGGAACACAGGATCTGCTTTCCAAACTGCAAGAAAAATTTATCCTCGCTGAAGCGGCGAAGCCGCATGACAGGGCCCAATTCCAGGCCGCGCTGGAAAGTTTGGCAACATCCGGAAAAGATGGAGATATTTCCTTCGGTCTTTATACTCCAGAGGGAAAGCTGTATAGCCTGAAACTAAAAAATGCGCAGAATCTTTCTTTCCCCTTGCTGGATACCTTTATTATACATAAACTGATTTTGGAACCGATCTTTGGCCTGGGAGAGGCGGAAAGGAAAGATCAGTCCGCACTCATCTATTTGAAAGACGAGTGGGAGGCCAAAGAATTTGTGGACAGAGAAAAAGCACGCTATGTTTTTTATCTGAACAGACCACCCATGGAAAAAATTATTGATCTTGCCGAGGAAGGAATTCGTATGCCCCAGAAATCAACGTATTTTTACCCAAAGATGACCACAGGGCTGATTATGCTTAAACATTAAACCGGAAACCGGCAAAGAACCGCCAAAATAACTTCCACCCCGCAACCCCCTTTGCCGGGGGTTTTTTTCTAAGACCACCATGATGCTTCACCATCGGTATTTTCAGGATAGTTTTCCAACCTGCCGGCACTCCTGACTTCTGACTTCTGCTTTTTCAGAAGGCTTACATTTCCGGAAGCTTATCCCGTAAAATTCTCCATAAGAAGGGGTTCTGCTTACGTAAAACAACCGGTTTCCCCGCTTTGTTTACAAAAGCATGCGTCGTCTCACCATGAACAAGTAAGGTATCTTTTTCCAGATGGAATATTTCATATTGAAAGCCCAGCTTCACATCCTGTAAAAATCTTAATGTGGTGACCACACGGATCTGATCGTCGTAACGAGCGGGATTCTTGTATTTGCAATAAGCTTCTATCACTGGAAGAAAAATCTCATTCTGTTCCAATTGTTTATAAGTCAGCCCGAGGGATCGCATCAATTCCGCCCGGCCAACCTCAAACCAGATAAAATAATTGGCATAATAAGCTACCCCCATCTGATCAGTGTCCTTGTAGCGTACCCTCAACACCGTCTCGTTCTGTTTCATATAATCGTTACCACCTCCGGTTAAAAACTCACTGCTCTAAAAGACCGTTGCCCGGCCCCGATAAACAAGCCCGCGAACTGCATCCACGGTAACCAGTTGACCGGCAGTCAATATTCCGGTTGCACCTTCAGCGCCGACAATCACAGGAATGCCCAGTTCCAGGCCGACAATGGCCGCATGGGAAGTCAGACCTCCCGTTTCCGTAATAATGGCAGCGGCTTTCTCCATCGCCGTGAGGTGCTCTTTCCCTGTCAAGGGAGTAACCAGGATCTCCCCCTTCCTGATTTCCAGAGCTTGTGGCAGAGTCGGGGCAACATGAACGGGAGCAGTTACGGAATATTTTCCTACGCCCTGCCCGCGGACGAGTACTTCTCCGACCGTATCGATACGCATGAAGTTGGTTGTCCCCGGAACCCCGACCGGTACTCCGGCAGTAAGGATAACAAGTTCGCCGCCTTTAATTATCCCGGCATCTAGAGCTACCTGAACAGCTGTATTAAAAATCTCTTCACTGTGGTCGGAAGGCGGAGCCAGCAGCGGGTAAACCCCCCAGGTCAGAGTCAGGGCGGAAGCAACTTTTTCACTCGGTGTCACGGCTATAATGGGAGCCTTTGGTTTAAATTTGGAAACCATGCGGGCCGTATGCCCCGATTGGGTGGCGGAAATAATGACTGCCGCATTCAGGTCAAAAGCCGCTCGGCAGGTTGCATAGCTGATCGCATCGGTTGTGGTTTTCCGGGTATCCTGTTGATAATAATCGAGCATTTTACGGTATTCCAGTTCTTCCTCCGTCCTGCAGGCAATACGCGACATGATTTTCAGCGTTTCCGCGGGGAAAGCACCCACAGCCGTTTCGCCGGAGAGCATTACGGCATCCGTCCCGTCAAAAATAGCATTAGCCACATCGCTTGCCTCGGCCCTAGTGGGCCTGGGGTGCCGGATCATGGAATCCAGCATCTGCGTGGCTGTAATAACAGGTTTGCCGGCACGGTTGCACGCTCTGATAAATTTCTTCTGAACCTGGGGAACATCTTCAATAGGGATCTCCACCCCCAAGTCGCCCCGGGCAACCATAATACCATCGGCGACCTCAAGGATCTCCTTAAAATTCTCAATACCTTCATAGTTCTCTATCTTGGCGATAACTTTGACATCTTTGTTATGCTTTTCCACCAGACGCTTGATGGCAATTATATCGCCGGCCCGTCGAACAAAGGATGCCGCGATAAAATCCACGTCATGCTCCAGGGCGAACTCAATATCCCGGATATCCCCGGGGGAAAGGGAGGGCAGGCGAACGGAAATACCGGGAAGATTAATACTCTTGCGGGAAGAAATTACTCCACCGTGGAGGACGACAGTCTGCACTTCAACGGGTGTCGTCTTTTCTACCCGGAGCTCGATCAGTCCGTCATCCACAAGGATATGGGCTCCCGGAAGCAAATCTCCGGGAAGCCCCTTATAATTGACGCTTACCCTGCTGCGGTCTCCCTGGACATCCTCCGTCGTCAGCGTAAACAGATCTCCCTCTTTGAGCTGCTCCTCATTGCGGGCAAAAGTTTTTATCCTTACTTCAGGTCCGCGGGTATCAACGAGAATCCCGACTCTTTTTCCCGTTTCGCGACCAACGGAACGAAGTAGTTTAATTCGCTGCAGATGATCCTCAATTTTTCCATGGGAAAAGTTTAGTCTGGCTACATCCATACCATGCTCTAAAAGAGAGGCAATTGTGCCCCGGTCTTCCGAAGCCGGTCCAATCGTACAGACGATTTTAGTCCTCCGCAAGATAAAAAACCTCCCTAAATTGCCAGGATAGATGCCATACGGTAATCATCCCAGGAAAACTCTTTGCTGGAAGCAAAAACTTCTTCATAAGGTGTCGCTTTAATTTCGCCCTTCCAAAGACCAACCATGCACCCGCCCTTACCCTCCATTAACAGGTCAACTGCTTTGGCTCCCAGACGGCTGGAGAGAACACGATCAAAGGCTGTGGGAGTTCCGCCTCTTTGCAAATGCCCTAAAATGGTTACCCGAACCTCCATCTGAAGCAGCTTCTTAATTTCTTCGCCCACGCTTATGGCACTTGCCGCACCCTCGGCAACCAGAATGACACTGTGCAGTTTACCCCTCTGCGCTCCCCGCATCAGACGGCTGCAAACCTCGGAGAGGTCAAAAGGAGCTTCCGGAACGATAATGGATTCCGCTCCACCGGCAAGTCCGGCCTGCAGGGCAATAAAGCCCGTATCACGCCCCATTACCTCAATCACATATATTCGCTCATGGGAGGTCGCTGTATCCCGCAGTTTGTTAACGGCATCAGTAACTGTGCTGACTGCCGTATCAAAACCGATGCTGTAATCCGTATAGGGGATATCGTTGTCTATGGTCCCCGGAACGCCGACCGTGCGAAAGCCGGCTTCTTCCAGGACTTTCGCTCCCCGGAAAGAACCATCGCCCCCAATGACAACGAGACCATCCAATTTTTGCTCCTGCAAAAACGCAAAAGCCTTCTCCTGACCCTCTCTGGTTAAAAATTCCGGGCACCGGGCAGTATGTAGAATTGTCCCGCCCCGGTGAATAATATCCGCGACAGAACCGAGCTTCATGGGCTCGATTTCCCGGTTGATCAAACCCGAATAACCGCGTTTAATTCCGTAAATCTCCAGCCCGTGGTAAATACTCTTCCGCACTACCGCTCTGATTGCGGCGTTCATACCCGGGGCATCGCCTCCGCTGGTTAAAACAGCGATCTTTTTCATTTCTTTTCCTCCCAACCATAGTGCCGCTAATTACTATTTGAACCCGACCCGTTATATTATTATCCGGAAAACGATAATATACTCGAATCGGCTCCTTTTCTCACCTTATATTACATTTTCTAATTCCCGCATCTTACTCCTCGCTCCCGGGAATCAAACGCTTTCCATCTGCTCTATTTTAACGGACCCGGTTCCCAGAATGTGCTCAATTTCCCCTTGCACACGCTCGGGATCTTCCACCCAGCACTCCTGCCCCGCCAGGATAAGCTTTTCCTTCTGTTCAAAGTAAAGATAAACGGGTGTCCCGCCCTGGCCGGAGGTAAGAACGTTTTTCAGGCGCAGCAGTTCCGGAAGCATTTCCGAAAAAGACTCGTCTCCGCTAATGGTAATTAAGAGCTGTCTGGGTTCCCGCGGCAGGAAGGTAATCTCCTCGCCGAGCATTTTAACCGTTTCCTCCTCTTTCAAATCCAGACGGCCTTTGACCAGAATCACTCTCTCCTCCTCCAGGCTTTTCTGATGCCGCTCGTGGAGGTCGCTGAAAACCACAACTTCCAGCTCTCCTGTCAGATCTTCAACTGTAAGAAAGGACATGGGACGGCCCTTTTTTGTATAAATCGTCCTTACAGAACTGATCATCCCCACTGCGGTTACCTGGCTTTTGTCTTTAAACTCGGCCAGTTCGCCGATCGGAGTCGCTCCCTTCAGGTTTTCCAGAATACGGCGGTACTGGTCCAGCGGATGACCGGAAATATAAAGTCCGACTAACTCCTTTTCAAATGTCAGTTTTTCCCTGGGCGAGTATTCCGGCAAAGGAGGAAGATCATCGCCCTGTTCCCCGGAGAACGTATCCCCTCCCAGGTAAGAAAACATGGAAATCTGACCGTCCATTTTTTCCTTTTGCGCGTGCTGCCCTGATTGGAGCGCCTGATCGAGATAATTCAAATACTGGGAACGTAATCCACCCAGAGAATCAAAGGCACCGCATTTGACCAGACTCTCAATTACCTTGCGGTTGCATGTCCGCAGATCGACTTTCCGGCAAAAATCACCCAGCCCGGTAAATTTACCCTCTTTTATCCGGGTTTTGATAATTGTTTCAATGGCTCCTTTCCCCACATTTTTGACCGCGGCCAGGCCGAAACGAATTCGCTTTGAGCTCACAACAGTAAAATTTGTTTCACTTTCATTGACATCAGGGGGAAGGATCTCAATCCCCTGCCGCCGGCAATCCGCGATATACAGAGCAATTTTGGCTGCATTGGACATCACCCCGGTCAGCAGTGCTGCCATGAATTCTACAGGATAATTTGCCTTGAGATAAGCTGTCTGGTAAGCTATCAGGGCATAAGCCGCAGCATGTGACTTGTTGAAACCGTAAGAAGCAAATTTAACGATCAAATCATACAGTTCCGTTCCCAGCTTCTTGCCGTACCCCTTCTTGTCGACTCCTTCGGTAAAAATCTGCCGTTGCTGGTCCAGAATTTCCTTTTTCTTCTTTCCGATGGCCCTGCGCAGAAGGTCCGCCTGTCCCAGGGAGAAACCCGCCATCCTCGCCGCGATCTCCATGATCTGTTCCTGGTAAACGATAACCCCGTAAGTTTCTTTAAGCACGGGTTCCAGCTCGGGATGGGGGTAACTTATCTCCCTCGACCCGTGTTTGCTTTCGGTAAAAACAGGAATCTGTTCCATGGGACCTGGTCGGTAAAGGGCAACCACAGCAATAATATCTTCAAAGACTGACGGCTTCAATTCCCGCAGAACTGAGCGCATCCCGCTGCTTTCCAACTGAAAAACCCCTGCTGTGTCTCCCTGAGAAAGCAAGGAATAAGTCCGGGAATCATCCAGGGGGATGGCAGAAAGGTCAAGCTTGCCTTTTTCTTTCCCCTCTTCTCCCCGCTGCTGGTTAACCTGCCTGACTGCTTCCTCCATAATTGTCAGGGTGCGCAACCCCAGAAAATCCATTTTCAAGAGTCCCAGCTCTTCCAGCAGATTCATGGAAAACTGGGTTACTAGCGTCCCGTTTGTCTTCTGGAGAGGAACATGCTCGACCAGGGGGTTCCCCGAGATAACCACGCCCGCGGCATGAGTGGAAGCATGCCGCGGCAGTCCCTCCACTTTGCGGGAAATATCCAGAAACTTGCGGTATCGCTCATCATTATTGTAAAGCTCAGCGAGCTCCGAATTCATCTCCAATGCCTTTTGAATCGTCATTCCCGGCTCTTCTGGGATTGCCTTGGCCACGCGGTCCGCCTCACCGTAAGTAAAGTTAAGGGCCCGTCCCACATCCCGCACCGCCATGCGGGCCGCCATCGTGCCGAAGGTGATAATCTGGGCCACCCGCTCTTCGCCGTATTTGTCGATAACGTAGCGGATGACCTCGTCACGCCGCTCGTAACAAAAATCAATATCCACATCAGGCATTGTGACCCTTTCAGGATTTAAAAACCTTTCAAAAAGCAACCCGTAGCGCAGCGGGTCAATATTCGTGATGGAAAGGGAATAAGCAACCAGGCTGCCGGCTGCGGAACCTCTTCCGGGTCCTACGGGAATCCCGTTTGCCACGGAAAAATTGACAAAGTCCCAAACAATCAGAAAGTAACCGGCAAAACCCATCTGTTCAATCACGCCCAGTTCATAGTCGAGGCGCTCCTGTATTTCAGGGGTTATCTGATCATACCTTTTAGCCAGCCCTTCGCGGCAGAGAGCCCGCAAATACTCTTCAGGAGTTGCATAAGAGGGGGGAATATCATAAAGAGGTAGATACCTTTTATCAAATTCGAATTCAAGATTTATTTTGTCAGCAATTATTCCCGTATTTTCTAATACCTCGGGAGGAAACTCAGCGAATGCAGACCTCATCTCTTCCTCCGATTTAAAATAAAAACCTTCCCCGTCAAACTTTAAGCGTTTAGGGTCATCCACATTTTTCCCCGTTTGGATACAGAGCAAGACATCATGGGCTTCCGCGTCTTCACGCTCAAGATAATGAACATCATTTGTGGCGACCAGGGGAATACCTGTCTCCCTGCCCAATTGGAAAAGCTTCCGGTTAAGTTCTTTTTGCTCCGCGATGCCTTGATCCTGCAATTCCAGGTAAAAATTACCTTCTCCGAAGGTTTCCCGGTACCAGAGAGCGGCCTCACGGGCTTGTTTCTCATCCCCTTGCAAGAGCAGCGCCGGGATCTCACCGGCCAAACAGGCGCTCAAGGCAATAAGCCCTTCACTATGTTGGGAAAGGAGTTCTTTGTCCACCCTCGGCTTATAGTAAAACCCCTCCAGATAACCGGCGCTGACTACTTTTACCAGATTGCGGTAACCTTCCTGATTTTTTGCCAGGAGAACCAGATGGTAATAAAGGTTTTCGTTATTTTTTTCTTTGCGGAAACGGCTCTTGGGAGCCACATAAACTTCGCATCCGATGAGCGGTTTTATTCCTTTTGACCGGGCCGCCTTGTAAAAATCGATAACCCCGTACATTGTTCCATGGTCGGTTATAGCCACAGCCGGCATCCCCAGTTCAGCTGCTTTTTCCACCACACTTCGGATGCGGGTTGCTCCATCCAGCAGACTGTATTCCGTATGCACATGCAGGTGAATAAACAAAGCCAATTCCTCCAAAAAATATCTTCATTTGCTGAAGAATTAATTTCGACTTTTCCTGGAAAAAACCCTTTGAAAATAAAAATAATTTACCAAAACGCTGAATGCTTCATACCCCAAAATCGAGGTTTTAGACCCCGGGCAAATTCAATATACATAATAAAAATACTTTATGTTAAGGGGATGCTTTATGCCGTCTATCTACCCGACACTGATCACTACTTTTTTTATTGCCCTGGGAGTAATACTGGGTGGAAGCACCCTGGGGGCTCTGGCAGCATTTCTCTCCACGCAACAACCTCCCCTTTATACCATTTTGGAACTGGCGGAAAAGCTAAAAATTTGGGCTCTGGTTACCGCGCTGGGAGGCTCTTTCAGCGCTTTTAAAGCCATTGAAGTGGGCTTTCTCAGCGGGCAGCCTGCGGAAATTTTCAAACAATTAGCTCTGATTACCAGCGCTTTTGCCGGGGCTCACCTGGGATATCTTCTTTTAAAATACTCCCTGGGAGGAAATTGAGTTGCGAGTAAAAATAGCTTTTTTTATCCTGGGGCTTCTGACGGGATTAACATTAATGAACGTTGTACAGGGAAAAAAATTTGAAGAGGTTTACTGGAAGACAGAGGAATTAAAAGTCCAACTATATGAAACTGTTCAGCAGATGGAAAAAATTAAGGAACAACACGAATCAATACGGCCTATGGTTGTGGAAGAAATTAAACTGGAGATACAGATGAATGATCATTCCTTTGTTGAACCTGCATTACGCCGTACTATCTATGATCTGGTTAAGGACCTTCTCGGCCAGGAAGTGCACGCGTTACCCTATCCGCTGCTCTTTAATCTTCTGGAGGGACGGCTTATTGAAGAAGGAAACAAAAAATACCGCCTGGAAGTCGAAGCAGTCATTCTGGGAGAAATTCTGGCCTATTTCCTGCAAGTAAAAAAAATAGATGATGAAGCCGCCGGCTAACCCTGACGAAAATAATCCTTAAGAAAACCCGCGGCCACCAGGAAAGCCAGGGTACCCCAAAAAAAGGTAAAAATTTCCCCCATTGAAGAAAAGCCGATGGTTGGAATGGAAAGCATGCCCGCGGATATGAGAAAACAGGAAAGAATAGAACCTAAAATACTGTTTTTCATCCCATCAAAACCTTATTTTCCTCCTTTTTTTCCAAAAAAGAGGTATAATTGATTTAATAATATAAAAAGCAAATATGAAGGAGAAGTTGAATGGATCATTGTCTGAAAGAAAATTTGAAGCTGGTATTCTTTATCTTCTTATTTATTGTATGCCTCTGGTTTTTAAAAATGCTCTTTCCTGTTATAACTCTTATCATTATCGCCATGCTGGCAGTTTACCTCATCGCCCCCCTGGTGGAAATTCTTGTAAGGCTCCGCATCCCCCAACCTGTTGCTGCCGGCCTGGTTTTTCTCTTTTTTCTCTCTGTTATCTTTTTATTTTTTTATTTTATTCCTCTACTCCTCTTTGGGCAAATCAGGCAGCTAGCCGGCTATATTGCCACAGATTTTAAACAATATGTGGCTTTTCTGTTTCTCCAGCTGGAATACCTGGATCAGCTCTTGGAATTAAACCTGGTGGAACAAATTACAAAAGGAATAATTTTCCTTATTGAAAATATTCCCGCATTTTTGTTAAAATGGTCAAACAATATTTATACCAATAAAGTTCCCCTTCTCGGAGAAATCTGGTCTTTTCTCGGCCTTTTTTTTCTGATCTTTTTTCTGCTTCTCGACCTGGATAAAATTAAAACATCCCTTGTCAACCTTTTCCCCTCCGGATACCGGCATGAAGTCCTGCATATTATCTCTATTACCGATGCCAAAGTAGGTGTCTACCTGCGGGGCAATTTCGTCCGGTGCAGCCTTGTGGGGCTGGCTACCGGCAGCGGGCTGGCGCTTCTCGGGATGCCATTTGCCTTTATCCTGGGTTTAACCGCAGGAATCCTGAACATCATTTACAATATCGGCCCTTTTCTTGCAGCGATCCCGGCCATACTGCTCAGCCTTACCCCGGGCACACCACACCCCCTGTTCGTTATCGGTCTATACCTGGTCATCCAGACGATAGACACCTTTGTCCTTACTCCCTTCCTAATGGGCAAAGCCGTGGATCTGCGGCCTATAACCATCCTGCTGGCTATCCTCTGTGGAGCAAGGTTGCTCGGTATACTTGGGATCATTATCGCCATTCCCATAGCGGCCATCGTTAAAGTGCTCATCAACCACTATTATCTTCCAAGGATACAGTGATTATTGCAGAAGGGTTTTAGACTGTTAAAAAATGCAGAATAGCTTCCAGTACTCCACCCCCGACAGATCTGGCCTTGTCGGAAAGTGTTCTCCAGTCCACTTCTTTGCCCCGGGGGTCTATGTCTCCTACCTTCATTCCCTTGTCCACTTCAAGGCCGGGATAGAGCATGCCGCGAATTAAACCGCTGATCGGAGCAAGAAGGGAATTATTTCCTACCTCAGCTACTTTTTCCCCTTTTTGCACAGACTCTCCGATATCTTTGCAGGGATGAAATTGCCCGGATGCGGGAGATCTGAGCAACCTTTCTGCGGAATAACCGCCGATACTCCCCGGGATACCGGTGTCGGCCGCCGCTGTCCCGGAATAAAATACCCTGCCCAGGTCATGCCCTCTTTTCGTCTCTACTACGGCTGTGACGTCTTCTCCTGCCGTAAATCCGGGACCCAGGCCGATAACAAGAGGAGCGTCGGTAATTAAGGTGCCGGAGTTCCTCTTGGCCATAACAGCGTCTACCAAAACATAAGGCTTCATCTCCCGAATTAAATTCCCTTTCGGGTCGACAACAACAGGAATAATCCCCCGGGACCAACAGCTTTCAATTTGGGGAATATCATTTATTAGGGAAGCCTTGACTCCTTCTACTTCAACGTTTCCTGCAAAAACGGCCGAAGCAAAAGAAACGCTTCTTCTCACGACCAGGGGACGGGGAAGTTCCAGCATAACAATGGGAAATCCGGCAAGCAGAAGGCGGTGGGCCACACCGCTGGCAAGGTCGCCTGCTCCCTTGATAATAACTTTGTAGTCGGTTAATTTCAGCTTTTTCAAAACGGATTGATCTTGGGCAGTTGCCATATCGTTAACCTCGCTTTTATATTTTTCCGGAAATTTACTCCTTGCAGAGAAATTTCTTTTTAGTATGGGAACACACCTCTTCCAGAGGAATATCCCCGACCGCTAATTACTATTTATCGCTGCAGTGCTTTCCAACTTTCCAATCAACCAACTTATCCGGCTAACCGCCGAAACTAAAGACGTTGCCGGCAGCATTGAACTCAAAGCGGTCTTGAAAGGCCTGATAGAGAACAAATGCAGCCCGAAATCCTGTACAATGGCAGGGTGCAATTTTTTGCACATGAAATTTTTCCAGTTCTTTTATGGTATAATCAAGCCGTTCATCAGAAGCGGCAACAAGATGGGTCCCCCCGATACAGGCATATATTCGATCTTTTCCGGTAAGTTCGGTCACATATCTCAAAGTATTAATTAAACCCGAGTGAGAACAGCCAAGAAGAACAATTGTCCCTTCAGGACTTTCCACAATTATGGCCTGGTCGTCATAGAGGGGGTCAGGTACCAGGCTGCCGTCAGGTTCCCGGCAACACAAGCCCTTAGCTGTGCCCTCCTCCGCCTTTTCCCTGCGGGGAATTTCCCCTGTAAGTATGACACCATCACCCAGTTCCCTGGATTCCCGTGTCAGATGAAAACGGGCTCCCCAACTTTCCAGTTCTTCTTTTGTCCAGGGAATACCGATTTTCTTTGGTTCTTTCCCTTCCAGCAGATGATATTTAGCTTTAAAAATATCCGAATGCGCGTATACGTCCAGATTTCCGCCGTACTCTTGCAGCAGGGCTTTAAGGCCTCCGGTATGATCATAATGGCCATGACTCAGGACCAGGACATCCAGGGAATGGAGATCAATATTCAGAGTGCGAACATTATGCAGGAAGGTCAACCCTCCCCCGGTATCAAAAAGAATCTTTTGGGAACCCGTTTCCAGTAACATAGCCAACCCATGTTCCCCTATTACCCCGTTGGCAGGATACGGAACGCTGTTTTCACAAAGCGTTGTTATCTTTACCTTTGTCGACATAAGATAATTTGTTCCTCCTAATAAAATAAAATATCTGACTTGAGAATGAGCAGCTATATGATTACGCCTTTCCAAAAGCACATGCCGGGAACCGGCATGTCGAGCACCCTGAACACATGCCGCCATGCCCCAGTTTAACAATATCCCGTCGCGTAATAATCTCCCCGGCCACGATGCGAGGCAAGATTAAGTCAAAAACTGTAGTTTTGGCAAACATTACGCAACCGGGCAATCCCAGAACAGGCGTCTCACCAATATAGGCCACCATAAACATAGCCCCCGGCATTGTCGGACTTCCGTAGGAAACAATTTTTCCACCTGCCGCAACGACACCTGCCGGTGTCAGATCGTCCGGGTCAACCGACATACCGCCGGTAACGACAATCAGATCGACCTTTTCATTGAGCATATCTCTTATTGCAATTGCGATCATTTGTGTATCGTCATTAACATTCGTTTTCTTCACCAGATAACTGCCAAGCTTTTTAATTTTTTCTTCAACTACAGGGCTGAATTTATCTTCAATCCGCCCCTTGTAAATTTCACTACCGGTAACGACCATGCCCACCCGCATCGTTAACAAGGATTTAACTTCGATAATCGGTCTATATTTTTGGGCCAATACCTCCCACTGCTTAATAATTTGTTCATCAATTTGCAGTGGGATGGCCCTAGTACCTGCAATAAGCAAATTCTTTTCCACAATCTGGTCAGTGTGAAGAGTAGCGAGCATTACTTGCTCAAGACTGTTAATTTCCGTAAGACCCTGGACATTTATTTTTAAAAGACCACGCCATGCGGAAGTAAGGTTAACTTTCCCTTCCGTGGGTTCTGACATATTAATACCGCTTCCGGCAATAGCGCTTGCCATCCTTTGTGCCGCTTCATCTTCATGGAGATATCCTTCTTTTTTCTCCCACACAAAAAGATTTTCCTTACCCATCTGCAGCAACTGGGGGATATCTTCTTCAGTAACAACATGACCTTTTTTAAAAGCACAACCTTTAAATTCCCCACGTATAATTTGAGTTAGATCATGACAAAGGATCATTCCAACAGCATCTTTTACTGGAACTTTTATCATTGTATCTCCATCCATTCTTTTTAGTTTTTGGATTAATAAAATTTTAACTGTTTGTTAGATATTGTTCTGCCCGGCCCGCACCTGAATCAACTCGGCAACAATACTTACGGCAATCTCCTCCGGTGTTTCAGCGTTAATGGGCAGGCCGATGGGGGAATAAACCCTGGCCAATTGATCCTCACGGAACCCGGCCTCGCACAGCGCTTTATAAATGGCATCCCTTTTCTTACGGCTGCCAATCATCCCGATATAGCAGGCTTCAGTTTCCAGAGCTTGTGCCAGCACGACCATATCAGATTTATGCCCTCTTGTAACAATGATCAGATAGCTGCTCCGGTCAACCGGTAAGTCCCGAAAACATTGATTAAAATTATTTAAGACAATAATCTCATCGGCCCAGGGGAAACGCTGCCTGGAAGCAAATTCTTCCCGGTCATCCAGCACAATTGTTCGAAAACCAATCAGGCAGGTTAGCCGGGCTATTTTCTGAGAAACATGGCCGGCCCCAAAAATATAGACAGTAGTAGGAGAACTAAGAAGTTCTACCAGATATTTTGTCCCGTCCATAGTCAGTAAGAGGGGAGAACGGCCATATTTAAGCTGTAATAACTGTTCCCTTTGTTCTCCTGACATTTCCATCCCGATCATTTTGTCTTCCAGTAAAAGACATTGTTTCAGACCATTTTTACTTTCATCACCTGTTATGATTTTACTGACCAGAAGTACTCTTTGGCGGTAATTTTCCAACTCGGTTAGAAAACGATAAATCTCCAGGTATTCAGGAGAGGTGGAGGGAACCAGGTCAATAAAAACATCCACCTCTCCTCCGCAAATCATATCCATCGTGGACACATTATCTGGGGTAAAAATAAATTTTTCGCATAAAGAACGACCGCTTGCATATACTTCCCGGGCAAGTTGCAGGACCCGGCCCTCCAGGAAGCCGCCTCCGATAGTTCCCTGAAAAGAACCGTCCCGGCGAATAAGCATTTTCGTGCCGGCAGTGCGGGGCGACGATCCGTCCTGTTGAATAATAGTAGCTGTTACCACGTCTTCTCCTCCTGAGAGAAGGCGGGCACATGATTCGTATAATTCCTTCATTCAATGTCACTCCTTCACGCAGGATAACTGCAAATTTTTTTTTCGGTATCCTGTAAATGTTAGGGCCGTTTCGTCCGACCGCCATCAACGTCAGAGTTTTAAATTCTAATTTAGCGGCAATGGCATTTTTCTTCCGTTGCCGCTAAATATCTTCCCTTACCTGCTTGTTTCTCCTTGATAGCCTTGAGTACTTCTTCCGGAGTAATGGGTACTTTCGGCAAATCTTACTGAATTTATTAAGACGATAACCGTTCTCTTATTCTTACTTCGACACCTGAAACATTACCGTTATTTTAACACAAAATTAGTAATGAGGGATCAATATGAATGTAATATTTTAATTTCTTCGTAGTTGCTCACTATAACAGGTTCTATTCTTACCGAATCATTTTCTACTTAACCAACTTTCACCACCAAGGCGGCAGCCATATCGCCGGCAGCGCAACCGGTCACCATGGCATATCCTCCACCCTTTATTACCGTCTCTTCGATAGCTTCAATTAGCAGTCTCCCTGCGGTGGGAGCCTGCGGATGCCCAAAAACCATTGAACTACCGTAATTGTTAAAAGAAGCCTTATCGATACCCAGCTCCTTGGCCAGAAACAGGTCATTGACGCTGAACGGATTGTGAGTCTTAATAGCAACCAACTCTTTAACCGACACCTCAGCCCGCTGCAGGGCCATTTGGGCGGCGGGAACCGGAGCCGCCGGCATGAATGATTTTTTTGCCCGGGCAAAGCCATAGGAAATAAGCCGGATGGAGATTCCGGGGTCAGCGCTCATTTCCTTTGCATTCTCTTCGGTGGTGACAATAATTCCCACATTACCGTCAGCCGGGTGGGTCTGCGACCCATAGGTATGAATACCGCCTTCCATAACCGGAGATAAACGCTCCAGAGCCTCTTTTGATGTACTCGATACACCCTCATCTGCTTCAACCAGATTTGTTTCCTTTCGAGAAAGCTTAACTTCCACCGGAAACATGTACCGCTTTTGAAAGGCACGGTCATCAGCCAATGCTTGTTTATACTGCTCATAACGGATCAAAACCAGTTCATCGGCTTCTTCACGGGTAAATCCTGCTTCTTTGGCAACATTTTCGGCGGAGTTAAGCGTCCCAAAACCTGTGGAGGGATCGACCCTCATATTGTCCATGTTCCAGTTCTCGTGAATAACTTCCGCACCGGGACCGAACGGGTTGGGCCAGATGGTATGAGGACCATTTGACGTACGGTCAACCATAAGGCAGTATGCGGTCTTGACGTTTCCCATTTCCACTGCCGTCCCGGCATTGAAAACCGCGGTAGTAGAGGTGGCACAAGCCTGCATGAGAGTTATACCCGGAATATCTGGAGCCCCCATCATAAAGGCGGCCCATGTAGGAGCGAAAAATACACGGTGCTGACCGATGGTTATACCCAAATAAAGAAAGTCAAGTTCTCTAGGGTCTAATCCCCTCATCGCAAACCAGCGTTTGCTAGTCTCAGCTCCCATCACTATGGCATTTTCATTTCCTAGGCCACCCTGCCATTTACAAAAAGGAGTACTATAGTATCCTCTATACGGAATAAAAGATTTTTCGAACATTATTATCTCCTCCTAAACTTCAAAATATTAAGATAAAAAAATATCCTCAGGATCTTTAACAAAATATTAAGCTGAAAATTATAAATTTTTTCAAAGCCTTCTGAAAGCATACGCCAGGTACTGTATTTGTCGATATGTATTGACGAAACATGTCGCATTTGGTATTATATTGCTTAATCTGGCGCCCCAAATTTTTGGCACAAATGCTGCCGGACTCTTTTTATACGTCCCCTTACTGCTCAAGACAGAACTGATGGAGATTATTGAAAAAGTGAGGCTACAGAGGACAGGGAAGCAATATGATCCCTGCCACCGTAGCCGTGCGCACCTTGCTCGGACTGAAATTGTTGAGCAAAGAGCGAACCAGTCATGTTATGAAAATGATTTTTTAACCCCGGCATAACTTTTTTTACCGTTTTGAATGTTGTTCCCAAAAGATTTTTTCTTGCGGAATAATAGCAACCGTGTAGACCTGCGTAAAAATGTAAAATTAATGAGCTTGTGGCTGGATGCACTGCACGATGTTGGGCTTAAGCAAGGAACATCCTTTGATCTGGATTTTCATGAAAACGGTATCGCGGAGGTGGTCATTTTTTTCCATCCGGCCCCTTCATCTATGTTGGGTTTGAAGATAGATTGATCTGCAAATGACTCTTATCGCGGAGACCCTTTATCGCTTAATGAGCAAGAACATAGGCCGGAAGTATGCGGGTGAGTGTAGTTGAACTTTACACCGGAAATCGAAGCTAGGCAAAAAAACTTCGGTTTCCTCTCCTTTTTTAACTCATTACCGGTTCTTGCTTAAAGCTATTTCTTCAAGAAATTGTTGTAAAAAAGCTTCTTCAGCTTCACGGAATAAAAGTAAATTTTTAATAACGGTTTTTTTCTTTAAAAATTTGCTTTCAGAAGCGTTTCCGGAAACATAAATTTTTTTTAGTATTTTTTTGTTTGCCTGAACTTTTAATAGTCTCTTTTTTACACAAGCAAATAGTTCCTCAGCAGTCAATATATCAGAGGTTTCCAAACCAACATTCAAATCTAGATAGTACCATTCGAAACTGGAAAGAAGTCTTTTCGCAGCCTCAACGAGAGAATCCTTCCCAAAATCTGTAACATAATATCTTTTTCTATCCGGCATTCTACCCTCCTTTTCTATTTTTGAATAAACTAAATTTCTTTTTTCCAACCTTTTTAACACCTGATATATTGAAGCCACTCCAATCCTAACCCATCTTCTCATTTCCCGAAGATTAATTATTTTATCGATTTCATATGCATACGAAGGTTTTTCATTGACGATACTGAGCAAGATAACCTCTATGTTTGATAAAATTTGCGTCATTTGTCTTAACCCCTATTATAGTCTATAGTAGTTTTTGCAAAAAAATGTTACTCCTAACCACTAAAAGAGAACAAACCTCAATTTATACTTCAATAACATAACAATAATATCCTGCCTGTAAAATTTAAATAAAACATTTTTTTAGAAATATACTAAACATCTTATAGTTATGTACTTATATAAACATTTTTGCTTTATTAATTATTCAAATACTAAAATATAATTTTTTAATAAAAAAAATTAACTAAATAATTATTAAAAATAATGTATTATATTTATACATGTTTATTCACAAAAAAGATAAAATTTAGTAAAATAGTATCTACAGAATATACCGTGTCTAATATAGAAAAAAATTATAACCTTTCAGACATTGAAATTAATACAACAATGGTTACAAAATAACACATAAAATTTAATAAATAGGGAGTGAAACCCGTGCCTTATCGCCAAGAAAATAAGTATTGGCATATTATAACACAATATTTGGGCACTATTCTGGATATGCTAAACGATCCTGTTATCATAATTGACAAAGATGGCACAATCATCTATGTAAACGAAGGATACGAACTGCAGGTAGGAGTAAAGAGAGAACATGTGTTAGGACGTAACATAAAAAAGAGTTATCCCAACGACAAACTTTTGGAAACGCTTCGTACTGGAGAAGCCATACAAAAAGAAGAACATTACAACGATACGCTAGGATATAATATTGTAGCCAGCTTTCTTCCCATAAAAGACCAAAATGGACAAATAATTGCTGTTGCAGGTATCGGCACTACACCCCCTGTTTATAAACTTAATGTACGGCTCAGCCCCATACATTCCGGTAAACAAGAAAGAGCCTCCCAAAAAATAACGAAAAAAAATCTGCCGGCAAGTTTTAATAGCATAATAGGTGAGTCTCCCAAGCTCATAAATTGCTTAGGCTTAGCCGCACAGGTTGCCAAATCGGAGGCAACTGTTATGCTCAGGGGAGAAACAGGTGTAGGAAAAGAACTGTTTGCCAGAGCAATTCATAATACCAGCGAGCGCTGTAAATATCCTTTTATTGCAGTAAACTGTGCAGCGATACCCGAAAATCTTATCGAATCGGAATTGTTCGGATATACTGCCGGGGCATTTACAGGTGCCCGCTCTTCGGGAAAAACCGGGAAGATTGAAATGGCGCACAAGGGAACTTTATTCTTAGATGAAATAGGTGATTTATCTCAAAACACACAGGTTAAACTTTTGCGTTTTACCCAGGAAAGGTATATAGAGAAGATTGGTGGAAACGAACAGATTCCCATTGATGTCAGAATTGTCACTGCAACAAATAAAAATCTCGAACAGATGGTACAGCAGGGAGAATTCCGTAATGATTTGTATTATAGGTTAAACGTAATACCGATTCATATCCCTCCCTTGAAAGAAAGGCCTGAAGATATCGGTATACTTGCTCATTACTTTTTAGATTATTATGAAAAGAAATATAACAAAAAAATGTGTTTTTCACTGGAAGCAATTGAATATTTACAGGATTATTATTGGCCCGGAAATATCAGGGAGTTAAAAAATATAATTGAACATGCGGTTATTATTTGTTCGGGGGATACCGTCAGCTCTAACCATTTAAATCTAAACCTGACTAATCAATTAAATATACAAGATTCTTCAATCTTAGATTTAAATCATGCTATCGAGTATACTGAAAAAACAATTATCCAAAAAGCATTGGAAAAATCTTATAACAATAAAAGCAAAGCAATAAAATATCTCGGTATTAGCCGGGGTGCATTCTATTCCAAAATTAAAAAATATAAGCTGACTTTAGATTAAACAACTTTTTGTAACTGATCAGACATCATAATCATGTTCGTTGAATCCGTCCCACAGCTTGCTTACCAAAAGTCCTCCAGGCATCACCTATCTACGTATTATATTAAGTATTCCATATTTACACCGAAACTGACTGCCTGTAATTGAACCCTCTACTTCTATAACTACTTCCTCAGGAGGAACAAGCTTAGATGAAGCAGGGATAATTACAAATCCATCTCCAGTCCAGACAATATTCATCTGCTCTGCAGGCTTCTCCCCAATTATAAGTCTCCCCTTGGAGATAGAAAGCTGGGATGGATCAATATCAAGTATTTTTTGATTCGCCTCGAAAAAATAATCATAGATCACTTCAATTGTCATTCCTAATAATTTCAGCAACTTATTAGAAAACCGGGTAAGTATGGGGTCAACGCTTTTCACGGCTAGGAATTCATCAGTAGGAAATAGAGGATGAGAATCCAAAGGTGTCGTAGTTTCATCAGGGTCCGGCAGGCCAACCGTGACATTCCTGTTGACAAGTGAAATCTTCTTAACCCCGGTCTTCACTAAAGTCTCAGTGTCGACACGAATTCCGTGCGGCACGACATAGGTATAATCATCAAGCCTCAATACGTCAAAAGGAATTTCTACTTCACGGTCATAGAACAAAATATGCACCTTCTCTCAAAATACGCTGTAGTAAAGTCATCTTACCACTATCTGATACACACCCTCCGAACCGCCTCTGCCATACCGGCTAAATCTTTTACATCATATAATGCTGTTGCTGATCCGATAAATGGGCGGACATAAGTTTCATAATAAGTATAATCTTCCTCCTCTTCAGCAACAACGCGAAAGATATAGAAACTCTTTGTCTTACGATAAAGTTTCTTAACTTC
Source organism: Dethiobacter alkaliphilus (assembly GCA_016841605.1). GTDB lineage: Bacteria > Bacillota > Dethiobacteria > DTU022 > UBA8154 > DUNV01. The sequence continues at coordinate 10,941 of JAENYV010000006.1, read as the reverse complement.
TTGAGATGATTTTTCAGGTTCGGAAGTAAACAAGTCTGAGAGCATGAGCACAACTGTTTGAGGAGAAAACTTGTCGTGGTAATCCTCCTGCAGAGTTCTAAGCGCAAAGTGAATACTCGTTGTGCCGCCCCAGTTTTCCCTTAGCTGCAGGAGGCTGACAGTATCCTGCCATGTCTTCCCAAGATCCTTTGTAACATATTCAAGTTCTTGGGCAAAAATAAAAATTTCCCTTTTCGACAACTCAAGGCCAACGGCCTGAATTAGTTGAATCAGCATTTTAATCCAAACTTGCATGGATCCTGATGTATCTAAAATGATTACAAGACGTGGTTTTTTGATAACCCTGGTTTTATACTTAAGGTCAATCATTACACCACCTGTTTGGACTGAACGCCGCAGTGATCTTCTGAAGTCAATCTGCAGCTGAGTCTTACTGCGCCTACGCTTACGAGAGAGAGTTGAGACCAGTCGCTGAGCTATCTTACGCATCTGAATCCTGGCATGTTCAAGATCATCCTCGGTAATTTCGTTATCCCGGACAGTTAAGTGACCGCTGCTCAATCGTTCAGTATTAACGACAAGCCCTTCCCCGGAAAGAGGCTTAGCACCCTTTGAACCTGAAAACACGGAAGCCTGATCGGAAGGAAGAGATAAGATAGCAGTATCGGATGCCGGTTCTAGTTGTTTGGGAACGGAATCCCCTTTGGATGCTCGAAAAAAAGAATAAAGCCATTCCCAAAAAATTTGGCATTGATCCCGGATAAATGCCGGGCTTAGATATTTTTGCAAACCCATTTTCCGCCACCATTCTTCCTAAACAGCTCTTGATCTTCCCTGGTCTTCAGAAAGAGTGAGTTCAGTTGATTTAGGAATAAAGGGTTTAAGTTACGCTTCTCCATACTTACAGCAGCCTGTGCCAGGTCCAAACTCTCTGATACTGAGGGGGGCTTTAACAGCTGCAGCTCTTCTCGTAACAAGTACATTATACGGGCAATTTCCAGAGCCAAAATCGGACGCAGACCTGTAACTTTTTTCATGAGAATAGTAGCTTCCCTATTCATTGACGGATAGTCAATATAAAGGTAGACACATCTTCTGCGCAGTGCGTCACCCAGGTCCCTAACAGCATTTGAAGTTAATATGACAGGTGGGTGAGTTTCAGCCTTAACAGTACCAAATTCAGGTATGGATACCTGGAAGTCTGAAAGAATTTCCATGAGAAAGGCTTCAAACTCCGGATCTACTTTATCAATTTCATCAATGAGAAGAACAGGAGTTTTTTTCGCCTGAATAGCATATAGCAGCGGTCTGGGAAGTAAATAATCTGCCCCAAAGAGATCTTCTTTTCCGCCTTTTTGAATATCAAGAATTTGTTTCTGGTAGTTCCATTCATACAGAGCTTTCCCCTCGTCCAACCCCTCATAGCACTGCAGACGAATCAACTCTGCCTGCAACAGATCAGCCATTACCTTTGCCACCTCTGTCTTCCCGCTGCCGGGCGGTCCCTCAACCAATAAAGGCTTGCCTAATTCAAGTGCCATATAGATAGTAAACGCCTCATCATCAGAACAGATATAGGAACATTTCTTCAGCATGCTTTCCTTTAGGGATTGGGGTGTCATCTCACGAACTATTTGCTGTAGTCCCTTCTCGTTACTAATTTTTCCCCTAGCCTGAACAATTGGTTTAGTTAATCTTATTTTCATTAGCTTCAACTCCAATATTCCAGGAGGTTATGGCAGAAACCATCATAATTAATTCATAAATTAATTTCCTTCACCAGTTAAATATCAGAGCCATAGCATATGTAAACAGAATAGAGATAGCAAGAAAAATGATAGAGATACAAAATCGCATCCAGTTATTGCTAATGCTTCTGCTCGCAATATGCCCGGCAGCTGGAAATAACATTCCTAAGATCGCCGCGAGAACAATGGCTTTCAACATCCTATTCACCTTATGAATAATATAAAATTCAATAAATTAGTAATATACTATTGATAAGAATTACTTGGGCTAAGTAAGCATACTTGCCCAAGTAATTCCGTTTCATTATTTTTACCACTTACGCATGGGTAGTTCTTCCGGTGGTTCCCAATCTATCATTTCCTTCATCCATGGGGCCCTGGTCATAAATTCGTCATGAGCAAGGGGTACCGGCGGATGGCTGACCCATTTCGGATCAAACTCTTCCTTAATTTTCAGCAGCCAGGTATGATAGTTCGGGCCGTACATAGGTCCTGTTAAGTACAGTGGCTGGTGAGGGCCTAGCAGTGATGTATAGTAACGATGTTTGATATTCATCTTCGATGTATCTACGTAGAATTTATCTACACCGTCAACGTCTTCACGCTGATCCCAGTAAATAAGAAATTCTGAGTAGCCCTGGTGACCCATTTCGAAGTTCTGGAACCATCCCGGATCGCCGAAATCCGGCATAAGGGGCGGAGTGTATTTCCTCTTGAGCTCAGCATAGGTTTCACCATGCTGGGTGGCCTGGGAGAGCGACTCAATAATATAGTCAACTGATACGTAAGAACCGCACATGAGCCACATACCTGCCGAGTCCGCATTTTTGATCCAGGATTCATCGGAAGGCTTGGTGGGTGTACCAATACCGCCCAGTTCGGTCATAATATCATTAAGCACTCTCTCCTGATATTCCATATCCTCTTCAGAAGTATAACCTACCAGAAGCACCCTGACGATAAAGAAGTTTCTGAGGCTTTCCTCATTCTCTACAAGCCAGAGTCTCCAGAAATCTTCCTTGTCCTCGGCTTTGGCGATTGCTCTCCAGAACTTGGGAACCTTCGTTACAGCAGCGGCAATTTCAGCGTGGCCTATATCAAACATGGCCTGAACTTGCGCTTTCTTGTCGGGCATCAAGTAATTAATCCATTTTACCCGCTTAACCGGCAGCTCCAGGGCTGTATTAGGAGAAATACCGGTTGGCACCAGCGGTTCAGGCTGGAATGGCAGCGTTTTGATAGCCATTTTTGTCACTACACCGAGACAGCCGCGTAACCCTGTGAAACCCCTTAAAAGACCTCTCAGGTCCGGACCGGGGCCTTCCCCCCAGAACGGGTCATCGCTTACTGCCAGCGATCCCATTTTCACCAGTTCGCCATCAGGGAGAACAAGTTCCGTACCGAGAATACGCCTGTGGGGGATACCAATTCTGTGGCTTAACGGAGACCAACCGTCACCAATGAGGTTACAGATAGCCGAGCACTGGGCGCCTCCGCCACCGATAACGCTGTATGCGCCATTATTCATGGCTTCCTGCTGCAGAGCACCAAGGGTAACGCCGCTGCCAACATTAAAATAAAAGTGTTTTCCATCAAGATCAAACTCATTATGCCTCTTCAGGTCAATAATTATCTCATTTTCCACGTGACAGTGTGTCCGGGGCCCGTAAAAACCTGTGGAATACGGCACGTACGGTACATCGTAGCGGTTACAAATCTTGACTATCTTCCGGACTTCTTCTGTATTCTTAGGCAGAACAACGGCATGTGGAATAGTGGTCATAACCCGCTCGTAGCCGGTACCGCCCTCATATCCGCCCGGCCCTGACCGGTATGCTTCGCAGACAGCCGGATCATCTGATATATACCTCTCTCCAACAACCACCATCATAGCGTTGTATGCTAATCGATTTATGCTCATTGTTACACCTCCTTATATTTCAACTGAGGCAGCGATAATCTCAGCAATATCCATGGCTTTTATATTAGCGCCGTCCTCTTTGGAAACCTGAGAAAAATTACTATTGCACCATGGGCAAGCAGATACAACAACCTCAGCGCCCACGTATTTAATTTCTTCCATCCTGTGGTTAGCAGCAAACTTAGAAAATTCCGGGAATGCTGCTTTTGTTCCCCTGCCGCCGCCGCAGCAGAAGGCGTTCTCACGAAACCTAACCATTTCAACAAATTCAGCGCCTGGGATAGCGTTCAACAGATTGCGTGATTGTGCGTATAAGCCCTGTCTTCCACGTCTTCGCCGAAGTCCGGGGAAGATCATACCCATCCAACCGCGCTCCCCTTTAAATGGTGTCCATTCATCACAAAGCCTGCTTACACTACATGCGTCATGGTAGGTAAAACGTACATCTACCGGTTTGGTCATTTTTAGTTTCCCGTCTGCTAAAGCCTTATCTGCAAACTCAATCAGGTGAATAACCTCAAATCCAAGGTCTGCAGTAGCAATATCGAGCAGCTTCGGATAGTCTACCTTAAACATCCGGTAACATTCAGCACAGCTTGTTACCAATGTTTTCGCACCTGTAGCTTTTATTGCGGCAATATTTTCTTCAGCTATTTTCTTAGCCTCATCAAACATACCGATGGAAAAGACAGTGTTGCCACAACATTTTTCGTCTTTCAAAAGCATGAAGGGGGTGCCTGTTGCGTTGAATATTTTAGCGGCAGCCTGTGCAATACCCGGATTGACATAAGATGCTGAACATCCGGCAAAGTACAGGACATCAGCCTTCTCAGCAACTTTAATATCACTTGTTACCCATTTGGTTCTGCTTTCAGTCGCTCCGAAATAGTTGCTCTTTTCTGTAATATTATCAACAATCTTCTTATGCGCCGGCAGCGGAGCTGCACCGTCTTTGACAGCTTTTACCCTCAGTGCTTCAAGGGTCAGCTCTATTTCAAGGTCAAGGTTCCTTTTGCAGCCGACGTCACAAGCACCGCAAAGCGTGCAGGTATAGAGAATTTCCAAAAGTTTATCTGTCCACTTCAATTTGCCTTCCTGAAGAGCCAGGCCTATTCTTACCTTGCCCATGGCGCCGTATGCGTCAAAGTCATTCCATAAGTTGCTGGCGCATCTGACGGGGAAATTCATACCAGGGTTGTAAGTATGTTCAACCCAGTAACACCCTTTACATTTACAGCAGTGCTGCATATCATAGGTAAAATTATCAAGGTTTGTAATATCAAAAGCTACGGGTGTTTTGGGTGTATCAAAGCGGTCACCAAATTTTTGATCAATTACTGACATATTTTCTCCTCCTTTCTCCTTAGAAACATAAGTTTCCGGGATTCAGAATATTCTTGGGATCGAATACATTTTTCACACGTTTTAAAGCCATGGTATAGTTAGCAGCACGATCATACACAATAGGTGCAATATCGCCGTAGGGCCTGGAGAAAAAGGCTCCGGCGTTCATCAATGCCACGGAGGCTTCTCGGTTCAGCCTGGCAACCATTTCCTTTTCTTGTTCATCTTCCTGATTATAGAATAAGCTGAATTCAACCTGACAGGCACGGTTGTGCTCTATAGGTTGGATATACTTTCCGATATCAGAAATGGGGTAACCATTTTTAGCTGCAACAGAATCCATAATCGCAACGAGTTCCGGAGTCTTAGCAGGTCGTGTAATAAAGAAGATGTCCTGGCATGCACCTCTCAGGCGATTTTTCCAATACTTTACATCTTCCGGCCACGGGGCCCTCAGCATGGGCATAAGCTTTCTTGCCAAACCAGGGAAGCCGGGCAACTTGTCGGAAAGAGCCACGCTGGTGAACTCATTTCTCAAGACTTCTGCGAGGAAATTTTCTTCGTAGGCAATCTTCTCTTCAGGTCTTCTCAGAACACCGCTAATAGTCAGGATCAGTGTCCACGGCGGAAGCTTGGCGCACAAAGAATCAAATTCATCTTCCTTATCAGCTATAATGGCGGCCAGGTCTACATTGTTAAGCAGGAGACATTCCTGGCCAATCCGCCGGGGCAGAATCCTATGAAGGAAATCCTGTGCATAGGCAAGATCTTCAATTGGAGCAAAGTAGATCTTGTCTATTTTGGTCTCATGTTCAATCTTTGCGCTCATCCAGGTAACAATACCCATTGTGCCTTGAGCACCCTGTAGAAAACGATAGAAGTCAATGCCTGGACCGGAAGGGTTTGCGCCTCTTGATTTCGAGTCCGGGAAACCGTTCACACTGGCTGAACCGGTCCTGAATATCGAACCGTCGGACCATACGACTTGCATAGACTGGGTCGGCTCACCATAATCATAAACTATATTCGTTGGGACTTCCCTTTCCAGGGTATCGGTCAGAACGGAACGATCCGGTCGGGGCAGAAGCGGCATAATGGTCCTCATACCCTTTTCCTTCAGCGCAGCTGTATACTGAGCCCACGTTACACCCGCCTCAAATCTGGCCAGGCGGTTAACTTTGTCAATCTCCAAAATTTTGTTCAACCTCTTGAGGTCAACAACAACGCCACCCTGTTTCGGAATGGTGGAACCTTGCACGTGTGTTCTGGAACTTATGGGCACAACAGGAATGTTATTTTCGTTACAGTACGCAACTACCTGCCCTACCTCTTCGGAGCTACCCGGCCATACCACGACATCCGGCATTCCAGACGGAAGGAGACTCAAATCCCGTGCATACAGTTGAAGATCAGCTGCTGCATCACTTACGTTCTCCTTCCCGACAATCTTTTCTAATGCATCCTTCATACTCATTGTGTTCCTCCTTTCAAATAAGGTGTTTTGGGAGATAAGTATTCATATTCTTTAAGTAATTCCAATGCATCATTAAACCACCTCCTTCATTTCCTTCAATACGGTTCTTACTCAAAGACCATTCATTAAGGAATTTGATGTAAAAATTTTCTTGACCTCGCAAAATATAACAACATTTTTAATAACATTTTTTTTCTTAACTTTTTTTACATTGTCAGCTATTTTCGCTACCTCTTACAACTTTTATTTCTTCAACTTCATGTTTGATAATGTCTAACACTTTGCATTATAATCTATTATAGTCTATAGTAGTATTTTCAAAATATATCCACCCTGTATTCAACGGTATGCTAGGGCGGCAAATTTAAATTTACTCTAAAATCTTACCGGCAATGACAATTCTTTGAATCTGGTTGCTGCCTTCAAATATTTGCATTATTTTGGCGTCTCTCATATATTTTTCCACGGGATATTCTCTGGAATAACCATAACCGCCAAATATTTGCACTGCATCAGTTGTTACTTTCATAGCCACATCGCTGGCGAATACTTTTGCAAAGGCAGCTTGTTTAGTAAATGAGATACCATCTTTATAAAACCTGTCTTTTAGCCAGGAGGCTTGATAAACTAAAAGCCGTGCAGCTTCTATTTCGGTAGCCATATCAGCCAGCATAAACTGGATAGCCTGATTCTTACAGATAGGACGGCCAAATTGCTCACGTGTTTTGGAATAGGCAACAGCGGCATCAAAAGCAGCCTGGGCAAGGCCTATAGAAATAGCGCCCACACTTGGTCTGGCCATATCCAGTGTCTTCATAGCCAACCTGAGACCGTCCCCTTCCTTCCCGATTAAGTTTTCTTCCGGAACCCTCACATCTTCAAAAAACAGTTCGGCGGTGTTGGAACAGCGCAAACCCATTTTTTTCTCTTTTTTCCCCACAGTTATCCCCGGCATATTTGACTCCAACATGAAGACAGAAGGTTTCTTTACGCCGCTGCCGTTGACAACATTGGCAAATACGGTATGATACCCGGCATATGAGGCATTGGTGATAAAGCACTTTGAACCATTAATAATATAGTGGTTACCATCCTTTCGAGCTGTTGTGGCGATAGCTGCGGCATCGGAACCGGCGTTTGGCTCAGTCAAACTGAAAGAAGCCAGTTTTCCTTCTTCACAAATCGGTACAAGAAATCTTTGTTTCTGTTCTTCCGTTCCACCGATGATCAGTGAATAAAGAGCCAGAGAGTTTCCATTGGCGCTGGATGTTACCGCAACTCCGGCGCACCCCCGGGCTATCTGTTCAATAATAAGTGAATAGGAAAGACTATCAACTCCTGGTCCTCCGTATTCTTCCGGCACTGCCAGGTCATGAAGTCCCACGGAGTGAAGCTTCTTTAATATCTCCGTAGGGAATTCTTCATTTTCGTCTAAATCTCCGGCATAGGGGGCGATCTCCTTATCCGCAAATTCTCTAGCCATTTTTTGCATCGTTTCCTGCTCACTGTTAATATTAAAATGCACCAGATTAAAAACCTCCTCCTTTTAGTTTTTCTTAGTTTTTAAAATTGTTCAGTTATTCTCAAAATGTATGCAAGTACTGTGCCAATACAAACAATAATAACAACTCGAAATCAGAGGCAAGAAGTCAAAATTAGTAAAACAGACAAAGACATTTGACGATTTGCGCAAGATTCTATTTAAAAATATACCGATACTATCTGATTATTATAACTAAAATCTTAGATACAGCAATAATCCCGAAATGTCATTATCCTTTTTGTTTTATCTTTAATGAAAATAAAAATGTCTATTTGTTAGACATTTTTATTTTCATTTATGCTTCTAACTTTACTAGAGCAGGATGTCAATAAGTTTTAACAACCTGCTTTTAACTGTAACCTACGTCTTTTATAGTGCATTTATTTTTTAAAATCAGGAGTTCTTTTTTGTAGAAAGGCGGAGATTCCCTCCCTGGCACTTTCTGTACAGGCAACTTCTCCGGAAGCTAGATAACCAACTTCCAGCGCATCCTCAAAGGAGGATTTGGCTGCAGCTTCTTGGATAGCCCTGTTTATTATGTCGACAACTTCGTTGCTGAGCGGAAGTTTTCCTGCTATAGGACTTTCCAATGGTTCAAGGGAAGCTATCTCCACCGGGTTATCAGCAATCCTTGGGATTGGTTTCTCTTCCATCTCTTTGACTTCCTGAACAGCCTTCTGAATAAGGCTGTAGTAATCACCTTCCAGGGCAGAAACAATCCCTAGATCGAAAGCATCGTTTGCAGTCAACCTGGCAGCCTGGCGTAACATATCGTGGAAATTCTTAGAGCCGTTGGGCCATCTCCGATAGGGGACAACAAGCCCGCCGATACCGGGAACAATACCAAGAGTAACTTCCGGAAGTTGGAACCATGCTGTTTTCATCGCCACAAGCTTATGGCAGCGTATGGCCAATTCGAAACCGCCTCCAAGAGCCATTCCATTAACAGCAGCAACTACAGGCTTGGAGCAAGAGTCGAGGTAGCGGAGAAGTAATGAGCAATCACGGGAGTACTGCACTGAGCCCTCGAAATTTCCCAACAGTTGTGGAAATTTTCCGATTTCCGCACCGGCGCAGAAGGCCTTATCTCCATAGCCGGTAATAACAAAACCCTTGACGGAAGGATCAGACTCATTTTCCTTTAAGACATCAAGGATTTCCATATTAACTTCATCGCTTATAGCATTCATGACTTGAGGGCGCCTGATGGTAATGATCTTTACACCGTCCATTTCATCGACAAGAATATTCCGTTTAAAGTTCTGGTAACTGCTGTATTCTCCTTCAATACCAGGCATTCCGGGACGCTTTTTCTGGAATCCGGTAATAATGGTTTTTACTTTTTCTTCTCCTGAGTCTCTCATTATATCAAAGGGACCTTTGCGAAAACCAAGGCCGATTATACAGCCCAGGTTAAGATCATCCAGAGTTCCAATGCCTTTATTAATAATATCAAAGGACTGGGAGAAAAGAACACCCAGGAGATGGTTACGTATCAACTCGGCTGTTTCCGGCTCAACTTCCTCTTTTTCTCCCGGTTTCAGTGTAAACCAGGTGTCAACTGAACGAAGAAGATTTGCCGGCTTGTAGTGCTCGCCCTCTTCATTCATTTTTTGAGTGTTTGTCTTTACGACAATTAGGTTGCCCCTGGTCATATTTAAGACAAAGTAAGGTCCGGCAGCAACAAACTCACGGGCAACCTGGTCAACCTTGCGAGAAGTAACTTCCTCATTAAGGAGAAGAACGGCATCATTGACCCAGTTTTCAAAGATCCGATTCAAGATAAAGCAAAGCTTGTCTGCAGAAACGATGGGAACCTTGCCGGTCATGCAAAACATCCATCTCAGGTAGTCAACAATACTCTGTTCTACTCCGGCCCAAGTGATGACCTCTACTGCCGGATTGCGCCAGGCAGGGCCGAAAAAGTGCGTAATGGTAGTTCTAGAAGGTATCCTAGCCTCTGTAAATATTCTTTCTGCCGGAATTGAACTCGTATTGGATGTAATTATGGTATCTTCCCGTACCGAGTCTTCTATCATGGCGACAATTTTTCTCTTTATATTTAGATCTTCCGTTGCTGCCTCAATTACCAGATCCGCATTTTTTAGATTTGAATAATCTGTAGTATAAAGAATGTTGTCGGTCAGGGATTTTGCTACTTCAGGTTTCATCTTCTTTTTGTCAAGTGATTTTTGAATGTAACCATTAATCCTTTCCTCAGCCTTTTTCAACTGTGATTCTACGACATCTACCAATATAAGGCGGCTATCCGGCAAAGAAGTTTTTAGGTAATAGCCAATGTCGGGACCTATTGTTCCAGCTCCAATGATTGCAACTTCCCGCGGCAAGTTCTTCTCGCTTTTCACTAAAAGTGGATTTTTATGTTTTGGATAAAGTTGTTGAGAATTCATAAATAAACCTCCATTCGTTTTTATTGATCAATGCAAACATTTTATTCGTTTAAAATATTTTTAATACAACCCTCCTTTTGTTTAAAAGTTATGCATAAAACTATCTATAAAAAGAAGGAAAATGTCATCATCCTAACATTATTTGCAATTATTATGCCATTCAGTTTTTTATCATATTTTCGAGCTTTATATTTTTTTTTAGTTATATTTATTTATTAAATATGTTTTTTTTTCAGATAATATATTCTTAAATAGAACAACAACAGCTATTTTTGCCCTAGGTGTACATAAAAAGAAGTCCTGTAGCTACTTCAGTGATACAGGACTTCAATAAGAAGTTGATGAATTTTAGGCTTTATTTTGCGAATATCTTTGAACAGTTAAAACAGAATAAAGTAAATAAAGTAAAGGGTAAATAAAGTAAAGGAGAGTATTTTGTCGTTACGGCAAAATACTCTCCTTTTAAATTAAATCCGGCAGGGACCTACTCTTCCGGGGGC
>JAENYV010000023.1:18719-44139 GCA_016841605.1 Dethiobacter alkaliphilus | reverse complement strand
GAAACGAAACAGCAAGATTAATTCGTTTATTAAACTAACGAGGATGCGATAGTTGAAAATTGACTGGACAGGCATGATGTGGTATGTTATTCTGGAAGCAGGCAAGTTCGGGGTCGCTCCCCGGGCTAAGGCGCTCCCTGAGGCGTCGCCTGCTTCTTCACTCAGGGACACAAAAAATACCGTCAGGGAGGTATCATACCATGCTATTATCAACCGCATGGCCTCAATTCGAGGCCGACAAGCGGCTTTTGGGGTATTCGCCATACACCCTGAAAGCTTACAGGCTTCAGTCAAGACTACTTACAGAATATCTTGAAGACCCGGAAATTGAAGAGGTTACCACGGCTCAGCTGAAAGGCTACTTAGCTGCACAAACCCACTTGAAACCTGCATCCCTGGACCACAGAATCAGGTTCATAAAATCCTTATTTAAGTGGGCGCAGGATGAGAACATCGTCAATGGCAATCCTGCGGCTAAAATCCGCAGGCCGAAAATGCCGCAGCGGCTCCCGAAAGCTCTGGCTGAGGAAGACGTTGAAATGCTGCGGGAAGCCTGCCAGGGTGCGTTTGAACATTCATTAGCGGAACTGATATACACTACCGGTTGCAGGATTGGTGAGATATATCAACTCAACCGGGGGGACCTGAATTTTAATAATAGGTCTGTAGTGGTCCACGGCAAAGGTTCAAAAGACCGGGAAGTTTATTTCCACTACCGGGCGGGGATTTGGCTCAAAAAATATTTGGAGAGCCGCAGGGATGATGAAATAGCATTATTCGTGACCAGGCGCAACTTTGGAAATGAAAGTAGGCCCCGTCGCATGTCTATCGCTCAGCTCCGTTATGTGATTAAAGGTATAGCGGAGCGGGCAGAAGTAAACACGAACGTATATCCGCATAAATTTCGGCACAGCTATGCAACGCATCTATTAAACAACGGAGCGCCGATGGAAGTGGTAAGTTCGCTTCTAGGGCACGCCAAGATCGAAACGACCCGTATATACGCCCACCTCTCAGGTGAGCGAAGGAGAGAAATGTATCAAAAATACTTTTAGTAGATTATTTTTTTACCGCCTTCGGGCGGTTTTTTATTGAAGGTGCATCAAAAATGGTTGCTGGGAGGCGCTGTCCATGATATATTATTAATATAGAACATTAGTTCGCATTAAGGAGATAAAACATCATGAACAGCTTCTTTGCTTGGATAGGCGGAAAAAATTATCTTAAAAAAACTATCGCTGCCCTCATGCCTGATAGTTTTAATCGCTATATTGAGGTTTTTGGTGGTGCTGCATGGGTTTTGTTTTACCGGGACAAGTATGCGGAAATGGAAGTATACAACGATTATAACGGCGACCTTGTAAACTTGTTTCGCTGTGTTAAATATCATTGTCCGGAGCTACAGAGAGAACTATCATTTCTGCTCAATTCAAGAGAGCTTTTTAATGATTTTAGACAGCAGCATACAAAAGGGATGACTGATATCCAGCGAGCAGCCCGGTTCTACTTTCTTTTAAAAGTTTCTTATGGGTCGAACGGCAGAAGTTATGGGTGTATAAAAAAAGACATCTCAGCGATGACCCAATACTTGTCACGCATTGAAGAAAGGCTTTCTGCCGTTATTATCGAAAGGAAAGATTTTGAGGACCTGCTCTCCGTATATGATAGGCCGGACGCCTTCTTTTACGTAGACCCACCATACTATCAGGCCGAAAAGTATTACCAGGTCGAGTTTAATAAAGAAGACCATGTCAGGCTGGCCAAGAAGCTCCATACAATTCAAGGCAAATTTCTATTAAGTTATAACAATTGCGATTTTGTGAGGGAGCTTTATAAGGACTATGACATGGAGGGAATAACCAGGCAGCATAATTTGATGGCAAGATACAAAGGTGAGAATAACGATTATAGGGAATTGTTGATATTGAACTATTGAAAATTTGTTAATGAATCCAATGGAAATGGAGAGCCTAAAGGGCTCTTTTTTATTTCAATAAAAATAATGTTGGAGGTGAAATCAAAATGCAAGATGTAATTATTTGGGGCAAATGGTTGACGGCTTTGGTTGGTGCAGGACTATCGTGGCTCTTTGGAGGCTGGGACATGGCATTGACAATATTGGTTCTTTTCGTGGTATTCGATTACATTACGGGCCTCGCTGCAGCTTGGAAGGAAAAAACCCTTGATTCTAACGTCGGCCTTTTTGGTATCGCCAAGAAGATCATGCTCTTCATCCCGGTAGCAATAGGCTTTTGGTTGGACCAATTTACCGGCCAGGAAATTCTCCGGAACATTGCAATATTTTTCTACATGTCCAATGAGGGGATCTCAATATTGGAGAACCTTGGTCGGTGTGGGGTGGACATACCGCCAGCATTGTTAAATGCTTTGCAGCAGCTAAAGAAAAATACTGAAGAAAAAGGGGAATTTGAAGATGACGGTTAAAATTCATATAGACGATCAGTTTATACAAGACGGCGTGTTGATCGAAGGCCGGACGTATAGCCGGAGTGCGGATTTGATTACCGGGTTAGGCTTTAAGTTTGACTGGATCTCGGAAACCACGGGCGGTAAAATTATTATCAGAAATAAACCGCTTTCCCCGGGGCAGAACATGGACTTGCGCCTACCATCCGGAGGAAACGCAAAAATGCTTGATTCGTATGTTAAGAACACTCCCTTGGCCGGACTTGGCGCTGTATGGATGGAATGCGAAGCTAAATGGCGTATTAACGCTGTTTTTTTATGTGCCGTAGCCTGCCATGAATCAAACTTTGGGAAAAGCAAGATAGCGCAGGACAAAAAAAATCTTCACGGGATGAGGGCTTACGACGGAGACCCTTATAATAGTGCAAAAACGTATGGTAGTTTTAAAGATAGCATTGAGGATGTTTGTTCACTGCTGGTTCGGCAGTATTTATATCCTTCTGGAAGCTATTACAACGGTCCGACGCCGGCAGGAATAAATGTTAAATATGCAAGTGACAAGAATTGGGCGGTAAAAGTTGTAAATCACATGTCGCTGATTGTGGGATAATGTAGGAAGCTTAAAACTGGGTGTTTTAAAGAAGCTATTTCTTTTTAACTTCTTTAGCCGGGGCCTTCGGGTCCCGGCTTTTTTTGTTTTTATCGGGGAAGTATCATGCGGTGACTATATTAATGTAGGAAAAGTTAAAGTCTGTTTTAAATTTCACAGATTTTCATTTCCCGGGTAAGCGCAGGATTCGACTATCGTTAACTTAAATTGTGTTAGTTGTGCGATAGTTACCGCCATGATTTTCAGCGATTTTAGGCGAATTTTAAATAATTTTTTTGTCATAGAAAAAACCCTATAACCGTTGATAGTTACAGGGTTTCTTCGTGTTTCAGTTTGGTCGGAGCGACAGGATTTGAACCTGCGGCCTCTTGACCCCCAGTCAAGCGCGCTACCAAGCTGCGCCACGCCCCGTTATGGTGTAATTATATCAGTACAAAAATAAAGTGTCAAGAAGCGGGATAAGATGATTAAAAGATGATTTTCTTTTTTTTTGATAATTTAACACGTAAATGCGGCTATTCGTATTGCTTTTTTAAAAAAATCTTTACGTAAACATTGACTTTTTTACCTTATTTGTTACAATTTATTTTGACATTTAAACGGAAGAAAAGGGGGTATATAATTGAACGCTTTGGGCCGTCACGTTTTAGCTGAACTTTACGGGTGTTCATCGGAGATACTTAACGACCAGGCAAGAATAGAAGAAATAATGATAAATGCAGCTTTGGAGGCTGGCGCAGAAATCCGGGAAGTAGTTTTTCACCAGTTCAGCCCTCAAGGAGTAAGCGGCGTTGTAGTTATTTCCGAATCACACCTGGCCATTCACACCTGGCCTGAATATGAGTATGCTGCAGTAGATGTTTTTACATGCGGTACATCTGTTGATCCATGGGTTTCTTGTCATTATCTAAAGAAATTTTTTAAATCCAAACGTATGGCGGCCGAAGAAATACAACGCGGTGTTTTTGAAATGGAAATACAACATAAACAGCAAATATCTGCTGTCTAATACCTCTTGAAAAAGAGAAGATAAAACTAAAGAAAGGGGGGATTTCTTGTGCCATCCCGTGCCTGGAAATGGTTTATTGAATATACACATCCTACGCAGGCTCATATGCACGGAGTGGACAAATACCTCTATAGCGGAAAAACAGCTTTTCAAAGGGTAGAAATAATTGAAACTGATTTTTTCGGTCGTTGTTTAGTAATGGACGGAAAAATTCAATCTTCCCAATTTGATGAGTATATTTATCACGAGACACTCATTCATCCTGCTATGGTTCTCCATCCGCAACCGAAAAAAATTTTCATCGCGGGAGGTGGGGAAGGGGCTGTTTTAAGAGAAATACTCAAGCACCGTTCTGTTGAAAAGGTGGTTATGGTTGATATCGATGAAGAAGCGGTAGAATTGTGTAAGAAATACCTTCCTCAATGGAGTCAAGGTACTTTTGATGATCCAAGAGTCGAAGTATTATATATGGATGCCAGAAAGTATCTGGAAGAAAACACAGAAAAGTGGGATGTTATTTTTCTTGATCTTCCGGAACCACTTGATGATGGACCTTGTTACCTTCTCTTTACCAGTCAGTTTTACGAAATTGTCGCACAACGTCTTCAGACAGGAGGACATATCGCTCTTCAAGCAGACAATCTAAACCCCAGGTTGTTCCACTGCCACGCTGCAATTTTTAATACATTACAACATCACTTTAAAATTGTAGAATCATATGGGACATATATTCCTTCATTTGACACAAAATGGGGTTTCATTTTTGCTTCACAAACAGACAGTGCGCTGGATATTGGCAATGAAAAAGTAGATGAAATTCTTCAAGAAAGAGGAATAACGGATTTACGCTTTTATGACGGATACACACACCAGGCGCTTTTTTTACTGACAAAAGATATTCGCTATCTTCGCTCCCAGGATAAACGCATCATTGAGGATAACAATCCTCTTTTTTCTTTTTAAATTGAAAAAATGGAGGTACAGAAAATAATGGAACAAACCTTTTCCATGCTAAAACCTGATGCTGTTCAAAGAAGTTTAATCGGTGAAATTATCGGACGTTTTGAAAAGAAAGGGCTTAAACTTGTCGCTCTCAAATTATTAAAAATCAGCAGGGAAATGGCGGAACGTCATTATGCCGAACACCTGGGAAAGCCTTTTTTTAATGATTTGGTCGACTTTATAACCTCCGGTCCCGTCGTTGCCATGATCTGGGAAGGCCAAAATGCCATCCAGGTTGTCCGGACGATGATGGGTAAAACCGACCCTCAGGAAGCATTACCGGGGACCATTCGTGGAGATTTCGGGCTTTTTACCGGAAACAATATAGTTCACGGTTCTGATTCTCCGGAAAGTGCCTCCAGGGAAATTAATCTTTTCTTTTCCGAGGGGGAAATTATTTCTTATCAAAAAGAAATCGACAACTGGATATATGGATAAGAAATACCGATAAGAAAAGGAGGGGAAAACCCTCCTTTTCTTTTTGTATAGGTTAACCTGTTAAAACATAAATATAGTATTAGTAAAAGAAAAAAACAGAAATACGTTCCCAATAACAGTTTGCGAGGTATATGCCTTGTTTAAACAATTCTTTCAACAGAAAAAGGTATTTTGGCTTGTTTCTCCCTTCGTTCTGTTTCTTTTTTTGTTTTCCGGAGAATTTTTCTATTTTCAAGAAAGGGCGGTCGGCGGACTTTTTGTTGGAGATCAGTATCTCGGCGGGAAATCTTTTCCGGAAATTGAAGAACTTTTAGATTCCCTATCTGAGAAAATGGGAAAACAAAAAATCTATTTAGACCTTCCGGACGATAAAGGAAAAGTCGCTTACTCTCTTTCCGAAACAGGGTTAGAACTTGATAAGACACGTTTGATGGAGGAAATTAAATTAATCAGCAGACCTTTTAATTACCCGGAAAAAATACACATTTATTTTAATGGCTTAACATTGCCTGCTTATTTACTGATTAATAATGATAAGCTGCAGATTGCAACTTCCCGCATTAATGATAAAATTCTTCGCTTACCTGTGGAGGCGGAGGTATGGGCAGAAAAGGGGATTTTACGATTTCGGCCTGCTCAAAAAGGACACAAAGCAAATATTGAGCGTTTAATCGAAGAAATTCAGGAAAAATGCTATTCCTGGCCCTCTTTCCCCTTGGAATTTTTCGTTGAACGGAAGACAGTTTATCCGGAGGTTACCGTTTCAGACCTTTTTCTAGCAGGAATTAAAGAAGAAATAACAATGGCAAGGACATTCTTTAACCCGGAAGCAACAAACAGAGTCCATAATATTTCTCTTGCAGCAGAAAAAATTGATAATTTCCTGCTTACACCGGGATCGGTTTTTTCCTTTAATCAGCTAGTTGGTGAAACATCGGCCCAAGACGGCTTTAAAGAAGCTCCGATCATTGTCAACGGCGAGCTTGTTCCGGGAGTGGGGGGAGGAATATGCCAGGTATCATCAACTCTGTATAATGCAGCATTAAATGCGGGCTTAACTATTGTAGAACGTCATAACCACGGGTTGCCCATTGCCTATCTTCCTCCGGGTCTGGATGCTACTGTAGCTTATGATTACCTGGATCTTAAATTTCAGAACAACATGGAAACAAATCTGCTAATTCATACTAATGTGGTTAGCAATCGCTTAGATGTGTATTTATTCGGTGACCCAAAGCGCTTAACAGAAATTAATATTATTACCAGGAATAAACAATTAACCCCTCCGCCTGTTCATTTCCGCAATGCTAAAGAGAAACCCGTTTCACACCGGGAAAAAATTCAGGAGGGGAAACCGGGAGTAACAGTAGAAGTATACCGGATCTTTTCCAGAGATGGTAAAGAGGTTGAAAGAGAATACCTGGGTAAAGATTGTTATTCCCCTGTTCCGGAGATCTGGGAAATTGGTCTCCTTTCCGAGGAAGATTAGAATTTTGCTGATGGAAAAAAATCTGGCCCCATTTTTTTATAAAACTGCTATCTGTTGGGTATAATCCATATAAAGGACAGCAATGGCCGGGCCTCCTGCAAAGGAGGCTTTCTTAACGAACTTGCCTCGGTAAGAAAGCCTTTTTAGAAAGAAAGCTTACCAAGGCAGGATTTTTCCGGAAAAAGACGAAATACAATAAAACAGTCTAATGATGGAAATTTTTTGTGAGGTGGATAAATAAATGACAGTAAGGGTCCGATTTGCCCCCAGTCCAACTGGAGAACTTCATATTGGCGGGGTAAGAACAGCACTGTTTAACTGGCTTTTTGCGCGGAATCAAGGCGGCAAGATGATCCTGCGTATAGATGATACTGATCAACAAAGATCTTCTCAAAAATTTCTGCAGACAATCCTTGACTCCATGCAATGGCTGGGACTGGGCTGGGATGAGGGACCTCGTGCCGGAGGAGATTTTGGCCCCTATTTTCAAACGCAGCGTCTGACTATTTATCAGGAAGAAGTTAAAAAACTTCTCGATAGCGGCAAAGCTTACTTGTGCTTTTGTTCTCCGGAAGAATTAGCCAGACAAAAAGAGATAAATGCCCAAAAAGGTCTTCCTCCAAGGTATAGCGGCGCCTGCCGTAATTTGTCCTATCAAGAAATTGAGGAAAAAAAGAAGGCCGGCCAAAATTATGTTATTCGCCTTCGTGTACCGGAAGAGGGAGAAACAGTGGTTGAAGATCTCATAAGGGGCCGGGTTACTTTTGAAAATAAGATTTTTGATGATTTTATTATTGTCAAGTCCGACGGATTCCCCACTTATAATTTTGCCTCGGCCATAGACGATGCCAAAATGGAGATTACTCATGTAATCAGGGCGGAAGAACATCTTTCCAATACACCCCGCCAGCAAATTTTATGCGGTCAACTGGGCTTTTCCACTCCTGTTTATGCCCATGTTCCCATGATTCTGGCGCCGGATCACAGCAAACTCAGCAAAAGGCATGGGGCAACTTCAGTACAGGAATACAGGGAGATGGGAATACTTCCTGAAGCTTTGATAAACTACCTGGCACTTTTAGGATGGTCCCCCGGAGGTGACCGGGAAGTTATAAATATAGAAGAGATGATTGCACTTTTTTCCCTGGATAAAGTCGGCAAAAATGCTTCTATTTACGACCTTAAAAAATTAACCTGGCTGAACAGCCATTATTTGAGAACAAAGGAAAAAGAATTGATCGGAGAAATGATGGTACCGTTTTTACAAAAGGAAAAAATGATATCCGGGGAATTAACAGAGGAAGAGAAGACATATGTTGAACAGGTTGTGGACCTGGTCAGAGAAAAGGTTAAAACTCTTCAGGAAGTGGCGGATGCCTCCATTTATTTCTTTAGTGAAGATTTTCCCTATGATCAGGCTGAAATGGCCAAGCATTTTGGACGGGAAGGAGCAGAACTTGTCATAAAAGAAATTGGAAACACTCTGAGCGATGCGGAGCCTTTCCAAAAAGAGACGATTAAACTAAAACTAAAAGCCCTCAGTGACAATCTCAGCCTGCCTCTCTCCAAAATAAACATACCGGCAAGGCTCGCCCTGACAGGGCGTACCATGGGTCCCGACCTTTTAGATATTATGACTCTCCTGGGAAAAGAAAAGGTTTTACAAAGGCTTAAAAAAGCAGAACTGCTTTGTCAGGGGAGATAGAAAGCGTTAGAGAGCATGGGAATTTTCTTTGACAAGCTTGGATTGGAAGGCGTTATAGTAGGCGTTTAACATTTTCGAGGCAAAAATTTTTGTGGAAAAACGCAGGGCATTTAGTCTTCCTCTTTGCCCCATTGAGAAGGAAAGTCTTTCATTGCCCAGCAAATAAAGGACGTATTGCGCAAAATCATCTATTGTATGGGCGAGAAAACCGTCTTTACCCTGAAAAATCATTTCCGCCATACAGGGAGAATACAGTGCTACAACAGGTAAACCTGAATGTTTTGCTTCACCGACGACCATACCCTGTGTTTCAGTCTGAGAAGCAAAAAGAAAAATATCTGCACCTGCGTAACAGTTTTTTAATTCATGAGGATCAACCCGTCCGGTAAAGATAATATTCTGCTGTAAATTTTTTTGATATGAGAACTGTTTTAAGCTTGCTTCTTCCGGCCCGGTTCCGACAAGTATGAGTCTGGTGTCTTCCTGTTTTTTTATGATCTTTTGCATGGCTTCCATAAGAAAGATAATATTTTTTTCTTTCCCCAGTCTGCCCACATAAAGCAAAATTTTATTTTTGGGATTGAGGGCAAATTTTTCTTTTAACCACTGCCGATCACCTGCATAAGAATCATGGGGAAGGCCTGTGGGAACCACATGGACAGGAGTATGAACACCGCTCCGTCTGATCAGTTCACTGACAAATTGGGAAGGTGCAATAATTAAATCACAGCGGTTACAAAAATTTTTATCCCATTGTCTGATGATATCGGAAGCCATTGTTTTTCCCAGGGGAAGATAGTGAGCATACTGGTGGTACAGGGTGTGATGCGTAAAAACTAAAGGGAGATTAAAACGTCTGGCCGTTAATGCTCCCAGAGAACCCATTAGAAACGGAGTATGGACATGAATAAGATCCAGACCCAGTGTTTGTACAGTGCGGCGCAGGCGAGGAGAAAAAGGAAGAGGCAAAGCGAATTCCTTTTGTGTGGGTGCAGGTATGGACACAAAACGGTACACATGCGGATTGCTGGATACTTTGTGATACGCGGGAGCAAAGATAAAAGAATTATGCCCCATTTGATCGAACTCTTCGGTTAAAATTTCGATCGAGCGTACTACACCGCTGATATATGGAGTATAACTGTCCGTGAAAAATCCTATTTTTAAATGTTCTCCTCTTTGGCTCTGTACCATAAAAATATTATGCCCTTTAAGCAAGAGGCTCAAACATATTTTTTGACAATCCGGATTGAAACAGAGGACTGGAAGACGAGATTATTAACGGAGATATTAAAATGAAGTAGGACAGGATAACTCTAAAAAATGAAGGTGAAAAAAATGCAAATAAAAATAACAATCAACAATAATTTAACCTTTGATGGAGTTTTAAACACTACGGCAACGGCACAAAAAATATATGCGTCTCTACCTATAACAGGAAAAGGCCAAACCTGGGGTGAAGAAATTTATTTTTCCTCACAAGTTACCGCTGCTGCTGAGGAAAACGCCAGAGATATTTTGGAAGCAGGGGAATTAGCCTATTGGCCTCCTCTGCAGGCAATTTGTCTTTTTTATGGTCCCACCCCTGCCAGCCGGGGCGGGGAAATTCGGGCAGCAGGCCCGGTTAATGTTTTTGGAAAAGTAACGGAGGGCCTTTCTTCGTTAAAGCAGGTTAAAGGTAATATGACGATCCTCATTGAAAAAAATGAATAACATTTTTTCCGGGAAAGGGAAGGGGGCGTAAACCTTTGCACCTAAGCAATTTTTTTCACTCCATAAAAGATAGTTTTATCTATAAAAGGCGGAGTATTGCAGAAGGACAAAAAAGGGAGCAGCCTTTGCTTCTCGGGAAGAGTTCTCCCCCTGAAAAATTATTAGAATTCGAGCGGGAGGAAAAAGACATTAATGTCACAACCAGGTTTACTTATATTAACGATTCAGAAGGTCCCCCCACTCCCTTAACACTACGGCTTTCCCGTCATGCCTTGAAAAAAAAGGAATACACTCCGAAAAATAAACATCATATTCCGGGCTCTGATCCATTTCTCCTGGAATTTATCCTTGAGACAGAAAATTTGGGCCCAATTCTCCTCCGTTTGGAAAGGAAAGGCAGGCATTATAATTGTTCATTATTTGTCGAATCTGAAGAAGTGGAGAAATTTCTCTACCGGGATTTTGAAAAAATTAAGCTTCTTTTGGAGGATTTTTTACAAAAAGCCGGCATTAATGTTAATTTTTTAAGATGGAATATTTTTTCACCTGAAGAAAAAGAACGCCTTACTCACAGCCTTGAAAAAGAACGTTTTCTTATAGATAAAAGGGTTTAGTTTTCTCCTTTAAAAAGAAGGGACGAGACTTCCTTGGACAAAAAGAAAAAGCCGAAAATTGCCGTAGCCCTTCGCTACAAAAAGAACCAGGATACAGCGCCTGTTGTAACTGCTTCCGGGCAGGGACGGATGGCCGAAAAAATAATATCCCTGGCCAGGGAGAACAAAATTCCCGTGGAAGAAAATGCTCCGCTTGCCGAGGCCTTGCGTAAGCTTACTCCCGGTCAGGAGATACCGGTAGAACTCTATCAAGCCGTGGCTATTTTACTGGCATACGTAATGGAGATGGATACTCGGGCCAAAAAGAAACGTTAAATGAGAGTTAGTAAAGCTAAATATCATCTACAGATCGAAGTTCTTTTCTATGACTTATGAATTTGGGCTTTTCACGGAAGTATTTTTGTTTTAGTCGTTCTTTTCCGTATACTATCCGAATATATATACAGAGAAATTCATCTCATCGGGAGGGCGGAAAATGGAGGAGCTTACGATCTATGGTATGGCCCTGGTGCCTGTCATTATGGGTATGACCGAACTGTTAAAGAAAATTGGGATTCCTAAAAAATATACACCTGTTTTTGCTATTATTTTGGGAATCCTTTGCGGGTTTTATTATTTAGCACCGGATGACCCCAAGAAGGCCATTTTTCTTGGGATTGTAATTGGACTCTCTTCCATTGGCTTATATTCCGGAACAAAAAATACGTATGAAGGGCTGCGCAACAACTCTTATAAATAGTCGATTACATAATTAAAGATGATTTGTTTAAATTTATTTTGTTTCCAATAAATAGGACATGATCCTCCAGTTAAAAATATGGAGGATTCTTTTCATATAAGGGGAAATAAGGGAAAACTAAGAGAAGAGATGATAAAAAAATATCAGAAGGCTCCTACTCTGTTTCTCTTTTGATGGAGAAATTTACAACTTGCATTCAAGTACCTGTTGCACTATCCTGAAAGATAAAGAAAAACTTTTTATTCCTGATAATAAATCTTAAAAGGATAATAAAAAATTGATTAAACGAAAAAGTAAAAGTTTGTTCAAATATATCTCTTTAATCACCGTTTTTACTCTGGTTGTCCTTTTTTTTCTAACCGCCGGGACTCTGACGTCAGTCTACTCCTCCGTCGAAGATATCCCCGATTTTACAGAGTGGAATAAGTTTGCTCCTCTTGCCTCTCTTTTTTACGACCGATCCGGACAGGAAATAACAACCCTTTATGGAGAACAGAACCGGATATATATCCCCCTTGAGGAAATACCTCTACATGTCCGGCAGGCATTTATCGCTATTGAGGATGAACGGTTTTACAATCACTTTGGTATCGACTTAATGGGGATAGCACGGGCCTTTTTTGTAAATTTACGACAGGGAGAATGGAGCGAAGGACAGGGTGGAAGTACGATTACACAACAGTTAATAAAAAACACCTTGTTAAGCCGGGAAAAAACCTTGAGCCGCAAAGTTAAGGAAGCATATCTGGCGGTAAAAACAGAACGGCAGTTTTCCAAAGATGAAATACTGGAAATGTATCTTAATCAGATTTATTTTGCTCATGGAGCTTATGGTATTGAAGCAGCATCCCGTATCTATTTTAACAAAAGTGCAAGTCAGTTAACAACCGCTGAAGCAGCGTTGCTGGCCGGCATTCCGCGTTCACCGAATTATTACTCACCTTTTATCAATTTTGATAGCGCTCAGCAAAGGAAGAACCTGGTCCTGCAAAAAATGTATGAACAGCACTATTTAAGCGCTGAACAGTGGGAAGAGGCAAAGGAACAGGAGATAATTCTCCATGACTTTCCCACCCGCGAATATCCCCATCCATACTTTCTAGATTATGTTGTCCATCACGAACTCATCTCCATCCTTACCGGCCTTCCCCAATTCAGCAGCCGTGAGGAAGCCTATAATGCCATTTACACGATGGGTTTAAAAATTTACACGACCATGGATACGAAAATTCAGATTGCTGCGGAAACTGTTCTTTCCGATGAAACGCTCTATCCTCAAAACGAGCGCGTTGATATGGATACCCTGAAACAGTTGTTGGATGATAACGATTATGAATATTATCCTGAAGAAGCTCTTTCCTCCGATTCAGATACGGTAATTTCTCAACCTCAGGCAGCAGCAGTCATCTCTGAACCCTCAACAGGAGAAGTATTTGCCCTGGTGGGAGGGAGGGACTATAACTCGCAAAATCAGGATCTGCGCTATCTTAATCCCAGGCAACCGGGCTCGGCCATTAAACCTCTGGCCGTTTATGCTCCGGCAATGGAGGAAAACTATATTTTACCCGGATCCATAGTGGACGACGCACCGTTAATTGTTGGTGATTGGGCCCCCGAAAATTTCGGACGTCAATTCTTAGGCCTCATTACAGTGCGGGAAGCTCTGGTTCATTCACGAAATATCCCGGCAGTAAAAATTTTTTCTGAATTAACCCCTCAGAAAGGACTGGAGTATGCGGAAAGGATGGGGTTGACAACCCTTGTTCCCGAAGATAACAACCTCGCGGCCGCGCTGGGTGGCCTGACCCGTGGTGTAACAGCTTTCGATATGGCTCAGGGGTATGCGGTTCTGGCAAACGAAGGAATCCGGGTTAATCTCCATACCGTGGAAAGGATTGAAGATCATAACGGAGTTGTCCTTTATGAACACAGGCGGGAACCGGAAGCCATTCTACGGCCACAAACAGCTTATATGGTAACGGATATGCTCAAAGATGCCGGCCTGCGGGGAACAGCAGCCGGAATAACGACCGAAAGACCTCTGGCGGCAAAAACAGGAACAACAAATGAGAACCGGGACGCTTACCTTGCAGCCTACACTCCTAATGTTGTTATTTCCATGTGGTTGGGGCACGATATCCCCAAATTGGGCAGTATAAACGGAGGCAGTAAAGCGGTTATTCCTTTCATGAATGCCATTCTTGAGCATGTCTATGAGGTTATACCGCCCGCGGATTTTCGCAAACCTGCCGATATTTCGGAACCTATCAGTATCTGCAGTAATTCCGGCTTACTCCCCGGACCGTACTGTCCGCAAGAGACGATTGTCCAGGAAATATTTCCGATTGACCGGATACCCCGGGAGACTTGTGACCGGCATATTCTCATGGATGTTTGCCGAACAAGCGGCCTCTTGCCGGGAAATTACTGCCCGCGGGTTGCCAAAGTCTTTTTGCTGCGGCCTGCCTTTGAAATTACAGACGATCGCTGGAAAGGAGAACTCGGGAGAATGCCTGAAGATGCAGCACTGATGCCTCCGACAACCTACTGCCAGGAGCACAGACAGTGGTGGCAAAATATCAGATCGTGGAATTTTTAATTAACATACAAACTGTTAACCATCCGGGTGAGCTCAAATTTTGGTAATGTGTGATACTCCGTTAACACAAAACACCCGGTTACTTGAAGACCGGGGGTTTTGTGTTGTTGCAGTAGTTGCAGTAAATGAAGTTTTTTATTTACAGGTTACTGCCGAAAAAGGGAGCTGACCTGCTGGATTTCCTCTGATGTTGCGGGCTGGGCAGCTTTATAATAACCTTTTTGTTCGGCAGCCTTATAAAGATCGTATTGAAATTGTTCATCACCATTTCTGATTTGTTGTATTGTCTGCCTCAAATTTTGATCCGAACATTGGGCAATTATATTAGCATAACCCGACAAACTGCTGTTAATCATGGACAGAATATCATTGACCATATCTTTCTCCTGCATACTCTTTCATCTCCTTTAATGTAAAAATGACATTAATTTTTGTTTAGTTGTTTTTGCTGATTGAGCTGACTGTTGGAACATTTGCTTTATCTGTGGATCAACAGACTTCTGCATGTAATCTTCTAGTTTTTGGGTAGCGGTTTCATGGGAATAAATCAGGTGTCTTAAATTTTGTAGTTCCAGTTTATTAAGTGGCAACTGAAGAACCTCCTTTGGTATATTGTGTAAGACATTATTATCTTTCCATAACTTTAACAGTTTATACTTGAATTTATTACCAAAGGTTAAACCTATACGTTTACCATTACAGGAGCTTTTGTGTTTAAAGAAATTGACGAATATAAAAAAAAATGTTTGACGGAATAAAAACCCTGTGTTATAATTTTAATCAAATTTAATTATTTTGAAAGACAAGGAAAAAGGAAAGTAAGCTGGCAAGTTTTCCACAGAGATGAAGGGCCGTTGGCTGAAAGCCCTGCAGTATAACTACCAGACTGAAGTTCCCTTTGGAGTCGCAGGCTGAAACCGGTATAAGCACAGAAAAGTTCTCGGTCAATTAATCATCGGTTTGGCAAAATAAATTTACGTAAAAACCAATGATGGGGAGAAGTAGGCAGTGAATGGGCTCCAGAGAGCCGGGGGCTGGTGAAACCCGGTGTCCGAAATTGCTGAAATACACTCCTGAGAAGCAAACCGAAAGCCGATAGCAAAAATTACTGGTCAGTAGGCTTTGACGGAATCTTCCACCGTTACAAGGAAGGGGGTATAAGGCTGGGATATTTCAGTCCGTACCTGACGCCGCTGGGAAGAATTATCTCTCTTTAAAGGGGTATCAGGCTGGAAATTTCGGTCCGTACCTTCAAAAGAGTGGGGCAATTTTGCCTAACCAGGGTGGTACCGCGAGAAGCATGAGCTTTCGTCCCTATGGACGGAAGCTTTTTTAGTTTTCCAGCTTTTATTTAAAGGGAGGATGTAAGATGTTGGTCGTTATGAATTCAAGGACTACTGATTGTGAGATTAATGAGGTCGAGAAACAACTGAAAGATTTCGGTTTGGGTGTGCAGCGATCTCATGGAAAAAACCGCTTTATTCTTAGAATTTCCGGGGATTGCGGTCTTGAAACCACAACTGTCGTCAAAACAATTCCATACGTTGAAAAAGTGATATTTCCCAGTTATCCTTTTGAAATGGTCAGCCGGGATTACCAAGAAGAGAAGACTGTTTTCAAGGTTGGAGAAGTAGAAATCGGAGCGGAAAAGGCTGTTATTATGGCAGGACCTTGTGCTGTTGAAGGAAGAGAATCATACCTTCGGGCTGCGGAAGCGGTAAAAGAGGCAGGTGCTCATATCTTAAGGGGTGGAGCATACAAACCGCGTTCTTCACCGTACGCCTTTCAAGGCCTGGAAGAAGAGGGCTTAAAAATAATGGCTGAGGCCAGGAGCATGACCGGCCTTCCCATTATTACTGAAGTTCTGGATCAGTATTCCGTGGAAATTGTCGCCGATTATGCCGATATCCTGCAGGTAGGAACACGCAATATGCAAAACTTTAAGCTGCTGAGAGAACTGGGGCAGGTGGGAAAACCTGTTTTGATTAAAAGAGGGATGTCGGCAACTATTGAGGAGTGGCTCATGGCCGCTGAATATCTTCTTAGTGAAGGAAACGATAAGGTTATTCTTTGCGAAAGAGGGATAAGAACATTCGAAACATATACACGTAATACGCTGGATATTAGTGCGGTTCCTATTGCCAAGGAATTGAGCCATCTGCCGGTATTTGTCGACCCCAGCCATGGAACAGGACTGTGGAAATGTGTTCATCCCATGAGCATGGCTGCCATAGCGGCCGGAGCTGACGGGTTGCTGGTGGAAGTTCATCCTTCACCGAAAGAAGCTCTCTGTGATGGGCCGCAGTCATTACTGCCGGATAAATTTGCCTTAATGCTTAATTCTTTAAAAAAGGTGGCAGAGATAATTGGTCGAACGCTCTAAGCCGGGACATATCGTAACAAAATGCTGCATAATCGGACTGGGTTTAATCGGCGGCTCCCTTGGTCTGGCCTTCGGCAAATACGGCATCGCTCTCCAACGCTGGGGATATGATATAAGCCTTAAGGCGATGGAGGAGGCGATAAAAAGAGGGGCTGTCGATAAAACAGGTTCTCTGCCCGATGCTCTGAAGGGTGCTGAGCTGGTAATCCTCTCTACACCTGTCGGCAAGATACCCCCATTACTGGAGGCAATAGCTCCTTACCTCCGGGAAAATGCTCTGGTCACGGACGTGGGAAGCAGCAAAAGAGTAATAGTTGAAGCAATGCAAAACGTGCTCCCCGAAGTATACTGTCTGGGCGGCCACCCGATGGCCGGCTCGGAGCTTTCGGGGATAGAAGCTGCCAATCCTGACCTTTTTCAAGAAGCTGTCTATTTTTTGACACCTGTCAGGAATACTCCGGAAAATATACTGGGGTTAATGGAAAAAATAATTTTATCTATCGGAGCCCGTCCACGGCAAATAAATTCAGAGGAGCATGACAAAATTATAGCTCCTCTCAGTCATCTGCCCAAACTCATCTCTTCAGCTCTTGTTAATGTTTTGGGCAGGTACGGCGCAGAAGATCAGGTCCTTTTTTCTTGCGCAGGCAGAGGTTTTAAAGATACGACGCGTATTGCCGCAGGCGATCCTCAGCTCTGGCTGGATATATTTGAAAGTAACAAGGATAAGTTAATGGATTCGCTAACACTGTTTCTGGAAGAGATTACATTAATGATAGGGTATCTGGATAAAGGAGATAAAGACGGTTTGAACGAGTCTTTGCAAAAAGCTGCTTTTTTGCGACGCCATCTTTCATAAAGATTACCGTAAAAAGATGTTGGGAGGACAACTAAAGTGGAGATCACCATTAAACCTATTGAAAAAATTGAAGGGCAGACAAGGATGCCGGGAGATAAGTCTATTTCACACAGAGCTCTAATCTTTTCCTCATTAACGGAGAATACGGTGGAAATTGAAGGTCTTCTTAAGGCATCGGATACTTTATCTACTTTGAATTGTTTAAAAGAGCTGGGCATTGAATGTGAAGAAAAGGAGAAGGTAATC
This sequence comes from Dethiobacter alkaliphilus, assembly GCA_016841605.1. Classification (GTDB taxonomy): domain Bacteria; phylum Bacillota; class Dethiobacteria; order DTU022; family UBA8154; genus DUNV01. Next base: position 26,306 of record JAENYV010000023.1, on the reverse strand, counting down.
AAGGTAAACGGGAAAGGTCTGCGTGGTTTTACGGAGCCGGTCAATGTTCTGGATGCAGGGAATTCGGGAACTACGGCACGCCTCCTGACAGGCTTGCTCTCCGGGCAGCCCTTTCATTCAATTTTAACCGGAGACGACTCCTTAAGAAAACGTCCCATGAAAAGGGTAACAGAACCCCTCAAGCGAATGGGTGCCCTGATAAACGGCAGAAAAAACGGCGAGTTTCTACCACTGTCCATCAGGGGTTATGACTTGCTTCCCATCCGTTATACTTTGCCTGTTGCCAGTGCTCAGGTAAAATCTGCTCTTCTTATCGCAGCTCTTTATACCGGAGGAAATTCGGAAATAATAGATCATTATCAGACCAGAGACCACACAGAGAGAGCATTGCAATACCTGGGCGCTAATATAGAGAAAATCGGCAAGCATCATATTGTCCTCAAAAATCCCGCCAAACTGCAGGCGGAAAGATTCCAAATACCCGGAGATATTTCTGCCGCTGCCTTTTTTCTTGTCGCCGCAGCCCTGGCCCCCGCCGGCGAGTTGTATATTGAAGAGGTGGGCATTAACCCTTCGAGGACCGGCATTCTTGATGTATTGAAAGAAATGGGGGCCGACATACGTATTTACAACAGGCGAGAATATAACTGCGAACCGGTTGCCGATTTACTGGTAAAAGGCGGAAGACCTTTAAAGGGAGTTGAAATAAGAGGAGAAATGATCCCGCAAGTAGTGGATGAGATACCTGTTCTTGCCGTAGCCGGTCTTTTTGCCCGGGGAGAGACGGTGATTCAAGGGGCTGAAGAATTACGACTTAAAGAATCAGACCGCCTGAGATCCATTTCCCTTGAATTGAAGAAGATGGGGGCGCTGATCGAAGAACTTCCCGATGGGTTAATTATTCAGGGCGGCACAAAACTTTCCGGTGCCGAATTTGAAAGCCACGGTGACCACCGTATTGCTATGGCACTCTCCACGGCAGCCCTTTTTGCCGAGAGCGAATCGGTCATAAAAGGAGTAGAAACGGTCCGGATCTCCTTCCCTGATTTTTTTGAGGTTCTGAACGGACTTGCACATTAAGAAGAGAAAGGGGGGCAGGTAGGACAGGTTTCGGCAGCCTGTTTCAAAAATGACTGTCAAACCTATATCTACCTTTTAAATGCGTTTTTTGACAGCAGGTGAATCCCACGGACCCGCGCTGACGGGCATTATTGAAGGAATTCCGGCGGGATTATCCATTAATGAGAACTATATTAATGAACAGTTAATCAGGCGGCAGGGGGGCTACGGTCGGGGAGGGCGCATGTCCATCGAAAAGGACAGGGTCAAATTTCTTTCCGGAATTCGTTTTGGAAAAACGACCGGCAGTCCGCTGACCCTGATCATTGAAAACAGGGATTGGGCAAACTGGGAAAAAGTCATGTCCCAACAGGCTGTTGACGAGTCCCATGACAGAGAGATAACAACCCCTCGCCCGGGGCACGCGGATCTCCCCGGAGGAATTAAATATCAACACAGGGACCTTCGCAACGTGCTGGAACGGGCCAGTGCCAGGGAAACAGCCATGCGGGTTGCCGTCGGGTCGGTTGCCGCACTTTTTCTGGAACATTTTGATATTAAAACAGTATCTTTTGTCACAGCTGTCGGAGGCGTGAACGCCGCTAACCATACCTTACAAGAATGGAATGTTGCCCAAATTAAAAAAGCCAGAACTTCTCTGCTTTACTGTCTTGACAGTCGGGCAGAAGAATTAATGGTGGAACGGATTGACCGGGCCAAAGAGGAAGGAGACTCCCTGGGAGGCGTTTTTGAAATCCACGTTGAAGGAGTTCCGGCAGGTCTCGGCAGCCACGTTCACTGGGACAGACGCCTGGACTGCATGCTGGCGGGGGCTCTAATGAGTATTCCCGCCATAAAAGGAGTAGAGATAGGATTGGGGTTTGCCGGCGCTGCCAGAAAAGGCTCGGAAGCTCATGATGAACTCTTTCTGGATGAAAGAGGAAAGATATTTAGAACTACCAATCGCGCCGGAGGATTAGAAGGAGGTATAACCAATGGGGAGACTCTCGTTTTGCGGGCTGCCATGAAACCAATCCCCACATTAATGAAGCCCCTTTCCAGTGTCAATCTTGCTACTCATGCCCTTAGCCCGGCCTCTGTGGAACGTTCGGACGTATGCGCGGTTCCCGCGGCTTCTGTTGTGGGTGAAGCCGTTGTCTCGTGGGAAATAGCAAGAGCTTTTCTGCAAAAGTTTTCCGGAGATTCTTTGCGGGAGATAGAAGGAGCATACAAGAGTTATCAAGGTTTGGTTACTGAGTATTTGGGAGAAAACGATGATAAAAGTTGAAATAAAAACAACACAAAACAGGTATCCTGTCTATCTTCAAAAGGGAATCCTGGAGTTAACGGGCCGGATGATTAAACGTTACCTGTCCCCTTGCCCTGTCCTGCTGATTACAGATAAAAATGTCTCGGGACATTATGCGGAAATTTGCCGGCAAAGTTTGCTGCGGGAAGGCTTCAAACCTTCTACTGTTGTGCTGGAAGGCGGGGAAAAGGATAAATCTTTACAGTCCGCGTTCAAGCTTTACGGTATCGCACTGAAAGAGGGTCTTGATCGAAAATCAGTTGTGCTGGCCCTGGGAGGAGGAGTAATCGGAGACCTTGCAGGGTTTGTGGCCTCCACTTATATGAGAGGCATCCCTTTCGTTCAGGTTCCGACAACACTTTTGGCCATGGTAGACAGTAGTGTGGGCGGTAAAGTAGCTGTTAACCACCCCCGGGGCAAAAATCTAATCGGTTTATTTTATCAGCCTTCTTTGGTCCTCGCGGATATGGATACATTGAAAACTCTTCCGCCAAGGGAATTTCTTGCCGGACTTGCCGAACTGATTAAATATGGAATTATTGTGGATAAGACTCTCTTTCAACAGTTTGAACATTTTGCTCAAATCTCCGGAAAACAGCAGCAAAGAGAGCAGGGAAAGGAAAGCGGTTTTCTGCAACTGGATAATTCCACTCTCCTTAAATTTATCACGAAGGCTGTCCTTATCAAAGGAAAAGTAGTTTCCATGGACGAAAAGGAGAATGGGCTCAGACGTATTTTAAATCTCGGTCATACTTTTGGTCACGCTCTGGAACTGGCCACTGCTTATGAATACTATCTTCACGGTGAGGCGGTGGCTGTGGGGATGATGCTCGCGGCCAACCTGGCTGCAAAGCTGCAAATGCTTGGAGAAAAAGATGCCGGGCGTATTTCCGCTCTTTTATTCCATTTAAATCCGCCTGCACCACCGGCCGGCCTGACCGCAAAAATGGTTTTAAATGCTCTCATATCCGATAAAAAAAAGGAGGGTGAGGAACTGGTTTTTATCCTGCCCGCTACAATCGGAAAAACTGTTGTCTGTAAGTCACCACCAATGGAGCAAGTTGAAAGTGTTGTTAAAAAATACTTAAATAATCATTTCCTTTAAGGATGGGAATTTGATTATAGTGAAAATGTATCTTTTGAAAGGGTGAAAGGATGGTTGATAGCAGGACAAGAATAACGGGAATTTTTGGGGACCCGGTAGCCCACTCCTTTTCTCCGGTGATGCAAAATGCCGCTTTTAAGGCCAAAGGCTTAAATTATCTTTATCTTCCTTTTCACGTTCGCAGAGAACATCTCGCGGAGGCAGTCAGGGCAATTATTTCCCTGGAAATAACAGGCATTAATGTTACTGCCCCCCATAAAGAGGAAATTGTCCCTTTCCTGGATGAACTCTCCCCTGAAGCAGAACTCCTGGGAGCAGTGAATACCGTTATTGCTAAAAATGATCGTTTAAAGGGATTTAATACCGATATTGACGGATTCCTCTATCTGTTGCAGAATATTAACCCCCTCTCTGTTCAAGGAGAAAGAGTCTGCCTTTTAGGAGCGGGAGGAGCAGCCCGGGCAGTCTCACTGGCTCTGGCAAGAGCAAAAGTAGGCCACCTGACCATTCTCAACCGAACACTTGAAAAAGGAAAGGCTCTCCGGGATCTGTTATGTATAAGCGGACTTCTGAGCGTAAATCAAACAAGCTTATTAAAATTGGAAGAAAAAACATGCCAAGAAGCATGCCGGGAAGCATTTTTAAACTGTGCTTTTATTATCAACTCTCTGAGCGTTGATCCTGTTGAAAGGGGTTTATTTCCAGTCGATGAAAGGATTAAATGTTTAAAAGCAGCCATTGATCTGCGCTATAGTCCGTCAGCCCTCCCGTTTTTGAATTGGGCTTCCTCGCAAGGGTCTGCAGCAGTTAACGGGCTGGATATGCTGCTCGGGCAGGGAACAGCGGCTTTTGAAATTTTTACGGGCCAGAAAGCACCGTTTCAAGTGATGAAAGAAGCCTTAAGAAACAAAATATTAGAATGACCGGGTGAAGCGAAATGAATTTTGAAGATTTAATTTCATCTGCCCACTCAAGGCAAACGGCACAATTGCCGGCAAACATTTACCTGACAGGATTTATGGGTGCGGGGAAAACCAGTGTGGGCAAACTTCTGGCCGTTGAACTTGGAATTGATTACTATGATACCGATGAGATCATTATAGCCGCATCGGGAATGAGTATCGGGGAAATATTCAAAACCAGGGGAGAAAGATTTTTCCGTGATACAGAAACCGGCCTGTTAAAATTGCTGGGGGAAAAGCCCCTGGGCACTTGTATTATTTCTACAGGCGGAGGAGCCGTCCTGAGGGAGGAAAATAGAACTGCCATGCGTCAAAACGGACTTATTATTTTTCTAGATGTTTCAGCCGAAGAGGCCTACAGGAGAGTCAGTAAAAGCAAGGACAGACCTCTTTTAAATACGACAAATCCTCTAGACACGATCAAGGATCTCCTGGAAAAGCGCAGGCCTTTTTATCAAAAAGCGGATCTCATTGTTCAAATTTCGGGATTATCCATAAGTGAAACCGCTAAAATAATTATTGATGCCGTTAAGGGGTGGAATAATGAAAGAAAAGAAGAAATTACTGGTGCTCCACGGTCCTAACCTGAATCTGCTGGGCAAGAGGGAGCCGGAAATATATGGCACCTTAACCCTGGAAGACCTTAACGAACTGATTCGCCGGGAAGCTGAGGAAATAGGGGCAGAGGCGGATAGTTTTCAGTCCAATAATGAAGGAACCTTAATCGACCTGATTCATGAGGCCGAGTCAAAATATGAAGGTATAATCTTTAATCCCGGGGCTTTCACCCATTACAGCATTGCTCTGCGGGATGCTCTGGCCGGAGTAACGGTTCCGGCTATCGAGGTCCACCTTTCGAATATATATGGAAGAGAAGAATTCAGGCATCATTCCGTGATTGCTCCGGCAGCCTGGGGACAGATAAGCGGTTTGGGCCCACAGAGTTATCTGCTTGCCATGCGTGCTCTTGTCAAGAAAGACAGTATGACATTTTTGCCGGGAGATAATTTACCGGAGGAGAAAAGTAATAAAAAGCAAACTGCCGGCAGAGGCAGACATTTCGAGAGCAAAACAAGGGCCGTCAGGGGAGCAATAGATGTCCAGGCAAACGATGAAAATGAAATCTTGGAAGCAACGACCGAACTGCTTCAGCAAATAGTGACGAACAATAATATCGTAAAAGAGGATGTTGCGGCTGTTGTTTTCTCCCTAACCGTTGATCTGAACGCCGTTTTCCCGGCCAAGGCCGCCCGTCAAATGGGGTGGACCGATGTTCCCCTGTTCGATGTTGTTGAGGTTGATGTGCCTGGAGCATTGCCGCGCTGCATTAGGGTTTTAATGCTTCTTAACACGGATAGGAGTATTAAAGAAATTAAACACGCCTATTTAAGAGGTGCTTCTGTTTTGAGGCAGGATTTACAAATAGCGGAAACCGCTACTCCGTATTTCAGTCAAAAATGAAAACGAGTCGGAGATAAAAACTTGGAAAGGAAATAAAATGGGAGTCGTTATGATACTAGACTCCCATTTTTTATACTCTTCCTTGACTGACAAATTATAATTCTTTTATAGCAGAAACGCTGATACTAAAAACCAAATCTGCCGGATCAGAGCTTTCATCCAGGTTTAATCCCAATTCTTCCGTCCAGTTTTCCACATTAAAAGACTGTTCCTTAACTACTTCCACACCTGTAAAACCCGCTGATTCTAAAGCAGCGAGATATTCTTCTTTCAGCACAGCGCCCGCGATGCACCCGATGTATGCTTCAACAGAATTTTTTATGGAAGCGGGCAATTCTTTTGTAATAACCATATCCGAAACCATTAATCGTCCTCCCGGTTTCAGAACCCTGAATGATTCCTCAAAAACGCGTTTTTTATCCGTTGATAGATTAATCACGCAGTTTGAAATAATAAGGTCCACGCAGTTGTCGGCGACAGGAAGATTTTCTATTTCACCTAGTCTGAACTCAACATTGTTATAGCCGCCTTTACAGGCATTTTCCCGTGCCTTTTCCAGCATCTCCGCGGTCATATCCACGCCGATTACTTTGCCTTCGGAACCTACCCTGCCCGCAGCTAAAAAACAATCAATACCTGCACCGGAACCCAGGTCAAGAACGGTGTCCCCTTTCTTAATTGAAGCAAAGGCAAGAGGGTTTCCGCACCCGAGGCCCAGGTTTGATTCCTGCGGAATAGTGGCAAGCTCTTGATCTGAATAACCAATTAGTTCACTTAACTTGCCCGAGTTATCTCCACAGCATGTTTTTCCGGGTGAAAATGAAGATGTTTTGTTTCCGCAACATGACGTTTGTGGTGAAGAACAAGAATCTGCCCCTCTAGTTATTTTTCCGTATTTTTCTCTTACTGTTTTTTTAATTGTTTCTTTATCCATAAGAAAACCTCCCTTTTAATAACATCTTTTTAAGGATAATCTCAGAAATACCTGCGTGTTTACGCTTTATTCCATATTTCATTGATCACCGGACCGAGAAAATCTTTAACAAGATTCGAAAGATCGTCAGCCTTTATCAGGGAAAGACAGCAAACATCTCCGCTTTTTTCCCAACTTACAAGCGCAAATTTATCCCCTGCCTTTATCCTCGCTTTTTCCCGAAGCTCTTTTGGTAAAATCATTTGACCCCGCTCGTCGACAGTAATCAAAGATTCAACCTTACAGCAGCTTAGAGATGGACAACAACGGCTTAAATTTGAATTATCGTCCATTCCTGTTACCTCCAATATTACTTATATTACTGTTATTACTGATTAAACTGATTATATAATATCCTTTTAAGCAAATCAAGATTATTAAAAAAAGCCCCGGAATACTCCGAGGCTGAAAAATTGGTCTCTACCCGGCTTTTATGTTGAGGAACATTGATAATTTGACCGACGAAAATATTATCCGGATCATCAATCTACGGATTATCTTTCCTTCTAATGGTCACGACGGTCATCAGGGTCCCAACTGTCATGACAGTCGTCAGAATCACGACAGTCATCAGGATCGTGACGGTCACGACAGTCATCAGGATCGTAACAGTCACGATGGTCATCAGGATCATAACGGTCATCTCGGTCACGACGGTCATCTCGGTCACGACGGTCATCAGGATCATAACGGTCATCGCGGTCACGATGGTCATCGC
>JAENYV010000023.1:0-18709 GCA_016841605.1 Dethiobacter alkaliphilus | reverse complement strand
CGGTCACGACGGTCATCAGGATCATAACGGTCATCGCGGTCACGATGGTCATCGCGGTCACGACGGTCATCAGGATCATAACGGTCATCGCGGTCACGATGGTCATCGCGGTCATAACGATCATCGCGGTCATAACGATCATCGCGGTCACGACGGTCATCTCGGTCACGACGGTCATCTCGGTCACGACGGTCATCGCGGTCACGACGGTCATCTCGGTCACGGCGGTCATCGCGGTCATGACGACCAACCGGCACGTTAATGATCTGTCCCGCGAAGATTATGTCAGGATCCCGGATCTGCGGATTGGCTGCGATAATATCACGCGGCTTGACCCCTATGCGTCTGGCAATGCTAAAAATAGTTTCTCCAGCTGAAACATAAATCTGAATAGTTCTCGGAGGCGGGTCCGGCGGACGGGGCGGCGTTACCGGTAAATTAATTACCTGAGTAACATGAATCAAGTTAGGATTGCTTATCTGTGGGTTGGCTGCGATAAGAGCGTCTAGACTTATACCGAATTGCTGCGCGATAAAAAAGAGCGTATCTCCCGATCTGACCAGATATTGGGCTTTGTGCATGCCCGGGTCCGGCGGTACAGGTGCGTCTGCAGGAATAGTAACTATCTGACCGGGATAAATGATATCAGGGTCAACAATCCCGGGATTAACGGCCAGAATTTCTCTTACGGAAACTCTAAAGATTCCTGCATAGTAGAAAAGGGTATCCGATGGTCTGACAACAATATTAACTCTTTGTTTCCAGTGCAATAGTTTTACCTCCTTCCTTTTTTTTGTAACTACTATATAAATAATACGCATGAAAACGAAAAATGTGCAAAAATGTGCAGGCATTTTTCCCTTGACAAGCTATACCGAGTATTTTATAATCATAGCGGATATAAATAGTATTCTTTTATCATAAAAAAAGACGTTATAAACGCAGATAACTATTGGTAGTAATAATCAAGTATTAAATTATAAAGTAAAAAATTTATAGGAGGTTGATTATGGCAGAAATTAAGTCAACGATGGATGAAAACCGGATGTTTCCACCGCCGCAAGAGTTTGTTGATCAGGCGTACGTAAAGAGCCGGGAAGAGTATGAAAAAATGTGGAAGCAGTCCGTTGAGGACCCGGAGACCTTCTGGGGCAATCTGGCCAAGGAGCTCTACTGGTATAAGCCCTGGTTAAAGGTCAACAGGGAAGATTTTTCCAAAGCAGAAGTTGAATGGTTTGTCGGAGCCAAAACAAATCTTTCCTATAACTGCATTGATTACCAGATTGAAAAGGGTAAAGGCGACAAGGTTGCCCTTATCTTCCAGGGCGAGCCTGAGGATGACGTCAAGAAAATTACTTACAAGGAAATGCTGACATTAGTCTCAAAATTTGCCAATGTTCTGAAGAAAAAAGGTGTGCGCAAGGGTGACAGAGTTGCTATTTACCTGCCCATGATCTGGCAGCTTCCCGTTGTAATGCTCGCCTGCGCAAGAATCGGCGCTATCCATACAATTATTTTCGGCGGTTTTTCCGCTGAAGCTCTGAGGGACCGGATCCTCGACGCCGGCGCCAAACTTCTTATTACAGCAAACGGCTACTGGCGTTCCGGCAAACAGGTGAGTTCCAAGGCAAATGCGGATGTGGCATGCGATCTCTGCTTAAAAGAGGGCCATACTGTAGACAAAGTTGTTGTCGTAAAGAGGCTTGCCGATTTCGAAGTACCCATGAAAGATGGTAGAGATACATGGTTTGAAGATGAAATGGCGGCAGACGACATCAGCGATGAATGTCCGGCAGTATGGATGGACGCTGAAGATCCTCTTTTCATTCTCTATACCTCCGGCTCAACAGGAAAACCCAAGGGCGCTCTTCATACAACGGGCGGCTACATGGTCTATGCTTATGCGACAGTCAAATACGTCTTTGACATAAAAGACAGTGACGTCTATTTCTGCACGGCAGATATCGGTTGGGTAACGGGTCACTCCTATGTTGTCTACGGCCCCATGTCAAACGGGGGTACATCAGTTGTCTTCGAATCCGTCCCCACATACCCGAAACCCGATAGGTTCTGGCAAATCGTTGAAAAATTTAAAGTCAGTATCTTCTATACCGCACCTACCGCTGTCAGGGCACTGATGAAAGAGGGCGAACAATGGCCGCAGGGAAGAGACCTCTCATCCTTAAGGCTTCTTGCTTCCGTGGGCGAACCGTTCAACCCCGAAGCATGGCTGTGGTACCATACCTACATCGGAGGAGGCAAGTGCCCCATTACGGATACATGGTGGCAGACCGAAACCGGCGGACATATGATCGCCGCGTTGCCCGGCGCATGGCCGACCAAACCCGGATCCGCGACACTTCCATTCTTTGGTGCAAAGGCAGTTGTTTTAAAAGGCAGATCATCAGCTGATGAACCGGCCGTTGAATGCGACGTGAACGAAGGCGGCGAGCTTTGCCTGGCACGTTCATGGCCCGGCATGATGAGAGGCGTTTTCGGAGACCCCGAAAGATTTTTCAGCACATACTTTATCCAGCAACCCGGTTTTTACTTCTCCGGTGACGGGGCAAGGGTAGATGAAGACGGATATTTCTGGCTCCTCGGACGTGTTGACGATGTTGTCAACGTTTCCGGTCACAGGATGGGGACCGCCGAGGTTGAGGCAGCTCTCAATTCCTATGAGGGCATTGCTGAATCTGCAGTGGTTGGCTTCCCCCACGACATTAAAGGTGAAGACCTTTATGCCTACGTCATTCTGAAAACAGGCGTTGAAGCAAGCGACGATCTCAAAAAAGCGCTGGTCATGCATGTAAGAAAAGAGATCGGTCCCATCGCCTCTCCCGGTAAACTTCAGTTCGTTCCCGGTCTGCCGAAGACACGTTCAGGCAAGATCATGAGAAGAATTTTGAGAAAAGTTGCCTCCGGTGAAATCGATCAGCTTGGCGATACAACAACCCTTGCCGATCCGTCCGTAGTGGATGAAATCGTAAAGGGCAGACAATAATAACAACAACAAAGAAACAAAAAAAGCCCCCGGGAAAACCGGGGGCTTTTTTATTGGTAATATCTATTATAATATTATCCAATGTATTCAGGCGGCATCTCCAACCAGCCTTTTAGTTTACCGTATTTGCTTATTCGTTTAATCATTTTTATCTCCTCATAGAGCAATTTTTTAAAAATATCCCTGATACGATCATTTGTAACACTCTGTTTAAAAGCTTTTGCATGTAAAACTCCGGCCCACTGGATACCTATATATAATGTTTTAAAAATACTCTCATCCTGAAAAATTGTTTTATCCTGATTTGTTTTAATAACCGCAGGAGGCCTTTTCGGCATGGGAAGACCGAAATATTCAAGTTCCTTTTCCAATAATGTTATTTGCTTTGTTAATTTTTTACAACCCTTATCTAAAATCATTTTAAAATCAAGATCATGGACAAATTCCTTCCATTTTGTCGTTTCCTCCAAATTGCCATACCGGTAATATGTATGCGTCCAAAGGTGAAAAGCTTCGGTACAGTCCAGTTTTTCATTTATTGTTGCAGGTATATTGGCATAGGCAGGAGGTATACCGAGCCAACCCTTCAGTTTTAGATATTTGAGGATGTTATCAGTCTGTTCAATGGCATGTTTAGCAAACTTATCATAAAAATTGCCGATATCATCATTAAGAATAGCATTTTGAATTGCAAACAGGACATCCTCTATTATTTCCTGTAAAAATGTAAAATAATTTAGTCCGATTAGTTCATCAGTAATTATTTCCGATTGAACCTCTGCTCTCGACTGTTTCCTGGTTCGAGATGGAGACTCAATGGAATATTTAGCCATTTCCTTTTCCAGCAAATCAACATGTTCATTCAAATCTTTGATAAAATCTTTCAGTATTTTTTTTAAATCATAATCATGAACATAATTTATCCAGAATTGAACATTATCCAGCATATGATATTTAGCGGAGATTAAATTCCACAGAGAGTGTGCTTCAATAACACTTATTTTTTTGATTTTAGTTATAGTGCTCAACATATTTTACTTGCCTCCCCAAACTTCTAAAATTAGTATTCCACATATTAAATAAAATTACCAAAAACGCTTTGGGTCAAAACAATAAAACCTGAATGTATACAGTGGAATCAATTACTAACTTTTGATATAATGGAAATATATCGGGACACACCCTACCGCAAAAACCAAGGGGGAGATATAGAGTAATGAATGTGCTATTAAATGAAATTGTCAGCAGGGCAGAGAGCGAAGGAAGAACCTATCTTATGGAGCACGAGTGTAAAGAGCTCTTAGCCGGGGAAGGGATACCGACAACTGCTATTTCTGTGGCCCATTCAGCAGTTGAAGCGGTGAAAATCAGCGACAAAATTGGATATCCGGTAGTATTAAAAGTTTTGTCGCCGGAAGTTATTCATAAATCCGATCTCGGCGGAGTAAAGTTAAATTTACAAAATGCCGGCGAAGTCGAGTTCGCTTTCACAGAAATTATGAAGTCCTTTGCGGACAAAAAAATAATCGGTGTAGCTGTGCAAAAAATGGCCTCTCCGGGGCTGGAGGCAATTATCGGTGTGAGCAGGGATCCTGCTTTTGGACCGGTTTTAATGTTCGGATTGGGCGGGGTTTTTGTGGAGGTGCTGAAAGATGTTTCTTTCAGAATACTGCCTGTGACAGAAGAGGATATCGAGGAGATGCTTCAAGAGATCCGGGGCTACAACTTGCTGCGGGGGTACAGGGGAACAGCGGTAGATCTCTCTGCTTTAAAGGATCTCTTGTTGAAAATATCCAACCTGGTGATGAGATGTCCCGAGATCAGAGAGCTTGATTTAAATCCCGTTTTTCTTTATCCCCAGGGAAATATCACCATTGATGCCCGCATATTTCTGGGAAAACCGGAAGAGCAAACTCAAAAGGCAGCCCTGCGTAAGGATAAAAACAGCTTACAAAACCTTTTTTATCCGGACAGCCTTGCCGTTATCGGTGCATCGGACAAGCCTGGGAAGCTGGGCTGGAATATTTTTCACAATCTGCTGTATCACCGCTTTGCCGGCAAACTCTACCCGGTCAACGTCAAAGCTGAAACAGTCCAGGAAGTCCCGGCATTTTCCAGTATTCATGACATAGAAGAGACAGTCGATGCAGCTATCATTATGGTTCCTGCAGCTCAAACATTACAGGCTTTTGAGGATTGTTGCCGCAAAGGCATTAAAATGATTGTTATTGAGTCCGCGGGATTTGCAGAGACCGGCGAGAGCGGAAAAAGTGTGGAAAAAGAGCTTAAGCGTCTGGCGGAAAGCAACAACTGCCGCTTTGTGGGCCCGAATTGTTCCGGAATTATTAATACTCATCATAACATCGTCCAGTCCATCGGATTGGTCGAAGAGCTGCGCAAAGGGAATATCGGGCTGATCGCCCAGGCAGGCGTTTATGCTGCGGGAATGCTCTGGGGAATACGACATACCATGGACTTTGCCGTTGTGGCTACGATCGGCAATAAGGCCGATATCAACGAAACGGATATCCTGGAATACCTCGGGGAAGATAAAAATGTTGAAGTAATATGCATGTATCTGGAGGATGTGAAAAGCGGCTTTAGATTTATCGAGGTAGCCCGGAGGATAACGGCCCAAAAACCCGTCATCATTCTCAAATCCGGACGTACGGAAGCCGGGAAAAAGGCAGTCTCCTCACACACCGCTTCTCTGGCGGGCAACGACCTGATCTATGATGCCGTTTTCAAACAGGCGGGCATTATCCGGGCGTGGGATAATGATCATATGTTCGAATTGGCGAGGGCTTTTTCCAAGCAGCCTCTCCCATCCGGGGACGGCTCCCTGGTAATCTCCTATACCGGCTCCCTGGGGGTAGCAACTGCTGACGCTCTTTCCCTGAACAAGATGAGACCGGCGGAACTGGACGAGAAGACACAAGCGTATTTAAGGGCCATTTTGCCCTCATATGTGGGCTGCAACAATCCGGTAGACTATACTTTTGATATGAATGCGGAACAGGTCAAAGAAACTATTGAAATCGGGCTGCAATGCGATGATATTAGCAGCTTTATTGTCATTCTCCAGGCGGAAACCCTGGATACCTACGTATCGGAATTTAAAAAGATTGATTTTCGGGGAAAGCCCATCCTCTGTTGTGTTCCATGCAAAGAGTTTGCGATGAACGAAGTTATTGCCCTGGAACAGGCCGGTTTCCCGGTTTACTCCACCCCGGAAGAAGCCGTCAGAGCGCTTGCGGTAATGTATTCCTACGGGATGAAGCGCAAGCGGGGAAGTGTTGTCTAAGATGAGATGACATGTGATGAAGGTGAAGGAGCTGCGGGAAGTTCCGGAAAGTTGCACTGAAACGATTAGCCTGAAATAAAATGGTAAGTTCACGACATAAAATACCGGAAGAATTATGGTAAGACACCAAGAAAAGCCCTCGGGAAAAAACCCGGGAGCTTTTTTATTCGGGCTTGCTATGCTTGAATTGAACGGGAGCTTTGTTGGGCAGATTTGACAAAATCGTAAAAATTCAATATAATCAGACAGAAAAGGTTTAATCGCAGAGTATACGCATCGGCCCAAAACCACAATGTTCTGAAGGAGGACCGTATGAACTACTCGACAATAAACTACGAAATCAGTCATGGCATTCTTATCCTGAGGCTTAACAGACCCGAAAGAATGAACGCCGTAAATGAGGAAATGTATACCGAAATTGCACATCTTCTGCAAAAATACAGGGAAGACAATGACGTACGCGTCGTCATCCTCACCGGTTCGGTCAGAATTAAGGATGGCATCAAAAAACAGGCCTTCTGCGCAGGAGCGGATTTAAAAAAACATTCCGCGGGAGAACGCTCTCATGCTCAAAAAAGAAAATACATTGAGCAGGCCCACGAAACGACGCGGCTTCTGTATCACCATCCCAAGCCCGTCATTGCCGCGATAAACGGTCCCGCCCGCGGTGCTGGCGCAGAGATGGCCCTTGCCTGCGATTTTATTATCATGTCGGATGAAGCCACCATTGCGTTTCCCGAAACAGGGCTTGGCACCTTCGTGGGGGGCGGCGTCACCCTGCATCTTCCCCGCACTGTCGGCCTTATGAAGGCCAGAGAGCTTATTTATACGGGCAGGGTACTGGACGCGGCGGCGGCAGTTGACCTGGGGCTCGCTCTCTACTCTTACCCCATGGCAACATTCCTGGCTAATGTAATGGAATTTGCCGCGGCCATCGCCCGCAAAGCCCCCATTTCCATCGCAATGGCGAAAAAGCACCTGCAGGAATCGGCCATGCTTGGCCTTGAAACGGTGCTTCAACTGGAGGCTGATGCGATCCTTGCCTGCATGGACACTGAAGACTGGCAGGAAGGCGTTAACGCCTTCGCTCAAAAAAGAAATCCGGCATACAAGGGGAGATAAGATGAGTTTTAACAAAATTTTTAAAGCCGACTCAGTTGCGATTATCGGAGCCTCAAAAAATGAAACAAAACGCGGCTACCAGGCTATTAAAACCCTCCTGGATGAAAAGTACGAAGGCTCCATCTATCCGGTTAATCTAAAGGAAAACACTATTCTTGGCCTGAAGTGCTACAGGTCGGTACTGGACATACCGGAGAACATCGACCTGGCCCTTCTCACGACACCTCCGCATACGGTGAAAAAAATACTCCGTGAATGCGGTGAAAAAGGCGTCGCGGGAGTAGTGGTGATTGCCGGGGGTTTCGGCGAACTGGGGGAAAAAGGAAGGCGTTTGGAAGAGGAAATAGTAGGTATCGCCAGGGAAAAGGGCATACGGATCATCGGGCCGAACACATCCGGGATGATAAGCGTAAATAAAGGCCTCAACCTCGTCGGGCTGAAAAATGTACCACATGGCCCCATCGCCCTGCTTACCCAGAGCGGCAACATAGCTCTTACCCTGATCACTGAAGCCGGCCTCAAAAGTCAGATGGGATTCAACTACTATGTGGGCGTTGGTAATGAAGCGGATATTAAGTTTCACGAATATCTTGAATATTTTACCAAAGACCCTGAAACGCGAGTTATCCTGATGTACGTTGAAGGGCTCAGGGAGGGACGTAAGTTTCTTCAGCAGGCAAGCAGAACGACGCAGGTAAAGCCAATCGTGCTTTTAAAAAGCGGAAGGTCCGCCAAGGGCAGCAAGTCCGCGGGATCACACACAGGTGCGCTGGCGGGCATTTCGGAAGTGGCCAGTACCGCCTTCAGGAAAGCAGGAATCATCAACGTGGAGCATTCTGACGAGATGTTTCCCATTGCCGAATCCCTGGCCTCGCTCCCCCTGATAAACGAAAGCTCTATCGCCATCCTTGCCGACGGAGGAGGGCATGCCACCATTGCGGCGGACTACCTGACCGATCTGGGCATTAAACTCCCGGAGCTTGAAAAGGAAACCAGGGATAAACTCGCCGCTATTCTTCCTGCCAACGCGTCGCTGTCCAATCCCATTGATGTAGCGGGAGGGACCGACGAGAACCCGGCCATTTTCGCCGACTGCGCGGAAATTCTGTTAAGTGACAAAAATATACACGGCCTTCTTATCGTCGGCCTTTTCGGCGGCTATGGCATCCGCTTTGCCAAAAAGCTGGCCTTCATGGAAGAGGATGCGGCCCATCGCATGGGAAAACTGGTAAGTATAAGCCGTAAACCCATTGTCCTTCACAGCCTCTTCAATTACGCCAAACCGCACTCGCTGGATCTTTTGCGATACTACAATATCCCGGTATATGATTCCCTGGAGATAGCCTGTAAATGTGTGGAGGCTCTCTCCATCTACGGTTCCTATTTCCGGGAATATCATAAGGAAAGCAATTTCCATCTCAACTGGGGAGCAAAAGCCGTCCGGGAAGGACAGGAAATCATCAACAAGGCCCTAGCTGAAGGCAGAAATGCTCTGCTGGAACATGAAGCCAAAGAGCTTTTAAGACTGCAAGGCGCTTCCGTGTCCATAGACCGTCTGGCGCATAATGAGGATGAGGCGGTACAAATCGCAGAAGAACTCGGTTACAATGTGGCCATGAAAATAGTATCACCCCATATCCTGCACAAATCCGACGCAGGGGGGGTAAAATTGAAGCTGAAAAACGAAAAGGATGTTCGTGAAGCCTTTAATAAAATAATTAAGAATGCGGGCGAATACCGGCCCGGTGCGGACATCAAGGGATGCATCGTATCGCGCATGGCCGCCGAAGGAATCGAGGTCATCATCGGCACAAAAATCGATGATCAATTCGGACCTATCGTCATGTTCGGCCTGGGAGGAATCCTGGTTGAAGTGATGAAAGACGTCTCCTTCCGTGTGCTTCCGGTTTCCCAATACTGGGCCGCCTCTATGATCGATGAGATTAAATCCGCGCTGATCCTCGACGGCGTACGCGGAGGTCCGCCAAGCGACAAGAAGGCCATTGCCGAACTGATCGAGAAAGTCTCGGAAATTATCGAGGCCTATCCGGCAATTCATGAAATGGACCTTAACCCGGTCATTGTCCATGAAGAAGGTCTGACAATAGTGGATGCCAGGATCATTCTCAGTAAGGAAAATATCGAAAAGAAAAAAAGACTTTCTCTGTCCCTTGATGAAACAAAGACTGACGAGAACTGACAGTTAACATAATATGTTGCAATATTTCTGATTTAATATTTGTAAAGTACCGAAAAACACTTGTATATAATCACAGCAAAAATAGTAATTAGCAGTGCCCATAAGGTTAATAATGACAAACCGATGATATTTATTGTTATAATAACAGTAATTTTTACAAGAAGTAGAAAGCATTCTTTTGCAAAATATGTAATTGGAGACATAATTGGGGATGATAAATCTATGGGAAAAAGGATTAAAAAATTATGCTAAAATAAGAACAATAGTATAGATAGCAGAAACCTGATAAAGAGGGAAGGGATGTCCACAAAAAATGGAGAAGTAGTATAGCGGAAAAACAAGACAAGGAGATAGATAAAACATGGAAAAGAAGATACCTACCAGGGAAGACGCATTAGCACTTTTAAAGAAGCACAACCGGAATGAAGCTTTGATTAAACATGCTCTGGCAGTGGAGGCGGTAATGGTTCAGTTTGCTGATAAATTTGGTGAGGATACGGAGAAATGGCGCGTAGTGGGGCTTATACATGATGTGGACTATGAAAAATACCCTGATGAACACTGCCAAAAGGCGCGTGAAATCCTTACGGAAGAGGGTTGGCCGGAGGAGTATATCAGAGCAATGCAAAGCCACGGCTGGAAAATTTGCACCGATGTGGAGCCAACAGAAAGGATGGAGAAGGTCCTCTATACTATTGACGAACTCACCGGGCTGATCACAGCTACAGTGCTGTTGCGTCCCAGTAAGAGCATCATGGATCTAACAACCAAGTCAGTAAAAAAGAAATGGAAACAAAAGGGGTTTGCCGCCGGTGTAAAACGGGAGATTATTGAAGAGGGAGCTCAGCTTCTGGGAATGGAGATTAACGAAGTCATCGAAGAAACCATTAAAGGAATGCAGAACGTGGCAGCGGAACTGGACTTGAAGGGAAACCTTTAAAGGGAAAACTCGATAAAAGCCAATTAAAACTATTCATAGGAGTAGTTTTGGCATGTTGAAGTGAAAACAAGTGAAAGCTCGAAAAAAGCCGATTAGTCTATTTATACAGACTATTTTACAGGTATAGCAGGAATTTTTGCCCTATATGTGGAATATTTTTTATTAAATAAATTTTGGAAGGAAGCGGAAGGAAACAAAGATATGGGAGAAATCTCAACCACCATCACCGATCAGCCGGCTCCTCCTTTGTTTACTTTGAATTTTGCCATAGTCTGCATGGCAAACTTAACCCTGTACATGGTTTTCTACGGTCTGAACACCACACTACCCATTTATATTGAGCAGTTTGGGGGGACAACAAGGATCGCCGGGCTCGCCTTGACCTCCCTCACACTGGCAGCGATTATTTCCAGGCCGGTTACCGGGTGGTGCATTGATAAATATGGGCGCAGGCTGTTTTTAATTATCGGTCTTTTATTGTTCCTTCTGCCTTCCCTGGTTTTTATCTCGATGATCCCCGTACTGTGGCTGATCCTGTTCCGTTTTGTCCAGGGATTGGGCTGGGGCGTGGGCCATACAGCGGTGACCAATGTGGCCCTGGATGTTATGCCCTCTCGGAGAATGGGGGAGGGGTTGGGGTACTTTACCCTGTTTAACAGCCTTGCCATGGCGCTCTCTCCGGCCATCGCCCTGTGGCTGATCTACCAATATTCTTTTCAGGAGCTCTTTCTTGTATCTTCTTTGGTAATCATCTGCACATTGATAGTGACCTTTTTTATACGGTACACGAAAGTTGAAAAACCTCTGGAGGGTGAAAGGCCGGCCTTTTTAGAAAAATCGGCCCTCCTGCCTTCCTTAATTATGTTTCTAATCATATTTTCTTACAGCTCAATTATGTCCTTCCTCGCCCTCTATGCACTGGATCTAGGGTTGCAAACCGCGGGGTATTTCTTTACATCTGTAGCATTGACCACCATGATTGCCCGGCCTTTGTCCGGTTACATCATGGACAGAACCGGGAAGAAAGGTTTTGATATCTGCTTTGGGATAGGAACGATAGCCCCCATTATCGCTCAGGTCATTGTGGCTTTTCTCTCCACAACCCTGCACCTGGTGATATCGGGCCTTCTTTACGGTCTTTGCGTCGGGTTTGTATATTCCATCATCTTAATTCTTACCGTCCGCCGCGCTCCCCCGGAAAAAAAGGGCGCAGCCAACGCCACGTTCTGGACGGCCGCTGATGTAGGGTTAGCGGGTGGTTCTGTGTTTTGGGGCTTTATTGCCGCCGCCGCGGGCTACCAGGTTATGTTCATCCTGACGATTATTCCCTTTGCCATTGCTATCTTTATTTACTACAAATACAAGATCAGCAGTGTTACTTAAATAGTGGGAATAACTCCACAGATCAACTTATTTCCATCTACACTCTATTGTTTGAAGCAATTTTAATTATAGTGAGGGAACTGTCATGGAAGAAGAAAGGTTAAAGTTAACTAATAAATTTGAAAAATGGAGAACAAAATACACTAATCTTGAAAATTATATGGAAGGAAACGTATTTCACTATACCAATGCTATTGCATTAGAGAACATATTTCGAAATAAAACCTTGGAGGTTACAAAAAGTGATTTTTTGAACGATAAGACGGAATATATGTATGCTATTAAACTCATAAATAACGTATTTGAAAAAAATAAATATAAATACCTGGACAAAAATATTATTATTCGAATTAATAAAGTTTTTAAATCATATCTCGCCAGAAGCTTTATATTCAGTACTTCCAAAAACAGTGATTCTGTTAATTTATGGAGCAATTATTCGAAGCATGAAGGATACAACATTGGTTTTAATCTTAGAGAAATATCTAATAGAAATTGGGATATGAAAATCTATGTTAATGGTAATAAAAAAAATAAAGATGGCTCAGTAGAAAAATACTTTATTCCGAAATTAGACGGGCGTAAATCAATTGAGATGTATCCGGGAGAAGTTATATACGACATTAAAATACAAGAAAGCAAGATTGCAGATGTATTTGACTTTTTAGAGCACATTTCTGAGGTGTATTATTCATTCTCCAATAACAATAAAGATATGGGGCAAGATGGAAATTTTTTTAAAAAAACTTTCAACGATTGTTTTAGTTCAGCACTTCGTATTCTGATAAACCAAATTAAGTTATTTAAGAATCCGGTATTTACTCAAGATGAAGAATACAGGATTATATTTGATGTTAATAGCAAAATAGATGTCATAAAGTACAGACAATCTAAGGGTGTGTTTTTTCCCTTTATTGAAGTGGTTTTTGATATAAGTAATGATATTAAGAAATTACCCGTTGATTCAATAACTATTGGGCCTAAGAATAATCTTGATATTGCGGCAAAAGGGCTAAGTCAATTTTTAAAGAGCCAAGGATACAAAGTAACACTAAAATCTGAATATAAAGATGAAAACAAAATTTTAATAAAAAAATCTGATGTGCCATTGAGATACTAATAAAACATTTGCTCAAGGGGGATCTCCAAGCTGGTAAAAGTTATGGACTGTACTATCTCAACTCCTTTATACGCCCGGTATTCTTTGAGAAGCAAAAAAAAGCCTGGTTCCGGCAAAGTTATAAATTTATTAAACAGGTCTCGGGATTACTCTCATCAACCGCGATAAACTTAACACTTACGCCGACTTCCTCAAGCATTTCCTGCAAAATATCCATCATCACGCCCGCTTCTCTCAAGATATCAAGAGAAGCAATCTTTGCAGACAATCCAAAGTCTTCGCCAATTTCTCCGCCCCAATTTCCGGTGCAAGTATAATTTACCCCACAAGTAGGGCTGCCGTCTAAACCGATTACCGCTGCTATTTCATAACCATTTTCATAAAAGTCCAACACTTGCTCTACAATAGGTTTCAGCAAGCTGCGGCATTTAGAGCGAAACCCGGGAAAACTCAATTGATTTTTGACCTTTCCCCAGCGATTGATACCAAAACAACTTTGCTCCACGCAAGGCAGTTGGATTATACTGAAGCCGCGATTCAGCAATCCTGTCACAATTTGCTTGCAGCCGGCAGGCACTGTGGCAAGACCGTAAACCTTTGCATTCACATTCAAAATGCAATGTGCCAACAAAACAATTTTTTTGTTTCTTTTCAAAACTACACCGCTTCTCTCTATTAGTTTATAAATCGTAAACCATCCCTTTTTGATTGTCTAATAAAATTATTCTATTTGTCTGGGAATTAATATAGAGAATGTCTATCAAAGCGTGCAAAGCGACGACTGGAAAATGAAAATTTGCACCGCTGTGGAGCCTGTAGAAAGGATGGAGAAGGTCCTCTATAACATTGACGAACTCACCGGTCTGGATCACGGCCACATCCGAATAAAAGCAGAATATTTTGCAGATAAAGCAGGAAATTTAGTCCTAAAAGTGGAAGGGGGAAACAGGAAATAGTAACATCGTTGCGCCGGCATCCTGCAAAGATATTCAAATTGGAAAAGGTGAATTTTTAATTATTCCCAAGGGAGTAGACTTTACCAACATTTAATTTAGCGCTACATTCTTGTCAGGGAATGGGAAGCAAGGTTTGCAGAAAAGTCATTATATCTTGCCGGAGATATTGTTAATAAAAGTTGGGGGAAGATAGGGGAGAAGTTCGGCTGGCGAGGTTATCTGCTAAATAAGCTACTTTCCGGGGACTCTGGTATGCCATACTTTCCGTAAAACCCTACCTGGGTGTAGTGATTATGCTCCCGGTATCCGTGATTATTGAAGCTGCTTTTATCTAGGTAAGGCTTGAATCCGACAGTATATAATATATAATAAATTTATTTCCAGCAAATCTGATTTAAAGGAGAATTTTACAATGGGTATTTGGAATGCTTTGAGTTAATAGTAAGGCAATTATTAGTATGCCTTACTAATCAAAAAAGATACCAAAAAACAGATTAGGAGGCAAACATGTCATATTTTAACTATCACAATAAAAGTATATTTTATCAGGAAATTGGCTCGGGAACTCCGCTGATTTTCTTACACGGCAATACCGCATCTTCCAAAATGTTTGAGATGCTGCTCCCTCTGTATCAGGAAAATTTCAGGGTAATTTTAATTGACTTTTTGGGTAATGGCCAATCAGATAGAATGGAAAATATTCCGCCAGAATTATGGTATGAAGAAGCGCTGCAAACTATAGCATTAATAGAGCATTTAGGATATGCTCAAGTGAATTTGGTCGGAACAAGCGGCGGGGCATGGGCTGCTGTCAACGCCGCTTTGGAACGCCCCGAACTCGTGAATAAGGTTGTTGCCGATAGTTTTGATGGAAGAACCCTGCATAATGGCTTCGCCGAAGACTTGCTTACCGAAAGGAATGCGGCGAAAAAAGACAGTCAAGCAAGACAATTTTATGAATGGTGCCAAGGTGCGAATTGGGAGGCAGTTGTAGATGCCGATACACGGGCTTTGCTCCAGTTTGCAACTCTAAAAAGGCCACTTTTTCATAAGCCTTTATCTTCTTTGCAAATGCCAATTTTATTCATGGGAAGCCATGAGGATACAATGGTACGTGAAGACCTTGCGGATGAATATCGGAAAATGGCAGATATTGTAAGGTGCGGAGCTGTTCATTTATTTAATGCTGGCGGTCATCCGGCTATTTTAAGCAATGCGGAAGCAGCGGCGCAAGTCATTCAGCAATTCATTAACAGATAAATATATCGGGCCAAGTTGGCCCGACCCGTCATAAATAGAAGCTTAAAAGCATAGGATAAGGCTTGTTACCTTACCCTATGCTTTTTCATGTCCGGAAACCCGCATAAATACAGGCTTTTTCAGATATTAATCCGTGACGCTTGACTTCTTGTTCCAGCGGTATCTTTTTGCTCTCTTTGCGTCCGCTATCCGCTGGCCCTGTTCCCTGCACTTTTCAGAACAGTACACCTTGCGTCCTGCCACCGGATTTTCTGAGGTTTATTGAAGATTCAAGGGAATTAAGAAGCTCTGCGATAATTCGATTTCTTGATAATATATTCCTATTTTCTAATAACTTGAAGGTATTAGAACAAGATGTAATTAAATTAGACTCCAAATTTTAATAGGAAAATATGCTCTAAGCTTAAATGCTGATAAAACTAAGTTTGGATTTCGTTCTTCTGACTTTGAAGAGAAAAAGCTTTTCGAAGAACAATTTCACCATTGGGTTTTTCTAAGAAAATAATCTTGTCTCCTTCTTTAATATTGATCTTGCGTCTGGAATATATATCCTCTGTGTAATATAATGATAACGAATGGTGGAAAGGGTCTATAATCGGCAGTTCGGTTAAGATAAAATTATGCAATAATGCGAAGTTGATACTGTTTAAGAAACAATCGGCATGACAAATGATTAGGGTTATTAAGAAAATGTGCAATTAAAAGAAGGTGAACAAAGATGGATATTAAAATTCGCAAGTGGGAAATGGAAGATGCACATAATCTTGCAGGTGCTTTAAACAATAAAAAAATACAGGACAATTTGAGGGACGGTATACCGTATCCATATACAGTTGCCGATGCAGAGGCGTTTATATCTTCTGTGATAAAAGCAGAAAAAGACAGCCAATACACTTGGGCGATAACGGCATACAATAAAGCCATAGGCAGTATTGGGGTTTTTCGCAAAAACAACATCCACCAACGTACTGCTGAAATGGGCTATTATGTTGCGGAGGCATGGTGGGGTAAAGGAATTGGTACGATTGCAGTCAAAGAAGCATGTAATTATATATTTAGAAACACTGACATTTTACGCATTTTTGCTGAACCTTTTGCCAATAATACCTCTTCTTGCCATATTTTAGAAAAGGCAGGGTTTGTATTGGAGGGAACATTAAGAAAAAATGCTTTTAAAAACGGCAAAATACTTGATATGAAAATGTATGCATTAGTAAAAGATTAGCGGCATTGTGAGCATTATCTAGAAAGTTGAGTTAAATTTATTGGAATAAAATGTTAGGTTAAAAGGATTGAGATTGGGAATGAGAAATTTCAACCCCTAATTTATCTGCAATTAATAGAAAATGGAGAGAAAGAATATGGGGAATTTTGAGTTTGACGGTCAAAAATATAAAACCGCTTCCGGTCATCAGAAAGAGTGGGGGGCCAGAATCTTAGACGAATTAAGTCTAACAGGAGCAGAAACGATTTTGGATTTAGGTTGTGGTGATGGGGTACTAACAAAACAGTTAGCTGACCTAGTTCCTGAAGGGAAGGTTCTTGGAATTGATGCTTCAAAAGGAATGATTGAGACCGCGAAAGAATTGGAAGGACATAATTTATTATTTGCTTTTCAAGACATCAATGACATAGCTTTTACTAATGAATTTGATTTGATATTTTCAAACGCGGCTCTCCACTGGGTTAAAGACCACCATAAACTATATAAAAATTGTTATATAGCTCTAAAATTAGGTGGGGTAGTGCGTTTTAATTTTGCAGGAGACGGAAATTGTTCAAATTTTTACGAAGTAGTTCTGGAAGTAATGGATGATTCTAATTACAGCCGGCATTTTAAAAACTTCGAATGGCCATGGTACATGCCACGAAGTAGTGATTACGAGGAACTCACAAACCAACAAGAGTTTAAGGAATTACGGTGCTGGGAGGAAAATGCTGACAGGAACTTTAGCACTAAAGGAGATATGGTTAAGTGGATTAACCAACCTTCCATTGTTCCTTTCTTGAAAATCCTTCCCAAGGGAAAACAATCGCAGTTCAGGGATGAAGTTGTTCGCAGAATGGTTGATAAAACTATACAGCCCGATGGAACATATTTTGAAACCTTCAGACGGATAAACGTCTTTGGAAGAAAGTAAGACGCAACAGCAGAAAACAGAGTATTCCTGACACTTTGCCAAAATGAGGCGCATCGGGAATACTCGGAACGTTAGGCAAAAGCCAATTGGTTAGTTGGCAGAAACGTTCTTTATCCATGTGGTAGCGGTAAATAATTCCATAAACGTTGCTGCGGAAAAGGCTAATAATGCTGAATCTGAACGAACACAAGTGAATTTCTTATTGTTTATATAACACGCGGGCAAACAGGAATTGGGCTGTCGGACAAACAAGCCTATGGTATAATCCAAAAATAATCGCTACTATATGCCAGGTGGTGGATATATGAGCAGGATAATTGACCGAGTTTTGGGCGATGTGGGAGATGCGGATTTGCTGATAAGCTGTTGTCTCTTCCAAAATCAGACCTTAATACGCTTTTACTCGAAGCATATAAATTACAGGCAGAAAAGCTCACTCCGACCGGATTGCTCAAGGCTTATCAAACAAACCGTTTTGCTGTTCCAAGCGAAGTAGATCCTATAGCATACCATCAGATGGAAGCGAACCTGTTGAAAATTGCCGAGAAGATGGGAATTAGCGGCATCCTGCTTTCTCCGTCCGCTCCGTTTGGAAGCTGTTCGGTTTTCGGCTGCGTTGACCAGAACAATGTGATAAGCGCGGCAAGGGGAACGGAAACCCTGTCAGACCCCACCAACATGCTGGCCGTTATCATTTCCGACGGTTTGAAAAACGGAGTAATTGAAAAAACGCAAACGGTTCATTACTGTACAACGGCAAGAGTAGTGAGAGCACAAGCCTTGCCTGGCGGCAAAGGATGTTTTTCGCACTTTGGAATCTTCTGCATGGTATCCTCTGGAAAGGATGGCGGTTCCTATTCCTGTGAAAAAGAACTTCTTGTAAAACAGCTTAGCTATTACAAAAGGTTGTTCAGCGAGAAATACGGTGTCAAGCTGTCCTTGGTGTTGGGAAAGAGGAGCGGATATACAGATAGCGACGGCTTTTTTGAAAGAATAGCAGAGCTTGTGCGAAGCGAACTGCCGGAAGTGCCGCTGTCATTCGATTTCGCGCATGAAGATAACAATTATTACAAAGGCATAAACTTTAAGCTGTGTATGGAAAAGGAAAATGAGATAATTGAAGTTGCGGACGGCGGCTTCGTTGACTGGATAGATAAAATGACAGGCAACAGGAAAGCACGTTGTCTCATAAGTGGCCTGGGCATAGATAGAATGCTTCTATTTTAGGAGCATTCCTGTAATGAAACAAAATGATGTTTGAAAAAAAGAGTACCTCCTG
>JAENYV010000005.1:137444-262551 GCA_016841605.1 Dethiobacter alkaliphilus | reverse complement strand
CCAAGCCCATAGCGGACTTTCACCGCCAAGCTATCGCCCATGCCGGGCGCACTTGGAAAAGCCCCTCCCCAGAAGAGGGTGGGGCTTTTCCGGGCAAGTTTTATTGTTCCGGCTCCGGAGTAAAACCCAACTCAGTAGCTACTTCGTTAAATTTATTCCGGATTTGCTCCCCCATGACCGTCAAAGCCCCGATGACCACGATAGCCACCAACGCCAGAATTAAACCGTATTCAGCCATACCCTGCCCTTCCTCTTCATGAATAAACCGTTTTAGCAGATCAGTCACTTTTCGACACCTCTCCTTATTAATCGAGTTATATTGGTAAAATTTTAGCACGGATGATTAAAAGGTGGGTATCCGGCATAAGTCTTAAAATTACTGGGACTGAAGGCCCAAAAAAGTAGGAAGTCTGAGGTCAGAAACCGGGACCCGGAATAAAAAACCGAAAAACCGGTCTTAAAATTGAAATATTAAACATGATTATGTACAGCAAAAAACCGGCCTGTTATTTAACAGAACCGGTAGGCACTCCGTCCTCTATTTCGGCACTCTCACTTCTGACCTGCATTTTTCATTACAGTTTGACCAACCTATTTCTAACAGCATAAAGGACTGCCTGGGTACGATCTTTGACATCTATTTTTCGAAAAATATTGGTCAGATGATTTTTTACCGTTTTTTCACTGATAAAGAGCTTTCCGGCAATCTCTTTGTTGTTTTCACCCCTGACCACGTGTTCCAACACCTCCAACTCCCTGTGGGAAAGTTTGGGCAGATCTCCATCCCCACCGCTGAGGCGGCGGAATTCCCCCAGGAGTTTCCTGGTAATCCCCGGGTTAAAAACGGATTCTCCCGAGAAAACCCTCCTTATGGTCATAATTAGCTCATCAGCGCTAATATCTTTGAGAACATAGCCGGAAACCCCCACTTTAAGCAGTTCGTAAATATACTCCTCATCACGATGAATAGTAAGGGCGATTATTTCGATTCGGGGGAATTCTTTTTTAATTTGTTGTGAAGCTTCGATTCCATTCATCCCGGGCATATTGATATCCATAAGAATAATATCAGGAGAAAGTTCCCTGGCCAAACGGACCGCTTCCTGACCGTTGGCGGCTTCCCCGACGACCCGGAATCCGGGTTCCAGAGAGAGAATTTTACGAATACCGTCCCGAATGAGAGTATGATCATCCGCCAGAAGAACTTTTATCTCAGTCATTTTCTCGGCTCCTTTTGCTGCAGTGGAGGTTTAAGTGGAATCTTCACCATTAAATCGGTTCCTTTGTTGGGAGTTGTCACCAACTTGAAATCACCATCCAGAAGTTGGACTCTTTCACGGATCCCGATTAATCCGTAGTTATCATTATTACTGCTATTTAAGGCTTCATCCGGGTTAAAACCAACACCGTCATCATTAATGCGTACGTTCACCTGACCCGGTACCTGCTCCAAGTAAATATTAACTGTCCGGGCTCCGGAATGTTTGAGAACATTATTTAATGCTTCCTGAATTACCCGGAAGATGGCTATTTCCAGAGTGCCGCTCATTCTCTCCTGTGAACCTAGGGCCTGGAATTCAATAAATAATGTATTTTTTTCCTGTATTTCGGCAATATATCTTTTCAGCGCAGGAATGATCCCTAAATCATCCAGAACCATCGGGCGCAGGTCAAAAATTATTTTGCGCACATCTTGAAGACTTTTTTTGACTACTTCCTTTAATTCTACCAATTCTTCCCTGACTTCTTCCGGGCGCTTTTCCAGCAGTTTTTCACAGATCTCCACCCGTAAAACAACATTGGCCATTGACTGAGCCGGCCCGTCGTGAATCTCCCGCGCCACTCTTTTGCGCTCTTCTTCCTGAGCGCGGATAATACGCAGGCCTAACTGCTGTTTCTGCTGCAATTCCTCGATTTTGAGACCAACACCAATCAAATTGTTCGCCAGATAACTAAGGGCAACCCCTACCTTCGAAACCAGAGTCTCCGCTTTTTCCACCGTCTCGTAAAGTTTCCGCAGGGTCAACTCCATCTGGTCTCTGCGAACTCTGAGCTGAGACTCCCGTTCCCGTAAAAGTCCCAATTGCAACTGGATATCCCTGGCGTGATTGTAGGCGATCTCCACATCCCTCTCGGAATACTTCTCAAACTCACGGCTTACTTTCATGAGATGGAGCCGTGCTTCTTTTTCCTTTTTTTCCAGAATATCGACCTGTTCAATTACTTCCAGGGTTTCTTTTTTAATGCTATCCAGACTTTCCTTTAGCTCGTTTCTATTTTGCCGCGCGGTTTCGGCAATCTCAGAAATTTGCTCCTTGCCTACTTCCAGATGTTTGATAGTATCATTGACAATTTTGTCCAGCGATGCAAGGTCCACTTTGTCTGCCATTATTACACCCCAACCTGTTAATTATAATACCATTTATATTTACCAGCCGGCTACTTTTATTATTGGACCGCTTCACCTTCCACAGATTGTACTAATTGCTCTAAGCCTTTCTCGTCAAAAGCTCCCATGCGGATGAACCTGATCACCCCCTGTTCATCCAGCGCCAGGGTTGCCGGGAATCCGCTTAAACGATATGCTTGAAAGACTTCCCCCTCTGTGTCAAGCAAAACAGGAAAAGTATAACCCCCTTCTTGTATAAACCTTTCGACCTGCTCAGTATCATCCTGGACATTCACGGTAAGGACGGCAACCTCTCCCCTGGTATGCAGGGATTCAAGCAGGGGCATCTCTTCCGCGCAAAATGAACACCATGTCGTCCAAAAATTAATAATAACCGGTTGCCCCGACAAATCATCAAGACTGAGCTCTTTACCTTCCAGAGTCTGCAGGGAAAAACCCGGAGCCCTTGCTCCAGGACGCGGAGCAACCTCGGTTACTTCTTCTTGCTCATTGCCGATGGACCCTTCTTGTAACCCCTCACCCTGTCCGGCGGAATCGGCAGAATTCCCCTCAGGAGTAAAGTCACATAACTTATTGAGGCTGCATCCGGCCAGATAGAGGCTGAACAAGGCCACCACAAGAACCAAAAATAATAGACGACACAGCGTCTTTTTCGTCCGGAGGCTGCTCGATAAGTGTGAATGAATACGTGGTTTTCTTTTTCCGTGCTTGTTTGTCAATTTTTTAACCTCCATTTTATCCTGTAAGGCTACTATAGGAACGCGGCAACATTAAAAGACAGACCGCTTACCAGCATTATCCCGAGGATAAGCAGAAAAATACCGCTTACTGTCTGGAATAAGGGCATAAAGCGGCGCAATCCTCTCATTCTTTCCAACAATTTATCCAGAAACAAAGCCAGGACTAAAAATGGAACAGCCATTCCCATCGAATACACCATCAGGTAAAATCCCCCGGCAGCAGGGCTTCCGGCACTGAGGGAAAGCAACAGGATTCCGGCCAGAACAGGACCGATGCAGGGACTCCAACCTAGCGAGAAGATTGCACCCAAAAGAAATGAAGCCCCCAAACCCGAAGAAAACGTTCTCCGGGATAAAAAGCTCCAACTGCGCTCCAATAAAGACATTTTGAAAATACCGATCTGGTTTAGACCGAAAAGAATAATTATTATTCCTCCAAGACGGCAAAGAACACCCCTATATTCCAGAAGCAAACTCCCCACCAGGCCTGCAGAGAAACCCAGTAAAACAAAGACGGTAGTAAAACCGGCAACAAAGAAAAAAGTAACAAGAAGAGCTCGGCTTTTTAAAACAGGCATTCCGGTTGTCTTTCCAACCTGGAAAACAACCGCTCCCATGGAACCCAGATAAGCCGGTATTAGAGGCAGAAAGCAAGGCGAAAAAAAAGAAGCAAAACCTGCGGAGAAGGATATAAAGATATTAAGCTTATCCATCTTTTGCCCATCTGCCCTTCATAAATTCTATTATTAATAATCTTAATCTATTAATTTGAACTTATCAAGTGCCCGAAATGCCTGCTATTATTGGAAGTAATGTTAGTAAGTACCAATTTTAAGAGATTCTTATTTGGATAGATGGCTATTCCTTAAAGAAAGACAGCAATGACTATTTTTCGTAGGTTTTCATGGCATAGAAGGAATTACAGTCCTGTCAGAAAGGTTGGTTGGAAATTGCTTAAATCTGCAATCTTTGTTAATATATTTGATAAATTGATGACGAAATATTCTAATTTTTAACAACTCGCAGCTTTCACCTGAAAATCTTGCTCTCAGGACATTTTATTAAATTTGAACCGTTGATTGGTTTGCGAAAGTTCTTTCCTTTGGGAACTTTCCGGGCAAGTGCAGGGCAAGGATAAAAGGATCTCTTTTATCAAAAAATAGGACAGACAGCGAACTACGCAATAGTTAAATTATAAGGAGATAAAATTATGTTTCCATCCGCGTATAAGGCCATAATCGCCTCATTACCGATCTTGCTGACCATTTTTCTGATGGCGGGATTAATGTGGCCTGCCAAAAAAGCCATGCCTCTTACCTGGGCTCTCGCCGCTTTCCTGGCCTTTTCCGTCTGGAAGGTGGATGTAATACGTGTTCTCGCCGCAAGCATTGAAGGTGCCCTGGGAGCGCTTAATATTCTTATTATTGTCTTTGGGGCCATCCTCCTTTTAAACACCCTGCAAAAAAGTGGGGCCATGGAAGTTATCAGTAAAGGTTTTTACGGCATCAACCCGGACCGGCGCGTTCAGGCTATTATCGCAGGGTGGATGTTTATTTCCTTTGTGGAAGGTGCTGCCGGATTCGGCACCCCGGCAGCACTGGCTGCTCCGCTTTTGGTCGGACTGGGCTTTCCTCGTTCGGCAGCCGTAATGATCGCTTTGATTTTTAACAGCACTTCAGTAACCTACGGGGCTGTCGGAACCCCAATTATCGTCGGGGTGAGAAATGCTGTTGAGGGAATACTTCCGGGTACTGCCAATATTGAGATGTTTCTCTTCCAGGTAGGATTATGGTCTGCAGTATTCCACCTGGTGGTGGGCACTTTTTTACCTCTTTTGGCAATTATGATCATGACCAGATATTTTGGAAAAAACGGTTCATTCAGGGAAGGATGGAAGGCCGCTCCTTTCGCTTTACTCGGTGGTGTGGCTTTTACCGTTCCCTGCTTTATTATCGCTTATTTCTTCGGTCCCGAGCTACCATCCCTGATCGGGGCTTTGATCGGAATGCCCATAGTCCTCTGGGCTGCCAGGACCGGATTTCTCACACCCCGCAATGTATGGGATTTCCCCCAAAATAATAAAAAGGCAGGAGAAACGAAAACCTCACAGAATCATAATCACGAGAAAGCGATAAGCGACGAAACCATAGAAAAGCGAAAAATAAGCCTCTCACTGGCCTGGACCCCTTATCTGCTCATAGCCCTTATCCTCGTCATTACCCGTATTCCTGCCTTTGGAGTAAAAGGAGCACTGCAGGCGTGGTCTATCTCCTGGCTAAGCATACTTGGACAGCAGGGAGTTGACTATACCCTGCAACCTCTTTTCCTGCCCGGCATTATACCTTTTCTGCTCATTGCCCTTATAACGCTTTTCCTGCACAAAATGAGCACT
Organism: Dethiobacter alkaliphilus; assembly: GCA_016841605.1. Classification (GTDB taxonomy): domain Bacteria; phylum Bacillota; class Dethiobacteria; order DTU022; family UBA8154; genus DUNV01. The sequence continues at coordinate 257,009 of JAENYV010000005.1, read as the reverse complement.
AAAGAAGCCGTAGCAGCCTGGAAAACAACTCTTGGACAACTGGTCCCGGCAACTGTTGCGCTGATTTTTGCCGTGGCGATGGTGCGCGTCATGGTCCAATCCGGAATTAACCGGACAGGGATGGAAAGTATGCTTTTAACCATGTCCGGTTTTACAGCTCATGTAGCTGGAAATCTTTGGCCCCTTCTCTCACCCTTTACAGGTGTTTTAGGTGCCTTCATCTCCGGTTCAAATACTGTATCCAATCTTCTTTTTGGCGGTTTCCAGTACGGAATTGCCGAAGAACTGCACTTTTCTCCCTCCATTATTCTTGCTCTGCAGGCGGTAGGCGGTGCTACGGGTAATATGATCGCGGTCCACAATGTTGTCGCAGCCTGCACTGTCGTAGGGATTCTGGGAATGGAAGGTAGAATTATCCGTTATAATCTCCTGCCCGCGCTGATTTATGCCGCGGCAACAGGTTTGTTGGGAATGGTCCTAATCCACCTGTAACCCGGCATCCCCATAAGAAACAAGAAAACCCTGTTCTTCAAGTTGCTTGATCTCTTCTAAATACCTAATTTTAAGCTCCGCGCGCAATTTAATTCTCCTTTTACAAATTTTGACCGCTTATTTTGCCTATAATTATATACCTTAGAGGAAATTAACTGCTTACTGTAGAAGATTTTAAAGTTTATTATTTTTCAGCGATAAATTTAAACCGTCTTGTTTATAATTAAATAAAAAGGAGTTAAGATATGTCTTTCCACGAAAAGAAATGCAGCGAATTTATCGAAGTGCTGGCCTCGAAAGCTCCCATTCCCGGAGGCGGCGGAGCAGCTGCCATGGGTGGAGCTATTGGTATGGCCCTTTCCAACATGGTAGGCAACCTGACACTCGGCAAAAAAAAATATGTCGATGTGCAGGATGAGGTTAAAGATTTACTGCAAAAAGGCGACAAAATTATTGAAGAATTAAAATCTTTGGTTGATAAAGATGCAGAAGTTTTTGAACCGCTCTCCAAAGCTTACGGTTTGCCTGCAGATACTCCCGAACAAAAAAAATTTAAGGAAGAAACTATGGAAACTTGTTCCATGGCAGCCTGTTCTGTGCCTCTGGAAATCATGCGCAAATCCTTTGAAGGCATTAAAATTCAGGAAAGAATGGGGCAAATCGGGACAGCAATTGCTCTTTCCGACGTGGGATGCGGTGTAGTATTTCTCAAAGCCGCGCTGATTAGCGGGGCTTTAAACGTTCTCATCAATACTAATACCGTTAAAAATGAAGAATACATCAAAAAAGTTACGGCCGAAAAGGATCGTCTCCTGGAAGAAGGCAGCAAAATTGCCGACAAAACTCTACAGTTGGTCACTGATAAGTTAACAAAAAGGGGGTAAAAAATTGGCGGAACAACTAAAAGGTAAAGCAGTTGCCGACTTTATGAAGACGGAGCTTATAAAAAGGGTTGAAGCCCTGAAAACCGGGGGAATTACGCCCAAACTGGGAATTATCAGAGTCGGGGCCCGTCCGGACGATCTTTTTTATGAAAAAGGAATCAGAAAAACCTGTTCCTCTTTAGGACTTGATTTTCAAGTATTTCCCTACCCCGAAGATATATCACAAGTAGCTCTGGAAAGAGCCGTTCGAGAAGTGGGGAACAATAATGATATCAACGGGCTTCTCATGTTTGCTCCCTTACCTAAAAATCTGGATGAACAAAAAATCCGTTCCCTGATTCCACTGGAAAAAGATGTTGACTGTATGAACCTGGGAAGTGCCGGAAAGGTTTTTGCAGACGATGTTACCGGTTTTCCGCCCTGTACGCCAACCGCCTGTTTGGATCTGCTTAAGTTCTATGATATCCCTCTTCAGGGAAAGAAAGTTATTGTCCTAGGCCGTTCTCTGATTGTCGGCAAGCCAGTAGCCATGCTTTTGCTTAGAGAACACGCCACTGTTACCATCTGTCACTCCCGAACGGTAGAACTTGCCGCGGTTTGCGCAGAAGCCGACATTCTGGTAGCAGCCGTAGGACGAGCCAGGATGGTCGATGCTGCCTATGTAAAATCCGGACAAACCATTATTGACGTTGGTATAAACGAAGATCCCGACCATCCCGGCACATATTGCGGGGATGTTGACTTTGCCTCAGTAGATCCTATCGTGGCTAAAATCACACCTGTTCCCGGCGGTGTCGGCTCTGTCACAACCGTTGTTTTATGTAAACAGACCGTCATTGCCTGCGAAATGCAAAACGGACTCCGGCAAAGTTAGAATAATTATTCTTTAGCAAATTCTTCCGTAATAACTTCGGCAAGATTCGTGGCATGATCGGCGATTCTTTCCAGATTGCTTAAAACATCCAGGTATATTACACCGCTTTCCGGAATACATTCATTACAATTTATCCGGCTGATGTGATTTTTTCTCAATACTTTCTCCATATTATCAACGATATCATCTTGTTGAATTACTTCTCTGGCAAGGTGCAGATCTTCCCTGGAAAATGCCTCGATGGCACTAGCGGTAATTTCATCGACCTTCTGAAATAATTTTAAAACTTCATCTTTTGCCGTAGAGCTGACATGCAACTTATTCTCAATGATAGCCTCGGAAAGAAAAGAGATATTCATAGCATGATCACCGATGCGCTCCAGGTCGTTTGCCGCGCTCATTACTCCTGAAACAACGATTGTTTGTCTGTACGTGAGCGAATGCTGGGAAAGCTTTTGTAGATAATGAATAATTTCTTTTTCCAGTCCGTCCAATAGATCTTCCAGCTGGACAATATGGGATAAATTTTTCAGACTCCCCTTATGAAACATATTTACTGATTCTTTGACAATATCACGGGATACGTTTGCCATCCGCACTAACTCCTGCCTGGCAGCCTGGATGGCAACGGCAGGTGTTATCAGCATGCGTTTATCTAAATATTTGGAACCGAATTCAATCGTAACATTTTCACCGGGATAGATCAGGGTAACAAGATGGACAAAATACTTAAAGAAAGGAAACACTAAAATTGTATTTAAAACATTAAAGATTGTATGAGCGTTTGCTGCTTGCCGCGCAACTGTATCGCCTGTATAGAGAATCAGGGCAGTAAAAGGTTTTAAAAATAACAGCAGAATGATAACCCCGATTAAATTAAACAGAACGTGAGAGAGCGCTGCTCTCCTGGCTGACAGTGAAGTTCCGAATCCGGCCAGGATAGCTGTAATACAGGTGCCGACATTGGTTCCCAAGATAAGTGGAATGGCAATATCAATTGTAATTAGTTCCTGCATTGTAAGAGCGATAATAATTCCCGTAGCCCCGCTGCTGCTCTGGATAACTGCTGTAAAAAGAGCTGAAACAAAAATAGCCAGAATGGGTTGCTGCCCAAACTTTATGAGCATGTCCAAAAAGAAAGGACTTTCTCTTAAAGGATATACTGCTTGAGACATGGTAAGCATTCCTGTAAACAACAACCCGAAACCAAGTATCACCTGCCCCAAATAACGATGTAATTTGCGCTTACTGAAATAATTGAGCAACCCCCCGATTCCCACTGCAGGAAGAGCCAAAACATCCAGTTTAAACGAAATCATTTGGGCAGTAACGGTAGTCCCGATATTTGCCCCCATAATCGCACTGAAAGCCTGGGGTAAAGTCATCAAACCTGCATTAACAAACCCCACCAACATAGCAGTTGTCGTACTGCTGCTCTGTACCAGCACCGTTACAGCCAAACCTGTAAAAACGCCGATTATTGGTTTACCTGTCAATATCCCCAAAATACGCCTGAGGTTATCCCCCGCGACTTTTTGCATCCCCGACGCCATCATCTGAATCCCAAATAGGAAAAGTCCAAGACCTCCTACCATCCCTGCAGCTAGCGCCCAGATCACCAGAACCCTCCCAAAATCCATTTTTTTTCTTTCTCAAAATAATGCACAAAGATCCAAAAAGTATTATACAATATTTTCGCGCCTTTTTCTCCTAGAAAAACAGACATTGCGCAGATTTAATAAACACTACAGCGAAAAATTACTTTCCCTCTTAGCTTTCGTATACGCCAGGTGTTAACAAGATAAAGCATTAGCTGATATTAGCTAATGCTTTATCTTGTTTAGAAAAAAATGCCGTTCAAATAAATATTTCCGGTTCCTTTCTGGCAGTACAATTTTCACTCAGTATTTTAATTTTTTTAATGAGCTTCTCATTATCCAGATACTTTGCCTTTTGGGGACAATTCCTGATACAACGAAAACAGCCCAGACATCGATTACGGTCTATATCTTTGGGATCATCCGGATTAATGGCGGATACGGGACAGTTCAGGGAACAAGTCCCGCAATTATTACAGGAACTGTTGGTCGCAGGAACAAATGATAGCTTCGGATTTTCTACATAAGGAAATTTACCTTTTACCTGTACTGCTTGCAGTAAACTTATGTCGGTAATTTCCGCATATTTCTCCTTTATTTGCCGACCAAAAAGCAACGCCTTTTCTTCATCCAACGCGTCGGGCCTTCCCGAAGCGACATCCGCGGAAAAGGAATGTTCACCGATAAAAGCAGCCCCGGCAATACCTACAAAGCCTTTTTCCTCACTGGTATTTTTCAGTTCAAGTAAAGCATCGTCATAATCTCTGTTTCCATAAGAGACGACAAAGACAGCCGGCGTCTTCTCCGCACTGATCCCCCGGAAAAACTCTAGAGCGATTGAAGGGATTCTTCCCATGTAAACGGGCATACCGATAAGGACTAAATCTTCTGCGGTAAAGGAATATTTTTGCCATCTGGCGTTAAAGGGGGTTAAATCATATTCTAAAGTCTCACAACCGATTCCTTCGGCAATCTTTATTAATGTCTTGCGCACATTGCCTGTTGCACTAAAATACACTAATTTTATCTGATTTATCTGCATATTTAAGCACCCTTTCCTGAAGAATATAAAGTTATCGCACCAACGATGCGTTCAAGAGCTTCCTTTAAAATATCCAGGGGACAGGCCACATTGATGCGTACAAAACCAGCGCCTTCATCTCCAAAGATTGTCCCTTCTTCAACCAGGACCTTTGCTTCCCTGAAAATCTTTTTCAGTTCATCCTGTGTATAACCATAGGCACTAAAATCAATCCAGGCCAGGTAAGTGCCCTCCAGAGGGGTATAATTAGCTTTGGGAAGATGCTTTTTAAGAAAAGTTTCCAGGAAAAGTAGATTGGCATCCAAATAAGCGATGACCTCTTCCAGCCAGTCCTCTCCCAGATAATAAGCAGCCTGTGTTGCAACGATGGATAAGGGGTCCGGTGTTGTAATACGCAACTGTCCGGATACATATTTGCGCCATTTTTGTCTGATCCCGGCATCATGAATAATAATATTGGACAAATGCATCCCGGCCATGTTAAAAGTTTTGCTGGGTGCCGTAGCAGTTATAATCCGCTTTTTCCGGTCAGGGAACAATGTGACAAGGGGAATATGTTTCGTTCCCCTTCTGACCAGGTCATAATGTATCTCATCGGAAATAATAATAAGATTATTTCTCAAGCAAATTTGGCCGAGTCGTCTCAGTTCACCTTCTTTCCAGACACGTCCAACAGGGTTATGAGGACTGCAAAAAAGCATTACTTTTACGTTTGGATCTGCCGCCTTTTTCTCCAGATCGGCAAAATCCATTTCATAATAACCGCTCCGGTTTATTAAGGCATTGTTAACAATAGTTCTGCCGCGGCTCTTAATCACATCTGAAAAAGGGGCATAAACCGGTCTTTGAATAATAACTCCTTCTCCCGGCTTGGTTAAAATATCAAGAAGATAGGCGAGAGCAGGAACGACACCCGGACTGTAGACAATATCCGCTGAATTGACATACCAGTTGAAACGGTGCTGATACCATCCGCAGACAGCTCTAAAATATTCTGCCGTCCGATAAGTGCTGTACCCAAATATCCGGCGCTCTACACGCTGGTGCAGTGCCTTCAGAATAGGCCCGGCACAAGGAAAATCCATATCAGCTACCCACATGGGTATGGTCCCTTCCGCAACTTCAGGATCAAACATTTTCATAAATTCCCATTTAATACTGTTCGTGCCGGTACGGTCAACAAACTTATACAAGTCATAGACCATAGCAAAAGCTCCTCTTCAAATCCACCAATTTTTTATGTTTCTATGTATTAATTAATTCTGCATCTAACTGAACATTCCTGTCGTCATCAAAAAACAATACCTAATATCATTAAAATGAAATTTATTTTCCTTACTGCTTTTCCGTATTAAAGAAGATACTTTTGGGAAAACGCCGTTTATATTTAAAAAAGCAGAAGGATTTTTACCCTTTACGGTTAAAAATCCCCTGCTTTTTTATTTTTTTACTTAAAATTGTTAACTGATATTTCGTACCTTTTTACTTTAATTTCCATTTGACTATTAATGGTGGAAGAGCCTTATCTTTGAATATACCATGACAATACCGTATTCATTGCAGGCCTGTAAAACGTCTTCATCTCTCACCGACCCCCCGGGTTGGACGATATAGCGAACTCCGCTTTTATAGGCGCGATCAATATTGTCCCTAAAGGGGAAAAAGGCATCGGATCCGATGGAAACACCCGTTAACTTGGCGATCCATGCCTCTTTTTCCGCTTTTGACAGTCGACGCGGCACTTCTTCAAACAATTTAATCCAGGCTTTATCTTCGTTTTCCGTGATATCGTCACGCAGGTATAAATCAATAGCATTATCACGCTCCGGTCTGCTTAAACCGCTTTTAAATTTCAGATTCAATACTGAAGGATGCTGCCGCAGATACCAGATATCAGCTTTATCACCGGCAAGGCGTGTGCAATGTATGCGCGACTGTTGCCCGGCCCCGTTTCCTATTACCTGTCCGTCATAAACATAACATACTGAATTGGATTGAGTATATTTCAGCGTTATCATACTGAGAAGCAGATCCCGTTTTGCTTCATCAGGCAGAAATTTATTCTCTGTGACAATATTTGTTAAGTCATGATCATTGGGAACTACTTTATTACGAACTTGCTCAAACATAATGCCGAAAATGCTGCGGCTTTCCATGTCGTCAGGTTCATAATTGCTATCGATTTCCACAATATTATAGTTGCCGTTTTTCTTGGCTTTAAGAATATCCAGGGCTGCCGGGGTATAGCCGGGAGCAATTACTCCGTCGGATACTTCTCTTTTTAAGACTGTTGCTGTTGATTCATCCACAATGTCACTTAAAGCCGCCCAATCTCCGAAGGAAGACATTCTGTCCGCCCCTCTGGCCCGGACATAAGCCGAGGCAAGGGGAGTCAGGTCAATTCCTTCGACAAAACAGGCTTTTTTCAACGTGTCATTTATGGGTAAGCCCACGGCTGCACCCGCAGGACTAACGTGTTTAAAGGATGCGGCGGCAGGTAATTTTAATGTATGCTTTAGTTCTTTCACTAATTGCCAGGAATTAACTGCATCGAGTAAATTGATGTACCCCGGATTCCCATTCAAAATTTTAAAAGGTAACTCATTATCTCTCATATATATTCTTGCCGGTTTTTGGTGTGGATTGCACCCATATTTTAAACTGTACGTCTTCATATTCTCCCCCCAGATATCTCTTCTCTACTACCATGCTGTTTCCCATTCTTTCTTACTACTATTATACACTAACGTAAGAACTCCAACAACACTGCATTTCAACGTCTCAATCAATATTACGTCAGGTAGTCACTGCACCGGACAAAACAGAAAAAACCGCTACCGGTAATACCGATTTTAATTATTTCAGGAAGCGGAATACTTATATTTTCGCCTGCGCCGGCACCATACAGTGATAAGAAGGAAGAAAAGGGCTCCTGCCAAGGGAGGATGAATCACCAGGTAAACCAGGACGACCATCGGCATCAGGAGAATTCTGACCAGAATCTTCAGTCCTTCCTTGCCGGCAATATAATTTGCCAGAGGGGGAGAATTTTTATAATAAAAATCTATCAAATCTCGCCCTAATTTACTGCTTAACAGGTATTGGTCGCGGAAGCTACGAAGCAGAGTTACAGGCCACGTAAACTTCGAACCATAGGCGGCGGTAGCGATAAAACACTCGTCAACCTGTTCAGTATTCCATTTGGCGTAAAGGGTTATATTTTCCGTGACTGTATCAGTAGCAAAGTTCCAGGCCTGGGTGTAGCCACTGTCCATAAACCAGCCGCGGAAAATGTATCCCTCTCTCGCGGGATTCTCGGGAGCATTTATAGTAGTACCGGATTCTGCTCTGACGGAAGACACCTCCGAGCCGCCCTGGGAATTAAAGGTTACGGTATAACTTACGCTGCCGTCTACATCAGTAACTACAGCTGTTGCAGCGGAGGTAACACTTCCGGAATTTCCCGAAGAAGTTACGGTCACTGCTATGGTATAACCGATATCTTCTGCTGCGGGAACATAGTTTGCTGCAGCAGCATCTTCAATTACTGTCCCGTCACGCTTCCACTGGAAAGACAGAGCCCCGCATTGATTGGTAAGCCCACCTGTATCGGCAGTCAATGTTTCGCCGACCTTGGGAGTCCCGCTGATGCTTACCGTTCCCTCCAGCAACGGCCGGTTAGCGTTAGCATCTAAGGGATAGGCGTTAAGATCCAGATCATCATCTTCATTCAGGACGAATAAATACAAGTTTGCAGTTCCACTGTCATTATCCACCACTTCAATAATTTCGGCGTTGTAATATTTGCCGCTATCTTCCGCTGTTACTGTACAGGCCGGGTTTATAACCGTCCCGTCCTCTCCTATAACTCCGGCCAGAACGATTTCACTGTTTTCTTCGGTCCAAACTATCTCCAACCGGTCTTCCGGCAGCAGTTGTAAGGCAAGTTCATTAGGCGATGCTCCGGCATAGGGGATACCCTGATCGATCCATTCACCACCCGGACAGGAATATAAGCCGATGCCCTGCTCGTAACCGCTCCAGGCCAGGAAAGCCTCCCCGCCGGAGTCACTGACCATGGCCAGGTCATTACCGGCCTGTTCTTCCAGCACGGTTTCCCCGGAGACGCCGTCACTATTCCAGTTCAGAACGGCGAGTTCCCGGTCTTTATTAACATAAGCAAGCCACAGGGGAGAGGCGGACGGATCATCGCTTCCGCAAACCGCAAAGCCGCTAATTTCGCTTCTCTCCACCAGCTGTGTAGCCTGGCTCCATGCGGTCCCGCTCCAGGTCAGGCCGCTGACCTGGTAAGTAACCCCCAGTGGTCCCTCGTCCGTTGACAGATAGACTAACGATAACTGCTCACCGTTCGGCAGCAATTCCAGGTGCGTGGCCACCTCACCCAGGTTGGCCACAGTCTGCGGAGCAGACCAGTTCCAGTTGCCGTATACCATTTCGCTCACTGCATATTTAATTCTTGAGGGCGGGCAGGTTTTTTCCACATCCTCGCCGGCTATTTCCGTCCAGACCGCCAGATAGTTGTCGCTTGCAGGGAGCTTGATGATATCATGACTGACAATGGCCCCGTCGCTTTTACTGATACAAACCGGGGTTTCCCAGCCGGTATCGCTGCTGCTGACGGCCATAAGGCGCATATCCCCGCCCCTGGTTTCCATATCGGTATAGGTAAATGTCCCGCTGCCCCGGCAGTCGCCGGCGTAATCACCTATTTCCAGGAATTGATCAATGACCTCCGGCATGGTCCCGTAAAAGGTGGAGACATCATAGTCGTTACGGTCGATCTCCTCAATGCTTTCTCCCAGGGGAATTAAAACGAAGGTAGTTTCCGTGGTAAACTTATAATCGAGGGGAATTTTGGCCCAGACATAATGTTTTTGCAATTTTGAAATCCAGGCTTTAACATACAGATCAGCCGTAGCACGTACGTCGCCTTTAATTTGATTAATGACCGGAGCATCTCCATTGGGGTTCACGATGATAAACAGCGACGGTTTGCGGGTCCAGCCGTCACTACCGGCAACTTCGATTGAACCTTCCGCGCCGATGTTCCCGGCTGCGGTGGTGGCATATAACCCCACCCCGAAATTAACGCAAATATCCAGTGACTTGGTAGTCGTCTGGGTGATGCCCATTTCCGCCTTTTGCTCAGCGGTCAGGCTCTGGGCGGCTTCGCTGGCTTCAATGACGTTGTCCCTTTCATTTCCGCCCATAAAGGTGCGCCGCAGCTGCCGGGTTTCCGGCCTCGGTATGCTGGTGTAATGTTCAACATTCTTGGGAAATATGGTCTTATAGCCATAGAGCCCCCTCACTCCTATGGCACCTTTCGTAGTGACTCCCATGTCCAGGGCACCGGATTTTTTCAGGGCCATTAAAACCCAGCCGACTTTGGGAATGGGACCCAGGGCTTGAAAGGCGCTGGCCGAAACTTTCAGGCCAACCTCACCACTGCCGCCATTGACAACCGCCTTCTCGGTGGGATGGTTCTGTTTATCGAAGAAATAGTCGTCAATATGATAAAACCGGCCCTGGGGCATGGGATCCAGCTGGGGAGTTACGCCCAGATTGCTCAAAATCTTCGGGGTTAATTTATCCAGGTTAATTTTCCCGTAACCGAGACCGGCTTCCGTTTGGATATAAAATTCTTTATCCGGCCCCTTCAGGGTGGTTTCCATTCCGCCAAATACACTGAACCCCATTGTGCCGGGTGCCACTGTCAGCATCCCGCCGGAGGGGGTCTTGGAACCCTGCAACAGTTCGACATCCATGCGATAAACATAGTTCAGGCATTTATCGGCCCGCAGTTCAACATCAGCCGTAAATGAAGCCATGGGCATGATGCTGCCGGTGGGAGTTACCTTTTGCACCTTATCTTTAGCCGCGTCACCAAACATTGATGTAGCTTTGGCCGCATAGCTCATAATATCCACATAGCTTCCGAACCATTCCGGAATCCGCATCCCCACCAGGGTGGGATCAGTGGTAAAGGGAGCAGGCAGGTTAGAAATATTATCCCTGGTATAATCAAAATTAAAGACTTCAACCGCGCCCAGCTTCGTCACCACTACAAAAGTGGGACGGAAATCGTCGGGAGGCAGATTCCACAGGGGAGTCCGGCCGGAAAGTTTTTGCGCACCGTCGGGGCCTGGAACGGTAATGCTGTTTTTACCGGCATACTGATAATAAACATTGGTAAGTCCGTCGGTTTCACCTGCTTTGATCTCCTGTAGCCATTTATGCAGTTTTTGGGGATCGTATTCCGTATCAGCAGTCGAGGGTACGGACACATCGGACGGTTCATCGCGGTAGGTCTTATCTTTAAAAGTCTTGCGATCGACCAGCCAGAATTCGGCAATCTCGTCATTGAGGGTAATATCCTCGGTTCCGCCCGGGCCATCGGCCGTATCGTACTTGGGCAGGGTAACCGTATAAGCAGATTGCCCTAATTTGGCCTGTAGGGCCCAGTTCATGGTTAGCCTTGCTTCCACCTCGGCATTGGATAAAGCATTAAAGGTCTGTTGATTGCCGGCCTTTCTTACTCCGGGGATAAAGGCGCCGAACCGGTCCATCTCCAGGGTGTCTTTCAGTATCTGCGGCTTAGCCAGCGGTTTCAGCTTGATGGCCTTATCGCCAGTCAGGATATAGGCCAGCAGGGCATGCTCCGTGCTGTTCGGATCGTCCACCGCGTCCGCGGGATCCAGACGTTTACGAAACGGTTCATAACCCGGGGCTTCAAATTCGATAAAATACACGGTATTTTCCAGCGAACCACCATAGTAGGTTAATTCAAAATTGCCCGGGCCAAAGCGCCCCCCGGTCTCACCCATGAGGATCGGTTCATTGCCGAAAGCTTTGGTTGTCTTCCACTTGACTCCGTCAATAAGGGCATTGGTTTCACTGTTTCTCACTTCACCCCACAGGGAAATACCCTTTTCTATATAGACGGTCAACTTTACCCGGGGAGTGTCGGATGAATAGTCAATTTCAGTTTCCCAGCCGCCGTAGGCACCGGTAAACTTCCAGTTGGGATGCGTGGCATCGGTTACTCTTATCGACCGGGTTTGATTTTCATAAGTATTGCCGGAAAGCAGGTTTTCGCCACCGTCATCCAGGACAACCGTAACACCGGAAATGGGATTGCCATGACGATTGTCCCTATCCCGTGCTTCCACATCCAGGGTATATTCAATTTGCAGTTGGGCGGCTTCGGGTGTAGCGCTGGGACCCAGTATTTTTATTTCCCCGTTCAGGTAACCAGCGGCATCACTGCTGAGCTTATACCAGTGTTCCTCTTTATCCTCTTCGTTGGCATCATAGGGAGTAAAGAGCCCGCCTCCCTGTGGCCAGTAAAACCAGGCCTCATAGTGGGAATCAGGAACATAGGCGCGGTCCGAATTAATGGTGCCCCAGTAGTTGGTAGAGACCTCAAATATTCTCTGGCCTGTATAATCCGGTTGGATGAAGCGGGGATAGCCTACACCCTGTTCCACATAATCCCACATATCCGGGTCGCTGCTAATTTTCATCCATTTAAAAATCTTAACCTGATGGGCCTCGGTCATCATCTCGCTCACTTTGATGGCGCTCTGCATTTCACAGTTCAGGGCGGGAGGCGACCAGGGCAGCATGGGCCAGGGATTGCCCTCTCCTCCGGCAACAGTATTGTAATCGGCAGGAAATTCCGTAGCCGGCAAGCTGCCTGGGGAAGGAAAATCAAAGAAAGAAAAAGCTATACTGTTGGTTGCCGTGTAGCGCGGGTGGGATAAAGTCACGCTAAATTCACCGGGAGTCAGCTTTTCAAAGCAGGGTTCTTCCGCAGAAAGGTCTACGGTCTTGCCGCCCGGCCCGGAAACAGTTAAGCTGCCCCCATTTTTCAGGTCATTATATACCAGCTTGCTTATCTGCGGGGTAGCGTCAGGATCAGTCTCCGCTTCGCTGCGGTCAATAGCGGTTACCATCAGATTGGTCGGATCTTTCGTGCCCATATTGCACTCAATAGAGGTGTTGAACCAGTTTTTGCGAATAAAGAAGCCGGCAGTAAGATCTTCACCCGATGATAAGGCCATGCCGCCCAGATCTGCCATGGGATCATAACCATAGTACTCCCCTCTGGTCATATAAGCCCGGGCGGAAGCAAAACTATAGGGCCATTGCTGGTAATAGGGCCAGCCGGAATAGCAGGCACCGCCGCTAAACTCCACCGATTGTCCCCAGTAGTCATCCATGCCGTTTACTTTGACCCCGTAAAGGCCGGGATAAAGCTCGGCCTCAAACCGGCCGTCAATACCGGTGACAGCCCGAAATACCTGATCGCCATCGGGAGTATTCTCGCTGTAATACTCGGAGGCATGAATTTCTACCTCTTTGCCGGCTACCTGATAATGCATATACTCGTAATCAACATGAGGGTTTTCTTCATCCACAGCATAAATGGTCCCTTTGAGCTTCATCTTTTCCGGTTCCAGATCCAGAGACACTTCCGTGGTTTCCGCACACTCCGCGTAAAAGACATTTCTGCCGCTAAAGTTTACGGAGAAGGTTTTGGGTTCAAACGGGTAATCACTGCCATCATAGAGTTCCAGGCCGTTTATGAGGATAGCCACCGTTTTTTCAGCAACAGCATTGCTGACTTCGACGCGGTAATCACCGGGTAAAATATTGTCAAAAAGGGCATAGGCTCTCTTTTCCCCCGCATTATATTCCGCTTCCACGGTGCGGAGGATTCCCGCTGTATTGGTAGCTTCCACCCCGCTGAGATTTACTTCCATTCCGTCCAGCATTTCCGGATCATTGTAAGGGGTATTTAACTCCACCAAAAGCCTGGTCGGTTCCAATTCAATATCGAATCTTATTGTGGTTTTATTAAAATTACCCTGGGAATCAGTACGGATATAAGTATTCTTGGGAACATAGCCCATGCGTTTCGTTTCTACCAGCCAGGTGATGGGAATAAGTTTTTCGAACTTAACCTTACCGGCCATAAGATTGTTCCAGTCATTATAAGGATCATCGCCTGTTTCTTTCTTAATTCCGCTGACCCCCACCTGGGGAGGAATAAGCTCCATCTCGTCATCGCGCGGGTCCATACCGGCAGCTTCGACAATGATGCCGCCCAGAGGCTGATGGGGCAAATCCTGGACCGGATCGTAACCATAAACAGTGGCAGTAAGCTCTCTGTATTCAGGCTTCAGTTTACAATCCGCCCAGTACGGGCAGTCCAATTCCTGGGTAAAAAGATCTGCCGAACTGTTATATCCTTCCCAGCCCCCCATTTTCTTTTCCCCTTCATTAATGGAGAAGGTATAAAACCCCCTGGGCATTCCCGGGAAGTGAGCCACCCCGTAATAATCAGTGTACCCCGCGTATTCCCTGGTAGTCTGATCATATGATTTTACCACTGTAATACTTACCGGCACATCGGCCAGTTGTATCCCCGAAGTTACACAGCCCACCTCGACATAAATGTCAAAAGAGCCTTCGGCAGTAGCATCCGGCACCAGTTCCGTATCCCAGTTGCGGTTTTCTTCATTGATCGTAAAATCGGCTTCTTCGGAAGAATGATAGGCCGGATGCTCGGCTTTTACGGTATAGGTGCCTGGTTTAACATAAATCAGGCGATAATAGCCGAAATCATCAGTCTTGACTTTTTTTACAACCTGTCCGGCAGCGTATATCCCGACAGTGGCTCCATTAATACCCAGCTGTGTATTTTGGTCGGTAACTTGTCCGTTTATAAAGGCGCCGCTACCTTCGACCCACCCGGCATACAGGATTATATCGGTGCTGACCGGGTCATTCTCAAAATCCCAAACCGTAGAGCATTCAGGGTTCAAAAACCAGCCGGTGAATTCATAACCGCTCTTTTCCGGTTCTCTTGCCGGCTTGTCAAGCAAGCTGCCGGCCTCCACGGTTTGGATGGGTACCACAGTTCCGCCCTGAGTATCAAAGCTGACCGTACGTTTCTCAATTTTCCATTTGGCATAAAGAGTCATATCTTCCGTCACCGTACCGTTCAAAAAATCCCACTCTGTCGTATAGGTACTATCTGTATACCAGCCGGCAAATTCATAATATTCCCTGCTAGGCGCCGGCGGTTCAGAAATTGTCCGACCATCGATAACGTTTTGCGACTCAACAGCCGTACCGCCTTGGGAATCGAAATTCACGGTCCACATAACTTTGTCGTTGATACCGCTTAACAAGGGGAAGCCGTTGTTGCGTCCATCCACAAACTTCCAGTCTGCCGCTCCCACAATGGTATCGTTCCCGGTATTAAGAATATTAAGAAAATCCCCGCTTTGCATCCCGGTTGCAGAGATGTCGGTCAATAGATTATTGGCAGTATTGCTGCCGTCACCCACTTTGTCAGTAATGCTCTCTCCATTTCTGCTTTGTTCTGCTGAAGTGTTCCAGTAAGCTCCGCTCCAGGTGGGGGGATTGGATGAATATGAATAACCGATAAAACCTCCGATTCTGCTCTCATCTTCCATTGCGGCAATATCAGCGGAAGCATAACAGTTTGCAACCTCTCCTCCGATTACAGTACCGGTAAAACCGCCCAGATAGGCGCCGGGAACCCCGCTATTCAATGTAATGCTTCCTACCGCGAAAGAATTGTATAATTTGCTGATTTGACTGTACCCGACAAATCCTCCCATTAGTGGTCTGGTTCCCGCTGATACATGGCTTGCAGCATAGCAATTAATTAACTCGGAGTCTTTTGTATGACCGACAAATCCGCCAAAATAACTATTAGCCGAAACATTTCCTCCGATAACCGTTCCCTCGGCATATGAATTTGTAACATTAGTTTTAAATATGTATCCTAGTAAACCTCCAACCTCAATTTGATTGTTGCCTATCGTCTTCACCACTCCGCTTGAGCTGCAGTTGGATATCGTCACCGCAGAATTATCGCTCCCATTAACATAGGCGGCCAGAGCTCCGCTAGAAGCTCCAATATAACTGGAACTAGCATCGGAATATATAGCTACATCTTCCAGACACAGGTCTTTAATAACAGCTCCTTCATTAACCGCCCCAAAAAGACCGCAGTAATAGTAACTGCTACTGGGACTATCGGCCGTTCCAATCTTCAGACCGGAAATAGTCTTGCCATTACCGTCAAAAGTCCCCTGGAAAGTATATTGTGAATAATATTCAGTTGTGGAATAACTGCCTATTGGTATCCAATAATGTGTGGACAGGTCAATGTCGTCTATTAACCTGACAGTTTTTTCCGAAAAACTTGCATTGCCGGCTGTACTGTTTACCACACCGGCTACCCAAGCCAGCTCTTGCGGGGTGCTGATCTCATAAACGCCGCCGACCTCAGTAACTGCCGTAGCATAAGAACTCCAATCACCGCTCGCAGCCGCAGCGGCCGGTGCAGCAGGAAAAGCTGCCGCCATAATGGAGAAAAGCACGACTACGGCCAATAACAAATATATAGACCTTTTTAAATAAATTTGTTTCAAGAATCTCCCCACCCTTCAATTTCTGTTTCCCGGAACAATCTCGTACCTGTCCATGTCTCTCCGGTTACTCCATCATCTTCTCTCCATTATAGGACATTAAACTTACTACGTTTTATACGACCATATAAATTGTCCAGAATAATCACTGGACAATTTTATGGACATTGCTATATAATGGCATTAAAATACGGGAAATTAAAGACATCATGCGCAAAAAGATGACCGGTTCCCACATAAGCAAGCTGATGGAGGTTTTTGGGGTTAGCGGCAAAGAACTGGCCGATGCTATCCATGTTGACTACTCCTTGATCAGCAAATGGCGGCTCCTAAAACGCAGGCTTCCCCTCAGTTCTCCGCATACCAGGCGAATTGCCGATTATTTTATGTCTCTTGACCTGCAAACCGGTTATGCTAGAATTAAAAAGCTACTGCATACATCTTACCCGGAAACACCAATGGAAACGAAAAAGAAAATCGAGGTTTTGCTCTGCAAATGGCTTTCCCATGTTGACCTTCCGGAAAATGCTCATGTCTTTACACCATCCGGGAATGCACGCCCTGAAACCTGCTATGTATACGACGGCAATGAAGGCCGAAGACAGGCTCTTCTTGACTTTCTCGAGTACGTAATGTTGCTGCCGGACGGCCAGGAAATAGTAATGTGTAGCACGAAGATATGCAGTGGATGACAGAAGACCGTGATTTTTTATTTAAATTTAAAACATATATGCTCAAGCTTCTGGAGCAGAATCACAGGACAAGAATAGTTCACAATATCAATTGTGATCCCATATCCTTCTCTGCTCTTTTGCATTTTTGGATACCGATGTATATGACAGGCAAACTGCAGTCTTTCTTCTTTCCCAAATATGTGGACTTCACGGAAAGCAATTCACTCTGGATGGTAAAAAACAAAATTGCCCTTGTGGGCAATTGCACACTTACTAATAACAGAAGCCGTTATTCCGCTATCCATCTGGATCCTTTAACGAGCTCGAATTACTATCAACTTTTTGAGGAATACCTTAAGGGATGCCGGGAGTTGATTCGTATTCATGATTTTCCCCGGGAGATGTTCGAGGTGATGAGCAGGAAATTTTCCAAACCGGGCTCTGCTTACCTCTTTGCCCAGGGGCCTTTTTTTGCCTCCTTGCCATTAGATCTACTCCATAAAATATTGCAGGAAAATGATATTAGCGGCGAGATCCGGGATAAATCTTTCAAAATACATGCGCGATGGAACGCGGCTATTAAATCTGCCAACACCAGCATTACAAACAAATGGATTTATAATCTTGACGCCATACAGACGGCTCTCTCCGGGGATACAGTAAAATATGAAGTACTTTCCCAGATGGCAGGAAAAGAAATATACCTGGCAACCGGTGATTTTAAGTACCATCTTAAACACGTTATTAACCTGATAACAAATATGCCGCAAATCGAACTGGCCTTGACTGCTACTCAGCCGAGTCTGCACCTTCCCGCCGCAAATTTCTGGTTTAAGAGTAATACCGAAATTTTTGTCTGGCCTCTAGAACCGTTCAGCTGCGCAGTCTCCTCATCCGAACCCACGCTGTTAAACGGTTTTGAATCCTATTGCGAAAATCTGTGGTTCTCTATCCCCCGCTTCCACCGCGATAAATCCGCGGTCATAGCCCAACTGCAAAATATGATAAAATAAATCGTTGGAGGCAAAATAAGCAACTCCGCTCAGGTGCACGTTCCATCATGGTAAAGCTTGTACAATCCTCAGAAAGAGGCTTGGAACGTTGCTGTGGACTGGATATTCACAAAAGAGTATTACAGATTGTTTTATTTACACCCGAAGGAACGAGGAGATAAGAACCTTTGGAACTATGACCGCAGACATCATGAAAATTGCCGAATGCATCAAAGAAAAGGAAAGCATTTTTGCTGGACACGAAACGGCAGCACTAACAGTTAAAGAAACTCTCAATAACTTAAGTGAATAAAAACTATCTTTAATTTGAACACTAAAATATAGCTTTTATTACAATAAACAATTATAAGGAGAGACAAACAAATTGAAAGCAACCGGCATTGTCCGCAAGATAGACGAATTAGGCAGATTTGTTATTCCTAAAGAAATCAGACGTTCTTTTAATATTCGAAATGGTGAGCCTCTAGAAATTTTTGTAGAAAGAAATGGAGAAATTATTTTTAAAAAATATTCTCCAGTCGAGAAACTGGCTGAATTTGCTCAGGAGTATACTGAGTCCCTTTATGAAGCACTTGGCCATGTTACTTGTATAGCGGATAAAGATAAAATAATTGCAATTGCTGGTGTCTCCAAAAAGGATTTTCTTAATCGTTCTCTTAGTACTGCTGTAGAAAAGGTTATGAAAATGCATAAAAGTATTGTTATTAATGATACCTCTCAACATGAATATTACCAGGACTCAAATGAAGGGGCAGATCCATTCTTTTCTTCTGAAGTTATTGCTCCTATTATTAAAGATGGAGAGTCTATCGGTTCAGTTATTATAGGTTCAATAAGGCAAGAGGTAAAAATGGGAGATTTAGAGCTTAAACTTGCTGAAACTGCGGCAGGCTTTTTAGCTAAACAATCGGATTATTGATTTTGATTTGTTTAATGATCCGATTGATGGTCTACCCATAACCCGGTCAGCCGACCAGACTCCAGAACCTGTAGCTCTCGCTTTAGTCGGTTTAGTTTGTTATTGGTCAGGATCAAAGCTTTTTGTTGATCTTCCTGGCGTAGAAAAGTTACGGAATCCAGGCAGCTAAATGAGCATCCTGCTCCGTGATTAGTCGCTGAACTTATTCTTTACAACGGGCACTCACTAATTATTAATTTGCTTCCAAGTTATTAGCGGTCCATTGTGAAGTTTGAGTTCTGTAATGCTGATAAGACTTGATTTTTCCCTTGCTTTTTGCCCTGGAACATAACCTCATCAGCCCTGGCTAACAGCCGTTCAAAAGTAAGGTCGGAATAATCAATATCCTGTGAAGATATAACCCCCAAGCTCGCCGTAATAGGTATTTTGCCTTGTGAGGTGGTAATATACATTTGCTTGATATGGTCATGGACCCGTCTGGCGACGATAATGGCATCTTCAAGCGTCGTGTCAGGAAGAATAAATGCGAATTCGTCACCTCCAAGCCTTCCGAAGATGTCATAAGTGCGAAGGCAGTTTTTACATCGATCTGTCAAGGTGATCAACGCCTGATCTCCAACAGCATGACCGTAAGTGTCATTTATAGTTTTAAAATTATCAATGTCCATCATAATTATAGAAAAAATATTGCCCCGCCTCCTTTTATTCCGGTTTATCTCCTGTTGTCCTATTTCAAAAAGGTACCTCCTATTAAAGATGCCCGTTAGGTCGTCGAGAATGGCAAGTCCCTGTATCTGCTTGAAAAGGCTGTGTTGCTCGGTAATATCGCGTATTGTCACAATACTTCCCTGGACTTGATTTAGGCGGTCCTTAATAAAAGAACGGCGCATGTCGTAGACGCGTTCAATTGAAGATCCTATTTTAATTTCAATATTTGATGTATTATTGTTTATCATATTATTTAATGAACTACCAATTATCTCCTTGCTTAACTCCGTAATTGGCTGTCCGATATTAGATGCTGCTATACCGGTGATTTTGCATGCTGAAGGATTTATATCCACGATACGGTCCTTTAGATCTAAAACAATTACTCCTTCTTCCATATTTTCGATAACGACATTTCGGGCCATGGGTAGTAGATCAAGGAACTTGTAGCGGAATAATGCCCAGGCAATAATCAGACACGAAATGCTGAAAACTGCGGGCGTGTAGTTGTAATATTGTATCGGGGAATACCCGAGGACATAGAAAACGTCTGTAATTACGGGAAGAAGGAGAGCAACACCCAGGATAATTATTTGATATCTGTAGATGGAGTGGATCTTAATAATAGTACGTATAAGTACGTATAAGGCTGCAAATAACAATAAGTAACTGTAGGGTGCATGTATGAAATAAAACCAGAAACCGTAATCGTAATCCATAACGAGAAACGGAGCAATGTCGTATACCAGATGAGGTTCTGACCAAAACCAATTGGGACGGGGAATAAGCCAGATAATCAGAGTAGTCGTAGCAGGAATAATAGATAAAACTATCCAATTCCAGAGTGGCCTGGTATTTCCGATGTACGTTAAAATTAGATAAAGCCAAGCTATAGGTAAAAAAGTGATGCCAATAAATTGAAACTTGCAAAAAAGGACTTTTAGCTCTTGTGACTGGGCTGCAATTTCTAGCGAGAAGGCAAGTGTCCATATTAATGCGCAGAACATTAAAAAAAGAAAGGCATTTCCTGAAGACGTATTTCGTCGTTGCCATGTGATGGTGATCAGCACTGTTAAGATTAATGCTGACAGATTAAACAGCCACAACCCGGGTGTATATGACATATAACTCCTCCGATAACTGCCATCTGTGTTAATACGCCTGGTAGCTAAAGGATAATTTCATAGCCCCAAGAATTTAAACGTTTCATAGACTAAAATTGCAGGCCATACAATGGCTTTTAGAACCCCAAACATGCCTATCCAAAAAGTAGTGGCATGAGAGATGAAATACACTGCAGATCCGATAAAGCCCAACCCGTAAACTACACCCGCAGGGGCACTACCGCTATTTCTCATGATTTTCTCTCCTTAGCATATTTTAATTCGGCGGCTTACAAACGCCGCACGGGCTATAACCCTTATTTTTTGCTTCCTGAACATTGTTAAATCAGATTTGATTTTCCGGCAATATATTTTGAGCATGCCGGCAGTTGGGGTAGTGGTTACTTATCCTATTTCACTGAGCCCACAGGACTGTCTGCAGGACATTTACAGCCCGCCTATGTGATCCTCATGAGGGTGGGTCCCTATGACCAAGTCGAGCGACGTAATTACCCTGGGCTTTTATGTAATTGACTACTGTGTCTCCACGTTCTCCACCATCAACGAGGATGTTTTGCTGGCGTCTGGGATCAGGATAGCATCACCCTGGCCGACATCAATGAAATGGACGATTTGGCCGGATGGAGTTGGGGAGTATAAAGGATCTGTTTCAGGTTCCTATTCCCCGGCTATTTCTTCCAGTTCTTGGGTAGATGTATTCAGTGTTTCATTACCTGGGGTTTCTTAATCCTGTGTTTGTGCCGGAGGCGATTCAGTTTCTGGAGTGGGTGATGGGGCACATCCGGTTATTAATAGAAAAAACTAATGATAGGATTTCAAAAAAGACTTCCTCAATGCTATAAACCTCCTTTATCATTTTTCTGTTTAATGAAGCGTTTTTTGAAACATAGCAAATTTCTTTAATCTCTTTTGCTCGAAAGACATTAATTGTTTTTAAGATTGGCATTGGCTGTAGAAGTAGTCAAGTTAAGTTCAAAGGGCTCTCTAAAAAATTTATCTTCAGGATCAGTATTATCTAAAAGCTCTCTTGAATATCCTTTTATAAAATTTTTAGCTTTACTTAGAAAGTAATTAACTACATCCTCATGCTCTTTTTTCATTTCTTCAGTAAGATCTTTATAACTCTGTAAATCATACTTAGATTTCGGATAATCATAATAATCCTTATAATGAGAAAGTATTTTGTTATCGTCCGGCAGTTTTTCATACATTTTTTTTATCTCGTCTTCCAATTTATAATAATAATTCTTAGCTTCATTTATAGGTACCCAAAAATTTTTAAAATCATCCATATCTTCTGGAAAATTAAATCTTTTAGTGTAACCAGCGGTATTAGTTTTATCTATCTCTGATTTAAGTATCCCAATACCTATTAAAAGATGAATTAATTTATTTCCTTCTATTTTTCCTGAATGGGCTATTGAGTCACCAGAAATAAATATAGCTACAGTTGCAGGTGCAGGTGCAGGTGATTCCGGTAAAAGTTTTTCTATGAGTTCATCAGGTAATAGATCGGTGTTTGTATCTCCTTTAATTGTATAACCGTGGCAATTTCCTGTATCTGTATCATCGTCCCAGTATTTAATAATTTCATGACGTGATTCAAAAAGTTTAGGCATGCGGTCTTTAAGTCTTTCTTCTGCCTCTTCAGATGATATTGGTTTCCTTTGTAATACTAAACTACGTGATAAATCTTGATGGTTATTTCCGGTCCGGATATAGTCCCCCTCATCCGCCTGTTTCCAATGTTTAAGCATGAAGCTTAATAGATCGGCTTCATTTTCCAGCCTTTTATCATCATTAATCTTTATGCCCATTACATCAACAGTAGGCCGTACTCTGCCCTGTTTTTGCTGCACTACATGCCCTGCTTCATGCGGCAGACAGCTTTCTTGTCCAGGTGCAACATAAATATCCACCCCTTGGGTGTATGCCAACGCCCCGACCTCTGCAGGCCTGGATGAATTATAATGGACATTCACATCATCCATAGACATGCCGGAGAGATTTTCCATACCGCTTTTCAGGTTGCCAGGCAGACCTGTATTATTCTCTTTCCGTATGCTGGTGCTACCCGCCTTCGTCTGATGCCCGGTTTCAGACTCACTATTTACGGAAACATCATTCAATAAAAGCTGACAAACCGCTTCATTTCCAATTGTGCGCTGTAATTGAATAATTTCATAATCCGATAATGAAGAGGGATTAATCTGCGCCCTTTCTATGATATCACCCGGATTAATTGAATAAGCGGCAACACTTTTGTCTTTATCCGAACTTTTTTGCGAATCCCGGACTTGGGTATTTTTTCTTGATTTATTTTGTGATGCATTTAGTTGAACTTCAGGCACTAGCTGTTACCACTCCGGTTTTTATAATTTTAATTAAAGCATATTCGTCATAGTTTTTTGACAATTTTTCATGGAAATAAATAGTACAGTTTACAAATTTATTCTCTTTGTAATTAGAAAATCCTTCTATCGTTTAAATTTTTTATATTTCCGGAAAGGACTTGAAAGGGTCGAGTTTTACTCTATTTAGCAGGTTTGAAAAAATAGCTTAGACAGAGGAATAACGCTATCTTGGTTGCTGCTGTACCCGGCTTGCTGATGGCGATGGGGCTTTCCGCAATATTTATACCCGCTGTTGCCACTATAGTTGCCGGTTTGTTTATGCTGTTGATTAAAACTGGTGTAGCTGCTTATTGCGAATTATAACCCGGAGTTTAAACATTTTATTACTGCTTTCCTTTATCATTTTCGGTTGACAGCCCTGTATGAATATCTATTTCCCAGTACAACCATTCCACTGTTGTTTGATCTATAAAGTTGATTAATATCTTGTCACCATCAGAAGACCAAGCTGTGGCAACGGTCTCGACCATTCCGCTAACTGGTGTAATCAGTTCTACTAACTTTCCAGTTTCCAAATCATATCTGTGTGGGTTTCCGATTAGGTCTATATTGTTTGGAGCATGTTCAGCCATGTTTAAAATTAGTTGTTTTCCATCCGGTGACCAAATCGGGGAACCATAGATGTAAGGTTAACCGACAGCTAAAGATTATTTGTTTTGCAAATATTGCCGTAGGGTGAAGCACCGGTCCGGCGCTTCACCCTAGCGCACCAAGTGCCCCGTGCACCCGGCTCAAACCCTCCTATGGCACCGCTAATTACTATTTTTTGCTTGTTATAACCACTATAATACGCCAATATGCCGGAAATTGGTGACTTTTTTCCCATACTAAACTTTCCTGGGCCTCCGCTTTCTCCGGTATAATACCGTCATCATCAGGCCAAACAGCGCCGCTACCAGCAAAGCAAATCCCGGATTATAGACTAGATATACCATTCCAATAACCGGTGCCAGACCAACTCGCACTAGAAATTTAAGATTTTCTCTACCGGCAATATATTCGGCAATCCGCGGTGAATAATGATAGTACAGGTTCACTAATATGGTGCCCGGACTATTGGTCAGCAGATACTGATCCCGGAATTTCCTCAGTAACGTAACAGGCCCGGAGAGTTTGGAGCCATAGGCAGCTGTGGCAATGAAACATTCGTCCTGGGCTTCCCGGGTTATTGTAACCGTATAGATTTTGGTGCTATCATCTGCTCCAATCACCTTTACCTCAATAGAATTGTCACCCTCATCCAGACTTATATCCGGCGAATTAGTTCCACTTGCAACCGAAATATTGTTGACGAAAAGTGTAGCCCGGCTATCATAAACGCCGGCAACAACACTTATCTCAGAGACGGAGTTAGGTACGCCGGCAGTATAGTTATTTATCTGGGCTGCAAAAGGAGGACTCAATGTTCCTCTGCTCAGTGTCAGCGAGCTCAGATCAGCCAAATGGGATGGCTCCGGACCGCCTGCATCTGTTATTTGTTCCGTCGGTTCAGAAGTTATGGTGCCTGAATTTTCTGAAGCAGCAACTGTTACTGTAATAGTACAGCCAATGTCTTCTGCAACCGGTACATATGTGTCATCAACGGTATCAGCAATTACGGTACCGTTGCGCTTCCACTGGTACGACAGTGTTCCGCTTGGGTTGGCAAGACCGCTGGTATCTGCCGTCAATGTTTGCCCAACTACAGCGTTGCCGTTTATACTTACGGTCCCCTCCAGTGCCGGTTGATCACCTTGGAAATTTAATAGATAAGCTTTAAGGTCCATATCGACATCTTCATTTAGAACAAATAAGTATAGATCGCCGGCCTCATTGCTGCCATACACCGCCTGTACGACACTGGGTTCGTAATATTTGCCGCTATCCGCAGCGCTTACTGTGCCGACCGGATTAATAACCGTGCCGTCTTTATCTATTACTCCAGCCATGACACTACTAGAAGTTAAATCTGTCCAGCTTACCAACATTTCATCGTTGGGCAACACCTCTAAATCAAGATCATTGGGCAATGAATCGTCAAAGATAGTACCCTGATCGCTCCATTCCCCATCGTTATAGGCATATAATCCTATTCCTTCCTCGGAGCCGCTCCAAGCCAGGAAGGCGTCACCAGTAGAGCCGTTATCCAGAGCCAGGTCATAGCCGGCCTGCTCTTCCAGTAGAGTTTCTGCGGAAACGCCGGCATTATGCCAGCTCAGGACTCTGAGCTCCTTTTTATCGTTGACGTACGCAATCCAGAGGGGCGACAGGGCAATGTTATCGGTGCCGCAGGTAGCAAAACTGTATATGGGGCTGCGGCCTACCAGATCGACAGGCCCGCTCCAGGCGTTCCCGTCCCAGGTCAAACCGCTAATCCGATAATTAACTCCCATCGGTCCTTCGTCGGTTGCCATGTATACCAGTGCTACCTGGTCACCGTTCCGGACCAGTTCCAACTGCGTGGCTACCTCGCTCAGATTGGCTACGGCCAACGGGTTGGACCAGCTCCACTCGCCGTAGACCATCTCACTCACTGCATATTTGATTACCGAGGGCGGGCAGGTTTTCTCCACATCAGAGCCGGCTATTTCGCTCCAGACCGCCAGATAGTTGTCGGAGCCGGAAAGCTTGATAATATCGTGGCTGACAATTGCTCCTTCACTTTTGCCGATGCAGACAGGATCATTCCAACTACCGTTGCTGCCGTAGCTGCCGGCCATAAGGCGCATATCTCCGCCGGCGGTTTCCAGATCAGTATAGGCTAGGACACCGCTGCCGGTAGTGTCGCTGGAGTAATCTCCTATTTCCAGAAATTGATCAACCATAAGCTCCGGTTGGCCATGGAAAAGAGATGTCTCCAAGTCGCGGCGATTGGATTCATCAACGGCAACATCCATTGGCATAATATTGAAGGTACTTTCAGTAGTAAACTTAAAATCTATGGGTATTTTGGCCCACACATACCGTTTCTTCATTTTCGCAATCCAGGCTTTGACATACACATCGGTGGTTGCCCGTACATCGCCCTTGATCTGACTGATGACAGGTGAATAGCCCTCGGTATTAACCACGATAAACAGGGAAGGTTTTTGGGTCCAACCGTCATCACCGGCGATTTCAATAGAACTTTCAGCCCCCACATATCCCCCGGCTGCTTTGGCATAAATACCGGTGCCGAAATTAACGCAAATATCCAGAGAACTGGTAGTGGTATCGGTAATGCCCATCTCTGCTTTTTCCTCTGCAGTAAGATTTTGCGCCCTTTCGCTGGCCGCTACCACATTGTCGGTTTCCAGTCCACCGACAAAGCTGCGTACCCGCTGGCGTTTTACCGGATCGGGGTCGGGGTTGGGGTCATCCGGTATTATTACTGATCCCGTCCCACTGCCGGTGTTATGCTCAACCTGACGGGGAAATACAGTTTTATAACCGTATAGTCCCCTCACGCCAATTAAACCTTTTACTTGCAGCCCCATATCCAGCGCACCCGATTTTTTCAAAGCCAGTAAGACCCAACCAACTTTAGGAATAGGACCCAGGGCCTGGAAGGCACTGGCCGAAACCTTCATACCAATTTCTCCGCTGCCTCCATTAACAACAGCTTTTTGCGTAGGTTGGTTTTCCTTGTCGAAGAAATAATCGTCAATATGATAAAATCTGCCGGTGGGATCGGGATCGAGTTCTACTCCTCCCACCTTTTTTAAAATCTTGGGGGTTAATTTTTTGGTATCTACGGCATCTTTTTTGCTCAGTCCGGCTTCAGATTGAATATAAAATTCCTTATCCGGTCCCTTGAGAGTGGTTTCCATCGCCCCAAACACCTGGAAACCCATCATTCCCGGAGCTACCGACAGCATGCCCTTGGAAGGCGTTTTTGTTCCCTGCACCATGCCGATATCCAGCCGATAGACATAATTCAGGCATTTATCCGCTCGCAGCTGAATATCGGAGGTAAATGTGGGCATCGGTATTACCTTGCCCATGGGAGTAACCTGCTGCACTTTTTGGGCGGCTGCGTCACCAAATAATGAAGAGGCTTTCGCTCCATAACTCATAAAATCCACATAGCCGGCAAACCACTCCGGCACCCGCATTCCTACCAGAGTAGGATCAGTGGTGAAGGGATCGGGCAGGTTGGAAATTTTCTCCTTATCTTTTTGATAGTCAAAGTTGAATACCTCGACCGCCCCCAGTTTGGTCACCACCACAAAGGTAGGACGGAAATCATCGGGGGGCAATTTCCACAGGGGCAGTTTCCCGGAGAGTTTCCGGGTACCCTCATCCCCGACTACCGTTATACCGGCTTTATCGATGCGTTGATAATAGACGTTTTTCAGTCCCCCGGTCTCGCCTCCCTTGATGGCCTGCAGCCACTGATGCAGCTTTTGGGGGTCATACTTGCTGTCTTCGGTAGACGGCACTTCCACATCAATCGGAGTACCTTTATAAGTCTTGTCTTCAAAAGCCTTGCGGTCGATCAGCCACAGTTCGGCGATTTCATCGTTAAGGACAACCTCTTCGCTTCCCGCGGAGCCGTTTTCATCATCATACTTGGGCCGGGTAACCGTATACGAAGAAGTGGCCGGTTTGGCTTGAATAGCATAGTTCATCGTCAGTCGTTCTTCCACTTCACTGTTGGAGAAGGCATTAAAGGTCTGCTGATTGCCGGCCTTTTTTATACCGGGCAGAAAAGCCCCGAAGCGGTCCATCTCCACAGTATTGGTTAAAATGGTGGGACGAGGGAGGGGCTTCATCTTTATAGCCTTCTCACCGGTTAATATATGGGATAGCAGACCTTCTTCATCGCTCTCCGGGTCATCAACCGCGTCGGCGGGATCCAGGCGCAACCGGTAGGGCTCATAACCCGGCATCTCAAAGTCCAGGAAATAAACCCGGTTTTGCATGGTCTCCCACCCGGGATTTTTAAACTCACCGGGACCTGCCTGGCCGCCGGCTTCACCCATGAGGAGGGACTCATTGCCGTAAGCTTTGGATAACTTCCACTTGACTCCTCCCACCGGATTGCCGGTAACGCTGTTCACAACAATACCCCTTACATTAACTGATTTCTCCATATATACGGTCAATGTTACTCGCGGCACGTCAGAGGAATAATCAACGACAGTTTCGTAATTACCGGTATACTTCCATATATTGTGTATGGCATCGCTGACCTGCAATTGTCTGGTCTGCTCGGGATAGGTATTTCCCGAGGTGAGGTTTTCTCCTTCATCCTCCAGGGTGATTGTAACCCCGGACAGGGGGGGTCCTTGGCGATTATCGGTATCCAGGGCTCTTACATCCAGGTTATAGGCTATTTCCAGTGGAGCTGCTTCCGGCGTCGGAGTCAGACCAAAAATATAGATATCGCCGCTGAGATACCCGTTGGCATCGCTGCTAAGCTTGAACCAGTGCTCGTCAGTATCCTCACTATCTCCATCTTTGGTAAAGAGCCAGCCTCCCTTTTCCCAATAGAACCAGGCCTCATACTGCATATTGGGAACATAGGCCAGATCATGACTGCTTTTCAGCTTAAAGATCCGCTCTCCCGTATAGGATGTCTTGATAAAGCTGGGATAAATTGTACCTTGGTCCACGTAATCATACATTACCGGGTCACTGCTAACCTGCACCGATTTCCAGACCCTGACCTTATGGGCATCGGTCATCATCTCGCTAACCTGCAGGGCATTTTCCATATTGCATTCCAGGTTTTCAGCCGGGGACCAGGGCAGCATGGGCCAGGGGTTGCCCGTATCGGAGCAGGTATTATAGTCTTCCGGAAAGGCCGTACCCGGCAGCCTGCCGGGCGAAGGGAAATCATAAAAGGAAAAAGACAGCCGGTCAGAAGATGTATAGCGGGGATGAGAGAGGCTGATGGTGTAATCCCCCGGAGCAGCAATCCCGGTAAAACAAGGCTCGTCAGTAGCCAGGTTGACCGTCCTGCTCTCCGGACCGCTGAGAGTCAGCGTGCCGCCACCTGCTTTATTCTTCAGATCATTGTAACCGATGGTCTTTAGTTCCGGCGTATCGCCCCTCCTGTCGATGGAAACGACCTGAATGGCCGTCGGATCTTTTTCCCCCATATAACAATTAATATGGGATGTATTAAACCGTTTTTTGCGCACTGTGAAATTGGCGGTAAGATCCTCTCCCGATGAAAGGGCCATGCCTGCAAGGTCCGCGGTCGTATCATTATGCGAATAGTCTTCCTCTTGAGACATATAGGCCCGGGCTGAAGCGAAGCTATAGGGCCACAGCTGATAATAAGGCCACCCGTAATGGTATTCATAGTCATACCGGTTAATTTTAACCGAGTGCCCCCAATAGTCCTCCATATCATTGACCTTAACCCCGTAAAGACCGGGATATAGCTCGACCTGGAATACGCCGTCGTCATTAGTGACAACCGTAAATACCTGGTCGCCATCAGGGGTATGTTCCCGGTAATATTCCGAAGCACGGATCTCAACCTCTTTACCTGCCACAGGGTAATCCCTGTATTCTTCGTTTTCACCGCCGTATATTTCTTCTTCTACGGCCCCCAGCATACCCTTAAGCTTCATCTTTTCCGGTTCAAGATCGAGAGTAACGGCGGTAGTTTCCCCTACCCCCGCATAAGCTACACAGTTACCGTTAAAATTAACCCAAAACTCTTTGGGGGATGTACCCGAGTTACATCCGTCATAAAGCTCAGTATCTTCGACCAGTATGGGTACGGTTTTATAGACGGTATCAGTGACCGTTATTCTATAGTCCCCGGGCAAAAGGTTTTCAAAAACAGCAAAGGCTGAATCATCTATCTCGCTATACTCGGTTTCCACGGTACGGATTATGCCGTCGGTATTGCCGGACTCCAGGCCGGCCAGATCAACTTTCATTCCATCCAGCATCTCCTGATCATGATAGGGAGTATTAAATTTGATCATAAGCTCAGTCGGTTCCAGCTCCAGATCGAATCTGACCTCATCCTGGGTAAGATCACCGTTTAAAGTGGTATAAACATATTCCTCAGCGGGAACATATCCCATGTGTTTGGTTTCCAGCAGCCAGCTTACGGGAATGAGCTCTTCAAATTTTACTTTACCGGCCATAAAATTGTTCCAACCGGCAGACCCGTTATCGCCTTCATTCTTCTTGATGCCGGTTACCCCTACCTGGGGAGGAATGACTTCAGTCTCAATATCTCGCGGGTCCAACCCTGTAGCTTCCACGACAATATTGCCCAGGGGTTGATCAGGCAAATCCTTGACCGCATCATAACCGTAAACTGATACGTTTAGCTCCCGGTATTCAGGTTTCAAATAGCAGTCCACCCATTGGGAGGCGGTAATCTCTTCGTTAACAGCAATTACGGAACTGTTATATCCTTCCCAGCCGCGGACCTTATCAGTCCCTTCGTTAATGGAGAAAGTATAGAAACCCCTGGGCATTCCCTGGAAGTGAACTCTTCCGTAATAATCGGTCTTCGCGGCATATTGCACAGTTGTATTATCAAATGATTTTTTCACACTGATCTTTACCGGCACACTTTGTAATTGTATCCCCGAAGTTACGCAGCCTACCTCTACGTATATATCGAAGGTGCCTTCAGCTGCTTCATCGGGTACCAGTGCCTGATCCCAGCTGCGATTGACGTCACTGATAATGAAGTCCGTTTCTTGTACCGGATAGTACTCCGCATGTTCGGCTTTGATAGTGTATGTGCCGGGTTTAACATAATTTAAACGATAATAACCGAAATCATCGGTTTTTACCTTCTGGACTACCTGCCCGCTCTCATAACCGTACTGGGAACCATATGTACTCCCCATAACCGTCAAATTGACACCGGCCCGATTTATACCCAGTCCGGTGTCCTGATCGGTAATTCGCCCGTTTATGGCGGCTCCGCTGCCTTCCCACCACCCGGCGTACAGGATCATATCATCATTAACCAGGTCTTGATCAAAATCCCATGCAGTGATGCAGTCGGCATCACTATACCACCCCTTAAAGACATGGCCCGTGTACTCGGGATCCGACGCCGGCCGGTCGGCCTTATTGCCTCCGGCCTCAACACTCTGCACCGGAACAAAAGTCCCGCCCCGGGAATCAAAGCTCACCGTATGCTTCTCCCTTTCCCATAGAGCATACAAGGTCAGGTCTTCCGTGACAGTGTCCTGCAGGAAATCCCACTCCGTAGTAAAAGTCTCATCTGTATACCAGCCGGCAAATTCATAATAATCTCTTACGGGTTCCTGCTCCGGTGCAAAAATTGTGTAACCGTCATTCACACTTTTGGCAGGTACTTCTGTCCCGCCTTGAGAATCAAAGGTTACGGTCCGCTTCACCTGGTCGTTGACATCAGTCAACATGGGAAAACCGTCATTGCGCCCCGCCAGGAACTTCCACTCTTCTGCGCCGGAGATATCGCCCCTGCCCCCATTGAGATCGGCCAGGAAGTCCTCGTCCTGCATCTCAGTCTCCGATAATCCGGTTAAGTAGCCATTAGTTAGATCGAAACCATCGCCCTGGGGAGATCTCCCCTCACCATTTACCGTATACGCGGCAGAAGTATCCCAATATCCTCTTCCCCCGGTTCCCCGCCAGTAGCCGGTAAAACATCCCATATAGGAATAATTCATACCGTCTTCAAGAGCCGCAATATCTGCGGAGGCATAACAATTTACAATCTGCCCATATCTGGTGTATCCCGCAAACCCCCCAAGATATGTTTTAAAGCTCTGGGGAGCACTCCCCAGGGTGATACTCCCCCGTGCATAAGAATTATATATATTGCTGTAATTGTTATACCCGGCCAATCCGCCCGCATAAGGGTGCTTTCCGGCTAATATAGTGCTTACGGCATAACAATTAAGTATTTCACAGTAACTTGCATAACCGGTTAATCCACCCACATACGTGGGGTCTGCTACATCTCCGCCGATAATTCTTCCTTCGCTGTAAGAATTTGTAAGAATGGTTCTATGCGCCCTGCCTGCCAATCCTCCCGCATTAGCCTTATTGCCCACAGCGCTTATAACTCCGGTTGAATAACAGTTAGTAATTGTCACCGGACCGTTACTGTAACCATAAATATATCCGGCCAATCCTCCTCCATAACTTTCAGCCCGCCTGGCATAAATTTTAACATCCTCTAAACCCAAATCCTTAATCGCCGCACCATTCTCTAGCCGGCCGAACAAACCGCAGTAAAGCAGATTGCTGTCGGGCTCCCCGGCTGTTCCAATCTTTAACCCAGAAATTCTCTTACCGTTGCCATCCAACGTGCCCTGGAAACAGCTGCTGCTGTAATCGTCGCCATAGCCTATGGGCATCCAGTAATGCGCGGACAGATCTATGTTGTTCAGCAGTTTGACCGTCTTGCCTGAGAAGGTGTTGCCTGCCCTGTTTACCTGTCCGGCTATCCAGGCCAGCTCCTCCGCAGTGCTGACCTCATAGACCCCATCAACATCCTTAAGATTTAGATTGGCAGGGATAAAATCACTCCAATCCCCGCTCGTACCTGCACTGGCCTCTTGGACCGGAAAGTTTGCGGTTATGATCGAGCAAAACATAACCAAAGCCAACAAGACAGATATGTACTTTTGAAAATCCAAACGTTTCAACAATTAGCTCCACCCCTCCATTTAACACTACAGCGAAAATTTATTTGCTACACAGCTAATTTCCCCTTGGCTATCGTATAAGCCGCCTGCGCTCGGGTGAAGCGCCCGGGCAAGGTGCGACTTTTCCCGGCCGTGCAAAGTCCCTATTTTTAGCTGTAGTGTTCATAGTTACGGCTGTAAACAAAATTACACTACATAGCCCTTCATTAAAAAGGCTATTTTCTTTTTAATAGCTTCATAAAACATTTCTTTACTTATCTTTTCGTCGTAAGCATAATTGATCACCTCAAAGACAAAAAAACTGTAGATTGATTCAGCCGCAGTATTTGCCTCACATTTTCTTATCAACCCCTTCTTGATCAAATCGTTAATTAATTCCGTTAAATAATTCAAAAACTTGTAATCAACTTCTGCCAGCTTTTTTAAAAAGCCGGGGGCTTTCTTCGCGATTAAAGTGCTTGCATGAAGAATCTCGCGGATTAACCATTTGGGCAATTTTAACAACATTCTAATATTTTTTTCCAGGCACTGAAAAAGAATTTCATTGACACTGCTGCCGGCGTCAATATCTTGAACATCTTCAATTTTCTGAACATGATAGCTTCTAGAAATCACTTCCAAAAATAGATATGCTTTTGTGGGAAAATAGTTAAATAAGGTCCCCTCGGCGATGCCGGCTTCTTCAGCAATTTTTCTGGTGCTTATATTATCGTAGCCGTCTTGTAAAAAGTATTTTTCTGAAACTTCCAAAATTTTTTCCTTGACTTTTTCTTTTTGTCCTTTGCTCAGTCTAACCATGTCCTCGCCCCTCTGTTTTGTCGTCCTTCTCCGTTTTAACAAAAAGTATTGTTAATAGTTTTTTACCGACTTGGTGTGCTGCAAAACTTCCCCAATAAAAAATGTGAGCTTGCTCATTTGAGCATGCTCACATTATATTACAGAATTATTATTATAACAATACCATTTTTATACTAAAAAACCGGTTGGTTTGCGTTTCAACCTAAAGACCGGCTTTTTCGTGCAGGTTCCGTATTCTCGTCAAATCTTTCGCGGAATCTGTGCGCACACTATTCCGGTATTGAAGATAACGGTCCAGCAACAACCTGAACAATGTCTCTCCATCAGGGGGAACGTCACGGCTTTGAGCAGCGTATTCCGTATATTCCTTCAGGATGGAGAGGATAAGGGCCCCTTTCTCTGCCGTATCCGGATGATAATTATTTTCTTTCCTTAACGATAAGATATCATCGAGGAAGAAGCGCAGTCCACAGCCGGTATAACGTTCCAATACTGACGGAGTAAAAACGATGCGTCTAATGGTCTTATGATTTGTTCATTAAACGTAAAAAAATACGAACAAAATCGGAGAGAGCAAATTCTTCACCACCTGTTTTCCCCAGGGGAGCAAAACAAGCTTTGAGTTCAAGGAATAAATGTTCAACCTGCTTCAAGATCGCTACATCTCTGCGCTGAACCTCCTGTAAAACAGGATTACCGTTCTCCTCACCGGGCAAAAGCCGGCAATTTTCGGCAATATGAAAATCTTGAACGAAAGAGAGCATTGTTTCCTGAAATTCGCTGCAGCTCAAACGGGATTTCCGGATAGAAAGCTTGCTTTCCGCCAGGGAAAGCAAATAAAACTGCAGCAGGCATTTTTGCTTTTCTTGTTCCTTTAGCTCGCTGTCAGACCAGGGTAAATTTTCCAGGTATTCTTTAATCACCTGCAGCTGCGGCATGCCCGGAGCAGGCATCTTTGAGTGGCAAAAAAAGGGGCCGAAGCGGCGAAAAACAAATTTGCTTACAAATCCGGCCTCAGGACTTGCTTGGGAAGATCTCAAACAAAGATACAGTAGTTTATTTTTGGAATCTTCCACACTTCCCGTGATCCTGAGAAGTGGCGCCTGCGACTTCGTTAAATACGGATTATTAAAGATATACTAAAAAATGTCCGGATGAGAAAATCATTTTCATCCGGACATTTTGTGACAGACAGCAATTTGGAAATACACTGCAAATATAGTAATAAATGGTGGAGGTGGCGGGAGTCGAACCCGCGTCCGAAGGCATAGCCACAGAAGCATCTACGAGCGTAGCTCGGGTTTTAGTTTCGCACCGGAATCTCACCCGGGCGGGATACCCCGGTGCTATCTCCTTTTAAATTCCCCGGTTAGAAGGAGGAGCGGCCTTCGGTACGGGTAGCTTACTTTTATGACACCCGCTTCTTTTCCGGCAAGCACGGAAAAGAGGGGTGCGTCGCTTTTCTAAGCGGCGAGTGCGTAATTATCGTTGGCAGTTATAGCCGTTCCATGTTTTAACCAGGCCATGGTCCTGGACTCGCTTCTCCTGCCTCTTCTACCCCCGTCGAAACCATTTCACCCCCATAATTATTTAACTGTATGCCTGTCTATCCTTAAAGGCTCTTTCTATCTCCCTTTTGGCATCTTTCTCCGCGATGGTATGCCGCTTGTCATAATTTTTCTTCCCCCTGGCCAGCGCCAGCTCTATCTTGACTTTGCCCCTTTTCAGATATGTGCTCAGGGGAACCAAAGCATACCCCTTCTCCTGCACATAACCTGTCAGCTTATTGATCTCCCTCCGGTGCATAAGAAGTTTTCTTTTCCGGAGAGGATCGTGGTTAAAACGGCTGGCAAAATCATATGGGCTGATATGCATATTATACAGCATAAGTTCGCCATTTTCAACCCGGGCGTAGCTATCCTTCAGATTGGCTTTTGCTGCGCGCAAAGACTTAACTTCCGTTCCCTGCAAGACGATCCCCGCCTCATAAGTTTCTTCAATAAAATAGTCATGTCTAGCTTTGCGATTTTTGGCCAGAACCTTGACGCCTTTTTTTTCTTTTTCCATAACAGATGACTGACTCCTTCACTTTTCACCGATTATCGGCAGAAAAGTTAACCCTACCATCAACGAAAAATACTCCCTGGTAGGGTCCTATGTCTATCTTAAAATGCAGAAGCCGGAAGTCAGGAGCCGGCAGGCCGGAAAAATACTCTACTACTCCTGAAAATACCATCCTTGTATTTTCATCCACTGGTGGTGACCCTAAGCTTCATGAGTTCCTATTCTGAAAAGGTCTATCTCCACCAAATACAGTATAGCACTTATTTACAATTATTGCAAGCTAGTTTTTCGTAAAAGTAAAAAAGCTTGCTGGAGATAATAGGTTACATTTGGATAATTAAATTTTCCCCAATATTGTAAAATAAACTGTCCGCATCTCTTTATCCACCCGTTCAACCCGCACCCGAACAGGGTCCCCTAGGCTGTATTTTTTTGCTGTTCTCTCCCCGACCAGTGAATATCTTCCCTCATCATAAAAATAATAATCGTCATCAAGAGTGTTAATACGGATAAGTCCCTCCACTGTATTTGGCAATTCAACAAAGAAGCCAAAGGAAGTAACACCGCTGATAATACCGGTAAATTCTTCTCCTATCCGATTCTCCATAAATTCAACTTTTTTCAGGTCCATGCATTCTCTCTCTGCCTCGACGGCTACCCGTTCCTTTTCTGAACAATGTTGGACCAGCTTGGGAAGAATTGAGGACAGCTTACGCGTTTCTGCCGCGGATAATTTCTTGTTCAATACGGACCGCAGAATGCGATGGACCATTAAGTCGGGATAACGCCGTATGGGAGAAGTAAAATGGGAATAGAAAGTGGTTGCAAGGCCGAAATGACCTAAGGGTTTCTCACTGTAACGGGCTTGGGGCATAGTACGTAACAGGACAAAGTTGGCAATGGATTCTGCAGGTGTCCCTTTAACGTTTTCCATGATTCTCTGGAAATCCTTAGGAGAAGAAAGTTTCGAATCACCTTTGGAATAGATATTCATGACCTTTAAAAAATTTTTTAGGGCATATAGTTTATCTCCTTCCGGCTGTTCATGTATCCGGTAGATAAAGGGTACTTTTAATTCCTGGAAGTGTGTGGCAATCACCTCATTGCAAAGGAGCATAAATTCTTCAATGATCGATTCGGCAACACCTTCTCTTCTTACTTTGATCTCCAGTGGTCTACCCCGTTCATCGAGAATAATTTTAGCCTCGGGAAATTGAAAATTAAGAGCCCCGCGTTTTATCCGTCTTCTTTTTAGTTGATCAGCTAGCCCGGCCATGTCTTCGAACATTTGTGTAAAATCGGCATAATTTTGCCTGAGATCTTCGTTTCCCTCTAAGATATCATTTACCTTATCATATGTCATGCGCCTGTTAATAGAAATAAGACTGGGAGAAAAAGTATAATCATACCACTTCCCATTTTCATCAATATCAATTAAAACACTGATCGATAACCGTAAAACCCCGGGATTCAGGCTGCATATTCCGTTAGAAAGTTTTGGGGGTAACATGGGGATAACCCTGTCAGGAAGGTATACACTGGTCGCCCTCAGAGCCGCTTCCTTATCAACGGCACTGCCGGCACGGACATAATAGCTAACATCAGCGATATGTACACCCAGCCTGTATCCGCCTTCCGCTTTTTTTTCCAGAGAGACGGCATCATCCAGGTCCTTGGCATCAGCACCGTCTATGGTAACCATCGGCAAGCCAGTCAGGTCCCAGCGCTCTTTTTCCTCTGCGGGACCGGGGATTTGCACTTCATCCAGAGATTTGACTTCCTTTAAAACTTTAGAGGGAAATACTGCAGGAATACCATATTTTCGTTGAATGGATGTAATATCAACTCCGGGACTGTCTATAGCACCGAACACTTCTACAACTTTTCCCTGGGGGAAATTTCCGGTAACATCCGGCCAGCGAGTTATTTGGACCAAAACTTTATCTCCCTCCCGAGAGACCAACCCACTTCCCCCACTAATTTGAATTTTCCCCGGAAGATGGCGGTCATCAGGAAGTACTACACCGCCACCCTTAGTGCGTTCAAAAGTTCCCACTACCTGAAGGTTATGCCGGTTTAGGACACGGATTACTTCTCCCTCCCGTCGACGTCCCTTCGTTTCTTTTAAAACCCGGACAATAACCCGGTCATGATGCATAGCTCCCCGCATTTTATCCGGTGCAATAAAAACATCTTTTTCTCCAATCGCTTCCGGTATTAAGAACGCATAACCTTGAAAATGAACCTGAATTTTTCCCAATAACAGGCCCATCCCCTGTAAGGGACTGTATCGTCCCTGAAGCGTTTTAAATACGGAACCGTCTTTTTCCAGTTTCTCCAGCATGGTATAAAGTTCCTGAGTTTCCCGGTCCCCGGTAATATTGAGGGCCTTCTGCAGCCCTTCAAAAGTCAAAGGCCGGTAATTATCTTGAAACATTAAATTTAAAACTCTTTTTTTCTTAATTCCCATGTTAAAATAGGTCTCCAAACTTTTTCTCAAAATTAATAAGTTATATTTTATTATAACCGATTATTCCCTGAATTAAAAGGGAATGGGAAATCCCTCAGACAAAATAAATCGACAAATTTAAACAAAACATATCTTCATAAAAAGGCCGCCTCCCTTATTACCCGGAAAGGCGGCCTTCCTGTTGTTTCCAAAACTATACGAATAATTCTTAGAAGAAAATAGGCGCAAAAACAAGAGCAACGATACTCATTAATTTGATCAGAATATTAATGGATGGCCCGGAAGTATCTTTAAAGGGATCTCCCACGGTATCTCCAACAACGGCAGCCTTATGAGGATCGCTTCCTTTGCCCCCAAGCTGACCGGTCTCAATCCATTTCTTCGCGTTGTCCCAGGCTCCTCCGGAGTTGGCCATAAAAATCGCCATCAGAACACCTGTCACCAGGGCTCCGGCGAGAAGACCGCCCAGAGCTTCCTTACCCAAAAAAGGAATCAGACCGACAACGATGGGCACGATAACAGCAGTAAGACCCGGGACGATCATCTGCTTCAGTGCGGCGGAAGTGCTGATATCCACACAACGTGCATACTCGGGGCGTGCTTTCCCTTCCATAATTCCCGGTATTTCCCGAAACTGACGGCGAATCTCCTCGATCAGATCAAAAGCCGCCGCTCCCACAGCTTCCATTGTTCTCGAGCTGGCAAAGAAAATAACAACGCCCCCGAGAAAAAGACCGACGATAACACTTGGATTGGTAATATTGATTACATCAATACCTGCGGCCTGTGTATAGGCGGTAAAAAGAGCCAGGGCAGTCAAAGCAGCGGAACCGATGGCAAAGCCTTTACCGATAGCGGCTGTGGTATTTCCTACTGAATCCAGCTCATCTGTGATCTCCCTGACATGGGGATCAAGTTTGGACATTTCTGCGATTCCGCCGGCGTTATCTGCCACAGGTCCATAAGCGTCAACAGAGACCGTAGTGCCGACCGTGGAAAGCATACCCACGGCTGCAATGGCAATTCCGTAAACATCTGCAGTTAAGTAAGCAACAACGATAGCGACCATAATGACAATTAAAGGTAATGTGGTACTCTTCATACCCAGGGCCAGTCCGCTGATAATGTTTGTGGCGCTCCCCGTCTGTGAAGCTCTGGCGAGATCCTGGGTCGGTTTAAAGTGGTAGGAAGTATAATAATCCGTCAATTTGCCGATGAGTACACCGGCCAGAAGTCCGGAAATAATGGCAAAAAATGGTCCCGTAGACCCAATCATATTAACAGTAAGGAAATAGGAAGCAACAAGAACAATAACTGCTGCGACCAGGGTGGAACGTTCCAGGGCAGCCCCCAAACGAACACCTTCCTTGGCCCGGACAAAAAAGAAACCAATGATGGAAGAAATAACTCCGATGGAAGCAACCATCAAGGGCAGAATAACCCAGCCGATATTGCCGTCTCCCCGGAAAAGCAACAGTCCGACCGTCATGGTTGCGATCATTGATCCTACATAAGATTCAAAAAGGTCCGCCCCCATCCCGGCGACATCCCCCACGTTATCCCCAACGTTATCAGCAATAACTCCGGCGTTGCGGGGGTCGTCCTCAGGTATACCTGCTTCAACCTTCCCCACAAGGTCGGAACCTACATCCGCGGCTTTGGTATAAATTCCGCCTCCCACACGGGCAAAAAGAGCGATTGAACTGGCACCCAGGCCGTAACCGTTAATGATGGTGGGATCACCAAAAATAAGATAAAGAATACCAAGTCCGAGAAGACCGATACCCGCTACCATCATTCCCATTACCGAACCGCTGGAAAAGGCTACCGTCAATGCTTCATTGACACCTTTTCGTGCCGAGCTGGCCGTGCGCACGTTAGCAAGAGTGGCAATTTGCATCCCGGCATAACCTGCTGATGCGGAAAAAGCTGCTCCCACAATAAAACAAATAGCTGTCTTCCAATCAATAAATAAACCTAGAACAAGAAAGAGAACAACAGCAAAAATGCCTAAAGTCCGATATTCCCTGTTTAAAAAAGCCATAGCTCCTTCATGGATAGCAGCAGCGATCTCCTGCATCCGCTTCGTACCAGGGTCTACTTTGCTCACTCTGACCCAGAGTATTATGGCAAAAATAATACCTATAATACCCGCAAGCGGCGCTAAATACTCGAGACTCATTTTTTACCTCCTCCTTTTTCTAAATTACCTCTTTTTTTTTACGGCTTTTTTTGAGTTTTTCGTATTTTGCTCAAAAATACCTCCTTCCTTGTAATAATAACATACAGGCATCCCTGATGTACAGGGTCCTCACGTGGAAAGAAACCCCTGAACAAAAATATCCTTTAACTGTCCAATACAGCAAGGACAATAGCCAAAATCATAAAACCAATTGCCAGTCCTGTTGAAATTCGGCCCAAAAGATCATCCATACCCTTTTTTTTACCAAAGAGGGTCTGGGCACCACCGGCAATCGCGCCGGAAAGCCCAGCGCTACGACCCGACTGCAACAGTACAGTAGCGATCAAGCCAAGACAAACAATAACATAAACAATAATTAACGCCAGCCTCACAAAATGACACCCCTTTTCCTTAACAAATATGCTAAAAGGCCATGGCTATTTTATCATAAGAAAACGAGGCTGGCAAGCAGGGATAGCAGGTTAAAATGTACTCATCCACCCTAAAAGGGAGCCTTCCTGGTTCTTTATGTAGACCTGAGGATTTTTTTTACTTATCTGAAGAATGCCCTCCCGGGAAAACGTGCCGTCTTGCCCAGTCCCTCTTCAATGCGTAGCAGCCTGTTGTATTTTGCTACCCTTTCGGCGCGGGCAGGAGCACCGGTTTTTACAAATCCGCAATTTACAGCCACAGTTAGGTCAGCCAAACCGCTGTCCTCCGTCTCACCTGAACGGTGGGAAACCACACAGCTATAGCCCCTCTGGAGAGCTATTTGCATGGTTTGCAGTGTTTCTGATATTGATCCGATCTGGTTCATCTTAATCAAAATGGAGTTGCCCACTCCTTCTTCAATACCCCTTTCCAATCGCTGGGGATTGGTGACAAAAATATCATCTCCCACAAGGATAATTTTTTCTCCCAACGCTGAAGTCATTTTCTTCCAGCCTTCCCAATCTTCTTCCGCCAACCCATCTTCAATGGAAACAATGGGGTACTTCTCTACCAGCTTTATATAATACTCCACCAGTTTCTCC
This sequence comes from Dethiobacter alkaliphilus, assembly GCA_016841605.1. Classification (GTDB taxonomy): domain Bacteria; phylum Bacillota; class Dethiobacteria; order DTU022; family UBA8154; genus DUNV01. Next base: position 215,637 of record JAENYV010000005.1, on the reverse strand, counting down.
GAGTCCATCTCCAGGCCTTCACCCCGCAGATGATATTTTCCTCCTTCATAAAGCTCCGTAGCGGCGACATCCAGAGCCAGGGCTATTTCAGTCCCGGGTTCATAACCCGCTGCTTCGATGGCCTTGACAATAAGCTGCAAGGAGTCCTCGTTGGAAGTCAAGTTAGGGGCAAATCCTCCTTCATCTCCAACTCCGGTGCTAAGACCCATCTCACGTAAAACTTTTTTCAGGGAATGGTATACTTCTGCCCCCATACGCAGAGCTTCCCGGAAGTTTTTCGCCCCGGCAGGCAGAATCATAAATTCCTGGACATCTACGTTATTATCTGCATGTTTACCGCCGTTAAGAATATTCATCATGGGAACAGGCAGAAGATTGGCGTTTATCCCACCGAGGTAGCGATACAGAGGCAGCCCCAGGGCATTGGCTGCCGCCCTGGCCGTAGCCAATGAAACCCCCAGGATCGCGTTAGCTCCTAATCTTCCTTTATTTTCCGTCCCATCCAGGTCGAGCATAACAGCATCAATCTCTCCCTGCTCCAGGGCATCTTTTCCCTTTAGAACGGGCGCAATTTTTTCCTGAATATTTTGTACTGCAGTTAAAACTCCTTTACCAAGATAGCGATTCTTATCTTTATCCCTGAGCTCCACAGCCTCAAAAGTTCCCGTAGAAGCCCCGGAGGGAATGCCGGCACGACCGATGGCTCCGCAATCTAGAATTACATCGACTTCTACTGTTGGGTTCCCTCGGGAATCAAGTATTTCTCTTCCGTGAATAGCATGTATAAGTGTACTCATTTTTTACACCTCCATTTTGTAGTTAAACAATTTCTTATGGTTTGGGGACACACCTTAAATTAACGATAATCCGGTCATTTTTTCCGGAATGGGAATTTTAAGCAACTTTAAAATCGTTGGGGCAACATTACAAAGTTTTCCCCGAGACGGCAGCCGGTAATCTCCATTCGGAGAGATGAGAATAAAAGGAGTATCATTATTGGTATGAGCCGTATGGGGAGAGCCGTCCTCCGCAAACATCTTTTCAGCGTTGCCATGATCTGAAGTAATAAGAATAATACCCCTTTTCCTGCGCACCTCTTCCACTATAATACCGACCCCGAGATCCACTGTCTCTACTGCTTGAACGGTTTCTTCAAGTTTGCCGGTATGTCCCACCATATCCGTATTGGCATAATTTATAACAATGAAATTAGCCTGCCCCGCATCTAAAGCTTTTAGTGCTTCTCTTGTAACCTCCGGTGCACTCATCTCGGGTTTAAGGTCGTAGGTAGCAACATCGGGAGACGGAACCAGGATTCTCTCTTCTCCCGGAAATATTTTTTCAACCCCGCCGTTGAAAAAGTACGTTACGTGAGCATATTTTTCCGTTTCCGCAATGCGAAGCTGCTTGAGACCTGCAATGGAGACCGCTTCACCCAGGGTTTGGGTTAAATATTCAGGAGGAAATATGACCGGTATATTTAAATATTGGTCGTATTCCGTCATAGAAACAAAAAAAGGTAATGGAGGCTGTTTACCCCGGTCAAATCCCTCAAACTGTTTTTCTACAAAGGCTTTGCTGATCTGACGGGCCCTGTCCGCGCGGAAATTAAAAAATATCAGCACATCTTCTGATTTTATTCTAGCCAAGGGGCTGTTCTCTTCATTGACGATCACAGTTGGTAAAACAAATTCGTCGGTCTCCCCTTCTCCGTAAGCCTTCTCTATGGCATCCGGACTGCCCGCGGCCCTCCGCCCCCGGCCTTCCGTATATAGCCGGTATGCTTTCTCTATCCGGTTCCAGCGACGATCACGGTCCATGGTCCAATAGCGGCCCGCCAGACTTGCTACCTTTCCGGTTCCCAGGCGGGAGAGCTCCTGCTCAAGCTCACGAAGATAGACGGCTGCGCTGGATGGCGGAGTGTCTCTCCCGTCCAGGATGGCGTGAACAAAAACTTTTTCCAGACCGCACATATTGGCCAGTTTTAAAAGAGCATAAAGATGTGTATTGTGGCTGTGAACCCCTCCATCGGAAAGTAGACCCATGAGGTGTAGAGAGGACTTCCTCTCCCGAACTTTTCTCATCGCTCCCAGCAAAGTATCATTGACAAAAAAACTTTCATCCTCAATAGCTCTGTTAATTCGCTGGATATCCTGATACACAATTCTTCCGGCACCCAGGTTTAAATGCCCGACCTCGGAATTGCCCATTTGTTTTTTGGGCAGTCCTACCGCTTCCCCACTGGCGGCAAGACGAGTAAAAGGATATTTGTGCATATAATAATCTATATTGGGAGTCCGGGCCAGACTTATGGCATTTCCATAATCATCTTCCCTTAATCCCCAGCCGTCCATAATAATAAGTACTAGCAAAGTCTCTTCCCGGTCGGGCAAGTTTTATCCGCTCCTTTCACTTTGAAACAGCCCTGACCATTTGTGCAAGAAATTTTTCTTTTAGGCTGCTTCCACCGATAAGGGCGCCATCAATATCCGGCTTCCCGGTAAATTCCAGTATATTATCGGGATTGACGCTTCCTCCGTATAGAATACGGACATTCTCCGCAACTTCTCCCCACAGATCCCGCAACAGTCCCCGAATATATCCTGCCACTCCCGAAGCCACCTCACCGGTTGCCGGAGTCCCTGTCCCAATAGCCCAAACAGGTTCATAGGCCACCACCAGTTTATTATTGGGAGAAAGCTGCTCAAGGGCTAAAGATAGCTGTTCTTGTAAGATTTTTTTTGTTTCTCCATTATTAAATTGATCCCAGTTCTCTCCAATACAGAGAATGGGAAAAAGTCCGCTCTTAAAAGCAGCATCTACCTTTTTCCTGACCACCCGGTCACTTTCGCCAAAAAAGTTTCTCCGCTCAGAATGTCCGATAATTACATATTTTACTCCCAGTTCCTGCAGCATCAGGGGAGAAATCTCACCGGTATAGGCTCCTTCCTTTTCCCAATGCATATTTTGGGCACCCAGAATCAGAGAGGTATTTTTTACTAGACGGGAAAGATCAGCCAGGGAAATAAACGGAGGGCAGATGACCGTTTCCACATCGCTGACTTTCCCAACCTCTGCGGGGAAATGGGTAAAGAATTCTACCGCTTCCGACAAAGTCTTATACATTTTCCAGTTGGCTATCACCATCGGGTCTCTCATACCCTCAATACTCCTCTCATATACTATCCCGTATTAACGCATTGCTCCACTTTTTTCCCGGAGAGCATCCAGGCCGGGAAGAGTTTTCCCCTCCCAAAATTTAAGAACAGCCCCGCCGCCGGTAGACAGGTGTGTAAACTTTTCCGCAAGTCCCAAATCTTGTAAGGCTGCAACGATATCCCCGCCGCCGATAATGGACTCAGCCCCCGAATAAGCGACGGCCCTGGCGATCTCTTCTGTTCCGTGGTTGAAAGGTGGAAACTCGTAAGCACCCAGGGGACCGTTCCAAATTACCGTTTTAGAAGCAGAAATGGCATTTTTAAATAACCGCACCGTATCGGTTCCCAGGTCTACAGCACTCCATCCTTCCGGAATTTCTCCTGCTTTCACCACTTTAAAAGAAGCTCCGGAACGAAGTTCTTCTGTAATAACCACATCTACCGGAAAAAGAATTTTCACCTTTTTGCTTTCCGTTTCCTGCAGGATCTCTTCCGCAACACCCAGCTTATCCTCTTCATAGAGGGAACTTCCCATGGAAAATCCCTGGGCCCGTAAAAATGTGTTGGCCATCGCACCCCCCAGGAGAAGGTAATCGGCCTGCTCCAAAAAAAAGCGTATTACACCGATTTTATCAGCTACTTTTTTACCGCCCAGGATAGCTGTCACCGGACGTGAAGGATTTTCTCTGCTTTTGGATAGGTAAAGAAGCTCCCTCTCCATCAACAAACCGGCAACTGCCGGTAAAAAAGCGGAAATACCGCAGTTGGAAGCATGAGCGCGGTGAGCCGTCCCAAAAGCGTCGTTGACAAAAAGATCCGCCATGTAGGAAAAAGATTTAGCCAAATCAGGATCGTTTTTTTCTTCTCCAGGTTCAAAACGAAGGTTTTCCAGGAGAAGCACACCACCGGGAAGCAGACTGTCTATGGCTTTTTGAACCTCGTCACCCACCACTTCCCGGACTGAGAGGACCTCCCGGCCAAGGAGACGGGAAAGCTGCTCTGCAACCGGAGCCATACGAAGCTCTTCAACCACTTTCCCTTTGGGCCGTCCCAGATGGGAGGCCAGGACCAGGCGGGCTCCTTTCTCCAGAAGATAATTAATGGTAGGAAGAGCGGCGCGGATCTTAAAATCATCCAGCACTTCACCTTCAGAGGAAAGAGGAACGTTGAAATCCACTCTCAGAAAAACCCTCTTCCCCTCCACAGAAATATCTTTAACAGTTAATTTGGACAAGGTTTACTTCCACTCCTCTGTTTATTTTACAGACCTTTCGCTGCCATATAAGCAGCAAGGTCGAGCACTCTCATCGAATATCCCCACTCATTATCGTACCACGCCAGCACCTTTACCATTCTTTCCTCTAATACCATAGTAGAAAGGGCATCTACTACACCGGAATAATTACTCTGCTTAAAATCAATAGAAACAAGAGGCTCATCGGTTATCCCCAGATATCCTTTCAGTTCACTACGTGAGGCTTCCTCAAAAGCAGCATTAATTTCTTCTACTGTTGCACTCTTCTCCAGTTCCGCGACCAGGTCAACAAGAGAAACAGTATAAGTGGGAACACGGACGGCCGTACCGTTAATACGCCCCTGGAGAGCCGGCAAAACAAGCCCCACATTGCGGGCTGCTCCTGTCGTGGTTGGAATCATAGATACAGCTGCGGCCCTGGCACGGCGGAAATCGCTATGGGTTATATCCAGGATATTCTGGTCATTAGTATAGGAATGAATTGTCGTCATAAGCGCACGCTTTATTCCCATTTTTTCCTGCAAAACTTTCGCCACAACAGCCAGACAATTAGTAGTGCAGGAAGCGTTGGAAACGACAAAATGTTTCCGGGGATCATAATCCTTTTCATTAACCCCCATGACAACAGTCAGTTCTACTTCTTTACCCGGAGCGGTAATAATAACGCGCTTTGCCCCACCGCTCAGGTGAATCCCAGCCTTTTCCTGTGTTTTAAAAGCACCGGTAGCCTCCAGGATTATATCCGCACCTACATCCGACCAGTTCAGGAGAGCCGGGTCTCTTTGAGCCAAAATCGTAATCTTACGTCCGTCAATTATAAGACTCTGACCCTCTGCCTTTACCTCGGCTTCCAGGGGGCCATACACAGTATCATACTTGAGCAGATGGGCCAACAGCTTGGGATCGCGAATACTGTTTATTGCCACAACCTCAACTTCCGGATGCTGTAAAGATGCCCTCAAACAAGCTTTTGCCACTCTTCCAAAACCATTAATCCCCACTTTCACCGCCATAATTCTCCGCCTCCCTTAATATTCTTTCTTTTACCGCTTCTTATACCTGAAAGTTTACCCCCCGATATTCCGATACAAGACCTCTTATTCCCCGGACGATACAGTCGCTTCTCCCCCCTCTGCAATTTCCAGAATCCTCCTGGCAGCTCCCTCATCCAGCACCAGGAGATCATGGGGATGATTCCCCACGATGGAAATAATAGCCTCGGCTTTTCTTCGGCCTCCGGCAACGACAATGACATGTTTAACGTGCCTGTTCATATCTTCCAAGTAAAGCCCCAGTCCGGGAATGCGATCGACAATTTCCCCTTGGGCATTAAAAAATAATCCAAAAACTTCTCCCACAGCCCCTTTATACGCCAATTTCTCTATTTCCTCCGGAGTTGCATTCCTGCAACGGGCCATCTCATCTGCAGTCCCGATCCCGTGAACTAAAACTTTTGCCGAGTTAATCATCTCTAGAATCTCTTTAATCTTTTCGTCTCTCATTACTATCTGCAGTGCTTCCGCCCCCAAAGAATCGGGTAGATGGAGCAGACGATAACGGGCTTTTAATTTTTGAGCAAGCCGTGCCGCGATAATATTAGCCTGATAATCGACCACTTCGCCCAAACCTCCTCTAGCTGGAACAACCTCAATTCCCGAAGGAGCCGGCCCTTCAGGAAGCATATCGGCAACAGCCGCACAAGAGGTCCCCCCGGAAATGGCCAGGATCATCTCCGGTTCGAGGCACTCTTTCAGGATCTTTGCCGCAGCCCGGCCCATCTCCCAAAGAACCACTTCATCGGTTTCTATATTACCCGGGACCACCATTACTCTTTTTATCTTTAATAACTGGAGGAGCCTTTCTTCCAGCGAAGTTAAACCCAGCAGCGATTTTAAAGAAGGGGTGATAGAGGTAACTAATATTTTTCCGGAAGAAGTGAGAGAAATACCCTGCTGCTCTACGGTCAGCAAACCCTGTTCCCGTAAAAGATCGATTTCTTTCCTTAAAACCTTTTCTCCCAATTGAAAATAGGCCGCCAGGGGACGGCGACCTATAGGTGCAGAATAATAAATCTTTCTCAGTAATTGGTAACGTTTTACCAGGAGTTCCGGAAGTTCCGGCACGATAAGATTTAAATAGTCTTTTTGAAGTCCCAATATCATAACATCACAACTCCTGACACCATTATACAACAAAAAATGGGTCCAAAAAAGTCCCGCATGGCCTTTTTTGGACCCATTTTCCTCTTTCATACTCCATTATTTCGAGGAAAAAGCAATATTTTCTTTTTTTTAAGCAACCGCACTCGGCATTTCATTATTAAACCCGTCGTCTTTTAAAAGAAGGCGGAATACCCATCTCCTTACGATACTTGGTAATCGTCCGGCGGGAAACATTAATTCCCTCTTTTTTAAGTAAGGACTCTATTTCCTGGTCACTATAGGGGGCAGTAGGTTTTTCACCCTGAATTAACTCTTTAAGGTATGATTTAATACTCATGACAGAGTAAACATCACCTTCAATACCACAAAGCCCACCGGAAAAGAAAAATTTCAGGGAATATAGTCCCCGGGGAGTCTGCACATATTTGTTGGCCGTAGCCCGACAAACGGTGGATTCATGCATTTCGAGAAATTCAGCAACTTCTTTCAGTGTCAGAGGTTTTAAATAATGAATACCGTGCTCTAAAAAAGCCTCCTGGATACGGATGATTTCTTGAGTCACCCTGTAAAGTGTAATCCGCCTCTGTTCAATACTCCTTATTAGCCACAAGGCGCTATCAAGGCGCTTTTTAAGAAAGCCCTGCACATTTTCTTCGCTGCCGTGCATAAAAAGATTCCGGTAATAGGAATTAATACAAAGATTGGGGATATTATCGTTAATAGTAATATGATATTCTCCGTCGACCTTTTCCACCAGGACGTCGGGAACAATATACCTTACCTTCTCGGCTCCGCCCAGGCACGCTCCCGGTTTTGGGTTTAACGTACGGATAAAATCAAGCAACTCCTGAAGCTCTTTCAGAGAAATACCCACTTTACGGGATATAAAACGGTATTTTCCCCCGGCAATTTCCGTTAAAAATTTCTCCACCAGCGTTTTTGCCAGAGGAGGTGCATCAGGACGATTCCCTATCTGGATAAGAAGACATTCCTCCAAATTCCTGGCTCCGACTCCCGATGGTTCAAAAGTCTGAATAACTCGCAGCACACCCAACATCTTCTCCTCGGTTACCTGGAGATAACGGGCATGTTCGCCCAAGTCTCCTCGGAGATAACCATATGAATCCATATTACCGATTAAATATTCTCCAATACGTAATTCTTCTTTATCCAGCATGGAGAATTGCAGTTGAAAAAGCAAATGTTCAGCCAAATTTTTATCGTTAAAATTATACCGATCAAGTGGAACGGGTTCCTGCTCTGTCCGGACGGAGATTTTCCTTTCTCGAAAATAAACCGCCTCTTCGCTGAAATAATCATTCCAGTCAAAAGAATTATCCCGGGAAAAAAGAGCGGGATCATCCCTCTCTTCAAGGCACTTTTCTTCTTTTTCCTGCTCAGTCTCATCTTCCTGTGTATCGAGAAGAGGATTATTAATCATTTCATTCTGAATAAAATCCTGCAGTTCAGGTGTTGAGAATTGCAAAAGGGCAATAGCCTGCTGAAGAGCCGGCGTCATAATCAGTTTTTGAGACTGCTCAACAATTAATTCGAAATTAATTGTCATCCCTTGCTTTACCTCCCCACCTAATAATTATTCATAAAAAAGATTTTTATATTATTATTTATTAAACATATTCTTAAAAAGTCCTGCCTTAATGCGGCAAGTTGCCCTGCTCGGGTTTTTTTATTTTTCCGGCAAGATCGTTTAATCTGCGGAAACGATGATTAATACTGGATTTGGAAAGGGACGGTTCGGCCAGGTCCCCAAGTTCTTTCAGAGTTGCCTCGGGATAACATAGACGCAACTGAGCAACTTCGCGCAGGGATGAAGGAATATTTTCCAGACCTATCGTTTCCTGGATAAGCCTGATATTTTGAATCTGATCCTGGGAAGCAAAAATTGTTTTTGTCAGATTGGCTGTTTCACAATTGACTAATCTGTTAATCTGATTACGAACTCCCTTGACCACTCGAATATTTTCGAAATTTAAAAGACCATTATGTGCGGCTATAATTCTTAAAAAATCTCCAATCTTTTCTCCGCCTTTTAAATATAGTACAAAATCGCCTTTACGCTGAAAATAGCGAATTTCCAGGCCAAAAAAACGTAAAAGCCTGGCGATTTCTTTGGCGTATGATTCATAAGGAACAACCATTTCCATATGGTATTCCCTTTCAGGATTGGTCAAAGAGCCTCCGGCAAGAAAGACACCCCGCAGATAAGCCCTGCGGCAGCACACATCCTTTAATCCTTTTGGTCGTCTATTTACTTCAAACTCAGTGGCTCCCGTTTTTCGACAAGCGGGGAAAAAATCCAGTTCCTTGAGTATTTGGGAGACATCATCTTTCCGGGACACTTGAATAAGAAAGCTGTTCTTTTTCTGTAGACGGTTTTTGCGGCAGGTTAAGACCCCGGGGGTTACTTTAAAAACATGCTTTAAAAGTATGAAAAGGCGCCTGGCCACCGAAGCATACTCTGTAGGAATAAGAATTCTCCGACTATTCTTGCCAATCTCCAGAGAACCGTTTACCTGCATAAATGCCTTTATTTCTGCCAGAGAACAACAACGCTTCGTAAACGGACTGCGAGCCAGTTCATTTTTAACCTGTAAAGCAAAGGAAAACATCCTCGGTTATTCTCCTTGTTATACTATATTATACTTTTTTAATATCTCGGTGTTCTATACGAACCTGATATTTTTTTTCATCCAGGATTCGCGCCAACTCATTGGTAAGGGCCACTGAACGGTGTTTTCCGCCCGTGCAGCCGATTGCAACAGCAAGCTGGGGTTTTCCCTCTTTTACATAGCAGGGAAGCAAAAAAGTAACCAGATCGTTCAGCTTCTGGAAAAAACGATGGGTAATTACCCATTTCCAGATATATTTTTGGACGGAGGAATCGTTTCCGTTTAAAGGTCGAAGGGAATCCACATAATACGGGTTGGGAAGAAAACGGACATCAAAAACCAGGTCGGCATCAAGAGGTAGTCCGTACTTATAACCAAAAGATATGAGGGTTACCAGAATGGTTTTTTCCCAATATTCCGGAGCATAAAGGCGGTTAATTTTTTCTTTCAATTCAGCCAGGGCAAGGTTTGAAGTATCCACGATCACATCGGCTTTTCCCCGGATATCCTGGAGAAGCGCTCTTTCCTCCCGGATCGCTTCGACAATACTCCCTTTCTCCGCCAGAGGATGACGCCGCCGCGTCTCTTTAAAACGCCGGATTAAAACGTCTTCTGTTGCTTCCAAAAAAAGAATTTCATAATTAAAGCCCATTTCTTCCAAACGGTCCAATGCTTCAAAGAGCCCGCTAAAAAGTTCCCCCCCCCTGATATCACAAACCAGGGCAACACTTTTAATCTTTCCCTCCGACTGGATACAGAGCTCAGCAAATTTGGGAATCAGTGCGGGTGGAAGGTTATCCATCGAAAAAAATCCCAAATCTTCAAAGCTGTGCAGTGCACCGCTTTTTCCGGCACCGGAAAAACCTGTAATCAGTATAAATCTCCTCTCCCGCATCATGAATTACCAACTCTCCTAAAAAGCTTATTTTTTATTTTTCTTGCGGGCTATAATTATATCATTTATTCACTAAAGTCGGTATGAATTCCTTTTCTTTAGCGGTGAGCACTATCTGAAAAAAGAGGACTTACCCTGGGGATAATCCTAAAATTAATTATCCTGATTTTTTTGAAAGCGTCTCTTCCCACGGCTTTTTAAAAATGCTTTCAGCCGCTCGAGGTCTGCGTTCAAGATTAGCTCCGAGGTGATACCTGCTTCAGCAGCCAGTTTCAAAGCGCGCTCACTGCATCCAACATTTGCGGCAACATGAGCATCACTGTTTAGAGCAACAATACCGTCAAAACGCCGGACCATACGTGCTATCTCCAAACATCCCGTCTTGCTGCCCCGACGCATAACAAAAGAACCGTTGTTAATTTCCAGTACTTTTCCTCTTTTTATTACTTCTCTGACAACAGCCTCGTCATCAATGGAAAAATTAGGATTTCCAGGGTGAACAATACCGTCAACATACGGGTTGGCGAGGGCATTAAGAACTGCTTCCGTATTAATGCTTTTACCGGCCGGTTGCAGGCAGCCGATATGAAGCCCGACCCAAACTAGGTCGAGCATTTGAAGATAATTATCAGGAAGATCCACGGTGCCGTCCCTGTCAATAATATTCGCCTCAATCCCCCGCAAAATCTCCACATTCTGTTCTTTTTCCGGCAGAGCGAATAAATTCCCGAAGTAATAGCGATGAGGCCCCCCGGGCATGGCTGGTCCGTGATCAGTCAGTGCTATTGCCTGCAGCCCTTTTTGTGCGGCAACTTGCACAACCTCCGCATAGGTACTGTAAGCATGTCCACTGGCAATGGTATGGATGTGGAGATCGGCAACCAGCTTAATTTTTTGCATACCAAACCCTCCATGGACAGATGATGGCAGGTAAAAGAAACCGATGTTTAAAGAATATATTTTTCCAGGAAAAGAGCTACCCCGTCTTCCGTATTGGCCCGGGCAACGATATCGGCCGCCCGCTGAACAGCCGCGGGAGCATTGCCCATGGCAACTCCCATCCCGGCGTACTGCAGCATGTCAATATCATTATAACTGTCCCCGATCGCAATAACCTGGCCGGCTGAAAGGTTCTCCCTCTCCGCCAGAAATTTCAGAGCTTGCCCTTTGGTAGCATCCCTGTGGGTAATCTCCAGAAAATAAGGACGTGATTGCAAAATAGAAAGCTCATGGGCATATTTACCCTGGAGAATTTTTTGCAGTTCTTCGAGACGGCCTTCACGATTAATTACTGTTAGCTTTGTAGGTTCTTTCTGAACTTGCTCCAAGAAAACGGCGAGCTCTCCCACCGTTTCCAGAGGGATAGAAGCAATCCACTGATAATAGCGGGTATTTTCATTTTCCTCTTTTACGTAAAGCTTATCGTCAAGATAAATATTAAAATGATAATTTTCGGCTTCCCCGTAACGAAGAATTTCTACGGCTAAATCGTATGGAACAGCCACTTGCCTGAAAACTTTTTGCTCACCTGAAGCTTCTTTAACCAGCGCTCCGTGATACGTAATTAGAGGCAGTTCAATACCCAATTCGCGAGCAAAGGGAAGAGATGAACGAAACATGCGTCCGGTGGCTATCGTTATCCCAATCCCTCGTGAGGCAGCTTCTTTCAAGGCTTTTTTGTTGCGGGAGGAGATTTTAAACTCTTCATTAAGCAGTGTATCGTCCAGATCAAGGGCCAAAAGTTTATAATTCATCATTTCCCCTCATAATAATACATAATCTTCAATTAAGCACTTTAAGCTTACAGGGAAAAAGGGCTGTTGTCAATTAAAAGATGGGATAAAGGTAATGTCAGCCCCGGCTGTTCCCGGGCTAATGTTAAAAAATAAACCGGTCATAAAAAAAAACCAGCAGCAAGGCTGTTGCCTTCCGTCTTTACATCATCGATCTCCTCCACTCCCTGCATAATTGAAAAATTTGAGGGAAACAATCAAAGCAACCGATCATCTCCGTAGACGCCAGGGAAAAAAGAACCATCCGTGATTTTAAAAATAACGGCAAAGGGATAGACAGCAATACTCCAGCTTTTACGGTAGGAAGCATCAGTCGCTGTAAACCATGGCAGCAATCGTATCCAGATCCTAAGGAGCTACTCCAAACAATTAACTAATGATTAGGTGCAGGCTTACCTGCATAATCATAGTTCCTTGCCATATAGGCCAGGTCGATAATATTAATCCGGTTATCTTTGTTGAAATCCGCCTCGGCTAACCATCTTTCATCTCCGGGAACAGTATAATAGGTGTTGGCAAACAGCACCAGATCCATCAGGTCAACAACATTATCTTTATTTATGTCACCTGTCCTGAGGCAAATCACTCCTATGTCTTTCGTCTCGTTATCTTCAGCGATAGTAATATTGTCTATTCGTTCCCTGAGAAATACGGGAGCGCAGACAGAAATATTGTAGGTGTCCGCCGCCAAATCAGTGAAGATAAAGCACCAATCCGCAAGGGGTTTTATACTACTTATAAAGTTGTTGTCAGTGTCTTCCAGGGTCACAACGATGTCGGTATAAGCGGCTTTTCCTTCCGGGCTGATAATGCCTGTAAGAATGCTGCCCACCGTTACTTCAATGGCTGTATTCTTTTTAGTCAAGCTTATATCTTGTGCATATTTGTCAACTAACGTTATTTCGGTGAAGAGAACTTGTGTAATCCCCTTAGCTTTGGTTTTAAAGTTGATTGTGGCAAGGTCTATGTTGCCGCTGAAGCTGTCATTTCCCTTTTTGCTTCCGGAAATCTTAATTTTACCAAGGGTGTTGTTATAGGCAAAACAATTGTCCGTGATCCAGCCTTCTTCGGGTGTTAAGGGGGAAACGGCATTGTTAAAGAAGTAATTTAGGGAAAGGCTGTTTACTTCCAGCACGGAACTGTCAAAGCTTATGGTCATATCGGCCCCATACAGGTCCGTAAGCCCTGAGGCCTTTACCATACAGTAAACTTCAGCACCCACCGGAACTTTTTTCAATGCGGGAATAAGTTCTACGGTAGAGCCCCCTAACGCATATAAATATCCGTCTGTGGAAACAACATAAACCGTTCCGTTTCCACCAATGGCCGGGGGGGCAACAACCTGCCCGGCGGTTTTAAAACGCCACCTTTCAGTACCGTCGTAACGATAGGAAAATACCCAGCCGCTGATAGTACCGACAACAATGTTGTTCGCGGTGTCAATAACCGGAGGTGCAACGATCGGCGAACCGGTATTAATCTGAAGAATGTTTGTGCCCTCCGGGCTTAGGATAGTTATTGAGCCATCGCTGCTGCCGACAAATATTTTGCCGTCCTCACTCAGACAAACCGGTGTCAGGGCCACCCCGAAGGATTTTGTCCAAAGCAGCTGCCCGGCTGAGCTCAGCACTTCCAGGCTTCCGTTCCGGGTGGTTAAATAGATATTGTTGCTTTTATCTAGCGCTAAAGAGATAATATCGCTTCCGTCTGCAACCCCTTTCGTCCAGGCTACCTGGCCGTTGGTAGTGTAGGCATATACCGTAGAGCCGGCGCCCAAATAAATCATACCGTTTGAATCAGCCGCGGGTGGGGTACTGATGATTTGATCAAAACTTTTAGTCCATGAGCCTATTTTTGTTAAATAACTGGTGTAAAACTTTCCAAAGTAGTCGGTTTCTACAACGGCGACAGCATATTTGTTCCCGCTTTGATCCAGGAGGGGGGCCAGTGTCCAACTGTTTTTAGCCAGCTCGGTACTATTCTGCAGGGTACCGTCTTTTACAGTATAAAAACTGGAGTCAGACGATATAAAATAGATATTTCCATCGCCGGCCACTGCCGGAGTGGAGACAGGGCTCTGTGAGTAGCTCCAATTGACCGTTCCGTCTATATTTAAAACCTTCAAACCGCTATTTGAAGCAGTATAGATAAGGCTGTCTCCCACCGCAGGGGCTACATCCCCGCTACCGGTAAATACCTTCCAGCAAAGTCCGCTGCTATTGGTTATGACCCCGGGGCTTTGACCGCTATGGCCCGGATCGCACATATACTGGGCCCACGGGACATTGGCCGGCCCGGGCAGAGTCTCTTTTTCGGTTGTAAAACTCCAGTTCATGCATCCGTTTGATTGGCCTAAAAGGGTTCCGTCTGTACTTTTTATCTGATAATTTAAATACATTGTATAAACGGTATTGTATTGAAGAGCTTCAAGAGGTGTAAGTTCGGCTATCCTCGTCGCGGCATGGTATGCAATGTCGGCTGGTATCAGGTCTCCGCCGCCGGCTAAATACATTGTGGAACCGTTGAGAGTCCTTAAATCTAGATCCTTGGTAAATGTAACCCTGATCTTTTCGTTTACAGAGACCCCGACTGCCTCCCTGTCCGGGCTCATAGCTGAAATCAGGGACGGAAGTACCTCCACTGTGCAAACGGACCGAAAACCGCCGTCTTCCGTTGTTGCCGTTATCTCCGTTAACCCGGGCCCAAGTGGCGTAACAATACCGTTTGCGCTGACAATAGCTACGGATTGATTGGCAGAAGACCAGATTACCTTCTTATTAAGGGCTTCGTTCGGAGATACGGTTGCTGTCAGTGCTGCGGTAGAGGCACCTGCTGTCAGAGTGAGATTGTTCTTATCAATAGTTACGCCGTCTGCATGTAACCCCACAATAACTTGACAGGTATCCGTCCTTTCACCGTCTTGTGTCTTAACGGTTATCGTGGCGGTTCCCGGTTGTCCGGGCCGTATTAACCCGTTCGGATCAACCGTTGCCACCAATATGTTACTGGAAGTCCAGGTTACATTATGGTTTGTTGCGTCAACCGGAAGTATGTTAGCGGTAAGGGTAACCCCGGCTTCATCTGTGGAAAACAGCCTTATTTCATGTTGATCCAAAGAAACGCTTTGAACCTGCGGGACAACAGTGACATTGCAGCTGTCGGTATACCCTCCGTCTACCGTTGTTACCGTTATGACGGCATTTCCCGGAGAAATTGCGGTTACAGTACCGTTTCCGTCAACTGTTGCAATATTGGGATTGCTTGATTGCCATCTAATGTTTTTGTTCATGGCATCCGCCGGGCTGACGGCGGCCGCCAGTGTATAGCTTTCCGGCTTTGTATTGAGGGTTATGGCCTCTTGATCAAGAGTCACGCCGGCTACATCGATATATTCTGCTCCATTAACAAAAATCTTTTGCGGATTGCCGGTGACGGTACCGTGCCCCCCATTTGTTGAAGGAAGAAGATGCTGACCGTAGGTAGCGCTGTCTAAATTCCAATGTTGCGAGCTGAACAGATAGTCAGGCGACTCAATAATTATTAAACCGCCTTCACCTTTATTTCCGTTATGACTAAAGCCGCCGTCGTATCCACGGGTACCTCCCTGTTGACCGGACACCAGTAATTTAGGTGGATTATTTGTATCATATGATAACGTGTCGGATAGAACTGTTAAAATGCCCCCGCCGTATCCTCCGCCTCCGCCTCCGCCCCAATGACCACTATGTGATTCTCCTCCATTGCCACTATTCCCTCCCCCGCCGCCACCGCTACCATGCCAATTGTCAGCACCTGATGAACCGAGGCCATTGCTTACTCCACCCGTACCGCCTAAAGCGTTCGTATAACTATTGCCGCCATTACCGCCATTGGCGACACCACTGCCACCGCTATCACCACGTCCACCATTGCCGCCACCGTAGCCGCCGCCGCCACCGCCGGATGTTAAAGCTCCAGCGCCACCGTCGCCCCCTTTGCCGAACATATTTTCATAAACATAATAGCCGCCCGCATCAATACCGAGTGTATTCAAGTTATTGTTATTCAACAATGATATGTTATTTTGAGGCGCTTCCGGATAATAGCCGTTCCTGACGCGGATAACGGCATTTTTGCCCAGTTGGAGGGTCCCGTTAACCTTATGATCAATTGGGAAATCCCGCTGCTCGTAATCTCAACATTGTCTCCAATGAAGAGGTTGTCAAACTCATATATCCCTGCAAAGGGGTAAGGACCATTTTGGCCCAAGACCATATTCTCATTCCAATTTGTATATGAAATATTCTGGGGGGTATATTCAACATTTGCCCCTCTATTAAGATGAGCTTCTATGATTTGCCTGGCAGCAGAGCCTTCTGTAATGTTTATGTAGTTATTTTTAATAATAAAATTCTGTAAATTTGTCAAATTGGCCGTTGCGCTTATATCAATCACTTGGTTGTCGGAGAAATCAAGGTCCTGTAAATTTACCAGATTCCCTAAAGCACTTATATCCTTTACTTGATTATTATTGAAACTAAGAGACCGAAGATTTGTCAAACCTGCTAAGGCGCTTATGTCGCTCACCTGGTTATTATAGAAATTAAGAGACCAAAGATTTGTCAAATTGGCTAAAACACTTATATTACTTACTTGGTTATTATAGAAATAAAGGAACATCATATTTGTCAAATTAGCTAAGGCGCTTATGTCGCTCACTTGGTTAAAAGCGAAACTAAGGGTCTGCAAATTAACTGCATACTCCAATCCCGATAAATATTGTATACCACTGTTACTTACATCAAGATTTGTAATTGTCTCCATATCCGCCCTGGTAATATCTCCGTCGGGTTTATTCAATGCATCTCTTATGGCCTGCTCCAGATTATTGTCCTGAAAAGTTACTACCTCTTCACCCAGACTCATTATTTCGAAATTGAAATAAACTTTTTTGTTGGGCTTATATACTTCCTCTCTTACCGGCTGCTCTAAATTATTAATTGTTTCGATAAAAGCTTCTTCGAGTGTTTCAGAGTCTTCACCGGCATCTGCCTCCAACTGTTCCGATCTTTCTTCATGAATGATTTCTATATTGTCAAAGGTTTCCGCATAAGTAGGAACATTTGATAGAAATATGTTTGGGACGGTAATAGAAATAAAAAGAATAAATATAGTCAAATAACTTAGCCCTTGTTTGTATTTTTTTGTCACAAAAGACGCCTCCTTTTTTCTGTTTTTTCTGGGGTCAGGTCTTGACATGAGACATGTAACCATAATCTGTAATTAATAATCCTGCCCAAAGAAATTTTATTAAGGATTATTATGGAAAAATAAGTAGAGGTAGGCAGGATAAATTAAGATATCATAGAATTGGATATCTAAAACTAATGTACAAATATTTACGGGTTTTTAAGACCTAACCCAGACCCTAATCAGACACCCTCCCAGAAGAAGACCCCATCCCCATAGGGGATGCATCAATACATATACCAGAACCACTACCGGTGCCAGCAAGATCCTGGTTAATAACCGCAAAAAACTGCTCTGAGCAATATGAGCAGCTACAGGCGGAGAAATCCGGTAATAAAAAGCTACCAGCATCCGACCTATTGTATTGTCCAAAAGATAGCGATCGCGAAAACAGCGCAGCAAAGTAACGGAAGCCGTATATTTTGACCCGTAAGCCGCGGTGGCGATAAAGCACTCGTCCATGGGGGTTATTTCTATCCTCCCGTGGCTGACGGCACACTCTATTGTCTCCGGCGGCTGAGCCGCGTTTTTAAACGCCAAGTCGCTTAAGTTAAGGGCGACTTCACTCCCTTCCTCACCCTTTAAGCGAAAAATCAAGCGACACAATACTCCGTCGCCATCTGCGGAGCCGCTGCCGGTCATTGCGACCGCTACTTGCCCCGGGACGGCCTCATCCCGGTTCACGGTGAGATCCCCGGGGAGAAAATCGCCCTTTTCTACCGTTTTCAGTTCAAGCAGAGCAGCATCAAAGGTTAGAGTAAATTCATATGCAGCCATTGATTTGGCCGCGGATATCATAACCGGCACTTCAAGCAATGAATTCCGGGCGCCGCTGTATTGGCCGATACTGACCATGGGCAGTTCCGAATCGTCACATATCTTTATCGCTCTGCTGCTTAACGCAGGGGTGATGCGCTGCAAATCTTTGTCTGCCAGTCCGGCTGAAGCCAGGGCTACATTGCCCATCCCGCTTTTCAAGGCGCGGAAATTAATAACGGCAATTGCACCGTTTCCACTGACTCCGGGATCGCCCTGCGCGGCAACGAGACGGATGGAACCGTTGCAGCTATCAACCCGGTTAATAGCCTGCAGCCCCTCAAAAAAACTTCCTGCGGCTATCTGCGTGCCATCCAGGGCTGCATCCGCATCAATAACCGCCAGTAAAGCCTGAGTAAAAGTAACGGCAATATCAATGCCCTCTAATGCCGCGGCATTATTCACTAAGACTTTTACTTCAAAACTGCTCCCGGCCGATACCTCCTCCGGGGCATCGATTCTGAGAGACGGCTCTTCCGCAGCCGAGACAGATTCACTGTAATTAAACAGCAATAAGATTATTAAAAGAATTAACTTTAAAATGAGCTTCATGGATTTGTCTCCGGGCCGTAAGCGCGGCTATTGTTTTGCGTCTCCTACTTGGTTGTAGTTCTTAGCCAGCAGTACCAGGTCGAGCAGGTCGACTTTACCGTCGCCGTTAAAATCCGCATCCAGTTCCCCGCTCCCGTCATAATCCCGAGCCACAATAGCCAGGTCCTGCAAGTCCACATCATCATCGCTATCCGCGTCCCCGGCCGGCAGAAGCTTAACGTCGAGTACAATTTCCTGACCGCTGGTAATGTTAATTTGTCCCAGTTTTTTGCTAAGATAGTGGGGATAGATAGCATAAAGTGAGTAAGTTCCGGGAGAGAGGGGCAGGCTGAAACTACCGTCCGAAGCGGTGGTGACGGTTTCGGTCCCATCCACTAAGATCCTGATGCCTTCGTGGGCATCCCGCCCTTGCAGTTTAACAAAACCCGATATACACCCCTCATCAGAAATACTCAGGTTTTTCGTCTCGGTAGTACAGACCAAATAGTTTAGGTCCTTATCAATTAATTTAGCGGAAGTGAAAATCAGTTGAGCAGTCCCAGCTTGCAGGGCTTTCATTTTAATAGTAGTCAGGACCCCGCTGCCGGTGATACCGGGATCACCCATCGCAGTAACAAAACGGATAGTCCCGTTCTGATTATCAGCCTCGTTTTTCACGACCAACCCTTGCAGAAAAATGCCGACCATGGTCTGGATACCGTCAGTAGCAGCATCAGCATCCTTCACTTCCAGCAATTGGGAATCAAAGCTTAGTGTGAAGTCTACACCCTCCAGGTTTTCAACATCGTTCAGCTCTACTTCAACGTCAAATTCCTGTTCCAGATATACCTTGTCAACTGCCGTTAAGCTCATGGACGCATTGTCGCCGGCACTGCATAGGGCAACAGACGAGCCGATTATTAAAATTGCCGTCAACATAAAAACAGTTATCCTTTTTTTTCGCACAGTTAAGTCCGCTCCTCTTAATTTAGTTTTCATGTCGTTTTTTCTATTTCAATTCAATAACATACAATACCCGTTTAAGTATAACGGCAGCTTCAGCCCGGCTGACGTTTCCCGAAGCCCTGAAGCTGTCATCTTCATATCCTTCAATTATTCCCCCGGCTAGGGCTATCCCTACCGCATCAATGGCCCAATCCGGAATAGCGTCCGCATCCGTGAAAAACAGTTGGGCCGGATGTAAATTACCGAAATTCTTTTCTAAAATACGGGCTAACAGGACCGCATATTCTCCCCGGCTAACAAAACGCTCCCCGGCAAAAAGGCAGCTTCCATCCGCTTGTTCGTATCCTTTGATTAGTCCATCACGCAAAGCTGCTGCCACATAGCGCCTGGCCCAGTCGGGAATAACGGGATCATCGGTAAATAGTGTCCGGCCGTCGGCAGCGCCGGCCAATCCGAGGCCGCGGGCCAGCAAAACAACTATTTCTGCCCTGCTTATGTAATTATCGGGTTTAAATGTTCCATCTTCATAACCGTTGATCAGTTCTTGCCGGAAGAGAGCGTCCACCGCCTCCTGAGCCCAGTGGCCCTGCATATCGGTAAACCCCCTTGCAGTTGCCGTATCCGCGATTTCATTGCTGCCGTTTTCTGCCGCTGTATCGCCTGGGGTATCGCCGCCCTGACTCTCGCTGCCGGTTATTGTGCTTCTTCTACTACTATCTATTATGTCAGGATCTGTTGTTGAGGTATTTCCGCCCGTATCAGCGGGAAAATTTTCTATGGGCTCCTGAGTGCTGCCGTCTCCGCCATTGCTGTCGGAAGAGCCCGGCTCATTTTCACTGCCTCCGGCAGAATCAGGATTTATCACTACTGAATTACCGGCTAGCGGGATAGAATCCAGTAAATTATTAAGTAACAATAGGTCGGCAAATTGAATGGCAGCGCTCTCCTCCTTTAGTATTTTAAACTTCATCTTTAGCAGAATCCCCTCCCCTGACCTGCCGTTTATCCCTCCCAGAAATGTCACTGCATAATCAACTTTCCCCTCCTCCGGAGATATTAAGTTCTCAGCTACGAATTTATTGGCGGTAAATATGTCCCCCTCACCAGCTTTAGTGACGGTATTTCCATCCTCATCGACCGCAAGCAGGATTGCAGGATCATACTGCAGGTGCAGTTCGGCTGAATAAAGATTACTGAAGTCGGAAGCCGCCACATCAACACTGATGATTTCCCCGGTTTTAGCCGTAATATCTGAAGCAAAGATATCTACCCGGGTAACTGCCAGAACACGACCGGGAGTAATAAATATCAGAAGACCTAACAAAAATACGCCCCGCAGAAATGAATTGAGTTTGGATCGCATGACATTCTCTCCTTGGATATAATTCCTATTTATACCTCTTATGTTATTCTTTTATTGTTATTCTTTAAGATTTTTTCATTTCCTTCGTGGTACAAAAAAATTAGGATCGATGGGGTCGGATCGATGGGGTCGGATCGATGGGGTCAGGTCTTGCCATGAGACATATAACCATAATTTGTAATTTGCAGTCCTGCCAAGAGAAATTTGTTAAGGATTATTATCGAAAAATAGGTGGGGTAAGCAGGATAAATTAAGATATCATAGAATTGGATAATCTAAAACTAATGTACAAATATTTACAGATTTTTCGTAGCAATCTTCCGCCTTGAGATAGGAGAGTTTGCTATGGCCAGACCGCTTAGAATCGAGTATCCGGGTGCATTGTATCATGCGATCAGTCGAGGTAACGAAAAAAAAGATATTTTTAAAGACAACCGGGATCGGGTCAAATTTTTGGATTTGTTGGAAGAGTGCTGTGAGCGCTTCGGGATCATCATCTACTGCTATGTGCTGATGGGGAACCACTATCATCTCCTGTTGGAAACCCCTCAAGGCAATTTGCATCGGGTAATGCATTGGCTTAATGCCAGTTATGTTTCTTACTTTAATTACCGCCATAAACGAAGTGGTTCTTTGCTGCAAGGCAGATACAAGGCAATCCTTGTTGACAAAGATCATTATCTCCTCGAGCTTACCCGGTATATTCATCTTAATCCTTATCGTGCCGGCATGGTAACAGATCCTTCTTCCTATCAATGGAGCAGCTACCGTGCATATCTGGGGGCAGCGAAAAGAATGAAATGGGTTGATTATCCCGCTATACTCTCCATGTTCAGCAGTAGGGAAAGTACCGCCAGGGAGAAGTATATGAATTATGTAAACAAAGGATTAACTGAAACTACAGGAAACCCCATGGAAAAACTTTATGGACAGGTTGTCCTGGGTGATAAGTCGTTTATCAGCAAGATTAAAGCAAAATATAACCGGGATACTGTTAGTACTGAAATAACGGACCATAAAAAATTTGGCCGAAAACTGGAGGCTGAAGAAATTTTTTCGGCTGTTGAACAGACCCTGTCTGTTAAGCGGGAACATATTTTGAAAAAAGGTTGTAAAAATAATCTGGCCCGTAAAATCGCCCTTTTCATGATGAAGAAATACACTTATCTGAACAATCAAGAAATCGCCGACCTGTTTTGTGGAATTCATTATACCACCGTATCCAAACAATGCAGCCGTTTTAAAGATGAATTAACCCAAAACAGTGATATAAAAGCGATATATGAAAAAGTAGATCATATTATAAAGAACAAATTATAGAGGACAAAACCAGTGCTTTTTCGGATGGTAATCCGGCTGATTAAATGGTAAACTCTGGTGATATGTCTCATGTCAAGACCTGACCCCTTATCCATGGAGATTCCGGTACAAGTTTTCCGCCACTGGAGCGCTGATGCCGGGAACAGCCTTAATTTCCTCCAAAGAAGCATCCTTTAACGCTTCCAGCCCGTTAAAATGTTCCAACAATGCTTTCCGGCGCGCCGGCCCCACCCCAGGAATACTTTCCAGAAACGAACCTATGCTGCTCTTGATATTCAGGTTCCTGCTCAGTGCAAGGGCAAAACGGTGCGCTTCATCGCGGACCTGCTGCAGCAGCTTCAGAGCCGGGTGGACGGCGGGCAGGCGCAAAGGTGCCCTCTCCCCGGGGAGGAAGATATGTTCTTCTTCTTTGGCCAGCGAGGCCAGGGGAAGATGCGACAGGTTCTTCTCCCGGAGAACTTTCTCCCCCACAGAAAGCTGGCCGCGGCCACCGTCGATCAGCACCAGTGAAGGAAGGGGCAGCTTATCGTTGCGGAAACGGCGCTCCAGCATCTCGGCCAGGGCTCCGTAATCATCCGCGGCCTTAACTTCTCTGATCTTAAAGCGCCTGTACCCCTCTTTCCAGGGTTTTCCCTGTAAAAAAACGACCATTGAGCCGACGGTTTCTTTACCGGCAAAGTGGGAAATATCATATCCCTCAATTCTTTCCGGCGGCCCGGGCAAACTGAGAACTCCGGCCAGTTCATCCAGCATCCTCATTTCCTGTCTGACGTTCTTTTCCTGCTGTTCACCATGCTGCAGGGCATTTTTTTTCAATAACTCCAGGAGCGCCTTTTTCTCTCCCCGCTGGGGTAATTTGATCCGCACCGGGCCGCCCCCTTTTTTCTTCCTCAGCCAATTTTCCAGGAACCCGGACTCCGCGGGGAGGTGTGAAAGCAGGAGTTCTCCCGGAATGAAAGATGCCCCGGAATAAAAATGCCTGATAAATTCTTTCATTACTACTTCCGCTTCCATACCTTCCGTCCCGCGGGAAGAAAAGTTTTCCGCCGCGAGCAGCTTCCCGCCGCGTACCTTGAAGAGCCCCACGGAAAAGCCCCAGGGTTGGGCAACAAGGGCAATAGCGTCCCTGTCCCGGGAATCGCGGGTAACGGCTTTTTGCCGTTCCATGACCTTTTGCAGGGAAAAAAACTGGTCTCGCAGGCGAGCCGCTTTTTCAAAATCCAGGGCTTTTGAGGCCTCGTGCATTTCTTTCTCTACTTTTTTTAATAAAGCCTGCTGCCTCCCTTCCAGAAAAAGACTTACCTGGTCCACAACAGCCAGGTATTCTTCCCTGGGAAGATCTCCCCGGCAGGGGGCCAGGCAGCGTTTAATCTGTTGATTAAGGCAGGGCCTGCCCTTACTTTCCCCTTCCTGAAGAGGCTGCTTGCAGCTGCGCAGGGGAAAAATTTTTTTAATAAGGCGCATGGTTTCCCGTACTGCACCGGCACTACTGTAAGGTCCAAAGTACCTTGCTCTTTTATTTTCGGGACGGCGGGCGAACACCAATCTGGGGAAAGGTTCTTCCATGGTCAGGCAGAGGTAAGGATAGTGTTTATCATCCTTGAACTGAACATTATAGCGCGGAGAATGTTCTTTAATGAGATTGGACTCCAGGATAAAGGCCTCTTCCTCAGAATCGGTAATAATGTAGGAGAGATCAGCGATCTTTTCAACCATGAATCTCACTCGCGGCGAGATTGAAGCCGGGTTCTGGAAATACGAGCGCACACGCTGGCGCAAATCGACCGCTTTTCCCACGTAGATCACCTTATCATCTTCATCTCGAAAAAGGTAGACCCCCGGGCTGTGGGGCAGCCTGGCGAGTTTTTCGTTTTTTAACTTTGTCCTGAGCTCCTCGTCCATTAAACGCGTTCTTCCTCCCGGCTCATGTCGTGTAACATCTTCCGGAGAAACCGGCCGGTAAAGGAGGCGTCCATCCGGGCTACCTCTTCCGGTGTCCCCCAGGCGACAATTTCACCGCCGGCCCCGCCCCCTTCAGGACCCAAATCTATAATATAGTCGGCCCTCTTGATGACATCCAGGTTATGTTCGATCACCACGACCGTATCTCCGTTATCCACCAGGCGTTCCAGAATCAGCTGCAGTTTCTTTATATCGTCAATGTGTAGGCCTGTCGTCGGTTCATCCAAAATATACAATGTTCTCCCGTTGCTGCGCCGGGAAAGTTCAGCGGCGAGTTTGACCCTCTGAGCTTCCCCGCCCGAAAGAGTTGTAGCAGGCTGCCCGACACGGATATAACCGAGTCCCACATCCATGAGGGTCTGCAGTTTCCTCTGGACCCGCGGGATTGCGGAGAAAAATTCCAGTGCCTCTTGCACGCTCATCTCCAGCACCTGGCTGATATTTTTCCCCTTGAAAGTCACTTCCAGAGTTTCCCTGTTATAGCGCTGCCCCTTGCAAACCTCACAAGGGACATAGACATCGGGTAGAAAATGCATCTCAATGCGCAGGATGCCGTCACCGCGGCATGCCTCGCACCGTCCTCCTTTAACATTAAAGCTGAAGCGGCCCGCCTTATAACCCCTGATCTTGGATTCCGTCGTCTGGGCAAAAATTTCCCTGATCCCGTCAAAAACACCCGTATAGGTTGCCGGGTTGGAACGGGGCGTCCGTCCGATGGGCGACTGGTCAATCTCAATAACCTTATCAAGGTACTCGATTCCCTGAATTTCCCGGTGTTCTCCCGCCCGTTCCCTGGAACGGTGCAGTTTTTGGGCAAGTGTCCGGGCCAGGATTTCATTGACGAGGGTGCTCTTCCCTGAACCGGAAACCCCGGTCACACAGGTCAAAACCCCCAGAGGAAAAGCTACATCCAGATTTTTCAAGTTGTTAGCCGTCGCACCTTTAATCTCCAGCCATTTTTTTTCCGGAAGAGGCCGCCGCCGGTCAGGAAGAGGGATTGACCGCCGTCCGCTCAGGTAATCTCCGGTAATGGAAGCAGGAGTGCCGGCAATTGTCTCCACAGGGCCCGCGGCAACAATATGTCCGCCCATTTCACCGGCTCCGGGACCCATGTCCACAATAAAATCTGCGCTGCGGATGGTATCCTCGTCGTGTTCCACTACAATAACCGTATTGCCCATATCCCTCATTTTGATGAGTGTTTGCAGCAGTCGGGCATTATCCCGCTGATGCAGGCCGATACTGGGTTCGTCCAGGATATAAATAACTCCCGTCAGTCCGGACCCGATCTGGGTTGCCAGGCGGATACGCTGAGCCTCCCCCCCTGAAAGGGTCGTTGCCGTGCGGTCCAGAGTCAGATAGCCCAAACCTACATCGACCAAAAAACCCAGACGCGCGGAAATCTCTTTAAGAACCTGCTGCGCGATAAAGGTCTCTTTTTCCGATAAGGAAAGTTGACCGAGGAATTCCCTGGCTTCTCTAACAGTAAGAGCCGTCACCTCGGTAATATTTTTTTCTCCGACGGTAACCGCCAGGCTGGCTTCTTTCAGCCTGGCCCCTCCGCAAGAAGGGCAGGATTTACTGCGCATATACCTGGCCATATCCGCTCTTCCGGTATCGCTCTCCATTTCCCGGTACTTATCCTGTAAGAGTTTTAAAATCCCGGGAAAAGACCGCTTGTAATATCTTGTTCTCCCGCGGTAAGGGCTCTGATAGCGAAAGGCAACCTGCTCAGAAGAACCGTAAAAAAGCAGCTCTTTTTCTTCTTCACTGTAGGAGGAAACGGGGCTTTTGAGGTCCAGATGAAAAGTTGAGGCAAAAGCCTCCAAAAATTGCCGGTAATAACCGTTATAATTGCCCCCCCAGGGATGGATGGCTCCTTCTTCAATGGAAAGCTCGGGATTGGGGATTACCAGTTCCGGGTCAAATTCCATGGTCATACCGAGCCCCCCACACTTGGGACAGGCACCGTAAGGACTGTTAAAAGAAAACATGCGCGGGGAAATCTCTTCGAAACTGAACCCGCAGTGCAAGCAGGAAAAAGAGCTGCTGAACAGCATCTCCTCTCCCGCCTGTTCCTGGACAATAACCAAACCGTCGCCCAGATCCAGGGCTGTTTCCAGAGAATCGGCCAGGCGGGACTCTATCTTCTCCCGCACAACAAGGCGGTCTACGATAACCTCCAGATTATGTTTCTTATTCTTATCGAGGGTAATCGCTTCATCAAGCTCTCTGATTTCACCGTCAACGCGCACACGGACATAGCCTTTTTTGCGCAATTCATCCAAGAGAGCACTGTATTCTCCCTTGCGTCCCCGGACCAGCGGAGCCATAACCTGTAACCGCGCACCTTCCGGCAACTGCAGAAGAGCATCGACCATTTGCTGCACTGTTTGGCCGGAGATGGGCTTCCGGCAGTGAGGGCAATAAAGCTTGCCGACCCGGGCATATAAAAGCCGCAGGTAATCATATATCTCCGTTACTGTTCCCACTGTAGAACGGGGATTGCGCGAGGTACTCTTCTGGTCGATAGAGACCGCAGGTGAAAGTCCCTCAATAAAATCCACATCCGGTTTGTCCATCTGCCCGAGGAACTGGCGGGCATAGGCGGAGAGGGACTCCACATAGCGCCGCTGCCCTTCGGCATAAATGGTATCAAAAGCAAGGGATGATTTTCCCGAACCGCTCAGACCGGTAAAAACGATCAGCTTTTCCCGGGGAATTTCCAGATCAATGTTTTTTAGGTTGTGTTCCCTGGCGCCTTTAATAATAATTTTCTCCATCTTTTACCTTGCCCTCTCTTTGTTCTTTCCGCAAAGGAGAGGAAACCCATTTTTTCCCCATCGCCCGAATATCAAAAAGGACGTCCCGGATCTCGGCCGCCCGTTCAAAATCGAGTCCCCGGGCTGCTTCTTTCATCTCTTTCTCCAAATCCCGCACAAAACGCTCCCTTTCTCTTTTACCCATAGCTCTGACCTTTTCGGAACTTACCGTTGAGTAGGAGGCGGATTCCTCTGCCGCCTGAGTAGCCTGCAAGGGCGCGCGAATCCCCTTTTGCACTGTTCGTGGAGTAATATCGTATCGCCGGTTATAAGCAATCTGCTTTTCGCGGCGACGCTCTGTTTCACGAAGAGCCGCGGTCATGGAAGGGGTCCTCTCGCGGGCATACATGATGACCTGACCGTTAATGTTCCGGGAAGCCCTCCCGATCGTCTGAATAAGTGAACGTTCCGAGCGCAGGAAACCTTCCTTATCGGCATCAAGAATCGCCACCAGGGAGACCTCAGGGAGGTCCAGGCCTTCCCGAAGCAGGTTGATGCCGATTAGGACATCGAACTCTCCCAGCCTGAGACCGCGAATGATTTCCAGTCGCTGCAGGGAATCAATATCGGAATGCATATAGCGCACCCTTATTCCCATTTCCTGGTAATAATCCGTCAGATCCTCGGCCATACGCTTTGTAAGAGTCGTAACCAGAACACGTTCATGCCGGGAAACTCTTTTCTTGATCTCGCCGAAAAGATCGTCCACCTGACCCTCCACAGGCCGGATAATTACTTCCGGGTCGATAAGTCCCGTAGGCCGGATAATCTGCTCCACAACCTGCTGAGCTTTCTCCAGTTCAAAGTTTCCCGGGGTTGCTGAAACAAAAACCGCTTGGCCAACCAGGCTCGTAAATTCATCAAACCTCAGTGGCCGGTTATCAAGGGCCGACGGAAGACGAAAACCATGTTCAACAAGGGTGCTTTTTCGTGAGAAGTCGCCGCCGTACATGCCGTGAATCTGGGGAATACTCACATGGGACTCATCCACAAAAAGGAGAAAATCCCGAGGGAAATAATCAAGCAGGGTATAAGGCCTGCTTCCCGGGGGACGCCTGTCCAAATGTCGGGAGTAGTTCTCGATTCCGCTGCAAAAACCGACTTCCAGCATCATTTCCAGATCATACAAAGTGCGCTGTTCCAGGCGCTGGGCTTCCAGCAGTTTATCCTGAGCCCGAAGCTCGCTCAACCTGGCGGTCAGCTCCAGCTCGATATCCCGGATGGCCTCCCCCAGGCGCTCCTTGCCTGTCACATAATGAGAAGCAGGGAAGATAGCCGCATGGGACCGTTCACCCAACACTTTGCCTGTAAGAACATCGATCTCTCGTACCCTTTCAATCTCATCCCCAAAAAGTTCCACGCGGATAGCCGCACCGGTAAAAGATGCGGGATAAATTTCAATGACATCGCCTCTCACCCGAAATGTTCCCCGATGAAAGTCCATGTCATTCCTCTCGTATTGTATGGCTACCAGTTTACGGAGAATATCATCTCTTTTTTTCAATGCCCCCACTCGCAGAGAAAGAACCTGTTCCCCGTATTCCATAGGAGAGCCCAGGCCGTAAATACAAGAGACACTGGCTACGATAATCACATCCCGGCGTTCAAAAAGAGAACTGGTCGCGGAATGGCGGAGCTTATCAATTTCATCATTTATGGAAGAATCCTTTTCAATATAGGTATCCGATTGCGGGATATAGGCTTCAGGTTGGTAATAATCATAGTAACTGATAAAAAACTCCACCGCATTGTGCGGGAAAAACTCCTTAAATTCGCTGCACAGCTGCGCGGCCAGGGTCTTATTGGGAGCAATGACCAGAGCAGGCTTTTGAAACTGTTCGATGATCTTGGCCATAGTGAATGTCTTCCCCGAGCCGGTTACACCCAGGAGAACCTGGTTTTGGAAACCCCGGTTCAGACCGCGCAGGAGTTTTTCCACAGCCCGGGGTTGATCCCCTTCCGGAGAAAACTCGGAAACAAGTTGAAATTGACTTGCAGTTTTTCCTAACGCTTCACCCATTTGAGAATACCCTTCCTATTAACGAATGAAAAATATGCTGAAAGGTTATCAAGAAATTATATCATAAAACTATCTTTACAGTCAAAACACAAGATCCAAAAGCTCTCGGGGGCTGGTCAGAAGCGATTGCGCTCCGGCTTCCTTGAGCTCCGCAGCATCTCGAAATCCCCACAACACTCCAACCCCGTACATCCCCGCGGAACAAGCTGTCTGCATATCAATATCCGAATCCCCCACAAAAATTATTTCCGCAGGATCTATTTGCATTTTCCCGGCTATTTCCAGGGCAACTGCCGGGTCCGGTTTGCGGGGCTTTTCCGGCGAAGCCCCCCGCACATCGGCAAATGACCAGGAATTTAGCATTTTTTTGGACATGGGTACAGTTAAAAAATGCGGTTTGTTGGATAAGATTGCTTTAGGCAGACCCCGGCTTTCCAGTTCATCCAGCATTTCCGGGACACCGGGATAAATACTGCTATGATTAAGATAGCGTTACCTGTACTCGACCCGCATTTTTTCTACCAGCCTATTGACCAGAACCTCATCATCTCTCTGTACTTCAGGGAGCACACGTCTTACCAGGTTTTCGATACCCTCACCGACAAAAGTACGATACATTCCCAAAGTATGCTCGGGAATGCCGTACACTCGCAGAACGGTATTCATGGCCTCCCCCAGATCATGCAAAGTATCCAGAAGGGTCCCGTCCAGATCAAAAATAATCCCTTTGCCTTTCATCCGCATTTCACCTCAATCGTCAAAATAAACGCTCTAAATTCGCAACTCTTCCTTTTTATTTTTCTCAACAAATGGAGATAATCCTCTTTCCTCCCCTCAGCTTTTTTGAAAGAGGCAAAATAAAGGAATCGGCATAAGAAAAAGCGGAGTAAAAGAGATAACCCCGCTCTGATACTATTAAAATAAATATTCGAATCCCGAAACAAAGTTTTTTCTAAAGATATAAGCCCCCGGCAGTTTTGATGCCGGGGGCAAGGATCATCTTGTATAGTGCTTGTACTTATCTTCAAAGGTGATTAGTACATTACAAAATTTGTCAGAACGGTGGATAGTGCGGGAAAAGCAACAAGCAGCGCTAGGCATATTGCAAAAGGTATGAAAAAAGGAAATATGCCCTTAAAAATTGTCGTTAGAGACACGTCTTCGGTAATACCTTTAACAACGTAAGCGTTAACCCCCACCGGCGGAGTTACTACGGCAATCATGCTCAGGGTTACTACAATTACCGCAAACCAGATCAGGTTACTTCCAATGTTGTTCAAAATAGGAAGCAAAATAGGCATTAGGAGCACAATAATCGGCATGGCATCGATAAAACAACCCAGGAGAAACCAAAAGACAATGATAAAAAGCATCACTACCGTGGCGGAGATATCCATAGAAATGACATAATTTGCCAGCTTCATTGGTATAGCTGTACGCGTTATAAAATGACCAAAAATTGTAGCGCCGGCAATTAAAAGCATAATCATACAGGACAGGCGTAATCCATCCCTGGTTGCTTCAATAAATTTTGCCCAGGTCAGCTGCCGGTTTAGCAATCCAAGCAAGATAACTACCGCCGCGCCTATAGCCCCGGCTTGAGTAGGAGTAAACCATCCTGCAAATAGCCCACCGATGGTAACGAGGAATAGGATAGCGGATTCGATCAGCCCTTTTAACGAAACAAATTTTTGTTTCCAGGAGGTCGTAGGGCCAACGGGGCCGCTGGAAGGATTACGTCTGCAGATTATATAAATAGTAAGGATAAAAGTAGTTGCCAGGATTATTCCAGGGATTATTCCCGCAACAAAAAGCTTGCCAATAGACTGTTCAGTTAATATGCCGTAAACAATGAAGATAGTGCTTGGGGGGATCATGATACCAAGGCCGCCTGCTACAGTTACCGTTCCTGTAGATAACCAGTCGGCGTAGCCAAACCGTTTCATTTCCGGAATAGCTATTTTCCCAATTGTAGCGCAGGTAGCAGTAGTTGAACCACAAACGGCACCAAATATCGTAGACGCTGCAATAGTAGCAACGGCAAGCCCCCCCGGCATATGCCCGAAAATAGCATGTGCTACTTCAAACAATTTTTTCCCGATTCCTGCAGCAAAAGCATAGCAACCCATGAGCACAAACATGGGAATAACACTCAGCGGGTAAGAAGAAAACTGTTCGAATACATCCCTCGGCAGCAGAGCAAAACCTACCTCCGGAGAGACAAGGTAAGCATAACCGGCTACGCCGGCCAGCGCCATAGCGAAAGAAATCGGCATGCCTATTGCAAAGAGAATAAGCATTAACCCTAATCCAATCAACCCAATTATCTCCGGACTCATCCCTTCACCACCCCTATCGCAGATTGGAACAATTCCTTCAGCAGTACCAGGCATAATGGAATACAACAGATAGCTATCCATAAAGCAAAGGGATAAAGTGCAATTCTGGAGACGGCCGTTACTTCCTGGATGCTTTTTAAAGCTTGGGCATATTCAATACTTTTACAAAAAAGAAGGATAAATAACGCAAGTCCCAGTAAAGCAACTATAAAGTGAATAATATTTTTTAACCTTCCCGGTAAGCTGTCGACAAATTCTATCCGAATATGCTTGCCATCGATTTTAGTAGAGGTAAGTGCACCGGCAATGGCGATCACCTGCAAAAAATAAACAATTTCTGTTCCAGCGGCAATAGGTTTGTTGAATAATTTAGCACCGATAACATCGACCAAATTGCTAATGATTATACCCACTATAGCAACAATGGCAATGTTCTCAAACCAGATGCTGATTATACGGCTGAGTTTATCCAACCCCCTGAGGGCACCAGGCGGTGCACTCCTATTGTCAGGCGAATGTTTTTGTAATATATTGCTGGATTCTTTCATATGTTACGCTACCTCCGCAAGTTATGGGGTAAGCGACCAAAGTACGCTTACCCCATTATTAACCTAAATTTTCCTTACTTCAACTAGCATATTATTATAGATCCGCCTCTGAAGGAATGCCTTCTTCTATTTGCTTCTGGTCCCAATAATCCATACGTTCCTGAATAAAAGCAAATTGTTCCCTGATTTCTTGCTCGGAATAGCCTTTACCTACCATTTTAGTGATGTAATCTTCCAGAACCGGTTGTACGGCTTCTTTCCAGCGAGCTGCTTCTTCATCAGGAAGAGTGATATATTCAGCCCCTTGCTCAATGGCCAAGTTAAATCCTTCAACATTCATTATATTCCAGCCAAGCCCCATTTTTTCCTCATATATGGGACCAAGTTCATTAAAAATTTGCTGAATATCTTCCGGTAGGCTAGCCCATTTATCTTTGTTCATTACAATGTAAAAAAGATACTGGTTGCCTATACACGGAGCATAAGTAGTGTATTTAGTAACATCTGCTATTTTGAAACTTTTTAGCACTTCAGAGCTGACAAGCAGACCGTCAATAGTACCTTTTGACATTGCCTCGTATACTTCCGCCATAGGAATATCACGGGGTGTGGAGCCCAGTGCTTTTAAAGCATCAGCTATTTCACCTGCGCCGCGCATACTTTTTCCTTTAAAATCTTCCAGTTTTCTGATCGGGATGCTAGCCATATTTACGGATGCAGTACTGCCGCCCCATGCTGCCACCAGTTTGAAATTATCCCATTCTTCCGGCTGGTACTTGGCGATAAAATCCTGAGTAATGCGGGTACCTACCCAGCTGGAGGAATAACCTAACGGGAGATCGAGGATTTCTGTCACCGGAAAGCGCCCCGGAGTATAGCCGATATGGGACAGACCGATATCGGCCAGCCCATGTTCCACTCCATCTGCCGTTTGTGGTGCCGTAAGGATCGAACCGCCTGCAGCATAGGTTATCTTCACCCGTCCATTGGACTTTTCCTCAATTTCTTGCATCATTTCTCCCATTAATTCCGATGCCACATGAGCAGGTGGCAGATAGCAGGAAGCGGTCAAATAAATAACCTCTTCACTCCCTTGCGAACCCTGTTCAGATGTCTCGGGCGATGTAGACTCAGGTGTGCTGCTGGAACAGCCGCAGAAAAACATTAAGACTACTACAAGCAATAGAGACAGAAAACCGATACTACTTTTCTTACTCAAAGCTTTTTCCCCCTTTTATTTTGAAAGTATAATAGATTCTTACTGCATTTACTCCAATGTTCTATATTCTACATACTTATACTAATTCTACATATAAAAACTACCTCCTTCTGTAAAAATAAAATATTTTGTTTTTTTATTTAAAATAAAATATTGCAATTATCATGCCATTGCTGCAAATTATAACTAAATTATAAATCCCGCAAATTGGCGCAAAATTGCTTATCATGATTTATTTCTACATTTAATTAACCGGTCACTTTAGACCTTTATCGTTAATTCTGGTCAATATTGACATATTTTTTACCTTTACTGGCCCTAAAAACACAATTTTTTGTCAAATACACATTACCAGAAGGAATGAAAATCTTTAAATTTTTATTGACACAGGAATAAAAATATGATATATAAAAGTTAGCACTCACCCAAAGAGAGTGCTAACAAAAATCACTGCAAAGGAGTTGTTAACCATGGCTGGATTAGTACCGTTTAACAAAAATTTCGGTATCAGGTCAAATGCTTTTGAGGACTTCTACAACATGCTTGACGACTTTTTTAGCGATACATGGCCACGTAGAAGTTTAAACGGCGACACTTTTAAAGTGGATATTCAAAAAAAAGAAAAAGAATATTGCATTGAAGCGGAACTTCCCGGTGTTAAAAAAGAAGAAATAAACATTGAATTAAATGACGGGAAACTATCAATATCTGTTAACAGAGAGAAAAATATTAAGGAAGATGCAAAACATTTTCTGCATAGAGAAAGGCGTTTCAGTTCAATGCAACGTTCAATTTATTTGGCCGATGCCAAAGCCGAAGGCATTAAGGCAAAACTACAAGACGGTGTCCTTAATTTAACTGTTCCTAAAGAAGCAAAGACTGATAATGCCGTTAAAATTAGCATTGAGTAATTTTTTACATCGTGCGTTTTCAATCAAACCCGGTTGAACCGGGTTTGATTTTTTATGATTAAAAAATTTTTTCTGTTTAAATTATAAGACATCCTAAGATGAAACAAAAAATATAAGGAACAAGGAGAGATATGCATGACAAGAAAAGAATTTAAAGCAGAATCAAAAAAGTTATTAGACCTGATGGTTAACTCGGTTTACACCCACAGGGAGATCTTTTTAAGAGAAATTATCTCTAATGCCAGCGATGCTATTGACAAACTATATTATAAAACATTGACCGACGATTCTTTAAGCTTTGATAAAGAGAATTACTATATTAAAGTAAGTATTGATAAAGAGAAGAGAATATTGAAAATTTCCGATACAGGTATCGGCATGACAAAAGAAGAACTCGACGAAAATCTAGGTGTAATAGCCAAAAGCGGGTCCATGACCTTTAAAAACGATAATGAAATAAAAGATGGATACGATATAATCGGTCAATTTGGTGTGGGTTTTTATTCTGCCTTTATGGTAGCGAAAACCGTTACTGTCATAAGCAAAGCTTTCGGCAGTGACGAAGCCTTTCGCTGGGAATCGAAAGGATCGGAAGGTTACAGTATTGAACCGTGTGAAAAGGATTCAGTGGGCACAGATGTTATCCTGAACATAAAAGAAAATACTGAAGAGGAACAATATGACGAATACCTTGAGGAATACAGGATAAGGTCTATTATTAAGAAATACTCCGATTTTATTCGCTACCCGATTAAAATGGATATAACCGAAAGAAGGCTTAAAGAAGACAGTGAAAAAGAATACGAAGATTATACTGAGGAACAAATTGTCAACAGCATGGTTCCTATCTGGAAAAAGAATAAAAACGAACTGGGTGAAGAAGACTATGACAACTTTTATACGGAAAAGCATTACGGTTTTGACAAACCAATAAAGTACATTCACATCAGCGTTGACGGCGCCGTCAGTTATAACTCCATTTTATTTATTCCGGAGAAAACTCCGTATGACTTTTATACAAAAGAATATGAAAAGGGTCTGGAACTCTATTCCAGCGGTGTTATGATCATGGGGAAGTGCGCTGATTTATTGCCGGATTATTTTAGTTTTGTCAAAGGAATGGTGGACTCGGAGGATCTGTCTCTCAATATTTCTAGAGAACTGCTGCAACATGACCGGCAGCTGAAGCTTATTGCCAAAAATATTAAAACAAAAATAAAAAATGAGTTGCTTAACCTCTTAAAAAATGAGAGAGATAAATATGTGGAATTTTATAAATCATTCGGCAGACAATTAAAATATGGCATTTACAGCGAATTCGGCATGAATAAAGATGTCTTACAAGACTTATTGCTTTTTTATTCATCAACTGAGAAAGTAATGGTAACTTTAGAGGAGTATATCTCCAGAATGCCTGACGAACAAAAATATATTTATTACGCTGCCGGAGAATCAATTGAGAGATTGGATAAATTGCCGCAAACAGAGCTTGTGGCTGATAAAGGGTATGAAATCCTTTACCTTACGGATGATGTGGACGAATTTGCCGTAAAAGTGCTTAGAACGTATAAGGAGAAAGAATTTAAGTCTGTCTCAAGCGGTGACCTGGGCTTGGGAACGGATCAGAAGGAAGACTCATCCAGGGCGGATGAGAAAAATTATCAAGAACTGTTTGAGCAGATGAAAAATATTCTGACGGATAAAGTTAATGGTGTTAAGGCCTCCAAAAGGTTGAAGAATCATCCTGTCTGTTTGTCAAGCGAAGGTGAAGTTTCCATTGAGATGGAGAAGATTCTTAAATCCATGCCCAATGCTCAGGAAATAAAAGCAAATAAAATCCTTGAAATAAATACAAATCATGAAGTATTTAACTCTTTGAGAGAAGCTTACGAGAAAGATCGCGGTAAACTTGATCTCTATACGGACTTACTCTATAATCAGGCGCTTCTTATTGAAGGTTTAACGGTAGATGACCCGGTAGAATTTACAAACAATATCTGCAAATTAATGAAATGAACAGCCCAGATAGACTGATCCCACATATAAGAAGTCTCTTTTAAGATTCTCGGTCAAAGTACTGGTCTAGGATATACCTGTCCCCGCACAGTATAGAAAGGGTCACGATGTTTATGTATAAATTCCGATAAGGCTTGCTGGGCATAAGGTAAACAGGCATAAGATTGTTTTTAGACATCGTTAACAGCTTTCTCCTGTAAACGCAGTCTTTCCGAAGTTTTTTCTCTAAAAATTTTGCGTTACGCCCGTCCATTACGGAAGAAATCAATACAATGAAACGGTAATTGCAGCCGCTAAGCCTTCAAGAAAAGGTAAAATTTGTAAGTGGCTGCTTTTTTGTATCGGAAAATGTGCCCAGCCCCCCCCCAGCGGTTCCCAGTTATCCTTCTCCTTCTGCCAAGCCTTTGATTTAAGCTCTTTTTTCCAGTCCGAGATTACCTGTAAAACGGAAGATGAACCGTAAAGAGTGCGAGTTTCTCCAATATTTTTTTTACTGTGCTGAACAGCAAACTGGTAGACCGTAAGAACCGTCCCTGCGGATCCCTCAGAACCGTCCCTGCGGATCCCTCTAACGCCCCCCGTTTAGTGATCCATCCATCTTATATTTTTTTACGCTGTTTTGTTTCCTAACCGCTCTTATGTTACATCTTGCCGCTGTGAATATTCCCTTCTTCTGCAATCGGTCAATTGCTCGGGTTGCAGTGACCCTGTTTAAGCCTGCAAACATAGCGACTTCTTCATGACTGAAGGGCAAGTTTTGATCGGGGAAATCAGATATGTCTTCCTCAAACAATAAATTAAGCAAGTTTAGTATTCGATCCTCACTTTTATCCAAACTTACATGGTCAAGCTGCTTGATTACTACTCCAAATCGATGAGCAATATTTTTCAAAGAGGCGATGGCAGCATCCGGATAAATTAAACAAAGTTCCTGGAATTTTTGCAGTGGAAAATTACATGATTCACCTTCAGTTTTTGGATAGATACTGATATCGTACTCGTTTATATCTTGATTAGAACTGTAAAGAGAAGTTATGCCAAGCAGATCTCCTTTATGCAAAAATTCAATTCCCTGACGTTTTCCATTGTATCTTGCTCTAAATACTATTAAATTGCCATTGGTAATTAAGGAGACAGTATTTCTGTCTAAACAAAATTCTTGCCTTTCTTTGAAATGAGCAACCCTTTTTATCTCACAAAAGCTTTCTCTCGTTTTACTATTTAAGGAACCACAAAAGCTGTTGTTGCATTTAGACCACTCATTATCAGTCATCTCATAACACCCCTTTTTTGAAGAATATTGATATTATGAAATATCTTAAAGATAATTCTATTATAAACATTAAGTGATAACAATAACAGTAGCCTACGCTACAACTACAAAAAAGGAGCTGCCTTTTAATGAATGTCCTCGAACATTATTATGAGACAGTTCCTTATTTTAGGGGCAAATTTTATAAACGTAAGTAACTTCAATTAGCTAGGTTGCCACAATAGCAAAACCTGAGGGGATGAAATTCTGAGTCGGTAACAAAAATATTTTGAATATTTTTGTTACTTTTGTAATTAATGCTACTGAACTCCAAAAACATTTATGCCATATTAAAACAAGAATATCTTTACACTTAGCGGACATTGATGATCCATAAATCATCTTTTCCATTCGGGTTTTTTGCACTGGAAGCAGATATGAATTAGCCGAAGCTCGGAAGCGTATTACAGATGAAAAAATTAATAAGTAAAAATTGAAAGGAGGGATATTTATGATGAAAAAAAGGTGGCCCTAAGCTATTAGGTAAGGATTCAGAAGTCGAACAGAAAGTATTATTAAAGACGGATCCTCTGGGCAAGAGTACTAATTCAAGAAAAGAGGTGATGAGCAATCTATTCACATCCCGGCTGGTTATTCAAAGCTACCTCGCGTTCCCTCAGTTTCTTGGACTCGCGAGGTAGAAACTAAATTGATTAATACGGGGAGGAATATACCTTGACTACTAATAAAACACTTAGGGCATCTATCATATCCGCTCTTGGATTTATCGTTGTTTTTCTTATTAATGTACCAGGGTTTACTGTTCAAATGAAGTTTACTGTAGGAGTAGTGTTTCTAACTATTATGTTTTGGGCATTTGAGGCTATGCCCCTACCAATCGCGTCACTGATTCCACTGGTTTTTATGAGTCTCTCCGGGATAATTGCTCCTGTAACCATGGTAGGCTACTACCTCCAGCCCATAATTTTCTTGTTAATAGGTTCATTCCTGCTAGGGTCTGCAGTTCTTAGGTCTGGCCTTGCCGAACGTATTGCCTACTTTCTGATGACAATGAGCTGGGTTAAAGGTAAGACACGCCGGATCGGTTTTGCTTTCATGCTGTCAGCTGCTATCATTACTATCTTCGTGTCTAATACGGCTACAGTTGCCCTCTTTTTACCCATCATTATGTCAGTGGCTAAATTATTTTCTGATAACAAAGATAAAATAGCTCAGGCAGAGATTAACTCTTCCAAGCAAAGAGACGGTAAATCCAATGTCCCAGGGTTCCTGATCTTTTGTGTTTTACTGGGAGCCCAATCATCAGGCTTTGCTATTATGATTGGCAGCACTGTTTCTGTCGCAGCAATCGGGGTTCTACAAAAATTAACGGGAGCTGGAGTCAACATCTATGAATGGGCTAAAATGGGTGTTCCTATGACTATTTTGGTCTTTCTTGCTTTTTGGGTAATAGTTAATTTTGTATACCCGCCTGATGTTAAGGAATTTCCTGGTTACTCTGAACTCATAGAACATCGTAGTAATTTAGGTCGGATGACCAAGAAGGAATGGATTACGGTCTTAGGTTTATTCGTGGCAATATTTTTGTGGTTGGTAGTACCGTGCTTGAAACAACTGGGCTTTGATAATGCGCTAATACTGTACCTTACCAAAGTAGCCTATTTACATGTAGTGCCGATTTACGCAGCGATTCTTTTCTTCCTTATCCCGGCAGATGCCGAAAAGAAACCTCTTCTTACTTGGAAAGATGCCTCTGCAGATGTTAACTGGGGTGTTATCTTACTCATAGCAGGCGCACTTTCCTTTTCAGGGATGTTCAGTGATCAGTCCGTAGGATTATTAGGTTTCCTTGAAGGGTCGCTTCAAGCCCTTAGCTCTAGTTCGGGTCTAATCCTGGTACTTGCTTCGGCCATATTATGTGTTTTACTGACATCTTTTATCAGCAGCACCGGATTCGCGTCTATGTATTTAACAGTAACTATACCAATTGCTGCAGCAATAGGGTTAAACGTACATGCGTACACAATTATGATTGGGTCACTTGGAAATATGGATTTTATTTTACCTTCCGGTGGAGCGCCATGTGCAACGGCCTTTAGTGCTGGAGTTGTTACAGTCCCAGAGCTGTTCCGTACCATGCTTCCCTGTGCTATAGGGGGAGGTATAGTAATTATGTTGTTCTCAATCCCCTTCATTATATAAGGTATAAGGTATAAAGTATAAGGTATAAGGTATAAGGTATAAGGTATAAGATAATGAGCGTTTGGATTGGATTATCAGAGTTTAAATTTTTTATATTAAATATTCTTAATTTGTGTGCTTAAAGCTACTGAAGTTCGCCATAATGCGTGCAATAATGTAAGTAAGACCGGAGGTAAAAAATAGATTTGGAGGTTGACAAGTATGGCAGAGGTAAAAATTAGAGATTTGCGTGAGTGGTTGGCTGCGGTTGAAAAACTTGGAGAAGTAAAACATGTGACTCAAGAGGTGGATCCTGTCCTAGAGATGGGTGCGATCACCTATATGAACGGTCAAAACCCTGGTCACCCGACATTGTTGTTTGAGAACCCCAAAGGATTCAGCGGAGATGTTAAAGTTTTGTTTAACCCTATTGGCAACAGCATGAATCGGCTTTCCCTGGCGATGCGGGCAAAACCGGGTCGGACACCAATTCAGCTCGCAGAGTATCTCAAAGATGAATTCATGAAAAAAATACCACCAGTTACCGTAGAACCTAAGGATGCGCCAATTTATGAAAATGTTCTGGAAGGCGACGACATCAACCTGCTAGCTTTACCTGTTCCAAAGCATTGGCCAAGGGACGGTGGACATTACATCGGCACATCTGATGCCATCATCACTCAAGACCCTGAAACCGGACGGATCAATTTAGGCACCTACCGGCAAATGGTACATGAGAAAAACATTGTTGGCTATTATTCTTCACCTGGCAAAGATACCTTGCTTGATCGTGAGAAATGGTGGGCACTTGGAAAACCTTGCCCAGTTGTCAGCTGTTACGGTATTGACCCACTGCTCTTCATCTGTGCTGCGACAGGATTTCCCAAGGATGAATCCGAATATGATTACGCAGGCGGACTGAACGGAGCGCCCATTGAAGTAGTACTTGGCAAGCATACGGGCCTTCCCATTCCGGCACGTGCCGAGTTGGTCATTGAGGGTTATTCATATCCGACGGGTAGACCGGAAGGGCCTTTTGGAGAGTTTACGGGTTATTACGGACGCCCTGGCAATGAACAAACCCCGTATATTGAAATTAAAGCCATGTATTTCCGCAACAAACCCATCATGACAGCTGCCCTGATGGCTGATATGCCTGGTTCCAACGAACAAAGTCTTTTCTTGGGCCTCTTGCGTGGAGCCAAGACATGGCGTGACATGGAGGCTTGCGGAATTCCTGGGATTAAGGGTGTCTGGGGTGCGCCGGAATGCGCCGGTGGATTTGGGATGACAACAGTTGCTTTGAAGCAACAATATCCCGGGCACGCTCAACAAGCTGCCGCAATCGCAGCACAGTGCGCTGGTGGTGCATATTACCAGAAGTTTACCTTTGTGGTTGACGAGGATATCGACCCGTCAAATCTGGGGGAAGTCATGTGGGCAGCCTCAACACGTTGTAGATGTTCTGAGGATATTGATATCCTTCGTAACACCTGGTCAACCTACCTCGATCCCAGCAAAAACCCTAATGAAACCCGGCCCTTTGGTTCTAAAGCATTGATTTACGCTTGCAAGGATTTCGAACACTATAAGGAATTCTCGCTGAGAACGGCATTAACTAGAGAACAATACGATAAGGCTTGCGCAAGGTGGAAGGAACTCGGTTTGCCAGGCCAAGCTCCTGCACTTATGGCTTTTGACGACATGAAATAGCGCCAATTGGGGCCGCCCAAATTAATTTTACGGGTAGGCCCCATAATTTTAACTGTTTTATCGGCGGATTCGCGGGGGCGGATCCGCGGGGACGGTTCTTCTGGTTGCAAAAATAGCAAGAGTGTTATGCTAAATAATGTGTGATAACAACAAGATGCCAAGAGCAGACAGGGAGAGGAGCAAGACAGGAATTTATCTTATTATTTTACGAGGTATTAACAGACAGGTGCTATTTGAGGATAAGGAAGACAAATATAAATCTTTTTTCGGATCATAACCCATCTTATATGCTACATCAGCGAGGCGGAGAGCATATGATCCGGTGGCACCTAGCCGCATATGCTGGGAAACGGTTTAGGAACGCTTTCTTTTAAACCTTTCCCAGAGGGAGCTTTTGCTCATCTCCACGTAAACGCCGGCATACTTTCCGGGAGTAAAAATTGCCCCAAACTCGTTTATCGGCCAGGAAGACTTAAGCGGAAGCCTCTTCGTTAAACTTCCCCGTTTAATTGTAAGGATTAAGCGATTATTCAAACGCACGGCATTCCAGAAATCCAGTTCGGAATGAAGATCCATATCGTTAATGGCAATCAGGTTATCACCGCGTTGTAACCCGACTTTTTCTGCCGGTGTTTGAGGTATAACAGCCAGTACCTGTAAACCATCCACATTATCGGCACTAAAAAGCGGAGGACTGGAGTATTCTTCCTTATTTCCCTTGTGGATTAAAAATTCGTGGCCCAGTGGGGCCAGAAGTGCTGCTATAATAGCCATCACGGGTATATATACAGCCGTAATGGCAACTGCTGAAAGCAATACGCTATAAATAGCCAGGTTTCGTGCCGTCTTTCTTCTTTTGTCAACAGGATCGCTGGAAAGGGCCATATCACTATATCCCAACCCTGCAACAATAGGAAACATTAAATAGACGATCTTTTCATCCCCCCCCAGATTCATGACCGTCCCTAAGAGAGGCCACCATTCCGGCATGGGAATGCTGCCGACAAACATTTGGGAAGACTCTGCCACTGCCAGCGCCCATAAACCTACCAAAGGAAGCGGCCAGAAACACTGCAGGCTGTATCCCCCCACAACTTCCCCGCCTGATGTTTTTAGATAGATGGGACTGGCGCTACGATGACCGCTGAGGTAAATCAGAAGAGATTCCGTTAAATGTAAAATTCCCACCAGTGCCAGCAAGCTGGGAAGATGAATCTCCATAATTCCAGCCAGTATTTTAATTTCTCCTAAAACCGGATATACCGGCTGTATAGCACGAAGGAAAAGGGAAAAAACGGCGATAATGCCTCCGGCATAGGCAAAACATAAAAACCGGGGGTTAAAAAGAAAAAGGAAGATAGCTACCGGCCAGAGATATATGATCCCGATGTTATCAAGGGAAATGCCTAGAAGCAAAAGGAGTATACTGCCGAAAAGACCGCCCAGGATACCATACAGTACGGATGAAAAAGTAACCTGCCGGATGTTATTGACCGCAAGACCAAATAGTTTTTTTTCCAGGTTTACTGTCCTTCGGTACT
The DNA here is from genome assembly GCA_016841605.1 of Dethiobacter alkaliphilus. GTDB lineage: Bacteria > Bacillota > Dethiobacteria > DTU022 > UBA8154 > DUNV01. The sequence goes on along the minus strand of JAENYV010000005.1, from coordinate 172,974 downwards.
GCATGATAACAATAAAAATCACCAGCCAAAAATATGGATTAACAAATGAAAGAAACATGGTTTTAAACATTAAGGTTATAATATCCAACCACAAAGTCAATCGTTTTTCTCCTCTCATTCATCATGGTTATTTCTTGAAGCTCCCTGATCTTTTAACAGCTCCAGGGCAAAAAGCAGTTGTTCATCTATCTCTTCCGCCTTTTCAGCCAGGGCATGACGGATTGCTTCCCTGGTCGGATCATCCAACACTTCTGATTGAAGATTATATTCGCCCTGAAAACTTTTTAAAGCGCTGGAAAGCTGTTCATCAAAAACTCCCGTTTTCTCCTGATGATATCCCAAAAACGTTAGCATTGTCTGCAAAAGCACGACTTTTTCTCCCGTATCACCCGGCCGAATATCCCGGGGAACAGGTTGATTTTGCAGGTAGTAATCTCCGGGCAAATCTACCTCATAGTCAGGTTTGAGACCGTGCTGGTGAATATCTCTCCCTCCGGGCGTTAGATACCTGGCGATAGTATAGCGTAACCCTCCGCCGTCACTCAGGTGCTGAAGATACTGAACCGAAGCTTTTCCGAAGGTCGGCATACCCACCAGAACAGCCCTCTTGCTGTCCTGCAGCGCACCGCCGATGATTTCGGCAGCGCTGGCAGTGTACCGGTTAACCAGGACAACCACCGGGTATTCTTTCGGCTTTGCCTGAGAAAGATAACGGCTGAGCACTTTTCCGTCTCGATCCACAACCCTGGTAATTTCACCTTTAGGCACAATAAATTCTCCCATTTCAATAGCCTCGTCAAAAAGCCCGCCGGGATTGTTACGCAGGTCAATAATCAGACCCTCCAGCCCCTCATCCTCCAGTGAAATTACGGCGTGCTTAAAATCTTCTGCTGTGCTCCGGTCAAAAGTGGTAATTTCCAAATATACAAATCCTTCTTCAAGACGATGGGTAAAAACCGTATCACGCTCAATTTGCGCTCTCGTTAATGTTACGGGAAGAAGTTCCCCCTCCACCGGCCGGTAGAGGGTGATATTAACTGTAGTTCCGCTGGATCCTCGCAACCGCCGGGCAACTTCATCAAGACCCAACCCTGAGGTGCTTTCCCCTTCCACTTCCACAATACGATCACCCTGACACAATCCGGCCCGATAAGCAGGAGTATCATCAATAACCCGTAAAATTAGAATTTCACCCTCATCTTCCGCAATTTCCACACCAATTCCGCTGAATAAACCGGTTGCCTGAGCAAGCATCTCCTCCAGCGATTCGGGGGTCAGGTAAACCGTGTAGGGATCGCCCAGGGAACTCAGCATCCCTTTAATAGCACCACGAATCAACTCTTTTTCATCCGGAGCTTGAAAATATTTTTCTTCCAGAATATCACGGACTTCCCAGAGAAGCTTTTCTTCGGATTTTTGTTCCCCGGTCGCATCTACAGCCTGGGGTAAAAATAAAAAACGGGTATAAAAATATGTTGCCATGTTACTTAAAATGAGTAAACATAACAACACAATAAAAAGTTCCCGTTTTTTCATCTGCACCATCTCTCTACTGTTTCTTATTTGGAGATATGTAAAACTTTCCTAGATATTTATTATACCTTTTAGACCGGAATAATACCACTCCTTTATCCGAAATACCGTTTTAATTAAAAATAACCCATCGGATTTTTTCTTTCGCCGTTGACGCGGACCTCAAAATGGACGTGAGGCCCCGTACTGGACCCCGTCGAGCCCACAATGGCGATAGGCTCTCCTCTGGAGACTTCCTGCCCGCCGGAAACAAGCAAGGTATGACAGTGAGCGGAAACCGTTGCAAGACCTTTCCCGTGATCAACAATCACCATCCGTCCATATCCTCCGTTAGTTCCGGCAAAAAGAACTATTCCATTGTCCGCGGCCCTGATGTAGACAGGATTTCCGTTATAAGAGGAAGATCCGGGCCAACGTGTCCGGGGAATACCGATATCGACTCCTCCGTGAAAAACTCCCGGCTTCTTTGTAATGGGATGGGTACGATACCCATAAGGGGATGTTATCCAGGATCTTCCGTATTCTGCCAGGGGCCAGAGCAGTTTTCCGGAAGGAGTAAATTGATCCGTTAATTCCCGCATCTCCTTCTGGAGTTGGTTAATCAAACTCTCCACTCTGCCGGCTTCTTTCTCCAGCTCCTCAATAGCTTGTTCCTGAGCTTCGATGGATTTCTGGAGCTCTTCCATCACTTTTTCCCGCTCAGCCATTTGTTTATTTAATTCATCCCGTTTTTTCAAACTTTCCGCCTTCATGTTCAACAAGTTTTCTCTTTCCTTTTCCAGGCCGTCTTTTTTTTCTTGAATGGCCTCCCGTTCAGCATAAGCCTGCTCCAGAATCTGAAAATCGTTTTCCGCGATAAGTTTCAAATCGTTTAACCGACTGGTAAACTCGGCAAAACTGGCAGTTTGAAAAAGGACCTCCAGATATACGGCATCCCCTTCTTCGTATATGGCCCTCAGGCGCGTTTTTAAAAATTCGTCTCTCTGCTGAATCTGCTCCTCCGCCACGATCAACTCTGCTTCAGTAATTTCAATGGACCGCTGTGTCTCTGCAATATCTTTTTCCAGCTTCTCCAGTTCTTGCTGATAATTTTTCAGGCTTCTCTCCAAAGTATTCAACTCCGCGAGAAGTTTCTTCTCCTCGCTCTGGTACTCCGCCAACTGCCCCTTTCGGTCACTCAGGCTTCTTTCAATCTCGTCCTGTTCCTGTTGAGATTGTAAAATCCTCTCTTCCAGGATATTCTGCTGGTCGTTGTCGTTATTCGCATAAGCGGGCAGCATCAGGGCTGCGAGCAAAGAAAGGATAAGTACTGCCGCCAAAGAAAAACGGAATCTGGGGGATTTCGGGAGATGCAAAATTTAAAACCTCCTTTTCTAAGGGAAAACATTAATTTCCAGGTCAAATGTTAAAGTCAAAAGTCGCATCTCTAGTTCAAATCTTTTATGACCTTGGACTTCAGACTTTAGACTGACAGTTGCTACACCTTCAAAAACTTCCGCACAGAGAGGGTGCTTCCCAGAATACCGAGAACAACACCAAGGGGAACCAACAACTGAGCTACCTCCGTTCCAATTAGCTGCGGGGATATCAGGGAGACAAAGTAAATATTTTCCTGAGTCCACTCTGCTGCCGCCTGGTAGCTGCACTGGATAAGAATAACGGGAAGAATTGCTCCGAAAAGTCCGAGGATCAAGCCTTCAAAGATAAAAGGCCAACGGATAAACCAATCGGTCGCTCCTACATATTTCATAATTTGAATTTCCCTGCGCCGAATATAGACCGTTAACCGAATGGTATGAGCGATAAGGAAAATTGCCGTTACAGCCATTCCTACCATAAAGAACATCCCGATCCAACGAACCACTCCAGTAAACTGGAAGAGAGGTTCAACAATCCCCTTGCCGTAATCCACATAACCCACCCCGGGATATTTCCCAACTTCTTCGGCCACCTGGGGAATATTTTCCGGAATTTTTGTACGAATCTCGTACGAATCCCGCAGAGGATTGTCATCATCCTCAGTATAACCGTCCAGTAAATAGGCCCGGTCACCCATCTGTTTTTTCAGGCGCTCCATAGCCTCCTCTTTGGTGACAAAACGTACTTCTTCCAATTCGGGATGGGCAACCAGCTTGCTTTGTAGTTCGTCCCGGGCCTCTTCGCCGGCGTTTTTATCTACATAAACGACAATTTGGACCTGTTCCTTGATATCTTCTGCCAGGCTTGTTACATTATAATTTAGAACCATAAAACAACCCAGAATAAGTAGCGTTATCGCCACAACAGCAATAGAAGCTATACTCATCCATCCGTGGCGGACCACACTTTTAAGCGCCTCCCCGAGAAAATAAAAGAGGCTCCTAATGTGCATTAATATATACACCTCTCTCCTGATCGCTGATCAGGCGGCCACCCTCCAGCACAACGACTCTTTTTTGAAAATGATTAACCAGTTCCTTGGCATGGGTGGCAATGATGACTGTAGTACCCCTGACATTGATCTCCTGAAATAAGTTCATAATACCCATGGAAGTGTTCGGATCCAGATTCCCCGTCGGTTCATCCGCAATAATTACCGCAGGCCTGTTAACAATTGCCCGGGCGACACAAACTCTTTGTTGTTCTCCCCCGGAAAGCTCGTCCGGCCTTTTTGAAGCTTTATCCTTAATGCCCACCAGTTCCAGGGAAAGGGGAACCCTTTTCCGGATTTCTTTGGCAGGAACGCCGGTAACCCTGAGGGCAAAAGCCACATTTTCAAAAACATCCCGGTCGCTGAGGAGACGAAAATCCTGAAAAACCATCCCGATATTGCGTCGAAAAAAAGGAATCTGGCGCCTTTTTATCCGCATGATATCTCTGCCGAATATTTTAATACTGCCCCGTGTCGGAATAATTTCCCTCAACAGCAGTTTTAAGAGAGTAGATTTCCCCGCACCGCTGGACCCCACAATAAAGATAAATTCACCGCGGTCAATCACCAGATTTAAATCCTTTAAAACGACAACATCATTGCCGTAGTTCTTGTAGATGTGATGCATTTCAATCATAAAATAAGCCGTCCTTCGAGGATTATTAGATTTCCCTTTGATATTTCGACAGGGAAACCTAAAATCCTTTTTTTAGGGCGGCCAAAAAATGGATATTAAATCAATTTTTGCTAGATTTTTTTAACAACCTTATTTTTTCTTCAACCAGGGCATCATTGAACGGAGCTCCTTACCAACCTTTTCAATCAGGTGCTCCTCTTCTTTTCTTTTTAATGCCATCATCCGTGGACGATTGAGATGAAATTCATTAATACACTCCAGCGCAAAACTGCCTTCCTGGATCTCCGTAAGCATTTTCTTTAATTCTTTCCGAACCTGCTCGTTGATGATTCTCGGGCCACGGGTTAAATCACCATATTCGGCCACATCACTGACGGAATAGCGCATCCAGGATAACCCACCTTCATAAAGGAGGTCAACAATAAGCTTCAATTCATGCATACATTCAAAATATGCGATTTCAGGCTGATAACCGGCTTCTACCAGCGTATCAAAGGAAGCTTTAATCAGTGCGGTTGTTCCCCCGCAGAGAATCGCCTGTTCGCCGAAAAGGTCCGTTTCCGTCTCCTCCTGGAATGTCGTTGCGATAACCCCGGCCTTTGTGCATCCCAGCCCTTTGGCATAGGCCAGAGCACGCTTAAGGCAACGGCCTGTAGAATCCTGGTGAACAGCTACCAGAGCAGGAACACCCATCCCTTCCTGGTACATACGACGCACCAGGTGACCGGGACTCTTCGGGGCCACCATGAAGACATCTACATTGGGAGGAGCAACAACCTGGTTAAAGACAACATTAAAGCCGTGGGCTACGGCCAGAGCTTTGCCTTCTGTCAGGTGAGGGAGGATATCCTGCTTAAAAACGGGAGGCTGATCATTGTCTCCAATCAGCAACATAATAACCTGGGAATCCGCGACCGCTTCAGCAACTGTCTTGACCTCCAGCCCGTCCTTCTCCGCCTGCAACCAGTTAACGCTTCCGGGAAGGTCGGCCACAACAACGCTGAGACCGCTTTCCTTCAAATTCTGAGCATGTGCATGTCCCTGGCTGCCATAACCGACGATGGCAATTTTCTCTCCCTGTAATTGGGATAAATCCGCATCTTTGTCATAATAAATTGTCGCCATTTTTTTCGTCCGGCCTCTTTAAGCTGTAATTTCGCCGAAAATCTGCTGAGAATACCGGACAATACACCTCCTACATTTTTGTGTAATAATCTCAGATAATGTCAACCGTTGAAATTTTCTCTTCGACAAGGAGCTCGACATTCCCTGCCCGCAGGACGATAAAAAAATTTATTTACCGGATTTTTTTAACTTCAGCGCTTTTTTCCCTGCCAAAGCAAGGTTCTCCGCAGTCAGCCCGTATTTTTGCAGCAAAGCTTGCGGTGCCCCCGACTCGCCAAAAGTATCCCGGATACCCAGTCTTACAACAGGAACCGGACAGTTTTCCGCAAGCAATTCGGCAACTGCGCCTCCAAGACCTCCGATAATGCTATGCTCTTCTGCCGTAACAACAGCCCCGGTATTCCCGGCCATCCGGACCAGAAGCTCATTGTCCAGCGGTTTAATGGTATGTACATTCACAATAGCCGCGCGGACGCCTTCTTTTTCCAGTATCCCAGCCGCCTCCAATGCAGTTCCCAACATAATTCCCGCGGCAACAATTAACAGGTCATTTCCTTCCCGTAAAATCTGGGCTTTACCTAATTCAAAAGGAAGTTCTTCCGGGATCACCTGGGGAACTGCCGATCTTCCCAGCCGTAGATAGACCGGCCCCTCAAATGAGGCTATCGCCTCCACGGCCTGGAAAGTCTGTCTCCCATCAGCCGGTACGACTACAGTCATATTGGGGAGAACGCGCATCAGAGCAATATCCTCCAGGGTCTGGTGTGAAGCACCGTCTTCTCCCACGGTAATTCCGGTATGACTGGCGGCTATTTTCACATTTAAGCGCGTATACGCGATGGAATTGCGTATCTGATCGTAAGTTCTCCCTGTAGCAAAAACACCGAAGGTGCTGGCAAAAGGAATATAACCGGATGCGGCCAGGCCGGCTGCTGTCCCCATCATATCCGCTTCCGCGATCCCCATATTAAAGAAACGCAGAGGAAACTTTTCAGCGAATAACGACGTCTTTGTGGATTTTGAAAGGTCCGCGTCCAGAACAACAACCTTTTCCTGCTTAAGACCCAGCTCAATCAAGGCTTTACCGTAAGCTTCCCTGGTGGCCATCGGTTCCATGAAAATTTTCACCTCCCTCTCCATCCCGGAGTTCACGAAGAGCCTTCTCATATTCGTCTTTACTTGGTGACTTTCCGTGCCAGTCCACCTGATTTTCCATAAACGAAACCCCTTTGCCCTTAACCGTCCGGGCTATAATCATTGTTGGGGCACCTTTATAGGAAAAGGCCCTGTTTACCCCTTCCATCAACGAACGATAATCATGCCCATCCACTTCCAGTGTATGCCAGCCAAAGGACTTCCATTTTTCTACCAGGGGTTCCTGAGATTTAACATCCCTTACCCAACCATCAATTTGCAGTCCGTTAAAGTCCAGGAAAGCCGTCAGATTATCGAGACGAAAATGAGCCGCAGTCATCGCTGCCTCCCATATCTGCCCTTCCTGTATCTCCCCGTCTCCCAGGACAACAAAAACGCGCCGCGTTGAATTGTCCAGGCGGGCTGCCAGGGCCATGCCATTGGCCGCGGAGAGACCCTGACCAAGAGAGCCGGTAGACATTTCCACCCCGGGTATTTTGCGCATATCGGGATGTCCCTGTAAAATAGAATCAATTTTACGCAGCCGTTTAAGCTCTGCAACGGGGAAAAAGCCCTTATCCGCCAGAATGGCATATAAGGCTGGACAGGCATGTCCTTTACTTAAAACCAATCTATCGCGGTCATGGTAACGGCAATTGGCTGCATCTATTCTCATTACCCTGTAGTACAGGAGAACCAGAATATCCATGACAGAGAGGGACCCTCCGGGATGTCCCGAACCGGCCTCATAAATCATGTCGACAACATCTCGGCGCAACTGCACGGCTTTTTGTTTTAATTCCTCCAAAGTCGTATCTGTAAGCACTTGCAATACATTTCCTCCTTTCCGTCAACAATTGTTATTATTCATGCTTTGAATTAGTACTACAGCGAAAAATAGTAATTAGCGATTTCATGGAGATGGATTTGGCGGACGCTCGGGCAAAACGCCGGAACGATGCTCCGGTTTCCTGCCTGCAAGTCCTCCGGCTCTTCTTAGCCCTTCGCTTACCTACCCGGCTCGCTGCCCTCCATGGCAGCGAGCCGGCTGCAGACGTCCTGTCTGCAGGGTAAGCTTTCGGTCTGCGTTTCGCCGGGACTTTGCACGGCCGGAAAAAGTTGCACCTTACCCGGCGCTTACCCGAGCGCCTAGCATATCCGAAAACCAAAGAGAAATTAGCGGATTAGAAAAACAAGCAATTTTTTGTTACAGTACTAGATGCGTTGAAAGCCCTCCCCCAGAACCTCACCCACAGAACTGACAATGACAAATGCTTCAGGGTCGACCTCTGCCACGATCTTTTTCAGGCGGCTTACCTGTAGTTGAGATATCACACAGAGAACGATACCCTTTTCCTGCTTTGTGTAAGCCCCGTGACCATCCAGAAAAGTAACCCCCCGCCCCAGTTCATCCATTATTTTAGCGGCGATAATTTCTTTTTGCGGGCTGATAATCAGGGCTGCCTTGGAAATAACCAGACCCTCCTGCACCAGGTCAATAACTTTGCTGGTAACAAAAAGGGAAATAAGGGCAAACATAGCAAGTTCCGGGCTAAAAATAACCCCCGCCAGGAGGACAATGAGCAGGTCAGCAAGGATAAGGCTAAAGCCACTGCTCAGCCCCGAAAAATGATTGATCAACTGTGCGGCAAGCGCAGTTCCTCCGGTTGAACCCTGGGAACGGAAAACAATCCCCAACCCCACACCAACTCCAATACCTCCAAAAACAGAAGCCAGAAGCAGGTCTCCGGTAACAAGGGGCAAGAATTCCGTTGCTCCGAGCATCAGGGGAAAAAGCAGTGATCCGGCCAGGCTGTGACCGACGAATTTCCACCCTAAAAAAACCCACGCCAGAACAAAAAGCGGAATATTGGCCAGCAGGACCGTAACACTCACGGGGATCTGGAAAAGATGAAAAAAGATAACACCCAGACCGGAAATACCCCCGGAAGCAATTTTATTGGGAACAAGAAACATATTAAAGGAAGCCGCTGTTAAAGCCGTTCCAATGATAATTCCCAGCAGTTCCCGGGTATATTGTTTCCACTCTTTCATATTTTCTCTGCAATCCTTAATCCTTATTAAGTCCGGCATTTTCATCCCGGTGAGCATTGTATCTAAGGTAAGCTTCTAAAAAATCCTCAATCTCTCCGTCCATAACAGACTGAATATTTCCTATCTCCACCCCTGTCCGGTGATCCTTGACAAGAGAATAAGGATGAAAAACATAGGAGCGAATCTGACTTCCCCAGGCGATCTCTTTTTGTTCTCCCCGGAGGGAAACGAGCTGTTCTTTGTGCTTCTCCTGAGCCAGATCGGCCAGCTTGGCTAACAGAATACGCATGGCTTTCTCTTTGTTGCTGTGCTGTGAACGTTCATTCTGGCACTGCACCACAATACCGGTGGGAATATGTGTAATCCTGACGGCGGAATCGGTGGTATTAACATGCTGTCCTCCGGCCCCCCGGGAACGAAAAGTATCGATCCTTAATTCTTCCGGGTTTACCTCGACGTCAACGCCTTCTTTTACTTCGGGAAGAACATCCACCGAGGCAAAGGAGGTGTGCCTTCTTCCTCCTGCATCAAAAGGAGAGATGCGCACCAGGCGATGTACACCCCGTTCGGCCTGAAGATACCCGTAGGCTTTGTCTCCCTGGACAAGAAAAGTTACGCTTTTTACCCCTGCTTCATCTCCGGGCAATAAATCCAGCACTTCTACAGTATAGCCTTTCTTCTCTGCCCATCGGGTATACATGCGCAGGAGCATTTCTGTCCAGTCTTGTGCTTCGAGGCCTCCAGCGCCGGGATGAAGGGCAAGGATAGCATTATTTTCATCGTAGCAACCGTTAAAAAGAAGGCGCAGTTCCTCCTTGTCCAGCAGTAACACGGCTTTCTCAGCCACCTTTGCCGCTTCCTCCAAAAGTTCGGAAGCATCCTCTTCCTCCCCGCTTCCCTCTTGCTCCGCTTCCTCATAAAGTTCGAGAAGCGCTTCCCACTCTTCCAACAAACCCCTGAGTTTGTGGTAAAGGTCAATTTGTTCCTTTAGTTTTCTCAGTTCCTGCATTTTCTTCTGGGCTTCTTCCTGATTATCCCAGAAATCAGTTTTACCAGCCTCTTCCTCTATCGTCCGGATTTTTTTTTCTTTTGTCTCAGCGTCAAAGAGAGTAAATCCATTTTTTCAATCGGGCTTTTTGTTCCGTCAGCTTTTCCGCCAGTTCGTTAAACATTGCAACAACCTCCTTTTTCTAAATGATTATATAGCTCTCGTTCCTGGAACGCAACATTTGGAAGGAAGTATTCAGGAGCCGGAAATTTTATAAGTTTAAACCACAACATTTTTTATATTTTTTCCCACTGCCGCAGGGGCAGGGATCATTTCTTCCAATTTTATTGGCAGTGGCCGGGGGTTGTTTTACCCTCTTCCCGGTTTCTTCTCCACTTATCCCGCGCGCTTCACCCATGGCCCCTCCATCCCGATTTTTTACCGTCACCACAGGTGTGGCTACTCTTTGCCTTTCCGGGGTCTGACTGGTTTGCACATGAAGGATAAGGCGGACAACATCTTCCTGAATAGAATGGATCATTCCCTGGAACATCTCATAACCTTCATATTTATACTCAACAAGGGGATCCTGCTGGCCGTAAGCTCTCAGCCCCACACCCTGGCGGAGTTCATGCATGGCGTCAATATGGTCCATCCATTTACTGTCTACCGTCCGCAGGAGAATAACCCGTTCCAGTTCCCGCATTACTTCACTGCCGATCTCCTCTTCCCGGCGATTATAAAAATCGCAGGCCCCGTCAACCAGTTTCGTTTGTAATTCCTCTCTGGAAAGCCCTTTCAAATCTTCTTCTCTCCAGAGACCGGCAGGTAAAAATACTCTTTCCCCGAAGCTGAGAAGCCCGGACAGATCCCAATCATCCTGATAAATTTTTTCATCCGCGTAGATCTGCAGCGCACCTTGGACCACTTCCGGAATCATTTCCATAATACTGTCTTTTAGGTTTTCTCCTTCCAGGACCTGGCGGCGCTGCCTGTAGATCACTTCTCTCTGCTGATTAAGAACATCATCATATTCCAGGATATGCTTGCGGATTTCAAAGTTACGTCCCTCTACTTTTTTCTGGGCATTTTCAATAGCCCGGCTGATCAAGGGATGTTCAATCGGAATATTTTCTTCCATCCCCAGCTTTTCCATAATAGATTTAACATTGTCGGAGCCGAAAAGCCTCATTAAATCATCTTCCAACGAAACAAAAAACTGCGAGGTACCCGGATCTCCCTGGCGTCCGGAACGCCCCCGAAGCTGGTTATCAATACGACGGGATTCATGCCTCTCGGTACCGATAATATGCAAGCCTCCAAGACTCACGACCTGTTCGTGTTCTTTCTGCCATTCCTCACGGATACGATGCCGCTCCGCCTCCTTTTTCTCCTCCGTCAGATCCGGATCCTCACTCAAACGCTCCAGTTCGCGGTCAGCGTTCCCCCCCAGGATAATATCAGTCCCCCGTCCTGCCATGTTGGTAGCGATGGTAAGCGCCTTAAACTTGCCCGCCTGGGAAATAATCTCGGCTTCCTTCTCATGGTGCTTGGCGTTAAGAACATGGTGACGTATACCTATCCTGGTCAGCATTTGGCTTAATTCTTCGGATTTTTCAATAGAAATGGTTCCAACCAGAATGGGCTGCCCTTTTTCGTGTACCTGAACAATCTCTTCCACCACAGAGGCAAATTTACCCCTTTCTGTCCGGTAAACCGCATCAGATAAATCTTCACGCACCATCTGTTTATTAGTGGGGATAATAACCACATCCATGCCGTAAATTTTACGGAATTCTTCTTCCTCTGTCACGGCAGTCCCGGTCATCCCGGCCAGTTTCTCATACATACGAAAATAGTTCTGAAAAGTAATGGAAGCCAGAGTGCGGCTCTCCCGGGCCACTTTAACTTTTTCTTTTGCTTCAATAGCCTGGTGAAGCCCTTCACTGTAACGGCGGCCGAACATCAGCCTTCCGGTAAATTCGTCGACAATGACCACTTCACCGTCTTTAACCACATAATCCCGATCCTTTTTCATCAGCACATGGGCTTTCAGTGCCTGGTTGAGGTGATGTGACAATTCCATGTTCTGTTCGTCTGCCAGATTGTCAACCTTGAGAAATTCTTCAGCCCGGGCAGTCCCTTCTTCAGTCAAAACCACGGTATGGGCTTTTTCGTCGACAGTATAATGCTCCTCATTTTTAAGACGGGGAACAAAAGCGGCAAATTTTCCATAGAGCTCGGTTGCTTTTTCGGCTGCACCGGAAATAATCAGAGGGGTCCTGGCCTCGTCGATAAGGATACTGTCCACCTCGTCCACAATAGCATAATAAAGCGGCCGCTGCACCAGATGTTCCCTGTAAATGACCATATTGTCACGCAGGTAATCAAAGCCGAACTCGTTATTTGTCCCATAGACAATATCCGCACTGTAGGAAACCCTGCGCTGCTGCGCGCTCAAACCGTGGACAATGAGCCCCACATTGAGGCCCAAAAAGCGGTAAATAGAACCCATCCACTCCTGGTCCCTGGTCGCCAGATAGTCGTTTACAGTGACGACATGCACCCCTTTTCCGCTCAAGGCATTAAGGTATGCCGGCATAGTCGCGGCCAGAGTTTTCCCTTCCCCGGTCTTCATCTCCGCAATGCGTCCCTGATGCAGGACTACTCCCCCGATAACCTGCACATCAAACGGCCTCATTCCCAAAGAGCGCCAGGCTGCCTCCCTGGCCACGGCAAATGCTTCGGGCAGAAGGTCGTCCAGGGATTCCCCATCAGCGACCCTTTTTTTAAACTGGACGGTAAGCTCTCGTAACTGCGTATCCGTTAGTTGTTTCATGCGGTCTTCATAGGAGTTCACTTCTTCAACATAACGCCAAAGTTTTTTAACCTCCCGGACATGGGGATCTCCGAAAATTTTTGCTAAAATTCCCATTCATAACCCTCCTTGAAGGGAAATTTCATAATAATTGTAAATAAATAACCTTGCTCATTATAACATAAATACCCTGCCCTTTTGAAAAAACCTGCCGGTTTTCAGGCAGGTTTTTAAAGATTGTCTTTTGTAAAAAATTCAGGGAGGCAAGTTATATCCGGTAAAATCGCCTCTGCACCTTCGTTTTTAAACAACTCTTTATTATTGCTGCCGTTATGGCCTGTTAAAACACCGATAAAGGAGGCTCCTGCCTCCCGGGCAGCAAGCAGGTCCGCCAGGGCATCACCGATAACCCAGCACATTCCCTGCTGCGGAAGGGGCGGCGCGGCAGAAGCCAGTTCACGGTTACTCTTTTCCTCACCCCAGTATGCCTTAAGAAAAGAGTAGGGATGGGGTTTCCCCAGGGAGATAAGGGGAAAATTCTCTCCCAGTATCTTCTCTACCTTCGTCACTTTGTCAAAAGTCACCACTGAATTTGCATCAAAATATTTCCAGATATCCATCTGTTCCAAGGGGTGAAACAACTCGTTCATGGGCCTCCCTGTGGCAATCCCCAATTTCCACCCCAATCGTTTAAGTTCACTTAGAGCAGCTTTAATCGCGGAAACCCGGATCAGGGGTTCCTCTCTGCTAATCAGCCCTTCTTTTCCGGAAACTCCAGGTTCTTTGCCGTAATTCACCTTAAAAACTTCTTCGCCGAAATACCATTCCTGGAATATTTCCTGAGTATCCTTCCAGAGAGAAGAAGAAGAAGGAGCATTACCGCTTTTCCCGAAAATTTGCCCATATCCGGGAGGAAAAATATTTCGGAGCTTTTTCATAAGCTCTCCTCCCCTTGCCTCTTCAGCCCAGTCTGTCAAGACATCTTGAAAAGAAGGTTTCCAGCCGTCACCTCCGGCAGCAGTTAAAGAAGACCTCATTAAAGAAAGTTCTCCGGTGGTGATTCCTTTTTCCAACCCGCCCTCTCTCCCATCATACAGGTCCTTAAAAGAAATTCCCCGGCCGGCAAGATATCTGGTGAGAGAGAGAAGCTGAAAGGAAAAAGTTAAAAAGGCCAGATCCCAGTTTGAGTTCACGGCGCGCTGCTTAAAGAAAGAAATAACCTGATCTTCACAGAAAATAACACGGCGAACTGCGGCGATCTCCCGCAGTGAAAGACCGGTCTTAAAGACCGGCAACCCGGATGGATGCTCAATATTTAAAAATCTCTCGCTAAAAATAAGCTCCCAGACAGTCAGAGCAGCCGCGTCCCAGTAGCGTTCCTCCCCGGTAATAACTCCATCCATATCAAAAATTATTTTTTTCCCGGCAGACAAGTTCACTGACCTTCTCCTGTCTCTATCTGAATCGGTCCGGCTACCCCCGCGGTCATTCCCTTGCGCCACTGGTGAATTTGCAGGGCACTGTGCAACGCTTCTCCAAAAGCGCGAAAAGTTGCTTCCCAGATATGGTGTCCGTTTTCACCCTTAAAAAGATTGAGGTGCAGTGTACAGGCAGCCCCCTGAACAAACCCTTCAAAAAATGTTTTCAGATCTTCGGAAGCGGTATTTTCTACCTGCTCGGGAATCTTTACTTCGGGATGATGCAAATGGAGGTACGCCCGGTTCTCAAAGCTAATCACCGCCTGGGAGAGGGCTTCATCAATGGTAGCCCAAGCAGAGCCAAAACCTTTTACACCATCTTCCAGGCGTTGTTCCACACATTCTTTGATCGCCCTTCCCAGTGTAATTCCGATATCCTCGCAAATAACATGGGTTAAATGAAAATCTTGCATGCGTATCTCCACTTCCAGATTGAACTCACCGCGCCAGATGACATGTTCCAACATGTGGTTCAAAAACGGAAGCGGCGTCCGGAGACCTTTTTTGGGTTCGGCATAACGGGGACCAAAATCCAGTTTAACCGCAACCTCGGCTTCAGCAGTTTTGCGTATAATATGTCGGCGCAATTTATCCCGGGGAAAAGTCAAAAAAAGACCTTCCTTCCCGTCCTACACCTCCCCCTTAAATCTTTTCCTTACCGCCAGAGCATGAGCGGCGAAGCCTTCAACCTCGGCAAAATGGCGGGCTGAATCCTGAACCCTGGAAAAACCTGCCGGGGTCACATACCCGAAAGAAGACCGCTTTAAAAAATCATGGACGGAAATCCCGGAATACGTCCGGGCAAAAGAACCCGTCGGAAGAATCGCATTGGGACCCAATAAAAAATTGCACAGGGTGATGGGGGTACAGGGACCCAACAGGATTTCGCCGGCATTTTTAATCCGCGGCAGAAGGGCAAAAGGTTCTGCTGTGAGGACTTCCAGGTGTTCGGGCGCATACTCGTTGACAAATCGTATAGAATCATCAAGGCTTTCCGTTAAAACAATCCCGCCGTAGTTGGCAAAAACTTTTTCTGCAAAAGCCCGTTTTTCTGCCGGCAGTTCCGTTAAAAGGCGTTCCGCCACGGGAGGAACCTGCTCAGCCAGTTCCCTGGAGTGGGTTACTAACAGTGAGGCGGAATCGGGACCGTGTTCCGCTTCAATGAGCATATCAAGAGAAACAAGATAGGGATCCGCACCTTCGTCCGCCAGGATGACGGCCTCGCTGGGACCTGCCGGTAACCCCACATCCAGCACGCCGTAAAGCAGCCTTTTCGCGGCGTTAACGTAAGCGTTTCCGGGGCCCAGCACTTTACAGCAGCGGGGTACCGTTTCCGTTCCATAGGCCACGGCCGCGACAGCCTGTATCCCGCCGACCCGGTAAATTTCCCTTATCCCGGCGATGTGCGCCGCGGCAAGAGTAGCTGTTTCTATTTTGCCGTTTTCCCCGGGAGGCGTGCAGGTGACCACTCTTGGAACTCCGGCCACCACTGCCGGTATCCCTAGCATAAGCATAACCGAGGGAAAGCTTCCTTTTCCACGGGGAACATACAAACAAACATCCGCGAGGGGTGTACACTTCTCTCCGGCCATTATCCCCTCGTCGATTTCTTTCATCCACATCTCCGGGGGAAGCTGCTCCCGGTGAAATTTACGAATGTTGGCAGCAGCGTATTCCAGAGTATCCCGGGTTTTCGTGTCCAATGCTCTATAAGCATCCTCTATCTCTTCCTCTGTAACCCGGATCTGCTTTTTTTCCAGAGTCACCCCGTCAAATTTGGCGGTGTAATAGAGGAGTGCATCGTCCCCCTCCCCGCGGACCCTTTCGATCACTTCACGGGCCAGGGATGTGTAAACGGAGATATCAAGCTCGGAACGCCGCAACAGCTTGCTGTATGCCTCCGGTTCCATTTCCGTCAGGCAATAAATATTCACTATTACTACCTCCTTTGTTAAAAATAGGTAGTGTAAGTACTTAATATAAGTAAGTCGGTCCGATCTCTTCCAATAACGCCCATAATCCGCCCAGGATCAGGGAATGCCCCCCCAAAAGAATAGGGATATCAGAATTCATGGCGTAACGTGTAAAGTCCCGGAAAAAGGGCTCCTTCATCTCCCGCCAATGTCCCAGGTCGGAAAGATAGCGCTCCTCAGGAGAAAGTCCGGGTCTTAAATGGGCCATTAAAACACGGGTATCCAGAAAAGCAGCCCGGCAGACTCTTTCTATGTATTTAATAAAGCGCTGAGGCCCAACTTCCTGCAGGAAAAACCCCAGCAGGGAAACGGCTTCTCCTCTTTTTTCCCGTCCCAGCGCTTTCATTCCTCTCTCTTCGGAGAAAACCCGCAAACGTATTTTCCAGTTTTTATTTATTTTAGCAATTATAGGAGCACCAACTCTACCCAGGAGAAGAACATCCTCATAATCACCCTTTAATACTTCCTTTACCCTTTCCAAACGGCGAAGATCCAGGTTAAGGGCACTCAGGGCTTCCCGGGCTTGGGGCCCGGCAAAAGGGCCTCCCGCCAGGATAAGTAAATCAGTGGGTGTATCCACATCAAAAAGAAGGCCAGTGCTGGTTTTCAAAAGCCTGTGTTCAATGCCTGTTCCGTCTCTGAGGGCAACAGCAAGGATATTGTCCTGTCCTGGGGGGGTAATTCGATTTATGAGGTTTCCGGGGGTAAAAGCAATAATATCGGCCGACATGACATTATTGGAATAGATAACCGGACGGGAACCGAGAAGAAGAAGACAAACATGCTCCAGTTCTTCCACCGTAAGAAAAGGGAAACTCGCTCCGCCCAGGTAAACAATATGCTCCAACTTTTCCTGATTAATCAGGTTCTGCAGCACCCGGCCAATATGAAAATCCTCTTCTCCAGGCTTAGTTTGCCGAAGAAAAACTCCTCCCCGCACAGCAGCTTTTTCCGCCAGGTCGGCATAGTTGGTCACAAGATAGACGGCCCCGATAGACCCGACCTTCTTCATCTTGGCAATATTATCCAAGATGATAGCTTGCCGGACAGAGACCAGCATTTTCTCTATTTCGCTGGAAGGATCGCCCCCCTCAATTATGACAACACTTACAGCATCTTTCATCAGGTCTTAAACTCCCGGTTTCCCCATATCAGCGTCCTTTTATTCCCTTTTATCCTGCGCTACTCGGCCGGCTCGATCAGGCCGTAATTGCCATCCTTTCGTTTGTATAAAACATTGACCTCGTCTGTCTCCGCGCTGTGAAAAACAAAGAAATCATGTCCCAGGAGGTTCATCTGCAAAATTGCCTCCTCAAGCGGCATCGGCTTGATGACAAAACGCTTGGTCTTAACAACAACAGGTTCTGCTGCTTCTTCATCCTCCGGCAAGGGGAAAAACTTTTCATTTAATTCCTTGATTCCTTTTTGCCTTAGTTTACGGTTAATTCTTGTTTTATACTTGCGCATTTGGCGCTCCACTTTATCAACGACCAAATCGATAGAAGCATACATATCGAGCGTAGCCTCTTCTCCCCGAAGGAGCAAGCCGTCCATAGAGATAGTTACTTCTACAATATGATTTTCTTTAATTACACTCAAAGTAACCTGAGCGTCAATGGGAGAATTAAAATACTTTTCCATCCGGTTTAGTCTTTTTTCCACGTATTCCTGCAGTGCAGGCGTAATATCGATATTTCGACCTCGAACATTAATTCTCATTGTATAACTCCTTTCCAGCTTCAGCATTCCTCTTCTTTGTTTGGTATCATTCCCTCTTCAGGCAAAAAAATCCTGCCTGTAACGAAAAAGTATAAAAAAAAGAGAGGTCTTCAGCCTCTCTTCGTAATCTCGAGGTTAGATGATCCTTGGTCATTTAACTCAACTCAGATGTAATTTTCCGAAGCATCCCTGCCCTCACAGATTAAACCTTGGTTACATTGGCTGCCTGCGGGCCTCTACTTCCTTCCACGATTTCGAACTCTACCTCTTCTCCCTCAGCAAGCGTCTTAAACCCATCCTGTTGAATGGCAGAGTAATGGACGAAAACATCTTCCCCGTCCTCCCGCTCAATAAACCCGTAACCTTTTTCCTTACTAAACCATTTAACCTTTCCCAACATATTGACAAGATACCTCCTAAAATAAAAATCTGTGGGGTTGGGACTCACACACGTTTAATTTATCATATTGCTTTTTTTTTGTCAAATAAAAAAGTGCCGAAAACCGGCACAAAATGTGGATATTTCCACTATTGGACCAATAAATAAACTTTAAGTTTTTTTCTTCCGAAAGCCACTGCTTCCGCATGTTTATTGAAAAGAAGATCGATGGCAGGCCCTTTTATAGCACTTCCGGTATCTTCAGCCCGGGCATATCCGTAACCCTCAATATAGACCACGGATTTTAAAGGTATAAGCCCCGGATCTACAGCAATAATATGCGGCTTTTCTCTCGTCCCGTTACCGGCCTCGGCTTTTACTCCTGTATAAGTATAGCCGTCATTATGAAAACCTGTGCACTGGGAGGCGCCGTGTTCATCAATCGGGCATCCGGATTCGGGTGTTCCCGGGCAGTATGCGGTCGCCTCAACGGTTAAAACTTTTTTAATCTGTATATTCCGCCCACTCCTGGAGTTTATATCCGTTTCACCGTACTCCAGGATCAGATCCTGTGGTTCACTGATAATATTGCTCGAAACAAGGGCTCTTGATACTTCCTCCCCATCTTTTTTCACAAGTTCCCAGATATGTTCCTGCAGGCCCTCCAGCCCTTCTTGCAAAACACGGACGACACCTTTCTCCAGCTCAGAGTTGGGAACTCTGATTGTCCGGTAGGGAATCTGTTCCTGAAAAACCTCGTACTGCTTCTCTACTCTCACAACAACAACCTCATCCCCCGGCTTGAGAGGGTGATTTAGTGCAGGAAAGATTTGATCATCTTCCTGAAGCTTTATTCCTTGTTCCCGCAAAAGTCCTGCTGCTTCGGAAGCATTAGTCCAAACTTCCCGACTTTTTCCATCCACGTTTAAGAAAACGGAAAATGCCCGTTTTATTACGATGATATCTCCATCCTGGAGCAGTTCCTCTTTACCGGGAAGAACTTTGTCGTATTCATTTAAACTCAGGCCTTTTTCCTGGACCAGTTCTCCCACAGTCCTGCTAAAAGTTAAATATTGCAACCTTTCCGCTCCATCAATGACCATTATTTCTTTACATTGGTAATTGTAGAAAAATGCCAGCAACAACCCTGCCAACAACAAAAACAATAACGCTTCAATTTTTTTCCGCAAGCTACTTTTACTACGGGAATTCTGTTCTAAAGGTTCTATCTCACTGTCTTCCATGGTACTTCCTCTCCTCCAGTCTACTCGGCTTCGAATTTTTATTCTAGTCCATTTTCCATTTTTTTATACTTTGCTGTCAGCTTCAACTCTTAAATAAAAAAGAGCACCTTTATGAGGCAAGTGCTCTTTTTTGCAATTGGTAAAATATTCAGATATCCAGGCCTACAAAACAACTTGCTTATCTTTCTTATTCTTACTTCACTACTTCAATCTTTACCCGGCCTACCCCGAAGGGTTTTAAGCCGATTGCTTCCGCAGCTGCCCTGGAAAGATCAATAATCCTCCCGTTCTTTAAGGGTCCCCGGTCGTTAATGGTAACCTCAATGCTTTTACCTGTCCGTAAAAACGTTACTCTCACTAAAGTACCAAACGGAAGGTGACGGTGGGCAGCCGTAAAACGGCGTTGATCATAAATTTCTCCGCTGCTGGTCCTCCGGCCTTGAAAATCCGCTCCGTACCAGGAAGCAAGGCCTTCGTTGCTGTAATCCTGGACCCGTTCACCCCGGGAGGCCGTAACTACTTGCGGAGATGGTTTCTCTACCTTTGTTCCAATATTTACCACTGATGTTATCGGTTCTTTAAGTATTCTCTCCTGGACCAATTCCCGGGAGATCTCCTTTTCGCCCGCATAAACAACCCTGTATTCAAGTTCCCGGACTCCATCCCGCCCTTCCGTTACAATTAAATGCTTTCCTTTAAGGAGACTATTATCCTCGTTTTTCCGGGTTTCATAAGGAATTTTTTTCTGTTCAAATTCAGCAACCACCCTGCGGGGAACAAGATTAATCTCCATTCCCGGAATAACGGGATCATCCAGTTGCGGTGTCACAAAAAAGGAGCCATCCAGCGGAATAGCCATCTCCTCAAGAAAATCGCCAACAGTAGCAGCCGCCGTATAATACGTTGCACTTACCCCCGGTTGGTTAATCTCAACAGGGACGGTTCTTTCAATAAGCACTTCTGTCCCTTCAGCAAGCGGTGCATAGATCCCGGGGTAAAGCTTATCATGAAAGTCAACCTCAATTTTCTGCTCTTCGAGCAGGTCTCCTACGCTGTTTGCCCTGGACTCTACCATATAAATCAAACCTGAATCATTAACCGTTACTTCCACGGGTAAGAAACAAGCATAGCCCAGAAGCGCCCCGCCTAAAACCAGAACGCCGGCCAGAAGATAAATCGAAAGCTTAATTTCCAAGATCCCTTTTCCGGAAAACATCGCAAAACACCACTCTTTCGAAACCGGAACCCTTCCTCACTGCTGCCCGTTCATCTGCATTTACTGGAAATAAAGATAAGCCATAATATATTATATTAGATTATATGCGGAAAAGTTCTCTGGTATTCTCTAAACAGAGTTGACCGATATGCTCCCATGTCTTTCCCCTCACTGCCGCGACTTTTTCCGCCGTATACCTGATATAAGCCGGTTCATTCCGTTTGCCTCGCAAATGATGGGGCGGCAAAAAGGGAGCATCCGTTTCAATCAACAATTTGCCGGAAGGCACCATGGAAGCCACCTGCCCAAGAGCAATATTCTTGGCATAAGTTACCGGCCCTGCTATGGAAATATAGAGACCCAGTTCCAGTACTTTTTTAGCCAGAACAACATCTCCCGAAAAACAGTGCATGACACCTCCGGCTTCCGGCAGCCCTTCGTTTTGCAAAGTCTGAGTCACCTCATCGTGGGCATCCCTGTCATGAATGACCACCGGCAAATTAACTTTTTTTGCCAACCGCAGCTGCTGCTGAAATACTTCCTTTTGAACCGGCCGCGGGGAACGGTCACGAAAATAATCCAGACCTATCTCCCCGATAGCCACTACTTTCGGGTGCTCCGCCATCTCTTCCAGTTTTTGGATATAATCCCCGGCGGCCTTTCCGGCCTCATGGGGATGAATCCCGACGGCCGCAAAAATAAAAGAATTTTTTTCAGCCAGTCCAATGGACCTTAAAGAAGATTCCAGGTCAAAACCCACATTTATAATTAGTTTAACGCCGGTTTTTTGCGCTCTCTCCAGAACGCTCTCTCTGTCCTCATCAAAATCGTCAAAATCCAGGTGAGCATGGCTATCTACAAGGTTGGGAAATACTTTGCTCTTGTTCATGAGATTTTACTTCCCGGAGGGAGGTCCCGGTCAACTGCCGTTAAGGCGAGCTTACCGTCCGGACTGACGGCAGCCAGGATCATCCCTTCAGAGAGAACCCCCCTCAACTTTACGGGTTGCAAATTTACGACAAAAAGTGCTTTTTTACCCGGTAATTCTTCAGCCGAATAAAATTTTGCAATACCCGCTACTATTTGTCTGGGTTCTTCTTCCCCCACGTTTACCTTCAAGAGTAAAAGTTTATCTGTTTTGGGAACAGGTTCCGCGGAGATAATCTGCCCCACGCGTATTTCAACACGGCTGAATTCATCGATCGAAATGATATTTTCCGCCGCTTTCTCCCCGGTATCCTTTTCTTGCGCATCTTTTGTTTTAGTATGACCTTTTTCCTTTTCTTCTTCTTTCCGGTTCTCGTTTTCCGGCGTAGCTTTTCCCTCCAGAAGGATCTTTAACTCCTTCTCAATATCAAGTCGGGGGAAGAGATCTTCCCGGCGCTCAGCGCGGGTACCCGGTTTTAAGAGTCCCCAGCTGGTGAGGCTCTCCCAGCTTTGCAGTTCGGAAGAACTTTCCACTCCCAGTTGAGCCCAAATACGCCCTGGAGTACGGGGCATAAAGGGAAGCAATAAGACACTGATAAAACGCAGAGACTCACAAAGATTATAGAGAACACTCCCCAAACGGCCCTTTTTCTCTTCATCCTTGGCTAGAGACCAGGGCATATTCTCATCAATATATTTATTGGAACGTCGCACCAGAGTCCAGAGCGCCTCCAGAGCTCCGCTAAACTGCAGCTTGCTCATAAGTTCTTCGAGGCGTGCCGGTGTGGAGAGGGCCGTTTCTCTTAATTCCCTGTCGACCGGTTCTTCTGCTGCTTCCGGTGCAGGGATAATGCCTCCGAAATAACGCTCAACCATCGTAATAGTACGGCTCAAGAGGTTCCCCAGGTCATTGGCCAGATCAGTATTAATCCGCTGCAGCATGGATTCGTTGTTAAAGACTCCATCAGCACCAAAAGGTATCTCCCTTAAAAGGAAATAACGTAAACTGTCGGAACCATAGCGGTCGATCAAACGCATCGGGTCAATAACATTTCCACGGGATTTAGACATTTTTCCTTCCTTCATAATCAGCCAGCCGTGTCCGAATACCTGCTTCGGCAGAGGAATTCCTAAAGCCATCAGAAAAATAGGCCAATAAATGGTATGAAAGCGGATAATTTCCTTAGCCATCAAATGGACATCTGCGGGCCAGTACCTGTTAAAAAGCGTTTCATCATCTGATGAATAACCGAGGGCAGTAATATAGTTGCTCAAGGCATCCAGCCAGACATAAATTACATTATCGGGAGCAAAAGGGATAGGAATGCCCCAGTCAAAGGTAGACCTGGAAATACAGAGGTCTTCCAGGCCCGGACGGAGAAAATTGTTAATCATCTCGTTTTTACGGGAAGAGGGCTGAATAAAGTCAGGGTTTTCCTCAATATGCTGCAAAAGTTTATCAGCATATTTGGACATACGGAAGAAATAACCCTCTTCAGCAACCAGTTCCACTGGCCGGCCGCAGTCGGGACAATTCCCCTCATTGACCTGCCGGGCTGTCCAGAATGCTTCGCATGGAGTACAGTACCAACCTTCATAATGTCCCTTATAGATATCTCCCTGCTCAAACAGCTTATTGAAAATATACTGGACCGCTTTCTTATGGCGGGGTTCCGTCGTTCTAATAAAATCGTTGTAAGAAATATCCAGAGTAGCCCAGAGCTTCTTTATCCAAGAAACGACCTCATCCACAAACAACTGGGGGGTTTTCCCGGCTGCTTCGGCACTGCGCTGGATCTTCTGGCCATGTTCATCCGTCCCGGTTAAAAACCGGACATCAAACCCCATTAAACGCTTGAATCTGGCCAGAGCATCGGCGGCAACGGTCGTGTAGGAGTGTCCCACATGTAGTTTATCACTGGGATAGTAAATGGGAGTCGTAATAAAAAAAGTCTTTTCCCCTTGTTCCATCCGAAACAATCCTCCTTGTTTCCCTTATGCAAGAACGTCCAATTATACCATAAAAAACTCTTTCAAGCAAATTGCCCCTAAGATGCAAAATTCGGCAGGAAATTGAGCATAAAAAGGGAAAGTATTTTTAGACAGATGTTCAGGAGGCGAGGTGCTTTTCTTGTCAAAACAGAAAATAATTGCCGATCCGGGTAAGCTCATTTTCGCTATGGATATCGGAACCCGCAGCATTGTAGGAATTATCTGCTATCCGGAGAACGAAAAGCTTCGGGTTCTTACTTCAGAAATTGTCTTTCATCCCCAAAGGGATATGCTCGACGGGCAGATACAGAACATTGAGGGTGTCGTGGAAACTTCCCGGCAAGTGAAAAAAAATTTGGAAAAACGCCTGGGAATCCGTCTGGAAAAAGTGGCCATCGCGGCTGCCGGCAGAGCATTAAAAACGCGCCGCTGTCTACTGGAAAAAGAACTTGCTTCAACACAGATAATTCGCCGGGAGGAGATAGCCTCCCTGGAACTGGAGGCAGTGGAAAAAGCCAGGCAAATCCTGGTCGATGAAGACATTAATGCGGCTGCCGATCGCTACTACTGTGTGGGTTATACCACAGTTGCTTACTTTCTTGATCAGTACCCCATTACCAGCCTGATCGGTCAAAGGGGCAATAAAATGGGTATCGAAGTCCTGACTACCTTTCTTCCTCAGGTTGTCATCGACAGCCTTCTTACCGTCGTAGAAAGACTCGAACTTACCGTTCACAATCTCACCCTGGAACCCATAGCTGCCCTGAACGTCACCATTCCTCAGGAATACCGTTCTCTAAACCTCGCCCTGGTTGATGTGGGAGCTGGCACTTCAGATATTGCCATTACACACAAAGGAGCGGTAATCGGCTATGCTATGGTTCCATTGGCCGGGGATGAAATTAGCGAACAAATCGCGGAAACATATCTTTTGGACTTTAACACGGCGGAATCTGTCAAGCTGAGACTGACACAAAAAAAAGCGAATATCTCCTTTAAAGATATCCTGGGAAACAGCTTTCATCTCCCTGCCGCGGAAATTTTAAAATCCATTGAACCTGCGGTGGAAAAAGTCGCTACTGAAGTTACCTCGACAATAAAAGAGTATAACAATGGGCCTCCCCGGGCTGTCTTTTTAATCGGAGGGGGAAGCCAAACACCTTTTTTACGGGAGAAAATTGCAGAGAAACTGGAACTTCCCCTGAAAATGGTCGCCGTACGGGGAAGAGAAATCGTGCAGAATATCATTTACACAGGCAATAAACTAAAAGGACCCGAGTCTATTACTCCCTTCGGCATTGCTGTCTCCGCGCTGCAAAAAGATTACTTCGGCTTTTCTTACCTGACAGTTAATGAAAAAGTTGTTCGTTTGCTTGATTCGGAAAACCTCAAAGTAGGAAACGCCCTCATTGCTGCCGGCTTTAATTCACAAAAAATGCTTGGCCGGCGTGGCCCTGGAATAAAAATATTTCTTAACGGTGAAGAAAAATTCTTTCCCGGTTATGCCGGAGAAAGCGCCAGGATACGCGTTAACGGGAAAGAAGCATCCCTGGAAACGATCGTTAAAAACAACGATAAAATTGAAGTACAGGAAGCCAGAAACGGCCTCCCCAGGGAGATAAAAATTAGGGATATCCTGCACCCGGATAATAATGTGGTTTTATTCAATAATAAACCCTTTCCTCTTCCGGTATCTATCTTGCTCAACAGTAAAAAAGCAATACCGGAAACAGTTTTAAATAATGGAGACAGGCTGGATTGGCAGTTTGGAACCCTTGCAACCCTTCTGGAGTTGATGGAGTTGAACGTAAAGTCTCTTATTTGGGAAATAAACGGACAGGAAGCTGATTTGCAACAGATGCTTTATCCCGGGGATAAAATTACGATTAAATTTCTTCAAGAAAATAAATCTTTTGTTGAGACAAAACAGCATCAAAATATTGATTTAAGTGATTTAAGTGATTTAAGTGAAAGAAAACTTACGAAGAGAGATGAACAACAAAAGCAGGAGAATCTTAATGAACAAGAAAGGGCAATACTTACTCTCCACGTTAACGGAAAGGCAATTTTCATTCCGGCAGAGCCGGCTCCATCCTTCGTCCATATATTTGACTATATTAATTTCGATCGCAGCAAACCCCGGGGAAAATTGGTAATGACCCATAACGGAGAACCGGCAAACCTGATGGGAAAACTTCATAACGGCGATCAAATTGCCGTTTTTTGGGAAACGGAAGCGAAATTTGACGAAAACTGATCCCTTAAAAAAGCCTTAATTGCCAATTATAAGGGGGAATTTACTTATTTATGTAAAAATAGTATTGACTGTCCGTGGCAATTACTGGTATAATACCTCTTGGCAGTATCTGTCGAAAACTGTAAAAGGGGGGAGAGGGGTTGAAATCAACCGGAATTGTAAGAAAAGTAGATGAGTTAGGGAGAGTAGTCATTCCGATTGAATTACGCCGCACTCTAGGGATCAGCGTGAAGGATGCCCTGGAAATTTATGTTGACGGCGAAAAGATTATTCTGAAGAAATATGAACCGGCATGTATTTTCTGCGGCAACGCAGACGGGATTAAGCAGTTCAGCGGGCGGATTGTCTGTCAGGACTGTGTCAACAAAATGATGGCGGACTAGTTTTTAAATTTTTCTATTCTCTTACATAAAAAAATTTACTATGGGATAACAGCAAATAGCAAACCTTTATCGAACTTATCTTTGATTATTAAGAGTTCCCGGGCATCCCGTTTATTACAGGAAGCCCTTTTTTTATTCCAAATCATTACTTTTTTTCAACTCCAGCATTAATGAATATGCTTCTCTTCTGGATATGGGCAAGATGGCGGCAACGCTTCCGGCTGCTGCTGTAGGGGAATCTCCCCTTTTAACTGCCTCTTTAATTTTTTTTCGGGCTGTATCTTTCATGGCCATAATTTCTTCCTCTGTCGGTTTTGCCCTGGAAAATGCTCCTTCAAACCAATCAAGGGGAGAAACAACCAGAGTAATTTCTCCTTTGGGAGCAGTCTGCCGAAAATGCTCCAGAAGCCCGCCGGGTGTTTCCCTGATCACTTCTTCAAACTTCTTGGTAAGTTCCCTGCAAACTGCCACCTCTCTCCTCTCCATTATTTCGGTCATCTCTTCAAGTGTATTCAGGAGTCGGTGAGGGGATTCATAGAGCACAACGGTTTTTTCTTCCCTGGAGATAGTCTCCAGTTCTTTTCGCCGCAGACTTTTTCTACGATTGAGAAAGCCCCAAAAGATAAACTTACCCCCGGGATAAGCGGAGTTTACCAGGGCTGTTAAAACAGCGGATGATCCGGGCAAAACGGTATAAGGAATTTTTTTTTCTCTCAACATATTAATTAAATAAAAACCGGGATCGGAAATTCCAGGCATACCCGCATCGCTCAAAAGGGCAACCATGGCGCCCTTTTGCAGTCCGGCAATGATTTCGCGACTTTTTTTCTCCCTGTTCGCCTCACGATAGGCAGTCAGGGGAACCTTAATATTGTAATAATTTAGCAGTTTTCGGGTATGCTCAGGGTTTTCCGCTGCGACCAGATCTGCAGATTTTAAGCAGTCGAGCACGCGAATAGTTATATCGCGTAAATTGCCTATGGGTGTGGCACAGAGGTAAAGCATCCCCCGGGCAAAGCGTTCGGTTTCCTTTACATCCTTCATACAAAAAGGCCACCTTATTTAAAAAATGTGTAATTTATTGTTTTTTCTTGTCTATTTCTTCAATAGGAAATTCTTCCTGGCGAGAGTCCTCAAGTAATTCGACAAGGAGATTCTTTTTTAAGAAATTATTGCTAATCACTTTTCCATCACCTTGAGGTGTAATAACCATTTCTCCTGGAGATGGAAATTCCCCGCGAGCACATTCATACTGCTCTGCTTCATAGCGAAGACAGCACATTAAACGGCCGCAAATACCGGATATTTTGGTGGGGTTAAGAGAAAGGTTCTGTTCTTTGGCCATGCGGATAGAAACAGGGCCAAAATCACCAAGAAAAGTAGCGCAACAGAGACTTCGACCGCAAGGGCCCATTCCTCCCACTATTTTTGCTTCATCCCGGACGCCGATTTGTCTGAGTTCAATTCGCGTCCGGAAAACCGAAGCAAGATCCCTGACCAGCTCGCGGAAATCTACCCGGCCTTCTGAGGTAAAGTAAAAAATTATTTTATTATGGTCAAAAGTATACTCTACATCAACCAATTTCATATCAAGCTTGTGCTTCTCAATCTTCTCCTGACATATCTTCAGGGCCTCCGCTTCCCTATGTTTATTTTCTGCGATCTGCTTATAGTCCGCTTCTGTGGCAATCCTGCGAATTAACCTCAGCGGAGGCACAATCTCGTTTTCATCGACTTGCCTGTTCTCCTGAACCACTTCACCGAACTCCAACCCCCTGCTGGTCTCCACAATAGCACTCTGTCCAACTTTTAATTCCAGGTTTCCGGGATCAAAATAATATATTTTACCGGCACGTCGAAAACGTACTCCAACAACTATCGGCAATTTAAACAACTCCTCTCATCGTTAACAAAAATACTTCTATTGCCAGGCGCCGGTTAACATTGCCGAGCAGCTCACTCTGTAATTGAAGCAGAGCATGACAAGTCTTCTCCAGGTAAAATAAACCGCCATATTTCCGGGAAGGTGTCATCCCGGAAAATTTGTCCCCGGCATAAGAAGAAGGGCTTATATAATTTAATGGTTTGGAAATGTTTAATAATATACCCTCTGAATGACCCGATAAGCAAGAATGAAGCCTCCGGCGAAAAATCAACAGAAAAGCAGCGATTATTTCCTGCAGGTCATCCCTGCGAAAAAGTTCTTCGGCCAGAGAAATCAGTTCTTCTTCAGGAGAGTGCTCCATACGCTTCAGCAGCTCTGTAGC
Source organism: Dethiobacter alkaliphilus (assembly GCA_016841605.1). Lineage (GTDB taxonomy): Bacteria > Bacillota > Dethiobacteria > DTU022 > UBA8154 > DUNV01. The sequence continues at coordinate 144,439 of JAENYV010000005.1, read as the reverse complement.
CTCTTCAAGTTTTTCTTTCCAACTGCCCTGAGCAAGCATCTCCAAAGCCTTTCCAGGATTGCCTTCGGCAAGAAAAACCAAAAGATCCCGTTCCCGGGAAGGAAGTTTCTCTCTGCTCTCCAGTAAATATACCATGCCTTCGTCGGTCAAAGGTTTAAGAGGAAAGTGCGTACAGCGCGAAAGAATCGTTTGAAGTAAAACCCATGGCCGGGAACTCAGAAGAAGGAAAACCAGATCTTCCGGAGGTTCCTCGAGAATTTTCAACAGACTGTTTCCGGCAGGAAGGGTTAAAAGGTCAGCATCATAGAGGAGACATACTTTCTTAATCCCTTCCCTCGTACGATAAAAAAAACTCTCTTTTAACTCCCTCAGTTGTTCGATCTTTATGGAAGCACCCTGCGGCTTAACATGAAATAAATTGGGATGATTCCCGCTTTTTGTTTTTCGACAAGAAAGGCACTCACCGCAGGGCGGGTTTGGCCCGGTACAGTTGAGCGCCTGGGCAAATAGGAAAGCCAGTGTTTTTTTTCCGCTTCCGGGAGGACCGCTAAAAAGATAAGCATGGCCAATCTCAGAGCACTTAAGGGATCTTTCCAAAGCCCCGACCAGCAGGTCCTGCCCGACTATTTGCTCAAATCCCACGTCCGTTTCCTCTTTCTTTTAGCGAAAGAATTGTCGCTTCCGCAACATATTTTTTACTTCTGTCCAAATTGACAGATGAACTTCTTCCGGTGATTTTGCTGCGTCAATCAGGACAAATCTCTCCGGCTCCCGCCGGGCTAACTGCAGAAAACCATCCCTTACCCTGCAATGAAAGTCCAAATTTTTCTGCTCAATACGGTCTTTGCCCAAGCAGCCTTCGGCTGCCGGTTTCCTTTGCAGACGCTGCAAACCCTTCTCCAGCTGCAAATCTAAAAGAAAGGTCTGATCCGGCAGGAGTGCATCAGTGGCCCAAAGGTTTAATTTCCGGATCATCTCCAAATTTTCACCGCCGGCATAACCCTGATAAACAATGCTGGAATCTATAAAACGATCGCTGATGACCACTATCCCCTTTTCCAGAGAAGGTTGAATAACCTGTTTGACAAGTTGAACACGGGCCGCACAGTAAAGAAATACTTCACAAGGGACTGTCATCTCCTGAAAACGAGGATTTAAAAGTATCTTGCGCACCTCTTCACCGATAGGTGTTCCTCCCGGTTCTCTCGTTACCAGAGCTTCCATTCCCAGCGAATGAAATTTTTCCCACAGCATGCGGGCCTGGGTTGTTTTCCCTGCACCGTCCGGTCCTTCAATGCTGATCAATAACCCTTTTCCGGATAATGACACTCTTGTAGCCCCCTGCTGTTAGTTACTAATTATTAATATTCTACCACAAATTAAGTTTTTCTCACAATCATTATTCTTGTTAGAGCAGGATCTCTTGTCCCCTGAAAATAATACCCTTCTTTTTTTTTCCTCTGGAGAAAATGCACTATTTCTTTTGTTAGCATCTCTCCAGGAGAGACAATCGGTATCCCGGGAGGAGAGAGAACCACCATTTCGCCGCAAAGCTTTCCCGGTGCATCCTTCAGAAGAATGGAAGCCAGGGGAGCATCCAAAGCTTCCCGGGGGGTAAGCGGTGGAAGAATATAATTTGCTGCCCTGGTCCTTACGTCAAAAAGATTGGCAGATGATTTAAAAAAAACGGAAGGAAACTCCTCAGGGGAATAATGGGAGATACTGCTTCTACTAGTGCGGTTTAACGTTGAACGGACCTTTTTCAAAGCTTTTAAAAAATCGTCGGAAGAATATTGAAGTTGCGCCGGACCGCCAATGGCCAGAAGATAACTGCTTGTCTCCAACTCCAGCTGAAAACCCTTAGCAGCCAACAGTCCGGAAAAAAGCCTTCCTTCACCTTGGGGAAACAGTAGAGTAATTCGACACGGATCGAGGAAAAAACCTCTCTTTTTAACTTGTTCTTCTGAAAGGAAAAGAAAGCCGTCCCTGCACAGGCTTTGACGAAGGCTCAAACCCCAATCCCATAAACGGGAAAAAATTTTCTCCCCTTTTAAAGCCAATTCGCGCCTGGTCAGGTCAAGAGAAATCATCACAGGATAAGGTGGGCTGCTTGTCTGCAAAACCTGAAGCCAGAACTTCAAATTCCGCTCATTGGCCCCTCCAGCCAGGTGTAAAAAAGCCCCCGGGGTTAATGCCCCAAGGGATTTATGCGCACTCTGCATCCAGATATCCACTCCGGCCGCGGCACTATGGGGAAGCTTGTCCCCGTAAAAAGGAAAATGCCCCCCGTGGGCCTCGTCAACCGCCAGCATCACTCCATATTTATCCGTAATGGTGCGGATAGCAGAAAGGTCAGCCGCAACCCCCCAGTAGGAAGGAGAAGTAATAAGCACCAGGACCGCTTCCGGATGGTCCTGCAGCGCTTTTTCCACTGACATAGGGGAAACGTTGAGGGGAAAACCTGTGTCAGGCTCTTTCTCCACAGGCAGATAAACAGGACGGGCACCGGAAAGAATTATTCCGTGCAAAGCTGCTTTATGAGCTAGTCTGGTTAAAATAACTTTTTCACCGGAACGCGAAAAAGCCAGAAGGAGCGTGAGAAGGCCCCCTGTAACTCCATTGACCATAAAAAAAGTATCCCGGGCCTTGAAAAGGCGGGCAGCCAGTTCCTGGGCCTTTTTTATTGCCCCTCTGGGCAGATGCAAATCGTCTAAAGGACCCAATTCCGTTAAATCCCATTTCATGAAAGAGGCAAGTCCTGCCTTACGGAGCCAGGGAGCACCCGGACCGCGACCATGAAGAGGGACATGAAAAGATAGAGCACCCCTGCGAAGGTAATGAAGTGTTGCCCGATAAAGAGGCGCATTTAACTGAGAAGTAATGCGGGTGATAGGACCACCTGCTTTATCTAGTATATTTTTATCGGATCCCCGGTCTTACCTCTGAATCCTGAGATAAAGAACCTCTCCACACTTGCTTGATTTTTTCCATATAATCGGTATACCTTTCCTCCTCACCTGAAGAAGCAACAATTTTCTTCTCACACTCCGAACAGAGTATACCCTTTAAGAAACAGATCCCATCATCAATAGATGAAGAACAGAGAAAACATTTTTTTTGCATAGAATTTTCCATTTGATTCACCCCCCACAAAAAAACATACGACTAACTATGCAGAAAGACAGATTCCCATGGGCTTCTCTTAATTTAAAATAAAAGAAATGCTTAGCCAGAACCTATCCCTTTACTGTTAGTGTATGACGACAAAACAAAAAGGTCCACAGATATTTTGTTCCGAATTTACCGCAGAGTGTAATTAGGAGCCTCTTTAGTTATCTGCACATCGTGGGGGTGACTTTCCAACAAGCCGGCGTTGCTAATGCGGATAAATTTTGTTTTGGTTTGCAATTCCGTAATCGTCCGGACACCGCAATATCCCATCCCGGCCCGGAGTCCTCCCGTCATCTGAAAAACAATATCTGAGACCGTGCCCCGGTATGGAACCCGGCCTTCAATCCCTTCCGCCACCACTTTATGTTCATCTTCCTGGAAATAACGATCACGTCCGCCTTCTTTCATCGCACCGACGGAGCCCATACCACGGTAAACCTTGTAACTGCGTCCCTGAAAAATTTCCATCTCTCCCGGGCTTTCCTCTGTTCCGGCAAAAAGACTTCCGATCATAACAACATCAGCTCCGGCAGCTAAAGCCTTGGTAATATCTCCTGAATATTTAATCCCTCCATCAGCTATAACAGGAACTTTAAAACTGTGGGCCACCTGAGATACATCAAAGACAGCCGTAATTTGGGGAACTCCAATTCCGGCAATTACTCTTGTCGTACAGATAGAACCCGGACCCACCCCTACTTTCAGGGCATCAGCTCCAGCGCGAATCAGGTCCCGCGCCGCTTCAGCCGTGGCAATGTTGCCGGCAATAATATTTGCTTCCGGGTAGGTCTCTTTGATATTTTTAACCATCTGAATGACCATTTCCTGGTGACCATGGGCTGTATCCACTACCAGGACATCAACATGGGCCTCCAATAATGCGGCGACCCTCAGCATAGTATCTCGGCCGACCCCTACTGCCGCCCCAACGAGTAACCTGCCTTTTCCATCCTTGGCTGACCTGGGGTAGGCAATGGTCTTTTCAATATCTTTAATAGTAATAAGGCCTTTAAGCATAAAATTATCGTCAACAATAGGCAGCTTCTCAATTTTATAGCGGGCAAGAATCTCCTGAGCTTCATCCAAGGTAGTTCCTTCCGGAGCAACAATGAGGTTTTCTTTGGTCATCACATCTTTTATTAACCGGCTATAATCCCTTTCAAAGCGCAAATCGCGGTTAGTAATAATACCCACCAATTTCCCTTCTACTGTAATCGGTACCCCGGAAATACGGTAGCGTTCCATCAAAGCTGCGGCATCATTTATAACATGCATGGGGGAAAGAAAAAAAGGATTGGTAATCACACCGTGTTCGGAACGTTTAACCCGGTCTACCTCTTCAGCCTGTCTTTCCAGCGACATATTGCGGTGGACAACGCCCAGGCCGCCTTCCCTGGCTACAGCAATCGCCATACGGGATTCCGTAACCGTATCCATTCCTGCACTCATAATAGGGATATTTAGCTTGATTTTAGCTGTCAAATTAGTTCGAATATTGGCATCCCGGGGCAAAATCTTGGAGCGTGAAGGCAGCAACAAGACATCGTCAAAGGTAATTCCTTCCTTACTAAAACGCTCATCCATATCTAATCCCCCCGCATTTTTCCCAAAAATTTAGTTTATCATAGCAAAAACCCCTCTTTGTGTCAACTTTTGCCGAAACGTAAATTTTAAATAGGACAGCATCACTATTGCAAAAATTTGCTTATTTTCCTAAACTGCTAATTTCACCTTGGCTTTCGTATACGCCACGCTCGTGTAAGCGCCGGGTACGGTGCCACTTTTTCCTGCCGTGCAAAGTCCCGGCGAAACGCAGTCCGAAAGCTTACCCTGCAGAGAGGACGTCTGCAGCCGGCTCGCTGCCATGGAGGGTAGCTTGCCGGGTAAGTAGGCGAATGGCTAAGAAGAGCCGCAGGACTTGCAGGCTGATTTCCTTTTAATTTCTTTTTCTTCATGTTACAATAAAAATGAAAAATATTTCCTATTTTATGGGGGGAACTAAATCTATGCTTTGGGAAAAAAAGGGACCTGAAAATACTGTCGGGACTGTAAAAGCTGCTCTGAAAAGGGCAGCTGAGCTGAACATAAAGAATATTGTTGTTGCTTCCAATACCGGTAAAACAGCCGAACATTTTCTAGATAAAGGTTTCTTAATTACCGATGTCACACATCATACCGGCTTTAAAAACCCTGGAGAAAATGAAATGACTGCAGATATGAGAGAAAAACTTACCCGGAAAGGGATACAAATTCTTACCACCACTCATCTCCTGGCAGGCGTGGACAGGGCGGTTCGCTTAAAATTCGGCGGGCTCTACCCGGCGGAAATAATCGCTTCGGCTCTACGTATCTTCGGACAGGGAGTAAAAGTATGTGTTGAAGTTGCCTGTATGGCGCTGGATGCAGGTTTTATTCCTTACGGCGAAGAAATTGTCTCCGTAGCGGGGAGTGCGCAAGGGGCAGATACTGCTTGTCTTATCGTTCCTGCCCATTCGCATCAGTTTTTTGATACAGTTGTAAAAGAAATTATTTGCATGCCCCGAGAAAAATAGTACTTTCATCCTGCTGAAACCTGACGTAAAAAATTGGGGGGATAAATCCATATTATCATAATCCTATCCCCCCATAACAGTCTTTCAAACAAATTTTAAGAAAAACCCTTAGCTTTGGCCGATAAACATTTGGGTAAACATTTTTCCATATGGTCCGCCATCAACAATGCCAATTCCGATATGGGTAAAGTTTGCATTTAAAATGTTCGCCCGGTGTCCGGCACTATTCATCAGGGCCTGGTGAGCCCTATCAACAGTAGGTGCTCCGGCAATATTTTCTCCGGCAGTGCGATATGTAATTCCTGCCCCGGTTATCATATCAAATGGAGATCCATAAGTCGGAGATTGATGGGAGAAATATCCCAAATTGATCATATCCTCACTTTTTAAACGGGCCAAATCAATAAGTCCTTCGTGAATTTGTAACGGTTCTAGACCCGCATTTTGGCGTTCTTCGTTGACTAGCTGCAACATTTGCATCTCGTCCGCTGAAAGAACAGGAGATGCTTCCGGTGGACTCGGTTCGGGATCTGTTGGACCCGGCTCGGGTTCCGTTGGACTCGGCTCAGTCGGCTCAGCTTCCGGCGGCTTCGGATCAGTCGGCTCGAATACCGGATACCCCTTCTTGCAGGTTATACGTTTTAACTTTTTTATTGTTTTTCTTTCTCCACTTTGTAAGGGAATTTCAAACCTGTAAACAATCGGCTGATATTCTACCTCACTGTCATCTTCCTGGAAGTAAATTTTCATTGGAATCTTTTGCCCGCTTGTCCCTTCCCCATCTCCGGTAAAACATGCTGCTGCAGGAGAACTCAGGGAAAAAATTAGAAGGATAAGAATACAAAAAACCGGTAACATTTTTTTCATGCCATGCATTGTGTTTCTCCTTCCTTACATTTATTGTATTACGTGTAATAATTATAGATAACTTACAGCTTTTTCTCAAACTGTCTCTTAAAGTATTTTTTACTTTTAATTCCCTTCATTTTGATAAAATGGATGTTTGAAATACTGAGACTTTTTTTTAAACAAAATAAGAAGCATATATTCTAAGATAACATATTATGGAATATTTTTAGCCCCACCCCCATTAAGAAAAGGAGCCTTTAAAGGCTCCTTTTCCCTCTGATATTTTACGGGTCCGACCCCTGCGGCCCCTATCCCGGCTGCTTTGACATCAACACTTCAGTTTCTTTTTTACTTTAGGGAATAAAGATGACATCACCCGGGTAAATCAAATTCGGATTTTTAATCTGCGGATTCGCTGCAATC
>JAENYV010000005.1:8102-137434 GCA_016841605.1 Dethiobacter alkaliphilus | reverse complement strand
GACATCACCCGGGTAAATCAAATTCGGATTTTTAATCTGCGGATTCGCTGCAATCAACGCATCCAGAGAAACTCCAAACCGCTTCGCTATAAGATAGAGCGTATCGCCTTTCTGAACAATATATTTCTTCACCGGCGGTTTTGGCGGACCTTCCGGAATAAAGACGACATCACCCGGGTAAATCAAATTCGGATTTTTAATCTGCGGATTCGCTGCAATCAACGCATCCAGAGAAACTCCAAACCGCTTCGCTATAAGATAGAGCGTATCGCCTTTCTGAACAATATACTTCTTCACGTGTGGTTTCGGCGGAAAGGGCGGTTTCGGCGGAAAGGGCGGCTTCGGCGGTACGGGCGGTTTCGGCGGAAAGGGCGGAGGAAACGGCCCTACTCTTCTTACATCAACAACCACTTCAAGCTGAACAGTCCGCGTAACTTTTGCAAATATTTCAATAATAGCTGTTTGCTCTAATTTTTTCTCGTGAATTAGTTTAAATACAATATCACCAATAATCTTTGCTCTTACCTGGACGTTATAGTCAGGACGCGTTCCCGGGGCATCTTTAACAATCCGGAAAGGAACATCTTCCTTAAAATGACGAACCAGGTTACCGGGATCAACAAAGAAAATCTGTTTATGCAGCGTTCCTCGAATAATAATTTGGTCATCTAAAGCTTCTGCTTCCAGATCGACAATTTCTGCAATAATTTCAAAGATTTTGATAGCCTGAATGGGCAACTTAACTGTCGCTTTGACAGTTTCCCGCTGTAAAACATCAGCAACCACGCTTTCAACTTTGAGAAGCTTTTTAATAACCTTGATGCCTCTACCTTCAACATCGACAACTACTTTAATCTGCAGCGTTTCGGTTACCTTAACAAAAATTTCTAATAATAAAGTTTGCCGTAATTCCTTGCTGGGAGGATCGATTAGTTCAAAATCATCCAGTTTAACTTTCGCACGGACAAAAACATCGTGATCAGGACATGCGCCTTTTATCGTTATGCTTTTGGTAAACGGAATATCTTCAGAAGCATGGCGGACAAGGTCTCCTTCATCAACCAGAAAAATTTGTTTATGGATTATTCCTCTTACGATCACAGTATCGTCCATTATTTCTGCGCTTACTTCCTTAACTGTGGGAATTATGCGAAATATTTTTTTGGCTGTGATAGGTAGGGTTTTTACAGGCATCAGGGTTTGACGGATCTTTTCTTCGCCAATAACATGGTCCACTTTTAAGAACTCTTTTTTAACAATAATATCCTTACCTTTTACATCAACAACAACTTCAACTTGTTCAGTTTTAGTTACTTTGACAAATATTTTCAGGATGATAACTTGCCGAATTGTTTCACTGTCAAGCAGATCGGCATCGACAGATAAGATACAAACATCTTCCCAGGCATTAAAATGCTTCTTTGCACCCGGAATATCAACAAATATCTGGAAAGGCACATCCTCATCAATATGGCGAACAAGATCACCTTTATCTACAACAAAAAGCTGTTTATGAATGTTTCCGGTAACCAGTACTCCGCCATCCCGTACTTCAGTTTCAACATCATTTATTGTTGCATGCACATCAAACACTTTAATAATCTTAAAAGGCAGATGGATTTCCGATTCTACAGTTTCTTTAACGGTATCTTCTCCAATAACTCGTTCAACTTTAAGTAATTTACGTTCAACAATCAAATCTTTGGACATCATTTTTCCCTCCTTTCGATGAGCGCTATTGAACTCACTATAATATATCCATTAACTACCGGTAATGTGACAGATCTTCCGGGAGAAATTTCTTAAGGCAGATTCTGAAAATTTTGTTGAAGATAAACCGCTTATAAAAGGATTTTTTACTCTATTGTAGAAAATATATCTTGATTGGAAAAAAAAGAGGTTAAGTAAGCAATAGACTGAAGGAGAATTTTTAAATGTATAAAAAGAAGACTGTTGCCCTTGTTCCGGCCTATAATGAGGAAACTCGCATCTCTTCTGTCCTGGAGGTCATCACCTCATCCCCTTTTGTCCATGAGACGATTGTCATTGATGACGGCTCCAAGGATAAAACATCCCAAGAAGCCGGACTGTTTCCAGTCCGGATCTTGCGCTGGAGCAAAAACAGAGGTAAAGGAGCAGCGCTGCAAAAGGGTATCAATGAAACCCCTGATGCTGATTACTACCTTTTTCTTGATGCAGATTTACTGAACTTGAAAACTATCCACATCAAAGATCTCCTGACTCCTTTATTTGATGAGAACCGTTCCGCGATGACCATCGGCGTCTTCCACGCCGGTAGTAATGAAAGAGTCAACCTGGCACAGCATTATTTTTCCATCCTTAACGGGCAGAGAGCTTTACGAAGAGATTTTGTCGATATTTTACCTGACCTTTCCTGGTCACGATTTGGAGTAGAAATTCTCCTTACTAAGTATGCAAAAATAGCGCGGAAGATTGTTACATATCCCATGCTGGAAGGGATCACCCATGTAACGAAAGAAGAGAAATTGGGTTTTTGGGGAGGAGTAAACTATCGGCTGCAAATGTATAATGAATGTTTATATGCGTATTTTAATTATAAAAAAATGATCAGACGTAACCCCGGGAAAGTTCCGGCAGATATTCTCCGCAAAATACGGTAAAACTTTTTTGCCGATTAATTAAAAAGGCTTTTTCCTCTCCACAACAGGCCGTTAAACTATTTTTCTTGTTACAAAGCAAAATCTTTACATAAATTTTCTATGAGGAGAGCAACTAATGAATTTACCGGAAGAAAACAAAAAAAATTTAAATGAGACCCTGAAGAAGGCTGTCTCAGACCTGGCCGAACTTGAACCGAAGCTGGTCTGCCTGAAAAGTGGCGTAATATATAACAGAGAACAGGATAGTTATCTTCTTTCCTTTTTAAACAAAAGATATCTTGTCCACCACCATAGCGGAGAAATAAGGGGGCTATCCGCTGAAAAAGAAGCTCCCCTCCAACTGCGGATATTATTACTCCATTATCTGGCTTGTGCAGACGGAACACCGCTCAGCGGGGAGTGGATAACCTTTAAAGAACTTCCGGAAAATCGAGTCTACATAGAAATGTTTCAAAAAAGGACTCTCCACCCGTATCTCCAATATTTCGGAGATAATGACCGCCTTTTTCGCAAAATAGCGGCTTCCCTGGAGGCAATACCCGCTTCTTTGGGCAATTATTCCCTACAATTTCGTCCTTTCCCTAGAATTCCAATTATTTTTGTCTCCTGGAATGATGAGAGAGATTCCGTACTTTCAAACAAAATTCTTTTTGATTCTTCTGCATCTCATTATTTATCCACAGAAGACTATGCTCTTCTTCCCGGATTAATTATTCAAGAAATGGCCGCCCTAGTGCGGTGAGCAAATCTTAATAAAATGTACTACATAAACGTGAGAAAATTCATTGTTTGACCAACCCAAAATCAGGTTCCAGAGGTTTATTTAACTCCATATGACCGGCAAGGGTCTCCACTTCTTCACCGTTAATAAGAATTTTTATCTGTTCTATTTGAGGGAACTGGGAAAGAGTATTGACAATGGAATAAACTGTTAAAATTTCACCGGTAGATCCGCCCCAATGGCTTGATTGAAGTTCTTCAGAAAAATTAACAAGGGCAATCCCATCTACAACAGATATATCCAGTAATTTCACATCTGTAGGAATTGTCCGTTCCAGTACAGAATTCGTGGGACCTTCAATCAAAGCCTCCAGTGCGAAAACTTTAGGGTCTTTCTCCGTATCGGAAATCTCTCTTTCTTCTTTCACCAGATACGCAGTATCTTCATCTGAAAAATAGAGGGCCACGGAGGTCAGTTCTTTTGTTTCTTTTTCATTCATTGATTCAGGAAGAGTTTCTTCTCCACAGTTTTCCCCGGGTACTTTAACCGGTGGCGGAGAAGATATTCTACTGCATCCGCTTAAAAGAGCTCCCTGAAAAATAATTAGGACCAAGAAGAAGCATAACACTATGCGGAAAATTTTATTTCTTTTTTTATCGAATATTTTAGCGAATAACAACGAACTATCACTCCTTTTTTTCAAGCACCCAAATTTCTCTCTCTTCAGGTAATACATCCCGAGAGATTAAAACACTTTTTTCTCCTTTTTCCACCACTTTTCCTTCATCCAGAAAGCTTTTCACAGTTTCAAGAGGCCAGTTCTGTGTTATTTGCGTCTGATAGTGCATGGGGATTACTATGGAGGGAGAAAGTTGTTCAATAACTTTCTTTGCCTCTACGGCATTAATGGTGTAATGTCCACCTACCGGAATAAGAAGAACATCCACAGAACCTAATTTTTCCACATCCCCTTCTCCTAGAAGATGACCGAGATCACCCAGGTGCACCAAACGAATATCGCCTATATCAAAAATAAATGCCGTGTTCCTCCCTCTTAGCTTACCGGAAGCGTCGTCATGGTAGGTCGACAATCCCCAAATATGTAAGTTTCCCTCAGAAAAGGAGACATCTTCCCAACCAAGGCCGTCTGAGGTAAGTCCCCTGATAACCTTGGCCCCAGGAGTAGCATCCGTATAATTGTGGTCCATATGCTCATGGCTCACAGTAACAAGATCCGCATCCACTTCCAGACTCCCATAGCCAACCTGCGGCGCGTATGGATCCATCAATATCCGCAATTGTTCCGCTTCCATTAAAAATGCAGAATGGCCCAGATACTCCAGATTAATTTCACTCCCGGATACCTCTTCAACCTCCTGTTTTTGTTGCATATCACTTTCCTCCTGTGCAGATTTCATGCCCCCTGGGTCTGGATCTGTAGAAGACCTGTTCCCCGGTCCTATCCTATAACCAAACCAGACAGCCACAATAAGAACGATAATCAGGGCCCACAATGCTCTCTTCCTGCTCATCCGTGTATCCTCCTTTTTGACGGCCCTTTTCCGGTCAGCACTGGATAACCGCCTTTTTAATACACTTTATGAAAGTAAGTTAGCATTCATGTCCACTATTTAGGCGATCTTTAATTAGCGGAAAGGCATCTTCATATGATAAATATCGGCTTTGCGATCCTTTTTTATATCCAGGCCCATTTTCTCCATAAACTTAATCATTATTTTATTTTCTACCAGCACTTCCCCGGTAAAGCCTTGCAGTCCCTGTTTCTTGGCAATATTCATCAAGTATAAGAATAACTCTGTTCCGAGCCCTTTATGTTGAAAATCATCCCTGACCACCAGAGCTACTTCTGCTGTTTGTGTTCCCTCGTTGCTGCTGTACTGTCCAATCCCGATTATTTCCTCTTTTCCATCAACTTTCTTTAGGGCAAGTAAAACCATTTCACGGGTATAATCGATCACTACAAAAAAATCCTGCAGCATCTCATGTGGCATATCAACCCTTTTGGTGAGAAACCTCTTATACATACTGGCATCGGAAAGAGAATAAATAAACTTCTTTAATAACGGCTCATCGGATATCTTAACAGGGCGAATATACACTTTTAAACCGCTTTTTGTTGTCCTGTTCATTTCCAAATCTTCCGGATATTCTCCTCTTTTTCCGGGAATAAACTTTTGGTCACGATAAATAAGAAAATGTTTCTTCGCTTCCTCAATCAGCCGGGAACGAAAATTCGGATGAGCAATAGAGATTAACGACATAGCCTTTTCCCGGATATTTTTCCCATAGAGATAAGCAATCCCAAATTCGGTAACAACATAATGCAAATCTCCCCGGTTTAAGGTCACTCCTGCCCCCTCCTGCAAGAACGGAACTATACGTGATTTCTTCCCGTCCGCGGTAGTTGAGCGGAGAGCAAGAATGCTCTTTCCCCCTTTGCTCCAAATCGCGCCGCGCATAAAATCAGCCTGTCCACCCGTTCCGCTGTAAAAGTAAGCACCAATGGACTCTGCCGTAGCCTGACCGGTAAGGTCTACCTCAAGAGCACTGTTAATGGCCGTCATCTTCTTGTTTTGTGCGATAATAAGAGGATTATTAGTATAATCAATGGGTCGGAATTCTATGGCGGGATTGTTGTGTAGAAACTCATAAGTCTCTTTTTTACCCATACAGAAAGTGGCAACCGTTTTACCGCGATTGATACTCTTGCGAGAATTATCGATCGTACCGCTTTTTATTAATTCAACAATCCCATCACTTAATAATTCCGTATGTACACCTAGATTTTTTTTCCCCTGAAGATATTTAAGAGCTGCATTGGTAATACTTCCATACCCGACTTGAATTGTATCTTCATCATGAACGATTTCGGAAATATATTTGCCAATCTGCTGCGTCACCTCACCTGAAGCATCCATTTCGAACTCCAGTAACGCTTCATCGCGGTGAAGAATAAAATCCAAATCTTGAAGATGTATAAAAGAATCACCATAGACCCGCGGCATATGGGAATTTACCTGAGCAATAACAATATCGGCACTTTCAGCAGCGGCCTTCACAATATCTACACTGATCCCCAGGCTCACAAAACCATGTTCATCCGGGACGGATACCTGGATAAGGGCTACATCAACCGGTACTATTTTGTGACGGAACAAATCCGGGACTGAGGAGAGAAAGACCGGTGTATAATCGGCCAGCCCATTGTTAATAGCTGCCCTTGTATTGTTACTGATAAAAAAAGAATTATGACGAAAATATTTCTGAAATTTTCTTTCAACATATGGAGCTACTCCCAATGTCCAGACATTTAATATCTCTGCATCGGAAAATGCCTTGGGATGGGATTCCACATACTGAATAAGTGACTGTACCAGGTAAAGGGGTTCGCCGCACCCCGTCCCAATAAATATTTTATCGCCGGCACGTATATGGCTGAATATTTCTTCTTCTGAGGCAAATTTTTGCGGATATTCCTTTTTATATTTTTCCAACAAATTTTCCATTTAAAAGCCTCCTTTTACGAATCCGCTCCGCTTAAGAAATTCTTTAATAATAAAAATTCGCCGTCTGATTTGATTGTTCCTTCGTCCGGGCAAGCATATTTCCGGGCTTTAATATTCCTGCCTCTCCAACTTTTTCTTCTCTTTTTTCTCTTCCAGCTATGTTATAATAGCATAAGCCTATATTATGTAAACCTTAAATTATCTCAAATAAAAGGGGGGTCTTTAATGGATCCTTTTACTCATGGAATAATCGGCTTGGGAATAGGAGCCCTTTCTGGTCAACCTCTTTCTCCATATAATCCTGTCTATGGTGCTGCCGTCCTGGGAGCAGTATCACCGGATCTTGATATCGTAGCAATGCTCAATGGGGATCTGGCTTATTTAAGAAATCATCGAGGGATATCTCATTCTCTGGTCGGTTTACTTTTGCTCTCAATTGGAATTGCCGGAATTTTTTTTCTTGATTTTGGAGGAAATCCTCTTATCTATTTTCTTTGGGCTTTTGCCGGAGCTATTTCCCATAGTTTGTTGGATTCTTTAAATTCTTACGGGACACAATTATGGTGGCCTTTTTCAAAAAAACGTTACTACGGAAATTTGCTGATGTTTTTTGATCCTTTTCTAATTTTTCTTTTTTTACCGGTTTTCTTTACCTATCGAAAACCACAAAAAGTCGCATTTCTTGCTTTGGGATTGATGGTACTTTATCTTTTTTTACGCCTGCTTTTACGTATAAATGTTGAACGATATATACGAAAAAAATTTAATCTTTCACAGGGTAATACCAGATTAGCCGTCCTTCCTGCACTCAATGGTCTTATAACATGGGATTTTTTCATTGAAGCGCCTAGGGAAATAATTCTGGGAACGCTAAATTCTTTTGGACTTGGCATCCGCAAGAAACTGTCATTGAAAAAAAACGAAAGCACACCTTTAATTATAAAAGCTTTGAAAACTATTCCCGGAAAGTTCTTCAGCCAATTTACTTTTTTTTATCATATAAACTCTTGGAAGGAAAAAAATAAACATTATGTCAAATTAACGGATTTACGTTTTCAAAACAAAACCGATTTTTTTTATAAATTAACAATGATCTTTAATGAGCAATTTCACCTGGAAGATGCTTACTTTTATCGTATGGGCGAAGTTTTACCTGTAGATATCTTTTTCCGCAAGGAAATATTTAACGAACACCTGTTGGAAAAACAATCTTATCATCCTTGCAGCTAAAATTTTTTCTTTCCACTTTACTGCTACAAAATATTTGCCGATAAAAAAATAGAAGATATAAATAATATATCTTTCAGATACTTTATAAGGATGGAGCCTAACAATGAGAATAACTAACAGTTTCTTTTTATTGCAAACCGGGGAAATGGCTACTAAACTTTTTAACAAAGAAGCCACTGATACAAAGAAACTTGTATCGACAAATTCTAGCAAAATAATTTCAGAAGGTGGATCTAAAGATAATTCCAGTCAAATTCGTTCTCGCCTGAAAGCATATATGGATGATATAAAAATGCTGCAAAAACAACTTTCAAATTTACAGGAGCAGGAAGTCTCTCTCAAAAATATTCAGGACAAATTATTGCAAATACAAGAAAATATGGGCAACTATTCTGATGAAAATAATTCCGATTTAGGAGTCGGTCTGGAAAATACTTCTCAAGCTCTTTTAAGACTTGAAAAGTCACAGGAAAAAATACGTAATGCTATTGCGGAGAAACTAACCGCTCAAGAAAATATCACAGCAAACCTAACGGTGATACGCGACAAAAATTATGCCGAAACAATTATGGACAAAGTAAGGGACAACATTGCTGCCGACATCGATCTTTCTCTTCTAAATCAGGCTCAATTACAAAGCGAAAGCATACAAAGCCTGCTAGTTTAACTTTACACGATAAAAAACCCCTGTTCTTGAAAAAAGGAACAGGGGTTTAAAACTCTCTATTTTACATAATTATACTGTTAAATTTTGCAGCACAATCAGAAGAATAATTCCCGGAATACCCAATATCCCCGTAATAAAGGCCGTAACTGCGTTAATACCGATAACAATACCCCAAAAAGAGCCTATGACATTAAATAATGCTAAAAGAATTCCACCTATAACTGCATTTCCCAGTAATTTTAATCCAATTTTAAATGGAAGATAAAGAACTCGGACTAGCAAATAGAGAAGAAGTAAACCGAAAATAAAGGCTATAATAAAATTTAGATCTATGTTCGAAGTCATACTTACACCTCTTTTTTTACTGTTCGATTAAGCCAGTACTCTTTTTTTACTTGTTGCAACAAATATCCATATTGCTTTTCGGCTGCATTTAATTTATAAATTGCTTGATCGATTTGCTTTTCCTCACATACATGATTAAAAAAGGAAAGAGCGGCCTGCATCTCCTGCTTTGCTTTTTCCAGTAAAACAGAATCGTCCAAAACTTTTTCATCTATGTTGATGGGATCTTTTTCCCCAAACAGAAAGTAGGAGATTTCCATAAGTGCATTTTTTATTTTCCTCATTCTCATAAACCCCTTTAAGTAAACTGCTTTAATATATTATAGTCAACAGTTTGTTAAAACATTCCTATTTTTTGGATTATGATCTGCTAATCACTTCGGAATAAATTTATAGGAAAGAGGACATATTTACTGTACTGATGTTAAATGTACTTTATATATTTGAAATAAAATAGGATGTGGATTTTATGGCAAAAGTTGCAATCATTGGGGCCGGTCTTGTTGGTTCGACAGCAGCATATGCACTTATGGTCGGAGGTACAGCTCAAGAAATTGTTTTAATCGATAAAATTGAGGAAAAAGCCCGCACTGAGGCCATGGATCTCAACCATTGCGCCTCATTTATTCCTCCGGCTTCAATAAAATCAGGAGGTTATGAGGAATGCAGCAATGCCGATATTGTAATTATTACTGCAGGTGCTCCCCAAAAACCCGGCCAAACGCGCCTTGAACTTGTTGAAATTAATGCACGTATTATTACTCAAATTGTTAATGATATTCTTACTTATACAAAAGAAGCCATTTTGATAATCGTCACCAATCCTGTGGATATCATGTCTTATATTGCCTGGAAAGTTTCAGGACTGCCAAGTTCAAAAGTTTTTGGTTCCGGAACCGTCCTTGACACCTCCCGTTTTCGTTACCTGCTAAGTGCCCGCTGTAAACTGGATCCCAGAAATATGCATGCTTATATCGTGGGCGAACATGGCGATTCCGAAGTTCCCCTTTGGAGTACGGCTAATGTGGCAGGAGTTTCTATAGAACATTTTTGTGCAAACTGCCATGATCTTTGTTCACAACAAGGACTAGAAGAAATTTCTTTCAATGTACGCCAAGCTGCTTATGAAATTATTCAAGGTAAAGGTGCTACATATTTCGCAATATCACTTGCTGTACGACGTATCGTGGAAAGCATTTTACGAGATGAACATTCTGTCCTCACTGTTTCAACACTTCTGGAAAATATCTATGGAATTAACGATCTTTACCTTAGTTTTCCTTGCATTATAGGCAGGCACGGAGTGGAACGTGTCCTACCTTTAGAAATGGACGCGGAAGAAAAAGAACAGTTTCTTAACTCAGCCCATATTGTTAGGGAGTCAATTCCTCAACAAATAAAAATGGCAGGAAACTTTGTTCCTGCCATGTAAATAATCTGCCTGCAAGGGGAAACATCCCCTCAGGAATTAAGCTACCAGGCTGTTGATGATAGTCATCAAAAACACCATTGCCAGCAAAGCAACGGATTCTATGACACCCAGAACCAAAACATAGTTAGTGAACCCTTTACCCGTTTCTCCATAAGCGTCAACCGCGCCGGCACCGGCCACACCCTGCGCATAGGCGGAAGCTCCGATGGCCATGCCGCCAAAAATACCGATGCCAAGTATTGCCCCGCTTTCCAAAAGATGAGCCGATGCCACGATGGTATTCATTAAAATCAATCCGTAAAAAGTCTGGGAAAGAGGGAAACCTGTAAAAGCCAACAACATAAACGACGCCGGCTTATTCTGCATAAAAGCCCTCTTCCATGCCCCGATAACTGCCTGCCCGGCTGCACCGATACCTAATGCGGAACCAAAAGCAGAAATAGCAAGTGCTGCACCGATACCCATTAATCCATACTCGACCATATTATTACGCTCCTTTTCGTTGTAATATTTTCATTTAGCTCATGTTTTGAGATAAACCACTGGAGGGGCTCATTTTTCGCTCTTCCGCAGGTATCGCTGCTGAGCTTGCGATATCTCTCCGAACGCTGAATGGGTTATACTCGTGACCGGACCACTGTATACCAAGACGGCCGGAGAATTCCAGCATTTTCAAACGAATTCCGTGAACTAGCACTCCCAAGGCGCATAGCACGAAATTAAAAATGTGCCCAATTAATAATATCAGTACTCCGAAAATAAAGGTTTTGCCCGATAAAAGGGGAGCGCCCATCTCATTAAAAGCTCTCGCGATTTCGGCTCCAGCCAGCCCCATGGCGAAAAGTCTTACATAGGAAATGATATCACCAAAAGCTGAAATGCTATTCAGGACAGTATTCGGCAACCCTCCAAGGCCTCCAAGAATCCCTTTGAAAAAGTTACCCTCTTGTGAGCCGAAAAGGACCACCAGTCCTAATCCGACAAAAATTAAATTTAAACTTACGCTCGAGATAAGACCTCCCGTGCCAAAAGCCTCATCAAGATTAAAACTACTCACCATATCTAAAACCAGGTAGAAGAGACCAAAGTTTATGAGCATCCATCCAACCTGACCCACAGCTTGCAGGGAACGTTGGCCTAGAGCTTGTAAAAAATTCCAAACTTGAGCGATAGTCAGATGGATTAAAGCGATAATGAAACACAAGATCATAATGACATCCTGACTTCTTAATTCCTTATAAAAGTCCCCGGCAGGGGTGTAAAAGTTAAACCCTTCCGTTAACTGGGGAATTACCAGTTTTTCCAGGAAAGTTCCCTCGATCAGTTCGGGACTTCCAAACCAGGAACCGTTTATACTCCCCCAAACTACTGTGGCCGCACCAAGTAACGTAAAAAGCGTTGCTACCAAAGGGGGCTTCTCTCTTTTGGACTTGCTGTAGAATACTAACCCTAATCCTCCTAGGAAAAAAACGGCACCATAGGCAGCATCCCCGATAATCATGGCAAAAAATATGGTGAAAAACACAAGAAAAAACAAGCTAATATCCAATTCTTTATAGCCGGGCACCGTGCCCATAAACTGAAAAACAGGTTTAACAATTTCCAACCACTTGGGATTGCGGACTAGAGTGGGTATGGGGTCTGACGGGTCAGGATCCGTTATGGCTATGGCGACAGAATTTTGGCGGGCCCAACTTTGTACGTCCTGCACCTCGTCAACTGGAAGATAACCAACAATAGCAGTGAGGTTTTCTTCATCCATCGCGTTTGCTTTAGCAATCCAATACTTAAGATTCGATTCCAAACTATCCACATAGGCTTTAAGAGCAGGCCTGAGGCCATAATAATATTGTGCTTTTCCACTAATTTCCTCGAATTTCTTCGATAATTCATTTTTTTCTGCCTGCATAGCGCTGAGGCTTTGAGGAGGGATGATAAATTCGTCAAAATCCTCCAGGGTCACAGGCTCTTTAGTAATATGGGCAAAAGCAAGACCTTTTTTGTCCTCTCTTAAAACCACTACGTCACCCTGGATATCATCCATTCTTTCAATTTTATCGCGGGAAACAGTGTAGATTTTAAGATGGTAGCCTCTGTCCGCGAAAAATTTAAAGTCTGCGGGATCAAAATCCCCCCAGTTTTGCAGTTCAGCAATTCTCTTCTCTAAAGTTTCTACCCGCTCCCTAACGGCCTGAAGATTCTCCCTGATCTGCAACACATCCTCTACCGCCTCAACCGTACTTAAAGATGGTGGGGACAGTTCTTCCTTGGTTTTGAATTCCGCCAAAAAGATATAGGCAGTTTCCGCCCTTTTCATTTTGGCCATAGCTTTCTCAACTTCCGGGGAAGAACACTGATAGTCCTCCAGGTGGACAAGGCCAAGCTCACCGAGTAAATCTAGAGTTGATTCTTTATCTTTGGTTTGGACAACCATAGATATTTTTTTCATCTCTATAATCATCGCTTACGCCCCCCTCACCAGTTTACTTTTAGCCATTTTGCCCCGCACAACGGCTGCTGTCTGTTGATCGCCAAGGAAAATGTTGATAAGCCGGATGTTCTCCCTTGTTTCAGGTATCTTTACCTTTTCGAACAGGTTGACTCGTTGTGTGGTAACTCTCAGCTCATCTCCCAATAAGTCTGCTTGCTTTTCCAGGACAGACAGCTCCATGTCCCTAGAAATAAGTTCTTTCAGCTTTTTGATACCGGCATCTACCCACAGGGGGTATGCCATAAGGTCATAGGGAATCTTCTCATATATAATTTCCCTTAAAGCAGGGATATCCACACCGGCGATGTTGGTGGAGCTTAAATCTGCCTCTTGAATTTTGACCAGCTCGTCAAGATTTATCTCCTCTCCAAATACATGAACCCAGCTCATCAGATCAGCGTACATGTTTTCCCGCTCCAGGCGTTTCTCTTCTATTTGCACCTCAACTTGCCGTATCTCCATCTGCAGCAGCTGCTTCTTCATAACCAGTGTCGGCAAATAGCGCTCGAACCTTTTGAGCTCGTCTTTTTGTTTCTTTAATTCATTTTTGCTAAATTTTATTTTTGCCATAGCCTACACCTTATTCGTCCAGTATTGGTCAATTAGTTCCGACTTTAACCCTGTTTCCTCCGGCACAAAACAGCTGGCCATAATTTCCCAGCCTTTGTCCAAGGCGGCCTCCAGGGGAATGTTCACGGAAAGATCCATCATCTCCCGTTCAAACATTTCGCCATAAGTCAAAAGTTTCTCGTCCCAGTCCGACATTTTAAATCCCATGGATTTCTTCTCCAGGGACTCCTTGTAAGCAGCGTACAATTTGATCATGCCGTCCATTATAGCACGATGATCCGGCCGGGTCTTGCCGTTTACCTGCTGTTTTAACCTGGAAAGGGAGCCGAACGGTTCGATGCGGCCGTTACGCAGATAAAACTGTCCTTCAGTAATGTACCCGGTGTTATCCGGAACCGGGTGGGTAACATCATCGCCGGGCATGGTCGTTACCCCAAGGATGGTGATGGAACCTGACCCCTCAAAGTCAACAGCCTTTTCATACCGGGAAGCTAACTGGGTATAAAGGTCCCCGGGGTATCCACGGTTAGACGGAACCTGCTCCATGGTAATAGCAATTTCTTTCATAGCATCGGCAAAGTTGGTCATATCCGTCAGCAACACCAGTACCCGCCTGCCGTGAATAGCAAAATTTTCCGCGACAGCCAGGGAAACATCGGGCACCAGCAGGGATTCCACCACAGGGTCAGCAGCGGTATGCACAAAAAAGACTGTCCGGGACAGAACGCCGCCCTTTTCCAGGGTCTCCTTAAAGAAAAGATAGTCATCGTATTTAAGACCCATGCCGCCGAGAATAATAATGTCAACCTCAGCCTGCAGGGCAATCCTGGCCAGAAGTTCGTTATAAGGTTCTCCCGAAACAGAAAAGATAGGAAGCTTCTGCGACTCCACCAGCGAATTAAAAACGTCGATCATGGGAATCCCGGTACGAACCATGTTTTGAGGAACAATACGCCTGGCGGGGTTGACGGAAGGTCCGCCGATTTCAATCAAAGTATCGGCAAGTTCAGGGCCGCCATCCCGTGGTCGTCCTGAACCATCAAAGATCCGCCCTAAAAGGTTATCGGAAAAGGAAACCTTCATGGGTTCGCCCATAAATCTGACCTCATCCCCGGTGGATACGCCCCTTCCGCCATTAAACACCTGCAGGGCCACTTCATCACGTTTCAAACGGATAACTTCCGCCAAAGACGGACCATACCTGGTTTCCACAACGGCAAGCTCTTTATTACGCACTCCCGTCGCAGTCACTGTAATAACGTTTCCAGAGATTGATTCAATTTTACTATATACTTTTTGCAAATTTATACCCTCCTCCTTGGTTCGCCAGCCTAAAAACCTTCGGCATAAGCTTCAGCACCTATTTTCTTGTCGGCCAGCAATTGAGAGATGGTTGCTTCCAATTTATTGAACTCGTCGCTCTTCCATTCTTTACCATTATAGTCAAGAAAGTTCTGACGTACCCTGTTAAACCAGGTGCGGGCTTCATCTTTTCCGGCAAAATCTAATTTGGCCGTCAGGATATCCATGAGAATATCGTAGACATGCTGTTGACGTTCAGGCTCAACGGCAGCATCTACGGGGTCAAACGAGTTCTGCTGGACATAAACGAAGTCCAGTAAATCCGATTTGAGATAAATAATATAATCATCCAGTGAGGTCCCTTCTTCACCAACCACTTTCATCATTTGGTCCACCTCGTCGCCCTTAAAGAGAATAGAGCGACCATACTCAGTTTTTTTCTCATCAATGATACCCGTGTATTTTGACCATGACTCCAGGGGGTGGATAGCAGGATACTTGCGAGCGTCGGAGCGCTGACGCGACAAGCCGTGAAAGGCTCCCACAACCTTCAAGGTAGCCTGGGTCACCGGTTCCTCAAAATTGCCGCCGGCAGGCGAAACAGTTCCGCCGATGGTTACCGAACCATTACCGCCGTTCTTAAGACGGACAATGCCGGCCCGCTCGTAGAAGGCAGCAATCAAGGACTCCAAATACGCGGGAAATGCTTCCTCCCCGGGGATTTCTTCCAGTCTGCCGGACATTTCGCGCATCGCCTGGGCCCACCGTGATGTTGAATCTGCCAGCAGAAGAACGTTTAGACCCATCTGGCGGTAATACTCGCCTATGGAAACAGCTGTATAGACGGAAGCTTCCCGGGCTGCTACCGGCATGGATGAAGTATTGCAGATAATGACGGTCCTTTCCATTAAAGAACGACCGGTTTTCGGGTCAAGCAGCTCCGGGAACTCTTTGATGGTCTCCACCACCTCACCGGCACGTTCACCGCAAGCGGCGATGATAACTATATCCACTTCGGCATTTTTGGAAGTAACCTGCTGCAGGACCGTTTTACCGGCACCAAACGGACCGGGGATGCAGTAGGTTCCGCCTTTAGCCACAGGAATAAAGGTGTCGATAATTCTTAATTTTGTAATCAATGTTTCTGATGGTTTCAAACGCTCTGCATAGCATTTAACAGCCCTTTTAACAGGCCAGTTAAAAACCATCGTCAAGGGGTGAAGGTCTCCTTTTTCATCTTCAACCTCCGCCACAGTGTCATTAACGGTGTAACCTCCCGCCGCAACAATACGCTTAACGGTCAAAACACCTCCAAGCTGGAACGGTACCATAATCCAATGGTTAAAAATGCCTTCCTTGACAAAACCGATTTGGTCACCGGCTTCTACTTTGGCCCCGGCTTCTACGGACGGGGTAAATTCCCACACCTTAGTCTCGTTGAGAGCCGAGAGATACACGCCCCGGTCCAGGAAAAATCCACATTCTTCCGCCAGCTTGGGTAAGGGGTTTTGTAATCCATCATATACCTGCCCCAGCAAACCGGGGCCCAGTTGCACACTCAATAACTCACCGGTGAATTCCACATCATCTCCTACACCAATTCCCGTAGTCATCTCAAAGACCTGGATATCAGCCACATTACCATTAATACGGATGATCTCGGATTTTAATCTCTTTCCCCCGGAATGGATGTAACAGACTTCGTTCATCGTAGCTTCGCCGGTAAATTCCACAGAAACCATATTTCCGCTAACTCCAATTACCTTGTTTATCGTCCTCACCCATTTCTATAGCGTAGTTAGATTGAAACTATCAGTTACGGCAGTGTATGCCTTTTCAAAAGACTCCCGACCAAGTTCCTCCTGAAATTTCTCCTGACGCAAAGCGAGCTGAAGTTTAAGGTAGTACACGACTAAAGCCTCAAGGTCAAAAAAATGGCAAGCACCCATATTCTCTAGAAAACTCCACCGTAAATGATCCAGGAAACGTTCCGCATCCAAAGGCGAATCCAGAGCCATGACTGCACGCACTTGTTCCAGTAAGGAGTCATTACCATCGGAGGAAGGTAACGCCGGAGCCGGATCGAAATGTATTTTCGAAATCCGGGCTTTAGCCAATTCCAGCCGTAGTTCTTTTTCCCAGGAGAGAATCCGATCAGCGAAAGATAATCCTGTTGGCTCAGTGAGGCCCCAACGGCTTTTGAGCAGGACTTGATAATCTCTCGCATCTATGGTGTCTTCTGCAAACTGCAAAAATTTGTCCTCGCTGATGGGGACTTTTTCATCGAGCCTAATATTTTCCAAGGCAGCTACCGTGTAATAATTATATCTCAAGACATTTTCCTCCCAATACTCAGATTGCCTCTTTTAAAGCTGCCGCAAGGTCGGGGGAAAGAGCCTCTGCCAAAACCTCCGCTATACTTTCTTTGGAAAAATCGTACAGCGCCCCACTTTTGCCACCGATACGAAAACCTTTGGCAAACTTTGTAGAGGGAACGATTTCTACCCCCTCTTTAAAGCGCTGAGACAACTTCCCTTTTAAAGCGTCTTTTAATTTTTTGGCATCTTTTGAGGAGAGGATAACTTTGATGCCCGCTTCGCCTTTGTCAGCCCACGCATGGACCAGGTCAGTAATAATTTTCTCAGTTAGAGACGTTGTTAGCGCGGTATCCGCAGATTCACTTATTACTGCATCGAATCGTTTCATGATTTGCTTTTCCAAGCCAATCAGAACATCTCTAGCGGCCTGCTTTAATGCTTCCCTACCGGCAGCTTCCTGTTTCTCAATTTCTTTTTCGGCCTGAGCCTTATACGACTCAGCCTTGGCCTTAGCGTCTTTGATAATCTGAGCTGCTTTTTCCTCGGCTTCAGCAACAATCTTCTCCGCCTCATTCTCTGCAGCCAGGACACCTTCATTTTTAATCTTATCAATAAGTTCTTTTACTTGAATAGACATATTTCACCATCCTTTAAATGGTATAACCATGCATAGATAACGTTAGACCGGCTGATCACTCGGCCGACAAGAAAGACCCGCATAATCGGCCCGGAATATTTCGGCCGGCAGGAGATAGCCTGCACAACTTTCCCGGCAGCATAACCCCCTGTCCTACCCCCGGGACCAAAAGCAGAGAGCATGCTAAACGCTACGCCAAGGGTGGAAGCCGTAAGGATAATGGGTAGCGTTCCGGTCGATCAAGGGATTGGCATAAGCAGGAGCAAAGCAATGACCAGGCAAAATATCCCTGAAGTCTCTTTAACCGCCTGGCCGAGAAGCATGACAAAGGTTGTTTGTTTCATGGCCTTGGTATTCACCGCTGTCGCTTCAGCCCCTTTGCGGCGGCATAACCCTGTCAATCGCCGTCCCGATTGGCCCGATCATGGCGATACCTGCCCCCAGCGCTAAGGTAGCCAGGATGGGTGCCATGGGATCTTGCCGGGCAAGCCAGTCAAAACCGCCATCCGATACAAACTGCAAAAAGGTATATAAAAGGAAATTTCCCTCTTCTCTTCCCGCATCTTACCGGAAAAGAAGGCCCTTCAAATCTTAATCCATAGCCATAGTGACAAAGATCATCGTGAGCATAACAAAAACAAATGATTGTATAACACTGGTGAAGATATCAAAATAGACGTGTCCGATAACCGGTACCAGCACAGGAGCAAAATTGTAAAACATATTAAAACCATTAAACTGCACCAGAAAAAAAGTTATGGCCGTCAGGGTGAAGGTTGTATTTAAGTCTGCTGTCAGCATGCGAAAATGGACTAAACCACTCTAGATTAGAGATTACTAAATAGAGTGTTAGAGCCGGCATGTACGGCCGTTTAAAACGGGTTTTAAACTGATGTCCCCTCCTTTCCTTGCAAAACTTAACTTTTCTCTTCCTCCCCCCTTTCCCAGCTCCCGGCTGCAATAGTTTTCCCTGGGCCGCGCCATCGAGACAGCGTGTTAAGGAGATTCCCTCCGAGAATAACCGCCTTGCGGATTAAAAGACCGTCGACAGCCCATATAAAATCCATATCGGCCCTTTTCAGAGCAACCAGCAAAATGAATAAATATAAAAAATAACGAATTAAATAAATGGGATGGTAGCGTAAAGGCGTGCTCTTGCGGGATCATAACCGACCGATTTCCGGAGTGTGTTTGCCGGCAAATTAAAGTTGAGTACAGCCATTAATGTACCGAAAGTCAACCTGTAAACACCCTTCAGCTTGCCAAATAGAACCACAATTGCCGGCAAAATCAACCAACCTCAACTGTGCAACCAGGGCTAATCCCTTTAAATATTCCCACTTGTGCGTGCTCAAACAGATAACCTATTAGGCTTTACTCAACTTAAACTACAAATTCGACAGTGTTTTAAAAAAGTCCTTTTTTTTTAGGGGAAATTTCTTGTGCTTTTTTTCCCTTTCTTAATTAGGACTTAAGGCTCGTCAGAGCGGCAAAACCTCCAAAAAGCAGCAAGAGATAGTAAGTAAAGAAACGCCAGGCAATAATAAAAAGACCCAGCACGGAAGAGGGGACAAAAAATTTAAAAAGGCCGGCCAGGGCCAATTCCACGACACCACTTCCGCCGGGAAGAGGAATATAGGGCAGTATGAGCTGTACGACAAACTGCCAGGCAAGTGTCTTTAAATACGGAACCGGCATATTTAACCCCATGAGCAAAATCGGCCCGATACTTAAGAAACAAAACCAAAAAAGCACTGTTAAAAAAAGAATAGCAGCAAGCGTTCCCGCTTTCCAATGACCAAAACAGCTGGTTGCTAAGGAAAACTTATTAATTTCGTCTTTAAGATATTTTATTATCTTCTTAGCTCTGCTGCCCCCCTCAGCGCTTTCTTCCTTGCTCCCTTCCGGAAAAGGATCGGACCTGGAGCGACCGCCAAGCTTTTGCAACAGCCATTCCAATAAAGCAGGGCGCCATAACAAGATAAACAAAAGAAAACTAAGGGAAAACGAGACACAAACAGCATAAATAAACACCTTGTTTACAAATGCAGGTATCGGTTCTTCACGATTGTACAGCAAAAAAAGGAGAGCTGTTATAGTAAATATCAGCTTGGTTAAAAAAGCGCGTGTAAGAGTCACTGCAGAAGCCTCTCCGACGGAGAAACCTTTGCGGTGCAAAGCAGCGATTTGGGCGGGCCATTCTCCGGCAGCAAAGGGGGTTACAGAGGCAAAAAAAAAGGTCACCAGGAAAACCTGAACAGCATCAACAAGAGAAATTTTCTTCTCATTTCCCAGAGCAGCTATCAGTAACTTAATACGAAGTCCTTCGATAAGCCACAGGGAGAAAAACAAGACGCATGCCCAAAAAAGGAAATCGGCCCGAAGTGTCAATATACTAAGTAAAGTATCTTCTTCAAAATAGATAAAAAAAACAAAAAGCGCAGCAGTGATGCTCAGCGCCAGAGAAATAGCCAGCCCTTTTTTCCATCCGGAAAGAGTTTTATTCTCCATGCAATCACGTCTTTGCACAAATTACCTCCACTGCCATGACCCTCAGATGCGGGACCTTTTATTTAAAATAATCTTTTCATTCATAATTTCGTTTTGTGAATTAAACATCTAACTTATCTTCTAAAACCTCAACTTGCACACTTGCCTCCTGAAAAATTTCCCCGGCAAGGGGGTCGGGATAGCTTTCCTTGAGGACGACTCTTCTAACTCCGGCATTTACCAGCATTTTTGCACACATAGAGCAAGGATGATGGGTACAATAAAGATCCGCACCTTTAATAGAAACCCCATGCAATGCGCCCTGAATAATAGCATTTTGCTCCGCATGAAGCCCCCGGCAGAGCTCATGACGTTCCCCGGAGGGAATATTTTGCATCTGCCGAAGGCAACCGGTTTCCAGGCAGTGCCTTATTCCTGTTGGGGCACCGTTATACCCTGTTGTTAAAAGGCGCTTATCTTTAACCAGAACAGCTCCGACTTTTCTGCGCAGACAAGTTGAACGCTCGGCAATAACACAGGCAATTTCAAGAAAGTAACTATCCCAGGAAGGTCTCATGCTTATACTCCATAAATAGGAAACGCAGAACTCAATTGTCTGACCTTCCCTTTCAGACGGGATATGGCAACAGAATCCCGGTTTCCTTCCAGGGTCCCGTTAATTATTTCCGCCAAAAGCTTCATCTCGGACTCTTTCATTCCCCGGGAAGTTACAGCCGGAGTTCCCAGCCGAATTCCACTGGTAATAACAGGCCTTTCCGGGTCTCCGGGAATAGCATTTTTATTAACTGAAATTCCTACTTCATCAAGTAAATTTTCAGCGTCGCGCCCGTTTATTTTTTTACTTCTCAGGTCAACAAGAATAAGGTGATTGTCGGTACCGCCCGAAACAAGATTAAAACCCAATTCCTGAAGAGAATCAGCTAATACCCGGGCGTTTTTGACAACCTGTTCCTGGTAATCAATAAATTCAGAAGTTTGCGCTTCCTTCAAGGCCACAGCTTTAGCGGCGATAACATGCATGAGAGGTCCACCCTGGAGCCCCGGGAAAACAGCTTTACTAAGCAGTTTGGCAAATTCTGCCTGACAGAAGATCATACCTCCCCTTGGACCACGAAGAGTCTTGTGAGTCGTTGTAGTAACAAAATGGGCATGAGGAATAGGAGTAGGATGTTGTCCCGCCGCAACCAGCCCGGCAATATGAGCCATATCCACCATTAAGTAAGCACCTACATCTGTTGCAACCTTTTCAAAGGCAGCAAAATCAATTATCCGGGAATAGGCACTGGCTCCGGCAATAATCAGGCGCGGGGAAGTTTTACGGGCAATTTCCGCTACCTTGTCCATATCGATATAGCCTGTCCGATCATCTACTCCGTAGAAATAAAAGTTATAATATTTTCCGGATATATTGACGGGACTACCGTGCGTCAGATGCCCTCCATGACTGAGATCCATCCCCAGAACAGTATCTCCAGGCTTTAAAACTGCAAGGTACACAGCCAGATTGGCAATAGCGCCGGCATGGGGTTGGACATTGACATAATCTGCTCCAAAAAGCTCCAGGGCCCTTTTACGGGCAAGATCCTCCACAATATCCACATACTCACAACCACCGTAATACCTCTGACCCGGATATCCTTCCGCATATTTATTTGTCAAAACGGAACCCTGGGCTTCCAGAACAGCTTTACTGGCATAATTCTCCGAAGCGATCAAAACGATCTTTTCCTGCTGCCTGCGCTGTTCATCCAAAATAGCCTTAGCAATTTGTGAATCAAAAAGTTGTAAAATGCTGTTACTGCCGCTCTCTCCAACGGGCATCGTCAAACCCGGTTTCTTTAGTACCGGGTTACACCCCCTTTTTAGTATTATTTTCAGCCTGATTATTGAGCAGTTAACTTAACGTTGACTTCTCAAGTCGAGATATTTTTTCCAATCTTAATAAATGCCTTCCTCCTGCAAAAGGGGTTTCCAGAAAAACCCGGACAATTTCCAGCGCTATCCCAACCCCAATTACCCTGGCTCCGAGCGTTAAAATGTTTGCATCATTGTGCTCCCTTGAACACCGTGCGGAATATGATTCACCACAATGTGCCGCTCTAATTCCCTGCAGTTTATTGGCTGCGATACAGACTCCTATTCCGGTTCCGCAGACAAGGATACCCCGTTCATACTCTCCTTTTTGTACTGCCGAAGCAGCCAGATAGGCTAAATCAGGATAATCGACAGGCTCCTCATCAAAAGTTCCGAAATCATGATAAAAATATTTATTTTCTTGTAAGTGTTCTTTAATTTTTTCCTTTAATGTAAATCCGGCATGATCTGAAGCAAGAGAAATGCGCACGGGACTTTCTCCTTTTCTATTACGACATTTGCTTTTAACAATTATTCGCTTAAATTCCTCTATCTCCTGCCGTAAAATTAATTTTCCTGATCCGCTATTTTCCCTGAAGGTTTTACCGTCAGCTTGTTTACGATTTCCCGGATCGCCGCTTTAATCTCTTTTGCCGTCTGTCGGTACTTCTGCAATCCCAGACCGAAAGGATCGAAAACATCCTTAAAATTGTCATCATAGGCAAATTCTGCTATCATCCAAACTTTTTTAAACGCTTCAGGAAAATGTTCCAGCAGGGTTTCTTTCTGCTTTTTTGTCATGGTAAAAATGTAATCAGCTTCTCTAACAAGAGTATCAGTTATTCTCCTGGAACGATGGCATGTTAAATCCACTCCCTCATCCCACAGAACCTGCAGCGCTTCGTCGGTTGCACTCAGACCGTCTATCGTTTCCATTCCGGCTGAATAAACTATAGCTTGGATTTCCTTCTCACCAGGCTCCCCCCAAATTTTTGTTAAAAGTCCCTGCGCCATTACACTGCGGCAGGTATTTCCACTACAGACAAAGAGAAAGACTAGCTTTTTGTCCATAAAACTCCTCCTTTGCTTTCGGAGCCGATAATTTTTACTGCCGCTTTTCTAAGACGATTCATCACAGCTTTCCCCAGTTCTTTTTCCTCAAATCCTTCCACTACGATAACTTCTACTCCCTGATAATCCATCCTGCGCAAGGCATTAAAAAGTCGCCTCGCCACCGTAGCCGGATCATTTCTTGATCCTAATATTTCCACAACAGGTGCGGAGAAGAATGCCTTAGATTCCTGGGAGAGAATCAAACCCAGTTTACGTCCCTGCATGACAAATCCTTCCGTCAGAGCCAATAACTGACTGCGCTGGTCGTCTCCTTCTCCCTCTACGAGAATAAGAGGGGCTTTGGGCGCATAATGTCTATACTTCATGCCCGGAGAAAGAGCGGGTCCTTGTTTATCGTCTTTGTTGTCCACAGTAGAAAGATCCAAAATGGAACACTTTAAAATCTTCTCCAGCATCTCTTGCGTTACCCATCCGGGACGAAGTATAGCAGGAGGAGAGGAGAGCAGGCTGACAACAGTAGATTCGAGACCGACGGAACATGCCCCACCATCCAGCACAGCAGCAATTCGACCTGCCAGATCGGCAAGGACATGGGCAGCAGTCGTCGGGCTGGGGCTGCCGGAAATATTGGCACTTGGAGCAGCAATCGGCACTTTTGCGGCACGAATAAGCCTTAAGGCTAACGGGTGAGAGGGAACCCGTAAAGCTACAGATGAAAGACCTGCTGTGCAAATATCCGGAACCCTCTCACTTTTCGGAAGAACCATTGTCAAAGGCCCCGGCCAAAAATAGCGGGCTAAAAGGGCTGCCTCCGGGGGTAATTCCCGAACCAGTTCAGAAGCCTGCTCAATTCCGGCAATATGTACAATCAGGGGATTATCGGCAGGCCTCCCTTTAGCCCGAAAAATCCTGGAAACAGCAACGGGGTCAAGGGCATCAGCCCCCAATCCGTAGACCGTTTCCGTGGGAAATGCCAGTAACTCACCTTCCTTGAGAAGTCTTGCGGCATGCAACAATGCTTTCTCTTCCTGCTGTCCGTTCCGGGGAGAAAATAAAATAGTCCCTTTTACTTTCGGCCACTGCATACCTTCCCTCCCCTTTTTTTATCGGCATTGGCAATTAAAAATTTTTACCTTAACTCCTTGCTTTAAAGTAATTAATAATATTATAGCACATCGGAAGTTATCCTAACCACGTTTTTACACCGACAAAAACACGTTGAAATAAGTAGAAAAATTATTTATTTTACTAAAGAAAAATCAAAAGCAGGAAATACTTCCCTGGAAGATTTCCTGCTTTTGGGTAGCGAAAATCTCTAATATTGCCGCAATAACTTCACTCTTTCGATTCCATAGAGGAACAGAGATCCAGGGTCACATAGGTAAAACCAAGCTTCTGCAATGCAAAAGCGATTTCCTTACGCATATCCACAGCCTTTTGCAACATACTGGAATCAAGTTCTATACGAGCGTTATCTCCATGATATCGTACCCTAAGCGGATTAAAACCTTGCAGTCGCAGATATTCCTCCGATCGCTCCACTTGTTCAAGTTTTGGTATGGTCAGATGCTCCCCATAGTGAAAACGTGTGGCCAAACAGGGCAACGACGGTTTATTCCAAGTAGCAAGACCAGCTTTTTGCGAAAGTTCACGGATCTCTTTTTTAAAAAGATTTGCTTCTTGCAAGGGAAAACGGACCTCATACTCCAGTGCGACGCTCATACCGGAACGAGCTTTTTGCTCATCATTTTTATTGTTACCATTCAAAATATATGTAAAGCCTTTCTCATCGGCCAATTTACGCAAATTACTGTAAAACATTTTACGGCAGAGATCGCATCGATGAGGAGGATTAGAACGAAACTCAGCATTTTCCAGTTCCTTACTTTCCAAGAGAATATGTTTAATCCCTATTTCTCTTGCTATTTCCTTTGCTTCTTCGATCTCCCTTAAAGGATAAAGAGGTGAAATCGCCGTGACAGCAACAACTTTGTCGCCAATTACTTTTTTTGCCATATAGAGCAAATATGTGCTATCCACACCCCCGGTAAACCCTACCAGAGCATTCTCCATTTTACCTAAATTTTCCATTAAACGCTTTTCTTTTTTCTCCAGCGACAGCATCCCCCTCCATTTTAAATATACAAATAAAAATATTCAGGCACTCAGGAGATAAAATCATAAATCCATATGCTTCACAAGTAACCGTCTCTTATTCAGGCTCCTGTTTCTTTTCTTCAGTCTCCTGATTTAAGTCCTTTTTCTGCTGCGAACATTTAAAGCAGTATCCATAAAACTGTAGATTATGATTAATAATCGTAAACTGGTATTTATTTTCTACGACATTTTCCAACTGATGGAGAAGGTCATCTTCCACCTCAAAAATCCGGGCACAATTAAGACAGACAAGATGATGATGGTGATGCTGTTCCACATTGGATGAGACAAGTTCATAACGACTTCTGCCATCCCCAAAATTCATCTTGTGTAAGAGCATTAGTTCTTCCAATAAGTCCAGAGTTCGATAAATTGTTGCCAGACCAATATCTTCTCCCTTTTCCCTGCTTATCTGAAATACCTCCTCCGCGCTGAGGTGGCGCTCCCTGTTTTCCAGAAAAATTTCCAAAACAAGTCTTCGCTGCGGAGTCAGACGGTGCTCTTTAAACTGATTTTCCATCTCACTTATTTTTTTTTCAACCATATCTGCACCTTCCAGGTAAAATCTTCACTTTATTTTTAATTCTCCAGGATAAAAGATTTTCCTTTTTACAAAGATAAATAAAGTTCATCCCGTCAAAAATTACTCAGATGAACTTTATAATTTATAAAATGAATTATATTTATTTACTAAATTTGCGAAAAATATCAATGATCCAAAAACGAATATTTTCCTTTTTTTTCGTTTTCTCTTCACTGTAGACCGATTCCTTTTCCGAATTCGTCGCCCGGGAACTATCATCATTTATTTTTACGGTTTCTATCTCCATATTTTTTTCTTTACCGTTATCAGACGGTACCGGAAATACCTTAAAACAAAGGGGAGGGAAAAGGACACACCACCAGTTCTCACCTTTCCCCGATCCTATTTTAACTGTTAACGAAGCATATTCACCGGACGGAAAGAAACGTTCACCATAAAAGCGTGCGGGGAAGAACTGATTGGCAAATTCTACGTCCACAGAATCAGAACAACCCTTCTCTGCAAGAATTTCTTGCGCATTTTGCCTGATATTTTCCCGATCCTTTGTCAACAAAACATGAAGCTCCTCACTGTTTTGACATTGGCTCCAAAGAGGACCGTATATTTGAATTAACCGGTTCGCCAGGAAATTTTTAATCTCTTGATCGCTGGAATTGTTACTATTAGCTCTGACATGAAAACGAACGATTTCATTTCCGGACTTAACTCTTTCAGTATTAAAAGAATTTCCTGACACTAGGAAAAATAGAAGCAAAAGTGTCACAAGCAATGCAGTTTTCCTGACCCGATTCAGCCTAAATTTCTGAGAAAGCGCGTTTTTTTTGAACAGCATTCCTAACCACTCGTTTCCCTTGAGGGAATACACCCCTGTGATTATTTTTCCATACTGATACTTTCGCTATAATAGTTGCGCAGAAGCTTTAGAGCATTTTTTTCAATTCTCGAAATTTGGGCCTGAGATATGTCAAGTTTTTTTGATACTTCAACCTGAGTTTTTCCACGAAAAAAACGTTCAATGATGACATACCTCTCCCTTCGGCTTAAGTGCTCCAGCGCTTCTTTCAGTTCGATATTCTCCAGCCAGTTCCGATCTTCTTCCTGGTCGCTCAGCAAATCCATAACCTGAACGGGATCGCTGCTGTCGTTAAATACCGGCTCAAAAAAAGAAAGGGGCTCCATATTGGCATTGCAAGCCAGGATAATTTCCTCCGGTGCTATACCAATCTCTTCAGACAATTCGCTAATTGTTGGTTCTTTCTGGTTTTTCTGCAGCAAACTTTCGCGAATTTCCTGCACTTTTTGTGCTGTTGTTTTCAATGATCGGCTCATATGGAGATAATTATTGTCCCTCAGGTAGCGTTTAATTTCTCCCAGGATCATTGGTACTGCATAAGTGGAAAAGTTTACATTATGTTCCAGTTTAAAATTATCAATTGCTTTCATCAGCCCGATACAGCCGATTTGAAAGAGGTCGTCCATATTTTCCCCGCGGTTTTTAAAACGCTTCAAAACGCTTAAAACCAATTTGAGATTTCCTTTAATTAACTCTTCTCTCACTTCAACCCCGCCACCGGCTAATTCTTTAAAAAGCTCGCGCATGCGCTCCCAAGGAATAACCGGCAAATAAAACGTATTCACACCACTTATTTCAACCTTTTTATAGCCGTACATTTCTTTCTCCCCCGGTTATAACATGTTTTTAATACAGATATTCTTCCCTTTGAAGATAGTATGTGCATTTTTTCCATATTTTAGACTTATAAAAAAAATTTTCTTAAAAATGAGGGGGTTCGAGGTGCGCCGGGCGTATTCGAAAGCTAAGGGAATTTGCCTAAATATGGGACTGTCGAGCATCACCGTAGAGGTGTGTCCCCTTGAAAATGATACCACGAATGTTTGAAATGGGAAGATGATAGGGAGGATGTACTCTGGAGGTAAAGTTCGAAAATCAGCAAGAGAGGAAGGGTAATTCTCAAAGGCCATCCGGGGTTCCGCGCTCAAAGAGCACCAAACGTTCAATTCCTGCATAATCCTTACGTATTTCTTTTTTCTGAAAAAAACCGGGTATAAATTCTGCCATTTGACAAACAGCTTTTGCCTGCCCCATACCTACCTCCAGGGCCAGGAGTCCAGGGGAGCAGAGATATGACGAAACGCGGCTAAAAATTTCCCGATAGGCTCTCAGCCCATCCTCGCCGCCATCCAGAGCAGAACGCGGCTCCCGGCATACTTCTGCAGAAAGAAAAGAGAGAGAAGAAGTAGGGATATAGGGGGGATTGGATACAATAACATGGAAACGAAAATCTTGTTCTTCCAGGTCTTCCCAATATTTTCCCCGGTAAAGCTTCAACCTCTTATCAACTCCGAGGCGAACTGCATTATGCCGGGTTAACGCAACAGCTTTTTCCTCAATATCAATCCCGGTAACCCTTGAAGAAGGAAGAAAAACTAGTAGGGAAAGGGCTATATTACCACAACCCGTCCCCAGGTCTATAATTTGCAGTTCTTTCTCCTTTCTTTCAATATGCGAATCAACCCAATAAAGTACAGCCTCGACTAAATGCTCTGTCTCCGGACGGGGAATAAGAACCCCTTCGTTGATAGAAAAAGTAATACCCATAAACTCTTTCTCTCCGGTCAGATACGCCAGAGGTTCTCTCGCCCCTCGACGCTCAACCAAACTCCGGTAAGCATCCCAGGTTTCCCGGGAAAGCTCCTCTTCAGCATGGCTGTAGAAATAAATACGTTCTTTCTGCACGAGAAAGGCGAGGAGAATTTCCGCCTCAGTACGGGAGTTTTCCACTTCTTTGAGATGCAAAAAAGAAGCGGCCTTCTGCAAGGCCTCTTTAATGGAAAGACACATTTTTATAACCCCTAATTTTTAATTCGCCTTTTTGAGCTGTTCGGCCCGATCATAAGCGATTAAAGCTTCAATAGTTGCTTCCAAATCACCCTCAAGAACCTGATCCAGCTTGTGAAGCGTCAACCCTATGCGGTGATCTGTCACTCTGTTCTGAGGATAATTATACGTGCGTATTCGTTCACTCCGGTCCCCCGTTCCTACCTGACTACGGCGCTCTTGGGCCTGCTCCTCGCGCTGTTCTTCAACCATCCTGTCGAACAGACGTGCCCGCAGGACCCTCATCGCTTTATCCCGGTTTTTAAGCTGTGATTTTTCATCCTGGCAACTCACAACAGTATTCGTCGGGAGATGGGTAATACGCACTGCAGACTGGGTCGTGTTGACACTTTGTCCACCCGGACCAGTAGAACAGAATGTATCTATTCGCAAATCTTGAGGATTTATTTCCAGTTCTACCTCTTCTGCCTCCGGTAAAACCGCTACCGTTGCCGTTGAGGTATGGATTCTACCTCCCGACTCCGTTGTCGGTATTCTCTGAACCCGGTGGACACCTTTTTCATATTTAAGCAGACTGTACGCTCCCTGTCCCTTTATGGAAAAGGTTATCTCCTTAAATCCACCGATATCTGTGGGATGAGAATCAATTATCTCCGCATGCCATCCCTTTCGTTCCGAAAAACGCAGATACATCCTTAGGAGAACCGCAGCAAACAGAGCAGCCTCTTCTCCTCCGGCTCCGGCTCTTATTTCAATAATCACGTCTTTCTCATCGTTTGGATCCCGGGGAAGCAGTAATACTTTCAATGCCTCTACCAGCTTCTCTTTTTGTACATTAAGAGAAACGACCTCATCCTTTAGGAAAAGAACCATTTCTTCATCCGGTTTCTCCTGCAGCAACTCCCGGGCTTCTTGTAAATCGTTTTCCACTTTTTTTAAACGGTGATAAGTTTCTACCGTTTCTGCAAGGGCGGCATGCTCGCGTGTATATTTCTGCCATTCCTGCTGGTTTTTAATAATTTCCACATCGCTTAGCTTTTCTTCAAGAAAATTATAATATTCCTCCAGAGTTTTCAGCTTTTCCAGCATAAAAGCAAACCTCCATGGTTACTAGTAGACAGGATACCTTGCTTTCAAATTGAAAACAGGGCTTCAAGAAGAGCCCTGCTCGTTCATCTCACTTATTCAAGGCCGTATTTACGCTTAAACCGCTCCACTCTACCACCGGTATCAACAAACTTCTGCTTCCCTGTGAAAAAGGGATGGCAGTTGGAGCAGATTTCGACTTTCAATTCTTCTTTAATTGAACCCAGTTCATACGTTGCCCCACAGGCACAAGTAATTTTTGCTTTGACATACTTGGGATGAATATCTTTTTTCATGTCCTTCACCTCTTTTCTAGACAACCCGGGACTTCTCATATTTTGCCGTATTCCCGGGAAAACCCGGCCTTAAGAAATATAATAACACAAGAATAACGCTTTTGGCAATACTAAAAAAGAGGATCCGCCCGTCTTAAAATTATGGCAGAAAAAGCAGGGGGTCCAGCTTCCGACTACCAAAGATAATCTCCAAATGAACATGTGGGCCGGTAGCATTACCGGTTGCGCCGACTCTAGCTATAGTTTGTCCTGCTGAAACCCGGCCACCTTTGGAAACCAGATTTTTTGAATTATGAGCATAAAGAGTGCTCCACCCACCTCCATGGTCAATGATCAGCAGTCTTCCGTAACCTGACTGAATACCGTTAAATACCACTACTCCATCAGCAGCAGCCCTGATCAGCTCTCCGCTAGGAGCTGCAATATCCAGCCCAAAATGAAAGAGTCCCTTGCGCATACCAAAATATGAAGTTATCGTTCCATTAAGAGGCCACTCAAACAGAGGTGCAGAAGAGATATCTTTCGGCAGACGTCTTTCTCCACGAGAGGCCAGCAGAGTCACCGGGACGACACCTTTTTCTAAAGGAGAAATACCTCCGGGAATAACCAGCTTTTGCCCCTCAGACAACTTTCTTTCATCCAACAAATTAAATTCCGCAACTACAGCAGGTTCAACATCATAATCACGGGCAATACACTCCAGCGTATCTTCTTTTGCAACATGATGAAGACTTCCCTTAACGGTAACAATATCGAGGACTTGACCTGCACGGATAAAATGGAGATTAGAAATGTTATTCCAGTAGGCGAGCTCTTGGACATTTATCCCGTAAAAATCGGCTATTTCGCTTAGAGTTTCGCCTGACTTAATTTCATGTTGGATAAGAGCTTCCTTCAGAATTTCTTCCCTTTTCTGCCTTTCCTGTAAAATCTTATACTGCTCAACAGAATACCTATAACTCTCCAACTCTTCGAGGTAAGCCGGTCGTGAATAACCGCTCGTTTCAGCAATGGCCGGGACAAAGCTTAAAAAAAGCCCCAGGGCAAGTCCCCATACCACCGCTGAGAGCACCGCACTTTGCCATAAAAGCGCAAACTCCTTTTTTTTAAGAGAATAAAATAATTTGTTCATTTTTGCCACTCCCAGGCTTGCATTCTTCACACTATTGTTTACCAGGCAATAGGGAAATATGCATTAAGAGGCTTTTCAAGCTTCTCCGGGAGTAGAAGAGGAAAGATTAACTAATTATAGATTGTGGAGGTTTGCCAGGAAGGAGGCATTATCACTGGTCTTTTTTAAACGCTCAATGAGAGCTTCCAAAAAATCAGCAGAAGAACTGGGGTTCATCGATCTCCTGAGAGCCCACATAAGTTCAAGGGTATTGCCGTCAATCATAAGCTCTTCACGACGTGTTCCGGACCTGGGAATATCGATCGCCGGGAAATATCTCCTTTCAGCAATTTTACGGTCCAGGTGCAGTTCCAGATTACCGGTGCCTTTAAATTCCTCGTAAATAACATCGTCCATGCGGCTGCCCGTATCAATTAAGGCGGTCGCCAGTATGGTCAGGCTTCCCCCTTCGTCAATATTTCTGGCTGCCCCAAAAAAGCGTTTGGGCTTGTAAAACGCTGCGGGATCTATCCCTCCGGAAAGCGTTCTTCCACTGGGAGGGATAACCAGGTTATAAGCCCGGGTCAGCCGGGTAATGCTGTCCAAAAGAATAACCACATCCTGACCATGTTCGACCAGACGCTGGGAACGCTCCAGAACCAGTTCCGCAAGGCGGATATGGTTCTCAGGACGCTCATCAAATGTAGAACTGAGCACTTCGCCTTTAACAGACCTGCGCATATCCGTAACTTCCTCAGGTCTTTCGTCAATAAGCAAGACAATAAGCTCCAGGGAAGGATAATTTTCCGAAATACTGTTGGCAATTTTTTTTAATAACAGGGTTTTACCTGCTTTTGGCGGAGAGACGATTAATCCTCTCTGGCCCTTCCCAACAGGTATGAGCAAGTCAATAATACGCGTAGCCAACTCTTCCGGATCCCTTTCCAGAATGAGCTGTTCCTGGGGATGAATCGGAATTAAATCGGAAAAGCCTGGCCTTTTCGCTGCTTTTTCAGGGTCCTTATTATTTACTGCTTCAACATGCAGCAGGGCAAAATAACGCTCATTTTCTTTGGGAGGCCTAACCTTACCGGAAACCAGATCTCCGGTCCTCAGGCCAAACCGACGAATCTGTGAAGCTGAAATATAAATATCATCTTCGTGAGGAAGATAGTTAACACGCCGCAGGAAGCCAAATCCTTCGGAAATAATCTCCAGAACTCCCTGGGCAAAAATGAGACCTTCAGCCTCTGTCTCCTGCTTAAGCAGAGCAAAAACCAGATCTCTTTTTTTCATAGTGCTAAATCCTTTGACTTCATTTTCTTTGGCCAGACGCTGCAATTCATCCAGGTTCATCGAATCAAGTTCCTTTAACTGCAAGGGGTATCCCTCTCTTTCACACCACTTTTTAACTGTTTAAAACAAATAAATAAAGGTAACCAGGTAACCGGCAAGAATGATCATGGAAGTCACGCTTATTCTCCCAAAACGTTTTCCGGGAATTAACAGTCCGCGGATCGCGACAGCGGTTAGAAGAATTGTCATCGAGGCGGTAACAATATTTTGCATAGAGAGAACGCTCATAAGAAGACCTTGACGATAAAATAAATCGGTAAAAAAGAAAAGGAGGATATTAAAAAAATTAGAGCCAAAAACATTTCCAATCGCCATCTCCGGAAGTCCCAGGCGAAGTGCGGCTATCGTTGCAACCAATTCCGGTAGGGATGTCGCCGCAGCAATAAAAAGGGAGCCTACGAAAGTTTTGTCAAGACCTGTTTCCACAGCGATCAAATCAGCGGCATTGGTCAGACCGGTACCGGCATAAATAATAATGATCGCAGCAAATAAAAATAAAGTTAGACTTTTTACCGGCACTCGCCGACGCCTGGAAAAACTTTTTTTATCTGCATGTTTTTCTCCGCTAACCTTTTCTCTTTCCAGGTCCATAATAAGCCCGCTTCCCAGAATATAGACGATAAGGATAAGTATTGTATCCAAACCAACCCACCCTACCCGAAAGGGAAGCTTCATTACCATAGCAAGCACAGAAATACTGTTCAGGGAAATACTTAAAAGGGCAGTAATAACCAGTCCCCTTTTACGTCGAGCCGTAAAAAGACCTCGGCGACACAAAAAGTCGATCAGGACCAGAAGTGCTAAATTGAAAAGATTACTTCCAAAGATATTTCCGCCGGCCAGGTCAGGGGCACCGATTACGACAGCTTGTCGAGAGGTGACCAGTTCGGGAAGGGATGTCGCTATGGAGAGAAGAAGGGCTCCGGCCCAGGCACTACTTAAACCCAGTCCGCCGGATATTCTTTCAGCATTCTTGCTGAGTTGTGTTCCAGCGAGAACAATTAACGCAGCATTCAGGAAAAGTGCCGGCCACATATTCAATAGTATTCCCTCACTTCAGGCAAATCAAACTGAAAGCATTTCAGTACCCTTCTTCTTTCCCCGTTTTAAAAGCTAGGAACAGGTTCTTGCCACAAAGTGAGGCTTAATATCCAGCCTGTGGGTTGCCTGAATAAAGCGCACCGTTCCGGTAAGACCTCTCATCACAACAGAGTGGGTTGTCGCCATATTACCCGCATACCTCACTCCCTGCAGAAAATCACCATCCGTAATCCCTGTAGCAGAAAAAATAACGTCATCCCCTTTAATCAAATCATCCATCAGCAAGAGCTGCTCGGGATCCTGCAAACCCATTTCGATAATTCTTTTTCTATCTGTATCGTCTTCTGCTATTAATCTTGCCTGCATATCTCCACCCAGACATTTTAACGCGGCTGCTGCCAGAACACCTTCAGGGGCACCGCCAATTCCAAAAAGAATATCCACCCCGGTCCGCTCTACTGCCGTAGCGATAGCTGCGGAGACGTCTCCATCAGAAATTAATTTTACCCTTGCTCCCAGACGGCGGAGTTCATCAATAATTTCCTGATGCCGCTCCCGATCAAGGATAATCGCCACCATATCTTCAATTTTTTTACCCAGGGCTTCCGCAACAGAACCCATATTTTCCTCCACCGAGGCATCCAGCTTAATACGCCCCTTAGCTTTGGGACCAACGGCAATTTTATCCATATAGATATCCGGAGCATGTAAAAGGCAATTCCGGGGAGCAACGGCCAACACGGAAATAGCATTGGGAAGTCCTTTGGCAGCCAGGTTTGTCCCCTCTAACGGATCAACAGCCACATCGACCTGGGGTGGTGAACCTGCCCCGACTTTTTCACCGATGTAAAGCATCGGAGCCTCATCCATCTCACCTTCACCGATAACCACTACACCGTCAATGTAAACCGTATCAAAAGCCCTGCGCATGGCCTCTACGGCAGCCCCATCGGCAGCAATTTTATCCCCCCGCCCCATAAGCCTTCCAGTCGCCAAAGCTGCTGCCTCGGTAACCCGTACAAATTCCAATGCCAACTCCCGTTCCATAACCTCTCCTCCCCTTTTATTGATTATTTAGAATAGATACCTCAGCTATATTATCTCATTTCGACGGGTTTTTTCCCAATCCGCCAGGAAACGTTCAATTCCCAGATCAGTAAGGGGATGGCGGGACATCTGCTGCAAAACTGCAAAGGGGACAGTAGCCACATGAGCGCCTGCAACGGCAACCTGTTCCACATGTACGGGATGACGAATACTTGCCGCAATAACATAAGTATCCAACTTATGGCAGGTAAAAATATTTGTAATTTCCTTGACCAAGCCTACTCCATCCCAGCTGATATCGTCAATACGTCCGACAAACGGGCTAACATACGCCGCTCCG
This sequence comes from Dethiobacter alkaliphilus, assembly GCA_016841605.1. Taxonomy (GTDB): domain Bacteria; phylum Bacillota; class Dethiobacteria; order DTU022; family UBA8154; genus DUNV01. The sequence continues at coordinate 102,275 of JAENYV010000005.1, read as the reverse complement.
GCACGGGAAGCAAGAAGCGCCTGATTAGCAGAGAAAACCAGTGTTACATTACAGGGAACTTTTTTCCCTTCATGGGAAAGACGGTAAACGGCCTTAAGTCCTTCCGCTCCCATGGGAATCTTTATAACAATATTCTCAGCCAGTGCGGCCAAACGACCTGCTTCTTCCACCATGCCTCCGGAAGTTGTGCTCAGCACCTCCACGCTAACAGGTTTATCCTGCAAAAGTCGGCATATTTCCTTGACCAGTTCGTTAAAAGAACCTGTCTCCTTGGAAACAAGCGTTGGATTAGTAGTTATCCCGCTGATAACTCCCCAGGAAATCGCTTCCTCAATTTCTTGAAGATTTGCGGAATCAAGAAAAAATTTCATTATCGTGTCACTCCCCTTATAATTTTCATGCCTAAGGTTCAAAGGTCTAAAGTCAATACTGATTCAGCAAAAAACATTCGGCTTTTGATTCATGTTTAAAAAAGGGAATACTCCGGAAGACCTTCCATAGCCTGCATGACCATAGGAAGTAAAAAAACAATAGTCAGCAAGGAAAAAAGAATAAATGATGTGACAAAAATAATAAACGGCATAAAAAAAGCCAGCACTGAACGGCCCCACGAAAAACCATGTACTGTTTTTATCCCCGCAATCTTTAACCATAGAGACCAGAAAAAAGCTATTACGCCAACCAATCCCACAATATTAAAGGCTGTGTAACGTCCGAGGAGTCCTCCCACAGCAACAACAAGAAAGGGAAGATAAGAATAACCTAAAACAGCTCCCAGGGAGATTACTTTCCCTTCTCCGTCAAAAAGACTTGTCACAAAATTTAGTATTGCCACCATGAGGAAAAAATACAGCGGTCCAAAAAACAGTTGCAGAAAAAGCATCAGCAAGGGAATAAAATGCAGTGTTCTTTCAAAAAGCTCAACAGGGAAATAAGGAGCAAGTTCAGGGGGAATCCACGGGGAAGCAACGGAATGACTTATATTTAAAGTCGCCAGGGATACAACGATACTGACCGTCAGATAAACTACTAAGCCATGCCAAATACTTCTGTCTTCCGCCACTCGACTGAGTCCCTTGACGGGATTAAACAAGATATCAAAAAAATCATCTAAAAAGTTTTTAAACATGATTCTAAGGAACTCCTTTCTATTGGAAAAGAACGCCCTGCCTCCTCAGAAAAAAAAATAAAGGGTTAGAATCCTGCTTAACTCCCTGAAAAAATTGGCTCCATAGTTCTCCTCTCCCGTATCGGTAAGTTCTTGGTTCACCCTGTATTCCGGACATTTCGGCAGCAATCGTCACGGCATCATGCAGGGTTCCGAGTCCATCCACCAGGCCCGCGGACTGGGCTTGCCTTCCTGTCAGGATACGACCATCCGCATAAGGAAGAATTTCTTCTCTGGTCAGACCGCGCCCTTCAATGACAATATCGAGAAACTGTTCATAGATGTCATCCACCATAGCCTGGAGAAGAGCTTCCTCCTTCTCATCCAGGGAACGAGCAGGGTTAAGAGTATCTTTAAACTCTCCACTTTTAATTGCTTCATAATTTATTCCGAGAAGATGATAAAGACCTTCCATATTGGTCGCGTCGATAATAACCCCAATGCTTCCCGTTACGGTAGCCGGATTGGCAACGATATAATCTGCCGCGCAGGCAACGGCATAACCGCCTGAAGCCGCAACATCGGCCATGGAAGCAACAATAACTTTACCGCTTTCCCTGACCCGTTTAAGTTCTTCATAAATCTCCCATGAAGTTGCTGCAGAGCCGCCTGAGCTGTTAATGCGGACAACTAAAGCTTTAATAGGATCTTCTCCTGCCTGCCTGATCTGATCAAGAAGATCACCGCTCCCGGAAGAAAACAGCCCTCCATAACCCGCGGAAAGAACCCCATCTACAAAAATTATTCCGACCGCATCTTCCGAATGGGGAACACTTTTAACGAAATCTTGGGGATATATTAATTCCCTTACGCCCAGAATCACGGCAATCAGCAGGAGCGCCACCAAGAAAAAAACAATTATATTTTTCATTGTAATCTGCATTTTTTCCACCGCTTGTACTGCTTTTATATATTTATTCGCCCTTTGACAGTTTATTCCTTCGTGAAAAATCAGCAAAAACCTTCTTTTTCTTTCCTCAATAAAAAAGCACTGGCAATAAACTCTCGAAAAAGTGGATGGGGACGATTCGGACGGGATTTAAATTCCGGATGGAACTGGGTGGCAACAAACCAGGGATGATCTTGAAATTCAATAATTTCCACCAGTCTGCCGTCCGGAGAGATTCCGCTAAACGTCAGCCCGGCTTCCTGCAGTTCTTCCAGAAAGTAATTATTTAATTCATACCGGTGGCGATGTCTTTCATAAATAATTTCTTCTCCGTAAGCAGCTTGCGCCCTGGTATCTGGAGCCAGCTTGCAAGGGTAAAGTCCCAGCCTCATCGTTCCGCCCTTCTCTGCTATCTCTTTTTGTTCAGGCAAAAAATCTATAACCGGATAAGGTGAATGGGGATCGAATTCTGTTGAATGGGCACCCTTTAAACCACAAAGATTTCTAGCCGCTTCTATTACCGCACAATGAAGTCCCAGGCAGAGCCCCAGAAACGGAACCCCGTTTTCCCGGGCAAAACGAATTGTTTCGATTTTCCCCTCAATACCGCGATCGCCAAATCCGCCCGGAACAAGTATACCATTGGCATCTTCAAGGAGTTCCCTCACTTTTCCTTCCCTGGCATAAATTTCTACATCTTCTGCTTCAATACAGTTTAAATCAATCTCCGTATTATTGTATATCCCGGCATGACGCAAAGCTTCGATAACACTGAGATAAGCGTCCTTCAGGGAGACATATTTTCCAACCAGGGCTATTTTGACCTTATCCCGAAGACCGTTAATTTTCCGAACCATGGCTTCCCATTCTTCTAGCTGGGCTTCTTTCACCGGAAGACCCAATTTTTCGAGGACTTTAACATCCAACCCTTCATTTTTGAGAAACAGTGGTACCTGGTATATATTAGCAACACTGCGGTTTTCAATTACATCATTAGCATTAATATCGCAGAAGAGAGCAATTTTTTCTTTTATATCATCGGAAAGAGCATGTTCTGTACGGCAAACAATCAAATCGGGCTGAATTCCAATACTGCGTAGCTCTTTCACGCTGTGCTGTGTCGGCTTTGTCTTTAACTCACCTGAGGCAACCAGAAACGGCATCAAGGTTACATGCAAATAGCAGACATTTTCTTTTCCTAATTCATTTTTCATCTGACGGATTGCTTCGAGAAAAGGAAGGCTCTCAATATCACCCACCGTTCCCCCAATTTCCGTAATGACCACATCAACTTTCGGATCACGGGCTACCCGCATAATACTACCCTTTATTTCATTAGTAATATGCGGAATTACCTGCACAGTCCCTCCCAGATAATCACCTCTGCGTTCCTTGTTAATGACAGACCAATATATTTTCCCGGTCGTCACATTATTATTTTTAGTCAGATTAAAATCGATAAAACGTTCATAATGTCCCAGATCGAGGTCGGTTTCAGCCCCATCATCCGTCACAAACACTTCTCCATGCTGAAAGGGATTCATCGTTCCCGGATCTACGTTAATATAGGGATCAAGCTTCTGAATACTGACACGAAAGCCCCGGCTTTTTAATAGACATCCTAGAGAGGCTGCAGTAATGCCTTTCCCCAGGGAAGAAACCACACCCCCGGTAATAAAAATATGTTTAGCACCCATCTCTTTTGCCCCTCCTTTCCGTTATTTGATCTAAGGCGTCATCTTCTTTCCGTAATGTTACAGAAAAGTGAGGAGGGCTTCCCTGATAATCTTGGCCCCCAACAACGCCGTAACTTGTGAAGGATCATAGGGAGGACAAATCTCCACAAGATCGAAAGCAATAATATTTTCTTTTAATCTTTCCAATAAGGTAAAAATCTCAAGCAATTCCCCGGAAGAAATTCCTCCCGGTTCCGGGGCGGTTACCCCCGGAGCAAAAGCAGGATCAACAATGTCAATATCCAGAGAAATATAAAGAACCCTGTCTTCTAAAAAGGGAAGCAATTTAGTCAGGGGCTCCCTCAGAGAAAAGAAAAAAGTATTCTTATCCGTCAGGCTTCGACTTTCCTCTCTATCTGCGGAACGGATTCCAAATTGGTAAAGATCTACCCCTTTCAATTGCCGCAGATAATACGCTACGGAAGCATGGGAATAAGGTGCCCCTCGATATGCAGGACGCATATCGGCATGAGCATCCAGATACAGAACCGTCAGCTCCGGATACTTTTTCAGGCATCCCTGAACCGCACCATAAGTTACCGTATGCTCTCCGCCCAATATAAAAGGTTTTTTCCCTTTTTCCAACAGGGAAGAGACCGTACCGGAGATAGTCCCGAGCGAAGTTCCCGTATCTCCCGGTGCCAGAACCAGATCTCCCCCGTCATAGAAAGATAGATCCCGCAGATCTTTCTTTCTAAAAAGACTGTACTCTTCCAGAGCAACGGAAGCCATCCGCAGATGGGCTGGAGCAAACCGGCTTCCGGTTCTGAATGATCCGGTATCGTCCAGCGGACATCCGAGCAGCACTCCTGCCGCTTCCTCCAGGTTATCCGCGGCAGCAAGAAATGTTCCCGTATTTTCTGTTCCGGGAATTTTTAAGACCATTGCTGCATTCTCCCCTTTAAAGTTATTCCACCAATTCTTGCACAAATTTAGGCAGGACGAAAGAACTACGGTGTATTCCAGGCCAGTAATAACGGGTATCCTGTGGGATAAAAGTGCCTTCCGGTTCTCGCGGATTATACTTTTTTGATCCCATTGTAAAACTCCAAAGCCCACTGGGATAAGTGGGTATAGCTGCCAGATAAAAATAAGTTGACGGGAAAACCGTCTTTACCCTGGGGAAAACACTTCGGATCAGATCGGCATTAAAAAAAGGAGATTCTGTTTGGGCGACCAATATTCCATCGTCTTTTAAAGCCCTGAAGACCGCCTGGTAAAAAGGGGTATCAAAAAGGCCCACCGCCGGCCCCACCGGTTCAGTAGAGTCAACAATAATTAAATCACAAAAAGACTGGAGAGAATGAATATATTCTATGCCGTCCGCAATACGAATCTCCACCCTCGGATCATCAAGACAGCAGGACATCTCCGGGAAAAAACGACGCGATGCTTCCACCACCTGAGCATCTATCTCTACGAGAATAACCTTCTCAACAGAAGGATATTTGCAAATTTCCCGCACAGTCCCGCCGTCCCCGCCACCGACAACAACCACTGTTTTCGGAGATGGATGAGTACACATGGGAACATGGACAATCATCTCATGATAAATAAATTCATCCGCAATAGTAGTCTGCACCATGCCGTCCAGAACAAGCATGCGGCCAAACTGGAAAGTATCAAGGACCGCCATTTCCTGATACTCAGTCTTGCATCGGAAAAGCGTTCCTTTCACTGTACAGGTCAACCCCACATTGGGTGTCTGCTTCTCAGTATACCAAAGCTCCATCTCCAAATTATCTTCACCAGCCTCAAAAATTTTAATAAAATTTTTACCAAAGAGCCACAGCCGCCACAACAGCACCTGCTTTTTCCACTCTGTGTTCCACGCTTTTAATTTTCATACTCTTCAACGCCTGGCCGCGATTAGCGAAAGCTTCAATGATCATCTCTTCCACCTTAGCTCCGGCACTTTCTGCACTGCAACGGCCGGCATGCTCCATGATAACCCCAAAACTATCCTCGGAAAACCCGATACCCACTGCCGCAGCTATAAGCTCACCTTTTTCTTCACTATTGATCGAACCATAAGCTGTCGGGACAAACGCGCCGGGAGGAAAGTCGATTCCCTTCTCCTCTTCTTGACAACCGGGGGGAAGAATACTGCTCAGACGTATTAAATTTACATTTCCTATACCGGCTTTCAAAAGACAATTATCAAAAGCTGTCAGCGTGTGATTTCCTTCAGATCCTGCGGCCACGATCATAAAACGCTCCGGATTCGTAATCACTTTTTATACCACCTGCTTCCAATTTTGTTTGAATTTTTATATTTTCTAGGTTAAAAACGGATTATAACGACGTTCATCTCCTATTGTCGAAGACGGGCCATGACCGGGGTAAACTTCCGTAATATCCGGGTAAACCAGTAATTTGCTTTTAATACTCTCGATTATATGGGGAAAAGAGCCTCCGGGGAGATCCGTGCGCCCAATCGAACCGGCAAAAAGTGTATCACCGGTAAAGAGAACCCCGGACAGATCCAGGGAAATGCCGCCCGGAGTATGTCCGGGAGTTTCCAGAACCCTGACAGTTAAAGTTCCAACCTGAAGCTGTTCATTTCCTTTTAACAGTAAATCAGGCGACAAGACTTCTTTGCCGGCTTTCGGAAAAAGAGCCATACCGGCCTGAGGACTCCGGTAAAGAGGGGCATCCTCACGGTGAACCAGCAAAGGGGCTCCAAAAGCGGCCTTTACTTCACTGTTCGCTCCGGTATGGTCCATATGTCCATGGGTATTAATTAGATATTTTATTTTTAGATTTAAATCTGTCACTCTTTTAATGATACGCTTCCCTTCCGCTCCCGGATCAATAATTAACCCCTCCAGAGTCTCCGGGCACCCGATCAGGTAACAATTTGACATAAAAGGGCCAACTACCAATCTTTCCAAAATCAACTTAAGCGCCCCAACCGTAAACAATACGGCAAAAGGGCTAGCCCTCCTTTCTCACATACCTTAGTAAAACTGTTTAAATCATAGCATTACTTATTAGACACCATAAAAAAAATTCCTTCGTTTGCTTAAAAAAAACTCCCTAGCATTATAACACACCGGGAACCAACTCTTAAAGAAGAAAACATATTGAAGTTAGAAAAAATATTTAGGGCTCACAATTCAAGAAAAGCGACAGGCCTCCGGGATTTTTAAGTTAGCCTGCTTGGAGGCCCTTCTTCTTTTAGATAGCTTTCAGTCTGCGCTTCGCCGGGACTTTGCACGGCCGGGAAAAGTCGCACCTTGCCAGGCATTTCACCCGAGCGCCTGGTGCATACGAAAGCTAAGAGGAAATTTGCGGTGCAGGAGAACAATTTTTGCTGTAGTGTTACATGTTCAGAGCTTTTTCTTTACTCTTTTTCCGTAGAAATCCGACTCCAAGGATAACCAGTAACAGCAACCAGGCTTGCCATTTGTTCAAAAACAGCAAAGCTAATAATACAAAGGGGATAAGAAATATTCGAACCGGAACCTTATAACCCGGATAGTCCCTTATTATATTTGCAGCAACCGGAGAATGCTTATAATAATACTTGACAAATTCTCTTCCCCATCTGTTCGTCATTAAAAACTCATCCCTGAAGTGACGTAAAATGACGACCTCAGGATGATACTTTGACCCAAAAGCTGCAGTCGCAATAAAGCACTCGTCCTGTTCCGATACGGAAGAACTAGTTAACTCCAGTTGATTGCTGCTGTTTAATGATAATACTGCTAATTTACTTGCTTCCGCTATATCACTGTAGATCCAGACTTCCAGGTCGTCAATATTTTCATACACTGAAGGCATTGAATTTATTGCTTCATCGATTGACACAGGAGTTGAACCGACAAAGGTATTTAATGATTTTTTATAAACATTATAATACCCGGCCTTGTCAATTCCCTGAACAGTAATACTAAATGACGAGCTAAACTGATTAACGGGTGCTATATCATATGTACCGGTACCTGTCGGTAATTCCTGAGCAGGAACTGCGGTAGTCCTGATACCGGTAGTTATTAAGCAGACTAAGAACAACATGCAGGAAAATATCACAAATCTTTTTTTAATCAATCAAAAGCACCTCCGTATCTTTTCCAAACTGGCCCGTCAGCAAAATTCTCCCCATTACGTATCATAGCAAAGTGCTGCGCTAATAGATCAGACTTCCGCTTTGGACATTTCCCCAAAGCTTAAGCACGGCAATTCGGTTATTACCTTCCGGGTCACTGTAAAGCCATACTTCCAGGTCGTCGATATTTGAGAAAACGGCAGGCATGGAATTTAGTCCTTCATCAAGAGCGATCGGGGCAGAGTTAACCATGCTGCTGTTTGACTTCTTATACACATTAAAGTAGGCCGCTCCCTCTATGTTATTTATCATTATATTAATAGTCGCAGTAAATTCATTGACCTGTGTTATACTATAGGACCCTATCGTTAAATCTACAACCTCACTTCCTGCTTTATACCACTTGTTAAAACCCTTAATTTCAGCAACCTGAGCATCCGATAAAGCATATAAAGGATTTAGAAATTGTTCTGCCGTCAGCTCAAACGGGGCATACCATTTGCCTCCGAACTTAAAATACGCCCTATTCTTGTTTGGTCCGTCCTTTAAAAGAGATGCATTTGGAATTGCTGCATTTGGGTCTTTCATCGCGTGAGAATTCATATCAAAAAAATCGTCCCCAAGCTTCAAAGTATTATTCGGTATAGAATCTAAATTAAATCCTGCTACGGAAGCTGCTACAGTTATTGAACATTCGGCGTACTTTGCAGGGTCTGATGTGCATGTTACCCTAACTACAGCAGTGCCGGAATTTATTGCCGTAACCAGTCCGGTTGATGTTACCGTGACGATATCGGCTGCACTCTGGCTGTACACCGACCAGGTAACACTTTTGTCTGTAGCATCCGGCGGTAAGACTTCTGCCGTAAGCTGCTCTGTTTGTCCTTTGGTGACAACAGTAGAAGATTTATTCAGTCTGACTGCAGTTACTGCTATTGCCGGTGAAAAACTTGTATCATAATATATTCTTGACTGCTCATTCACAATAAAGTATAAATTATTGTTATTGTCAAACATCAGCATATCTGCTGATTTCTTGGCCGTATCTGCTATTTTTTCATAATCAGACAAACTGTAAACGGCATTTTTGCCTGCTGCCATAGTTCCGTCCGGACTGACAGCATAAATATCTTCGTCAAATGTATTCAGTTCACTTAGATCCTCCGCTTTAAAAACCTTTGTTTTACATAAAAGCCGGTTTTGATTTTCCAAAAACATTATCGGCGTATCCAATGGGTCTCTTTCCATTCCTGTCGGATAAACTTGATTGCTTGTGCCGGCTGCCGAAATCTGTGAACCCTCAATCGTATATTTGTGTATATAGCTTCCGACCCAACCTGCACTCCAACCATATTGATGCCAGTAGTAAAAGGTGTCCCCATTTTGGGAAAAAACAATATCTCCAATACTCTCCACATCTGTCACTTGTGCCGCTTCGAGAGTATTTAAATCAATGGTCCATAAAGCAGGTGCCCATGCGCTATCAACCAGATACAATTTTTCCTGCTTGCACTTTATATGAAAATGACAATTGGTATAATCAAAAGTAGGCAGTGTGTTACTGATATCTCTGACCTTCTCTAAAGCTTCTGCAGTATACTCGGAAATTGAACCGTCAAAATTTACCATATATATTTTTTTAAAATCATCCGACAAACACAAATCTGAGGGTTTGTAACTTAATATTTTTGTTTTTTCAATAATATGATTCGCAAGGTCCACCACGAAAAGTTTTGCATTGATATTATCAATTGCATATGCTTTATTTGAAGAGGCGTCAAAAATTATTCTGCTGACGGCTGTTCCAAAATCAATGCTGGGCAGATCCTGTGTTATAAACATAATATCATTACTGACGATCTTTTCTTCATTCATTGTGGTACTGTGTATTTTAAAATGATAGGATGTATTGGAACGCAGACCATGTATTTGGACCGTATGGTTTTGGGTTAAAGCTGTATCTAGCGGTGTCGAGCTCCCGTAGTCGTCTGTAAGTCCATATTCTACCAGGGAGGTAGCCGGTTCTTTCGTTTCCCAGGTAACAGTGCATGAAGTCGGCGAAGTCTGGTTAATACTGATAGTATTAAAAAAACCGCTAATTGGAGAAATTTCAACAAATTCAATCATATCTCTCTCCTGATTTTGTTCAGAAATAGATATCAGCTCATCGTTTCTCAGATAGAGTCTTTTAACAGTACCCTGAGTGGTGTATGTATCAATGCCCTGGAAAGTTGAATAATTATACACATAGATGAAATTATCGCTCACACCTGTGTAAAATCTGTTGTTCTCAATATCGAATGCTACATCATTAAACGCTTTGTTTAATTTGCTGTAAAATTTCATATTTTGAGATTTCTCGCTGGAGGCTGTAAAAATATTACCTGAACCGTTAAAAATGTATTTGCCATCCGGCGATATTCTGTTGTTTGAAGCCATTGCATAACCTCCATGATAAGGTGAATCATATTGACTTATCAAGGAACCGTTACTATAGTTCAGGACATACAAATCGGCAGGGGAGACACCCGTAGAAATAAAATAAAGTGAATTTAACTCCGGATGCACCTCAAGGTACCCTTTGCTAAACCCTTGTAATTCGGATATTTCTTTTTTTACAGTCCTCGAATAGCTTCTGGTATAATCGTTGGATAAAATATATATAAAGCCGTCATTACCGATATCCAAATCAAAAAATGGAGCTCCCGTAAATATTTTATCCACTGGTTCCATAGTCTGAGCATCATATATCCCTATCATACCTTGAACTCTAAAACCTATATACAGTTCATTATTATAGTATGCGATGCTTCCGGGAGGATAAAATGTACTTAATTCCTTAACCTCTCCTGTTTCATGGTTAATAGAAGCAATCTTATTCATAGAAGTGTCGGTTAGATACAGGACCGGCTCTGAAGGATGCATGACAGAATCATGTACCTGATAATCCAGATCAATTTTATTATTGTCCCTGGTTAACATGAATGTCACTGCAGATGGGGTTTCAATATTCGTATCACCGGAAATATCTATTTCCTCAACAATATAGCGGTTTCCATTTATTTTTGATAAGGCAATTAGCCGATCATCCCTATAATATAAATATGAAATATCACCCTCTGTTGAATAAGAATTTATACCTTCAAAACTGTCATACTCGTATGAGTAAATAGTTTTACCGCCGGAAACTGCCGTATAAAATCTGTTATTTTCAAGATTAAAAGCAACATCATTAAACGCTTTATTGAGAAAGGTAACATACCTTAAATCATTGTTCTTATCAGCATCACATGTGAGGACCAACCCCGATCCGTTAAAAACATATCTTCCATCCGGTGATATTCTGAAATTGGACCACATCGCATAATCACCATGATACGGTGAATCATGTGATCCGGTAAAATACCCGTTGTTCAAATCATATGCATAACAATCTGCTGGAGAGCAACGGGTTGTAACCGTATATATCCTGCTTAAAACCGGATTAAACTCGGAATTTACCGTTGGCAAAACTTGCCGTATTGAAGAAACCTCCTGCTTTGAAAGCTCAGAGTAGGATTTAATATATCTCCCTTGATTCGAACTTGAAGTTACACAAATATAATCTCCTGCGACAACTACATCACTAGGCTCGCTGTCTATATTAATCTGTTTTATCAGTGACAGGTCCAGCGGGTTTAGTACTGCTACCGCGGCGCTTTGCTGTTCTTCCGGAAGGTTGAGAAGTGTAACATAAAGTTTATCATTGCTAAAAGTGATTCTTTCAGGCTTCATGCTGAAGCCGGTTTCAGAGATACTTTTGTTTTCGTAATTGATTGCGTATAACCTTGAATTGGCTGTATCTACGGCATATAAAACAGGCTGTACGGGATGCATAACCGTATCGGATATTTCAACATTTTCCGGCAAAAATATGCTTTGTGTTCCGGCCGTTACAGTTACATTGCATTCCGCATATTTACTGCAGTCCGAATTGCCGGCAGCTCTAATTACAGCTGTTCCGGGATTTATTGCCGTAACCAGCCCTGTTAGTGATACGGTGACAACATTATCCGAACTCTGGCTGTACACCGACCAGACTACACTCTTATCCGTCGCATTCTCCGGTAAAACCGTAGCTGTCAGCTGCTCCGCCTGTCCGGTATTTATTGTAGTCGATAATTTGTCCAATGCAATACCGGTCACCGGTATTGCCAAAGGGGAAGTATCTATCAGAGATACATCATCATACCATACCTCTCCCGACCCATTTAATGAAAGCATAATAAAGAAGCTGTATGCATTTTGTTGCGCGGTAAAATCATAGGAAAATTCGGTCCAGTCAAAAGACCCTTGTTTTCTGTATACTTCAATAGTTTCAACAATTATATCTCCCCTATCATCACACTGGGCAAAAATAATTTGTGACTCTATATCTTCATAATCACTTATTTTTAAAGCTTTACTCCAGAGATATAAAGAATAAGTTTTTTCCGGTTGGATAGACACTTCATTTACTATTGAAGCCGATACATTTCTGCCCTGGATTTTAACTGCATGACCGCTGTTTCCATGACATACCTGACCATCCCATATATAAATAACCTCATAACCTGCACCTATATACGCCTCCCATGTGCCGTAAAACGCAGGATTTTGCTCAAAATCACCGTTATATATTAAATTATTATTTGTCCCCTCTGATGAATCCGGCGACATTAAATCGAAGGCCTTTTCAAGAGTTGATCCGCTTTCAGGGAATTTTATTTTGTTTTCCCTTGCCAATGAAACCATATTTTCACTTATTATTTCATTTTTTGAATATGCTTTTACATCGGAACTGAATACAATAATAGAACTAATTAAAACAAGAAGCGAAAGGGCGCTTGAACAAATTTTTCGAAAACATCTTTTCATTTCAAAACCTCGCTTTCGATTAAATTCTTTTATCTGCTACAAGGACTCATTATAGTATAAATATACCTTATTACAAATGATTATTTTGTCATATTTTGTCTATAAATTTAAAAAGCATCTGCTTTATTTACGCAGATGCTTCGCTTAATATCTTGCCGATTTTTTTGATATATTTCTTTGAAAAATTATTGTTCGGAAACAACACAAACCTGTTTTGAATTAAAACCGATAAATATATTTTTTCCGTCAAATAAATCAAGTTCCCCATACCGGTTAGGAGTTAAAAAAGATTTTATAAAAACTCCTTGGCAAGCTATATCCAACTCAAGAAAAACCCCGTGATTTTTTGTCTGACTTATTACCCCTTTAAAAACATGTTCCGTTAAGGGTTCAACATTACTGATTACAATGTGTTCAGGCCTTACACCCAAATAGTCACCATCAGGAAGTAACTGCCCAACAGATTCAAAACCTGCTTTTCCTTGCAGTTTCTCTTTCTGAAATAGGTTTTTTATCCCTACAAATTTCGCGACAAAGAGGGAACCGGGTTTTTGAAATACTTCTTCTATTAACCCGGTTTTTATTAATTTACCGTTTTTGATGATCCCTACCCTGTTAGCCAAATAGTAGGCCTCTCGAAAATCGTGTGTTACCATTACAGTGGTAGTTTTTAAGGCCTGATGCAGTTTCTTCAATTCAACTTCGATTTTCTCTTTAATTCCGACATCAAGTGCTGCTAACGGTTCATCCAACAGCAGAATATCGGGACCGACGATTAAGGCGCGGGCTAAAGCCACTCTCTGTTTTTCCCCTCCACTTAAATAAAGTGGATACCTGTCCAAAATATGTTCGATCTTTAATAAACCTACAAGAAGATCAAAATTCTGCCGGTATTTTGAGTTGTTTTTATCTTTTTTAAATCTTAGACCATATTTAATATTATCTTTAACAGACATATGAGGAAACAGAGCACAGTCCTGGTAGCAAATAGTAATATTGCGTTCTTCAGGTTTTTTATCCGTAACATCCTCACCGTTAATAATAACTTTTCCTCCCTGAACCGGCTTTAGACCGGCAATTGATTCCAGCAAAACAGTTTTTCCGGAACCGGTTGGCCCGAGAAAAACAAAAAAATCTCCGGAATTAATTGTCAGGTTGACACCATCTAAGTAGAATTTATCCAAGCAAAGGTATAAATCCCTGATCTGAATCATATTGCCCTCCTATTTCCAACTCCGGATGCAACAAGACGCAATAGAACAAAGATTAATAAACAAATAAAAATAAGAATAACTGTAACCGGAACGGCGTACATCATTCCGTAAGACGTAAACCTTTCAAAAATAAGGGTAGGAGCGATCATGGGATGGTAGGCCAAAATGATAATTGCTCCGAATTCGCTGATAGCCCTGGCCCACGTAAGAATCATCCCTGTCAAAATATCTCGCCACGATAAAGAAAACGTGATATAAAAAAAAGTCTTAATATGGCTTGCCCCGAGAGTACGCGAAACATTTTCCATTCTGGGGGAAACCCATTGAAAAGCTTCTTTGGCAGCATTAATTAAAAAAGGCATGCTAACAAAAGTCATAGCCACGACGATTGCAGTAATTGTCCCTAAAAGTTCTATGCCCATTTTTGCCAGCATTTGACCAAACCAGCACCGGGGGCTCAGCACAGTCAGAAGGCACACACCTGCTACCGTATGGGGAATGACCACAGGGATATCCACAATACTTTCAACCAGGCTTTTACCCTTAAACTCTCTTCTGGCAAGAAAATAGGCAAAGGGAACACCAAACAGAAACGAAATTACGGTAGCAAGAGTGGCTGTTCCGATGCTTAGGAAGATAGAGTCCATTACTTCTTTATCTTTCAGTGCTTCCAGAATGATACCGGGTTTTGTCCAGAAAACTATATTAATTATTGGATACATAATAAAAAATAATATTAATAAGCCGCTTATTTGAGATACTGCAAACAATAGCTCCGGTCTCTTCCTGTTCATTTTTCCTCCAAAAATCTTGTTATACTAAGGAAGGTTGGAGACTTCCAACCTTCCTTAGTTTTAAAACTTTATAAACTGATACCTGATGACAAGTATCTCTTACCGATTAATTGAAAAATATAAATTATGTTCTGACGATCCCCAAGCAAACCATTATTTAATAGCATCATTTAATTCCTCAGGGAAATCATTACCCGTAACCTGAATTTTGTCCAGAACAGGCTGTCCGTTATCTTCAAATATTTTTAATCCCTGGTCTTTATTAAAAAAGAATTTTAGGAACTCAACGGCCAATTCTTGGTGCTCCCCGGTCGTTGGCATAGTAACGCTGTAGACAATCGGCTCACCTTTAGTTGTAATAACCTCTCCGGGATTTTTGCCTTTTAAGTCAATAGAAGAATTTAAATAGAAATCTTTATGTTCCACAGAACTTAAATTAATTTCATCAGGTAACATAACATATTTGAATATTGGATTGTTCAAAGCATGCTGCCGAGCTACAGATTCATATTCAAAAGCATAATCTAAACCGCCGGTCTCTAAAAGTGAAATTAGTTCTACCGATTTGGGCCGAATATTCTTTTCCGGACAGGCAGCAGCAAGTTTCTCTGCCAATCCTTCATCCTGATAATACTCCTCTGCCAACTGCCATAGAAGGACGGACCGGTACCCACAGGGATCAGAATCAGGAACACTGTGACCAAAATTGACACCGTCCCGCAAAAGAATATTGTACCAGTTGGTTTCATTAATCTCATCGGCATATATACTTTTATCTGTATACATGATAACCATGGAATTCTTGGCAAACAAAGCATTCCATTGGGCAAAATCGGGAATCAATAAAGTATCAACAACTTTGTAATCAGCTGAGGCCAAAATATCAACCTTGTCCCCAAGCTCAGTCACCTTTCGGGCAATATCTACACTGCCGCCGGAAGTCCTTTTTACATCAACTTTTGGATAGATCGCTTCAAATTCTTTTTCAATTAATTCAAAAGGAATCGCCAGACTGCCTGCATGATAGACCACCAGATCTCCTTGCAATTCTTGAGATTGGACGGCAGGTTCCTCTTGGGCGCATCCCGATAACGCCACCGCTATACCCAACATTACTACCACTGCTAATACTAGTTTCTTCTTAAACGACATTTGATTTTCCCCCTTTTTTATTGCAAATAAAAAAACTAAAAATAAACATTTCTCACCCCCTTCAGCTATAACTATAATAGATCTAAAAAACACGGTTATCCCGTGTTTTAAAATATAGAAAATAATCTTTTCCGTCTTCTTTCCAAAACATGGGAGGCGGGATAATTTCTCGTCCCACCCAACGGCTACAAGTCATTTGGTTAAACCTTTTAGACTGGATAGCTCGAAGACTAAATATAAAATTTTGTTTTTTATTTTCTACAGCTTTCTTCAGCCTTATATTTAATTCTATTTTTTTTTAAGTATCCCTTCCTCTGTTGGGGAAATTGGTTTATTTAATAAATAATACTCGTCTGCTTCCATCAAAACCGAACTTTCAAGAAAAAATGCAGTTATCTCCCCTTTATCGTTTATATATCTGAAGATCAAATAATAAATCTTCAATTTTGTTATTCAAATATTTGTATGAATCCGAGACACCCTGATTATAGAATTCCGGAGCGAGTTTTTCAATAAAAAAATCTAGAATCATCATAGCAGATAAATCTCCCAGATCTTCCTCTCTTTCATTCAAAAAAAAAATTTTTATCAAGGCAATCATTGCTTTCCGGTTTTCTTTACTGATTACAATTTTATCACTCCTCA
Organism: Dethiobacter alkaliphilus; assembly: GCA_016841605.1. GTDB lineage: Bacteria > Bacillota > Dethiobacteria > DTU022 > UBA8154 > DUNV01. The sequence goes on along the minus strand of JAENYV010000005.1, from coordinate 85,730 downwards.
AACTATCCCCTCCTTTTGCTGAAAATTGTTTTTAAACACAGACAGCCCAGCCCGAAGCTTCAGTCCCTCAATCCCTATAGTCTTATTCATAATCTTTACCACTTACTTTCGTATACCCGGCATATATAAAATAAATCCCTTTAAAAATCATCCTTCATCTTTCATCTATGATACGGTTCGTTCCTGATAATTTTAAAGCTGCGGTAGAGCTGCTCCAGGAAAATTAAACGGGCGAGGCGATGGGGAAATATAAGAGCGGAAAGGGAAAGGCAGAGATCCGCTCGCTCTTTTAACCTTTCGGTCAGCCCCACAGGACCACCGATAAGGACATCCACCTTAACCTTCCCTTCTAACTGGAGCTTTTGCAGCCGGGAGGCAAAAGCCGGGGAGCTGAGTATTTCTCCCCCGGCATCAAGGACGATCAAGAAGGCTCCTTCCCGTATATGACGAATAAACTCTTTTTCCTCAAATTCAAGTGCTTTTCTCTCCCCGGGGCTGCCCTGCAGCCCCGGGGGGGCTTCCGGGAGCTCAATAATTTTTAGACGCGCATATGGGGAAAGCAATTTCCGGTAATAATCACTCCCCTCGCGATAAAAACGTTCTTTCATTTTACCTACGGTAATAATACAAATATTAATTTTTTAACCCTCCATTGTCTCAGGAAAAACCGTTTTGTTCGAACCATTCTTTGAGCGCCGGTAAAATCCCGGTCAGGTCTTTTCTCTTTTGGAGAGATTCGACCATCTGTTCTTTTCCCTTCCCAACAAGAAGGACAGGGACAGGGTTTCGGGTATGAGTCTTTAACTGCAGATCTTCCAGGTTGCCGTGATCACTTACTACCAGCACAAGATCCCTCTCCGGATCCATTGTCTCCACTATCTCTCCGAGAAAGGCATCGAATGTATTAATTACCTTTTCTGCACCGACATAATCACATTTATGCCCGGCGAGATCCGTTAAAAAATGCTCATAAAAAGTCAGATTAAATCCCCTGGAGATAGCGAACAATCTTTTACCGGCCTGCTGTGGGGAGATAAGGGGAACATCGTAGCCCAATCTTTGCAGGACCTCATTGGTAATATCCATATAAACCGCTTTTCCCGCCTGCATATCTTCCAGTGTCCGAAAAGGTAGGCCGGCATATAAATTGATCAAAGTGCTGCAGGAATATGTCCTTTTAATATCGCCGGTGTAATGCCGGAAAAATTCCTGTTTGTAAGCATTGGCAAAAGTGCTGCGCAGCCCTTTTTTCTGAAGTTGCTTAAACATTCCTTTTTCCGAAAGTACTTTTCGCAAAGAAACGTTAATAGGAAAACCGTGAAGATGAAATCCCAGCAAACGTGCTGCATTTATTCCTGTAAAAAGAGTCGTCTGACCCGTCGCACTTTGCGGAAGACCTTTAACCCCCAGTGTGGCATCAAGCGATAGTAAAGTTGCCCGGGAATAAGTCCTGTCTGCCGCCTCCAAAGTCAACGATCTTCCCTCAAGCAATCCGGATAAACAAGGAGTCTCAAAAATGGAAAAGGGGTTGCTTTTGCCTGCCGGAGCCAGACCAACCCCATCAATAAAAAGAAAAATAATTGACATAACTTACTTCTCCAGTTTTATTCTGTCTCTTCAGGTAATGTATCCAGAGTTACCTGAACAATAACTCTTTCCTCTCCCCTGGCCAGAGTTACCTCAATGGTCTCCCCCACAGAAAGCTTTTGGAGTAACTCCTGAAGCTGTGTCGTATCTGTAAGTGCTGTCCCATTGATCTCCAATAAAACATCCATGGGAACAATTCCGGCTCTAGCGGCAGGACCTCCTTCGACAACCTCTCGAATTAAAATCCCCTTTTCCACAGAAAGGCCGAAACGCTGGGCATCCAGGGGTGTAAGAGTACTGATATAAACGCCTATCCAGGGTCTGACTACTCGACCATTTTCCATAAGGGCATTGCTTATCTGTTTAACTGTATTGCTGGGAATGGCAAATCCCATTCCCTCGACGCCTGATATTTTAATCTTTGCCGTATTTATGCCGATAAGCCGGCCATTGATATTTACCAATGCACCCCCGCTATTGCCGTCGTTAATGGCTGCATCGGTTTGGATAAAGCTAAACTTTTGCCCTTGAATATTAATCTCACGTTCGAGGGCACTGACAACACCAAGGGTTACTGATTGTTGAAAATCCAGTCCCAGGGGGTTCCCAATGGCAATCACCGGTTCACCGACGCGAAGTTTGTCTGAATCAGCCATTTCCGCTGCGGGCAGCCCTTCTTTATCAATTTTGATAACGGCAAGATCCGTCGGGGGATCTGCTCCAACCACTCTTGCCGGAAATTCCTCACCGGATCCCAGGTTTACCGCCAGTTCAGTGGAATCCTCAATAACGTGATAATTTGTGACAATATATCCATCGCTGCGAATAATAACTCCCGAACCGCTTGCCCTTTGCTGCAGGCTGCTGCGTCCGAAAAAATCGTAGACAACCCCAAAATTGCTTATCCCCACAACCGGGGGGGTTGCCCTCTCTGCAGCATTAACTACTGCCATATAATACTGCATGGCCTCCGGGGAAACTTCCAGGGGAGCCCGGTTCTCTTTAGTATCTTTTTCCTCTAGTAAATCCTCAGAAAATGGAGAACTGTATTCCTGAGAAAGAAGTGTTCCGGCAAAATAGAAAAAAACCGTAGCTACAATTAAACCGCCAACAAGAAAACCTAAAAAAAGTCCTTTCCAAAAATGAGGCTTTTTTTTACCCCTTTCGGGGAAATCTTCATAAAAATTATCCATGTAGTCACCCCTTTTTCGGCAATATATTTCGCTAAGCCACAGGGACAGTTCCATCGTCTTCCTATTTTCTAATATTCGGGGACATACCTCTTGCAGACGAATGTCCCCAAGCCTGCGCTGCGCTTCGGTGACGCTCAACCCGTCCCCATGGCACCATTTTCTAAACTGTTAATTTCCCCTGTAATATTAAGACATTTTTTCGAGTGTAGCTCTCGCCCGTCAAAAAGTCAACCTTTTTCCCCTTTTATCGCATATTTTTTCCTAAATTTTTCCCCTCATCCATGAAAGGTGGCATGTATCGTTAAATAATTTTAGTCTCCTTATTTTTTGAAAATCGCCCTGCAAAATAGTCAAAGATGTCGGCGCTAGAGAAAACGGCCAGAATTCACGATAATTATATTTTAAAAAGTAAATGATAAATGCCTGCAAAAAGCGACCGTGGCTGACAATCAAGACAGGGTTTTTCACTTCTTTCGAAGAGAAGGAACCGGTAATCCTGGAGAGCAACATATAAAACAGTTCTACACGCTGAAACAATTTCTGCATTCCTTCTGCTTCCGGAATTTCAGTATGGTGAAAATCCTGCTGCAACTGTTGTAATATTTCAGGAAAGCGCTTTCCTATCTCCTTTTTTGTCATCCCCTGGATAACCCCCCACCCGTATTCCTCTAACAGAGTTGTAAAAATCGGCTTTGGAGCCATGCCATGGTCGGCAATAATTGATGAGGTCTCCCGGGCGCGCTGAAGTGTACTACTAAATAAAAATGAAAACCGCTGCTCCCGAAGACGCTGAGCCAGGAGGAAAGCTTCTTTTTTTCCTTCATCACCCAGAGGAAAATCCAGTTTCCCCTGCAGCCTTCCCTGTAAGTTGGCTCTCGTAGTGCCATGACGGACAAGCCATAATTCCATAATTAGACATTTCACCTCGTTTTTAGTCAATAATAAACAACTATTTCCCAGGAAATATCTCTTTACCGGACAGGTTACGAAATTCGCTCAATTTTAATTCCAAGGGAGTGAAAACGCTCCTCAATTTTTTCGTAGCCTCGATCAATATGCTCGATTCCTCTGATTTCCGTTTCCCCTTTGGAAATTAATGCAGCAATAATAAATGAAGCACCGCCCCTTAAATCCATAGCCTGGAGCTGGGCCCCCGTCAATTCATAACCTCCCTCAATAATGGCACTACGTCCTTCAAGTTTAATCCTTGCACCCATTTTTTTAAGTTCGTCTATATGCCGGAAACGCCTTTCAAAGATATTTTCCGTAATCAAGCTGGTTCCCTGAGAACAAGTTAGGAGAACCATCATGTGGGGCTGCAGATCCGTTGGGAACCCTGGATAAGGAAATGTCTTAACATCCGACGGCAAAAGACAACCGGAACTTTTGACAAGAACCCAATCCAGACCAATTTCCAGACTTACCCCAACCTCCTTTAACTTGGCAATAATTGCGTCCAGGTGTTTCGGAATAATATCTTTAACTAATACTTCTCCCCCGGTAGCTGCAGCAGCGATCATAAAAGTGCCTGCTTCAATCCGATCAGGGATAACGATATGTTCTGCACTGCCCAATTCTTTAACTCCCTGAATTTTTATAACATCTGTCCCCGCACCCCTTACTTTGGCTCCCATAGCATTTAAAAAATTGGCTACATCGACAATTTCAGGTTCCTTGGCTGCATTTTCAATAATGGTCTTTCCCTCTGCCAGCACGGCAGCCAGCATAATATTCACTGTCGCCCCAACACTTACCATATCTAAATATATATGCGCTCCTTTTAACTTTTTGGCACGCATTTTTATAAATCCTTTTTCAAGATTAACTTTCGCCCCCAATGCGGAAAAACCCTTGATGTGCTGGTCAATCGGCCGAGGCCCAAGGTCACACCCCCCGGGCATGGGAATGTCAACTCTTTTAAAACGTCCCAGTAAACTCCCCATTAGATAATAGGAAGCTCTGAGCTGATTAACCAACTCGGAAGGTGGACTGAATGAACTAACCCCGTTAAGATTAAGCTCAAGAGAAGTTTCTGTTCTAAAAGAAACTTTCGCCCCTAGAGCCGACAATATTTCAATCAGTCTGTGAATATCGGTTATCCCGGGCAAGTTATCCACTTTCACAGTCTTTCCGGTAAGCAATGAAGCCGGTAGAATTGCCACAGCAGAATTTTTTGCTCCATTAATCTTAATTGATCCGCGAGTCTTTTGTTTACCATAAATCTTAAGACATTGCTGCAAATAAAAAGCCCCCTTAAGGAGATATCTCATCCTGCACTATTTCCATCAGATCTCCGGATTCCCGGTGAAAGCATTAATGAAGTATATTTCGCCATTATTTAGTCGAATCCTCCAGACAGGTGGAATTTCCCAGCGTTCAGCATCATACTCATGGGAATAATATCCCAGCGAAAATTCAACAATACTTTTTTCTTGCCTGTTTCGCTCGTAATTCTCTAAAAACCGTAAAAGGGCCGTAGACGAAGGAATAACTTCTCTTTTTTGCTCGGCAAAACCAAGAACATCCAAACAGTAAAACTGAATAATTTCCGGTTTCTTTTTAAAAACAGATACATAGACATATCCGGCATAAAGAGGATAATTTTCATATTCCTGCCTGAAGACGATTTCTGTTCCCTTTTCAAGGGGACGGGTAAAATCAGGAACAAAATTTTTTAGAAACGGAAGGCTGCCAATAAACTGCCGCGCCTCCTGGTCGAATGCTTCTGTGTTTTTCTCTTTTGCATCTTCCTCAGGGAAAGCAAACCTCAGGACGGCTGTTCCTTTTCGGTTGACAACCAGCTCATGCTTTCCAAAGGAATAGGAGGACAACTCTTCTTTTTCTCCTTCTTTTTCATCATTCCTGCTAACAAACATAGTAATTAATGGTAATGGCTCTTCGGGTCCTTCAAGAACGCTCCAAAGGCTAAAAATAAGTTCTTGCGGATTATAAATCCATGGTTCGACAATCATATATGCCACAGGTGCCAGGCTTTTCGGTAGATCTGTTTCAAGTGTAAGACCGGCATTTTGCAATTCTATCTCCAAGCGGGTAAGCTCCTCCTTCTGCCCAAAAGAGGCAAATCCACCATATCCCCGATTCTGCCGGAGCTGAAAAAAGAGAAAAATATTAAGTATAAGGAATGTACATATAAGGACGGTTTTTGCCCTCGAAAAGTTCATTTTTTTCACCTGCCGCTCCGCAAAAAATAAATGTTTAAAGGGGATTTAGCGTTTGCCAGTGAAGGTAAATTTCATCCATGCCGTCAATAGATACCGACCATGCCGGAGTTGCTTTTACAGTTCCTTTACTAGCGAAAGAAAGATAATAAACAGGTCTTATACCTAAAAGAACCCCTTCATTACCGGGAAAAGAAGCCCTGTAAAAAGCAGCGGCCTGACAAAGGGCTTCCTTATAAGGACGAAAAGCCTTTTTATCTCCCACTTCCTCAATAATTTGATACAAATTACGTTGATAAAATAATACCCCGAGTTCATTAATCGTCATTTCACTACCCGCACTCTTCCCCTCTAGAGGAAAACCATCATAATACATTTTCCAAAATAATTGATATCCTTCGTTTTGTTTCTCTACACGGGCCAGATAAATTCCGGGAAACCATCCTCCGTAAATTCCCAAACTTTCCGCACCTTTTTGCAAGGCTGCACTGTAAGACAAGGTCGTGGAAACCCGTTCCAGCTTGGGAGCTGTGTATTCAACTAATCCTTCAGGATAAATGCGCAGTCCCTTTTCTCCATCGGTAAAGAAAACTGCTCCGTCTCGTTCTTCAATGCGCCTCGCCATCGATAGATCAAAGAAAAATGCTCTAACCAACTGCTCCCGATCCACATTTTCCTTTTTCAAGATAATTTCCGCTGCCTGCAAGTCTTCCAGAGGAACAAACAGCTCCCCTTTCTTTTTAATCTCCAAAGAATAAAGGAGTTCCTTTTCCCCTGTATTATTTGAGGAAAGTGGTACGGAAGCTTTGTCATTGCCTTTACTTTCCGCAGTTGCTGATTCTTTCATCTCATCTGCAGGAGAAACGTCTTCATTTAAAAAATACCCAGCGAGATTCAAAGTCAATACATCAGGAAGACAAATATGCGAATTTGAACTTTGCGGGAGGATATTATCCAACAATTGTTCATCCAGATTCATAAAAATTCGACCGGCAAATTTATCTTTACCTTCCAGAATAATGAGATAATAGTGTTCTTCCGGAATAATAACAGCCCTTTGCACATCCAGTGCCAAAGACACTAATTCTGGCACAAAAAAGGCAATTGGTAAAGGAGTTGAAAATATAAAACTTATTTTTAAAGGAACGGTTTCTAATAGAGCTTCTTCTTCATCATCACTGATCCGGCTAAGTGTCTGTTCCGTCAATCGCTTTAATACTGAGGCCCCTTCTTTCCAGAGGCGTATGTACTCGTCTTCGCCACGCCGGAAAACATGTTTTTCTTTTTTTTCTTCTTGAAAATAAATAATATCCGATGGAGTTACAATCTCTTCGAGAGAACAAGGATCTGTAAAATAAGCATACTCATAACGTGGCATTATACCCTCTTCCAAAGGTGGAGCACCAAACCATAGACCATAAGTTAGGATCAAACTCAGTAAAATAAGAAAAATTAGTACTCCGCTTTTTATCTTTTCCAGCATACATACCCAGCTCCCAAGACAGGTTTTAGCTTCCCGGAGAAATACCATCCTCTGCCAGCGGCAGTGAAAAAGTAACCTTTGTTCCCTTTTCCGGAATACTTTCCAGGAATATTTTACCCCCGCAAGCACGAACAATTTTTCGCGCGATGGAAAGGCCTAATCCTGTCCCACCGGATTCACGGGAGCGCGTTTTATCAACACGGTAAAATCTATCAAAGACGCGACGTATATCCGTCTGCGGAATTCCGATCCCGGTATCACAAATGTTAACGAGCGCAAAAAACTCTTCTTTGCCAACCTTTACTTCAATCCGGCCACCGGAAGGAGTAAATTTAACAGCATTATCCAGTAAATTTAAAATTACCTGTTTAATTTTGTCCCGATCTAAAAAAACTTTCACTCTTTCTTCCGGCATGTATCTTTGTAAATGAATTCCTTTTCTTTTTACTTCCATCTCAACCTGTTCCAACACTTCCTGAACGAGTGTCACAAGATCGGAACTTTCTTTACTCCATCTGGCGTTCTGATAATCCAGTTGTGAAAGCACCAGCAAATCATGGACAAGTTTAACCATTCGGTTTGTCTCTTTTTCCAAAACCTGAAGAAAACGAAATCTTATAGAGGGATTTTCCTGCGCTCCATTTAATAAAGTTTCAACATAACTTTTTATTGTTGTGAGAGGTGTTCGGAGTTCATGAGATACATCAGCGACAAATTCTTGTTGCAACCGGGCAAATGTTCTCTCTTTTGTTACATCATGAAGAACGATCAGATAACCTTGCAAAAGCTTGCTTTCCGTAATTGGAGCAAAATGTATTTGCAATATTTTCTCTCCGTCTCCTCCCAGTTCCACTTCCCTGGTTTCTGAAACCGTACTACAAAGCAGTTTATCCACCTCAGTAGGTTGAAACAGTTTATCAAGAATCGCCTTCCCGGGCAAACCGAGTCTTGCCGTTACATCTATAAGACTTAAAAACTCCTGCGCCGCCGGATTGAGATGAATTATTTTCCCTACGTTATTTAAAGCAATAATTCCATCACTCATGTAATTTAAAATAGCTTCAACCTTAGACTTTTCTGCAGATATTTCCTGTAATGTATCTTTCAATTTTGTTGTTAAAAAGTTAAACGTTCCGGCAAGCTCACCGATTTCATCTTTCGAATGAACATTGATTAACTGTGAGAAATCACCACCTGCCATTGCTGCGGCCCGTGAAGTCAATTCACGAATCGGCATGGTAATGGTCCTCGTTAACATAAAACTGATCATAATAGCAATAACCAGGACAATAAACCATCCGCTAATCAGCATAATCTTAATCTCATGCAAGGTCTTGTAAATTGTCTCCAGGGAACCTTTTAAAAAAATAACTCCTACAACCGAGGCCCCGTCTTTAACCGGAAGAGCGAGGATATGATAGCGGATCTTCGTCTCCGGATCAACCCTGACATCTTCCACCCTGTTTCCTGTTAACGCCAGTAAAATATCATCCTGGATAACTCGCTCTCCGGGTGTAAGGAACGAACTCTGCTCCGTTCCCCCCAAAAGATGACCATAACGATCCAGTACCATAGTTTCCGTTCCCGGAACGCCACCTCCAAACTCCACAATAAGTGACGATATTAAATCATTATGCTGTTCATCTTCCACCAGGTATCTCCGGATAAAGTTACCCAGCAATTCACCTTGCAAAACCTGTCCCGCAGCGAAATTTCGCAAATAATAATTTTCCAGAGATTTGACCAGATACACACCGCTTAGCTGCATAGCAAAAAGAATCAGCAAGGAATAGACAAAAACAATCTTCCCTTGCATACCTATGCGCATTAATAAGTCCCCCTCAGGTAATATCCGGCTCCCCGTTTCGTACAGAGATAAACAGGATTGCCTGCATCTTCTTCAATTTTCTCCCGAAGACGCCGGATAGTAACATCCACTGTCCGAAGATCCCCTGTATAATCATAACCCCATACTTTTTCCAATAATTTTTCCCGTGTAAAAACATAACCTACATTCTGCAGTAAAAATTCCAGAAGTGTAAATTCACGATAAGTTAGTTCAATCAGGCGCTCTCCCTTTTTTACTTGCATTTTGCCCGAGTCAAGAATCAAATCGCCGCAAGTCAATTCTTGGGATGGTGTCTCCTGCATTTTCACGCGGCGAAGTGTTGCTTTAATCCTGGCTATAAGTTCACGAGCACTAAAAGGTTTGGTTACATAATCATCCGCACCGATTTCCAACCCCATTACTTTATCGATCTCCCCTTCTCTGGCCGTTAGCATAATAATTGGGACATTCATTTTCCGGCGAATCTGTTTACAGACAGTAAATCCATCGATCCTCGGCAACATTATATCTAAAAGAATTAATGCCGGTCTCTCTCCAAAAGCAAGACGAAGGGCTTCTTCGCCGTCAAAGGCAACCAGAACCTCAAAACCTTCCTCCTCAAGATTATACTTGATAATCTCAGCAATTGGTTTTTCATCGTCAACAACAAGAATTTTTTCTTTCACACAGATAAACTCCCTCATTTTCAATTAACCTTATCTAGCTATTTCGTCCACCTTAGCAAAACTCCTTCTTCTCTTTAAATTTAGCTTAAAAAAAAAACGTGACCTTCAGGTCACGTAAAAAATATATTTTAAGAGGGGGTCAACTCATAGTCTTATTTTGCCCCCTTTATATTACAGGAATATTACAATAAGATTATTTTTCGATGACATTGCCTTTTTTTTTATCCTTTTTATTTTTACAATATTTTTGTTAATTTTCTTATGGACTAAAGAAATTTAAGGGGTTTATTGTATTGCCGTAAATTCCGCCTGTGCGGACTTCAAAATGTAAATGATAGCCTGAAGCCCTTCCCGTCATTCCCACACTGGCGATTACCTGCCCCTTGTTAACTGCCTGACCTGTAGTAACCTTATTCTTTGAATTATGTGCATAACGGGTATAGTAATGGCCATGAAAGATAACGATAGAACGTCCATAGCCTCCGTCCCAACCTTCAAAGACCACAACCCCGCTATCCGCAGCCAACACGGAAGTCCCATTGCGTGCACCAATATCCACCCCGGCATGAAAACCGCCGCTGCGCCATCCATATCCGGAAGTTATCCGGCCGCCTCCTTGCACAGGCCAAAGAAAACTCCCGGTGCCCCTGGAAGGAATTTCTGCAGTCCCCCGAGCCACAATCTGTGGTTCAGGTTCGGCAACTAACCTTTCCTGGATAATTTCCCGGGAGCTTTCTATTCCGTTTTCTCTGGTAATCTGATAAATAACTTCTTTAATTCCAAGTTTTCCTGCCTCTACAATCTCAGTTTGCATCTTCCATAAAGAACTATCGGAAATATAATTTGTTTCAAAAGGCAATTTTTCTTCAATAGTCAGGCGCTCGACAGTTATAACATTAACCATCGGTTCCGGAACGATAAGATTAATCTCATCACCGATTTGTAAATTCTCTCCCTGAAGTTGAGGATTTGCTTCTTTTAATTCATCGACAGAAAGGCTGTAATCCCGGGCAATTTTCCACAATGAATCACCGCGGGAAACAAGATAAATCTCCCTGCGATCCGTACCCCTGAGCAGAACTGCCGCCAGAGTCTCAATATCGGAAATTTCCTCGGGATAACAATAATAATCGCGGGTTGAAATCTTTTCCGCCATCTGCACATTCTCCAACAAAACATTTTCTTTCTGGGGAATAAAAGCGCTGGCGACGATCTCATAGAGAAGATCCACATCCTCTTCTGAAGAGAGCGGTAGAACATCTTTTCCGTTAACTGTAACCATTCGCGCTGCTACTTTATAGCTAAGCATATTGCGCAGCTGATTATACACTTTTTCGGTTTCTTCTTCCTCCAGGGGAAGAAAAACTTCCCTTAATGTTACCGTTTCCTCAAGTTTAACGAGACAACCATAATAATCGGCGGCTTCTTTTTCCAGTGTCGTAAGAATTTCATCCAAAACTTCCTCACTGGCAATTAAGCCAATTTCCAGCCCATTTAACTCTACCATAAAGAGGTTATCTTTTTGTAAAAGATATGTTTGTAATCCACCCCAGAGAATAGCACCGCTAAAAAGGAAAAAAAGAACCGGCATGCACCAACCGGCACTCTTTTTAAAATAAACAAATAATGCCTGCATTCCCGGCAGTCTCATAATTATCCTCCTCTGTCTTCAAACCCCTGCGAAAATAATCCACGATGAAGGGATGAGTGTTAAATTTGTTAAGAATTATTAACAACGACTTATTAATTCGACTAAAGGAGGGAAAATCCTGCCAAGATTGCACAAAATAATTAAATTATTTTAAAAAATATCGGATAAAACAATCGTTTGGTCTCTCCGAGGCCCGACAGAGACCAGAGAAATTTTAACTTGTAAGATTTCCTCCAATCCCCGGAGGTAATCTACAGCTTCTATCGGCAGGTCCTCTAATGTCTTAGCTCCTGCTATATTTGCTTGCCAACCTTTAAAAACACGATAAACAGGGGTACATTTTTCTAGAATATGCAATTGAGCTGGAAAATGCTCCAAAACTGTATCTCCGCAACGATATGCTGTTGCAATGCAAACTTCATCAAGGCCGCTTAAGACATCAAGTAAAGTTATAGCCAGGGAACGAAATCCGTTAATACGGCATGCAGCCTTAAGAGCAACACCGTCAAGCCAGCCGGTACGCCTGGGACGACCGGTTGTTGTCCCGTATTCTCTGCCTTTTTCCCTGATGTGTTCACCGACTTTATTGTTAAGTTCAGTGGGAAACGGACCTTCTCCGACCCGGGTTGTATACGCTTTGGTAATCCCCAGCGCATTTGCCACAATCTCCGGCCCAACTCCGGCTCCCGTAGAAGCACATGAAGCGATGGGATTTGAAGAGGTCACAAAGGGATAAGTGCCATGGTCGATATCCAACATTGTTCCCTGAGCTCCCTCAAATAAAACCCGGGCTCCTTTTTGAATCTCTCCGTCAAGAAGAACTGAAGTATCCTTTACATATGGGCGAAGCTGCTGAAAGACCGGAAAATATTCATTTTCAATTTCTTCCACTGAAAAACCGGGATGATCATAAAGATTTTTAAATATCCGGTTTTTTACCAAAAGAATTTCCCTAATTTTTTTCTTGAGTTCTTCTTCGTCAAGAAGATCACCGCAACGCAAACCGATACGGAAAACCTTATCCACATACGCAGGTCCGATACCTCGTCGTGTTGTCCCAATTTGTGCCCCTTTCCGCTCCCTCTCCTCCAATTCGTCCAGCGCTTTATGGTAGGACATAATAAGATGGGCACGATCGCTAATAAACAACCTTTCAGGGAAAACACCGCGTTTTTTAAGTTCTTGTAACTCTGTCTGTAATGTCAAAGGATCGAGGACCATCCCGTTTCCCAAAATACATATTTTCCCCCGGTAAAGAATACCGCTGGGAAGGTGGTGCAGCTTGTATGTTTCTTCTCCAACCACAACCGTATGGCCGGCATTTGGTCCTCCCTGATAGCGGACAATAACATCCGCACGTTCGGCAAGAAAATCGGTAATTTTGCCTTTCCCTTCATCGCCCCACTGACTCCCGACAACAGTAACAGTTGATATTTTTCTCATATTTTTCACCTCGCCTATCTCTACTACTTTTTCATTCTTCTTCCCGGTTTGCCAGATTCAAAAACTTATTAAAGTAATCCATAAAATATAATTCTAATTTCCCGGTAGGACCGTTTCGTTGTTTGGAGATAATAATTTCGGCAATATGTTTTTTTTCTGTTTCGGGATGATAATAATCATCACGGTAAAGAAAAAGTACAAGATCGGCGTTGGCTTCAATACCTCCCGATTCCAGCAGATCACTTAAAATAGGACGTTTATCTACTCTTTGTTCAACAGCCCGGCTTAATTGAGAAAGTGCTACAACAGGACAATTCAACTCTTTAGCAAGGGCTTTAAGCGAACGGGAAATCGCAGATATTTCCTGTTGTCTGTTTTCTGCCTTTTCATGACCTTTCATCAACTGCAAATAATCTACGAAAACAGCTGAAAGACCTTTTTCCATTTTTAGGCGGCGGGCTTTGGCTCTCATTTCCATAACAGAAATAGCAGCCGTATCGTCAATATACAGAGGGGCCTCAGAGAGAGGGCCGACTGCCCTGGCGATCTTTGGCCATTCATCTTGAGAAAGAAATCCTCTTCGCAAACGTTGAGAATCGATCTCCCCATAAGAACAGAGCATCCTCTGAGCTAATTGCTCCCTTGACATTTCCAGACTAAAAAAAGCTACGGGCTGCTTTTTCTTCACGGTGATCTCCTGTGCCATATTAAGTGCCAGGGTTGTTTTCCCCATGCTGGGACGTGCTGCGACAATAATAAGATCGGAATCCTGAAGCCCCGATGTAAGATTGTCCAGTTCAATAAAACCTGTAGACAAGCCTGTTACTCCGCCTTTTTTCTGTTTAAGCTGATCAAGTTTTTCAAAAGTTTCTTCAAGTGCTTCTTTCAAAGCAATAAAGTTATGACTATCCTTGCTCCCGGCAACTTCAAAGATAGTCTGTTCAGCTTCATCCAGAAACTCTTCCACATCCTCTATGTATTCATAACTTTTACCGACAATCTCTGTCGCCGCGCGTATCAACCGGCGCAAAATAGATTTTTCCCGGACAATCTGTGAATAATATGAAGCATGAGCAGCAGTAGGCGTTATATTGGCCAAATTCGCCAGATAAGCTGCTCCACCCACTTTCTCCAAAAGCTTTTTCTTTTCCAGTTCTTCGCAAACCGTTACCAGGTCTACCGGTTCATTTCTATCGGATAAATTCGTAATAGCGCGAAATATTTCCTGGTGTACTTCTCGATAAAAATCCTCTAGTGTCAGTATCTCCGTAACCTCCAAAAGGGCATCCTTATCGATTAGCATCGAACCCAGAACAGACTGCTCGGCTTCCATATTTTGTGGCGGTAATTTCTGGGAAATTTCGACACTCATGCGGAGCACTCCTTAACCAGCATACGGGAAAGCAACTCATCTACAGTATGCACATAAATAATTTCCATATCCTGCAACGTAGAGGGCAATTCACATAAATTAACAGCGGGAAGACAAACACTTTTAATGCCGGCCACTCTGGCACCATACAATTTTTCAAATAACCCCCCCACCGGTTTAACTTTTCCTTGAAGAGAAAGTTCACCGCTAACAGCAATATCTTGCCTGAGCGGAATTTGCTTCAGAGAGCTGTAAAGGGCTAGAAAAAGAGCGGCACCTGCTGAAGGTCCATCAATATTGCCTCCTCCTACTACATTAAAGTGTAGATCAAAAGCCCCGATATCCATCCCGGTTAATTTACGTAAAACCGACGCGGCATTATAGACTGAATCCCGGGCCATTGAACCGGCTGCCTCGTTAAAACGTATCTTCCCTTTTCCCGGTTCAGCACTGGGAAAAGAAACGACCTCTATCTCCAGGACACTTCCAAGGTAACCTGCAACCGCTAATCCATGGACCTTGCCCACCTGTGGAACCGACGTTTCAGGCAAAATAGTCGGAGCAAGGCGATTACTCTGGACTACTTCTTTGGCAAGTTCTTCGGAGATAAATATTTTTTCATTTTCTTCATCCGGCTGGTCCGGATCTTCCTGATAGCGAATATACCTGGCCAGTCCATAGGCATCAGCCAGCAAATTAACCCCTTTTCTACCTTCACTTGTATTACGGGATATGAGCATTGCCGCTTCTTGAGAAACATCCACATTAAGTTTCTTAGAGGCATTTTTAATAATTTCTACAATATTCTCCGGGGAGAGCGGTTCAAAATAAACAGCATTGCACCGGGAACGCAAAGCGGGAGAAACATCATCGGGCGATCTGGTCGTTGCCCCGATGAGAACAAAGTCAGCCGGCGCCCCTTCCTCAAACAATTTCCGAATATACTTGGGTATCTGGGGATCCGAAGGATCGTAATACGCAGAATCAAAATAAACTTTTTTATCTTCCAGAACTTTCAGTAATTTACTCTGGAGATATGGATCCATCTCCCCTATCTCATCAATAAAAAGCACTCCTGTATGAGCTTCACTTACAAGACCGGGTTTTGGTTCAGGGATGCCTCCTTCGCTTAAATCTTTTCTAGCACCCTGATAAATCGGATCATGGACAGAACCTAAAAGAGGATTGGTAGTTTCTCTCGGGTCCCAGCGCAAAGTCGTCGCATCAACTTCCACAAAGGGGGCTTCACGGCTAAAAGGTGTATGAGGCATTTTTTTTGCAGCTTCAAGGGCTAATCTTGCAGCGGCAGTTTTACCAATCCCCGGAGGTCCATAAATAATTAAATGTTGAGGAAATGAAGAAGCCAATTTGGACATTAAAGCCCTAATTCCTTTTTCCTGGCCGACAATTTCTTCTAAAGAAGATGGACGCAAAAATTCCATAGCAGAGCTAGATAAAGCAGCCGAATGCATCTTCTCTACCCAGGCATATTTTTTAAGTGTTTGAGGATTTTCCGCCCCCCCCTCTTCTTTAAGAAGTTGTTTTTTTACTTCACGGATATATTCCTCGTGTTTTTCCTGCAACTTCCGGCTAATCTTTTGTTCCAGCGATTCTTCCAATGTACGCTGAGCTAGAAACTCGGCAGCCTGCTCCTCAAGTTGCTCCATAATATTAGGTATTTCCATCAACAAAGGAACCCTATCCATAGTTGGATCTTCAAGAATAATTTTTTGTAAACCGAGAACTCTTTTTTCAATCTGTTTGGACCTCATTAAAGAAAGAGCTTCAAGTTTAACGGCTTTTAAGATAAGAGTATCAGCACCATAGATACCGGTAAGCATATCATAAAAGCTTTTTACTCGCTGCTTTAATTTATCCTTACTTCCACCCGGTAATCCCCGAAAAATATTTATTTCATTTTTTTGCATTCTTAACAGGCAGGAAATCTGAACTTAAACAGGACCCCTGCCGCCTCCTTTCCCAAACCCTTCGTCTACTCTTCCGCTTCGACGAGTACTTGCACGGGAACACGAACTTCGGGATGCAGTTTTACCTGAATTTGAAATTCCCCCACCTCTTTAATGGGTTCCGGCATTTCAATTTTCTTCTTATCTACTTTAAAACCGGCTTTTTCCATAACCGTAGACAAATCTGCCGAAGTTACCGATCCGAAAAGTCTGCCTGCCTCGCCGGCTTTAACTTTTATAGTAAAAGTTTTACCGCTGAGCTTTTCTCCTATTTCCCGGGCTGTTTTTTCCTCTTTAGCACTTTTTCGGGATAGAGTCTCCTTATTTGCTTGAAACATTCTAAGTTGACCCGTGGTTGCCTCCACAGCTATCCCTTTCGGAATAAGATAGTTGCGTGCATATCCAGAAGCAACTTCCTTGAGTTCTCCTTTTTGCCCAAGATTGTGTAAATCCTGGGTTAAAATTATTTTCATCCTCGTCAACTCCCTTCTTACAACGTAAAATACTTCGCTTTCCCATGCAGTTTTCCTGCCCTCTAAAGAGAACTAATTTCTGTGTATCTTCACAGCAAAAGGTATTTTTAGCATATAAAAAGCGGTAACCCTGGCGAGCTACCGCTTCATTTTTATTCCGACGTATATGGAAGCAGGGCCATCTGTCTAGCTCGTTTAATAGCTGTCGTCAATTGTCTCTGGTGCTTGGCGCAATTTCCGGAAATACGTCTTGGCAAAATTTTACCGCGGTCTGTGATGAACCGGCGAAGCTTTTCAGATAATTTATAGTCAATGTAATCGACTTTATCAACACAAAAACTGCAGACCTTTTTTTTCCCTTTTCTTTTTTCCCTCTTCATGTTATATTGCCTAAATAAAGGCAGGTTAGCCTCCTTCACTTCTTATCTTCACTTCTTATTTAAAACGGAACATCGTCATCATGAACATCAAAATTATCCCCACTTAAAGAACGATCCCGATCATTAGTAGTATCCTTACGCCCATCAAGAAAAGTAACTCCGGAAGCAACGACTTCGGCAATCGTCCTTTTAATACCGTCCCTGTCTTCATAGGAGCGGACCTGCAGACGCCCTTCCACTGCTACCATTCTACCTTTCGATAAATAGTTTGCGCAAGTTTCTGCCTGCTTCCTCCACACAACTATACGGATAAAGTCCACTTCCTTCTCGCCTTTCTGATTAGAAAAAGGACGTTCAACCGCAATGCTAAAAGTAGCCACAGCAACTCCCTCGGTCTGTGTATAACGCAATTCCGGATCCTGTGCCAGCCGTCCGATTAAAATGATCCTGTTTAACATCTTATCACCCCATGGAATAAACAGATTTATATCGCCCGGCCCACCTTCATCTTTCAAGGCAGGAAAAACTCATCGTTCTTTTTTATACGTTTTCCTCAACGTTCTCCTTGGTAACCTTCTTTTCTTTTTTCTTTTCCTCTTCCAGACGAATTACGATATAACGAAGATACCCTTCCGTAACTTTAAAAAAGTGCTCCAAAACAGGAACTATCGTAAACTCAGATTCCACATTAAGCAAAATATAAAAGCCTTCTTTAAAATCGTTAATTTCATAGGCCAGTCTGCGTTTACCCACTTTTTTAAGATTAACGATCCGGGCTCCTTCTTTCTCTAAAAGATCCTGTACCTTACTGATGGCTCCTTCAAGAAGTTCGCCTTCCAAATCCGGTTGGATAATAAACATTACTTCATACATTGACATGTTTTCTTCACCTCCCTTCGGACTAACGGCCTCCTTCGGTAAAGGAAGCAGGGTTAAAGCTTTTTTCCGCTATCTGTGAACATTACGGCAATAATAATAACACAACAGGGCAACTCGTGCAAGAGACCTGTTAACTTTTAATTTAACATCACATCACGTCTACCTGCTCTATAACTTTAAACTTATCTTGAAGTATTACTGGAAAAACTTAGCTATCTTGCCTTTTCTCTTTTCCGGTCGAAGTATTCAAGAAGACTCCGGATAATTCCGGCGACAGGTGTAGAAAGGATCATACCAAGGATACCGGCCAATTGTTGACCAATCAGGAGTGAGATAATTACGGTTATGGGTTTTAGCTTAACTGCCTGACCAAGGAGCAGTGGTGAAAGAAGCACCCCGTCAATAATCTGAACAATCAAATAGATAAGGATGACAATAACAGGCGAAGGCGTGTGAGGAGAAAAACTTAAAATAAGTGCAGGAACCGCCGCTATATAGGGACCAATATAAAGAATTATATTTAAAAGACCGGCAATGATCCCCAAGAGAAATGAATAGGGCATTCCCACAGCAAAAAGAACAAATCCCGTTAAAAGACCAACAATAGTACATCGGATAATATTTCCTCTAATATAATTTCCAAAATTACGATCAACAATGCCGATAATATCTTCACCAATTGTTCTGTATGGATTCGGCAAAATTCTTATTAACATCTGACGTATATTTCTAAAATCATAAAGCAAATAAAAAACAATAAACAAGATAAAAAACACATCTAAAAAACTGGAAATAATCGATACACTAAATGATGCTATCTCTTCTAGAACAGGCTGCAAATTTGTCGAAAAGTTGAGAATAGAATTCATGATTTCCGGCCCCAGATTAAAAGCCATTAAATAATTCGCAGCTTCTTCAATAAAATACTGAATCTGGGAAATATATTCGGGCAAATCGTTCGCTATATCCTGTAATTCTTTTTGAAAAACAGGAATTACTAGGCCAATCATAGTCAGGATAATAATCATAAAACAAATAAATGTAACAATAACAGCAAAAAGATGCGAAACCTTTCGTTTCTCTTTTAAATACTCCGTAATAGGATAAAGAATATAGACAATTAAAAGGCTAATAATAATCAGTTCGATAACCCATGAAATTTTTTGTGCAAACCACACCAGCCCGATGAGAAAAGAAATAAGGAAAACAATTTTTGCACTATTTGCCATTGCCCTTTCCTTTCCGAGCAGCAATTTATATTTTATCTTTTATTTTTTTATACTTTAAAACGGAACGAAATTACATCGCCATCTTTAACCTGGTAGTCCTTTCCTTCCAATCTCAAAATTCCTTTTTCCTTGACAATAGCAAGCGAACCGGCTCGAACCAACTCTTCCCAATAAACAACTTCTGCTGCAATAAAACCTCGCTCAATATCACTATGAATTTTACCTGCACTTTCCTTTGCAGTCGCCCCTTCTTTTACAGGCCAAGCCCGGGTTTCTTTTCCCTTAATTGTAAAAAATGTAAGTAAATCAAGACTGGAATAGCCAAGACGAGTAACTTCCGTAAGACCAATATCCTTAATTCCATATTCCTGTAAAAAAAATTTTTTTTCTTCATCCTCAAGGGAAAGCAGATCCGCTTCCAATGAAGCACAGATACTCATAAAAGGAGCTTCTTTTTCTGCGGCCACTTCTCTAGCTTCCTGAATTACTTGTTGATAATCCTCTTTTAATAAACTTTCTTCCCCAATGTTAAGAACAAAAATAACTGGTTTATCGGTTAAAAGCTGCCAATTTTGAATTATTTTCTTTTCTTTCGGGCCACTTGAAAAACTTCCGGCAGATTTACCGGTGTTAAGATGGTTGATCATCTGCTCCAAAAGCTCTTTTTCTTCGAAGAGTTCCTTCGTACCTCCTTTTAGCATCTTAACCGTTTTTTCCAATCGCTTCTCAATTACATTTAAATCGGCAAGAATCAGTTCCAACTCGACAACCTCTATATCTTTCCGGGGAGACGGATTACCTGTTACATGGGGAACATCAGGGGAGCGAAATCCCCGAACAACATAAAGAAGAAGATCCATTTCCCTGATATGTGCCAAAAAACGATTGCCTAACCCTTCACCCTTGCTGGCACCTTTAATTAAACCAGCAATATCAACAATTGTCAGCGTTGCCGGTGTGATCTTTTGCGCCGCGACGATTTTTCCTACTTCTACAAGTCTATTATCTTCTAGTGGAATAATCCCTTTGTTCGGCTCAATAGTACAAAAAGGAAAATTTGCCCTTTCCACCGGCAAATTAGAAAGTGCTGTAAATAAAGTCGATTTTCCCACATTAGGTAAACCTACAATACCGCATTTAAATCCCATAATCTCTTCCCTCAATTTAATCAAAGTTATCTGAAATAGCTATAGTACTATTCAGGTTCTTGTATTATCTCTTTCACCATTCTTTCAAACTTTCTACGGGGTAATAGAATGCTCCTGCCGCACTTTAAACATTTAATGCGAAAATCCATACCAACTCTAATAATAACCCAGCGTTCTTCTCCACAGGGATGTTGTTTTTTCATCCTTACAATTTGCCCCAGCTTATACATCCTACCATCACCTCAAACTCTAAACCATTCTTAATATCTTTATTCGACTATCTTTCCTTTTCAGATATTCTGTTGTAAATAAATTGCTCTTTTAGGATAAGGAATTTCGATTTCTTTTTCTTTAAAACTTTTTTTAATTTCTCTTCGCAATTCGCGCTCAATATGCCATTGCTGCAAGGGCTGGGTGCCGGCAATAATTCTCACAACAACATCTGATTCTCCCATATCAACAATACCGAGCACAGTAGGACCTTCCGTAATATCCGGATAATCGGCAGCAAACTTTTCACAAAGCTCTTTTAAAACATCTAAGACATAATCAATATTTTCTTCATAAGCCACGGAAATATCCACCAAAGCTCGTTGTGGACCACGGCTAAAATTGGTAACAATTTCTATCTTGCTGTTCGGAATAATATGCAACTGCCCGTCAAAATCTTGAATTCTGCTTGCTCGAAGTCCAACCTGTTCAACAAAACCGCTAAAGGAATCTACTCTTACATAATCACCAACGGAAAACTGGTCCTCAATAATTATAAAAAAACCAGTAATTACGTCCTTTACAAGACTTTGGGCACCGAAGCCAATGGCCAATCCGGCAATGCCGGCACCCGCTAAAATAGGAGTTAAATCGATGTGAAACTCTTTTAAGATCATCATAGAAGCTATAAAAATTATTAAATATCGAAAAAAACTTTTAAAAAAGCCGCTAAACATTTGCGTTTTTTCACCAAGTGAAAAACCCCGTTCCCGTTTCCTAAAAATACTATCAATAAATCTAAAACCAAAATTTAGTAGCAGCTTCGCAAGAAGAATGATAAGAATAAGGCGGAGAAAACCTCCGCCCCACTGTAAGAACAATTCTTGCCACATTTCCGGAATCTGGTGAATATACTCTCTCACAATATCAATATAGATTAACATTAATCAGTCCAACTTTTCTTTTTTACCATCTAAATAGGCTTTAATATCTAAAAAAACATCATTAATATCTCCAGCACCATCAAAGGTCTTCAAAATTCCTTTGCGCTGATAATAGTCAATCATAGGAAGTGTCTGTTTTTTATAAACAATAAGCCTTTCTTTAACCGTATCAATAGTATCATCGCTTCTCTGATAAAGTTCCCCTCCACAATGATCGCAAATTGTCCTAACCTTGGGAGGATTAAATTTAATATGATAGGTTGTACCACAATTACGGCAGACTCTTCTGCCAGTCAACCGATTAATTAATTCTTCTTCATTAACATCTATATTTATTACTGCATCAAAAACTATTCCCACATCATTTAATACTTCATTCAATGATTCCGCTTGTTCTAAAGTACGAGGAAAACCATCAAGTAAGACTCCTCCGGCACAATCCGGCTTTGCAAGTCTTTCTCTAACAATGCCGATAACAATTTCATCCGGTACAAGAGTACCTTTATCCATATATTCTTTGGCTTTCAGACCCATCTCTGTTCCTTCTTTGACAGCATTACGAAATATATCGCCGGTCGAAATATGTAAGAGGGAAAATTCTTTTGTTAATCTTTCTGCCTGGGTTCCCTTCCCTGCTCCAGGAGGTCCCATAATAATTAAATGCATTTGAATATTCCTCCTTTTTTATTGGTAATACGCGTTTGGACAAATTTCAACTATTACTTATGATTTATGCTCTTTATGCTCTACTCGCAAAAATAAATATTCTTCATAGTCAAGTAAAAATCCTGCCTTGAAATACATAATTTTCTTTTTAACAGGCATACTGGTTAATATCTTTAAGCAATTACTTTTAAATGGAGAAAATATCTTAATGAACTTAACTAAAAAAATATTTTACCCTAACAAAGAAACAAAAATTCTTATTAATCCGGAAGAAAATAAAGCATTACATACTTTTATTCTTACTCTTTCTTCCTTATTAATTAATATGCCTCGTCAAACATCTGAATTTATTATTCTTTGTATAGGTAGTGATCGATCGACAGGAGATGCTTTGGGACCTCTTATTGGAAGTATGCTGGAAAATAATTTAACTAACTCTATAAAAATTATGGGAACTTTATCGGAACCGGTGCATGCCCTTAACCTCGAACAAAAACTGGCTAATATCGAACTAAATTTCTTTTCTCCTATTATTCTTGCAGTTGATGCTTCTCTCGGCAAAAAAAGCAATATTGGCTTCGTAGAATTAGGAAACGGCGGCCTTAAACCTGGAGCCGCCGTTAAAAAAGAACTTCCTTCCGTAGGAAATCTATATATTACAGGAATTGTCAACGTTGGAGGATTTATGGATTTTATGGTCCTTCAAAGCACAAGGTTAAATCTTGTCTTCAATCTCGCACGCTTTATTAGTAAAGGTATTACCTGCACGCTCGATAACATATCATGGTTGGCTCATCCATAATATTCTGTATCGTTAAAGTTATTTCTTTGCCAACTGCTTCTTTAAATCAATTGTTTTAAATTTTTCTTTTCCATTTAACTGAGTTCCATTATTATCTTTACTTATACAATTTATCTGCTCATTTTTTTTTATTTCGAAAAAAGATAATTCATTAATTCCCTCTCTTAATTTTTCTTCTCTATCATTCATTAAGCACTTTCCGGAAAAAAAGGAACCATCTTCCATCATCAAACTACCCGTATTTATATCTCCAAAAAGAATTCCCGACTTTAAAACCTCTATTTTTTTTTTGGCCTCTATATTACCTTCCACTCTACCGGCAATTGTAGCATTAAGACAATTGATATTGCCTTTAATATAGGCATGTTCTCCAATAATAAGATCATTTTCCGTTTCAATTTCACCTTTAAAAAAGCCTTCAATGCGAATAATTCCTTTTGCATACAATTTGCCTTTCATTGATGTTTCAGGACCGATTAATGTATTAATTATCTTCCCATTAAATTTATTTTTTTCTTTTTTAAGCAATTTAATCTGCCTTTCTATATAATTTCTCTTATTTTTGAACCTGGGTGAAAAGCCGGGCAAGGTGCTACTTTTTCAGCTCGTGCAAAATCCCGGCGATGCGCCATAACATTTAATATAAAAAATCTACAGGATTAACGGCAACTCCTTTTACATGAACTTCATAATGGAGATGAGGACCGGTAGAAAGTCCAGTGCTGCCAATATAACCGATAACCTGTCCTTTTTGGACAATTTCCCCTTGAGTTATACCAAAGCGGGAGAGATGAGCATAAAGAGTTTTAAACGAATAACCATGATCAATAATAATTACATTTCCTGTTCCCCTTCGATACTTAGCTTCAATAATTTTACCATCCGCAGCAGCATAAATTGGAGTTCCACTAGGTGCTGCAATATCAAGTCCATAATGAAATTCTTTTTTACCTGTAAAAGGTGAATTTCTTAGACCAAACGGAGATGAAATTTTACCTCTAGTAGGCCAAATAGAAGGTGTACAAGCTAATTCTCGTTGATATTCTTGCAGATCATTTTTAATTTGAAATAATTGTTCTTTTTTTTGAGGAATAGACTGCTGAAGCATTGAAATATTTATATGAACACGATCTAGAACTGGATTACCTCCTCTGCCTGCTATAATATTATGGGTCAGCTCCTGCTCTTCGAAAAACAAACTACTTCCTTTCAATTCTTGATCTAAAGATGATATTTCGGCAAGTGCTTTAATCTCGCTACTTAAAATACTCATTTGCGCCAATTGTAATTTCAGATCTTCTGTTTCTTGAGCAAATAAATCCATACTATCTCTTAGACGACAATTTTCTAGCTTAATTTCATTCAACTCTATTAATTTTTTTTCTGCATTGTAATAATTTTTACAAATAATTAAACTTAAAACAACGCTTCCTATTAAAAAAAGACACAATATTTGAAAGAAAAAAAGTGAAAGACGAAAACTGAATACTGAATCTTCAGAATGAGGAACAACGATTATCGTAAAAATGCGTTCTTTTTTCATTAAACGCAAAATATAAATACCTCCTAAGAAAACGGTAACTTCTAAATGTTTCACGTGAAACATTTACCGGTTTAAAAATATTTGTAATAATCTATTCAGATCATCATCATCATAAAAAGAAAACTCAACTTTTCCTTCTTTATTACCGGACTTAATTAATACCTTTGTTCCAAATTTTTTACGTAATTTGTCTTCCATATCTTTAATAATAGATAATTCACTTCTTTTTTCTTTTCGATCTTGTATTTTTTTTCCATTAATATTTTTTTCAGTTTCGTCTCTATTATATTGAACAATTTTTTCAACTTGACGTGCTGTTAATTTTTCATCAATAATTTTGTTAGCATATTCTTTTTGTTCGATTTCAGTTTTTAAAGATAGTAATGGTCGTACCTGTCCTGGAGTCAGTTTTCCTAAAGTAATTTCTCTTTTTATATCATCAGGTAAAGATAAAAGTCTCATAGCGTTAGCAATAGAAGAACGACTACGACCTAGTCTTTTTGCTACTTCATCTTGTGTTAATTTAAATTCTTCGATTAATCTTTGATAAGCAATTGCTTCTTCAATTGGGTTTAAGTCCTCTCTTTGTAAATTTTCAATAAGAGCTATTTCCATATATTGATCTTTTTTATATTCTTTAATTTCAGCGGAAATCGTTTTCAAACCGGCAAGCTGTGCAGCTCTAAAGCGTCTTTCACCGGCAATAATAATATAATTTTTATTTTCATCTTCTACTACCAAAATTGGTTGTATAATACCGTATTCTAACATTGTTTGGGCCATATTCAGTAATTTTTGTTGATTAAATTCTTGTCGCGGCTGTTTTGGATTTGGCCGAATTTTTTCAAGGGGAAGTTCTACAACTTTTCTACCTTCAAAAACCGAAGTTTCATTGTTGGTGCTCATTTCAGGAATTAAAGCACCAAGTCCTTTCCCCAGCCGCTTTTTATTCATCTTTTGAGCACCTCCTTAGCTAATAATTTATAAACTTCCGCCCCTTTACTTCGCGGATCGTATGTAATTATAGATTCTCCATAGCTTGGTGCTTCACTTAAACGTACATTTCTTGGAATTACAGATTTAAAAACAATTTCTCCAAAAAATTTTCTTACTTCCTCAGCAACTTGAGGTGATAAATTAGTTCTGCTATCATACATTGTCAAAACAACACCACGTATTTGAAGTTTACTATTAAGATGTTTTTTTACAAGGTTAATTGTATTAACTAATTGTCCGAGTCCTTCAAGAGCATAATATTCGCATTGTATAGGCACTAAGACAATATCTGCAGCCGTTAAAGCGTTTAATGTTAATAGTCCTAGAGATGGAGGACAATCAATAATTATATAATCGTATTTATAACGAAAACTTTCGATAACTTTTTTTAAACGTACCTCCCTTGACAATGTTGGAACCAATTCAATTTCCGCGCCTGCCAATTGAATTGTAGCCGGAATAACATCTAAATTATTAATCGAACTTTTATAAATAATTTTTTCAGCAGGAACATCATTTATTAAAGCATCATAAATACAGTGTTTTATGTTTTGTTTATCTATACCTATTCCACTCGTTGCATTTCCTTGAGGATCAATATCCAAAAGTAAGACTTTATTTTCTAAAGCAGCAAGGCAAGCGCTTAAATTAACAGCTGTTGTTGTTTTTCCAACACCGCCTTTTTGGTTCGTTATTGCGATAACCCCTTTCAAATCAATTCACCTCTGTTTTGCTTACATATACATTTATAAAAGCTTAATATATATTCGAGAAAAAGAACCCAGTTCCTTCCTTGGTAAAAGTAAATAATGCTGTATATAATTGTTTAGTAAATCTTTAGATTCTTATTAAAAAAAAAGACCTCTATAGGTCTATTTTCGATATATTCATAATAATCTATTCTTTTTTGGGTAATTTTATTCGAACTTCCCAGTAACCATCCCCGTCTATTTCTTCAACTTCAGGAAACAAACCAGCTTTTTCAATAATTTGAATAGCTTGTCTGATAGTATTTAAAAAAATTCTCATATCTTTTATTACTACTTTTTTTAAACTTTTTATCTTTTTCTTTTTTTGAAGTCCTTCATTTACAAACTTTTCTACTAATGCATCAGCTTCCTTAACATTTAACTCAAGATCCATCATAATTTTTAAAGCTTGTTTTTGCTTTTCAAGTGAGTCCAAGCGTAGTAATGATCTTGCATGTCTTTCCGAAAGCTTTCCCTTTTTTAAATTATAAATTATTTCATCCGGTAACTTTAGAATTCTAATTTTATTAGCAATTGTAGACTGACTTTTCCCGAGCCTTTGTGCAAGAACTTCTTGTGTTAAATTAAATTCATTAATAAGACGTTTATAACCTTGAGCTTCTTCAACAAAGTTTAAATCTTCCCTTTGTAAATTTTCAATCATTGCTACGGCAGCTAAAGTACTATCATGATACTCACGTATAATTGCCGGTATTTCTTTCCATCCTAAAAAAGAGCAAGCAAGAAATCGTCTTTCTCCCGCAGCAATTTGATATCCGTTTTCTATTTTTTTTAAAATTATCGGTTGTAATAATCCATATGTATTAATTGACTGTGCTAACTCTTCAATCTTTTCTTTTTCAAATTGTTTTCTGGGCTGGTATGGATTTGAAACAATACTTGAAATAGGAACGTTTATAATTTGTTCAGGATCTTTTTCTTTGTGTTCATCCCTATTCCCCCATATCCTTCCCCAGTGTTCTTTCATTTTTTACATCACATCGCTTATCTTTTTTTTAGATAGATAAATACATAAAAACATTATATAAAATATATTTCAATATTTAATAAAAATTTCCTTCTTCCTTAAATCGTTAGAAAATATTTATAAAATTAATTTTAGTTTTCTATTTGTCATATTCTGTTGTATTTTTAGAATTAAAAGGTCTTTTTTGTAGAATTCCTGCTTTGCGTGGAAAACGATTCTCCGACTCAATTACTTTTTTAATTACAATCAAAGATCTTTCTTTTTTTGCATGAGGTAAAGTATAATTAATAATATTCTCCAGGCTTCCTCCACATCTTTTAATAATTTCTTCAGCATCTTTCAGTTCTTTTTTAAAATCAGGTCCTTTAAAAGCCCAAAAATATCCTCCTATTTGTAACATTGGCAATGCAATTTCTGCTGCTATATTTAAAGGTGCAAAAGCTCGTGCAGTAACCCATAAATTTTTTTCTCGTCCGTCTCCACGACCATAATCTTCAGCACGATTGTATATAAAAAAAACATTTTCCAAATCAAGTTTTTCTACAACTTTTTGTAAAAATAATATTTTTTTTCGTTTTGAATCCAAAAGATATAATTTAATATCAGGCATGTAAATTTTGATTGGTAATCCGGGAAAACCTGCTCCTGTTCCGAGATCTAAAAGTTCGTTTCCAGGTTTGCTCAATCCATTAAAAAAACCGGCATAAGAATCAAAAAAAAGTTCTTCTAAAACTTTTTGTGGTTCGGTAATTCTTGTAAGATTAAATTTTTTATTGTAATAAAGTAATATATCAAAGTATTTCTGTATAAGTAGCGCTTGTCTTTTTAACAGTTTAATATTCCATAATTCAGCTTCTTTAATAATTTTATCAATATCCATGTTTACCTTATATTAAATAATTATTTTCCGATACAAAAACGCCCAAAAATATCGTCAAGAATATCTTCTTGAATATTTTCTCCTATTAATTCTAAAAAAATGTTTCTCGCTATTCTTAAATCAATAACTATAAGATCAAGAGGAATATTCTCTTTCATTGCATTAGAAGCATTTGTTAAAAATTTATTTGCCCTTGAAATTAAGTCCTCTTGTCTTAATTGAAGTACTAATAAACTTTCATTAAAACTTTCAACGAAGTTCTCACCAGAATAAACATATTTTTCAATTTTATTCTCTAATTTTAATAATCCAGTTTTATTTTTTATAGATATTTTTATTAAACCGTCATTCTCGAAAATGTTATTAATATCCTTGTTGTTAATTATATCACCAATATCAATTTTATTAGCAATAATTATTAGTTCATCCTTTTTTTCAAGAAGCAAATTTTTATAAATCCAAATATCTTCGTTCGTAATACCAAACGAAGCGTCTAAAATAAAAAGAACTAAATCTGCTTCTTGAATAGCTTTTTTTGAATAGTTCATACCAATCTTTTCTATCGGGTCTTTTTCACCTTTTTTGTGAATTCCAGCCGTATCAATAATTTTTAGCTGAATACCTTTTATGTTAATGTTTTCAATAAGTAAGTCTCTTGTTGTCCCAGGGAATTCCGTAACTATAGCCCTTTCTTCTCCAATAAAGTAATTATAAAGAGAAGATTTTCCAACATTTGGTCTTCCAACAATCACAGTTTTTAAGCCATCCTGTAATATTCTACCTCTCCGACTTTTTTCCTGTAATTGATCCGTAATATAAGTAATACTTTTAACTCTCTCCCGAAGCTTTTCATAAGTTTCAACTTCATCTTCTAAATCATCAGAAATGAAATCTAAACCAGCTTCAATTTCACTTAAAATATTATTCAATTCTATTATAATTTTTTGTATTTCTTCTGAGAGTAAACCATTTAAATTATTCTGAGCACTCTTTAGTGCTTGAAGACTGTTCGCACTAATAATTGATAAAATACTTTCCGCCTGAATAAGGTCTATACGACCATTAAGATATGCCCTTTTAGTAAATTCTCCGGGCTCAGCCAGTCTTGCCCCTTTGCTAATTAAAAGATTTAGAATTGTTTTTAATAAGATAGCTCCTCCGTGGGCATTAATCTCTACAATATCCTCTCTTGTGTAAGTATATGGAGAAGGCATATAGCAAATTAAAACTTCATCTATAATATTTTTTTTTTCATCATATATATGACCATAAGTAAGATGTCGCGGATTTAATGCATATTGTCGTTCTTCAATATTTTTTTTTGGCTTAAATATTTTTAAAGCAATTTTTAAAGAATCCGGACCACTAATTCTTACAATACCAATTCCTCCCTCTCCAGGGGGGGTAGAAAGTGCTGCAATCGTATCACACTCCATGTTAATTAATTATTATCCCTCCATATTTAGAAAAATTATTTTCCGGGAAATATTTTATCTAACAAAATAAAACCGTCTGACCTTGAAGAGCCAAGACGGTTGTTTTCTTTATCTCGGAGATATAATTACTTTCCGGTATGGTTCTTCTCCTTTACTGTAAGTTATCACATCTCTATTACTCTTTAATGCCAAATGAATAATTCTCCGTTCATTAGGGCTCATTGGCTCCAGATTAATTTCTTTTTTCATTTTAAGAGCTTTAAAAGCAAGATTTTGAGCAAGTTGTTCCAGTGTTCTTTTTCTTTTATGTCTATAATTTTCAATATCAATAATAACTCTTCTCTTTATTGTTTCAAATTGCCTGTGCAATAATACATTCGCTAAATATTGTAGATCATTTAATGTGTTACCATGTTTCCCAATAAGAAGTCCCAACTTTTCACCTTTGATCTCCAGACAAATATTTTCATCATCTTCTTTGCTAATAATTACTTCCCCTTTTAATCCGATAATATTCAAAAGTTCACTTACAAAATCCCTCATATATTCACCAGGTTCTTTTAAAATACTTACTTTTACTTTTGCAGTTCTTGAACTTAGTAATTTTAAAAATCCCTGAGCCGGTTCACTTATAATTTCAACTTTTACATTTGTCTTTTTTACACCCAGCATTTTTATACCTTCAGTAAGCGCTTCATCAACTGTTTTAGCGCTAACTTCTACTGATGTCATTTAGCTTTTCCAACCCCTTTCTTTTTCCCCTTTGTAGCTTTCTTTTTTAAATTTTTTTTGTTTCCTGTTCCTTTATTCTTTTTTTCTGATTCCTTTTTTCTAAATTTCTCTTCTTTTACATTTTTAGGTTCTAAATTTTTGTTTATTTTTTCTATACTATTTTCTACATTTTTTTTCTCTTCATTTTCTTTTTTAACATTCTTTGTTTCTTTTTCTTTGTTATTATCTGCAGACTTAAGTATATTTGTGTTGTTTTTTTTCATAAGATAATGATTTCCAACAGAGAATAATGAATTTGTAAACCAATAAAGAATTAATCCTGAAGGAAAGTTTATACTTATTACTAAAATCATAACTGGAAAAATATACAACATTAATTTCTGCTTTGGATCTGTAATTACTAAACGCTGATGAAAAAAAGTTGCTGCTGCAGCCATAATAGGCAAAATATAAAAAGGATCAGCCTTTGTTAAATCCCAAAATAAAAATAAAGGACTAAAATTAGGAACAGTTTGGCTAATCATTTCAGGTTGTTTTAATAATTGAAAAACAGCAATAATAATTGGAAACTGTATTAATAGAGGAAGACATCCCCCCAAAGGATTTACTTTATTATCCTTCATAAATTCCATTGTTGCCTGGTTGGATTTTTCTTTGTCATTTTTATACTTCTCTTGAATTTTTCGTAACTCAGGTTGTATATCCTGCATTTTCTGCGAAGCCTGAAGTTGTTTTCTTGTTAATGGAAATGTAATTAAATTTACAAGCGCTGTTAACAATATAATTGCAATTCCATAATTATTAAACAGGGTATAAAAAAAACTAAGAACTATGTTAATATAACCAGCCAATGCCTGGATCATTTTTTAAGCCTCTTTTTTTTAAATTTACTATACTTAAACAAAGGACAAAAATATTAATGTCTTTGTCGGTTTTTTCTAGTAGCTTGTTTACTTTCTGGAAGAGGATCATATCCTCCAGGATTTAAAGGATGACATTTCAAAAGCCGTTTGATTGCAAAATTAAAACCTTTTACAAGCCCATATACTTCGATTGCTTCAATACAATATTGTGAACATGAAGGATAAAAGCGACATCTTGGAGGAAATAAAGGAGATATAAAGTTTCTGTAAGCTTTTAAAATAATTAAAATTAGTATTTTCACCTTAAAAGTTTTCCCCTGGACAATAATTTCAATAGGTCTTGTACCGCTTCATGAAAGGAAATCAGTCCTGCGCCTCTTCTGGCTACAATTATAAAATCATAACCTTCTTCTATATTTCCCTTTATCTTTTTAAAAGCTTCTTTGTATATTCGTTTTAAGCGATGTCTTTGCACACTATTTCCGACTTTTTTATTAATCGATATTCCCAGGTAGTTTTTATCATCTCCGTTTTTTTTAAAAAAAAGAACGATATTGTTTGTTGCCAGGGATTTTCCGTGCCTATATACTTTTTTAAAGTGAATATTTTTTCTTAAACGTTCTACTACAACTTTTTTTTCGTTGTTATTCTCAAATTCTCCATTCTTAACTCTCATAAATTTACGCGGATAATTTTGCTCTTTCCTTTCTTCTTCTACGTTTTATCACTTTTCTTCCGGATATTGTTCTCATTCTTTTCCTAAATCCATGAATTCTTTTTCTTTTTCTTTTTTTTGGTTGGTATGTTCTTTTCATTATTTGTTACCTCTTTTCTATAAAATTTCTTTCCAAATAACGTAAAACTCTGGCTCTGATTATAACTTATCACTGAAATCGATGTCAACAATAGCTTACTTTTATTTTAAAATTTATTGCTTAATTTTAATCGATTTTGATATTATTTAGATAATTTCAAAAAAAATATTTCCATTTCATTTTTTTTCTTTATTGCAGCCTTTAGTTTTTCTTGTTATTATTAATTGTCTATAAAAAAACATTGATACCAAAATATGCAAAAAGTTATTCACATTTTTTGTGGATAAATTGTTGCATATTGTGAATAACTTTCTTTTTTGGAGGTATATCTTTATCATGGATGAGTTTTTAGGAGAAATCTGGCGTTCATTTCTAGCAGAAATGGAAAATAATCTTGGTAAAGCAAGCTTTGAAACATGGCTTAAAACAACACGTCCTATTTCTCTTAAAGGAGAAAATTTAATTGTTGAAGTTCCCAATGAATTTACAAAAAGCTGGATTCAAAATCACTACCAAAATATTATTTCCAAAGCATTAGAAAAAATCGGAGATATTTCTTTAAGAATTCATTTCGTTACTCCACAAAAAAACGAACTTGAAACCAAAGAAATAGAAAACGAAGATATTTTTTCTTTTAAATTTACTAATCAGTTATCAAAACAATATCCCGTAGATATTAAAGATTTATCCAGTATTTGTAAATGGCTTAATCCTAGATATACTTTTGATAGTTTTGTTATTGGCGGTAGCAATAGGTTGGCTCATGCTGCCTCTCTTGCTGTTGCCGAATCTCCTTCTAAAGCTTATAATCCATTATTTATATATGGAGGTGTAGGTCTTGGTAAAACACATCTTATGCATGCCATCGGGCATTATGTAATCTCTAATAATATTAGTGAAAAAGTGGCTTATCTTTCTTCCGAAAAATTTACCAATCACTTTATTAATGCTATTCGTGATAATAAAACCGTTGAATTTAGAAATAAATATAGAAACATTGATGTTCTTCTCATCGACGATATTCAATTTCTTGCCGGTAAAGAACAGACCCAAGAAGAGTTTTTTCATACTTTTAATGCTTTACATGAAAATAATAAACAAATTGTTATTTCCAGTGATCGTCCGCCTAAAGAAATTCCCACATTGGAAGATCGTCTTCGTTCCCGTTTTGAATGGGGCCTTATTACAGATATTCAACCCCCTGATCTTGAAACAAGAATTGCGATTTTACGCAAAAAAAGTTCCCATGAAGGAATTATTATACCTGATGAAGTCCTTTCATACATTGCTGAAAAAATTCAAACAAATATTCGAGAATTAGAAGGTGCTCTAATCCGTATTATTGCTTTTAGCTCCCTTGAAGATAAAAAAATTAATCTTCCTCTTGCCGAGGAGGTGTTAAAAGATTTCTTTTCTTCAGGTAAAAATAAAAATTTATCAATAGATAAAATAATATTAACAACGTCTAATTATTTTAATATAAAAACAGAAGATATTAAGTCCAAAAAAAGAACACAAAATATTGCTGTTCCCAGACAGATCGCTATGTATTTATGTCGTGAGCTTACAGATATTCCACTTTTAAAAATAGGAGAAAATTTTGGTGGCAAAGACCATTCCACGGTTATTCATGCACATAAAAAAATTGTAGCTGATTTAAAAAATGATGATAATTTAAAACGTAAAATTAAAGATATCAAAAATCTTTTATTTTTTTATTGACAAGTTGTTAATTAATCTGTGGACTTTATGATAATTTTATGTGGAAAACTAATTTTATTTTTTTTTATTTTTTTTGTGATGTTATTTCTGTGAATAAATAGTAAGATTTTTTCACATTTAATTTTTTTGTAGATATACATTTTTTTAGTATTTCATGATAGTTTTTCACAAATTCACAGTCTATATTACTACTACTAATTTTTTAATAAATAAATATTAATAATTACTAATTGTGAATTTTATAAGGAGGTATTTTTAATATGCATATAATTTCAAACAGAAATATTCTTCTGGAAGTTTTTACTATAGTTCATAAAGCAATTCCTACAAAAACTCCTATGAATATTCTTAAAGGATTCTTTTTAAATGCTACTCAGGAAGAATTTATTATTTCAGCAAATAATTTAGAACTATCTATTAAAGCTATTTTAAAAAATATAGAAATATTAAAGACCGGAAGTATAGTTATTCAAGATAAAATTCTTGATATTTTACGACAACTTCCCGATCAAAGCGTAGAAATAAAAATGGATTATGATAAACTCAGAGTAGAAATTTGCAGTGGAAAAGCAAATTTTTTTCTTTACGGAATTGATCCTGAAGAATATCCACAATTATCCGACAAAGAACAATGGGCTTTATGGTCTTCTTTGATATTTACTGCCGAGAACTTCAAAAAAATTTTTAAAGGAGTTATTTTTGCTGCTTCTAATGATGAAGGAAAACCTGCTTTTAAAGGAATTTTATTGGAATTACTCGAAGGAGAAAACAAATTATATACTTTGGCTACTGATACTTATCGTTTGGCTCTTTTTGAAAAAGAATATATAATAGAAAATGAAAGTAAAGCTTTCAGAATATTGGTTCCGGCAAAATTATTAAGTGAAATAATAAAAATTATAGACGATTCTGATGAAGAATTGCAGTGTTACTTTACAGATAAAGAACTTATTATAATTTATAAAAATTATATCTTTGCAAGCAGACTTTTGGATGATAAATATCCTGATTTAAAAAATGTTTTTCCTAAAAGTTATTCTACAGCTATTTTAGTAAATACGGGAATGCTGGAAAAAATGATACAGAGAGCCATTCTTTTGTCACCCAGTTCCAATCAGATGATATCAATGCAAATTAATGAAGATAGGTTACAGGTAAAGGCAGTATCAGAGTTGGGAAGAATGGATGAAGAACTACTCTTAGAAGAAAAAGAAGGAGAAAATCTTGAGGAAATTTTTCTAAACGCCCGTTACTTTTTAGATCCCCTTCGAATTTTCGAAGATACTTTTGTTCGTATTGAATTTAATGGTTCACTTGGACCTTGTGTTTTTGTGCAAAATAGTAAAGAAGAGAACAATAATTATTTTTATCGTTATCTTGTTTTACCAATTAAAACAGAAAAAAACGGCCCCTAATAAATACTGTTAAGAGGTGCCATGATTGTTTATCAAAGATTTACATTTAGTAAATTTTCGTAATCTAAAAATAGAAAAGCTTCAATTTAAAAAAGGATTAAATGTTTTGCAGGGGGCTAATGGTCAGGGTAAAAGTAATATTCTTGAAGCTATCTATCATCTCTGTTTGGGAAAATCCTTTCGTACTGTGAAAGAAAGTGATATGGTTTGCTGGGATAAGCCATACTACTTTTTACAGGGCAACGTGTTTTTTCAAAACAGGATATTCAAAGTGGAAGTCGGCTATGAGGTGTATAAAAGCCGAAAAGTTACTAAAATTAATGGGCGTTTATTACAAAAAGATGATAATTTTAATTTTTGCCCGGTTGTTTTTTTTGTACCGGAGGATCTTGACTTAATAAGAAGAGGCCCTGAAGAACGAAGGAATTTTCTTGATAGAGAAATAGGTCAAATAAGTTTTTTTTATCGGGATTGCCTGCAACGATATAAAAGAGCATTACGTCAGAAAAACAGATTATTGAAATTAAACAGGATGCAAAAAAAAATTAACAGAGAAATTATTGCTCCCTGGAATAAACAAATAACTTATTTTGGAAGTCGTATTTTGCAGCAAAGGGCTCGCCTTCTTTCAATTTGGGGAAAGCTTGCTTCTCGTAATTTTACACATTTGTTTGAAACGGAAAAAGACGATTTACTTTTAACCCTGGAGTATAATCCCGGTATTTTTATTAAAACAGAATTTATAGATACGCTTAAAGAAATTGAGAAAGAAATGGAGATACAAATAGAAAAAGCGGAAAAAGAAGAAGCTGAAAAAGGTTTTTCTCTGGTTGGTATTCACAAAGATGATTTTACTTTTTTAATTGGAGGAAAAGAAACCAGACGTTTTGCTTCGCACGGACAACAAAGAAGCGCCATTATTTCATTAAAAGCAGCGCAAATTCAATTTTACAGCCGGAATTACGAAAGACCTATTTTTATCCTTGACGATATCTTTTCCGAGTTGGATGAAAAAAGAAGAAAACAGTGTTTTTCACTTTTTCAGGAAGCCCAGCAGATTTTTATTACAGTTTCTCTTAATGAATCATTTAAAAATATTTTTTTGGAATATGATAGACCATTTTCACTTTTTACAGTTAATGAAGGAATGGTAGAGATTTTAAAAGAAAAGATTTAAAGAGAGAA
This sequence comes from Dethiobacter alkaliphilus, assembly GCA_016841605.1. Lineage (GTDB taxonomy): Bacteria > Bacillota > Dethiobacteria > DTU022 > UBA8154 > DUNV01. The sequence continues at coordinate 49,286 of JAENYV010000005.1, read as the reverse complement.
TAAAGATGAATAGATTTGATCAGGTGATGGATGAGTATTTTCAGAAAATAGGTCTGAAGGAGCAGATAAGACAACGAAAATGGCTTGAAAAATGGCCTGAAGTAGTTGGTACACATATTAATCGTTATACCAGACCGCTGGTTTTCAAAGATGGAATGTTGTGGGTTGAAGTTAGTGATAGCAGTTGGTTGTATCATTTGACTACCTTGCAAGAAAAAATTAAAAATGATTTCAATAAGATTATTGGTTTTAATTTTATTAAAAAGATTAAGTTGGTAAATACGGGAACATTTAAACAAGAAAAAGAAATAGTAAAGCCTTATGAAAATAGTTTTGTACAAGAAAATATTATTTTTGCAGAAAACAAAGATTTTAAAAATAGATTAGTTTTGGATAAGAAAGAAAGGCAAGAAATAGAAAAATTAGTAGAGATTATACCGCTTCATTTTAAAAATAAATTAAGAGATTTTTTTAACAATATTTACCTTCAACAAAAAAATAGAAGAGAGCAAGGGGCAGTACTCTGTCGTGTATGCGGTTTACCATGTTATAAAAATGAAATTAGAGAAGATCTCTGTTTTTTTTGTTACAGAGAGAGTGAAGAATGGTTAAAATTATTACAATTAATTTTTCAAAAAAGACCTTGGCTAAATTTTTCTGATCTTAAAAAAAGTTTTTTTCCTCTCCGCGAAGAATTATTTAAGTTTTGTAAAGAGAAGATTAGAAAAAAGTATTTTGATGATATTATGATGTTTCTTACAGATGAAGGATGGCAAAAAGAAGATAGAAACACAGTTTTGAGCAAACTTCTCCAGCATTATATACTTTTCGTGACTGGAAAGGAACCGTTTCTTATTCAGCCTGAGGATGAATTTAAGGCGATAAAAGATTTTGCAGGTTTAATTAAGTATTTAGAAGGTGGAAAAATAGAGTATAATAATGATTATGTTCAATGATAAAGTAGTAGTAAAAATTCCAGGAAATTACGTAAATTTATAAAGTTGAGGAGGCAAAAAATGTATCTGCATATTGGAAATTCCCGTGTTATTTCCATGGATGAAGTTATTGGTATTTTTAATATTGACCTTAAAAACAATCAAATTAACACTCAGTTTTTGGAAAGTTTTCCAGGAGAATACCTCAGTAAAAAGGAAGAGGAAACATGTAATTCCTTTATTGTCACCAGAGAAAAAGTTTGTTACTCTCCGATTTCTCCACTAACGCTGCAGAAAAGAATCAATAAGAGCGAGGTTGGTAAGTAAAAGCTTGAAAAATGTGCCTTAGAATTTGCAGGAGGACTGGTAGATGAACGAGCAAAATGCCGGTATTTATGATGAAAATCAGATTCAGATATTAGAAGGCCTTGAGGCTGTGCGTAAACGTCCCAGCATGTATATTGGTTCAACCGGTAGTAGGGGATTACATCATCTTGTTTTTGAAGTCGTGGACAATAGTATTGATGAAGCTATGGCCGGTTTTGGTTCTCAGATTGAAATTACAATTAATCAGGACAATAGTGTTACTGTAACAGATTACGGAAGAGGTATTCCAGTTAAAGAGCATCCTTTGAAAAAAAAATCCACCCTTGAAGTTGTGCTGACTATTCTTCATGCCGGAGGAAAATTTGGAGGAGAAGGCTATAAAGTGGCAGGAGGACTCCATGGAGTTGGAGTTTCGGTTGTTAATGCCCTTTCTTCCTGGCTGGAAGTGGAAGTACAACGGGATAATGAAAAATTTTGGCAGCGTTATGAAAAAGGGGTTCCGATAACTTCAGTTGAAAGCACGGGAAAATCCACACAAACAGGAACCGTAATAACCTTTTTACCTGATCAAACTATTTTTGAAGATATTACTTTTGATTATCAGATCCTCGCACAAAGGTTAAGGGAACTTGCTTTTTTAAATAAGGGAGTTACAATTATTTTACAGGATAAACGCCGTGTGGAAGTGAAAAAGGATATTTTTAGTTATGAAGGAGGAATTTCATCTTTTGTTACTTACCTGAATAAAAATAAAGAAATATATCCTAAAGAACCAATTTATATAGAGAAAGAGCAAAATAATTGTTGGGTAGAAATGTCATTTCAGTATAATTCAGGGTTTAGTGAAATAATATATTCTTACGCGAATAATATTCGCACTCAAGAAGGCGGGACACATGAAGCTGCTTTTAAAAGTGCCCTTACTCGTCTGATTAATGATCATGCCCGGCGCCTGGGCATATTAAAAGAAAACCAGGATAATTTTCAGGGAGAAGATATTCGTGAAGGTTTAACCGGAATAATAAGCGTGAAAATTTTAAACCCCCAATTTGAAGGTCAAACCAAGACTCGTCTTGGAAATAACGAAGTAAGAGGAATTGTGGATAGCATTATGACGGAAGAATTTGGGGCGTTATTGGAACAAAATCCGCCTCTATCACGTAAGCTTTGTGATAAAGCACTCCAGGCTGCAAGAGCCAGAGAGGCTTCCCGTAAGGCCAGGGAACTGACAAGAAGAAAAAATGCTTTAGAGCTTAGTAATCTTCCTGGAAAACTGGCTGATTGTTCCAGCAAAGACCCCGAAGAAAGTGAAGTTTTTATCGTCGAGGGAGATTCCGCCGGCGGTTCTGCCAAACAGGGGCGTGATAGAAATTTTCAAGCTGTTTTACCATTAAGGGGAAAAATTATTAATGTGGAAAAGGCCAGATTAGATAAAATACTGGCTAACGAAGAGATTCGTACGCTGATTACGGCTTTAGGGACAGGAATTGGCGATAATTTTGAGATTGAAAAATTGCGCTATAGGAAGATTATTATTATGACTGATGCCGATGTAGACGGTTCACATATACGTACACTTTTGCTTACTTTTTTCTTTCGCTTTATGGAGCCCCTTATTTCACTGGGCAATATTTATATTGCTCAACCACCGCTTTTTAAGGTTACAAAAAATAAAAAAATTTATTATCTCTATCGTGAAGAAGAGTTAGAAAAATTATTAGAAAAGATTGGTAAGCAGGGAATTTCGGTTCAACGTTATAAAGGTCTTGGCGAGATGAATCCCGAACAACTTTGGGAGACAACGATTAATCCCCAAACACGGACTGTCTTACAAGTGGAGATGCAGGATGCTATTGAAGCCAACGAAATTTTTACATTGCTCATGGGGGATAAAGTTGAACCCAGAAGAAAATTTATTGAAAATAATGCCCGTGAAGTTCGCAATCTAGATGTTTAGAAGCAAAAAACAGTTAGAGGGACGGCCTTTATTTATATTATGAGAATAATATTATAAGGCCGTTTTATTTTTTGTTATATTTTTTTACAACTTTTTTTCTTTCCTAAGAAGTAAGGATATGATAAAATAACTTTTAAAATATGAAAAGCAAGTAAAAATGTAGTTATTTGTTTTAAGATTATGCCTTTATGTTAACAATATAAGTTTAAAAGAGCCGGGAAAAACAGCAGGAAGGGTTTGAACAATATGCCTGAAGAAGAAAAAATTCTTTCCGTTCCCCTTCATGAAGAAGTTAAAAATTCATTTTTAGACTATGCCATGAGCGTAATTGTCAGCCGGGCGCTTCCTGATGTGAGGGACGGTTTAAAACCGGTTCACAGACGTATCCTTTATGGTATGCAGGACCTGGGCTTAACTCCGGATAAACCGCATAAAAAATCAGCCCGCCTTGTGGGAGAAGTACTGGGTAAATATCATCCCCACGGAGATCAGGCTGTTTATGATGCTATGGTAAGAATGGGTCAAGATTTCTCCAGCCGCTATCTGTTGGTAGACGGTCAAGGAAATTTCGGTTCAATGGACGGAGACGCCCCGGCGGCCATGCGGTATACAGAGACCAGACTTTCCCATCTTGCTATGGAAATGCTTCGCGATTTGGAAAAGGAAACAGTCGATTTCCGGGCAAATTTTGACGAGACGTTGGAGGAACCTACTGTTTTACCGTCACGCTTTCCCAATCTTCTTGTCAATGGTTCGGCGGGAATTGCTGTTGGAATGGCGACCAATATTCCTCCCCACAATCTTATCGAAGCTATTGATGCTGTTTCTATGATCATTGAAAAACCCGATATTTCCATCGCCGAACTTTTTACCTGCATCAAGGGTCCGGATTTTCCGACCGGAGGAGTGATTATCGGCTTTAAAGGAATTCAGGAAGCCTATACAACCGGGCGAGGTACGATTAAGATCAGAGGAAAAACTGTTATTGAAAAAACAAAAGAAGGCCGTGATAGGCTTCTTATAACCGAAATACCATATCAGCAAAATAAGGCCAGGTTAATTGAAAAGATTGCTGAATTGGTCAGAGAAAAAAAGATTGAGGGTCTTGCCGAGTTAAGGGATGAATCGGATCGCAATGGAGTGCGCATTGTCATTGAACTAAAAAGGGGAATCAGTCCACAGGTCGTTTTAAATCGACTTTATAAGTTTACTCCTCTGCAGCAGAGCTTTGGAATTATTCTTCTGGCACTTGTTGACGGAAGGCCCAAGGTGCTTAATCTAAGAGAGCTTCTCAGCGCGTATCTTGAACATCAAAAAGAAATCGTAACCAGGCGTTCCCGTTTCCTGTTGCGCAAGGCGAAAGATAGGGCACATATTGTTGAGGGATTACGTATTGCCCTTGATAACCTGGATCGGGTTATTGAGCTTATTCGCAATTCAGCCGATGTAAACAGTGCGCGGGAAAGTCTTATTGCAGAATTCTCCCTGAGTGAAAAGCAAGCCCAGGCTATTCTGGAAATGCGTCTGCAAAGACTTACAGCTTTGGAAAGGCATAAATTGGATGAAGAATACCGTGCTTTGAAGGAAGAAATTGCCTATTTAGAAGCCCTCCTTTCTAATGAAAAACTTATTTTGGAAGAAATAAAAAGAGAACTTCAAGTAATTAAGAAAAAGTTTGGGGATAAAAGACGGACAAAAATTATTCCTGAAGAAAAAGAGATTGATATAGAAGATTTAATTCCCGAAGAAAAGGTCGTCATAACGCTGACTAATCAGGGGTATATGAAGCGTATTCTCCTTTCCACCTATCGCAGTCAGCACAGGGGAGGACGGGGAATGATTGCCCATGGCATTCGTGAAAAAGATTTTGTTGAGCACCTTTTTGTTTCTTCGACCCGTGATTTGCTTCTCTGTTTTAGCAACAACGGGAAAGTATACCCCCTGAAGGTTTATGAAATTCCGGAGGCAGGTCGACAGGCCAGAGGAACGGCTATTATAAATCTTCTTCCCCTGGAAAACAGTGAATATATTACCGCTGTCTTTCCCCTTGTGGAATATGGGGAAAAGGATTTTATTATTATGGCCACAAAAAAAGGCATTGTTAAAAAGACCAGGTTAAGAGAATATGCGGAAGCAAGGCGATCCGGTCTTATCGCCCTGGCTTTGGAAAAAAATGATGAGCTTATTTCGGTGAAACATATTAAAGCACCGCCAGTCAGCCTTGATAATGATGATACACCGGAGGTAAATACAGGGGAGCATGTGGACATTTTGTTGGTCACGGGCTATGGACTGCTTATCCGTTTTTCTGAAGAACAATTACGTCCTTTAGGAAGAACAGCCCGGGGTGTCAGGGGTATTTATCTTTCGGATGGTGATTGTGTGGTGGGTATGAGCCTGGTCTCGGATGATAATGTTAAGCTCCTTTTTGTTACTGAAAAGGGCTATGGAAAGAGAACAAAGCTGGAAGAATTCCGATCTCAAAATCGGGGCGGAAAAGGAATTATCGCCATAAAAACCGGTGAAACAGCGGGTCTTTTATGTGGTGTTTTTCCGGTGCAAAAAAAAGAAGAATTTATAATTATTACGGCTCGGGGTAATATTATTCGGGAAAAAATTTCTCAGGTTCCTATTCAGGGCAGATATGCCCGGGGGGTGACGCTGATCCGGCTTTCCCCGGAAGATAAAGTAGGAAATATTGCCGTCCTCTCCCGGGAGTAACAGCCCATATGAAAGGAGAAAAGGCCAGGTGTTGCAACCAAGGAAAAATTCAGCGACGGTTACATTGTTGCTGATTCTTTTTATATCTATCTTTTTTATCTTCCAGGCTATTCTGCAAAAAGGTGAAGAAAATTCTTTTTCAATTCCCGATGGAGGGGATCTGGCTGTGATAGGTGGTAGTACGGCTGCATTTATCTCAGCCCTGGAGGGTGTTAAAGCAGGAGCCAAAGTATTTATTTTTCCAAATGGAGGAGAACTTCTTGAAGATACCTCATTTCTCGTTTCAGAAGGTCTGACTGCTATTTCTACTCCTGCTCAGTATGAACAGGATATCGCTTTTACCAGCGAAAATTTGAAGGAAATGATTCAGAATAACGGAAAAGGGGTTGCAGATCCTCAATTATTGGAAGCGTTTGTTCTGGAAGCGGACTCTCTTTACAGTTCAGCCTTATATTATGGGGGAATTGAATTCGATAATCTTCCCGATTCCAGGGGGAAACCTTATTTTCATCTTTCATCTTTACTCGACGCCGGAGAAAAGTTTAAAGAGAGGCTTAGAGAGAAAGTAGAAAAAGAGGGAGTGCTGTTTCGTCCCGAAAAAGTGCTAGAAATTTGTTTTTTGCAAGATGGTGAAAGAGTCCAATCGCTTCTTTTGGAAAACGATGAGGGGGAATTATTCCACTTCTATGTTCAGGGGGTGATCTTGGCAGACGGCGGATACAGCGGGGATATTCAAAGTAGTCACCTGTATCTTCCACAGGGAAATTTGGTGAATTTGCGTCCGGAGCAAAAAGGAAAGGGGCTGAAGCTAGCCCTTCAAGTAAAAGCGGATTTTGTGCAGACTGGTTTTTTGAATAAAAAAATTTTACTTTATAACTCTTCGAATAGCCAAGTTAAAGAATTTTTTCCTGAAAAGCGGAACAGCCTCTTTTTTTTCAATAGTAAAGGGCAGCTTTTAACCGGGGATGTTTCCCTGGAAGAATGTTCGGATTTTATTTTACGTTCTCCTGAAGGGAGAATTTTTGTTCTGGTTCCGGAAGAAATAGCTTTAGAGGAGAGCGAATTCTTTCAGTCTTTTGATTCCCTGGATGAATTGGTTGAGGCCTGTAGATTAAGAGAGGCGCCTCTTTTTCCGGTTTCCGTTTCCTCTTTATCCTCTTATTATCTAGCGGATGTAAGAGTAGGTATTGATTATACCCCAGGAGGGCTTTCCGTTACCCCCCTGGGAGAGGTTAAAAATGAAGAAGGTGGAATTATTAGGGGGCTTTATGCTGCGGGAGAGATAACCGGTGGACTAAACGGCGAAGGTTTGCTTCCCGGAATGGCTCTTAGTGAGACGTTTTTTCTTGCCGAGAGAGCCGGCCGGTCAGCAGCAGAATATGCCCGCCGCTAGGAAAATAAAAGAAGGAGGTTATTCTACTTGGAAAGAAAACATAAAGTTGGAATTACTGATACAACGTTGAGAGATGCCCATCAATCTCTGATGGCTACTCGTATGCGGACAGAAGATATGCTTCCTGTTTTACAGGATATAGATCAGGTTGGGTATCATTCTTTGGAAGTATGGGGAGGTGCAACATTTGATACCTGCTTACGCTACCTGAACGAAGATCCGTGGGAAAGACTGGCTAAAATAAGGGAGCGTGCCAAAAATTCAAACCTTCAAATGCTCCTGCGAGGGCAAAATCTGGTCGCATATCGTCATTATCCCGATGATGTAGTGGATGCATTTGCCAAAGCCGTTGTAAAAAATGGAATAAATATTGTGCGTATTTTTGATGCGCTTAACGATATTCGCAATATGGAAAGGGCTATGAAGGCGGTAAAGGCGGCTGGAGGTCACGTACAGGCAACGATCAGTTATACGATTAGCCCTCTCCATAATATAGACCATTTTGTAGATCTGGCCGTGGAAATGGAAAAAAAAGGTGCAGATTCACTTTGTATAAAGGATATGGCCGGCTTAATTAATCCTTATGATGCTTATGAACTGGTAGAAAAACTTAAAGCCAACTTAAAAATACCTGTTCAGCTGCACTGCCATTTTACCAGCGGAATGGCTGCTATGTCCTATTTAAAAGCTATTGAAGCCGGTTGTGATGTAGTGGATACGGCTACTTCAAGTTTATCACAGGGTTCCTCACAACCGGCAACAGACACTATTGTAGCAGCTCTTCGAGGGACACCGTATGACACAGAGCTGGATCTGAAACTAATTGCCCGTATCGGTGAATACTTCAAGAAGATCCGGGGCAATTACGAGGTTCCACTGGATGTAGGGGTTGATACGGCTGTGCTTAATTATCAGATCCCGGGCGGTATGATCTCCAACCTGGTCTCCCAATTGGCTGCACAGAATGCTTCACATTTAATGGATAAAGTTTTTGAAGAAGTTCCTCGTGTTCGCCGTGAGCTGGGGTATCCGCCTCTAGTAACCCCCTCCAGCCAGATTGTGGGAACCCAGGCGGTGATGAATATTATTACCGGTGAGCGCTATAAAGTTACCCTGACAGAGGTAAAAAATTACTTAAAAGGTCTTTACGGTAAACCCCCCGGGCAGGTCGATCCGGATCTTTTAAAAAAAGTGCTTAAAGATGAAGAGCCCTTTCAGGGAAGGCCCGCAGATCTCCTTGAACCCCAGATGGAAAAAGCGAGGGAAGAATTGGGGGAATACATGGAGAAAGAGGAAGATATCCTCTCCTATATTCTTTTTCCACAACAAGCGATGGCTCTTTTTAAAGACAGGAGTAAGAAGGGCTCTGCCTCAAAAAACGTTGTGGTTTCAAAAGAAATTCAGGCGAAACCGGCGCAGGCTGAGGCTAAGAAGGAACCCCAACTGGAGAACATATATACTGTAGATGATACACTTTGTTTTTCAGAGCATGAAAAATATTTTATTTATCCCAGTGCCTAAAAAGCTTTAGGAAAGAAATAATTTTCATTGACAAGGATGTTCAGCTCCATATATAATTATTAGCAATTATATACGCAAGACGATGATGGGGATATGGGGAGTCGTTTCTGCCCTTACAGAGAGCTGTCGGTTGCTGCAAAGGCAGCGGGTTGAAGTCTTTCTCGTCACCTCGGAGTTCTTCCTTGAAAGAGAATGGTTTAGGATAAATGAAGTTATTGTTTACTTGTGGATATGAAGTTAGTTTCCACAGGAGTTGTAAAAAAAATCTTTTCCTAACCAGGCTTTACTAGGGTTGGACGGTAAATCCGTTATCTTGAGAAATGTACCTGAGGTGGCCCGTTATTTCGGGCAAAAAGGGTGGTACCGCGGAGATATGGCTCCTTCGTCCCTTGTAAAAGGATGAGGGAGCTTTTTTATAAAAATTTAATAAGGAGAGTTAAAATTCAAAGGGAGGTGAAGGCCTGATTTTACCTATTTAAGGAAAACAGGCGGGTGATGAGCGTTCAGGTATATATAGATGGGGATTATTTTTCGAAAGAAGAAGCAAAGATTTCCGTATTTGACCATGGCTATTTATATGGAGACGGGGTTTTTGAAGGGATTCGTGCTTATAATGGTGCGGTTTTTAAACTTCAAGAACATTTGGAAAGACTCTATGAATCCGCCCAGCACATTTTATTGAAAATTCCTCTTTCCATTGATGAAATGGAGAAAGCTACATTGGAAACCTTGCGCAGAAACAATCTCAGCGATGCTTATATCCGTATTATCGTTTCCAGAGGTGTTGGAGACCTGGGGCTGGACCCCAAAAAGTGTTTTGGTGCAACAGTTGTTATTATAGCTGATCATATATCTCTTTTTCCCCAGGAGCATTATGAAAATGGACTTAAAGTAATTACGTCGGCTACCCGTCAGCGCAGCAGCGATACCTTTGAACCCAGAATTAAATCGCTGAATTATCTGAATAATATTCTCGTAAAAATTGAAGCAGCTCAAGCAGGAGTAATGGAAGCCATTATGTTAAATCCTCAGGGCTATGTTGTGGAAGGTTCAGGCTCCAATATTTTTATTATCGATAAAAAAGGCCTGCTGATTACTCCTCCTGTTTATGTTGGAATACTGGAAGGAATTACACGCAATACAGTTATGGAGTTAGCCCGGGATATGGGTCATACAGTTACGGAATTACCGTTTACACGTCATGAGCTTTACGTAGCTAAGGAATGTTTCCTAACCGGAACAGCAGCGGAACTGATTCCTGTTATCTCCGTAGACAAACGTACCATTGGCGATGGGACACCTGGAAGAGTGACCAGGATGCTGATGGAAAAGTATCATCTTTATGCCCAAAATAACGGTACAAAAGCTGGCTAATCAAAAATTAGAAATAAGGAGAGATAAATGATAATGCGTAGCGACATAGTTAAAAAAGGTCTGGAAAGAGCGCCTCACCGTTCTTTATTTTATGCAATGGGATACCATCCAGCAGAACTGGAGAAACCGCTCATTGGTGTTGTAAATTCATTTAATGAGATTGTCCCCGGACATGTGCACTTGGATAAAGTTGGCGCTGCAGTCAAAGCCGGGATCTATGCGGCGGGAGGTGTTCCCATAGAGTTTTCTACCATAGGTATCTGCGATGGTATTGCCATGGGACATTCGGGGATGAAATATTCCCTGGCAAGCAGAGAGTTGATTGCTGATTCGGTGGAAGCCATGGTTCAGGCACATGGCTTTGATGCTCTTGTTTTTATTCCTAATTGTGACAAAATTATCCCCGGGATGCTTATGGCTGCCGGGAGGCTTGATCTTCCTTCTATTTTTGTCAGTGGTGGGCCAATGCTGGCCGGTGAATTTCAGGGACGTTCGGTGAGTCTGAGCAATCTCTTTGAAGCTGTCGGGGCCGTCAAAGCCGGAAAGATGAATGAAGAAGAGTTGGGTCTGTTGGAGCTTTCCGCGTGCCCGAGTTGCGGATCATGCTCCGGAATGTTTACCGCTAATTCCATGAACTGTATGACGGAAGCTTTGGGTATGGCGCTACCCGGAAACGGAACTGTCCCCGCGGTAATGGCCCACCGGCTCAGATTGGCCAAAGAAGCGGGTATGAAGATTATCGAACTTTGGAAAAAGGATCTCCGTGCTTCTGCTATTATGACGCCGCAGGCTTTTCGCAATGCCCTTGCTGTGGATATGGCTTTGGGCTGTTCCACCAATACTATCCTGCATCTTCCAGCTGTTGCTTCAGAAGTGGGGATTGAATGGGATCTGCAGGAAATTAACACGATCAGCCGCAATACATCCCAGCTCTGTTCTTTGAGCCCGGGAGGTCCTTACCATATTGAAGATCTGGACAGAGCAGGAGGTATCCAGACTGTAATGAAAGAGTTGGCCAGGGGCGGTTTGATCGATGCGGGACTTATAACTGTAACCGGTGAGGAACTCAGGGCAGGTTTTAAGAATGCTCCCCTTCCCGACGGCCAGGTTATTCGCTCTTTGGACGCTCCTTACAAACCGGAAGGCGGACTTGCCATACTTTTTGGTAACCTGGCCCCCGGTGGGGCGGTGGTAAAGCAGGGAGCCGTAGCGCCCGAGATGCTGAAGCGTACTTTAAAAGCCCGCGTCTTTGATGAAGAAGAAGCTGCCGTTAAAGCTATCCTGGGAGGAGAAATCCGTCCGGGGGATGTTGTCGTAATCCGTTTCGAAGGACCCAAAGGAGGTCCGGGGATGCGGGAAATGCTGGCTCCCACAGCGGCAGTAGCAGGGATGGATCTGGATAAAGATGTGGCACTGATTACTGACGGCCGCTTTTCCGGAGCTACCAGAGGAGCGTCGATAGGACACGTCTCTCCGGAAGCTATGGATAAAGGCCCGATAGCCCTTATACAGGAAGGGGATATCGTGGAGATAGATATTCCCGAGAAACGTCTCGAATTGTGTATTTCCGAAGAAGAATGGGAAAAGCGTCAGGCCGGTTTGAAACTACCGGAACCCAAAATTAAAAAAGGATATATGGCCCGTTATGCCGGACTTGTCACTTCCGCCGGGAAAGGAGCTATCTTGCGAAAACCGGCAGAGGAGGGAAAATAAACTGATGAAATTGACTGGAGCCGAGATGGTTCTCTCCTGTCTGGAAGCGGAGAAAGTAGATGTGGTTTTTGGCTTTCCGGGCGGGTCTGTTTTAACCCTCTATGATGAAATATATAAAAAAGGCCTGAGACATATTCTCAGCCGCCATGAACAGGGGGCCATACACGCAGCCGACGGGTATGCCAGAGCTTCCGGAAAACCGGGAGTAGTTATCGCCACTTCGGGGCCCGGAGCGACCAACCTGGTGACAGGTATCGCCACAGCGTATATGGATTCTATTCCGCTCGTTGTTATTACCGGGCAAGTTGCCAGGCCGTTTATCGGAACGGATGCCTTCCAGGAAGCGGATATTACGGGGATTACTTTGCCGATTACCAAGCATAATTATCTGGTCAAGGAGATTGAAGAGCTTCCCGGTATTTTCAAAGAAGCTTTCTTTATCGCTTCCACCGGACGTCAGGGACCTGTTCTCATCGATCTTCCCAAGGATCTTCAGGTAGAGGAAGGCGAGTTTCGTTATCCGCATCAGATAGAAATTTATGGGTACAGACCTACGTATGAAGGTCATGCAGGTCAGATTTCCAAAGCATTGGCACTGATAAAAAAAGCCCGGAAACCTCTAATTTATGCGGGAGGAGGAGTGATCACTTCCGGAGCGCACCAGGAGCTCATGGAGTTATCTCAAACGGGGACTATTCCGGTAACGACTACCCTGACCGGGATGGGAAGTATTCCGTACGATTATGAACTTTTTCTTGGTATGCCGGGGATGCATGGGACTTATGCCGCCAACCATGCCATCAATGAGTCTGATCTGCTCATAACCATAGGGGCTCGTTTTGACGATCGCGTTACGGGGAAGATTGAGCATTTTGCACCTCATGCCCGAATTATTCATATTGATATTGACCCGGCAGAGATTGGGAAAAATATTGTTGCGGATATTCCCATTGTGGGCGATGTCCGTATGGTTTTAAAGGAGATACTGAAACGCTTTAAAAGCGGAGAGACGGAAGACTGGTGCAAGAAAATACAGGAATGGAAAGCTGCACACCCGCTGCGCTATAAACAGACGGAGCCGGGCTGCCTTAAGCCCCAATTCGTCATTGAAGAGCTGGATCGCCTTTCGGATGGGGATGCCATTGTTACGACCGATGTAGGACAGCACCAGATGTGGACGGCCCAATATTTTCGTTTTAAACAGCCGAGGACTTTAATCACATCCGGTGGACTGGGAACAATGGGTTACGGTTTTCCGGCAGCGATTGGAGCCCAGGTGGCCTTTCCCGGGCAGCTCGTTATCTGTATTGCCGGAGACGGTAGCTTCCAAATGAATTCTCAGGAACTTGCCACTGCAGTTCATTATCAAATTCCTGTTAAGGTTGCCATTATTAATAATAAGTATCTGGGGATGGTACGGCAGTGGCAGAAGATGTTTTATGGGGGGCGATATTCTCAGACCTCCATGGACGGAAGCCCGGATTTTGTTCGCCTGGCGGAAGCTTACGGGGCAAAAGGTTATCGAGCAACGACAGTGGAAGAGGTGGGCCCGGTGATTGAAAAAGCCTTTAATACGCCCGGTCCGGTACTGATGGATTTCCATGTTGATCCGGAAGAAAATGTTCTGCCGATGGTTGCACCCAATACTTCCATTGTGGAGATGATCGGGGGTGACGAATAATGGGGAAGAGAATTCTTGCCATCCTGGTGGAGGACCGTCCCGGTGTGCTGACCCGGGTTTCAGGGCTTTTTAGCCGCAGGGGATATAATATTCAGAATATAGCCGTCGGACGGACGATGGAGCCGGGAGTCTCCCGTATGACGGTAACTGTGGAGGCGGATCCCATCACGGTCGAACAAATTGTTAAACAGCTTAATAAGCAAATCAATGTTTTAAAAATCAGTGACCTGACTGATGAACCCTCCGTAGCACGGGAACTTTTGCTGGTTAAAGTAAAAGCGGATCCCGTAAAAAGAAGCGATATTCAGCAGATGGTAAACACTTTCCGGGCGCGAATTATAGATGTATCCCCTGATTCCATGATTGTTGAGGTTACCGGAGACGATGAAAAATTGAAAGCCTTTTTGCTTATGATGCAGGAATTTGGCATTAAAGAGATTGCCAGTACCGGTAAAGTTGCCCTTTACAGGGGAAATAAACTAACCCGGGAAACTAGATGCTAGAGGGTAGATGTATACAAGGGCTTTTATTTATAGTAGAATTAACATTATGTAATTTTTATTATACTTTTTTTCATAAGTGTATCCTGACTTTCTAAAGAGGAGGCTTTCTGGAATGGGGCAAACAATGGCGGAAAAAATTCTCGCCAGGGCTACCGGTAAAAAGGCTCTTTCTCCCGGTGATTTGATTAATGCGCGTATTGATATGGCCCTGGGAAATGATATTACTGCTCCCGTTGCAATCAGGGAATTTAAAAAAATCGGTGTGGAACACGTTTTTGACCGGGAAAGGATTGCTCTTATTCCGGATCATTTTACTCCCAATAAAGATATCCAATCAGCCGAGCAGGTTAATGAAATACGCCGTTTTGTCCGGGAACAGGAAATTGTCCACTTTTACGAGGTCGGGCGAATGGGTGTGGAACATGCTTTGCTTCCGGAGCTTGGCCTGGTCTTACCCGGAGAAGTAATTATCGGAGCAGATTCTCATACATGCACCTATGGAGCCCTTGGTGCTTTTGCTACGGGTGTCGGCAGTACTGATCTGGCTGCAGTCATGGCCACGGGCGAACTATGGTTTAAAGTTCCTCCTACTATCCGCATTGTTTTTAAGGGACGCCTGGCGCCTTGGGTTGGAGGAAAAGATCTTATTTTATTTACTATTGGACAGCTTGGGGTGGATGGAGCCCGCTATTGCGCACTGGAATTTACAGGTCCGGTGATTGGGGAGCTACCCATGGATGGTCGTTTGACTATCTCAAATATGGCTATTGAGGCCGGAGCCAAAGCCGGTTTGATACCGCCGGATAAAATTACGGAAGAATATCTGGAGGGACGTGCCCGCCGACCATATGAAATTATTCTGGGTGATAAAGATGCCCCAGTTTTGGAGAATTATGAATGGGAGGTCGATGATCTGGAACCGCAGGTCTCCCTTCCCTCAAGTCCGGCCAATGCCCGTCCGGTATCCGAAATATCAGGAACGCATCTGGATCAGGTGGTGATCGGTTCATGTACCAATGGAAGAATCGACGATTTGCGGGTGGCTGCCCGTATCTTAAAAGGCAAAAAGGTACACCCTCATGTGCGGCTGATCGTTATCCCTGCAACGCAGGCAATTTATCTGCAAGCCTTGCGCGAAGGCTTGCTGGAAATATTTACTGAAGCGGAAGCTGCGGTGAGCACTCCCACTTGTGGTCCCTGTCTGGGGGGGCATATGGGTATTCTGGCTGCTGGGGAGACGGCCCTGGCTACGACAAATCGTAATTTTGTCGGCAGGATGGGTGATACAAAGAGCAAAATTTATCTTGCGGGTCCTGCTGTCGCTGCAGCATCGGCTGTGGCCGGATGCATTGTTCACCCAAGAGAAATAAAGGGGGTTGGATAAAGTGAGCCTCTTAAGAGGAAAAGTATGGACCTTCGGGAATGATATAGATACAGATGCTATTATACCGGCCCGTTATCTGAATACTTCCGATCCGGCTGAGCTGGCCCGGCATTGTATGGAAGACGCGGATCCGGATTTTCCCCGCAAAGTATCCCCCGGAGATATTATTGTTGCCGGAAAAAATTTTGGTTGTGGAAGTTCCAGGGAACATGCTCCCCTGGCTTTGAAGGAGGCGGGTATTGCCTGTGTTGTCGCCGAAAGTTTTGCCCGTATTTTTTATCGTAATGCCATTAATATCGGCCTTCCTATCCTGGAATCTCCGGAGGCACCTGAAGTCCTGCAGGAAGGGAGCCAGGTAGAAATAAATCTGGCCGAGGGAGAAATTACTGAGCTTACCGGCGGCCGGAAATTTAAAGCAGTTTCTTTTCCTCCGTTTATGCAGGAGATTATGGCTACTGGAGGGTTAATTAATTATATTAAAGGGAAAGTAAAAAAATAATATCAAAGGTAATATTCAAGGGAATTTGCACAAAAAGGATATAAATAAAAAATATAAATTATACGAAACTAAGATAATAATATGCGACAATTACGGTAAATTAGAAAGGAGGTGTGGCCTGGTTCCGGACAGAATTTAAAACCAGATTTTGCAGGAATCAGGTGACAGGGAAAATATGAAAAATTATAAGACAGAACAGATTCGCAATGTTGCCCTTATCTCGCATGGTGGTGCGGGAAAAACTTCCCTTGCAGAGGCCCTTCTGTTTACCACAGGTGCGGTAAACAGGCTGGGGAAAGTGGAAGCAGGAAACACTGTTACCGACTTTGAGCCTGACGAGATTAAGCGACAAGTTACGATCGGGACAGCTCTTGCCCCTTTGGAATGGGACGGGGTTAAAATTAATATTTTAGATACTCCCGGTTTTTTCGACTTTTTTGCTGATGTTCAGTCAGCCCTTCGTGTTGCGGACAGTGCTGTTGTTGTGGTTTGCGGTGTTTCCGGAGTGGAAGTGGGCACGGAAAAAGTATGGAGATACGCGGATGAATATCAGTTGCCGCGCCTGGTTTTTATTAACAAATTAAACCGGGAAAATGCCAACTTTGAAGGAGCTCTGGACCAACTACGCAGCCACTTTGGGGTCAAAGTTTTTCCGCTGCAGTTTCCGATCGGGAAAGAAGAGTCTTTCAAAGGAGTAGTGGACCTGGTCAAAATGAAAGCCCTTCTCTATGAAGACGAGTCCGGTCTGAAGATGCGTGAAGATGAGATTCCGGCAGACCTCCGGGAGAAAGCGGAAGAGCTCCGGGAAAAAGTTGTCGAGGCTGCCGCGGAAGCGGATGACAGCCTGATGGAGAAATACCTTGAAGAAGAAGCCCTGGAAGAAGAAGAGATTCGCAAAGCCTTACGCATCGGGACCCTGGAAGGAAAGATTATTCCTGTCCTGTGCGGATCTGCAACGAAAAATTTAGGGATGCAACCGCTTCTCGATCTCATTTCCGGTGCATTGCCTTCTCCGGCAGACCGTCCGGCTGTCTCCGGGAGACTTCCCGGAAAAGAAGAGGAGACCATGCGCAAAGCGGCTGCCGATGAGCCCTTTTCCGCCCTTGTTTTTAAAACCGTGGCAGACCCCTACGTGGGGCGGGTTAACTATGTGCGGGTTTACTCCGGGACTCTGAAAGCTGATTCGCAGATTTATAATGCCGGCAAGGAAAAAGCTGAACGGTTGGGAAATATCTTTTATATGCGTGGTAAAACCCAGATTCAAACTCCTGAAGTTGTTTGCGGGGATATCGGGGCACTGGTCAAACTGGCAGCAACCACAACCGGAGATACTCTTTGTGATAAAGCATCTCCTATTATTTTACCATCAATGGACTTTCCGGAGCCTGTTATTTCTTTTGCTATTGAGCCAAAATCCAAAGGGGATGAAGATAAAGTCGGGGTCGGCCTGGCTAGGTTCCTGGAGGAAGATCCTACTTTTCGGGTTGAGCGCAATACAGAGACAAAACAGATTATTATTTCAGGAATGGGTGATACGCATCTGGATGTTATTGTTGACCGTCTGGCGCAGAGGTACGGCGTGGAGGTAAACCTGAGTACACCCAAGGTCCCCTATAAGGAAACTATTCGCGGCAGCTTTAAAAAAGAGGGTAAATATAAAAAACAAAGCGGTGGCCGCGGGCAATACGGCCATGTGTACCTGGAGTTAAATTCCATGCCCCGGGGAGAGGGCTTCGTATTCGATGATAAGATTGTCGGTGGTGTTGTTCCCCGTCAGTATATACCGGCAGTTGAAAAAGGGGTTGTGGAGGCCATGGAGGAAGGTATCCTCGCCGGGTACCCGGTGGTGGATATTAGAGTAGCTCTCTACGACGGTTCTTATCATACTGTAGACTCTTCCGAAATGGCCTTTAAGATTGCTGCTGCCATGGCGTTTCGGGGTGCGATGGAAAAAGCGGAGCCGGTTCTCCTGGAGCCGATCATGGATGTAGAGATTACCATTCCGGAGAATTTTATGGGCGATATTATGGGTGATATGAACAGCAGAAGGGGCCGGATTCAGGGGATGATTCCCGGAGAAGGACAGCAGATCATCAAGGTTCAGGCACCCCTGGCGGAGATGTTCACTTATTCTATTGAGTTACGTTCCATGACCCAGGGAAGAGGAGTCTTCAAGATGAAATTTTCTCATTATGAGGAAGTTCCCTTCCAGGAGAGCGATAAAATTATTGCTGCTGCCAAAGCGGCAAAAGAGGAGAAAGATAAGTAGAAGAACAAGCTCCCCGGAAAAACGGGGAGCTTGTTAAATTGCTCGGATCTTTATGAAGTTAGACTCTTAGCGCCGGAAAATGCATATGATAATATTAGTTGCCGAAAAAAAATTAAGGAAATGTCTGAAGGGGTTGGTAATTTTGCCGGAAAAAATAAACGTGGGTGTGCTTTTCGGAGGGCGTTCCGGGGAACATGAAGTTTCTCTGATATCCGCGGCAGCGGTTATGGAAGCTATGGACCCTGAGAAATACAACATTATTCCGATTGGAATTACCAAAGAAGGGCGCTGGCTGGCGGGAGGGGATCCCCTGAAGTCATTGAAGGAGAAACTTATTCCCGGTGACTGCAGCTATGCAACGATAATAACCGATCCGTCATCACCGGGACTTTTACTGCTGGACCGGCGGGAGCAGGGTTTCGGGAACGGTTTTCTGGCATTGGATCTAGTTTTCCCTGCCCTTCATGGGCCCCTCGGCGAAGACGGAACAGTACAGGGTTTATTGGAACTTGCCGGGATTCCTTACGTGGGAGCCGGGGTCCTCGCTTCTGCAACGGGCATGGATAAGGAATTTATGAAAATTCTTTTCCGCCATAGAGGCCTGCATGTAGGAGATTTTCTGGCATTTCATACCTGGAGATGGGAAAAAGAGCAAGATCTAATCATTTCGGAAATTGAAGACCAACTGGGATACCCCTGTTTTATCAAGCCGGCTAATATGGGTTCCAGTGTGGGTATTAGCAAATGTTCCAATAGGGAAATGCTTATTCAAGGCGTCCAGGAAGCATTTTATTTCGATCTCAAAGTTATTGTTGAGGCAAATATTTCCGGACGGGAGATTGAATGCAGCGTTCTTGGAGATGAGAGACCGATTGCCTCCGTTCCGGGGGAGATCGTTCCCTGTAACGATTTTTATGATTACAGGGCAAAATACCTGGATAACCGTTCGCGTCTTCTCATCCCGGCTCCGTTGGAAAAGGAGATAACCGAACTGATTCAAGCGTATGCGATAGAGGCTTTTCTTGCCGTAGAATGCAGCGGGTTGGGAAGGGTTGATTTCTTTTATCTACCGGATGAAAAAAAGATTATTGCCAATGAAATTAATACTATGCCCGGTTTCACCAGTATCAGCATGTATCCAAAACTTTGGGAATTCAGCGGTCTTCCATATTCGGATTTGATTGATAAACTTATAACAATAGCTTTAAATCGTTTCCGCCGGAAAAAAAATTTGCTCATTTCGCCAGAGAACTAGAAATAATGTTAAAATTCCCCATAAAGTCTTTACTTTAAATAAGAGTATTATTTGCAGATTATTTCTTGAAAGTAATTTTTATTTGTGAGATAATATTTATACCTACGGAAAACTAACTTAATATTAGGATTACAAACCAGGACGAGCCTGTGTTAAATTATCTTAATACCCACCATATATCTTTATGATAGAAATTCAATATAATAATAGCGTTATAAAAGCAGGAGGCTGGTTGAAGATGGCAGAGAAAGGCACTTATCGGGTAAAAAAAGGGATGGCTGAAATGCAAAAGGGTGGGGTTATTATGGATGTTACCCTACCGGAACAGGCTAAAATTGCCGAAGCAGCCGGCGCTGTGGCGGTTATGGCTCTGGAGAGGGTGCCGGCTGATATACGTAGTGCGGGTGGAGTGGCCCGCATGGCGGATCCGGAAAGAATTGTCGCTATTATGGAAGCAGTTACAATTCCTGTTATGGCCAAGTGCCGTATCGGTCATTTTGCTGAGGCACAGGTCCTGGAGTCTCTTGGAGTTGACTATATTGATGAGAGTGAAGTCTTAACCCCGGCAGATGAGCGGTTCCATATAAATAAAAAAAATTTTAAAGTTCCCTTTGTCTGCGGAGCAAAGGATTTGGGTGAAGCACTCCGCCGCATCGGAGAAGGGGCGGCAATGATTCGCACTAAGGGGGAACCCGGAACAGGGAACGTCGTTGAAGCCGTTCGACATATGCGCAAGATTACCGAGCAGATTCTCCAAGTCCAATATCTTCCGGAAGAAGAGCTTATGACTTTGGCCAAGGAATTGGGTGCCCCATATGAACTTTTACTGGAAGTGAGGAGACTGGGGAAACTTCCTGTTGTCAACTTTGCAGCAGGCGGTATTGCCACTCCGGCCGATGCTGCGCTAATGATGCAATTAGGTTCCGACGGTATTTTTGTCGGTTCCGGCATATTTAAATCCTCGGATCCTCATAAAAGGGCGGTGGCTATCGTTGAAGCGACTCTTCATTATGATGATCCCGAACTCGTGGCCAGGGTTTCCCGTGGCCTGGGAGAAGCAATGCCCGGCCTGGATATTAATCTCTTAGCTGAAACGGAGAAGATGCAGATCAGGGGAATTTAACCCTGTTTTTAAAGAGGAGAGAGTAAAAAAATGCCCCAAGATGCGGAAAACAAGATAACTGCTTCCGGTTTCTATGGAGATTTAAAGATCGGTGTCCTGGCAATACAGGGTGCAGTTTCAGAGCATATTGACGCAATTGAAAATTGTGGTGCCAGGGCTTTTCCCATAAGAAATGCCGGGTTAATTCCTGAGTTGGACGGGCTGATTATTCCGGGCGGAGAGAGCACAACTATCGGTCGTCTGAGCAGGAAGTACGGTTACCTGAACGAAATTCGTTCCCTTGCTGCGGCGGGTAAGCCGGTTTTAGGAACTTGTGCGGGTTTAATCCTTCTGGCCAGGGAAGTGGAAGAGCAGGAACCAATTCTACCGTTGATGTCGATTAAGACACGTCGTAATGCTTTTGGACGCCAGCGGGAAAGTTTTGAAACGGATCTTTCTATTCCGGTGCTGGGAGAGAAGCCTTTTTGCGGAGTATTTATCAGGGCACCCCAGATTACCTCCATCGGTGAAGGGGTGGAAGTTCTCTCTATTTTAGATGAAGTTGTTGTCGCAGCCCGGGAGAAAAATCTTCTTGTTACGGCGTTTCATCCCGAACTTACCGACGATACGAGACTGCATTGTTATTTTCTAGAGATGGCCCTGGAAGTTAAGCATAAGATTTTTAATGTTAAAATTGGCCAAAATGTGGAATAAAGTAAGTTTTTCCCTCTGGATACAGGTCTATTTTATATAAAGCAAGCCTGACGGACTTGTCCCGCCAGGCTTTTTAATCGTTGGTAGAACTATTTCTGCAAAAACCTTGCTAAATTAGAGGAAAACTCCTGCGTGTAAAGAATAAGGATTTAAAAGTGGCTTGCGAAAAAGGGCAACCGTGGAGAAAGTTTTTTTATATGCTGTCAATCATATCAAATCAGTGATTGGAGAGACGGGAATGGATGACCTTTTCTTAAAGAATCTGACCTGCCTGGTCTGCGGCCAGAATTTTCAGAGTTCAAAGGTAAGAAGAAGCAGATATGTTGTTTCAAAAGTAGATACGGATTTTTGCACTCACTATAAGGGAGAGAATCCTATTTACTACAATGTTAATATTTGTCCTTTTTGCGGATATGGATTTACAGAAAGTTTTCAAGCACCGGGAGAGAAATTTAAAGAGGCTATCAAGAACAAAATTATCAAATTATCCCTTGATTTTAGCGGCATAAGGACGGTAGGTCTGGCGATCCTGGCTTACAGGCGAGCTATTGATTGTGCCTTGTTACAAAAAGCAAAAAATATTCTCCTGGCCGGTTTAACTCTGCATACGGCCTGGCTTTACCGTTTTGTCGGTGAAGAGGAGCCGGAAAAAAAATATATGAGGGAATCGGTGAAATATTTTCAGGATGCTTTTGAAAAAGACGCGGATATTGGCAACCCGGCCCGCACACTTTATGTTATGGGGGAACTGAACAGGCGTCTGGGAAATGACAGAGAAGCGATTCTTTATTTTGCAAGAATTATTAATGATAAAAAAATTAACGATGCGGGTATCATCCGTATGGCCAGAGAAAGATGGCAGGATATGCGGGGGACAAACTAGAGCTAGAGAAGAAATTTTGGCCATTTTCTTTTTCTGGAGGTGGCGGACTGATTGGAAGAACAGGTAAACCTTTTTAAATACCTGGAAAACCAGGACGAGGAAAAGAAAACATCTGCTGAAATTTTGCAGGAGTGGAAAAATTTTTGTCTACAATGTCGTCGCTGTTCTCTGCGGAAAGGGGCAAGAAATATTGTTTTCGGCGAGGGCTCGCCTGATGCCCGGATTATGTTTATCGGTGAAGGGCCCGGGGGAGAGGAAGACCGGTTGGGGCGTCCATTTGTAGGGGCTGCCGGTGAGTTGTTAGACCGCATTTTCGCGGCTTCCGCCTTGAAGAGGCAAGAGATTTATATAGCAAATATAGTCAAGTGCAGGCCTCCGGGGAATAGAACGCCGCAAAAAGACGAGGTCCAAGCCTGTTTACCATTACTAATAAGGCAGATAGAAATTATTGATGCGCCGATTTTGGTTTGCCTTGGAGCTGTGGCTTCCAGAGCGTTAATCAGCCCGGATATTGCCATTACTACTCAGCGTGGCAGTTGGCATCAAATCGAAGGACGTCATATCATGCCGACATTTCATCCGGCCGCACTTCTGCGGGATCCGCGGAAAAAAAAGGCGGTCTGGGAAGATATGCAGGAAGTCATGAAGAAATACAGGAAACTTTTCCCGGAGGGATAAAAGGACAATGAACGAAAAAATTCTTCTGGTTGAGGACGAAAAAACGTTGGCTAAAGCACTTAAGTTTAGCCTGGAAAAAGAAGGATTTACTGTTTATGTGGCCTATGACGGAGAAGAAGCACTGGAAGCGGTCGACCGTGATGAACCTCACCTGGTTATCCTCGATCTCATGCTTCCCAAAATAGACGGATTTGAGGTATGCCGTACGATCCGACGGGAATCCGAAGTCCCTATCATCATGCTCACTGCCAGGGATGAGGATATTGACAAGATCCTGGGGTTGGAGCTGGGTGCCGATGATTATATGACCAAGCCCTTTAATACAAGGGAGCTTCTTTCCCGTATCCGGGCCATTCTGCGCCGTACGGCACAGCATACCTTTACAGGGAATAAAGTGGTTAGAGTAGGTGATATAGAAATTGATTTAATTAAACACAGGGTTAGCGTTAAGGAGCGGGAAGTATCTCTTACTTCCAAAGAATATGCTCTGCTGAGTTTTTTGGCATCTAACCCGGGGAGGGTTTATTCTCGGGACCTGCTGTTGGAGGAAATTTGGGGCTACGAATATTGTGGTGATGCCAGGACGGTTGATGTTCACATCAGGCACTTGCGGGAAAAAATTGAAGAATATCCCGCAGAACCATATTTTATTTTAACTGTCTGGGGAACAGGTTATAAATTCAGGGAGGTCTGAAGAACGAAAAATATGTTGAGAAGCATACGCTTCAGAATGACCATCACATATCTTTTAGTAATATTAGCTGTTATGCTTGTAACAGGACTCATCCTCCTTAATATG
The DNA here is from genome assembly GCA_016841605.1 of Dethiobacter alkaliphilus. Lineage (GTDB taxonomy): Bacteria > Bacillota > Dethiobacteria > DTU022 > UBA8154 > DUNV01. The sequence continues at coordinate 25,578 of JAENYV010000005.1, read as the reverse complement.
TTGGAACAGTATTATCTTAGCTCGGAAGAGGAAAATTTGGAGCGCACTGGGAAGCTTGCGGCCCAGTTTATTTCCACCTACCTGCGGGAAGGAGCCGATCCGGTTCTGCTCAGCAGTGTAGCGGAAAATTTTAGCCGTCAGATTAACGCCAGAGTAATTATTGTCAATCCCCAGTCCACTGTCCTGGGGGATTCTTTGCGCATCGGCGGATATTTGGGGAGCCGCCTGGAAAGACCGGAAATTCAGGAAGCCCTGGAGGGCAGAACAGGGCGTAACATTCAGTTCAGCAGTCTTTCAGAACAGTGGGTTTTGCAGGTCGCTGTTCCTGTGGAGAGAGAAGGTTTACTCCAGGGGGCGGTTTTCTTTTCGACGTCACTGGAACCGGTCCATGAAACACTGGCCGCGGTCCGTCGTTTTCTTTTCTTTTCCACTATTGTAGCCATGTTTTTAGCAGGAACACTGGTTGTGCTCTTTGCCCACCATCTGACCGGACCGATTAAGGAGCTAACCAGCGCAGCACAGCAGATGGCCGAGGGGAATTTGGATCAGAAAATAACCGTCTCTTCCAAAGACGAGATTGGCCATCTGGCCGAACAGTTTAATATCATGGCTGCCCGGGTTAAAGATATGAACCAGCGTCTGACGCGTTTTGTAGCCGACGTTTCCCATGATCTGCGCACACCCCTGGCCTCCATCCATATCTGTCTCCAATCCCTGCAAAATTATGAAATGGAACCCGAACAACAAAAGGAATTTTTGCAAGACATCAACCAGGAGACACAACGCCTCATCTACCTGGTGGAAGATCTACTTGATCTTACCCGGCGTCAGGAAGTTGCCGATAAACGGGAGATTATACCTCTGAGCTTGCTCCTGGAAGAAGTTGTTGATGTGACCCGGCCGCGCCTGGAGCGCAAGGACCAGCAGTTTTTTACCCTTATTCCTGAAAAGCTTCCATACCTTTTTGTTTCTCCGGAAGCTATGAAAAGAGTTCTCTTTAATCTTTTGGATAATGCGGTAAAATTTACTCCCTCCGGCGGATGGATTAAGCTTAGTGCTGAAACGAGTGAGAATGAAGTGCTTATAACTGTCGAGGATACCGGGTGTGGAATTCCGGAAGACAGCCTTTCCTTTATCTTCGAACGTTTTTACCGCGTTGACAAGTCCCGCTCCAGTTACTTGGGAGGTACAGGGCTGGGACTGGCGATTTGCAAGGAGATCGTAGAACATTACGATGGGAAAATTTACGTAAAAAGTTTGGAGGGAAAAGGAAGTACGTTTTTCTTTTCTCTTCCTATTGATCCTTCACTCCAGCCTGAATAGACCTTTTTTGTCGACTCCGATCAGACGGGCATTCTATTTATTATGTAAACTTAAAGGAATAATAACATGTGCATAACACCTGTCCTTTACAATAGAGTAATATGACGATTTATGAGTTATCTTGTCGGGAGGGCTCGAATGATTAGACAGAGAAAACTTGTAACGCCGTTTAAAAGACAGGCCGGGAAGACAATTTTTCATATCAGTAGAAAGTTATCTTTTACTAAAAGGTTAATAATGTTTTTAATCACTTTTCTTTTTGTGTTTAGTACGCTTTCTTCATGCAGTCAAACCCCGCCGCATTCTTCCCTGGAAGAACCGATTGAGCCCCTGGTAACGGGGCAAGAACCCCTGCAAGGTGAGCTTTCCCTGCGAGGGCGTTTTTCTGTACTTAATCCCGAAATGAAGGTTTTCGCTCTATCCGTTTCCCACAATGGGGAAGAAATTCTTTTTAGCTCCGAAGCACGGACGATTAGCAAGCTGGATGACGAGGCCAATCTTCTCTGGGAGATTGCTTCCGAGGGTCTTCCCGTCTGTGCAGCGTTGACGGAAGACGGACGTTTTACGGCTGTGGGGACTGATGAGGGGAAAATATATTTCTTACGCGAGGATGGATATATTCTCTGGCAAACATCTTTTGATGGGGAAATTGAACATCTGGTTTTAAATAAAAACGGTGATAAACTGGCCCTTTCGGTTTCCGAAGAAAAGAAAAGTACTCTTTATTGTCTGGATAAATGGGGGGCTCTTCTTTGGCAAATGGAGACAGACCCGCTCCAAGCACTTTCTTTTACCTCCGGGGAAGAAATTTGTTATCTGGAAAAAGGAGAGTCTGATAGTATCTTCAAAGTTATTCGAGAAGGCGATTTGCTTTGGGAAAAAGAGGCTCAGCTTGCGGCATTTTCCGCGGAAGGAGGGTATTTCGTTCTTTACAATGGCATTGAATTGCAGTATTACCGATTAGGACCGGACGAGGAGCCTTCCTGTTTATGGTCTTGCCGGACGGGAAGCGAAAAGGAGATTAATTGGCTTGGCCTGACGGAAAAAGGACGCTATCTCCTGGCTTACAATACTTTTGCTGCAGGGAACAATAATTTTTGGGTCTATAACCATGACGGATTACTGCTCTGGGGGCGAAGAATCCCCAGCGGGGCATTACTGGATTTTTCCTCCTCCGGAGAGAGGATTGTCGCCTCTTCCTGGCAGGAATATAGTGAGGATTTCAGTAAAATAGTTGTAATGGATAATTATGGGAATACTTTGCGAGAGATGGAGATGGCCAGCCGTATTGAAAAAAATGCTCTTTCCGGCGATGGCAACATCCTGGCCCTGGCCGGCAGCGACGGCAATCTGTTTATTCTGGAAACGCCTGATGCCGAAAGCTTAGCAGGTGAAAATAGAAACCTCGAAGAGAAAAATGGGAAATCCGAGAATGGGGAGCAGGCAAAAATTCTTTACCGGCCGGTAACCTTTGAAAGACCGGAGGGGGAAAGCTACATAAATCTGTTTTTCTTCGATGAAGAGGCCCGTAACCTTATTCCTGTAAACCGCAGTGTCAAGGCTGCTCCCCAGTTACTCCAAACAGCGGTTAACGAACTGGTTAAAGGCCCACGGAGCTCCAGCGGACTCTCCCGCACCATATCCAAAGATATAAATATTGAGGTGGAGGTCAAAGAGGGGCTTGTTTATCTGGATCTCCCTGCAGAGCTAAACCGGCTTTCAGGTTCTACTCAGATCCTGGGTCTGGTTGATTCCCTGGTGTTGACCCTTTCTCAATTTTCCTCAGTGGATGGAATACAATTTTTGTTGGAAGGAGAAAAAGTATCTTTTCTTAGCGGAGAGGGAGTTGCTGTGGATAAAGTTTTTTCTCCTTGTCGTTTGGGGGATAAGCCGCATATTTATCTTCCTTACCGCTCCGGCGATTGTTATTACCTTTTTCCCCAGGAGAATAGCGGATTGAAAGATCCTGTGGGCCTGGTAAACGCGGTTATCCGGGAGAGTTCTGCCTTCCTGCCGGTAAAACCTCGCCTCAGAGAGATCAAAGTTTACGAAAAGGAAATTATTTTAGACTGGGAAGCTTCTTTTACGGAGCTGTTTCCTCCCGGCGGAAGCCCAAAAGAAAAGGCTTTGGCCGAGCTTTTTACAGATGCCCTGCTTCTTACACTGGGGGAAAATTTGCCTCCCGACCGTCTGATCTTTCAAGTTGAAGGAAAGCTCTGGACGCCTCCCGAGGACTATACACTTTCCAGTGAAATCAGCCGTCCCTTTTTTATCAACCCTGAATAGATCAATTCTTTTCCTTTAAACTGATTGTTTTCCCTCTCCAGTTGGGATAAAATAAGTATAAACAACAAATATTTAGTGAAAATATTGTATTAAAGGTCGTGATGCCGGCTTGCTAAATTTTAAAAATGAAATAGGAACTGTCCTGGGCCCCCTGGTGGAAATGTCCGCCGGGGAAGTTGAATCATATTTGGAGATTCCTCCTGATCCGGAAATGGGTGAGTACGCTTTTCCCTGCTTTGTTCTTTCCCGGCGCATGAAAAAGGCACCCCAGGAGATAGCCTCTTCCCTGGCCTTGCAGATAGAGCCGGGGTTACTTCTGGAGAAAACGATTAATTCCGGCCCATATCTTAATTTCTATGTCCGTCGTCCGGCCCTTGCTGCCGGTATCTTTTCGCAAGTTCTGGAAAAAGAACAGAACTACGGCTTCCTTTCCGATGGAGAGGGACAGACCGTGCTAATTGATTATTCGGCTCCGAACATCGCCAAACCTTTTGGTGTCGGGCACTTGCGTTCCACAGTAATCGGTAATTCTCTTTCCAGAATTTATCGGGCTTTGGGCTACCGGGTGGTGGGAATTAACCACCTGGGGGACTGGGGGACCCAGTTCGGCAAGTTGATTGTCGCTTTTCAGCGCTGGGGAGAACAGTCTTTGCTGGAAAGAGATCCGGTCCATTACCTTTTTCAACTCTATGTCCGCTTTCACAAAGAAGCAGACGACAATCCCGAGCTGGATGATGAAGCCCGGCAGAAGTTTCGTGAGCTGGAGAAAGGGAATAAGGATGCGTTGGCTCTTTGGGAACGCTTTCGAACGCTTAGCCTGGACGAATTTCAGCGTATTTACAATTTTATGGGGATTTCTTTTGATTCTTACCTGGGGGAAAGCTATTACAATGATATGCTGGAGAAGACCATTAAGCTGGCTCAGGAAAAAGGCCTGGCCAAGGAGAGTGAGGGTGCTCTGGTAGCGGACCTGGAACCTTACGGTCTTCCCTCCTGCCTTTTACAGAAAAAGGACGGTGCAGCTCTGTATATTACCCGGGATCTTACTGCAGCGATTTACCGCTACGAGACATACCGCTTTTCCAAGCTTTTTTACGTGGTGGGATCGGAGCAGACCTTGCATTTCAAACAGCTTTTTAAAATCTTGGAATTGCTGGGTTTCCCCTGGGCAAAAGATTGCGTCCATGTGCCTTTTGGCCTGATCCGCTTTAAAGAGGGACGCATGTCCACCCGGGAGGGGAACGTTATCTTCCTGGAAGATGTCCTCGACAGGAGCATTAAGCTAGCCCGCAGCATTATCCAGGAAAAAAACCCGGATTTGGAAAATAAAGAAAACGCGTCCCAGGCAGTAGGCCTGGGGGCGGTAATCTTTGGCGACCTGGTCAATGACCGCATTAAGGACGTAGAATTTGACTGGGATAGCGTCCTTGATTTTTCCGGTGAAACGGCTCCCTATATCCAGTACGCTCATGCACGCATTTGCAGCATCCTGCGCCGAGCCGGAGCGAATTTTTCAGGGGATTTAAAGACAGACCTTCATTTTTTTAATTCGTCTTCCGCAGACGAAAGCGCCGAATTACGGAAAATCGGAGAAGCCTTTAACGCACCGGAAGAAGAACAGCTAATTATTACAATGTCTCGTTTTTCAGAGCAGATCCGGCGAGCCGGCGAAGAATTAAAACCGTCGATCCTGGCACATTATCTCGTAAATCTTGCCAGGGATTTTAATAAATTTTACCATACCTGTCCGGTTTTGACTGCAGACGAGAAGTCCAAAACCGCCAGGCTTTTACTTATCCAGGGGGTGCGCACCGTTCTTTGCAACGGGTTGAAACTTCTCGGGATCGCCGCTCCCCGGGAGATGTAGAGTGAAGATGCAGAGGTCGGAAGTCAGGTGCCGGCGGGCCGGAGAAACTACTCTGAAAATGACTTTTTTATTTTCATCCATCTGATGGTGCCCCGTCTTGTGGGGGCATGGGGGGTTACCCTAAAATAATGAATTATCGAGCGAGCGAATTCGCAGAGGAGGTACTCTTAAAATGCTGGATGTCCGTTTTGTGAGAGAAAATCCGGAATTGGTCATAAAAGCGATAGCTGCTAAGGGAGAGCAGGCAGACCTGGAAGAGTTTTTGCAAATGGACCGGAAGCGGCGTGAACTGCTCCAGGAAGCGGAAACGCTGAAACACCAGCGAAATACTGTTTCCAAGGAAATAGGGCGATTGAAGAAGGCTGGTGAAGAGGCAGGGGAGATGATGGAGAAGATGCGTCTTTCCAACGAGCGCATCCGCGAGTTGGATGAAGAACTCCGGGAGCTTGATACGCGCCTGGAAAATACCCTGCTGGGCATACCCAATCTTCCTGATGCCGAAGTTCCCGTTGGAGCCCTGGAAGAAGACAACGTGGAGGTGCGTCGCTGGGGGGAGCATCCCAGGTTTGATTTTGCCCCCAAAGCGCACTGGGATCTGGGAACAGACCTGGGTATCCTGGATTTCGCCTGTGCCGGCAAGATTACCGGGACGCGCTTTACCCTTTATCAGGGAGAAGGGGCCCGTCTGGAGAGAGCGCTTATTAATTTTATGCTCGATTTACATACTGAGAAACACGGTTACAAGGAGATATTTCCGCCCTTTATGGTCAACAGCAAGAGCATGGTAGGGACGGGTCAACTTCCTAAATTTGCCGAAGATGCTTTTCATGTGGAAGGGACTGATTACTGGCTTATTCCTACTGCTGAAGTCCCGGTAACTAATATACACAGAGACGATTTCCTGGATAAGGAGCAACTGCCTCTCTACTATGTTGCCTACAGTGCCTGCTTCCGGGCCGAGGCCGGAGCTCACGGCCGCGATACCAGAGGGCTGATCCGGCAGCATCAATTTAATAAAGTGGAACTGGTTAAATTTACAGCTCCGGAGAATTCCAATGAAGAACTGGAAAAGCTGGTCCAAGATGCAGAAAAGGTTCTGCAGCTTCTGGAATTACCCTACAGAGTAATGCTGATGTGCACCGGGGATCTGGGCTTTTCTGCAGCGAAAAAGTATGATTTGGAACTCTGGTTTCCGGCTTATGATGCTTACCGGGAAGTCTCCTCCTGCAGTAACTTCCGGGATTTTCAGGCCCGCCGTGCCGGGATTCGTTTCCGGGGCGACCGGGGGAGCAAAGCTGAATACGTGCATACGCTTAACGGTTCCGGCGTAGCCATAGGGCGGACTCTGGCCGCCATCCTGGAAAACTACCAGCAGCCCGACGGCAGCGTGCTGATTCCCCGGGCATTGCGTCCCTATTTCCCCTCTTCTCACCCCGGCGTTATCCGCCCGGCTTGAGGCATTTTTAATTGACAAAAAAAAAGCCATGTGCTATACTTTTTTTTACAAAGAAAAAATGGACACGGAGGGGTGTCCGAGCGGTTTAAGGAGCTAGTCTTGAAAACTAGTGACTCTAAACGAGCCGTGGGTTCGAATCCCACCCCCTCCGCCACAAACCTGTCTGTGGCAGAATGGGAATAACTTATTAATTAAATATATGCGGAGAGATGGCCGAGTCGGTCGAAGGCGGTCGCCTGCTAAGCGATTAAGCGGGTTAAAGCCTGCTTCGAGGGTTCGAATCCCTCTCTCTCCGCCATCATGCGCCCGTAGCTCAGCTGGATAGAGCGTCTGACTACGGATCAGAAGGTCGGGAGTTCGAATCTCTCCGGGCGTACCACGAAAATATCGGCATCCGTCCAAGGGTGCCGTTTTTTGCATTTTTATGGTATAATACTGTTAATCGGCAGGATTATATCCCAAGGAGGAATTTTTCATGTCTTATTATCATTTACTTGACCAGCCCCATATATTGCCTTATGCCTTTTTTCCCACTAATGAATTTAGTGAGTGTCCTGATTATGCTTTTGACCTTGCTATTCCAGTGGAAGAAAATATTCATGTTTCATGTCGTTTCTTTATCGGCGATCCTGACTACCCTTCGCTCCTCTATTTCCACGGGAATGGAGAGGTGGCCGGCGATTATAATCTCATTGCCCCTTACTATTTTAAAATTTGCGGTGTCAACCTCCTTGTTGCCGAGTTCCGAGGTTATGGGGCCAGCAATGGGTCACCCACTTTTGCCGGGCTTATCGCTGATGCCCACCCCATCTTGACTGCTGTTTCCAGAGAACTCTCCGAGCGTGGCTTTCGGGAGGAAATCTGGGTTATGGGCAGATCTATGGGCAGCGTTTCTGCTTTGGAACTGGCTGCCTGTTATCCGGAAAAAATCCGGGGGTTAATCATTGAAAGCGGGTTTCCTTGTGCAGCTCGGATTACCAGGCGCCTTGAGCTTCCGATAGCAGAAACAGACCTAAAAGTTTTGGAAGATGAGTGTCTGCAAAAAATGCGAAAAATAACTCTTTCAGCCCTGATCATTCACGGAGAGCAGGACAGCCTGGTATCTGTTCAGGAGGCCTATACTCTGGAAAGGGAACTGGGATCAGCAGAGAAAACGCTGTTTATTATTCCTGGAGCGGATCATAATATCGTCATGGCTGTCGATATTGACGGATATTTTAAAGCGATAAGGGAATTTATCCACCATAATCAAGAAGAAGCTGAAGGATAAGAAAGCAAAAAAGAAATTCCGGATATATGAAGACGCTTGTTATTGTTATCTTCTCTCCCCTTCCCGCTCCATGGCAATACGGAAAATTGCCGGTTTAAGACAGATTGGCTTCTTAAGAGGAACTGCATCTAATGCGGTTCCTTTTTTGGTTTTATGGTCGCTACTAAAAAATATAAAAAATCTTTTTTAAAAGAAGGATTTTGTTTGATAAAGAGAGAATATTTTTATTTAAACATATTTCCAGTTTTTGCTATTTTATGTCGAAATTACCTGTTAAGATGTGGAGATCTTTTAAGGATTTTGCTGCCTTAAGGAAGAGTTCCTTTTCAGTAATAGTACAAGTAATCTCAGGAAATTGTGCCTGATGAAAGAGGAGTGAATTATGTATGATGATTAAAAAGGCGACCATTATCCTGGAATCCGTCGGTTTAGCTATTTTACTTGTTTACAGTGGAGGCATGAAAAGCCCTTTTTTCTGGATTCCGTTAAGTATTTTTATCCTAATAAGTTTTGATTTTCAATATTGTAATTTGCTGGCCCGAAAATTTTCCCGACAGACCGAGAAAGTAAAAAATGAGCTATCCCATCTTAGAACTCTCATTAAGGTTGTTGAAGGGTTTTCATACAATAATCATCCGGAGGAAATCGCGGGCCTTTTTGCCTCCTATAGCCGGACACTTACAGGTGCCCAAAAAGTTATCATATGGTTAAAAGGGGAATTGGAATTGGCGGGCCGTTTTCCCATGCGTGAATGCTCTGTGGTTCGGGGACCGAAAAATATATTCCCTGAAAATTTATGGCTACCATATCTTCGGCAGTTTTTCGAGAAAAAAGAAAATTTAGGTGGGGTGTTCGGCCGGAAAGTTAATGACAACTTAATGGGGAATTTGCTGATCGTCGGCATAGAATCAAATTCTAATAGATTTGGTGTCCTCTCTGCGTATTTTACTGATCATGATTTTTGCCGGACAGAAATTGAGCCGGTCCTCTCTCTTTTAGCGGATTTATGTGCAGTCTCGCTGGAAAAATATTTTCTGGAAAAAAATGTTCAAGAAGCAATCTTATTAGAGGAAAAAGATCGTATTGCCGGAGAAATCCATGATGGAGTCACACAGAATATCTTCAGCATAATATACGGAATTGAAGCACTTCTTAAACGGGAAGGACTGGATGAAGATACCGGAAAACAGCTCAGGCTTTTGCAAAAAAATGCCCGGACAAGCTTTCAGGAGTTGCGCAACTTTATTTATGATCTCTCTTCGCGAAATAATAAGCGGGACTTTCTTCAACTTATTAGTGAATATCTTTCCGATATGGGGGAATTAAACGATATTCTTATCTGTTTTGACAACAGAGGGGATTTTGAGCACCTCAGCTTTCCTCTGCAAAAAACCATCTATCGTTTTATCAGGGAAGCGACGGGGAATGCAGTTCGGCATGCCAAATGCAGCAGCATTGTGGTTAGCCTCGAGGCCCTTCCGGACAAAGTAAAAGTAAGTATCAAAGATAATGGTTGCGGTTTTCATCTCCAGAAGGTCAGTGAAAAGGAGAAACGGGGGTTGGGTCTGGATAGTATGCGAGAATTGAGCAGAAGCAAGGGCGGGGTTTTTCTCCTTGAAAGCAATCCGGGAAAAGGAACCAGAGTTTCATGTGAAATCCCCAAATATACCTATCCTGTTATTTTTACTGCAGAGGAGGAAAAAATTAATGAAAATTGTTGTTATTGATGATCATCCTCTGGTCTTAAGCGGTATTCAGCAGATTGTTGGCCTGGAAGAAGATTTGGATGTTGTCGGAGTTGCTATGTCCTGCTGTCAGGGTGTAGAGCTGATTAGGGAAGAGAAGCCCGATTTGGCTATTGTGGATATAAGGATGGCCGGAGAAAGCGGTTTTGATGTAATTCGCCGGGTAAGGGATTTTTCCCCTTCCTGCTGCTTTCTTATTCTTACTTCCTTTGCCTCCAAAAAAGATATTAACACAGCCCTGGCGGAAAATGTTGGCGGTTACATTTTAAAAAGTGCGCTTCCTGAAGAACTAATTTCCGCTATTCGCATCTTGGCAAAGGGCAAACGATATTATGATCCCGAGATTCTAGAAAATATTTTACAAATAGACGACAAAGATCCGTTTCGTGATTTGACTTCCAGGGAAAAAGAAATTCTTCAAGCCCTGGCCCGTGGTCTTAATAACCGTTCTATTTCCAGGGAATTTTGTATCAGTGAAAATACTGTTAAAAAACATATCTGTAATTTGCTTGACAAATTAGACTTAGAGGATCGGACCCAGGCTGCTCTTTATGCATTTTCCCACGGCCTTGGCACAGAGACGGATAGCCGTAAAAATTAAGAAAAGAGCATATTATTCTCAGGGGTTACCGGCATACTCCTTTAGGAGTAGAGAAAAAGTATCATTGAAGTTTAGAAAAAATACTTCTGCAGGATGGCGTTTTTTCATCATAATCGAAGTAAGATAAAATAGCTTGATCATCCCTTACCTTTTTAAGGCTAAAGCTTGCTCAAGTAAATTCCTGGAGTAGGGCGGACAAGTTATCTTTAGAGAGAGAATGGATAGACCCCACAGTTATTAAATAACAGGGAAAGAGGGTTATCTTAATGCAGGCCGATTTAATAGCGGACTACGACCGTCTGGAAAAGGATATGAAGACAGGAGAAGATGCCGGCAATGTTCAGCGATTTTTGTTCTTGTTGCCTCGTCTCATCCGTAATGCCTTTTTAGTATGTTTGTATCTGCTTCTGGGAATATTAGTCTTTTTCCTCGTGCAACATAAAGTCACGGGGGAAAACCCTTCTGTATGCGGATACCGAATGTATATTGTTCAAAGTGACAGCATGAGCCCGACATTCCATAATGGAAGTCTTGTCTTTGTCCATCCTTTGGAACCGGAAAATATCGCTGTTGGAGATATCATTACCTTTCAACAAAATGCAGCTGGAATTGAAGAATTTACGACCCATCGGGTTGTCCGGTTGCAGACAAGTAAAGAGGGGTTGAGTTTTATTACCCGCGGTGATGCCAATAAAGTAGGTGATCCGGCTTCCGTTCCGGCTCAATATGTAGTAGGAAGGGTAAAGTACTTTATTCCGACAGTAGGTTATCTGATAAGTTTTGCCAGGACCAGGATAGGCCTCTTAGCAATGATTATTATACCGGCAATCCTGCTGATTATTTGTGAGTTTCGCAGCCTGCGCAAGATAGCAACGCTAATGAAAAGGCGGAGAATAGCGGCATGGAAGATAAATTTGCCAAGCGAATCGGAACTCGATTCGGAATTAATCAGTAATGATGAAATGTCAATTACTGCTGATAAAAGGAAGGATGATAAAGCGTATGCACAGATTCTACTCCTTCCTGAGAAGAGTAAAGTTAAAGCTTTAAAGAAAATAAACGGCCGTTCTGCCGGGTTGGCGAAAAAGAGTGGAAATACTTTCGGGAAAAACCGTAAAGGCCAACATTTTCCTGAGTTTAGCGGCCACAATTATGCAAACCTTAACTATGCAAGTCATAATTACAGGCAGAAGGCTACTTTAATCACACTTGCACAAAAGGATATGGACCCTGCCACTACTGTCGAGAGGCAGGCAGGACAAGCAGGACAAGCAGGAAAAGCCGGTCAAACCGGTAATCTCCAAAGTCGTTACAACCGTTTACTGCATAAAACGGAGGTTCAGGGGCGTCAAAATTGTAATATGAATAATAAAATGCGTGTTTCTATTAGTCCCGCCTCCCGTAATTTAAAAAATCGCCGAAAAATTTTAAATCGGAAAGAAGTGTTTACATAACAGATTATTTATGCCCGGGGTTGTGGGTAGAAAGCAGAAAGGGAATATCATGAAGTTGTCTAAGTTCTGGCGTATGGAGTAAAAAACAAGTTATCTAGGGGGTGTTTTAATTGAGATTTCGCATATTAGGTAAAGTCCTGATAATCAGTTTGTCTATCGCCATGATCGGTTGGACAACCATGATTGAGTTTACAGCTTCAAAAGGAGTAGTTGCTAAAAAACCTGTGGAGGGAACGAAAGTTATTATTACCGAGAAGAAAACTGAAGCTGAGAAAAACATAATTATTAATCAAAGTCCGGTTAAGAAAACAGATATCCAATTTTACATTTCGGACACAGGAATTAAGTTGCCTATTGTCCGGTTAAAATACGAAGGCCAGATGATCCATGCCCCACTTAAATTGCTGGGCTATATGCCCCTAGCAACATCCAGTTTCCGGGAGATCCTTGGCAACCCGCCGGCCAGGGCTGATCCGGAACCCAGGGGGCCGTTATGACGGGGTTGTGTTTAGTATTTAACAGTTATAGGTTGCGTCATATACAGTTTAGTGGCATATGATTTCGAGGTATAGTTCTTTTCTTCCCAGATTAAGTTAAAGGAAGCTGAGGGATAAAAAATATCTCATGAAGAAAGGATGTTAATAAGTCGCTAAATGGATCTTACCGGGCAATTCCGGGCAGCGACGAGTGAGGACATAAAGGTGTAACAAGCGTGATTTATAGGTATCAGCAACCGTGTGAGGAAGTGAATACCTGGATCAGTCGGAAAGAATCCCTTGAAAAACCTTAAGAATTATTACAGGAACTACCCCTTCACGGGGCGAAAAGGGAACGCCTGCGAAAGCCTACCAGGGAGTCACTAGGATTGATCTTTGAAAAGGGACAAGTATTTTCCATACGCGACGGAAACGTGTGGAAATAGTGTCCGGCTTCGTAAACTAACGGCTTAGAAGCCAATACATGAAAGCTCTACCTACTGTATCACCAGCAACCACAACTACCGGCAACCGTGTAAAGAAGTGAATACCAGGGCCTGTTAAACGAATCCCTTCGAAAAACCCCGAGAATTATTAGCGGGAACTACCCTTGTCCAGGTGAATAAGGGAACGTCTGCTAAAGGCTACTGGGAAATTACCCTCATCAAGATCTAAAATGATTATTACTTTTCCATACGCGGCGAAACGTGTGGAAATGGAATTAGGTCCGTCGTCTTAATAATTATAATAAAGAAGGGAGTGTTAGCAAAAATTAAAAAATAAATCATCTCAAGCACTGGTTACCGAGATATTGTTAAACCCATTAAACTCCAGGAATGAAGCACAGGTGCGGTTAAGGAAATCCGCGCGGGCCGCACCTGTTGTTTGTCAAGCAGACAGGTATTGTTTGTTGTCCGATTTTAATGCCAGAGCCCTTTGGGGAAACCACATCTGGCATATTTTTCTTTCTATGCTATAATTACTAGTATTACAGCGAAAAATAATAATTAGCATTAATATAGTGACGGTTCAAGTGCCACCGGAACTCAGCGGAGGACTTGAGGGTTTTCCTCTGCAAGATGTGTTCCTGAACATAAGAAAATGGGAAGCCGATGGAACGATCCTAATGGCTTATGGCGACCGATTCTAAGCGAAACCCGAATGACGATGTTAGAGGTTAAATAAGAATGAACATGCAAAATGACGAATTATACATGCAAGAAGCACTTCACCTGGCCGAAGAAGCCTACCGCCGTGAAGAAGTCCCTGTGGGAGCAGTGCTGGTTTACGATGGACGAATTCTGATTGGGAATCACAACCGACGCGAGGAGATGGAAGATGCCACGGCACACGCAGAAATTCTTGTTCTGCGGGAGGCGGGCCGTCTTCTGGGCAGTTGGAGACTTCCGAAGACAACATTATACGTTACTCTGGAACCATGCCCCATGTGTGCCGGTGCGCTGATCCAAGCCCGAGTCTCCAGGTTGGTTTTCGGCACCCGTGATCCCAAGGCCGGAGCGGTTGTATCACTCTACGATCTGCTTCGTGACCACCGACTGAATCACCGCCTGGAATTTACAGAGGGTGTTCTTCAGAAGCAGTGCTCAGAGATCTTAAAAAGATTTTTTCAGCAGCGAAGATAATTTTTCCCTTACTTTGGTTAAAAAAAAATATAAAAGCGTATCCCGAATATTTATAAACCACACATTATAGATCCGGTCCGTAAACTATGCGAGTATTTTTTTGAAGGCCTTTTTCACAGCCTGGTTTGCCGGTAAAAATTGTCTTAAACAAAGATTACGCATGATTGAGAAAATGTCTTTTTGAGCGCTGTCTTTTAGAGAGGGGCACTTACTGGAAAAAACAGCAGATATTTTATACGCTTCCCTTTGCTTTACAAACTGTTTTGCCTATTATATAATTATTTTAACATGGAGAGATGGCCGAGCTCGGTTGAAGGCGCTCGACTCGAAATCGAGTAAACGGTGTTGAGCCGTTTCGTGGGTTCAAATCCCACTCTCTCCGCCAAATTCCTTACAAACAGAGTGTTTAAGCAAATTTATGGCCTAAACACTCTGTTGCATACTCACTGCATTTTTTCCTGCAGCCGACGAAAGAGCCGACGACAGTCGCCATTTAGTCGCCATAATAGGCGAAAATGGTTGAAACTACTTGGCTTTGCTGACAACAAGACCATTGAAGGACGTCTCCAGCAAGAAGTCTCCTATCAGTATGCTTTGTTTTCTTTAGAATTCTGCCCAGACTAAATTACTTCACCTATTTCTTTCATTGCCTTACTACTTAACTCCCTAACCGATATATCTTTCATGAGATCACTCTGCCATTTTGTATAATCAAACGGTTCCTTAATAATTAAAGCAATGAATCTCTCTGCATCAACTCTACCAAGTTTTTCTAACAGAACTTTCATTCCTTCAGAACGTAAAACTGTATCTGGTTTTATTTCTGATTTCATTTCTATCCACCCATTTCTCTTAAAAAATCTATATGGCTTATTATAGTTATACTCTCTATACTCTTATCTTTATTGTCACACCTGTTTTTCCCCGATCCTTCTTAAAATTATAACATTCTGACCTATTCTTACTCAACAATTAAAGACATATCGGCTATTTCTTTATTTTTGTTGAATATTCTGCTGGAATCGATTAGTCATTCCGCTGATTTCCGACCATTGAATTCTTATTTATCCGGTCAGTGATTCCGGGATTATCCAATCAGGAATCGTCAAATTCCTTACAAATAGAGGGTTTAAGCCGATCCATGGCTTAAACCCTCTGTCTCTATACTTACTGCATTTTTTTTTGCTGCAGTCGACGAAAGAGTCGACGACAGTCGCCATTTAGTTGCCATAAAAGATGAGAATAGTTGAAATTACTTGGCTTTGCTGCCAACAACACCATTTGAAAGTTTTTTGAATATACCGCTTTCGATCTTATCCGCCACTTCTTTCTGCATTTCCGGCAATACATGAGAATAGAGATCCAGGGTAATACCTATAGAAGAGTGTCCAAGGCTGCTTGATGCAACTTTCGGCTGGATCCCATACATAAGCATCAAAGTAGCATTCGAATGTCTCAGATCGTGCAGCCTAATATGTGGAAGGCCGTTCTCCTCAAGAAAGGTTTTAAACTTTTTAGAGTAGTAACCAGGCGAGAAGGGATACCCATTGTTCTGACAACAAATAAAATCCCGTTTGTCATAGGCTGCTCCCAGCTTAAGCTTGTTCTGGGCCTGGATTTTGTGGTGCTTCTTCAAAATAGCAACCAGGCCTTCCGGCAAATCAAGCCCCCGACTGCTTGACTTGCTTTTCGGTTCCTTGCACACACTTCCTTTTTGAGTCTGGACAAGATTGTTCTGGATTCGAATCCTTCCGGTTTCAAAGTCTACGTCAGACCATTTCAAGCCAAGCAGTTCCCCACGGCGCAATCCAAGGGTGGCTGTCAGGAAGATTGCCAACTCCATATCCGTCCCCATAGCTTTCTCTAACAGGATTAAAAGCTGTTTCTCATTATAAACATTGGCTTTATAAGGCTTAGCTTTAGGCAGAGTTACAAGAGCAGCAACATTGCGGGGGATTAGCTGCATCCGAACTGCATGTTCCAGGGCTTCATGGATGTTTCGGTGGATATAACGAACTGAACGAGCCGACAAGCCACCTTTACCATCAGTTCTGCCATTCTCTAACTTCATTTTGTAGAATTTTTGCAGGTCCATGGGTTTGAGCTCCTGGAGCTTGATATGACCAAGAGTGGGAATTACATGCTTTTCAATATTAATTCTATAACTATCAATAGTTGTAGGAGAAAGATTCATTTTGACATAAGTCTCCATCCAGTCAAGAAAGTATTCCTTTAGCGTGATCTTGGATGGTTCAATATATGTTCCATTGCTCAATTCAGTAAGTAGTGAAGCCAGGAGTTTCTGGGCTTCTTGTTTTTGTCCCCTAATATTTCGGTATATTCTCTTCCGCTTTCCGGATTCATCACTTCCGAGTTCAACGATAACTTGCCAGATATGGCCATTTTTAATTTTTTTCTTCCGGATATGTCCGGTCATAGTTATTTCCTCCTCTCCATTTTTTTGGGTGCCAGCTTACCATAATTGGCAAGCTGGCACCTGTGCTAATTACAAAAACTTTCTGAGCCCTGGCTCGTCCAACCATTTCTGAAATTGAAGTCTTGGCACCTTATAAGCGTTGCCAATCTTAACACATGATATCTCGCCCGACTTTACCAAGCGTAAGGCCTTAATGTAGCCGATTCCAAGATAGTTGGCAATCTGCTTAGGGGTGAGGATTTCCGGGTAAGTATCAAGGCTTCCGTTTGTGTCCACTTTTTATACCTCCATATTATCATCTCCAAAAATTGTCTTGCTAAAGATTCTATGAAAATAATATACATTTGAAAGATGAATACTTACATCTTATAGTAGTTTGGTTTTTTATCTACTAAAGCTAGTCCAGCATCTCTTTTCCCGGGGCAACCGGGGCAGACTTTAGTTTCTGCCCCGATTACCTCGGAAAATGGTTTAAACCCTACTTTTTCTTTTTCAGCTGACGCACGGCCACCACGTTTTCCCACACATTGCCCTTCTTGTCCTCCCAATGCTTAATGGAAACTGTCACCTTTTTCCCCTCAAGCTGACGCAACTTAAAATCGCCTTTTGGAACTTTGCCAAGAATTCCTTTGACGATGGGAAATAGTCTACTATTAACGTTCAAGCTACAGCTAGCCATAAAGTTCACAGTCACGTTTTTTCCTGAATTCCGATTTTTGATGTTAAAAGGGATAGTTACCCTAACCCAAGGTTCATAGACGCCCATCATCTTTTTGGCAGAAAGTTTACCAATTTTTGCTGGATAATCCCCTTCATCCAACCTAGCTTTCCGCATAGTCTCTTTGATGGTCAGTAGGTCATCTTCGTCATCATTTTCATTGCCTTCTTCATTGTCTTCGTTTTCGTCATCGTCATCAT
>JAENYV010000005.1:0-8002 GCA_016841605.1 Dethiobacter alkaliphilus | reverse complement strand
CATCGTCATCATCGTCATCATCGTCATCGTCATCGTCATCATCATCATCATCATCTTCTTCTTCTTCGTAAGCTAACTCCCTATCATCTGAATCATCATAAGTGGCATCGTCATCATTTTCATTGCCTTCTTCATTGTCTTCGTTTTCGTCATCGTCATCGTCATCATCATCATCATCATCATCTTCTTCTTCTTCTTCTTCTTCGTAAGCTAACTCCCTATCATCTGAATCATCATAGGTGGCATCGTCATCGTCATCATCGTTTTCCAAATCCAAATCATCCAGATCCAAAACATTAGAGTCTTCCATCTGCAGCTCTTCCTGCTCTACCAAAGCATCCTTCTTCTTTGCCATTGTTGCCTCCTCCTGTTTTTTTAATTACCTCTGTTTTTCAGGGGACGGGAAAACCCTGAGTCCCTGAAAAACAGATTAGAATTAACCTTTAACCAAATTTTCAAACTTAACACGTTTAACGTGGAGCAGCCTCAACCGGTCTCCTTTTTTTCCCCTTTTGTGTGGAATAGTCTTCTTAACCAAATGCCTTCTTTCTCCATTCTCAATTTCTGTATAAAGCAAGCCCGCCTCGTCAAGATGTTTCCAAAGAGTTCGCTGTCTAACGGGAATGATTTCATCATGCTTTCTCAAACATTGTGAAACCATATTGTAAACAACGATTGGTTTTAGGTACATAAACTCATCATCAGCCCATCCGATAATTTCGCCAAAGTAGTCTAAAGAATCAGAGCCGTCCTTCAAAGTTATTAAGGCAGCTTTTTTTGATATGATAAGCTCATGCAGAGTTTTGCAAAAGATTTCCACCGGTGTTTCATGATTAACAAGCCCCCCGTGTAATTTAACAAGTTTTGTCATAATTTTTTTTGCAGCTACCTTGATCTTTTCAGCCTTCTCCACCTTTATTGCCTGATTGTGTACCATAAACCTTATCATCATTTCAAAGGCAACAAGTAGCCAAGCAGCTGCTTCTCCAAGGCGGCCATGGACAGCCTGCTTTTGCATGTCCATCCTATACTTGACAAATTCATCCTTCAATTTGTTTGGAAGAGAATCCATTTGGGGCTGGAGCCATGCAATGTAATCGGACATAGCCTGACCAAGAAGCCCACTGTTGTTCTGGTGTTCAGTTAGCCTTTCCAGGTCCACCTGGTCTTTGCCCAACTCCAGGCCCAAGAACCGAGCCATTGAAGATTGACCTTGAGGAAGGTCCTCCCCCGTAACAAGGCACATGCCACGGGGCGGATAAGTCCGTTGAAAATCGATTGTGGACTTGAGTCTGCCTCTCCCTATCCTGTCTCCATACATGCGCAACACACGCTGTGCGATCTGGGCCATTTTTTGTCCTTCATAATTGCTGGCAGAAGGGTGATAATCATCGATCAATAACAGGGAATCCTTGGTGGCAAACGCCTTCATTTCCAGGGCGTTGGCGGTATCTTTGAAGGATGCGGGGGGATTCTTCCCAGCAAATTGTCCGAAGTGACATAACAGTACTAAGGCAAGAGATGTTTTGCGAGTTCCCGTTCCTCCATGCAACCAAAGCAAAAAATTAGGTTCCAAGCCTGCAATCTTAAAGGCCTCCACTAACGGGGACAAGTATGTCAATGCGAGTAGCGGTATTGTAATATCCAAAGCTGCGAGCTTAAGAAATCCCAAGCTCACCCTTGCCGCCTTTCTATGGTCATGAACTGAACTTGGTAAGTAGTAGCGCTGCAACTGCGAATTCAGTTCTACAGTTAAATTATCAGCCCCAATTGCTCCAGAAGCGTGCAGGTAGGCCCAAATCCCATTGGACAATTTGCGCCATCCTATGTGAGAAAAAATGATATGTCTATTAATGCCAACCCCCATGTTCTGAATCGCATCTCTGACCAGATCCTTTTTGCCTAACCCGGCCCGGATGCTTGGCTCAATCCCCCATGAATTAGTCAACCAGTTCATACCGGCGAAGTCTTTTGCTGCAATGTCCACAGGTTCAAGGAATCTTCCCCCGACAACGTAGCCTTCTATGCGGAAGGTGCGCTCATGGTTTTGCCCGTCATCTCGAATAATTTCAAGAGTCGGTATAGCCACGAAGTTTGCAATCACGTATGGGTTTCCTTTTTTGTCATATGAGCAAAGGTAACCGCTTTCATCGATATCATAGGCAGCAACATTAGATAGCGCTTTAACGTAGGGATGATAAAGTGGATCTCTTGGAGGCAATAATGTCTTCATGTCCCTAATAAAAGCTCCTGGACTATTTTTTACTTCTTTATTATCGTTGAGGTTTAGCATGGAATGGCAATTTTGTATCCGCTCAACGCTGCAGCCGAAGGTGCTGCATCGGGGCATAGCAGTTTGACCAGAATCCATTTTATCCTCCAGTTTGACCAATCGTTTATCGCTCCGCTTGTTGTGTTTGTGGGATAATTTAGAGAAGGCCCATGCAGCTTCATTGTGCCCGGCTTTCACTAGTAGGGAAAGCCATTTGAACCATGATTCCTCCGACAATCCCTTCTGGCTTTGGACTTCCAACGCCTTTGCAAACTTGGCACAGCGCCCCTGAAGTCTGGAAAAAACATCTTCTACGCTGGTTTCTTGTTTCGCTCCTTTACTTTTTTTTTCTTTTTTCGATTTTTTATCACTCATTAGCTTTATCATCCACTCTGGTGCAGGGGCGAGGGAAATGTCGGCAGGGCTTTTTCCTTTGAACCAACGGTATTTTTTGCCATTTGGATGGACAGATGGAGGAAGGATGGTCTGTTGACCATCTCCTTGAAAAGCTAGTTCTGCGTGCTCCCCTTGCAATTGTTCAACGTACTTCTTGGCCTTGGTACCTTCTGGCAGTTGAAACAAGTATCTTTTCCCGCCTCCAGGAGTTTTAAAAGCCCAGGTTATCGGGACCTGTCCTCCGCTGAGCTCTTTTAACCGTCTTACTGCTTCTGTTCCGTCGACATCAATCCCCACAATTCCGCTGACTGAGCCCAGGGGCAGGCCAATGTTCATATCTGGCCATTTGTTCTGCCACCGGTCGAGATCTTTCTGATTAGTCGCTGTCCGGTTCTGCCAGCTTCTAATAAGTGGTTTCTTCCCCTGGCAGGGAATTAGTGGCCACCCCAATGTTAAATATTTCAGAGCGGCTTGTACTATCTCATTCATTGTTTCCCTCCCTATGCAGTTGTCAAAGAGCATGCAGTAAAAAAAAATGATCCTACATGAGCAGATTCGGTTCCTACCTACTCGTTTTAGATCATTTTGTATTTGACTCTCTGACCCTATTTTCAAGCCTTCATTGAGTTAAAATTTTCGTTTGTTTATTATAAGAATTTCAAGGTAAGCCTAAATTTTTCATTTCTACTATTCAGGGAAATTTTCTTTCGCTGGCATCGCCTCCTCTTTATTTTTCTATCTTTTATTATATTCACATTTTCGAAATTTTTCACGTACCACTTGAGGTAGCAATTGAAAGGGGGTATACAATTGAAATTTTTCCCTGGGCCGGTCGGCCCATCAAACTTTTTTCAGCTTAGCTAATTTTAGTATATAGCTTTTGATAGTTTTTTTTGCCGCTATTTGGACAGAAAACGGTTTTTTTAGTTTTTTGTCCAATTTATTTTAATTTTTTTTAGCAGTTGCTATTCAAAATAGAGAGAGGAACATTTTTCTACGCCTTTTTTTCCCCGGGGAAAGCGGGGCGGAGACTTTTCTGAGTAATTGATGACCTGTTTCAGCCTTGGGCGCGCCCCGAAAGCCCCGGTTTTTGGGGAGGGAAAGTCTTTGTTCTGTGTATAAAATTATTTTTATTTGTACTTTTCAGGTAGGTTGGACCAGAGCCTTTCAAAGCTTTCTCCACTTTCCTCTGCCACTTGCATGACAGCTTCTAGAGTTTGCATGCCGCCCAGGATTAAAATGATGATCTTTAAGATTAGCGCTACAATTGACATTGTTCTCTTATCTCTTTCTCCCTGTTTTTAGGTCCGGTGCTTACATTTGTTACTCAGTTAAATCCCCTAGTATTCTGATGCCAGCAGCATCGTCGTGTAACTCTCTTCCTCTATATCACTTTGCGAGTCAATGACAAATACTTTGGCTTTAATCGGCCTTTCGATATCCGGGATGATGTATTCCTCTCGATATTCCGGCACTTCCTGGTGGTGAATAATTTTCTGTGTGTTCTCTCCAGCTATTTCCAGGTTAAAAACCTGCAGATAGTCCAGCTGGAAATCATCCCTTTTTCGCAGATCGTCAATTATTCCCCATATTATGAACTGAAGCTTGACCGGAATTTCTTTCTGAACTCCCCTGGTAAAAAATCTCGGATTTTTGAACATATAATTTTTCCTTTCCTTAGAGCTATATAATGAACTTTTTTTTCTCCTATCACTGGTCTCCTCAAGAGAAACAGCCAGATCCGATTCGCTTATGATAGAATAAGAGGCTTTAACCTTGATGACCTTAAAGTTAGACAAATTTAGATCATGAGCAAATTCTTCCAGATCGGGACCTGAGAGTTTAAATGCATCCAAGGGATCTTCTGCACTCCAGAAAAACTTATCATCAAGGTACTTATCCTTCTCAGGTAAATACAGGACAAAAAATTCTACATTAACTTCATCTGTATTTAATGACATTACTTTTCACCGCCTTATAAAGTTAATCCCTTTGCAACCAGGTAAGATAATAGTGGCATTTTGTTTGCCGGATCTTTCTCTTATAACAGCCGTAAAGCCCTTTCCTTGTCCTCTTTGCTTGTATTGATGTAGAACCTGACGGTGGTCTGCACATCTGCATGTCCGGCCAGTTCAGCCACAGTGGTCAGATCAGCTCCCCTGCGCAGCAAAGAGGTACAAAAAGTATGCCTGAGCAGATGAGGGTAGAGCTTCAAGTTGAGCTTCTTACCGATATTCTCCAGACTTGTATTAATGGTGTCCCTGTTCAGCTTACCTGCTCTTTGGCTCAGGAGCAGGTAGGGGCTACTGGCGAAGCGGGACTGTCTGCGTTCTCCGCTGATGTAATCCCGGATCAGCACTACCAGTTCTTGCTTCAGGGGTATCTCCCGGTACCGTTCTCCTTTACCAATTACCTTTAGTTCCCCTGCGAGAAGGTCCATGTCGCTTAGACGAATATTTATTAACTCTCCTGCTCTTACTCCGGTGAAGAGCAGGAGATTAACTATCAGTCTGTCTCTTTGGCTTGACTTACTACTTGAGACGTAGCTGAGGAGTTGTTCTGTTTCCTTATCGCTAAGGACCTCTACATTGCTGCCGCTGCCTGGGGCTATCTTGATACGGTCCTGGGCAGGCCGGACCAGAGGTTTGCCACCGGGGAGGCGGCCTGTGTCTATTAACCAGTTTGTATAGGAATGGAGGCTGTTGACTGCTTTGTTAATGGTGGCAGGGCGGTAATTCCGCTCCAGCAGCTGCTCCCGGAAGCCCAGCACCTCTTTGCGGGTCAGCTTGTTTAAACTTTTAATATTATGCTGTTCCAGGAAGGTAAGGAAATTCTTCAGATCGGAGATGTAGCTTTCTATTGTCTTAGGAGCCTTTCCCTCCAGAGTCAGATACTCTTGGAAGGCGGACACACTTTCATCCATGTGGATATTCACCGCCTTTTTGATTTGGACTGACTGCATTATTTACATTATGCAGTCAGTTATAGATGCCTAAATATAGCCTGTTGCTATAGCTTTGATGGATTTCCCGCGGGAGATGAAAATGGGGAATTGTTATGCAGTGAGATGGGGGTTATTATGCAGTGAATTAACCCGGCGGGGTGAACTGACTACATTAAAACCTGCTCCAGATTGGCTGTTTTCGGCCCTATATCCGACTGACTGAGGCCCTGGGTATCGGTGGATTGCTTTTGAGCTGGGGACGGAGCATCTTGCGCCTGCCTGTGCCTAGTTTATGGTTGCTGCAGCGGACTTTTTCCCGGCAGAGGTCTTTTTCTTCTTATTCCCTGCATTCTCTTTTGTCTGTGTTTCCCGGTCATCTTTGGACTCCCTGCCTGCCACTCTGTCTTTGAGGTGCTTGCCGGGCCTGAACGCCGGGTAATTGAAGCTGGGAATCTCCAGCGTATCTCCTGTCTTGGGATTCCTGCCCATTCTGCTTTTGAACTGCCTCACCTCCCAGGTGCCGAATCCTGCTAGCTGGACCTTTTCTTCTTTGGAGAGGGTTTCGGTTACTATGTGCATAAAGGCATCAAGGAACTTTTCTGCATCCCTAAGCTTAGTATCAGTTTTTATGGATATCTCTCTTGCCAAGTCAATCTTAATCATTTAATATTGAGACCTCCTTTGTTAACATTTGAGAAGCTTCAACAGATTGGGCAACGGGTTTCTTTGTTCATCCTATTGCCTGCCAACCTTTCCAGGTAGACGATATACTTGTACAAATCTTGCAGTTCTTCTCTTTCTTTAATTTCTGAGAGAGCTTTTTCAATAGCTGAAGTAGAGATTTCTATTTCCTCTGTTACTTTATCCTCAACGGTTATTTCAGATGGCATTATTTTTCTGTGATAATTCCCATCCGGAGTAACTTCCAAGAAGTTGGTAATTCCATTAATAGTGACGGTATGAATAAACATGTATTACCTCTTCCTTCTTTTGCTATTCTAAAGGTGTTCCATTAAATCATATCCATTTCCTTAAAACTGAAGTAGCTGTTATCTGAACCAATAATAATGTGATCGAGGACCTGAATGCCCAGTATTTTGCCTGCCTCAATTAGTCTTTCCGTCATTTCTATATCTTCCCGGCTGGGTTCTGCCTGGCCGGACGGATGATTGTGGGCCAGGATTATTGAGGCGGCATTACTGAGGAAGGCGATCTTGAAAACTTCTCTTGGGTGAACGATGGAGCTATTTAAAGAACCGATACTGGCGATGTTAATACAGGAAGGTTCATTCTTTATAGAAAGACAAATGATGATAAATTTCTCCCGATCAGACTCATCTAAAAAGCCCCTGACCAGGTCAGCTGCATCTAGAGGGTTTTCCAGTCTGCGGGGCGAATAGAGGATGCTGGAGTCCCGAACCATCTTTAGGGTGACAATGTCGATGCGTTTTGATGATTCCTTTTTCTGCACAGTTATTCAACTCCTTTCCAGGGGAAGATGCTCAGTACTGTACTTTTCAGAAGCACTTGCAGGTAGTTGATGTATTGCCTTAACAAGGGTCCTTCCCCGGTGGATTCCAGCCTGAACAGAGCCTTTTCCACTGCACTGGTGGAAATGTTCACTATTTTAATTTCTGCATCCAATGAAACCTCCTCCGGAGCCAGTACTCTCTGGTAGGTTTGCTTCTGTTTATTAAAGAGCATATAGCATTGAGGACCATTATTAACAATGACCAGATGTATCTCATTCATTACGGTTAGCCCCCTTTAGTTTCACTTACTTCTGGATAAGATAGAGTCTCAAGACTGAAGTCCAACTGCTTCTTGAGCCATGCTTCAATTTCAGAGCCAAAATCTCCGGATCTGACAAAAAAGAGCATTGCATATTCGTTGTTGTAGAGGATCAGAATACGGTAGTAGCAACCGCAGGATAGTTTTTCCAGTTCTACAAATTCGGGCCATGTCCCCAGAAGGCCCTTATCCTCCGGGTTTAATCCAACCTCCTGCAGGTCGGTTAAATCGTCTCCTTTTTCCAGGACTACAATGTAGCCATGTTCATCCAGGCTGAAATTTTCTATTGAGTGGTCTTCACCAAGGCTTTCGTGGAGTTCATGAAAGATGGTCTCCAGATGTTCTAAGAACTCCGGGGGTAAAGATCCGGCCTGTCTGTGCCTGCGGAAGTCCGCCAGGGTTTTTAATTTAATCACCTTTAATTCATCCCTCCAGTTAATTATCTTTTTGCCAAAAATAAAAGAAGGGAAGCCTTTTTAAGGACTTCCCTTCTTTTATTAAATCATGGTAATGGTAATTATAATTTTTGTTTACTGCTAAAATAGAGTGTCATAGCTACCGCAGGCTGTCCGGAGACAGACGGCCTAAACTGTCCAAAA
>JAENYV010000022.1:36306-48991 GCA_016841605.1 Dethiobacter alkaliphilus | reverse complement strand
ATGTTAACATATTTTGCGTTTACAAAGACTTAAAAGCTTTATGCAACGGCACTGAACTCGACTATGTGCAAAGTTTATTTTTTTAAGTCGGTTTTCAACAAATTGGTTACGAATAGACTAAGGACTGAGACTAATCAATGGAGATATAAAATAAATAAACTTTATAAAAATCCAATAGTTCAATTATTGGGAATAGTTGGCGTAGTCGGAACCATTATTACTATAATAGTAGCTATAAAGAAATAAGTACCTCTACTGCCTTTAACACGGCATTCTCGCATGGGGTGGTGGAAACAGAACATGGGCGGGTTTAACCTTTAAGAGAAGCTTTTAAAGACTATTTTCTCCCATCATCCATTGAACGGCACGCAAGGTCCATCCTAAAAACAAAGGCACCTGAGATGGGTGCCGATAAGCCGACAACGCGAGGCGAGATTATTCGTTCCAGGAGGTCTATAGATGAATAAGAAACGAAAGAAAAGAAAGATAAGGAATAATTTGAAAAATATTAGTATCTTAGACGGTCGAATAAATGAAAAGAACTTCTTAAGAGCAGTTATTGATAATAAGAGTAAACAAATTCGGGTGTATTCAAATGATATGTTAATTAAGCGGATTCATAGAGATTCAGGAAAGATTGCAAAATCATTCGATAAATTATGTAATGAGGAATTGATAGAAATCAGTGAGCTATTTAGTAGGTCAGCATATATGGTGGGAGATGGTTTGGTCAGAGCAGTCCATGATGATAATGAAATTAAGATTACAAGCAGTAAATTATTAATGAACGCGCTAATTACGATACAGGCTTCAGTTGAGCTTCTTAGGAAAGGTTATATATTACAGCCTGGAATGCTACTTCGATCTACTGTAGAAGCAGTAAGCACAGTAGCGTATTTTTTGATTGAGGAAGACGGATATATAAAATATAAAGATGGTAAACTTAATGTTAATAAAACAATAAAGTATGGAAAACAAGTGATACCGCCGTTAGGTTATATTCAAGGATTTTTGAGTAATAAATTCGTACATATAGATAATCTTCATTCAGAAAATAATACAGTGACAGAATATAACGAAATGATTGAACCATTAAGGATAAATTTAGGTCTTATAAAAGCATCTACATGGTTAGTTTATGTAGTTAGCGAACTCACATTTTACGATTATTTTAATGAGCATATATTTTGGAGTAAGATAGCGGAAAATGGATATAAATTCGAAATAACCCCTAAAGAAAAGATATGGATGAACAATTTTTTTAAGATAGAATAACTAATACGTTCCCGCAGGGGTAACAATCGTTGTTGCCAGAACCAGAGTGCCAATGTCCAGCTTGTGTAGAGCATAACCCATCTCACTTGAGGAATTGGACGTGCGCTGGGCACGGACCCTATTGCACGGGGGGGGGTGAGCTGTCTATGATGTTCCAGTTTGGCTAATAATTAGAAGTTTCAAAAAAATTTTTATATCACAGTTTTAGGATAATATGAACTAACATTTTAATCAATTTATCCAGATAAGGATGTATAAAATATGGGTTTTCCATTGTTGATTATCGGAATAATTTCAGTAATAGGTATTCTAATTGGCTTTATTAAGAACGACAGAAAGTTCTTAAAAATCTCTTTGATAGTTTTAGTAGTTGTTGTTATTCTTTGGATAATTGGCTGTATTTTGTATACGTTTTTTGTGTGAAATATAGCCTTTAATTTTAGTAATAGTTCATCATATGGAAGTGTGCAATTAATTAAACTAGAAGACGCAATATTTGTTATTGATCTTAAGGTACTGCAGTTGCAAAGACGAAGCAAAACTGCTGTTATAGCAGCTTGAATTTCGCGTTATGTTTATAACATACAGGTAAACAAGAATTTGACAGTTGGGATTATGAAACCAACACAAACACAAGGGAGCAAAGAATGGATTTTAATATAAACACTTGGATGAAAGGATACTTGGGCGAGTTGAAAGCTCTGTTCGGTTCTCGTCTGCTGTTTGTTGGGCTTCAGGGAAGTTATGGTCGGGGCGAAGCAACAGACAGCAGCGACATTGATACGGTTGTTATACTGGATCAGGTGACTTCGGGAGATCTGAAAGTTTACGGCGCTATGCTGGACGCGCTTTCGAACCGGGAGAAAGTTTGTGGATTTATCTCCGGCCGGCAGGAGCTACTAAATTGGGAACGCTCTGATCTGTTCCAGTTCTATCATGATACCACTCCGGTTTTCGATAGTATTGATTTTCTGCTGCCGTTGATCAGTAAGGAGGATATTCACCGTGCCGTCCGGATTGGGGCCTGCAATATCTACCATATGTGTGGCCACAATATGGTGCATGAGAAAGACGCGGAGATATTGAAAACCCTTTATAAATCAGCCGCCTTTACCGTGCAGGCAGTCTATTACGAACAAACGGGAACCTACATAAAGCAAAAGGCCGAGCTTATTCCCATGCTGCAACCACAGGAACGGGAGATTTTGCAGGCCGGCATTACGCTTAAGAAGCAGCCGAATATGGTGCAGGCTGAGTTTGAACGGCTCTCTGAACTGCTGTTCAATTGGGCAGCGGGGTTAATTATAAAGTATAAGACTTAGTTAAACTGAGCGAAAAAATAGATTTGTTACTCAGTTGGAGGATAAGCATGAAAATACATATTATGGGAGGAAGTGGTACGGGAAAATCGTATATTGCTGAGCGACTATCCAAGAAATATAATATACCTCATTATGATTTAGACAATTTCTTTTGGGATAATTCGGCAAATCAATACGGAATGAAGATGCCTGTTGATAAACGAACGAAAATGCTAAATGATGTTGTTGTAAAAGACAATTGGATTATTGAAGGAGTTTACTATTCCTGGCTGACGGAGAGTTTTGAAAGAGCGGATTATATTTTTATACTGGAAACACCAAAACTAATATATAAATTCCGCATCATAAAAAGGTTTATAAAGCGTAAACTCGGTCTCGAAAGAGCGAAAAAAGAAACGCTAAAGTCGCTTAAAAATTTATTACGGTGGACAGATAAATTTCAACAAGTGAATATGCCGGAGATACTTTTCGTATTGGAAAAGTATCAAGAAAAAACTGTTATCCTTAAAAGCAAAAAAGATATTTACATGTACATAAAATGAGCATACTGAGCATTTGGAAAACAATAATTCCAATTTCACAGAAGCCATATACTGGTTTGGCTATTGGAATTATGCAAGCGCAAGGTAAATTAGACGACATTCAACTTTCTGAGGATGAAAAATTGTAGGATGCCATGGATATACGCTACGGCTATCAACAGGTACAGTGATTTGGCCATTTGAGGAAACTTTCACCAGATTCATAAAAGCACTCCTTTCTCTACTTTAGATCTAAAGAATTCTTGGTGCCTTCGGTCCCGATCAGTATCATGCCGACAATGACAAGAAGCCCGCCCAGCCACTGCCGGCAATCGGTGCTTTCACCCAATACAGCGACCGATAGAAGCATGGAGGTAAATGGCATCATTCCCGAAAAAGCTGCAGCTGTAAACACGCCGCACCGCTTTATTCCGGAGTACCAGCAGACAAATGCCAGAGCTGTTACAAATATGCCGTACCAAAGAAGAGCTATCCATTCCATAAGGCCGATTCCTAATAGCCCTTTCAAGGGATGCTCAAATGGTGCAGGAATCAGGCATAGAATCAGAGCGATTGCCGATACAATTGCAGTCTGCACAATTGGACTTGAAGTCTCTTTCAGATCTGCCGCAGCCTTAACAGCAGAAATACGTGACAACGTATTGAAGGCGGACTCACATACCGCTGCACAAAGCACAAGTATATTCCCGCCGATATGTTCTAAGGTTAAAGCGTTTCCTGGTGTTAACAATCCTTGAATGATTAAAATGCCTCCCACCGTGCAGAGTATTCCGGAAAGTTTTCTGCCGTTGACCGACTCTTTTAATACAAGCATAGCGAGAAGAGCTGTTATAGCAGGTGTCGCACCTGTGAGTATGCCCGCTTCTCCGGCGCTGGTATAGTTAAGTCCGCTTAGTAAAAACATACGGAACAGAAAAATACCGCATAAGGCCTGAAGCGATAAAAACAGGAAATTGCGAAATGACATTATTTGAATATATTTGACAAGCTGTTTGCCGCATAGTGGAAGCAAAAATACAAGCGAGAAAAACAGGCTAACTGCTGTGATCGTAAAAGTTCCGAGCTTTCCTGCAACAAATTTTGCTGAGATAACGCTGGTTCCTGCCAGTGAAAAGGCACAAATCAAGTATAATTTCCCGTATAATTGATTCATCCAAATAGTCCTCCAGAAATCTGTTGCAGTTTTATTATCTAATGGTATTATTTTATTTAAACCACTGGTTCTGTTAAAGGGCCAGTATAGCACAGATTTTATAGAGCCAGTTTGAGGCATTATGTTAGGAATTAAATTTAATCGAAAAAGTGAATTACAGTTATGGCGTCAAATTTATCAGGCCTTAAAAGAACTGATGCTATCCGGGCAACTGAAAGCAGGAGAAACTTTGCCGTCCACACGGGAATTAGCGAAGGAGCTGGATGTTTCCCGTAATACTGTTTGCGAGGCTTTTGACCTGCTGATTGCAGAAGGCTTCGTAATAAGCCGACAGGGAGCTCCCACACGGGTTGCTAACGGCTTGTGCGTTGAATCGATTGAACCGGCGCTATTGACAAAAACAAAAAGCAAGTCAATTCAACCGATTTTAGTGAACTTTCGTACGGGCAGGCCCGACTTAACGCAATTTCCTAGGTTCCTTTGGCAGCAGCTACTGCACAAGGCTTCCGAGGAACTGCCTCTTGAGGCTTTCGGTTATACAGGACCGCAGGGATTGCCTGTCCTGCGAGAGGAAATCGCGATTTGGCTGTTCAGAAGACGAGGCCTTAAGATTTCACCGAATGATATCTTTATTACTGCCGGTGCAACGCACGGGCTACACCTGATTGCGGAAATTCTGTGTGGTGACGGCAAAAATATATTGATGGAGGACCCCTGTCATATAGGTATGCTTGGAACATTGATACACAAAGGCTGCACCATTGTTCCCATACCTGTGGATGCCGAGGGGATACAGACAGATTACCTTTCAAAGTGCCAAAGTACAGGCCCAGTCTATGTTACGCCATCTCATCAGTTCCCGTTGGGCGGAATCCTTCCCGCATCACGCCGTGCCTCACTGATTCGCTTTGCCAGGAAAAATGGTCTTTATATCATCGAAGACGATTATGACAGCGAATTTCGGTATAGTGGAGAGCCTATTGCTCCGCTTTACACGCTTGACCCGCAACGAGTGATTTATGTGGGTACCTTCAGCAAAGCAATTTTTCCGGCGCTGAGGATAGGGTATGTAATTTTGCCCTATCCGCTTCAAGACCGCTGGCGTGAACTGCGTACCCATACGGATGTACAAAATCCGCCCTTTGAGCAGGCTGCTTTAGCAGAATTTTTAAGGACACGCAAGCTTGACCGGCATGTTCAAAAGATGCGTAAACTGTACGGTCAGCGCCGACAGGTGTTGTTGGAATCACTGAAAGAAATTTTTGGCAGTAAATGGATTGCATATGGAGACTCTGCCGGGTTGCATGTTGCTATCGATTTTCCTGGAAAGCGATTTGATGAAGCATTTAAAAATTACTGCCTGCAAAATGGATTGTATATTACTCCTGTAGAAAGCCATTGCATAGAAAAAGGCAGGCATCAAAGTAAGCTGCTGATCGGATATGGGCATCTTGAACCCGCTGCAATAAAAAATGGTGTTAAACTGTTATCTGAGATGATGACAAGGTGATGATGAGGTGATGATGAGGGAGGGATGACAGGGGACGGTTCGTTGACTCATTGTTTGGAATAAAGAACGGAAGCTTTTTTTTATGTTTATTGCCTAGTGAACTTGGATTTTACAGGTGGCATTGGTTTCCCTTTTACATAAGCTACTCTCGATGGCTACCCCGGTTTGCTAAACAGCTCATCAATATTAAATGAAAGCCCCGGGAAACCGGGATGAGAAAAAATGCTTTTAGCAGATCTTACCATAGATACATAACGTTCATCCCGTAATTCATAGGCTTCAATAATGCCGTCTTCCGGGTCCAAAATCCAGTAGTGCGGAACTCCGGATGACTGGTAGTGGTTTAACTTCAGGACCCGATCCTTTCTGCCGGTAGAAGGAGATAGAATCTCCACTATTAACTCCGGAACACTGTCCACCGGGTCATTCCGGGCCGGCCGGCTGCCGGGTAAGTACATCAAATCAGGCTGTACTACGGTATGCACTGTTAGATTTAAATCAAGGGGGGCATCAAAGACCTCGCCTTGCTGATCTGTTTCCTGAAAGTAATCTTCAAGTATGCGCTGCAGCCGTCTGGAAACTCTTTGGTGTTGAAAAGAAGGAGAGGGATCCCTTATCAGTATTCCGTCAATAACTTCATACCGAAAGCCGGGCTCTTCGGGAATCATAGCATAATCTTTATAGGTTAGCTTTTTTTTGTCCTGATAAGGAGCAAAATCTTCTTTTACCATAGAAGAAGGCGTTTCCCCGGAGAACGCTTTTAGTACTTTTTGCTTGTTATACCGGTACTGCCTGTTGCCAATTTCCACATAAGGTATTCTCTTTTCCCGGGTATATCTCCAGATTGTATCTACCGAGAGACTCAGAGAATCTGCCAACTCCTGAGCTGTAATGAGTTCATCGCCTGAGTCCATTAAATCACCTCCACCTGATTATAGTTTAAAACAAGAATCAGCCTATGTCAACTAATATCAGTTCCATGCAACGAGGCTGACGATCCGGATTAATTTTGCTATAATAAAAAGGATATTTTGACAATGTGTTTCTAATGCTTGATCAATTTAATCCTGTAACTGCAGAGGCCAAGCGGCAGCTTTGTGTTGCTGATACAAAGCTGCCGCCGAAGGTGGTAATTTTTGTTATCTGTAAAGGAAAAGGATGCTAAAATAGCATTAAGCCTACCTGCCAATATGTATAAATGTAAAAAGAGTGCATGTTGGGCATTTGTTCCTTGTGCAAGATCAAAGAGGATGGATAACAAATGAGTTTAATAGGCAATCTTATTTGGTTGGCGCTTGGCGGGATTATCCTAGCCATTTTGTGGGCAGTAGCCGGTTTGCTGGTCTGCCTTACGGTTGTGGGCATACCGTTTGGCCTGCAGTGTTTCAAATTTGCCGGTTTTGTGCTGTGGCCTTTTGGCCGCACAGTTGAAATCGGCAAGTTCGGGGTGGGATGTTTCCTCGGTAACATTTTTTGGATCCTGCTCCTGGGATGGGAACTTTGTATCTTCCACCTGGTTATGGGCGCTGTTTTTTGCCTAACAATTATCGGCATCCCTTTTGGTTTGCAGCACCTGAAGCTGGCGAAACTGGCCATTCTGCCCTTTGGCGCCAGGATACGCCGGTCACACTGATATGGTGCTTAAAGAGGTGTTCTTCTTTCCCAGGTTAGTTAAATGGATATAATATAATATATAATATCACAAGTTTAAAGCTTTGGGAGAAGTGTATGCAGATTGAAACAGGCAAAGAAAGTAAACAGGCAGGCGGTTCCGAACCCTCCGCAAAGCCGCAGCAGCGGGAAGAGGATACGAACCTTGAGGCCCTTGATCCGGCCAGGGAAGTTTTCCTGAACTGCCCTTTAGGCATGCTCATTCTAAAAAATGCCTTTCCGGCCGTGGCCTCTACGCTTTTTATGGCCTTATACCAGGTAGTGGACGGCATTCTGGTGGGCCGGCGTTTAGGTCCCGAGGCACTGGCCTCGGTAAATATTCTCTATCCCATCCTGGCATTGTTTGTGGGCCTGGCTGTAATGATTGGCGTGGGGGGGAATGCCAGGGTCGCCGTTCTCCTGGGGGCGGGCGAAACCGGGCAGGCCCGGCGCACGCTGGGCCTTATTGTCATCCTCGGTGCTCTCCTGGGAATTGGGGGCAGTATCGTCGTGATCTTGGCTTTCCCTCATATCTTATCCGCCCTGGGAACCTCCGGCGAGTTGGGGGAATTGGCGGGAGAGTATCTTATCGCCCTCTGTCCCTTTTTCGCCCCCATGGTCCTGGCTTTTATCCTGGAACAAGCGGTGCGCAACGACGGTCGTCCCAATATGGCCACCGCGGTCGTGGCAACCATGGCCATACTGAATATCGTGCTGGACTATATCTTTCTTTTTATCCTGAACATGGGTGTCGCCGGAGCGGCCCAAGCGACGGGACTCTCCAACTCGCTGGTTGCCCTCATCTTTATTGGACATTTCATTAATAAAACAATACGCCGTCGTCCCGGTCTGGGGTTTGCCGTTCCCGGAGGGGGAATTCCCACATTACGGGCCATTGCCCTAAACGGTTCTTCTGAAATGTTCAACAGCCTGGCCGCGGGGTTAACCACTTTTCTCTTTAACCGGATTATCCTTAGTTACGTCGGTGCCATGGGTGTTGCCGCTTTTGCGCTCGTGCAATATATGTTAATGGTTGGCGTGATGTTCTTCATCGGATTGAGTAACGGAACCCAGCCCATTTTGAGCTATAACTACGGTGCCGGTCATCTCCACCGGGTTCAGGGTACCCTGAACCGTCTATTAGCCGTCTCCCTATCAGTGGGACTACTCTTTTTTATCGTGTTGTGCCGGCAGGCCGGAGCAATGGCGACCCTTTTTATCCCGGGTCATGCTGAGGCCTTGGCCTTGACGCTGCGCGTTGCCCGGATTATCAGCTGGTCCATGCTCTTTATGCCGGTGGGTATTGTTGTCTCCATGTTTTTTACCTCTATGGAAAAAGCGGGTAATTCCATGGTGGTAGCCGTCTCCCGTGGGCTTGTATTTACGGTGCTGGGCCTGGTCATATTTCCCATCTTTTGGGGAGAGTTGGGAATTTGGATAACCCCGGTCTTTGCCGAGGGGACAACAGCTCTGGTGGCGGTTTTACTGGTATACCGCTGGAAGGCAAAGTTTCTCCGGCAAGAAGGCCCGGGACATGCGCTGGGGACGGACCTTCTTGCACAGGAGCCGTGCGAAACAAAAAACGAACAATGTTGATAATCTTGGTGAAAGATTCTATAATACAAGCAAGAACCCCCAGGAGGCGACAAATCTCAGGACCGCACCAAAAAAAGCCTCCCGAGCTATGATGCAAGCATCATTAAGCAAAAATTTTGTGCTAAAGTTGTCGGCGCAATCAACAGCATCATCATTATTCTGAATAATTCACATTGCATTCCAATATTTAAAAAATATCTATCATTAGGACAAACGGAAATTGCAATGTTCCTCGCATACAGCTCCCTGCTCCAGCTTCACGATTCCCTTGCCTGCCCGAGCGCATTTAACCGTAGAATCTTTGTGATGGGGACAAACAATCCAACCAGGAGCTTCCACTCTATAGCCTTTGCACTTGGAGCAACGGACCCCCTCAGGTGTTGCTTCAAGCTCTGAACTGAACCTTATCTGTCTGCAATCCGCACAATAAGCATACTCCCAGTTCTTAATCTCCTCGATGTAGCGTTCTATTCCCTGTTTACGATTGCGTGTGCGTTCTTCTTCGTGCATAGCTTTAATAATAGTCGGCACCTTATGGCAAGGCGACAAAGAATCAAAGCAATACCCATCGTTATTATTATTATTCATATAATCTACCTCCATTATCATTCTTTATAATGAACATTTGTTCAATTGCATACACTCTCGAATC
Source organism: Dethiobacter alkaliphilus (assembly GCA_016841605.1). Taxonomy (GTDB): domain Bacteria; phylum Bacillota; class Dethiobacteria; order DTU022; family UBA8154; genus DUNV01. The sequence continues at coordinate 39,291 of JAENYV010000022.1, read as the reverse complement.
ACAAATTGCCGTCGTGGGTGTCGTAAACCGGTTTGTAGCTGAAAACCTGACTGATGTTAAGCTGCTGCTTTTTAAAGCGCAGGGTTCTTCTCTTGAAAGTGGTAGGAACGGATATTGTAATCCCCATCGGCGGTCTTTACCCCGCCATTGTATATTAATCTTTGTTATAGTTCTGATGTTTTTCCATCGCAGGCCACGAAGGTGAATTTACCGGCCGGAAGTGTGGAAAAATGGGTTTAAGAAGACCGGAGGCAGCAATGTGAAAATACAGTTAAAAAATGAAATGGAAACTCTTATAATACCTCTTTACGGCAAAGCAAAAATGAGCCAAATCGGAATTTTTAATGATCCATATGCAGAAGCAATGATTGAAAAAATTGATTACGATTATACAAAACTAAAAATCCAGCAAAAAACACAGGTTATGCTTGCAGTACGTGCAGCAATTTTAGACGATTTTGCAAAGGACTTCATTAGTAAACATCCAAACTGTATAGTCTTGCACCTTGGTTGTGGACTTGATGTACGTTTTATGCGTCTCGGACTTCAGGTTGGAATGTGGTATGATTTAGATTTTCCTGAAGTCATTGAAATAAAAAAGCAACTGTTTAGTGAAACTGAATACTATAAATACATTGCTTCTTCGGTTACAGACTTAGGGTGGATAAATAGCATTCCCGTGGATGAAAAGGATGTCCTTGTAATCGCAGAGGGGTTATTTATGTATCTTTCCAAAAATGAGTTAAAGGCACTTTTCATTGCTCTGAAATCAAAGTTTAGTAGCTTAACGATAGTTTTCGATGCATATTCGAAGCTAACGGCAAGAAGTGCAAAGAATCATCCTTCCTTAAAAAAAACAGGTGCAACGATTAAATGGGGTGTCGATGAACCGCAGGAAATTGAAGGTTACACTGAGGGAATAAAACATTTGAAGACAATATATTTAACTGATAAAAATATAACTAAGATACTTCCAAAGAGCTACAGAACAATATTTAGGCTTGCGGGTCTTTTTAAAAGTGCCAGAGAGGCTCACAGAGTTTTTGTTATGAAAGTTGAGGATTAAAACGTCCTCGTGTAAACTCAATCGGGAAAGCTAAGCAGGGTTATAAAGGAAACTGCGGGACTGATCTTGACTGCTGTACCAATGAGGATGTCCTGGACATTGCCCGTGGTGGCTTTTGGTAATTAACGAGCCGGTATCTTGAGATTTAAACGTCAAGGTACCGGCCCGTTTTATGCTTACTGACTGCCAGTCAGGCGCGCTCCCAGCTGATCGGGAACGCAGCCCCTACGTTCTGCAGGAGCTGTGCCTAAATAGTTTTGTTTTGGTTTATTTTTACTTTCAGCTTTAAATCAGCTCTGATTTTTTCAGCAGTCTTTCGATAATGACTGCAACTTCCGCTCTTGTGATATTGTTCTCCGGAGCGATTGTATCTGCAGTTTTTCCGGTAACAACGCCTGTATTCAAGCATGCAATGATACTTTCTTTGGCATAAGATGATATTTTGGCTGTATCCGAAAATCCTGCCAACGGAGCACTTGCATCAATGCTTGCCGTTGTCGCATCCAGCCCCGTAATTGCCATTGCTCTTGCTACCATTGTCATTGCCTGCTCACGTGTGATTTCGGTGTTTGGTGCAAACGTATCCGCATCGTATCCTCTGATGATTCCGTAGGAGATTGCTGTTCCAACATATCCGCTATACCAATTTGAAGCGGATACATCGCTGAAGGCATTTTTTGCTGTATCTGGAGCAAGACCTAACGCCCTGACCATGATTGCTGCAAACTCAGCTCTTGTGATATCTCTATTCGGTTCATAGTTATTGTCGCCAACGCCGCTGATTACCAGTCTCGATCCCATATTATTGATAGAATCCCTCGCCCAGTGTTTTGTAACATCTGCAAATGTAACCGGATTATAGATTACAGAGTAGGTACTGTTCGTTACACTGTTGATTCTTGCATAATATTTACCGTCAATTTGTACAACTTCAGTTGGAACATGATAGAAGGTACCATCACTATTCAGAACAATTCCTGTAGTTATTTTACTTGGATCGATTCCATCCGGAATTGCAACCATTCGTTCGACATATCCATTAAATTTGGAAACCGTTACCGTCTTGCTTCCGTTTGTACAGGTTATTTCGAAATCCACCGGTTTTACCACTACTTGATAATTGTTTTTGTCTGCCGTATCCTGAACCACTTTAGCTATATCATCTGATGGTATTCCAATTTTTATACTAACTTTGATATCCTTTAGTTCAACACTCTGCCCGAATTGCGAAGACACACTTTCAATATTGATTTCCGCTGCAGGCAGAGAATAAGTTGCAGAAGCTGTCCTGATTTCCAGAATCGACTCTTTATTCTCCATATTTTTTACCGTCTGACCATCCAAAACGGCTTGGTCAATGTCTGAGCCTCCGCTGATCGATATGGATACAGTTGACTTATTTCCCTCTGAATCGATCTTTTCCTGTAATTTAGTGTTGTCAACCGTAACCGTTGTTACGGTTTGATCCTCTTCCTTTGAAGTTGAAAGAATTCCCGCATTTTGTGACTGTCCGTTGACACTGACTGCTGCGGTATTTGTGTCTGTTCTGGTGCTGGTTCCGCTGTTGTGAGAGCTACTGCTTCTGTGGGAACTACTGTTTGCTGCTGCCGTGACCGTAACCACATACGCCTGGGTCGAACTGTCTGCTGCTGTTACGGAATAAGTCACCGGATTTGTGAAATCCTGTGCCGTTCCACTGCTTGGAGATACGCTCGCCCCGGTATGTGTGATGGTTGGCACCAAAGCCGTCACATCCGTTGCATACGGCACAGTAAGGGCTATTGTTTTGGCACCTTCGTTAACCGTTCCCGTCACATTCGGCGTTAAGCCGTTAAAGTCAAACGCTGTGATTGCCTTGGCCGGATTTGCTGCTGCCGTGACCGTAACCACATACGCCTGGGTCGAACTGTCTGCTGCTG
>JAENYV010000022.1:0-36296 GCA_016841605.1 Dethiobacter alkaliphilus | reverse complement strand
TTTGCTGCTGCCGTGACCGTAACCACATACGCCTGGGTCGAACTGTCTGCTGCTGTTACGGAATAAGTCACCGGATTTGTGAAATCCTGTGCCGTTCCACTGCTTGGAGATACGCTCGCCCCGGTATGTGTGATGGTTGGCACCAAAGCCGTCACATCCGTTGCATACGGCACAGTAAGGGCTATTGTTTTGGCACCTTCGTTAACCGTTCCCGTCACATTCGGCGTTAAGCCGTTAAAGTCAAATGCTGTGATTGCCTTGGCCGGATTTGCTGCTACCGTCAAATTTGTCGTTGTAGCAGTCTTGCCAGTTGCCGTCTGTGTGATGGTTACAGGGTTACCATTGTGTAATGCCACAGTAAGCGCGGTTCCATTCGCCGGACTTGCAGTAAAGCCTGCTGCCGTTCCATCAGTGAATACCGCGGCAGTTGTTGTACCGTCATTGTTCGTTACGGTCACGATCATATCATTCAATGCTAATATCTCGTCTGCTATTTCTGTGTACGCTAACTTTGTAGGCTGCGTCGTTACGGAAATACTGCTTACTGTTAATGCAGCCGTTGTTGCGTACGTCACGGTAAAGCTTACGTTATTTCCCGTTCCCGTTCCTGTTGTTGTGGTAGTCCCTACAGAATCTGCTCCGGTTACGGTTGGCGTAAATGCCGCCGATTGAAATTCTTTTACATTCTTTGAGGTTAATTCAATCGTTGCCGTATACGTTGTCCCCGCTTTGAATTTTCCTTCGGCAGTCATAGCCTGATTCCACGTAACGCCTGTTACGGTATAATCTGAATTGGCTGTTGCCGTTTCAACATTAGCCGCGGTCTGAGGAGTCGCGCCTGCTGCCGGTGCTGTCATTGTGATACTTGCCGCTGTTATTGAAATATAGGTGATGGCACTGGTGGAAACACTTGTTAGCGTTCCCGAATATCCGCCAGTTCCTGTCACAGCAACTGTAATGACTTTGCCCAAATCGGAAGCTTGTACTGTATAAGTATCTCCCGTGGCGGAGGCAATATCTGCTCCATCAGCTTTCCATTGGTAGGCAACTGTTGCCGCGGCCGGAGATACTACAGCAGAAAGGGTTTGCCCAACCTTTGCCTGACCGCTGATTGAAACGGTATCAAGAGATATCGGTGCCGGATCATCATTGGTTATTGTTCCCGTCCCCTGTGCATCGCTGATCGTCGCCTTGGCTGCACTCGAAAGGTTCAAATAAACGGTTTCATCTGGTTCATATGTAGTATCCCCATTGATCGCCACGTTTACGGTCTTGCTGGTTTCATCCGGAGAAAAACTCAAGGTGCCCGAGGTGCTGGAATAATCAGAGTCAGCGGTTGTTGCCGTGCCATCTGCAGTTGCGTAATGTACCGTTACGGTTTGTACGCTTGCAGAAGACAAACTCACGGTAAATACAAGGTTTTTCGGACCAGAATCACCTTCTGTGACGGAAGGATCGTCCACGCTTATAGTTGGTGCGGCATATGGACTGATGATTGCACTTGTTGCAATCGTTGTGCCATCTGACTCATTGATCATCCTATTGTCCGCGCTAAGTACTGCACCTGTCGGTGATGAGATCCATTGATCTGTATCAAGAATGATTCCACTCGTCCCATATACTGCGCTACGAATAGTTGCATTATTTGACGTAGCCGTTGTGGTTCCACCGTTAAATCTAACCATACCATAACAAGTTAATCCAACACTAGTGCCGTTACTCGCAGCCGTGCCGCCGGAGGCATTCAGGGTACCTTCATTCATGATCAGATCATCATTATCTACATACAGACCTTCACTTCCGCCCGAATCTCCGGAAGCAGTTCCGCCGGATGCCGTTACTGTGCCGCCGTTGATGGTCAGCGACCCATTCCGACTATAAATACCGTAACTATAGGCAGAGATGCCCGAAGCGGTCCCTGCGGTTGCTGTCACCGTACCGCTATTGATTGTGGCACCACCACCGTTGATATAAATGCCATAGGTATTGCCGTAAACTGAATCGACAACTGCACTTGTCACAGCCAATGTGCCGCTGCCGGAAATCATCAAGCCACTTGCGGCGTAAATCCCGTAACTACTACTGCCGGTACCCTGGGTCGACTCTACGTAGTTATCACCAGTAAACACGATCGCGGTGTCTGTCGGTACGATGATGCCGGTGGAATCATTTGTTGATAAATTGATCCCGCTGAGTGTAAGGATCTTTGTGTCAGCATCCCAATCCCAGCCTTCGTCAGCTTGATTCGTTGTGGCCATACTTGTCAAATCCAAGGTCGTCGTTCTTGCAGTAGGGCTTGCTACTGTGACCGTGACCACATACTGCTGGGTTGTGCCATCCTCTGCCGTTACGGTATAGGTCACCGGACTTGTAAAATTCCGTGCAGTTCCATTGCTTGGGGATATACTTGCTCCCGTATGGGTTATTGTCGGTATCAGAGCCGTCACATCCGTTCCATAAGGAACAGTGAGAGCTATGGTTTTTGCGCCCTCGTTGACTGTTCCGTTTACATTCGGTGTTAATCCGTTAAAATCAAATGCGGTGATAGCCTTGGCCGGGCTAAGGGGCGCAATGACAACACTTGTTGCTTTCGTTGTTCCATTTGAATACGCGATAAACTGGCCGCTGGCATCGCTGGTAATCATTCCCCCCAAAGGTGAATTGATTCTTAGATTTGCGGCTTTCGTTATAGTGCCTCCACGCACCGCACATGTGCCTGACGTAGCCGTTGTAGTACCACCGTTAAAGCTGATAGTATTCATACGGATGCCATTGCTGTTTTGGCTCGGACCGCCGGATACATTCAGAACCCCTCCATTCATGGTCAGGGTGACTCCGCTCAATCCGGAGCTATAGGAGTAATCAGATCCTTCAGCCGTTCCCCCAGTTGCCGTAACTGTGCCGCCATTGATAATCAGATTTCCGGCAATTCCATTGCTGCTTCTGTAGATTCCAGGAGAGGCATTTCCACCGGTGATACTTACTGTGCCGCTATTGATCGTGAGCGTCCCGCTGGACATATAATAGCCATAGGTACTAGCGTTATTGGCATTGATGCCCGGGGAAGTCACCGTCAGTGAGCCGGTGCCGGAAATCGTCACGTCACCACGGGCATAAATCCCCTGACCCTGATTGCCTATATACGTCGCTTTTATATTATTGTCACCAACAAGCACAATCGAGGTGCCTTCCGGTACAAGCATGCCTAATGAACCAGCGGTATTCAAATTGATCCCGCTCAGGGTAAGGATCTTTGCAGTACTGTCCCAAGCCCAGCCCTGGGTTGTATTATTTTGGGTAATCTCGGATTCCAAATTTAACAGATCAGTTCTTGTAGTTGCTGCATACGCTTCACCCACAATCCCATGGATCCCCAGGAAGCCAAAGCCCCCGAAAAGTGTCGCAAATACCATTGCGAGCCTCAGCACAAACGCCCATCCTTTTTTGTAACTTCGATGATTCATCTTTTTCATCTCTCCTTTATGTTATATAACTTCTTATTCCGAGAAAGACCTCAAAATGGGTGCACTTGTCTCTTGATTTATGCCGGATGTTTTTGCCAGCCGCCGCTTCGGGCGCACATCAAAAATTGAAACATCCATCCCTTTGCAATGTATCAAAGATATGCTGTTCAAGTTCACCATAGCTCTTTTGAGGCATTAAATCACATCCGACAAATTATTCTACTAATTCTAACATGTCTTTATGTCCAAGTATACCCATGAAGCCAAAAATCCGAAGGTTAGTTTTTGTTCCCATTTACGAACGTGTTACCCCTTTTATATACAGCCAAATTGGCTTATCCATAATGTTCCATAGGGTATTTGTTTTGAAAGAGATTATGTAAGTGCTGCTCTGCTCTTGAAGGTTATATTAAACTACCTCAAAAATGCGAATCTACTTGATTAAGTCAGCATTGCATTTTATCATGTGACAGACCAGGAAGTAACGCCGGGAGGTTGTTGCCACATTGATATGAGGGGAGTTTAATAAACCATGAGGGCAGATGGGTATGTCAGAGTTTACAGGGATGAGGACGGCAAAAAAGAGAGCATTGAGGCACAAAAGAAGGTAATCATTGATTTCGCCAGGCAAAGCGGGCTTGAGCTAATTAATATTTTCAAAGATAATAATGTCAGCGGCTATACTTTTGAAAGGGAAAGGTTAAATAATTTAAAGGAACTGATAGAGGGCGGCATGGTGGACACCCTTGTGGCCAAAGACCTTTCCAGGATAGGGAGGCACAATGCCAAGGTGCTCCTTTTCCTGGATTACCTGGATGATAAAAGATAAGGCCAATGCTGAAAAGCGATAACTATGACAGCGAAAGCGATGACGATACCATGCTCGGCATCAGAGCCTGGTACAACGAAATGTACTTGAAAGACTTAAGCAAAAAGATTACCGCCAATATCCGGCAGAAGCAAAAGGAAGGCCTGGTTATAGTCCAGCATTACGGATATATGAAAGACCCGGCGGACAAAAACAAACTCATGATAGATGAAGAGGTGACCGGAACCATTAGGCTAATTTTCAAAATGTACATGGATGGCTACGGCTGCAATAAAAAATCCCAATATCTAAATAAACACGGGTACGAAACCCCGTCGGTCCATAAAATGAAAAAGTTCGGGTTTGGCTGGAAGCCTAACTGGACCCTGAAGGACCTGTGGTATGAATCATACTGGGCGAGTTGTTAATGGTTGGCGTGATGGTTTTCATCGGATTGAGTAACGGAACCCAGCCCATTTTGAGCTATAACTACGGTGCCGGTCATCTCCACCGGGTTCAGGGTACCCTGAACCGTCTATTAGCCGTCTCCCTATCAGTGGGACTACTCTTTTTTATCGTGTTGTGCCGGCAGGCCGGAGCAATGGCGACCCTTTTTATCCCGGGTCATGCCGGGGCCCTGGCCTTGACGCTGCGCGTTGCCCGGATCATCAGCTGGTCCATGCTCTTCATGCCGGTGGGCATTGTTGTTTCTATGTTTTTTACCTCTATGGAAAAAGCGGGTAACTCCATGGTGGTAGCCGTTTCCCGTGGGCTTGTATTTACGGTGCTGGGTTTGGTTATATTTCCCATCTTTTGGGGAGAGTTGGGAATCTGGATAACCCTGGTCTTTGCCGAGGGGACAACAGCACTGGTGGCGGTTTTACTGGTATACCGCTGGAAGGCAAAGTTTCTCCGGCAGGAAGGCCCGGGACGTGCGCTGGGGACGGACCCTCCTGCACGGGAGCCGCGCGAAACAAAAAACGAACAATGTCGATAATCTTGGTGAAAGGATTTCAATATAAAAGAAAAGGTTAGTATATGTTGTCTCTAATAGGTAGCAGAAAAGATATCTATAAGTTGTTGCAAAGAAGTAATATTTATTGTTTGGAATTATGTTAACAAGTCAGAGCCTGACCGACAAATCTCAGGACCGCACCAAAAAAAAAGCGCCTCCCGAGCCAAAATGCAAGCATCGTTAAGCAAAATTTGGTGCTAAAGTTGTCGGCACAATAAACAACATCGTCATAATCCTGAAATTCCCATTGCATTTGATGCCGACAGCCTTTCTCTCTCGTACCCTGCCGGAGCTGATCTTTTTCTGACCTTCTAGACCCACTTCAGGTATAATGATCTGCTTGCCTGAAGCGGATTATTCCGGTCTTCTGTAAAACTCATCTCCAACAACACATCCTTGGGTCCGGATCTGCTCAACTTCTCCGATTTTAAGGCAAATCAGATTTTACCATCCGCCATCACATCATTAGGACAACCGGAAATTGCAATGATCCTGGCATACAGCTCCCTGCCCCAGCTTCACGATTCTCTTGCCTGCCCGAGGGCATTTAACCATAGAATCTTTGTGATGGGGACAAACAATCCAACCAGGAGCTTCCACTCTATAGCCTTTGCACTTGGAGCAACGGACCCCCTCAGGTGTTGCTTCAAGCTCTGAACTGAACCTTATCTGTCTGCAATCCGCACAATAAGCATACTCCCAGTTCTTAATCTCCTCGATGTAGTGTTCAATTCCTTGTTTACGATTGCGTGTGCGTTCTTCTTCGTGCATAGCTCTGATGAGAGTAGGCACCTTATGACAAGGCGACAAAGAATCATCAAAGCTATACCCATCATCATTATTATTATTAACCATAGAATCCACCTCCATTGTAGTTCTTTATAATGAACACTCGTTCAGTTGCATTTATATTATACCGCCAAACAAGTTAAAATAAAATATAGAATATAAAGTAAATACGGTGTTATCAGTTGATGATATTCTAAACTATTGCCGTAAATTGGACGTAATGAAATATTACGCCTTATTCCTCTCCTTTTCTATAGGCTTTATTTTTGAAACAATAGTTAACCGCTTTCTATTCTTAATCTGAAGAGATAAGCGTAGTATTTACCGCCTGTTTCCGGTGACTTCAGCACTTTTACAAGCTATGAATAATTACTGCAATCATTCATGTCCATCGCCGGCCCCGGTTTTTTGGGGTATGTTTTTCATTTATTCCTAAAAAACATGGTTGACAATTGTTATCCTTTTGTTCTACAATAAAGGCAACAAATGTCAACCAAAGTAGGGAGGATTTACCGTGAATCGAAGCATCAGTCTGTCGGATGGCGAATGGAAGCTAATGAATCTGCTGTGGGAGGAAGCGCCGCGCACGATTGCGCAGCTTGTTTCCGCTCTTAAGGACGATACCGGATGGACGAAAGGAACCATCTTTATGATGCTTTCGCGAATGGCCACCAAGGGCGCGGTTCGCTTTGAAGCAGGCGGGCGCTCCAAGCTCTTTTATCCCGTTCTAAAAAAGGAGGATGCCGCTGCCTGTGAAACCGAGAGCTTTCTTTCTAAGGTATACGGTGGCAGCATTGGGCTGATGGTGTCGTCTATGGCAGGGCAAAAGGTACTGACCAAAGAGGATATCGACGAGCTTTACGCTATTTTGCGCGAGGCGGAAAAGGAGTCGGGCAAATGATCGAGTGTATGATCACCTCATCCGTGCTGATCGTAGTTCTGATCATTTTGCGATCTCTGTTTCGGAAAAAAATCAGCTGCCGCCTGCAATATGCCCTGTGGGGGATGGTTCTGCTGCGCCTCTTGATGCCTTTCCCGCTGATCGAAAGCCCGCTTAGCGTGATGAACGCTGTGGCTAACTTACAGATAACCGGTTCTTTATCGGATATACAGGGGTATTCCGATATGATCAGGAATACGGAAATGTCGCCGGATGAAGCCCGGGCGGCCGGAAGCGGTACCCTTCATGAAATACGGGGATACTCCCTGGAAAGCAGAAATAAGGATTTAAGAAGCTATATCTTCATTGATTCGCCGGGTGTTGTGCCGGGGCGCATATTAGGAATCGTCTGGCTGATCGGCGGCATCGCGGTGGGACTATGGTTTCTTGGCATTAATCTTGTATTTTACAGGAAGCTCCGGAAAAGACGAAAAGCGCGTCCCGATGCCTGCTGCAGGCTTCCCGTCTATATCGCTGACGGCCTTGCATCACCCTGTCTGTTCGGCCTTCTTCACCCGTCGATTTATCTGACGCCGCAAGCCTTGGAAAGGGAAGACGATATCCATTATGTACTCGCCCACGAGCTTTGTCATTACCGACACGGCGACCACATCTGGTCGATTCTGCGAGGTCTGTGCATAGCGGCTTACTGGTGGAATCCTCTCGTTTGGGCCGCGGCCATCCTGTCGCGGGAGGATTCGGAGCTTGCCTGCGACGAAACAGTCATCAAGAGGATCGGTGAGGAAAACCGCCTCGCTTACGGACACACGCTTATCGATATGATCGCGGTCAGAAAATCTCCCGCCGGTTTCATTTGCGCCGCGACCACAATGCTTTCAGGAAAACGAGGTATTAAGGAAAGATTGAAGATGATCATTGAGAATCCCAAAGCTGTTGTCCCGGCGATGGTAGCTGTCTTGCTGATTGTTGCCGTCAGCGCGGGCTGCACTTTTACGGGAGCAAAGGCCGTCCCCCTTTCCGCAGAGGAGGCGCTGGAGCAGCTTGCGGCAAGTGCATACCACACAAAAAACGAAGTCAGCTTCAAGATTCCGGAGGGCTATGAAAAGCTGGAGGAATGGAATATCCATCTAGCGGGCAGGCTTGAGTTTGAGGATGGTTTTTCCCAAAGCATTCATCATATGGATAATATCAACGACGCCAGGGCATGGAAGCCGGGAGAGCGTTACAGTATCGCGCTGAACGATAGCTATACCGAGTTGACACTGACCGCCTCTCTTCCGAATGGAAGCGGCGGTATACAGGAAAAGACCGTAGATCTGCTCAACACCCCTGCCTTTACGGCATCCTACGGACTGATTCCTCTGGTCGGCGGCGGTGACGGAACGATAAATGTCACCACAGAAGTTGACTGCACCAACCTTGACGCCTGCGTTGCCGACGCGGTTCTTACCGCCAACACGGATCAATACCATAGCGGCGATTTTGCCGCCGAAGCCCATACAGTTCTCAAAACCTTGGAAAGCGGCAGCACGACCACAGTCTATGCAGTGGCGCTCTATATGGAGTTTGGTTACGGGGGAAGCGGTTTTTTTGAAACCCGCGGCAGTCATATGCCGGTAGCCATCACTTTTGAGAAGAACGCGGCCGGAGAATACGAGCTGAAAGAGTATTGGACACCGCAGGACGGAAGCCGTTACGCTTCCTCCATCAAGGAGAAGTTTCCCTCTGATATCTATGAGGATGCGCTTGACACACAGAAATATGTCATGACACACATTCAAGCCTGTTACGCACAGGCGATCGAGCACGGGAGTGTGCCCGTAGCCGGCTACCTTGCCAAGCTTGTTGAAACCATCTGCTCCTCCCCCTACGAGGAATCAAATCCCGGGGCCTATATCGACGCGCACCCGATTGAATACAGAGAAATGATTTATTATGGAAACTACACACTTCGTTATTGCTTTACTTTGTTTGAACAGGGCGGTCGGACCGGCCTTGACGGCCACATCATGGCTTCGGCCTGTAGAGATATTCTCGGCGAGACGGAGAATATAGATCTTCCGGCCAACACTGGTCAGGACTGGTACGACGCTTTCAAGGCGTTCGCTGAGGACCTGCGCCGGAAAAACGGCGACGAATATATGAAGAAAAACATGCCCGGCTCTTGGCTGCTTCTGCAAATGCTTGACGAATATTACCAAGGTATCCGCTAGAAGTATAAACGAATGACAAATCTTGTCGCCAAGGCCCCATCAGACTCAAGCGTATCTGTCATATTCCCGGAGAGTGTATTGCTTATCTTTTGGAATCTATTACTTAAAGCCTCTATTCCTCCGCATTTTTTGGTATAATTCTTTTCACGGAGGTGCCTAGCGATGAGTGGGATTGAGCAGACGGTAAGAGAGAGACTGTTTTCGCTTCAGGATGTGGAGTATCGCGATTTTCACGCCAAGCTGATGCCAACGGTAGACCCTGCGACGATTATCGGCGTGCGGACACCGGCGTTGCGAAAGCTGGCGAAGGAGTTTGCCAAGACCGCCGAAGCGGCGGAGTTTTTGCGGATTTTGCCGCATCAGTATTATGAGGAAAACAATCTGCACGGTTTTTTGATTGAGCGGATCGGCGATTTTGAGCAGACAGTGGCGGCAATCGACGTGTTTTTGCCGTTTGTCGACAATTGGGCGACCTGCGACCTGATGAGTCCGAAGGTATTCAAGAAACACTTGCCGGAGCTTTTTAAAAAGATAAAGGAATGGATGGCATCCCCGCATACCTATACCTGCCGTTTCGGCATGGGAATGCTGATGAGCTATTTCCTTGACGAAGCATTTCAGCCGGAATGCTTGGAGATGGTTGCCGCCGTCGATTCGGACGAGTACTACGTCAAAATGATGGTGGCGTGGTTTTTTGCAACGGCGATGCACAAGCAGTACGATGCGGCGATTCCGTTTATCGAAAAACGCCGCCTTCGCCCCTGGACGCATAATAAAACGATTCAAAAGGCCATAGAAAGTTATCGGATCACGGATGCGCAGAAGCAATATCTGAGGACACTGAAGGTCGGGAAATCTGCAGGATGACACATTTATCCGGGCAGCAGCGATAATGCAAAAATGCAAAGCGAATCATCATCAACACGAATTCTTATATTGTGGAAATAATTTCATAAATTTTTTGTTAGCTGCTTCAAGTTTGTTTGTATAATCACGATAAGAAGTGCTCAGGATTTTTAAATTTGAAAGAAAAACATCACAGTAGCCGCTTTGTTGTTGAAATTGTATAAGCAACTGTTGCAGTTTATAAGCAGGTGATTTTTTAAATTCTTCGGAAGCCCGTACCTCCAAATATTCCTCCACTGTTTTCTTATTGCTTTCGATAAATTCTTCAACATTATCAATTGCGTTCAAAACCATGCTGTTAATTTTTTCCATATCAGCTTTTTCTATAATTGAAAAATAGTTATCAAGATATTCTTCCAGTTCGGCTGTGAAAAAATTTTCTATACCATCGAGATAATTAATAATGCCATTATACGCTTCTTCTTTTGCGATAGTATCTATTTTTTCATTGAGAAACCGGCCAAAATGAATATTTAAATACATACCGTAGCTTCCAGGGAATGCTTGTATAAGCTTTTCTTTAATCGTAAAAAAATCATCAAAAGTTTGTACATAATCGATCCCTTGTTCAATATCATAATTGCTTATCAATTTCTCCATGAATTCATACTGTGCGCTAGCCTTTTCCAGCCGCAGTTCCATCAGATGTTTACATTTAGTTAAAGCAGCAGCTTTGTTGTCGCCGGCATGGAGAATAAATTTAATGTCCGCGATGCTGATACCAAGCTTTCTTAAAACAGATACCTCTTTTAAAATCTCAATATCCTTGTTTGTAAAGTTTCTGTAACCGTTTTCGTCAATTTCCGGTTGAATGAGACCCTGTTTTTCATAATATTCGATTGCTTTTTTGGTAAGCATGCATTTTCTACAAACATCTTTGATTAACATTTTATCACCTCAATGCTATCATACATCAAACCCTAAGGTGATAGTCAATAGATTTCCGTCCAATTAAATAGCTGTTTTGTACCCAAGACGGAAGCTGCAATTGCCGGCAAGGTTTATTTGGTGTCTGCATTTGTAAAAAATTTACTTTTATATAAAACTAAAGGATGAATGGAAATGGGTATATACAATGAGATACAAAAATTTGTTGACTTCTTGAACCGTGAGTTATTAAATTAAGTTACTTACTTATATATTGTAGGGGATGAGGTGCAAAAATGGAGGAAAAGCTTATTGCTCCCTGCGGAATGAATTGCAGCTTATGCATTGCTTACCACTTTATGAAAAAGGACTTGAACAAACAGGGATTCCGCAAGAAATATTGTCCCGGCTGTATTCCGAGAGGAGAAAACTGTATCCACATGCGTGATCGATGTGAATTGCTTGGAAAAGGGAAAGTCCGATTTTGCATTGAGTGCGAAGCTTTTCCCTGCAAAAGGTTGAAATCATTGGATAAGCGCTACCGCACTAAATATCACATGAGTATGATAGAAAATCTCAAATTTATTAAAGAATACGGCATGGAAGGATTCCTGAAAAAAGAAGAGAAAAAGTGGCGCTGCACAGAGTGCGGCGGAGTGATATGCTGTCATAACGGACTGTGCTTGAATTGTAATATTGATACGTTACTCCGGAATAAAAAATATCGCTGGAACGAGGAGTAGATTTATGGACACGCTGAATAACCATATTAGGGAATATTCGAACCAATTATGCATACCTGAATTTCCATTTGGATTCAAAGATGGATCCCCTGATTTATATACTCGACGAACCGACTGTAAGGGATGTGGAGACTTGCGTCCTTTTGTCGAAAACGTGAGAAGCATGTATCGCCAAGACTAGGAGAAATAAATCATCTCGATACGCGTCTTTTTATTTCTGCGAGTATATTATTGCATGCTTCTCTCGAATAATAGACTCCATGCTTGATTACTCCAAGATGACAGGATATGGTATGCAGATCATCAAGCGGGTTTTTTTCAGTTAAAATCATATCGGCTTTTTTACCGATCCCGATCGTTCCAATTTCTGCTTCTTTACCCAGGCATCTTGCTGCATTAACAGTCCCGGCGCTGATGATCTCATAGTTTGTGAGGCCGGCTTGCGCCAACAGCTGCATCTCCTGATGTTCAGCAAAACCGGCGACCACGTAAGGAACAGCCTTATCTGTACCGAGCAATATACCCGCGCCTTCCGATTTTAGATGACGGACTATAAGAAACAATTTTTCCATATATGCTTGTTGATCAGTAAATCCTGCTTTTTCAAATACTTTTCTTGATTCCTTTATCAAAAAGCGCATAGCCTTTATGTTTTTTTGTGAAATATACGCAAGCGGTTTCTCCCTTTCATACTCCGCTTGTTTTTGAACGTTGGCCAGTCGTTCATTTGCAATAAGAGTAGGACAATTCCAAACATTGTTAGAGGCCGCCAGACCTGCCATCAGCTTAATTTCTTCATCATTCAGATTTTTCTCCGGGTGATAAGGGTTAACAAACCCATATAAATGCTCAATGGACTTCATTTGAGATTCAAGTGCATGTTTTAACCCTACTGCATCTGGTACATGCCCTGCTACAGGCATATTGAATTCCTTGGCTATACGTATAATATCGTTAAAATTTTTCAGGGATAGCTTGGAATAGATTTTAATGAAATCATATCCTTTGCCGGCCTGTGTTTTTATAATTTTTCTAATTTGTCCAATGTCTTTAATGGCATGTATATACATGAACTTTGGGAAAAAAGGCGGGTCCCCGTCCAACAAAGCTCCCGGTGTATTGATATCGGGACCTGTAATACGCCCTTTGCTGATCTGCTTTTTCAGCTCCAGATGGTGGAACACCCGTGTACCTAAAAAATACTGGCCAAGGTGAAAGCTTTCAAATCCCCACATATTCCGTATGGTGGTAATACCGTTCACAAGATACAGCAGCAAATCGTCCCGGTTGTCACCCAGATGGGTATGCATATTGATCAGGCCCGGCATCAAATATTGACCGCGTGCATTGATGACAGGACAAGCTGTTTCCGGCGATGGAAGTTGATTGCCTATGGCTACAATGATGCCATTGCGAATTAGTAAGGATTGATTATGATCTACTTTTCTACTATTCATGGAAACAATATTTACGTTTTTAATTATTAACATGGAAATCGTTCTCCTTGAGCAATAAATAGTATTGTAACACAGATTCTCCCATCAGATCGTCTTGTAAGGAACTGATAATATTTTTTCTCCATCAATGAAAATATTGCTGATATGGAACAGTAAAAATCGCTGTTTGAAATCGCTATCGTTGAGCATTTTGTATCGATACTCAGAGCTTTGCTGATAATATACGATACCCATATCGATATAATGGAAAATTACATTCTTATCCAGGTTGCTTTTAAATAGGCCGTCTTTCATCCCGGAATCGATTAAATTGAACATGGAACCTCTATATGTTTGCAAATAGAGCCTATATTCGGTTTCAACATCCTGGTTGTACCTGGTGAGTTCCATACATAAATCAAAGTGGCCGCTATTGATAAAATCACTGACAACATCCAAAAAATCATAAAACTTTTTAATAAGAACTTCATCGGATGCCATGATATTATTAAGCTTGACGGTATAGTGAGAAAAAATATGTCTGCCGACTTCCAGGTATAAGGTATCCTTATCCTTAAAATACTTATATATTGTAACTTTAGATACATTGGTATATTTGGCAATATCGTCCATTGTAATTTTTTTGATACCTTCATGAACGAATAGTTTGATTGTTGTATTCAGTATCTTTTCCGCTTTTTTGTTCATGCTTATCCTCCAACCACTTAAGGAGCAAAAATGCCACTTAAAAATGTACTATATTTACAATAATAGTTTAAATAGTATCGTTTGTCAACAGAATAGTGTGAATAAAAAACAATGCATTTAAAGAAAAGTAGATATGGGACTTAGCCAACATTATCCCATTTATCCATTTTAAATTATCCCATTTACCCTATTGACAAATCAAAAAAGAAGTTGTAACATAACATTGTTATATAACAGTGTTATGTGTTAAAAAAGGAGACAGTCTATTTGAGTGATGAGTTGAGCGTACAGGAAAAAATTATACATTTTGCCAAACAGGAATTTCTGCATTACGGTTTTAAAGACGCATCGCTCCGGAATATAGCCGCAGCCGCCGGTATGACAACAGGCGCAATCTATACCTATTTTAAAAATAAAAATGCTCTGTTTGAGGCGATTGTAGACCCTGTCTGTATTAAAGTAGAAGAAATGTTCTCCGAGTTAAGTAAGTCTTACTATAATTCCGAAGCTGTCGTCAGTGATATTACCTTTCAAAAAACACTTGATGATCTTTATTTAATTTATGAATTTATTTATAAATATTTTGATGTTTTTAGACTTTTAGTTATTGGTGCGGACGGTTCATCAAGATCTGATTATATTCACACTCTTGTTAATCATGAGGTGAAACATACTTTTGCTTATTTGGAAAGAATGAAAAGAAACAAAAATGTCAACCCCAAAATAAACCGTACAATCATACACATTATCTCGGAGAGCTATATTAACGCACTGTTTGAGCCTGTTCGTCACAACATGAGCCATGATGAAGCTCTCAAAAACCTGGATTTTTTAGTTACATTCTATACCGGCGGATGGCAGAGTGTTTTAAATGAGTTTTTCAGCGAAAAAAAATATGACAAATAGCGTATATTTTTTTCGCATGAAGTTAGTTTAAGCTAACTGTTTGGTGGGGGAGGTTTGCGTCTGGACGTAATATAAAAAACTAAATAGTTCCAACTTATAAGAACAACGTTTTTTTTTAAACATTTAATGAGAATGAAAATCAATATTATTATCTTGCTTGAGGTTCTTTGCAAAAGGTTATATTCTGCAGCAAATTTAAAAAATTGCTGGTGGTAACAATTGTTGGTTATATGCTTTTATGGATATTCTTAAAGTATTTGAGTATATAAGGAGGTATGTTTATGAACACATTACAAAAACTTCAAACTTATATGGTGGGAAGGAAAGCTCTCCTCCCGGCAGCATTGATTTTATCAGCAATTAGCACAATTGCCGGAATGATACCATATATTCTTATTTGGTTTATCATTCGAGAATTGTTTACTGCTGGGGCCAACTTTTCTTCCGGACTGATCGCTTTCTATGCGTGGTGGGCAGTAGGAACGGCTATTGCTAGTATTCTCCTCTATTTTGCAGCCTTGTCGTTTTCCCACCTGGCGGCGTTCAGAGTTGAAACCAATATGCGTAGATTCGCTATGCAAAAAATTGTTAGGATGCCCCTGGGTTTTTTTAGCAGTAATACTACCGGACGCATTCGTAAAATTATTGATGACAATGCCGGCATTACTCACGGTTTTCTGGCACACCAAATGCCAGACCTTGCAGCGACAATACTGATGCCTTTAACGGTCTTAGTTTTAATTTTCATTTTTGACTGGCGGCTAGGGTTAGCTTGTTTAGTTCCTGTCATTGTTTCCATATTAACAATGGGTTTTATGATGAGTGAAAAAGGCAAGCAATTTATGAAAAGCTATATGACATCTCTTGAGGAGATGAATACAGAGGCTGTTGAATATGTAAGAGGTATACCTGTTGTAAAAGTATTCCAGCAAACAGTTTTTTCTTTTAAAAACTTCCACAACAGCATCTTAAGGTATAAAAACATGGTGTTTGATTATACGAAAATGTGGGAAAAGCCAATGTCAACATACACCGTAATCATTAATGGCTTTGTGTTTTTTCTGGTACCGGTGGCTATCTTGATTATTAACCATACGGGAGATTATGCCTTAACTATTCTTAACCTGTTTTTATATGTCCTGATTACGCCTATTTTATCTCAGAGCATTATGAGAAGCATGTATATAAATCAGGCCTTCGGGCAAGCAAGCGAAGCCGTTAACCGCATTGAGAATCTTACTGCTGTTGCGCCGCCGGCAGTCCCTGCTAATCCCAAACCGATTAAAGGATACAGTATCCGGTTTGCAAATGTGTCGTTCAGCTATCCCGGGGCTAACAACAAAGCCGTCGATAACGTAAGCTTCGAAATACCCGCAGGAAAAACTGCCGCATTGGTCGGAGCATCCGGAGGCGGAAAAACAACCATTGCCAGACTGGTGCCCCGATTCTGGGATTCCGATGAGGGTGATGTCTTTATTGGAGAAACAAACGTTAAAGACATTAATCCAAAAGAACTTATGAGTCAAATTTCCTTTGTCTTTCAGAACACCCGCCTTTTTAAAAGTACTTTACTGGATAATATCAGGTATGGCAAACCTTCAGCGACCATTGATGAGGTTGAACATGCTATTGACATGGCACAATGCCGTGAAATTATCAACAAACTACCGGATGGTTTGCACACCAAAATCGGATCAGAAGGAACCTATCTCTCAGGTGGTGAGCAGCAAAGAATCATTCTAGCGCGGGCGATCCTCAAAAATGCCCCGATAGTGGTCCTTGATGAGGCAACAGCTTTTACCGACCCGGAAAACGAGCATTTGATTCAACAAGCTTTCAAAAAACTGACTAAAGGCAAAACGGTACTCATGATTGCTCATCGTTTAACAAGTGTGACTTCCTCTGACAACATTTTGGTAATTAATGACGGGAGAATTATCGAACAGGGCACTCATAAGAAATTATTACAAAAGCAAGGAGCTTATGCAAGTATGTGGAGCGAATACCAAAAATCTGTCAATTGGAAAATTTGGAAGGAGGGGCATTATGCTTAAAACAATACAAAAACGGTTTGCTCTGTCACGTAAAGGAGCGAAGGATTTTATTAAGGGTACATTGTTTACAACCTTGCTCAATATGGCACTAATGCTGAGTGCAGTATTCATGTTCTTGTTTCTTGACGACTATCTGCATAGGGTATTTGACAAATCAGCTACAATAACCAACGGGCTATGGTATTACATTTTACTGGGAATAGTATTTATGTTGCTGATGTTTGCTATTGCCATATTTCAGTATAGAAGCACTTTTACCACTGTATATGAAGAAAGCGCCAACCGCAGGATATCATTAGCTGAGAAACTTCGAAAACTTCCGTTGGCTTTTTTTGGCGAGAAAAATCTTTCTGACCTTACGTCAACCATCATGGAAGACAGCACCGACCTGGAGCACACATTCTCTCATGCTGTTCCGCAACTTTTTGCTTCTGTTATCAGTATTTTTCTCATTGCTATCGGGCTGTTTTTTTATAACTGGCAACTATCCCTGGCTTTATTCTGGGTCGTTCCGGTAGCAGCGGCAATTATTGTTTTATCGAAAAGAATCCAACTGAAAGAATTCCTTTCAGGTTATCGTATAAAACGCAAAGTTAGCGAACAAATACAAGAAGGGCTGGAAACAATACAGGAAATAAAGTCGTATAACCAGGAAGCAACGTACCTGCATGAATTAAATAAGACAATTGATGATTATGAAAAACAACTAATTCGAGGCGAATTGTTCGTCGGAGGGTTTGTAAACACGTCTCAAAGTTTTCTGAAGTTGGGACTGGTCAGTGTTATTATCGTAGGGGCAAATTTAATTTCATCAGGAAGTATTGACATATTCACTTATCTTATTTTTCTAATAGTTGCCTCTCGTATTTATGCTCCGGTGAGTGAGGTATTCAACAACCTGGCTGCTCTGTTCTATCTCGATGTACGCATTAACCGCATGAATGAAATGGAAGCGCTGCCTATTCAACAGGGGAATACTGAGTTCAATCCTGAAAACTTCGATATTGTTTTCGATAATGTCGGCTTCTCTTATCAAGAAGGGAAACAGGTTATACAAAATGTTTCATTTACAGCTAAACAAGGTGAAATAACCGCTTTGGTAGGCCCTTCGGGCGGAGGAAAGAGCACCTCGGCCAAACTGGCGGCCCGCTTTTGGGATATCGACAAAGGGAGAATTCTCTTAGGGGGCTATGATATTAGAGAAATAGAACCTGAAACCCTTTTGAAGAATTATGCAGTAGTATTTCAAGATGTAGTTTTGTTCAACGCTTCAATAATGGACAATATCCGTATTGGAAAACGCGATGCTTCCGACGAGGAAGTGATGCGTGCGGCAAAACTGGCACAATGCGACGAATTCGTACGAAAAATGCCCGAAGGATATAAAACTATTATTGGTGAAAACGGAGAAACACTATCCGGCGGTGAACGCCAGCGTATTTCCATTGCCCGGGCCTTGCTGAAGGATGCACCCATCGTCCTGCTAGATGAAGCTACCGCTGCATTGGATGTGGAAAACGAAACAAAAATCCAGACGGCTATCTCCGAACTGGTTCGTAACAAAACCGTGTTGATCATTGCCCACCGTATGCGTACCGTGGCAAAGGCCGATAAAATTGTTGTACTTGAAGAGGGAGCCCTTGCCGAAGAGGGGACCCATGACGAGCTCCTTTCCCAAAATGGGCCGTATGCAAAAATGTGGCGTCTTCAACAAGAAAGTCTGGGATGGACTATATAGGTGATCCAGTGGTGATCCAGGGGGACGGTTCTGGTGGTTTACCAAAATAGCAAAGAGTGTTATATTAAATAATAGGTGATCACAACAATTCCAAGAGCAGCCGGGGAGAGAAGCCAGACAGGGATTTATCATATAGAAAAATTAACAAAGACCAATCGAAGTAAGGCTTAAAATGATACAAATAAAGTTTACAATAGTCAAAATCTCTATTGAAAGGTAACGACAAAAGCGTTACAATATTATCAGGAGATGATTAACATGGAAAAAACTACGACTTTAAATTTAAGAGTTAATCCTGACGTGAAAAGAAGAGCTGAGGAAGTCCTTTCACAACTCGGCATACCTATGTCCACAGCGATAGATATTTATCTGAAGCAAATTTCCATGACCGGCGGAATACCTTTTGCTGTAACGCTGCCGAAAGCACCGGTTTCCGTAAATGCTGATTTGATGACAACGGACGAAATTCATGCGAAATTAAAGGAAGGATACAATGATATCGAAAAAGGTAATGTGAAGGATGCATCTGCTGCTTTTCAGGAATTTCGAAAGACACACGCATGAAGCATTATAAGATTCAGATAACAGACAGTGCACTTTCCAATATGGAAGAGATTTATAATTATATCGCAGAGCAGCTACAGGCACCGGAAGCGGCCATGGGACAGTATAATAGAATAGCTGATGCAATTGAAACTCTTGATACGTTCTCGGAACGTGTGAAGTTAATGGAGACAGAAGAAGAAAGTACGCTGGAACTCAGGCAGATGCTTGTTGATAACTTTTCTTTATTTTTCCATATCAGAGGAGAACGGGTAATTATTACAAACGTTTTATACAGTGCCAGCGATACAGCCAAGCGTTTACGTGATTCATGAAGCTTCAATTGAATTGTAATTCCAGGAAAAGTATAAAGCTATACAAACAGTAAGGGAAGCTACTACCAGCTTCTCTTTGAGCTAATAGAGGACTTAAACGGTCGGCCCTGTTGTCGGATAATAGCATAACAAAATTCATATACGATCCAAACGCGAAAAAGCCCATAGCTTCAACGACTACGGGCTTCTCGCCTTTTTAAACTGTAAAAGTCAGGCTATAATGGCAAGGGTGCCCACCGCAAGGTTGTATAAAATATTTCATTAAAAAATGTTATAATAGATGGAAAATACAAAAATAAAGGTAGGAATTCACAAATGGTTTTAGCTTTTGAACAAGGCCCGATCAGGCCTCCGAGTGAAGCATTCAGTCTTTTATTCAGGCTGACCCGTAACTGTCCGTGGAACAAGTGCGCCTTCTGCAACTCATACAGGAACAAAAAGTTTTCCCGGCGCAGTGTGCAGGAAATCAAGGATGATATAGATACAATTGCTGAAATGTGCCGTCTGGTAAAGGAAATTTCCATGAAACGCGGATTTGGTGGTTTGTTGAACATGGAGCTACTGGTACAGATACACAATTCCGAGGATTATCAATTATTCCATGTTGCTTACTGGCTTTACAATGGCGGGAAGACTGTTTTCTTGCAAGATGCCAATTCATTGATCATGAAAACTGTCGATTTGGTGGATATACTTCAATACCTTAAAGAACGCCTCCCCACCGTCGAACGTATTACCAGTTATGCCCGTTCAAGTACGCTGGCTCGCAAAAGCGTAGAAGAACTTTACGCTCTAAAAGAAGCCGGGTTATCTCGTATCCATGTAGGTTTGGAATCCGGCTCTGACGAGGTGCTCAAGCTGATTAACAAGGGAACCACTGCACAGCAACACATTGAAGCCGGGCAGAGGGCTAAAAAATCGGGGATATCCCTTTCGGAATATGTCATCTTAGGTATGGGGGGAAAACAATACTCTCGGGAACATGCACTGGAGACGGCAGGAGTTTTAAACCAAATTAACCCGGACTTTATCCGTCTACGCAGTCTGACAGTGGTAGAAGGAACGCCACTGAGCGAAAAAGTGCGCAATGGTGAATTTGAAATAGAAAGCGAGGAAGAAATAGTTCGCGGTGAAAGGCTGCTCATAGAACATCTTGAGCAGATCCAAAGCAGCATAGTCAGCGATCATGCTATGAATTTGTTGGAAGAAGTCAACGGCAAACTGCCGGAGGATAAGGAAGTCATACTGGCGGTGATTGATCGTTTTCTCGCCCTTCCACCCAAGGAAAAACAAAATTTTGCCCTGGGGAAGCGGTGGGGAGTTTATCGCGTCTTGGATGATATGCTTGATGCCACACAGCACGCCAAGGTGGCAGCTGCACTGGAAAAATTAGAGCAAGAAGGAAAATATCAGGAAACGCTATCTTTCCTAAGAAACCAGGTCATCTGAACTCCTGCTTAACGATAAAGTATCCGAGGCAGTTAGTATCTATTCCGCCGCTTTTAAAGCCATAAGGAGGCGTATGTATTATGGGTTCGACAATTTATTATTTTTCCGCTACGGGCAATTCGCTGACAATAGCCCGGCAAATCGCCAAAGGACTTGAAAACTGCAAAATTCAATCGATGGCTGCAGAGACGCCGCATGAGCCTGTCGGTGGTCCCGATAATCCGATCGGTTTCGTCTTTCCCGTTTTTTATATCGGGTTGCCGAGGCTTGTCAAACGCTTTGCCCAAAAACTTAATATCCGAAAAGGAACTTATTGTTTTGCATTTATAAACTTTGGTGGATACGGAGGAGATACTTTAGGGATGCTGGACGATATTCTGAAAGAAAAGGGTGTTTATCTGTCCTATGCAGCCGGGGTAAGGATGCCGGGGAATTCTATTGTGAGGTATCAGGCCTCCGCTTCCCACGTCGTACAAAAGCTGATAAAGAACTCAATGGACAAGGCGAATGAGGCTGCCGGGGCGATTGCCAACGGCAAGCTGCAGCCAGTTAAAAGAAATGCCACGCTTCTTAGTAAGATGGCCAATCGCGGTTTATACAAAGGCATCTCCGAATGGGACGAAAAATTTGAGGTTGCCGGAGAGTGTACCGGCTGCGGTCTGTGCGCCAAAGTATGCCCTGTAAGCAATATAAAAATGGAAAAACGGCGTCCTGTCTGGCAGCATCATTGTGAGCGATGCCTCGCCTGTATTCAGTGGTGCCCATGTGAAGCGATAGAGTATGGCAAAAAAACAATAGGACGCAGAAGATACCGCAATCCGGATATTGATGCTGAAGACATAATAAAAGGGCGCACACAAGGAATTTAGTGTGAAAAAGCAATAAGCAATGGGGATGAAGTGTTTCTGTGCTAAGAGCATGTTAGTGTGTTGTGAATATGAGACAAGATTTCCCGCCAAGGAGATTAACAATGAATATATTAACTATTGCAGCGGGGCCGGTCATTGGTTCAATTATTGGTTATTTAACGAACTATCTGGCAGTAAAAATGTTGTTTCGTCCATTACACCCCAGAAAAATAGGGAAATGGACGCTGCCGTTTACTCCCGGTATTGTTCCAAAGAGAAAAGAGCAACTTGCAAAAGCATTAGGTAATGCTGTCGGAAATAATCTTCTAACAAGTGAAGATGTGGAAAGTATGTTTCTAACGGAAAATATTAAGAAAAAAATCGTTAAGGAAATATGTAATTTACTTTATACCCGGGATGATAATCATACAATTAAAAATTTGTTATCCGGCTTTTTTCAACAGGACAATTACCAATGTATGAAAGAACAATTGGAGAAGATGATTTGCGAAAAAATCATGTTGGGCTTTTCTAAGCTAGATATGGGTACAATCATTGCTAAGGAAAGCAGTCGTGTAATTAGGGAAAAAACACAGGGAACTTTGCTGGCGATGGTGGCAAATGATAAACTGATTGCCGCATTAGTTGTGCCAATTGGGGAAAAGGTAGAAGCTTATGTAAACAAGAATAGCACAGATACTATAAGGTCAATTGTAAAGGAAGAAATTGTAACGCTTGAAAACCAGCCAATAGGAAATTTAGTAAGTAAAATAAGTATAGAGGAAGAATACATCATAGGACTGATAGAAAAAATTTATACCGAAATCATACAGAAAAAAATAGGAGGAATTATTAAGCAGTTTGATATTGCAGGCGTTGTAGAGCAAAAAGTTAACGATATGAATGTCTTGGAAATGGAAAAACTTGTACTATCCGTAATGAAAAAAGAATTGAATGCAATTGTTAATTTAGGAGCATTGATCGGCTTTATAATTGGATTGTTAAATATATTCGTATAATTACGATCCCAATCTGAGCGATCCCGATCTGAGAACGGAAAATTAACTCCCTGCAGTAAGGAGCGGATGTGTTGAGTTATAAGACTGCATTTCAAAAACAGCCCTGGAATATGAAAGAGTTCTTGTTTATGTTTAAAAAGTTGTTGTGTGTAATTTCTATGATGCTTTTCTTAACTGCCGGGTTCACTTACGAAAAGGCATATGCTAATCAAGTCGGAGGACTAAATGTACCAATAACGGTAAAAGAAAATGCTGGAGTTGATGCCAGAGGTTTTCCTGTTACAGCAGTCGTCCCGCTGCCATATGGAAACTATCAAAATCTTGATAGTTTTCGCCTTACTGATTCCAACGGCAATAATGTCAGAGCACAATTTGATGTTTTAAACAGGCATTATTCAAAAGATAATAGTATTAGACATATGACGGTAAATTTTTTTACCTATGCACAGGCCAATGACGAAGAGCAGTTTTTTTTAAAAGATGACGGGACAGGTAATCTTCCAGGAGTCATGAGCGTATCTGAAGATAGTGAGCGCATTGAAGTTAATACGGGAGCAATAGAGTTTGTGGTTAATAAAAAATCATTCTCTTTGATAGAGTCATTGCGCTATGAGGGTAAGGAAATCGTTTTAGATGATCCCCTCAATGGAGGGGTGTTGAAGGACAGGTTCTCCGATCTGCAGATAGAAGCCCAGATGTCACCACCGGAAGTAACGATAGAAGAGCGGGGCCCGGTCAGAACAGTCATCAGGGTTGAACTACCCGCCCGTTTCCGACCGGCCGGAAGATATGAGGATCTTGTGCCTGGATTGGATAATGTCGGTGAACCGCTTGAGGAAGGTGATTATACACATGAACACGGTTATTGTGTCAGGCTTTATGCTTATGAAGGAAAAAGCCTTTTAAGAATAGATTTTACCCTTGAAAATTCTGATAAAACGGTCCTCCAGTCGTGGCCCCTATATTTAAAGGAATTTACCATGGGTTTGAAATTACCTGAAAGCATGGACAGAGTGCGGATAGGTACATGTGAGGATAGAGAGGGCAATTTGTTTGACAAAGCAGATGATGTATATGACATATATGATGGCGAGGTCGGAACCGGAGTTTACATAAGCCAAAAGAGTCATAACCTTTACCACTTGGAGGAGGAAGACGGCACCTATGAGAAAGAAGGGACAAGAGGTTCAGGATGGCTCGATATGTCGGATAATGCAGGGGGTTTGATGGTATCTGTCAAGGATTTTTGGCAAACCTGGCCTAATGCCCTGCAAGCAGATTCGGAGCATAGGCTGGTTATGCATATGTTTCCCCGGTGGGGCAAGGATATGTATTTTGATTCCTCGAACGGGCGATATATAGAAACAAATACTGAACTTTACTGGCTTGATGACATGCAGCATGTCACCAAGACCTATTGGCTTTATGCTCACGGTGACAGTCCATCTGAGGATTTAGAACGGCTGAATAAACTTTTTCAAAAGAAACCGCTGGCAGTGGTGCCGATGGAATGGTATAAGCAAACTGCGGTTACGCTTGATATGAGCGGGATGATTCCCCTTGCGGAGAAGGTGACTTCTTCAGCTTCCGATATTGAATACTATTCTGAAGCAGCAAATATTAACAGTCATTTTTATCATTTCGGTTATGACAATTATATGGCTGATGTAGGCAGAAGAGCGAGTAATACTACTGGTGGCTGGCCCCATAGCAGTGCCTGGTTTATCGCTTCGGAAAACCCGGCTGACTATTATCAGAGTGAGGCCAGGGTATTTGGAGATTTGAATGCCCGGCCACAGCATCTGGCAGGCTATAACTACGAACAGGATAAAATAGCAGGCAATACGCCTTTAGATAATGATTGGTATGGGGCTATGAGTTGGAGATATTGGAAGCATAACTTTGGTTATCCCAAAGAATTTGCTCCGTACCTGGAGGGTACTAACTGGTCCGGGTACACCGCCCGGGATTTCGAACACCTATGGATGTACGAGACAGAGGAGTTTTATAATCTTTCCGGAGATAGACGTATCTATGATTGGTATAAATTCATAGGAGAATTTATGAAAGCCCATGTGATGGGGAGTAATAATTGTCCATACGATATTTCCGATGAAGGAACAACCCATGCCACCCGGGCAGAGGGACATGTCCTGAATACCCTTTTGCAGGCCTATCGGGTGGTCGGTGATCCCAGTTACTTGGAAGCAGCAAAAATATTTGTTAACGACCTTAAAAAAAACCAGACCAAATACGGAAATCAGGGGACCAGCTTTTTCTTGGATTCCCCGTTCCAGACCGCTTATCTCGCCCGGGGGGTAATTGGTTATTTAGACCTGGTCAAGGATTATGACCAACAGGCCTATCTGGATGGTTTTAGTGTTTTACAGGGCTTTATTGAATGGAATTACTACTACGGTACTTACGAGTATTTTCTTGATACCGATACCATGACCGATCGATATGGGGGGATAGTGGATTCCGACCCCACAGGATTTTTGCTGGTTGATCCGGTCAGCTGGTATTACTGGCACAGCGGAGACCAGAAAGTGCTGGAGCACATGCTGGATTATATGGACGGCAAACTTGAAGTTGAAGAAGAGAACTTTGCTTTACCGCTCGATATGAAGAATTGGCGGGGTGATTATGGCGGGAGATGGAGTTGTTATGTTACCGGCATGGAAAAACAGGATAAAACATTGCCGGCAGCAGTAAATGATTTGCATGCCCAGAGCCTGGGCGAGGGCCGGGTGAAATTATCCTGGAGCGGAGATGAAGAGGCAGCCTGGTATTGGGTAAGATGGTCAGACAGGCCTATCGTTGCCGAGCATACGGCGGCCGATGGTTATTGCAATTGGTGGGCTGGGGAATCGGTCGCCAATGACCTGACCGGTGCGGGGAGCAAGGAATTGATAATAGAGGGGCTGGCGGATAACACTACCCTTTACTTTGCGGTCAAAAGCGTTGACAGTAATGATAATATCGGCCCTATTTCCAACGTTAAGCAATTGAATATGGGGACGGGGGACATTGTATCACCCTCTGTGATTACGGATCTTGCCGTAGTTGAAAAAACAGATACTACCGTTACGCTTGAATGGAGCATACCGGGTGATGACACAGACACAGGTACGGCGCTGGGTTATAATATGAAAATCTCAGCAGAACCGATGACACCAACAGTTTTTGAGGCGGCGCAGTCGCTCACAGAAATACCGCTGCCTGCCAGGAAAACGCGCCGGGAACCTAAAAACAAGCAACAGTATACTGTCACGGGACTGGAGAAATACCAGCCCTATTATCTGGCCATGAATGCCTATGATGATGCGGGTAACGAATCTGCTATCTCCAATGTGCTGTACTTCATATTGGAAGATGCCGACACAACAGCTCCTGCTGCCATTACTGATCTATCGGTGGATGGCAATGATATCAAAGGGGTTACTCTCAGTTGGACAGTGCCGGGAGATAATGGCATGACGGGACAGGCAACTGCTTATGATATAAGGTATTCGCTTTCTCCCATTGATGACGGCAGTTGGGATGATGCTGAGAAGGTAGAGGGAGGGCCTCTTCCTGCCTTTCCGGGTGCAACACAAAAGTATACGGTAAAAACCCTTCTTTCCCATACCCAATATTATTTTGCCATGAAAACCGGTGATGAAGCTGATAATTGGTCTTTGCTTTCCAATATTACAGGTGTTATGACTGGAGAAATTGATAGAATAATACCCGGAAAGGTGACTGACTTGACTGCGACAAACGTTACGGACATATTTGCGGAATTAAGATGGACAGCTACTGGTGATGATGGGAGTGAGGGAATCGCTTCAGCTTATGAGCTGGCCTATTCTACTCAGCCTTTTACCGTAAATGAATGGGAGACTCATACCAAAACCGTGGAATTACCGCATCCCTTGCCGGCAGGAAGTACACAGACCGTGATGATAGAAGGGCTTAATCGCAGCACAACTTATTATTTTGCCCTGAGGGTAATTGATAATGCCCAAAATTATTCGGAATTGTCTAATCTCTTGACCGTAACTACCGCAGATGCACCCAGTATTGCTGTCGGTAAAGCAGTTACAACTAATGAGACTAATTTTGGTAATTTCCCGAGCAACCTGGTAGATGGTGATGTTAACAATCCCTGGGTAAGTGGTTACTATACAGCTGAGGTATGGGTGGAGATAGATCTGGATGGCTTTTATGATCTTACGGGTGTTGATCTGATTCACCTTTATAATGAGAATGGTTATGGTCATAGAATAGATGTTTCAACTGACGGTGAGGCATGGAACACGGTAGCCAGTATGTTGCCAATGGAAAAGACAGGGAAAGTGTCCCATTCTTTTGCCGCCGAAAAGGTGCATTATGTAAGACTGGTAATAGATGATGAGAACCTTAGCCAAACCCAGCAGAGAGCATATGTTGGAGAACTGAAAGTATACGGCAGTCTTTCCGCGGACAACCAGTATACCGTAAGCTTTGCCGTAGACGGAGGCAGCCCGGTTGATAGCCAAGTGGTGAATTACAACACTAAGGCAACTGAACCACCGATCCCCGTTAAGGATGGTTATACCTTTGCCGGCTGGTATGCGGATGCAGGTCTTGTCACTGCCTTTAATTTTGACACCGCAATAATCGGCGATATTACTCTGTATGCGAAGTGGACGATTAATTCAGGCGAGCCTGATGAATGCTTTATTGCCACTGCAGCCTTCGGCACTAAATTTACTCCGGCAGTAGTTTTATTAAGACAGTTTAGAGACAATTATCTTCTTACAAATGGATTAGGTAAAGTTTTTGTAAACATTTATTACAAGAATTCACCGCCAATGGCACAGTTTATCGCCGGAAGTGAAACATTAAAAGGCGTCGTAAGAATGGCATTAATTCCTGTTATTGCCACAGTCTATATGATTATGAATCCTTTATTGGGAATGGCTCTTATTCTTTTTGTAATAGCAATATATTTTGTTTATAGAAGAAAAAATGTTATAAAAGTGGAATAGCCCGATTCCTCTTAACAGAGGGACAAGGGATCTTCCGCTTCCTGGCCTCCCTCCGTCTCCCTGTTGTCCGTTTTGCCCCTTGCCAGCGAGGCAAAAATGCCGAGGAAACAGAGAAAAAGAAAAATGATGAAGAGGATTTTCAGACTGAGCAGAAAGAGATGATGATTTTCAGGTGTAATTTGTGCTTTTCCTAAGTTAATAGAAAGTATTAACATAACGATCCCCATGCTGAGCAGCTGACCAATAAGCCGCATGGTTGCCAGTGTCGCTGACGCAATGCCATAGAAATCTTTTTGAACGGAACCCATTATGGCATTTGTATTGGGAGATGTAAAAAATGCAAAGCCTAAACCAAGAATCATTAAACAAAAGAAAATAGAAATAAGATGTGTTTGTGTGTTCAGGAAAACGAGCGGCACAAGTCCGACAGATATAATGCCCATCCCGACTGAAGCGAGGATTTTAGGATCGATTTTGTCTGAAAGCCTGCCTGCGATAGGTGAAAAAAAAGCCATGACAATGGGTTGCGCTATCAGAATCAAACCTGCCCTTTTCGGATCGAGTCCTTTAATATATTGCAGGTAAAGACTGAGGAGGAACCCTACGGCAAAGGTTGCGCTATAGTTGATTAACGCTGCCAGATTAGAAAAAGCAAAAATTCTGTTTTTGGTAAAAAGATTAATATTTAAAACAGGATTTTTAATCCGTTTTTCCCACCAGATGAATAATATGATGCCGGCAATTCCCGTTATTAACAACCATAAACCCTTTATCGCCGGGATGAGAGAAAGGCCGTAAATCAGTAATACAATTGCCACACTGAAAATTAGTGAACCGGGCAGGTCGTGCTTTTCTCCCTTTGCCTCAGCCCACTCTCCCTCTAATTTCCAGAAAACAAGAAATATTATCAGCAAGCCGATGGGTATAATAGCCAGGAAAATGCTTCTCCACCCGAGGTACTGAGTTAATATCCCTCCAACTATCGGGCCGAGAGATTGACCCAGGTATGTAGCGCCAACAGTGATCCCCAAGACTTTACCTCTTTCTTCCGGAGGGAATACCGATGTCAGTATGGCTATGCAGGTTCCAAAAATCATTGCGACTCCGATACCCTGCAAGGCCCGGTAGGCAAGGAGATAGAGGATGGATGTGGAGAATGTGCAAAGGGCTGATGAAATAGTAAAAATTATGATTCCATAGCTAAAAATTTTCTTTCTTCCATAAATATCGGCAATTTTCCCTAAAGGAACAAGGAACATCGCGGAACTTAATAGATAGATGGTAGTTACCCAACCCAACAAGACCGCTTCTACGGAGAACTCTTCACCAATGGAGGGCAGGGCAATATTTACTGACGAAGCCATAAAGGGCGTCAAAAAAGTACCCATCGTTGCTACTATTAAGGTAATGGTTTTATTTGTATTATCAGACATAAATTGTTATCCTTTCTGTTCATATTCCTATCTAAGTAACAGTATACCACTTTCATATTTAAAAAGATCAGGCAATTATGAATAAAATGATCAATTTGGTGTAGGAAATTGCTTTTTTGATGAGTCAATAAGACCCATATCATCCTCTTCAATGTCTCCGTTTATCCTCTTTTTGAATAATCCACATCAATTTAAGTGAGTACTCCATAGAATATGGGGACTTTTTTATAAAGTTTAATGAAAAATTTTTAAAATAATAGCACCCTCCTATTGACTGATGGTCAGTCATGTGGTAATATATACACATAAACTGACCGTCAGTCAATAGGAGGGTGCCATGAAAAGAACTGTCAAAGATCCGGAAGTACGGCGAAAAGAGATATTAACGGCTGCAGAAGAACTTTTTAAAAATCATGGGTATGTCAATACGACTGTGGAAGCGATCATTCAGCGGGTAGGAGTAGCGAAAGGGACATTTTATTATTATTTTAAATCCAAGGAAAATATCTTAGATGCACTTGTTCACGAAATAGTTGATCAGCGTTACGAAGAGTACAAAAAAATTGCCGATGACTCAAAGATCAGGGCAATAGATAAAATGCGGCTGATGCTTAGGGGAGATAATCAGTTTTCGGAAAAAGAAAACAATTTGATGGAAAATCTTCATCGGCCTGAAAACAGAGAGCTCCACGAGCGGATTAACATTGAAATCGTGTTAAAGATTGCACCTGTATTTGCTGAAGTTATCGAGCAAGGTAAAAAG
Organism: Dethiobacter alkaliphilus; assembly: GCA_016841605.1. GTDB lineage: Bacteria > Bacillota > Dethiobacteria > DTU022 > UBA8154 > DUNV01. The sequence continues at coordinate 6,343 of JAENYV010000022.1, read as the reverse complement.
GAATCTGTGTTTAATGTTGAATATCCTCTGGAAACTTTACAATTCCTTTTAGCTGGTTCTCAATTTCTTCTGGAATCCGGCCTCTTTAAATGGAACAAAGAAGAGCAGGCAAAACGGATGCAATCTATGCAGACCATTATTGAAAGGTCTTTAGGAGCTGCTCCCGGATCCTTCTCATTTTTATAAAACTTTATAGTTAAGGAGAGAAAAAAATGATTACAACCTATGAATACAAACCCAAGCTGTATTTTACAACAACTTTTTTGGTGACCTATATTCTTTGGTTTATTGGCGCATATCTTAGTTATCAGGATAATAACAGCGGGAATTACATGCTATTTATGCTGCTTGGACTCATGGCCCCCTTTCTTTTTTCCTCTCTAATGGTTATGACATCGAAGAACATTGATATGAAAAAGGATTTTCTCAACCGACTTCTCAACCCGAGGCTTATTCAGCCCAAGATAATACTGTTTATCCTTTTCGTCATGCCGCTGTCTATCCTTGCGTCAATTGTTATTTCTTTACCTTTGGGCGGATCGATTTCACAGTTTCAACTGGCAGAAGGGTTCTCATTTTCATCGGGTTTTATCCCGGTATTGCTCCTGCTTATACTGACAGCATGCTTTGAAGAGCTCGGTTGGAGGGGATATGCCTTTGATAGTTTGCAGAGCCGCTATTCGTTGTTTAAAGCATCTATCATATTCGGCACACTCTGGTCACTCTGGCATCTTCCTCTCATTTTTGTTCAGAACTCTTATCAATATGAAATTTATCATGAAAACATTTGGTTTGCCGTCAATTTTTTTGTAAGCATTGTTCCTCTGGGTGTGATTATCAGTTGGGCCTGTATAAAAAACAAAAAGAGCATTATCTCGGCAATCCTCTTCCATTTTATTATTAATATGTCACAGGAGGTGTTTGCTGTATCCCAAATGACTAAGTGTATTGAAACTTTTGTCCTGACAGTTGTCGCCGCTGTTATAGTGGCAATGGACAAAGAATGCTTTTTGCAAAGAGGAGAAACTGTATCAGGGAAGACCGGTTTAATATTAAAATGATTTAGGAATGCGAAGGTGAAAGATAATGCAAGATAAAAAGCTTGGTGAATTTCTGATTATCTGGTCGGGGCAGTTAATTTCAGCGATAGGAAGCGGTCTGACAGCTTTCTCCTTAGGCGTTTACACTTTTCAAAACACCCATTCTGCGATAAGCTATTCTCTCGTCATTCTTTTCGCCTTTCTTCCCTCTTTTGTTTTGCTCCCTTTTGGCGGGGTGCTGGCAGACAGATTCGATCGGAAGAAAATGATGATTATCGGTGATGCCGGGGCAATAGCCGGTGTCTTGTTCATCCTGCTTATCATGTTACGGGGAAGTTTTCAATTGGAATATATATATGGTGGGGTAGCTATAAGTTCAGTATTCACAGCCATTCAAAGTCCCGCATATAAGGCTGCCGTTTCTGATCTTGTTCCAGAAGAGTTATATTCACAGGCAAGCGGGCTTATTCAATTGGCAGGGTCGGCCCAATACCTGATATCACCAATTATAGCGGGGTTGCTTATCAGTGTTTTTCATATGGGAATGGTTTTAGTCATTGATATCATTACGTTCCTGATGGCTATTACTGCAGTGTTGATGATTAAGAAGCCGGATACCGCTTACCGGAAGCAGGAGAAAGAAGACTTCTTCCAGGATATGGCCGAGTCTTTTCGCTACATCATCTCTCAAAAAGGCATATTTTATTTAGTTCTATTAACTTCGTTAGTTTGCTTTTGTATAGGGTTGCTTCAGGCACTGTTTGGGCCTATGATACTGACACTGACCAACTCTAAAATGCTGGGTATCGCTCTTTCCATTGCGGCATCCGGAATGCTGGTAAGCAGTCTTTTTATCGGGGTATTGGGTCTAAAAAAAAGTATGGTATCCATACTCTCCATATTTCTGGCGCTTTCCGGGCTATTCTATGCTCTGATGGGTGTATTCTCCAACATCATATTTATCATTGTTTTTGGGTTCCTTTTCTTTAGCACACTTCCTTTTGTGAACACAAGCCTGGAGGTCCTTATTCGCAGGAATGCCGATAATGAACGGCAGGGACGATTGTGGTCCATGGTTGCCATTATATCTCAAGTGGGTTACATCATGGCTTTTGGATCAGCCGGTTTCTTAGCCGATCATTTATTTAACCCTCTTTTTAATCCGAATGGAGCATTAAGCCATAGTATTGGCTTGCTGATTGGAACAGGTCAGGGAAGGGGCATCGGTTTTATTTTCATTCTTTCCGGCTTATGTGTTGTAATACTTGCACTGGTAATAGGGAGAGCTAAAAAAATCAAGGTATTGGATCTGGAAATATGGAATGGGGGATCGATATGAAAAAAAGAAGTAAAAAGAAAATATATGTATTTATCGGGGTTCTGTTTAGTATCTTAGGATTTGTTACAGTATTTTTCAATGTGCCGTATTCGAAAGTAAAAGCGGAATTTACGGGAATAACAGGCGGCTTATTAACCAAAACGGCTGGCGAGAGCGGGGAATTTAGCGAAGAAGATATTGCCGATTTGCCATTACCTGTTCAGAAATATTTCCGATATTGCGGCTACATCGGCTCTTCTAAGATGTCCTCTATTAAAGTTGAGTACCGAGATGTTGATTTTTTATTCGGAAAGGATAAATCCACAATGAAGATTGATTATACACAATACAATTATGTGGAGAAACCAATCAGAATTGCGTATATTGACAGCTCAATGTATGGGATACCCTTTGAAGGACTAGATACATATATTGAGGGTAATGCCTCAATGAAAGGCGTAATAGCAAAGCTTTTCACCTTGTTTAATCAGAGCGGTGAAGTTATGGATAAAGCAAGCCTAGTGACTTGTTTATCAGAATGCCTTCTTATTCCCAATGTAGCCTTACAGGATTATGTTATTTGGCAAGAAATCGATAATGTACATGCTAAAGCTACTATATCCTATTACGATATTTCCGCGAGCGGTATCTTTACATTTAATGAGCAAGGTGAAATGTTATCCTTTACAACCTATGACAGAGCGGCCGTTTCAGCGGACGGTAGAAGTGAAAATGTAAAATGGTCGGCAGTTTTCGGGGAATATGAGGAAACAGACAGTATTAAAAAGCCGACTGCTTTTCAGGCAATTTGGCATTATGATGATGGCGACCTGGTTTATTTTGACGGAAAAGGCACTATTAATGACTAAATATCTATTGAGGAGTTAAGATGAGAGACATTAAAATTAATCTATTTTCAATTAAATCAAATGTGTGGAGGGTGGTGGCACGTCTAACGATGATCATACCAGTTGTTTTACTACTTTGTGTCTTTATGCTTATATGTATTTTGTTGGCCTGGAGTCCTGGAAAACAAAAACCTTTCTTAGATGAAAACGGAAGACCATTAGTCGGAAGCATTTCAGAAAAAATCCGTGTAAATATCAATGGAGTTGATCAGGGTATGTTTATTAAAAGTAAGGACAGAACAAAGCCGGTTCTTCTTTTCTTGCACGGGGGGCCGAGTATGCCCGAGTACACATTTGCCCAGCTATATCCAACAGGGCTTGAAGACTATTTTATTGTCTGTTACTGGGATCAGCGCGGTGCAGGACTTTCCTTTAATCCTGATGCTCCGTCCGAAAGCGTAACAGCGGAGCAAATAATATCCGATACACTGCAGGTAACAAATTATCTTCGCAAGCGTTTTGGACAGGAAAAAATTTATCTTATGGGACATTCAGGGGGATCATTTTACGGCATCCAGGCAGCGGCACGGGCGCCTGAACTCTACAAAGCATACATCGGTGTGTCTCAGATGGCACGACAGCTCGAATCAGAAAAGTTGGCATACAGCTACATGATTGAACAGTATGCAAAAATCGGGGATAAAAAAATGTTGCAAAAACTCGAGAAGTTTCCTATCACTGAGATGGAAACCGTGCCGAATAAATACCGTTCATTGCGTGACGTTGCAATGCACAGTCTCGGCATTGGTACGATGCATAATATGAAGTCTGTTATTACCGGTATCTTTTGGCCAACTTGGCAAAATCGCGAGTATACATTGAATGAAAAGATAGGTTTATGGCGTGGTAAATGGTCTGTCTACTCCGACAACTTGTGGAATGAGATGATTGCAACCGACTTAACTGCTAAGGTTCAAAAACTTGATATTCCTGTTTATTTCTTTCATGGCATATTCGACTATACGGTTACCTACTCTTTGACAAGGGATTATTTTGGAAAGCTACATGCTCCTGTGAAAGGATTTTATACCTTTGAGTGTTCAGCTCATAGCCCAATGTTTGAGGAGCCTGAAAAAATGCAGCATATTATACAGGAGGACGTACTGTTAGGAGCAAATAGCCTTGCCGATATAAAACAGTAAAAGGAGATTTCAAATTATATCCGAATAATCCGGCGCCGGATGCTCAATAAGCCGCTTTTTTTTCGACATGGAAAAAGCACAAGCAAATCCCACAGTACCAAAGGCCGCCCCGAACCACATGATCATTGCAAACGCATCTAAAAATGCTGTTTTTGCGTCAAAACCCTGACGGGTAAAATGGTTGATGATCAGGCTGAGCAAAGAGCCGCCGATTGTGGTCCCTGCTATCATGCCGAAATAACGGAATGTTGCCAGAATACCGGAGGCAACACCCTGTTGCGAGTGCGGAGCGGCACCTAAGATAGCCGAGTTGTTCGGCGCCGCAAAAGTTCCGGTACCTAAACCCGAGAAAACCAGCCCGGAAATCAGCAGGCAATATGCAGGGAAAGATGAACTATGGATCATAATCCCGAATAAGATAAGACTTATTGTACTGAAAACCATTCCTAACATGGAAAACAGACGCGAACCGAAACGGTCGGACAGAGTGCCTGCAATCGGGGAACAGACTGTCATAATGAGCGGTGTAATCGTTAAATAGATTCCCGTTATCAAAGCAGAGCTATGTAAAATCCGGTCAAAATAAAACGGAATAACAAACAGCGTCAGGAAAAAACAGAGATAATTCAGCGTGGCACCGAGGGATCCGAAACTAAAGTTTCGGATGCGGAATAATTGTAGGTCGATCATAGGAAATGAAGCTTTGCATTCAGTACGGAGGAATTGCCAAAGAGAAAATGCAAGAACAATCAGAAGCAACGGCAGCACTATGTGACGATAATAGGTAAGAGAATTTGAATTCAGCAGCAGTGTAAGCGACGCCATGGAGAGAACAAAGAAAAATATTCCCTTTATATCGATCGTTTTTTTATCGTTAATTATAATTATTGGAACAACCCATAAACTCAGCAGCAAGCCGCCGATACCAAACGGTACCGTAACGAAAAAGGTAGATTGCCATCCCCAAAGCTGCGTTAAGCTTCCTCCCACAACAGGCCCCAAAGAAAGACCGATATAAGTCATCAGAGCCTGCAAACCCAGAACTTTTCCCCGTTGTTCCGGAGGGAACGTGGTTGTAATGATTGCCGGTCCGACGGAAAGAATCATCGCCCCGCCAAAAGCAAGAAATGCCCTTCCTAAAAACAAAATTAAAAAGCTTCCGGATAATCCGCAAACTATTGCTGAGCAAGTGAAGATAATAAAACCGAAGGTAAAGATCGAACGGTGCCCCCACAGGTCGGATATTCTGCCAATCGGGACCAGAGAAATGGTTAATATCAGAAGGTAAATCAGAACTATCCATTCGGACTGACTGAGCGAAATATTCAGCTCATGTTCAATTGTGGGCAGGATCGTATTTGTGAGACTGGAATTTAACGAGGATAAAAATGCGCCGATACCTACGCAAGTTAATATCAGCCATTTTTTGTTCTGTATCCGGGCAGTTCGCTCCATAATAAAACACCTTTGCCAAATATTATTTATTTATCGATTTGACTTAAAGAAAAAAGCTCATTATTATTATATTAGATCTGAATATATTAGAAAATACGTAAATACAATAATATTTATAATAATTATGATATAACTGAGACGGTTACGATGGCATGAAAGAGAGGAGCAATAACGTGTTGAATTTTAAAAAGCCTTCGCGATGATTATCGCCGTTGCGGTCGCTCGTTGCGGTTCTCAGAAAATGGGGGAATGTTGGATTTAAATGCAGAACTAGAATTATGGACTAAAGCAGGCCATTTTAAGCTAAATCCTGTTCGCAGGGGACAAGCTGTTGGGCAAAGCTAAGCTGGTGGAAACTGATGATTTAAATTCTTCGTAATTCTAAGAAGAACGGAGATATTAAAAGATATTTTTCAAGAAAAAAGATAGGAGCATTCCTGTAATGAAACAAAATGATGTTTGAAAAAAAGAGTACCTCCT
>JAENYV010000021.1:25699-52817 GCA_016841605.1 Dethiobacter alkaliphilus | reverse complement strand
AGTTTTTGGACAGTTTAGGCCGTCTGTCTCCGGACAGCCTGCGGTAGCTATGACAAGTAACAAGGGAAAAGACAGTTCTACAACGATAAATCAAAATACAATTCAAGTAAAGGAATTTGAGGTTAGTACAGAACTTCCTGAATCCAACACGGTTGCGAAAGGCAATGTTTATGTTCAAAATAGCCATGATAACGTTAGAATTACGATTGTTGCCTCAATTATAATTGGAGAAAACGATTGGGGCGGTGTCTCATTCCTTATTCCGGCGGGATGGAATGTTTCAAGTGCTTTATCCAGCTTTCCTGATGGCAGTGGCAATGAAGCCAGTAATAATGCGGCCATTTGGAATACATCTGATAAAGAATCAGAATGGAAAAGCTCTGTGGAAATTGGCCGCAACCATAGCCAAACGCCTACCGGTGGGGGTGAAGGAACAGTTTTTTTGGAATTGATACATGATGAAAACACTACAATATCTGATGACTTCTCATTATTGGTTTCGGTTGGTTCTGAAGTCAAAGAAGGATTACCAATTGTTGGGACAGCATCTACATCTGTTGAAATAGATATTAGTTCTGTAAATTGAATTCATTGGTCGCTGACGAATTCCAATTTGTAGTTGAGATTATGAGAATAATGTTTATTTGAGTTATTTTGTATTTTCTGAAGGACGTGACTCAAGGTAGTGATGCCTTAACTTCCTCTAATTCATATGTTGGTCATGATTCAGATATGGCAAATAATCGGCAGTTCGGTCAAGATGAAATTATAGCAATTATACGAACTCCAGAAGCGTATCGGCTTACAGTGTGAATGCCATTTAGAATAGAGAATTACTTGGAAATGAGTTTGAGAACTTTCATATGAAGGCAAGTCTGTTGATGGGAACTTAACAACAATGCTTCAAGGGGCGGACATAATGTCTAAAAACAACCGTGATTTTTTCAAACAGAAGAAAATATGGTCTGAAGTTAAAGACGAGTTGCTCGGTTGCTATTTGGTGCCGTATTTCAACAAGATGATGTCCATGAATAAACCCATCTTTTATGTGGATTGCTTTGCGGGCAAAGGTAAGTTTGATGACGGCAAGAACGGCTCACCGCTAACTGCGTTAGACAGTTTAGATAGGAGCATTGCGCAGTATCGCACCGCCCATCCTTATGGTGGCTCTACACCACAAGTCTATATGCGATTTATTGAATTAAATCATGCAAAGAACTTAGAGGCAAACCTTGCAAGTCAACGTGCGGGGCGTTGTGAGATTATAAACGGCAAATTTGAGGATAACATCATACCCTTGCTGCAGAAGGTAATTGAAAAGTATCGCAATCTCAACGTATTTCTTTATGTTGACCCTTATGGAGTGAAGGTGCTAAACGCTGCTTTATTTGATTCACTGCCGATTGCATTCAGCACCGCCGAATTATTGATAAATCTTAACTCCTTCGGCTTTATCCGTGAGGCTTGCAGGGTCATGAAAGTGGCTTTTCGTGAAAGAGAAGATGAGATTTTCAGTGACATTGAAGAGTACGACAGTTCCGTGATGGACTCAATAGACGAACTCACTGCCATAGCCGGTGATGACCATTGGCAGTCGATTATCACCGATTACAGCAAAGGAATAATCGACTGCTACCAAGCTGAGAAGGAGTTTGCCAAGCAATATAAACTTCGCCTGCGGCAAAAATACAACTATGTTCTGGATATGCCAATCCGTTTAAAAGCGGGGCAACACCCGAAGTACCGAATGGTTCATGCGACCAACCATCCTGACGGCTGCATACTTATGGCCGATAATATTGCCAAACGAACAGACCGTCTGGTTATTGAAATTCAAAGCGGTGGGCAACTTTCCTTAATGACACAGACGGCTGAAAATGAAATGATTGACGATAGCATTCTTGTGGAGAAAGTTCGCGAATTGCTTTCAACAACAACAGAATTTACTCGCCTCAACAAGTTTTTAGCCGACTTTTATAACGAGCACGGAGTGTTATGCGATTTATCTTGTCTTAGTAGTGGACGAGGCGGCTCTATACTCAAGACCTTTGAAAAGAATGGAGAGATTATTGTTTCGAGAAATCCAGCTTTTACTGACAAGGGCAAACCCACGAAATTTTGGCAAGAGGGCAAAGGCAATACCCTTATTCTAAGAAAGAAGTGATTGTAATGGACACCATAACGCGAAAGACCATGTTATACAAAACGGGCGTTGAATACGGAGATTATACAATGAACCATGTGTTAGGGTGTTCTCACGGATGTCTTTACCCCTGCTATGCGTTTTTGATGGCTAAGAGGTTTGGCAAGACTGACAACTACGAGACGTGGTGTACACCTAATTTGGTGAGCAATACGCTTGAAATACTCGATCGTGAAATTCCACGCTTGAAATCAAAAATTGAATCCGTCCAGCTTTGCTTTACCACCGACCCGTTTATGTTTGGATATGAGGAAGTTGGAGAGATGAGTATGGCGGCAATAAAAAAACTCAATGCGGCTGGCATTCGGTGTACAGTCCTCACAAAAGGACTGTTACCCATAGAGTTGGCAGAACAATCTCCAGCAAATGAATATGGGATAACTCTTATTTCTCTTGACGAGAGTTACCGTCAAAGAATCGAACCCGGGGCGTCCCCCTATGCGGATAGAATTACCGCAATAAAAACTCTGCATAACAAGGGATGTCGAACGTGGGTGAGCATTGAACCTTATCCCACGCCGAATCTCATAAAACAGGATTTGGTTGAAATATTAAATGCTGTTTCGTTCGCCAACAAAATTATCTTTGGCCGAACAAACTACAGTAGAGAAGTTACGTCATTCACAACCCATAGAGCGTTCTATAATCAGCAGGTTGATATAGTAGTTGATTTTTGCAAAAAAAACAATATCAACTATCATATAAAAAACGGCACGATTACTTAGGGTGGTATACTTATCCATAGCGCAAAATGAAAATTTACAACTGCGCACCGGTACCCTAAAAATGTAGCGTAACCACTTTTTAAGTGAAATTGCAATAACAAATTTGCATAATTTATATAGTGACATATACCCCAGAGGTATCTCTTTAGCTTTAGTACAAGCTAATAGCAATAACAAGAAATATATGCATAACAGAATGATATCAGGAGAATTTGTTTGAAATGAAGGGAAAAACATGACTGATGAACTTGTGCGGGAAACTGAAGTCGAAAAGCCCGGCGGTTATATTTCAAAAATTCAGTTCAATAATGGGCAATCAGTTAATATAAAGCAAAATGATATTGTTGTCTTTGTTGGCCCGAACAATACTGGGAAAAGCCAATCACTAAAAGACATATATGTCTTAAGTCGAGAAAAGAAACCAAGCGTCGTTGTATCAGATATTTCAATAACCAAGAGTCCTGCCTCGATATCCTCTCTTCTAGAAAATATTGCAGTTGGGAACAACCGAGGCAGTCATATATCTTATTCTATAATGGGTTTCTATTTAGCCCCCTAAAGAATTTGGAGAAAACACGTTTAATATGTTAACATTTTAATAGGGGGTAGGTTTTAATGAAAAACAACAAACAGTATAGTGATGAATTCAAAGAATTGATTATTAAGGAGTGTCAAGAAACAGGTAATGTGGCTTTAGTAGCTCGCCGACATGAGATTTCTTCTAACACTATTCATACTTGGTTAAATAAGTATCGGAAACATGGTACAGTTAAACCATTGCCCAGAGCTAAGGATGATCGCCAGAAAGCTATGCAAAGGCAACTTAGAGAAATTAGCACTGAAAATGACAGGTTAAAACGCCTTCTTGCTGATAAAGAGCTGGAGCTGGCTATTTTAAGAGAATTAAGAGATATTCCAAACCCTCGGTAGCCGACAGGGTTGCTATAGCTAAAAGGTGGATAGAAAAGGGCTATCATTCTTCTATAGTCCTTAACTCTGTCGGTCTTGCTTCATCCACCTACTACCATAAAATTAACGAAACTGCCTTTAATCAAGGTTTGTCTAAAAAGCAACCGGGGCGCAAGATTCCAGGTTACTCAGTAAATTTAAAAGGGGAAAAAGTCCCCGATGAAACAATAAAAGATTTCATTAAAGTTATAATTGCCGGGGATGGTTTTCCCTATGGCTATAAGAAAATCAACATAACCTTACAAGAAGACTATCAGCTTATTATAAATCACAAGAAAACTTACAGGCTCTGCAAAGAACTTAACGTCTTGCGACCTCAACGAAAGATATATCCGTTTCGGCCGAGAAAACTAGCCAAACGAGAGAAAGTTACTGCTCCAAATCAGCACTGGCAGATGGATTTGAAGTACGGGTATATAGCAGGTATGGACAGGTTCTTTTTTCAGCTATCCCTTATCGACGTATATGACCGCTCAGTGATTGACTATCACCTTGGGTTAAGTGCAAAAGCTAAAGATGCCTGTGCAGTGCTTATTAATTCACTTAAGAAGCGGGGATTGAAACCAGGTATGAAGTTACCGATCATAAGGACAGATAATGGCTCCCAGTTTACAGCTAAGATATTTCAAGAAACATGTTGGAAATGGAAGCTAACGCATGAAAGAATCCCGGTAAAAACACCTAATATGAATGCCTATATTGAATCCTTCCATTCGATCCTGGAAGACGAATGTTACAGTAGAAATGAGTTTTCCAGTTTTACTGACGCATACAGGGTTATTAGTGAATATATGGATTATTATAATAATCGCCGCCGGCACGGCAGTATCGGATACATGGCCCCAGCTAAGTACTTCAAGGCTGTTATTAATAAGCAGATAACAGGCAAAAAGTTCGTTGCTTAAGCAGCCGTTTATCGAAGACCCTTGACATGGGGAAGGTGTCCATGTTAGCCTGCCTTCGGCAATGGGCCACAAAGCGTTAGCTGCAGCTGGCCCTGACTGGCCCTATGAAACATGGACACCAGGGGCCCCATGTCAAGGGCGGCTGCTCGAAATTAGAGTATTTTTAAGTTAGATTGAGAGTTTAAACGTATATTCTCCAATGACAGGGGGTCAAGCCGGTTTCGGAGTGACTGTGTCGAACGATACGGATAAACAATTTCCTACAACTCCTGTGTTTGGAGATTATAGAGACCTGTTTATTGTCAATCTTGATACTTCGGCACGGTTATCGATCTGTAATCCTGCAAATAACATCTCACGCAACGCAGCAAAGCAACATCCAATTCATTATGCCGCATTTACAAGCAAATACCGGAAGTGGCTTTCGGATAATTTCAAAAAAGCTTTTGGGATCAGCGTTACTCCCAATACGCAGTTTGGAGCTAAAATACCTTTGTGCATGGGAGAACCAGTTAAACTATCCGGAGATTTCGAAGATGAACAATCGCGTCAAGAAGTATTTGTTGTAAGATAAAAATACCGAAAGTTGCAAGTTAAAAATCCATAATGTTGCAACTGGAAATTCCATAGTATTGCAAATCCAATTGCAGGCATAAACCATACCATATATCCTTGTATTTGTTGCCAAAAAATACAAGGAGGAAAGGAGTATGCTTACAATGGAGATGATACGTGACATCAGATCCCGCTTTTTCGTGAAAGGTGAAAACATTTCACGTATCGCAAAGGAAATGCAGTTGGATTGGAAGACAGTACAAAAATATGTTGATATGACAGACTTCAACGAACCAGCACCCAAACCGGCATCACAGCAGCGTCTCTGCCCTAAACTGAATTTATACAAGTCCACTATTGACAAGTGGCTTGAGGAGGACAAGCAAGCACCCCGTAAGCAACGGCATACGGCCAGGAGAGTATTTAACCGTCTCAAGAAGGAAATACCCGGGTTCAACTGTTCCTACAGGACCGTTGCCTCCTACTATGCCGCAAAACACAAGGAGATTTTCAGTGGTGCCAGGGTGGGGTTCCTCCCCTTAGATCATCATCCCGGTGAAGCACAGGTGGATTTCGGCACAGCCGATTTCTATGAAAATGGGACACGGCTGACCGGTAAATACCTTGAGATGTCATTTCCCTACAGCAATAAAGGTTACATGCAGTTGTTCTATGGCGAAAACATGGAGTGCCTACTGGAGGGCATGGATGCCATATTCCGCCACATCGGTGTGGTACCGCATGAAATATGGTTTGACAACACCAAAACGATCGTGACCAAGGTGATCCGTGGTGGCGGTCGGGAAACCACACAGCGGTTTGAACGTTTCCGTGAGCATTACCGTTTTCAAGCCGCCTTTACAAATCCAGGAAGCGGGCATGAGAAGGGAAATGTAGAAAACAAGGTGGGCTACCAAAGACGCAACTTCCTTGTTCCCATACCCCGTTTTCTTAGACTTTCCGATTTCAACAAGCAATTGCTTCAGATGTGTGAAGCAGACGCTGACAGGGAGCATTACCGCCACAATGAAACCATTGAGGAGCTCTTTGCAGAAGAACTTAAACATTGCCACAGTCTCCCCGAAGTCCCATTCGAATTAAGCGGTAAGGGTAGTGCCACCACCAACAACTGGGGCAAGTTTTATCTGAACAAAGGCATGCATGAGTATTCGGCTTCCCCCAAATATGTGAATACGGTGGTAAACCTGAAGTTCACATCATCACTGGTGATTGTGCTGGATGAAAACTACCGCGAAATCGTAAGACACCGTCGCCTTTATGGGGATACCAAACAGCAGAGCATGGACTGGCTTCCCTATCTAAGACAGCTTTCTATACGTCCACGGGCATTGAAATATTCAGGGATCTATGACATAATGCCGTCTGCCATGCAACAATTCCTGAAGGGCTGCTCCAACACGTAAACAGGGAAAGTTCTCAAAGTACTGGCGGAGCTAACAGACAGGACCGGCTTTGACAGTGCATTAAATACCGTGAACCAAGCTCTTTGTTATGGCGCATCCGATGCAGACAGCCTGCAGAACCTCTACCGGCGCATTTATGCTGATGTGCCGGAACTGCCGCCAATGCCTTTAAGTCCGGAATTACCGGATGTTGGGCAGATGCCGGCCAACTTGATAGCTTACGACGTCTTCCTGAGAAAGGGAGGGGTCGCAAATGCTTGAGGAGGAAATTACCAGTTGTTGTAAAAAGCTCAAACTAAGCCGGAATCTCGCTGATATGTCACAGACAATGGATGGCCAAACACATCAGGAGTACCTATACAAACTTCTGGCCGCTGAACTGAAAAGCCGGGAACAAGGACGTACAGCCAAATTGCTAAGCAGTGCCGGCTTCTACAGCATCAAAACTTTTGACGAAGTCCGGTTTGATGAAATCACCCTACCTTCCGGCCTGACGCTGGAAAGGCTGAAATCCCTAGATTTCATAGGGAAAAAGAAAAATATTATCATGTACGGCAGGACAGGCACGGGCAAGACCATGCTTTCCATTGCGCTTGGTGTGGCTGCATGTCAAAAGAGTATTCCCGTCAGATTCTACCGTACCGCAGCACTGGTTAACCAGCTCTCGGAAGCTAAAAAAACAGGAACATTAGGAGTGTCCCTTAAAAAACTGAATAAAGCATCAGTCATTATCCTCGACGAGTGGGGATACGTTCCATATGATCGTACCGGTTCCCAGCTGCTTTTTGACTATCTCTCCGAGATACATGAGCAGAAATCCGTCATTCTGAACACAAACCTGGAGTTTTCCAGGTGGGTCAACGTGCTTTATGACGAGCAGATGACAGCCGCCTTGGTAGGCAGGCTCATGCATCACTGCCATCTGCTCCTTTTCCCCGGCGAAAACAACCGTTTAAGGGAGTCGAGCATTAATGACCTTTACCACTCCATAGCACCACCAAAGAAGGAGGATAATGAACATGACCATCAATGAGACAATTCTCAAAGAACTGGAGAATACATGGAGCTTAAACAATATCTGCTTGTTAAATATGCCCAGGAACCGTTTCCCTATGTATTCAGTGAACAGGACCTTTATGCGAACATTGAGCGTGATATCCGTTATTATGAAGCCGGAAAACTTGATATCACTTTGAAAAGCCAGTCCGAACGCTGGCAAGAAGAGCGTGAATATCTGCAGAGTCTGTATATTGAAAAGTGCCGCGAGGTCCGGGAGCTTGTAGATTATGTGGTTGAACTTGAACAGATGCTTGCTCAATCGGCCTTGAATCTCCCGAGATGACCAAAAGGCGGCTTGAATTCTCAAAGAGTATGGCTTTTTGATGGAAAAATACTGATTCACGGTTCTAACAAACTGCATTAAGTTTTTAGGTCTTTAAGTTTTTGATCTTTTAAAAATAGAAAAATTATACAGCAGCAAGGGCTGTGGGTATGTGGGCAACGCCGCTTTTGCGTTGTCCAAGCGGGGTGTGGAGTTTGTGGGTAACCCTGCCCCTGGAGGGTTATCCATAAATCCACGCCCGAGGCATATCCACGGCCCAAGATTTATGATTTAAGGCCCTTGCTTAGCGTGCAAGGGGTGGGAAATTTTCTCCGCCATTGGTTGATAAGCTTGGTTATTTAATGCCTGCATTTTCTTGCTTTTTATGCTAAATAATAGAAAAACTGGATTTGCAACTTTGTGAAAAATGGAGATGCAACTTTATGGAAAAATAACTTGCAACTTTGTGGAAAAAGCTCTTGCAAAAAACAAAGAAGAATACGCCAAAATTTTGGATACATACAATCAGGTTCAAGGCCAAGGCGATGGTATAAAGAGCTTTACAGGTATACTGCTTTATCTAATGCTCGACTATTATTGCACATTTCTAATTGATGAACCGGAGTCGTTTTTGCATCCGCCACAGGCAAATATCATGGGACGCATTATTGGTGAAACTCTCAAAGCCCAACAGCAGGCCTTTATCTCAACACATAGTGAAGAAATCATTAAAGGGTTGCTTTCCGTATGCCCAGAGCGTATCAAAATAATCCGAATTACCAGAGATGGCGATATAAACAGTTTTTCCATTCTTGATAATGACAAGTTTGGTGAAGTATGGAGCGACCCACTCTTAAAATACTCCAACATAATGACGAGTTTATTTCATAAAACGGTTATTCTTTGCGAAAGTGATTCAGATTGCAAGATATACTCTATCATTGAGAACAATTTGCAACAATCTGCGGGAAAATACTCGGAAACTTTATTTATCCATTCTGGTGGAAAACATCGAATGGCAAAAATTGCAACTGCCCTTAGAGTACTTGATATAGAAGTCAAACTTATACCGGATATTGATGTGTTAAACGATGAAAATGTATTTCGTGGTATTGTCGAAGCATTCGGTATAGAGTGGAAAACTGTTTCAGGAGATTATAAAATTCTTGTCTCGAATTTGCATAGCCCTAAAGAAGCAATAAATCGGAATGATTTTAAAACAACGGTTAATCGAATTCTTGATGCATCAAACAATCAAAACCTTTTTCAACGCGAACTAAAGGATATTGAAGAAGCGACTCGAACATTATCAAAATGGGCAACAATTAAAAAAAGTGGTATTTCAGCAATAACACGTGGTGACGCAACAGCTGCATTTAACAGAATGGACCAAATACTAAAGGAACATGGAATTTATGTAGTTCCTGTTGGAGAATTGGAGTGCTTTATAAAAGAAGTAGGTGGCCACGGTCCCGAATGGGCAAATAAAGTGCTTGAAACATATCCTGATTTGAATTGCGTAGTGTACAATAGCATTAAAGAATTTATTAATGGCTTAGGATTGTGAGCAATGTTTTTTCTCTACGGCATCGATATCAACTACACATTATGTTTGAGGCTGTGTGAAAACAAAAACATATATACAAAATATCCTAAATATGGTATAATATAGGCATACCAAATGAATGGAGTGGGCCTATGAAAAGGTATGCATATGCTGGGAGTAGAGACCAATATTCCGATGTGCCTGGACGACATGATTTCTCCCGATAGGGAAGTAAGAGCAATTGATGCAATAGTCGAGGCCATGGATATTCAATCAATGGGATTTATCTATTCAGAAACAAAGGAAACCGGCAGGAAGCCATACAATCCTGTCGATATGTTTAAACTCTATGCATATAGCTACTTAATGGAATACGCTCATCTCGCAAGATAGAACGTGAATGCTACCGAAACATTGAAGTTTTGTGGCTAATAAATGAATTAAAACCTGATTTCAAGACGATAGCTGACTTCAGAAAGAATAACAAAAAACAGATAAAGGCAGCTTTTAAACAATTTAGCTTAATATGCGATGAACTGGGCTTGATTGGCAAAGAAACGGTGGCAGTTGACGGCAGCAAGTTCAGGGCAAATAATAGCCGGCTGGCATATCACAGTGAAAAAAAGCTGCAAAAAAAGATTGAGCACTACAATAGAACAGCAGAACAGTATTTAATACTACTCGACAGCTGTGATGATGAAGAAAGAAATAATGTCGGACCACATTTAAGCCGGGCCGAAATCGAATCCAAAATAGATAGTATCAATAAACGTTTAACAGAGCTTGAGGAATTAAAGGAGCAGGTAAAAAAAAACGGTTCCATATACACAACCGATCCAGACTCTAGGATGATGAGAACAAATAATGGTGTTGATATATGCCATAATGTTCAAATTGCTGTTGATGATAAAAATCATCTTGTTGTAGCTGTTGATGTGACAAGTGACCCAGTGGATAAAAAGCAATTTCATAATATCGCACTACAAGCGAAAGAAGAAATGGGCGTTGATACCATAACCGCATTAGCTGACAAGGGATACTATTCAGCCTCTGAATTTGCAAAGTGCAAAGAGGACGGAATTATTCCTGTAGTGTCAAAGGCCGACCATGCGCATATGGCCGCCACAAATGAATATGGCAAGTCACAATTTAAGTATGATGAAGTTAATGATGGATATATCTGTCCCCAGGGGCATTTATTAAAGGCATATAAGCCTAGAAAAGAAAATGCCAAATACTCAGGGCATATCAGATATCAAAACTTTGTAGCATGTTCTGAATGCAGTGTAAGAAGTAAGTGCAGTGATAGTAAAAAAGGCCGAACAATACAGGACAGGCCATTTCAAAGGTACGCGGATGAAGTAGATAAACGCACGAATGAATATAAAGATATGTATAAGGACCGCAAGCAACTTGTAGAACACCCATTTGGTACGATAAAACGAGCACTTGGGTTTTCATATTTCCTGACTAGAGGAACGGAAAGCGTAAGGACAGAGTCGCTTATGCACTTTTTAGTATATAACATGAAACGAGCAATAAATATCGTAGGAACTAAGGAAATAATCGGAATATTGCAGGGGTAAATCCCCTTTGTACCCTCTTTTTTTTTGAGGAATTAGTTTTAACAGTGCTATTCAATTGTAAAATGTTGATTTTGGCTGAGCCTAACCTTCGTTTTAACACAGCCTGGTTTATAATGGAATGTATTACCGGTGAAGGATTAGAAAGGATTGGCAAGTTAAAATGAACCAAATTGATACATATATTACTTCCCTTCAGGGCACAAAACAAGATTGGGTATCTAAGCTTGTGTATTTTGTTCGGGATGTTTACCCGGACCTTACTGAAACCTTCGACAATAAAATGCCCACATACCAGGGCGAAGATTTTTATTTCGCTTTTGCAGCACGGAAGAACTATTTTTCTTTTTATACGAATGACGTTCGGGTTTTGTCCCTTATAAAGGAATTATCGCCAACTGCCACCTTGGGCAAAGGGTGTGCAAGGTTAAAATATACTGAGCATGCTGTAATAAAGATTTTGACCGATGTAATTCAAGAAATAGTAAATTACCATAATGCCCGGAGAAGCACTGATGTTACTGATATCAAAGCGGCAATGAAATGGGCAAAAATACCGCCCGGCACACAGCAAATGCTTATTAATAATGTCTTTTGTAGTAAGTGCGGTGTTACCACGATAGTGGATTATGCTTTACAGAATGACCGCTTTGGCATAGTGGTTAAAGGCAAATGCAAAAAATGTGGCGGGGACATAGCAAGGTTTGTTGAAGATGAATAAAAGCAAATTTCAGGTTTAAGCCGGCTTTAAGAGCTTCGGATAAATAGCATTATCCGAAGAAAAAACAGAAAATTTTGCAGATAAAGCAGGAAAAATACCCCGATAAGTCGAATATTTTCCTTCAGATAATGTTTTTGGAAAGAGTGGTTCGGGTGGACAACTTATTAAATCAATATAAAATATTTCTCCAGGAAAAAGATTTGAGCGCTCAAACCATCCGTGGGTATATAAATGACCTGCGTAAGTTCATAAACTGGTATCAGGAAACAGAAGGGGAACTTCCCTGTACAAATAATATTGGCCCCCTTGACCTGGTTGAATTCAAAAGATACCTTCAAAACAAAAATCAAAAACCGGCCACAATAAACAGGGCTATAATGGCTCTGTCTTCATTTTTCGGCTGGTGTATCGAACAGGGACACCTCAACCATAATCCAGCAATTAATATCAAACTGCTTCCAGAAGTAAGAACAGCCCCCAAGTCATTAAGCCGGACAGAACAACTTTCTTTAATGCGTTCCGTCCAGTCTTCAGGCAAAGTAAGGGACATCGCAATTATTACTTTACTCCTGCATACCGGTTTAAGAGTATCAGAGCTTTGTTCTCTTACTACTGATGATATAATCATAAGAGAAAGATCAGGTCATCTTATTGTACGTTCTGGTAAGGGAAACAAACGCCGTGAAGTTCCGCTTAACTCAACTGCCAGAACAGCATTAAAGGAATGGCTGAAGGTAAAAAAAGAAAGTGGTTCTTTATTCACCGGCAAGGGTAGTGATTCCCTTTCATCCCGATCGGTAGAGTATCTAATTGATAAGTATTCTTATCAAGCTAGGTTAGAAAAAATCACGCCACATGTTTTGAGACATACTTTTTGCAAGTCATTAGTGGATGCTGGTGAAAGCCTGGATCGTGTAGCATTGCTGGCTGGGCATGATAATTTGAACACGACGGCAAGATATACAATGGCAACATGTAAAGATCTTGAAAAGAGTGTAGGCAAGATTCCTTTGATTATATAATCGTAGACGAATTCCATATGCTGCTGCAGATAGCTATCAGTCCATACTAAATTATTTTCAACCTCGCTTTTTATTAGGTTTAACCGCTACACCATTTCGCATGGATAATCGAGATATATTTGCTCTCTGCGAAGACAATTTGATTTACGATTATCTTAAAGATGCTATTAATCGGGATTTACTCGTACTTTCTTATATTATGGAATATATGATGCGACAGGCTATGACCAAGTTGGATACCGACATGGGAAATATGTTTTGGACAACCGTGAAAAGGAATTGTCTCGGGAGGAAAGGGTTGACTTGGTTCTGGAAAAATATATCCTATTGGCCGGGACTAAGACATTGGGCCTTCATAAAACATGCAGAATACATGGCAGATTACTTTAATGAGCGTGGGGTTTCTGCCGCCTGTGTGCATAGTGGCGTTGTTAGCAGCCAGTATTATTAGCCAAGGGAAAGGCCATGGAAGCCTTAGACAATGGCAATGTTATTGTATTTGCAGTTGATATTTAATGAAGGGATAGATATTCCCAGCATTGATACTGTCATGTTCCTAAGGCCTACTGAATCATTTGTAGTTTTCCTTCAGCAACTAGGCAGGGGGTTACGAAAAAACCAGGAGAAGAAACACCTAATTCTAGATTTTATCGGCAATTTATAAGAGAGCTCATTATGTGCCGGCTTTACTGGTATTTCAGAAGGAAATTTAAAAATAAGGTAAAGTAACAATGCAGTATTGCTTTCGGAGATAAAGGGAGCAATTAACCCAGAGAGCAATGGGATGGTAACAGTAAAGACACCACCATAGAAAGAACAGTCCTCAGGCGAAATAATTGAAAGAGTAATAAGTGATTTGAATGTTTCTTTAGAAAAAATGTTAAGGCAAGTTCACGAATCACTCTCAAGCTCAGCAATTACTTCTTTGGAAGAGCTTCC
The DNA here is from genome assembly GCA_016841605.1 of Dethiobacter alkaliphilus. Lineage (GTDB taxonomy): Bacteria > Bacillota > Dethiobacteria > DTU022 > UBA8154 > DUNV01. The sequence goes on along the minus strand of JAENYV010000021.1, from coordinate 38,904 downwards.
TCAGGTGGTTGCAGCTTCAGGGGCTTTCCCTCAGCAAAGTCACAGTTATATTCCCTCCGGCTCCCGGGGGGCAGAGCCAGTCCGTATTAAATTTAAATTGTGAATGCCCCGAAAGCGTTAAACCCGCTTTTAGGTTTCCTGGTCAATATATCTGACATTTCCTGGACAGGCTCTAGACCGTCTGTCTCCAGATGCGGTGGCAATGACACGTGAGCCGCTAGATTAAGAAAAGGAAAGTTTAAGGAGGTTGACGAGTGGGTTCGTTCGGGGGTGGCTGCGGAGAGGGAAGACCCCGATGAAGGTGCAGAAACCATACACAATAGAATAGATAATTCATAGGAAGCAGGCGAGAACTTTATATGATACATAAGACCATACCCTTTCGACCAAGACTTGAAGGTGAGTTCCGTACACGCTTCTATTCAGCGGCGAATACAATTGATACTCAGACAACGCCTACATCATTGGAGTCCTTAATCGCCAAGGAACTTCAATGGGTTGAATGCGAATGTCTTTATAATATAGACCAACGCAGAAGATATCGCGCGATTTGGTTGTTATTGCGCGACTTAATAAGAGCCTCGTGGAGTGCTTGCTTTCGTTCAGGAGTGTTGGAACTAAGTCTTCCTACCCTTGATTCAAAACCAGACAGCAAAGCATCCTTAAACGATGAAAAAGCACGGCTTCGCGAAAGGTTGAGCGAAAGACGCCTTGAGAGATTACAGACTTTTGAGAAGTTTATCAACTATATGGAGGCCGAAGACTTAAAGACAAAACGATCCGTTCTTACTTTAGTTGCTGATGGAAGTGAACTAGCGGATAGATTACAAAAGGCGAGTAATATTCGTGATTCAGTTTGTCCGCAACTGGAACTTGTAGATGAATCTGCGAGAGACACGGTAATAGGTCACCGTTTAGCAGATATATGGCGTTACTTCCGCCTGACATGGGCAACTCCCTCGGAAAGTACTCCGGGTCGTACCATGCAGTATCTCATCAGGGACGAAGCCCATATCAATCGCCCTGTGATGGGTATTATTTCTCTAGAGAATTGCGCTGTTCAGATTACTGAAAGGGACAAATATATCGGTTGGAACGCCAGAGAGTTTATTGACGAAATGAAGAATGGCAAATGTGCCGATGCAAGACACACCATCGAAAAACTATTGTCGTATGTTCAAGAAGGAATAGCTGGTATAGATTACAGTGATATATGTTCGCTACAGAGTGTAAACCATCCCACAGATGAAACTATAACGATGTTACTTCAAGAAGCTGCTGCCGCCGAAAAGCATCGGCAAGAATTGTTGAAAGAAGCCTTGGATGCGGAAGAAATACCTGAAGATGATAAAAGTGAACTCGGCGCAATTTCAAAAGAAACTGAGGCAGCACTCTATCGCAGAAAACGTGCCGAACAGTTAGCACGGCTTTTGGTATCAAAAAAAGACCTTTCAGAGATTATTGCCGACAAGGACTTTGATGCCAAGTGGAGTGCTTTTTTGGATACCGAAAAGGGATATTCCACAGTTCGCAACGCCCTCGTTGCCCAAAAGAGCAAACACATTGGGACAAGTATGCTTGAACTTAATATTTGTGGTGCAATCCCGCCATACAACGAAATTTTAGGTGGTAAGTTGGCTGCACTCTTGGCACTGACTCCCCAGGTTATATACGATTATAAGACACGCTACGGGCAGCGTCAAAGCGAAATTGCCTCCCGCCTTAAAGGGGAGACTGTAATCCGCCCCGCCGATTTGGTATATGTCGGAACTACATCGTTATATTTCGTAGGGTCAAGCCAATATAACCGCTTGAAATTGCCGAAAGAAGTTCTGGGTGGTGATTATGAAATCAGATGGGCTGAATTAGGTAAAACCATTGGATTCGGAACACTACATATTGGACGTTCAACAACAGCGGCTTTGGTGGAAGCGGCTGAGAACATCGGATACACGAGAATAAACCACGTGTTCGGTGAAGGAGCAAGTCCGAAACTCAGACTGGTAAACCTGTCAATTAGGGAATTACTCGAGGTTACGCCCGATGAAGCCAGCGAATTGGCAAAACACGCGATGTCACGTATCGTGTATGGTGCGTTCATTGCCCGCAACGCCAAGGAATATTTGCTTGGTCGGGATGATGCGCCTGAGTATTACTTCGAATTGCCGCTGACACAAAGTGTCGCAAAAGAAAAAACTACTGCGATAATACATTACTGGTCTGACAGATGGTTGGCGAGTCGCATTCGATACGAACCAATATTTGAACGACTACGAAACTTCGATATAGCAAATGTTCGCGTGAGCGAGCAACTAAGGGGACCCACTGACTGGGAATTTAAACGATTGGAGGATACTGCCGTGGAAAACACCGACTCAACTGCTCAACTCGGTCTTGACTTCGTAAGGAGTCTCTACAGGGGTAGTAGCGCTTACGCAGACAAGCAAGGCGAGGACTTGTTGAGTAGTATTCACATTGCCACCGCCCTTGACGATGCCATCTTAAATGCAGTTAGAGATGGGAAAGACGTTGTTTTGACAGGCAGTCCCGGTGACGGCAAAACTCACATTATTCGCGTTCTGAGCAATACCCTGTCAGGATTCAATAATCCACCGAAAATTGAACTTGACGCAAGTTGCCTTACCAATGAACAACTCTATGCGGAGTGGAGACAAGCCAGAGATGACTCTCGTCCTTATGTTCTTGCAATAAATGCGGCCGTACTCTTCTCGCTGGCAAAGCAGTACCCCGATTTTGCTCCAGTTGTTTCGGCTGCACACCAGATGGCAAACGCGGTAATGTTTGCAGAACCATCCTCCAATGAAGCGATAGATGCGGGAGTTATGGCCTTTGACCTAAGCAGAAGAGAAATACTTCATGTAGATATAGTTTCAAAGGCTATTGAAAAAATCACCTCAGACTCTTTCTACAGCGAATGTTCAACATGTAATTTGAGGACATCCTGCCCAGTTCATGTAAACAGAGAACTATTGAGAGATAGACTCTTCCAAGAACGTTTGGATGTTTTGTTCTCGCGCATTTCGCTGAAGGGTCAGCAAGTTTCATTGCGCGAACTCCTAAGTTTCCTTTCATTCTTGCTCTTTGGTGATAGAAGTTGCAGGCAGTTAGCATTTACCGCCGAGAACAACAAGTTTAGTATGCTTTCGCTCATCTACAAGGGGGGAAAAGGCACGGTCTTTGAGTATGTACGCGATTCCTTCGACCCGTCCGCCGTCTCTCACCCTGTTATTGATGAAGAATTGTTGACCGCCAAGCTTCCGATTGAGAGTTGGTCTCAACCGCGTTTTCACTCAGCGGAGGTTATCGACAGTAGCAACATTGCTCTATTCGAATTACGGAAGCGGCAGTTTTTCTTCTTCAACAGAGGTGGCGAAGTATTACTCAAAATCAGTGACGACGATGTTGGCAGGTATCAGAGGTTTATTGAGCAAGAAGATAAGGCGTGTGTTAAGGAACTGATAGGGAGACTCAATTCGTTTTTTGGACGCAGAAACAAGTCGGAAATTGAAATGTGGAATGGTCACAGATTTAACAACTCGCCGCGCAAGATGCTGATTTCCGCCGGCAAACTTAAAGCGTCACAACTTTTTATCGGGAGACCTGCTCTTATTGAGTCAATGCGTGTTGGCATTCAAATGAGCGTCAACTACATAAGGTTGCAGAGGAAAGACTCGCCTAACATCTTCCTGAAAGTTGACTTGCAACTCTTTTGCCTTCTTATGGAGGCAGAACGCGGTGTTCCAATGTTGCTTATTAAGGACAATGTAACTACTAAACGAGTTTGGCGTTTTATTGAGCAACTTCAACAGGGTACCGATTTGGACAGCGATGGTGAAATTGCCCTGACTATGCTTGACATTGATGATAAAAGAGAATTGTCTGTGAAAATTGATAGGGAGGATAAAAAATACCTCTCTATTGAGATTCGCAAAATTCAATTGTGAGGTAAACGGAAATGGAAACATTCGCAATGCACGACCTGCGTCAAGAAGTCGACAAAAAATACGTCGGGTTTCGACCTGAAAGCGGAAGCGTGAAACCAGTGCATATTGCTACTGGAGTGTTTAGAATCATTCTGGGGCAGTCATTCACGGCTGAGGGAATTAAGAAACTTTCCTATGTTATGGGAGCAAAGGGAAAAACACCAAAAGGCAATGAACTGGATAAAGTCATAGACTACTTGTCGACTAACAACGCCATTGACATGTCCGAGATTGACGTGAAACAGGTCGAATGTTTTCGAGGTATGCTGCAAAAACTCGTGGATGTAGATAAAGGCGTCTATGGCATTAACGACGGTATGCTTGCATATACGGCAGGTGCCAGTCAGTTTGTCACAGCTAAAGGAATCCACGAAGATGCCGGTGAATTCATCGGCGGTTTGATAAAGGAGTACTGCCCTGTGCTCGGAGATTACATTGCTCCCATCTTGAAAAATAATGATGATGCAATATCTCTTATCTTCGAGCCTGTTCTCGGTAAGGGTGAGGTAAATACGGCGGGAACGGTTCTCCGGCATACGGAAGTAGCCGTCTTTGAAAATCCAACCGATAGTCTCAGGGTATACACCAAAAGTCTTAAAGAAGCAGGTGAATGCCTAAAGACTCAGTTGGAGAATCACCCCAACAAACTAACGCAGTTAAGATTGTTTGTACTGTTTTGCATATATGAACTGATTCGGTATATGGCACTTCTTGAATCTTTTTATTGCGACGTCGGATTCCGACCGATACTTTTGGACTTTACTAGCGGCAAGAAGGGAAGCGTGTCCCAAACATCTGGTCTTTGCTATTCGCAACTTCACAAGGCCATCAGTCGATTCTATGCGTGGGGTTTCGCACAAGTGCTGAATACTTGGGGATGGAGCAAGGATACCCTCATGCAAGTTGATGTTCCTTTGTATGAAATGAATAAGCAACTAAACCCCAAAACAAAAGAAGAATTAAAATCTATGTGGAACATTGCTAAAAGCAATATTGAGTCGATAGGCAATGATGAAGCACGATTGGAAGCGGGTATGGCAATCAACGATATGATTGCCATTGAAGCCACCTCCCACCCGGTAAACTATATGCGAAAACTCGGAACGGAGGTCGGGTTGCTCTACCCACCGACTAACTTTCATACGGACAAACGCTTTATCCTTGCCGAGGATATTCTCGAAGCCTTGTTGCGTTGTTGTGTTACACCGAGCGAAACTGTTACATCATCTGAACTTCGCATTCGCCTCTATGACCGCTTGGGTATAGTAATTGGCGGTACCGAAGAAGACTCGACACGATTAAAGAGTATCGGTAGCATTGTCTACGCCGACACAGATGCACTGGCGAGTAATTTTGAGTTGTTCGCCGAGGCACTACAAAATATGAACTTTGCTGAACAGTTGCCAGACGGCATTATGCAAATTCGATTTGGAGGTAACAGGTGATGACTAAATCTGAACTCCTCGTAGAGGTTCTTGAAAATGGGTTGAAAACCGCAAAGGTCGGTTTGGTTGTCAAGGGATTTAGCGACATCTCGCCGATGAACGTCTTATCTTTGCTCTCCGATAGAATAGAGGGCAATATTTACGCTGTTGTTGTTGGTTACAATTGCGAGGCAACTGATGGCGATAAACTATTCATTAGCCTTCAAGTAGAGGATGCTGTGAAATGGCGCAGTGCCCCCGAATACGCTGGAAAAATTGTTGTTTTCATCAGCAACGATAGCGATAAACTTCACTCTCTCAAGGAACTCGATGTTATAACTGTACGCGCAGTTTCTGAGAAGTTGATTAGTAACTGTGCCGCAAAGCAGAAAAATATGCCTTCCCGCAAATTTTGGGAAGCACTGCGGTTATCGTTGGACTCGTTTTCGTTCGAATCGTTGTGCGAATTTGCCCAAAGCGTTGAAAGCGATTTGTCGCCGGAAGGAACACCTAACACCGATAGTATTCCCAATAATATGTGGCGGTTAGGGTTGCTCTCTGATAAAACCATTCTTGGCGTAAAAGTGAAGCCTGAAGAACAACTCGCGGAAAACAGAAAACTGATTATTGCTATAGGACAAATCAGCGAAGCACACAGAAAACGATTATCAAGTGCGTTGGCAAAAGCGAAACCGGAAGACCGTGACCGTTACCAAACGGCATATCGTAACTTGCAGAGCTTTTTCAAATACGGTAATCGTGAAACGTTAAAAGAGTTAGACTACACTACCGTGCGTGAACTACTGACCGCTACAAAACCTACAAAGAGAAATGACAGGACCCCCAGCGGTGGCACAACCGAAAAGATTATACGCGAGAAAGAACTGAATGAGATTGTTTCACGGTGTGTTGTTCTTTCCTTCGATGAGAACAAAGACTATTTATCCGAGTTGCTTGAAAAGGTAAGAAGCCATTTTGAAACAGGCGACACCGAAATCGGGCAAATTGGTGGTGAATTTGAAAACAGGAAAATCGTTCTTGACAGGCATGACACCGCCCTGCCTAAGATGGTACGCCAATTTTGCTCTCAGGAAAACTGGGGTGGCATAATACAAACCGAGGAATCCGTTCTTCGCGATGCTGTTACCGGAAGCATGGTTTCCAGCAATATATTTCAACCCGAAGTAGATACATCGATTACAAGTTATGACCAAACATCGTTATTTATTCTTTTACGACGATTTGATGAAAAATTCAAAGAGCTTAGACGCACAGATACAGATGACTTTTCGCCGATAATAGCAGAACTTATCGCTTGCCGCGAAACGCTGCTGGCGAATCTTGAAGTTATAATGTATTTCCCCATACTGGCGTTCAGCACAGATTTGAACTTGAAAACTGCGCTTTATAATTACACCGAAAAATGGTCTGAACTCCTGCGTGTGTTCAACCGCAATGAGTCAGTTATGCACACCATCAGTCACAATGTAACACGGTCTGTTGCGCGGTCGTTGCTTTTGCTTGATGTGATATTCATCAAGACCCCAACTGAGTGGAAAGGCGTTCTCCTTCCGTTACACCCATTGTTCCTTTGGCGTTATTATGAGGTTTTCAAATCCATAGACAGCAGCGAAGAATTCAGCGAGAATGACGCTGAGAACCTCGCTAAGGTCTTTACGGATTTGCCGCAAGTGTTGAACTTTCTCGTTGTGGATAACTCAATAACTACTGACAACACGAACGTTGAACTTCCTTGCTCTGGCGCTATAGAAATGTTGCCGACGTTCGAGAACAAGACTAACCGTTATTTGGGCAGTGACGGTATTGAGTGTGTTGAAGAGATTTTATCCCGCTGGTTAGCTTTCGCTCCATACACTCAGAAAGAAGTCAGAATATGCACAGTTGACGCACCGAGCAATGCCAATGTGCTGAAATCCTTAAAAGAGTACCTACAGAAGAATACAGAGGGTAAAGTTGTATATACGATTTTTTTAACGCGCGGACAAAACGGAAATGCGGAAATTGCGAAACTTGAATATGACTCGAAGGATTATGAAATCGGCGAGTATATTTGCCAAGGCAGACTTTTGGTGAGCATTCGCAATGTCTCCAACTTGCAGGAGATTAAGAGTGAACTCACTGAGCGCCCTGTGCATATTGCGTTTTACTTTGACCAGTCATCGTATAGCATTGAACACGGACCCACGACGCAGCAACTGTACATCAACCCGCTTGTCGTGACTTATGATTACGAATATGATACGCTAACTCATCGCGGTGAGATATTTCCGTCAACAGATATGGAATCGGGGATTATCGGTGACTACCATAAACTAATGCGTACAGCTGACCTAACGAGTTTCAACAGAACACCGCGCCCCACTTATAACCCCGATGCCGACATCAAGGCTTTGTTGACAACCGTTAAAGACAAGCAGACAGTTTGGCTTGTTGCTGCTGACCGTACCATAAGCAACTATATCCCAGATGAGACTATCCCAATTGGCGAAAAGCGATATGGACATCGTACCGTCGGAATTTGGGCGTCCCAGAGTTCACGTATTTTAGAACAGTACATGGCTCTCTTGCGGAGGTATAATCTTTACCCCCAACGTGAGGTTTTATTACGAATACTCTCAGACTTCGGGCATATCTCTTCCGACGGACTGATTAGCATCCCTCGCTCTGGTGTGGATAGCGTTGCTATCGATAACCGCCGCAAGGGTCTTATTGGCACGGTGTTTACAGCGAAATACTATTTCATAAAACACCCAAACTCTCTTGTCGCATCCTTAGACACTCACGATGCGCGCCTCTGGCTTCGGGACAACAACATCGTAGATGGCGGTGAGAGGGCAGACTTAATAGGTCTGAGATATGAAGTGAATACGAACACCCTTTTCATTGAACCGATTGAGGTAAAGACACGCGACGATTCGCTTGATGCGCGGGTAAGTGTGTCTGATAGCGGAGATAAAGTGCTTGAGGGACACGCTGCTGACCAGATTGCCTCTGTTATCTTAATGATTCGTGATCTGTTCGACGGCAGATCAGATAATATGTTTACTTCGGCGCGTAAGGAAGTGCTGAAATTCCAAATCGTTTCGGAATGCTTCCGCAAGTTGCACGACCACGACTGGCAGCAAAAATGGGATTCCATCTTCAAAAAGTTATTCGGTAAAAACCGTGCTTCTGAGCTCAATGTTGTGGTCAGGGGTTTGCTTGTCCATGTAAAATTGGGCGAACCGACTTCACAACCGCTGGTATCCTGCAAACACAAGTCACACCTCGACTGTGAGATAGACTTTGTTACTTTGACCACAAAGGACATTCAGGAGTATATTTTTGAAACTGATGCACAAAATTCAGCGGATTGGAACAACCCTGATTTCGATGACTCAAACGAAACATCGAACAATGAGGAGGTATTTCCTGTAAATTACGATGAAGGAGACTCCGATTCTGGGCAAGAAGAAACGGAAGCAACTGATACAGCACAAACGAGTGTTTCTGTCGAAGTGTCTACTGAAGAGCAAGCCGTGCAAAACGAACCTACAAGACCCCTTAATACACAGGTTGCCGAACCGGTAAGCGCTGAGGAGATTTCCAAACTCGCAAATGATTTCAAGCGTTCGTGTAATGGATACGGAATACAGATTGATGAATGTGAACCCAGCAAGGCAATTATTGGCTCAAGCGTTATCCGCTTCCCGTTCAAGTTGTCGCGTGGGCAGAGAATATCAGCACTGCGTGACCGACTTGAGGATATAGGACGAGAAATACGCCGAAACGGTGTTTTGGTCCAGACCGACACTAATTCAGATACATTCCTTGATGTTCCGCGCACTATTCGTGATACGGTGCTGTTTTCTGATATGATAGATAAAATACCTGATGTAACTTCGCAAGAGCAACTCTATTTCCCGCTTGGTAGAAGACCAGACGGTAAGGACATCTTCAAGAACCTAAAAGAATGTCCACACTTGTTGGTTGGTGGGAGCACAGGCTCGGGAAAATCGGTATTTCTTTATACGTTGCTCTGTGCGATACTCAAGTCTCATCCGAATGCTAACGACTGCCAAATACTGCTTTCATCATCTAAGCGCGAGGATTTCGTGTATTTTGAAGGGCTTCCGCAATTGGTCGAAGGGCGAGTTTTTGCCGATGCAGAAGAGATGACCGAACTTTTCAAAGACTTCATATACCAAGAATCCGAACGCCGTGGTGAGTTGCTGATTAACGCAAGGAAACGCGATATTGATGTTTATAATAAGGACGCCGAAGAAAAACTTGCTCCGCTTGTTGTAATCGTAGATGAGTTCGCAGACCTAACAGATCAACTCTCTGGCAAACGAGAAAAGGATGCTTTTTACACTCCAATTCGAAAAATTGCCCAAGCTGGTCGGAGCAGAGGCATACACTTAGTCCTTTGCACACAGCGCCCCTCAGCCGACCTTGTGCCGTCAAACATTAAAGCACAACTCAACGGGCGATTAGCACTGCGTGTCAACGATGCTATCGCATCGAGAATGATTATTGATGACACGGGTGCACAAAATCTGCAAAAGCACGGCGATATGCTTTATAGAACTGATTCAGGCACCGAACGTATTCAGGGATATTTCATTTCGGTTGAGGAAGTTGAGCAAATTGTCGCAGAAATATTGAACTTGCAGAATAAAAACAGGGAGTGAGTTAAGCACAAACTATTTAGCCCCCTAAATGGTTTGGAGAAAAGGCATGTATTATGTTAACATAATATTAGGGGGTAGGTATTAAAATGCAAAGCAAACAGTATAGTGACGAGTTCAAGGAAATGCTCATTAAAGAATGTCAGGAAACAGGAAATGTAGCCTTGGTTGCACGCAGGCATGAAATTTCATCCAATACCATTCATTCCTGGCTCCATAAAAAGAGAAATAATGGTCAAACTAAAGTTTTGCCTAAAGCAAAGGATGATCGTTTAAAAGCTATAGAAAAGCAACTTAAAGAAGTAAGTACTCAAAATGACAGTTTAAAACGACTCCTTGCTGATAAAGAGCTGGAACTGGCTATTTTGAGGGAACTGAGGGATAAGAAAAACCCTCGCTAGCCGACAGGGTTGCCATTGCGAAAAGGTGGATTGAAAAAGGATATAAAGCTGCTGTAGTCCTCAACGCTGTCGGCATTGCATCATCCACCTATTATTACCATGTCAAAGAAACAAGAAGTAATAATGAAACGAAGCGCCGGGGCCGTGAAATATCAGGTTATTCCCTGAACATGCAGGGGGAGAAAGTAACTGATCAGCAGATTAAAGAAGAGATCATTGACCTTGTTACCGGTGACGGGTTCCCTTATGGTTACAGAAAGATTACTGCCTGTCTTAAAGAGGAAGTAATTATCAACCATAAGAAAGTTTACAGATTATGCAAAGAGCTGGATGTTTTACGACCACAGCGTAAAATATACCGAAATAGGCCCAGGAAGCTTGCTAAACGTAAGGATATTACAGGTCCGAATCAGCAGTGGCAGATGGATGTAAAATATGGCCACATTGCCGGAACAGGCCAGTTTTTCTTTCAAATATCCCTGATTGATGTATTTGATAGGGAAGTAATTGACTATCATATTGGCTTAAGTGCTAAAGCTAAGGATGCCTGCGCTGTGCTTGTTAACTCCCTTAAGAAAAGGGGGTTGTCACCACGAATGCAGTTACCGGTTGTGAGAACGGATAATGGTCCCCAGTTTACAGCTAAAGTATTTGAAGAAACATGCCTTAAATGGAACTTAAATCATGAGCGAATTCCGGTAAGAACGCCGAACATGAATGCCTATATCGAATCCTTTCATTCAATATTGGAAGATGATTGCTACTCCAGGAACGAGTTTTTCAGCTTCCTTGAAGTATATAGGGTTATCAGCGGTTATATGGATTATTACAATAACCGTCGCAGGCATGGTAGTATCAATAATATGGCTCCAAACAAATATCATCAGGCATTTATTAATAAGCAGATAACTGGGTTCCCAGTGGTTGCTTAATCCATCTTAAAGCAGCCGTTCATCTTGACCCTTTATCATGGGGTGGGTGCCCGTGTTAGCCTGCACCAGGCAGGAGGCCAAATATTCATAGCTGCCTGGCTGGCTCCAAGAAACACGGGCACCAGGGGCCCCATGTAAAGGGCGGCTGCTTGGAATTTGATAGAGAAATTGTTTGATTAGACATCTGCTTGAGTTTCTAAAAGGATTTTCTCCGGAAATAGGGGGTCAAGCCGTTCTGCTAACTTTGTTATAGTATTTGGATCGGGTTGGCGTTCTCCCTGTTCGTAATAACCATACGCACTTGTAGTTATGCATAAATATTTAGCTACATCTTTTTGGTATACGCCTTTTTCATGTCGTAATTGTTTTAATCGTTTTGGCAACACACAACCACATCCTTTAACTTCCATTATACAACAAATAGTTGTTAAATAAACGAAAAATAACAGCAAGAAATCTCCTCATGAACTATATTTGAAATACGTCTTCCATAAAATGAAGAAAAAGAACGTAACGATTATGGTGTTCTGAAGTAACATTTTTACCATGTGTTCATTGATGCACGTTTCCCCACCCCTTTAATACAGTGGTGGCCGTATTCCCCCCCAATTAATTTTGTCGCATTACGTTCTATTCTGCCTAAATGTACTCACATAAATTTTCTGTATTTATTTATTTGGATAAGGATAATCTTTGGGGCAGATTAATATTAGCTGCCCCAAAGATGCGGAAAGTATGGATTCGTTTTTTTTAGTAAGCCATTACTTCAAAGCCGAAGATGGTATCGTAGATAAGATAATCGTTTCTACCGGTAAATGGCCCTAAGTTGTAATTTTTATCAAATATATAGTAAGGTTTGCCTGTGCCGTTGGCCCTGTTTTCGTACCAATTAATAAAAGTATCAATTTCTTGGGAACTGACATCGTATTCTTTAATGGTTCCATTGGTCAAAGTGATCACCAGTAAGGCCCTGTCGAATTCAGATTGCTGTTCTTCGAGAGTGTATTCGGTGATAACTTGCGAATATTCACTTTCATTTCCCACCGTGTCACGCACTTTCACTTTGTAAGAGTATTGACTGTTGGGGATGAGCCCCGAATCGATAAATTGTTCCCCCCGCCATGGCAAGACATCGTTTTGATTGCGGTTGTATAAATAAGACTGATCATTCAGGCCCGCTCCACCCGTATCAGTTGCAACAGCGCTCACTGTTGTCTGGTAAGGGCTATTCACTGTCACGGTAAAATCATCAATTACGGGAGGAGTCTTGTCCACAATGATGGTCCCTGTATAAACCGCGCTGCCTATTATCTCTTGACCGTTATCTGCCGTAACCTCGATATTAGAATATTGCCCTTCAGACAAGTTGTCTACTGCAACGTCCCAGGTCAGTGACCAGTTGTCCTCCGGCGGCAAGGTTGACGGAATAGTAAGAGTCACTGTTTTTTCCACGCCCGCGATGGAAGCGCTGATAGTCACAACCTCAGGATCCGAGCTGTAAATTTTTCCGCTTACAGTAATATTGCTATAGCCTGACACCTCAGAGGCTACCTGATTATCGGAAGTTACGGTAAAGTTCATATCTGAAGGTTGTTCATACGTTTTTAATATCCACTCAGAGACATCTAATTGGCCGTAATCATTATTTCCTACAGCTACGACAGTGCCGTCTTCTTTTAAGCCTACCGTATAATTATAACCAGCAGCAACAGCGACAATATTACTCCATTCAGAGACATCCAATTGGCCGTAA
>JAENYV010000021.1:0-25599 GCA_016841605.1 Dethiobacter alkaliphilus | reverse complement strand
AGCAACAGCGACAATATTACTCCACTCAGAGACATCTAATTGGCCGTAAGTATTATTTCCTACAGCTACGACAGTACCGTCTTCTTTTAAACCTACCGTATGATAATTACCAGCATTAACAGCGACAATATTACTCCACTCAGAGATATCTAATTGGCCGAAATTACTATTTCCTACAGCTACGACAGTACCGTCTTCTTTTAAACCTATCGTATGATGACTACCAGTAGTAACAGCGACAATATTACTCCACTCAGAGACATCTAATTGGCCGTTATCATTATCTCCTACAGCTACGACAGTACCGTCTTCTTTTAAGCCTACCGTATGATATCTATCAGTAGCAACAGCGACAATATTACTCCACTCAGAGACATCTAATTGGCCGTAAGTATTATTTCCTACAGCTACGACAGTACCGTCTTCTTTTAAACCTACCGTATGATAATAACCTGCAGCCAGATAAGGCAGTTTACCTTCTAGGTAAGAGAAACCTCCTGTGGATGAGCTACCTAACGCTTCCTGATAATCCACGTTTAAAAATAAAGTCGCCATTATGATAAACACTAAAAATTTGACAAAGAGTTTCCTAATCATTTAATTTACTCCCTTTCTTTCTATGAGCATCGAATTGGACTAACTCTTTTAGTTTAGCAGTTGCTCATTAGATATTTTATTGCTGTTGATGGAAAGGCCCTTTATACTAAACTCTATACACGAAAAACACTCTTTATAGTAGTTTACTAAACCCTCATAATATTTTTTTTGCCAGTTCAGGCATCTCCCCTTTTCAGATTGCATATTCTCAACGTTGTTTTTTGCCAGTGGAAATTTCTCTTTTGTAAAGTTTATCCCTATGTACCGGTGGAGGATTCTTATGTAAACGTATTTCTCACCTCCTCAGAAAGAAGATTAAAAATGCCCTTTGGTATTACAATTAATGTAATTATATGTAAATTATTTTGCGGAACCCAAAATTTGCTACCATTCACCGGTCTGCTTGATAATAAGTCAATCGCTGAGTTTCTGTTCTTGACTGCTTATCATCTGCCATGCTTTGTTATCCCAGCAAGGGGCTGAAGGGTGGCATTAGCTAAAAAGTAAAGAAGCAAGATTTTATGTCTAAAGACTCTCTCATTCGATTACCGGGTCCCGAAAACAAGAGCAGATGACAATGATGTTTTGCAAGCTTCTGCTTCGAGGGCTTTTATCACGCTGCCATATATTACTTGACACCGATATTATCGACATATAAAAGGGTTATTTTAAAAATCCAACAATATGGCACTGGCTTGTCCAGGTTAAGGAATCGGCATTTTTAAGAAGTTTATCTTTCCTGGTTACGGTGTTCTTTTTGATTTAAGAATCTAAACCAGGTATTCTTGATGGCTTTGGGCCTCCGATTTCTTAGACATGGTTACCATATTTTGGCTTAATCGCAACTTTTTACAGCATGCAGCAATTTCGCGCGTCATAGGCTGCAAGGCTGGGTAAAAGTGAAGTTTCCATTGTTATTTTTTTGTCATATCCCGTCGAAAATCATCTAAAAATACCACACCCCATAAAACACGAAAACTACTCTCTGAGTAGTTCATTTAATTCCTTTTCCGTTTGGCTTGTCCTACTGAAAAACTGTTTTATATAACTTCCGAACCGTCTCAAAAGCTCCGGTCCCAGCTCGTCCGCTATTTTAAAATGTCCCCACCATTCTAGATCCCTTTCCCTATTTAAAGCTGCTTGTTTTGATACTCTAAAAACCTCTTGAATTTCTTCTGCTTTCTGTAAGCCCATTGTTTTTACAATCGGCAACGGCATCAGCATTTCACAGGCAAAGAAATCCGCTTCTTTCTCAATAATGTCATACTCCTCATCAGAGAGTGCGCCCCTGCTAAGCCTTAGTTTGTCATTTCGAAAGTGTCCCAGGACAATGTGACCAATTTCGTGAGCGATTGTAAATCGTTTTCTTTCCCGACTTTTAATAAAAGGGTTATAAATGATCTTGTATGAACCGTTAACAGATAAGATGTCGGCATCTTCACCGCATAACAGGGAAAGGGGATCTTTGCCTTTAAAGCCTTCCTGTTTTGCAAAGCTGACACAGTTAACCGGCCCCCAGCCTTTCTTACGTGCAATTATAAAAGGGTCTATCGGAAGGATCTGTATACTATTTTCGATCAAAAATTGCCTGGCACAAAGAATTGCAGCTTTTTTACGTGGTTTCGTTGGGCTCATCTGAGTCATCATTTCCTTTGTTGAACATTTCAGGGAATAATAGTTCTGCTGCTTTTATCCAGCGCTCTCTCTGTTCCGGAGTCATTTGTTTGGCTCTTCGGGAGATCAGCCTGATATCGGGTTCTTTGTCGAGAGGATTATCGTTTTTTTTCTTTATATATCCCGCAGCTTCCATTAAATCTTCATAAGGAACCTTAAGATGAGGAGCTAATTTTTTTAAAGTTTCCGGCTCTGCTTGCTGAATTCCAGCTTCAATGCGCGATATAGTAGCAGGGCTTATTTTTGATAATATGGCAAGTTTTCTTTGCGTATTAAAGCCTTGTTTTTCCCGTAATTTAGTTAAAAACAAGCCAAATTTTTTCTTTTTGTCCATAATTTTTTTTCACCTTTAGTTAATAATATCCTAACTATTGCCTTTGCGCAACACACTTCTATATTGCGTACTAAAAATATTTTTTAAAAAAGTATTGCGTTGTCGAAATTAATCTGTTACAATTAAATTGCGAGGTCGCAATAAAGGAGGTAATAGTATTATGCCAAAGATAAGATTGAATACAAAAGCCTTGGCAAAATTACAGAAACAAAAAGGCTGGGATGATGGAGAACTTTGTAAACAGATAGGTATAGACCGTGCCCATTTATGGAGACTTAGGTTGCCAGCTGATGATCCCAGGTATAATGCTCCGGGTGAGATTTTTATTGCCGGTGCATTAAAAGCATTTTCAGAGAAAAGCTTTGAAGAGTTATTTTTTTTAGATAATAATATTGCGGGTCCGAAATTAGGGTTATCTAATAAGTAAAACTTGAAATAAACTATTGTTTTTTTAATATTCACCTTTCCAGTTCTAATTCCTTCCAGAGAAAGGAAGATAGGCGTTGGATACAGCGATTTATGCTATCCAGGTCCAAACTGGTTCTGAGAAACTTGTTTCATTATCGTTCCAGGCCCAGGCAGCTTATGAAGGTCTGGATATGGAGAATATTGGGCTACATACGTTTGAAAGAACCATCATCGGATATACTTCTTCCGGAAAAGTTGAAACCAGAATGGTGAACATAGTACCGGGTTACATCTTTTTATTATGCCCACGACCAGACACTTTCTTTCTCGAATGGGTCCGGGATGTGTTTTTGCATATACCCAGGGTGCTGAAATTTGTTGGAGAAGTAACGGTCGAAGAATTTGACCATCTCAAGGCTGAAGCTGAAAGAGTTGTTATACAGATTTCGGAGCCGGATACGGAGGATTTAAACCGTGGCCGGATGGCGGAAAAAGTAGCAACCCGTATGGATAAGTTGAGTGAGAAAGCAAAAGCAATTTGCACCCGGACCCTCGCAAAGCTCAGGGAACGGATCGAAGTTTTAAAAAGGAAGAAACAGCAGTATCTGGATTATCTGCGCTACTGCTGCATGTTTGATCTTGATTCATTTAGAGTAATTAGAGGAAAACAGTCAGTTCTGGAGTTTCCGTTTGAACTCTTTGAGAAGCTCAAGCACCGGCATAATTTCGATACCGGAGGAAGAGCCGGCCCCCTTGTTCTGGCCGTCTTTCTTGCGCTTGAGGGTGCGTAAGGGAGAGCTTCAGGTAAAGAAATTCGCAGGTGTAATCCCTTGAGTCTTTTCTGCCGGTGTAGAAGGTTGGACATAGGAAATGAAGGCTCTTCACAGTTAAAGTATTTACCCTGATACCCAGCGGGGGTGGGAGAAAGGCTGGAAGAGAAACGAAAAAAAGAATAACGGACCTGGGGATGGCGAAGCTGTATCCTTCTTTCATTGTTTATTATCATCATCATAAAAAGTATATACACAAACAATATTTGACCAAGGAATTAAAGGTTTTTCCAAAAAGCATTCTTTTTACTTCAGTATAGTTTTTTGTATCTTCTATCGCTGAAGGAGGGGGATAAAAATGTCACTCGAAACTATCAAGATTGATAAGGAGTTAAAAAGCAAACTTGATAAAGTAAGTGCTAAAGCCCCTTATTTACGTGGAAAAGGTAAAATGATCGAACTCGATCCAGATAATGAACAGCATAAAGAATGGTTTGAGGATGATCATAATTAACTTATTTTAACTTCCATAATATGAGACTATAGACAATACCTGCTTTTTTTGCAGTTATTATTTTATTTTAATCAAATTACTTTATTAACCATAACCGGAGGCTCAGTTAATGATTAATATTGGAGATATTTATCTTGTAAATATTTTTTTAAAGGTTTTTCAGGTAACTATAAGGCAAGGCCGGTTTTAATAATTAATAATGATAACTCGTAAAATATCTTGCTGAAATTGGAGAACTTGAGGAAATATCATTGAACCTTTGGCAGAACATGATCCGGAAATTTTTAACCAAGACGAAATGTCCGTTCTATCGGAGTTCAAAGATAAGTATGAAAGCCTGCAAGTTGATGATATACCTTTTTTGCTTTATCAGAATCGTGTTTGGGCCGAAACTCTTCTTTACGAAGTTATCTCATATCGCCAAGCCCTTGAACCAGTATAGTTAAATTTGTGTTGACGAATTTTTTCCCATTCGATAACATATACTTACTCCGCTTTGGAAGGAGCGATTTTTATGGAAAATGAAAAAATATTTGAATTTATGTCTGAGATGTATGCTGATTTAAAAGGCAGCCAAGAAAAGATGTATGCTGAACTTAAAAAAGATTTGGAACACATCAGGGGGTCTGTAGCAAAAATTGAGGTCGAGCACGGCCAGAAGCTTTCAGCATTATTTGATGGTTATGTTCAAAACTCAAAAAAGCTGGACCGCATAGAGGCCGAAGTAGCAAAACACGAGGAATTTATTATAAAAAGAATAAAGTAACTGTTTTACGTCTAGTTAGTCACAATTTAAAAGGCCGGTGGGCCTTTTCTTATTTATACAACAAGGAGGGTTTTTAATGAAAAGATTATGTATTTTGTTACTGGTAACGGCATTTATCTTTACTTTTGCAGGCACTGTTTTTGCCTTTGATGTTTCCGTTTTTGTCGATGACAACAAAGTATCTTTCCCCGATCAAAAACCGTTTATTGACGAAAACGCTCGTACTCTTGTTCCGATTCGGTTCATCGCTGAAGAGATGGGCGCTGAGGTTGGCTGGGACGGAAAGACTGAACTCGTTACCATCGAGAAAGAGGGTGTTCTGATTAACCTTACCATAGGCGAACAAAAAGCCCAGGTTAACGAAGCATGGAAAACGTTCGACACCAAGGCAATGCTTAAAAACGCCCGGACGATGGTTCCTTTGCGATTCATTTCTGAAACCATTGGAGCTGCGGTGGAATGGGACGAGAACACCAAAACGGTTTATATACGGACGGACGGCGAGTCTGTAGAGTCAAGCCAGGCGACACAGGACTTGACGGAGCAGGACGAGGCAAGGATAAAAACTTACCAGGCCAGGACCAAGGAGTATATGGAATCTCTTGGTGCTACAATTCTTATAGACGATTATCTGACCTTTGAAGAGCATTATGCTCAATATCCTCAAGGTGCTATGATAACATATAACGGTGCTATGGAGATTTATCAGAACTATTTTAAAAATGCCGAGGTGAATTTTATTTCCGACCCCAAGCTTGTTTATCAAACCTATGACACTTATTATGGGGTTCGAGGGGTCCTACAAATTAAACAAAAAAGTTTAAGCCCAGCAATTGTGATTAGCAATACAAGAGAAATTCCTATCGAAGGTTTAACTTCCGGACAGTGGTACGAAGCAGATGTAGAATTTATAAACTCTTATACAGCTATAGATAAAGATACAATAGGCTGGAAAATTCGATTTATCAATTTACTTTCCGAATTTACTCCGGTAACGAGGTGATCACATGAGAAAATATATTAATTTAATACTGGTATTTATAGTGCTGCTGGCATCTGCTTCTATAGCAAATGCCAGTTTGTCTTTAGTAAAAAAAAATATCCCTGTGGAGATGATTCCCATTGACTCAGATTACGGCATGATAGAACCGGGATATAACCGAGAAACCGGTTTGTTCACTCACCTGAATTACTGGGTAAAAGCTACGGGAGCTATTAGCGGGACACGCTACCGCACAACACGGATCTGGCTGGAAATAGACGGCCATACTCTCTGGTTTGATACCCCGGAGCTTGCCGAGTGGAGCCCCCCGCCTGGCCAGACATTGGCTGCAGCCGTAAGGATTGGCATGGATGATATTTTCATACAGATGATCGAGACTATTCCCGGTATTAATACCAGGGAAGAAGCAGAAGAAGAATTTTACTGGTCAGACAAGAGCCTGAAGATCGGTCCGGAAATTGAAGTATTCAACGTAGCTACTGGTGAGGCAATAAGTGAAAGGCAGCATACCTCCGGTTTAATCGAAAATCTTCTCAGGAGCAATGGGTTTGACGATGTTCACATTAATGATGTATTGGATCGGTTCCAGGAATTCCCCATTAAGAATTATCACATTACTGTAAGCCACAACTTAGTCCGTGAGCATCCAGCCGGGGAAATCGAATACAACGGCAAGAAATACGAATATGTTGAGCAATTAGGCTATGATTATCTTAAGGTTGATAATGGAACATCAAAAACATTTCATTCTATGGAAGATCCGAGCTATGAATACTTGGTTGCGGCCTATGAAGGTATGGGGCGTGTTCCCTTTGAAAAAATCTTTATCGAAGATCCGGAAGTAACCGTGACAACGACAAAAGAGCACAATGTTATTTCAGTAAATTTTTACTATGTTGCTAAAGAATTACCGGACTTTGAGATCGTGTCCCTAAGCCCCGGAACGGAAGCAACTGAACCAGGAACCTTTTACACCGGGACGATTACCTATTGCTTAAAAAATACCGTCCAGAGCCCGGTCGAAGCCAAGCTCCAGCTTACTCATAACGGGTTTTCTTTAAAAACTCCTTCCGGCGAGGCGATTTATAACAAAACTGTCACCTTCCAGCCGGGGGAATCAAAAACATTCCAGTTCGTCTGGACAGGGCTGCAGTCAGAATCTACGATCCGAGCTGAGATATGGCCGACCACAGGCGAAGACGCCGCTCCCAGCGATAACGTCCGGGAAGTGATAGTCCCCAGGGCGGTCAAGACAAATCTCTCCGTCCGCATAACCGAACATCCGGCCAAAGCCCGCGAAGGCCAGGCCGTCCATGTAGTGGCTCTGGTGGAGAGCAATAGCGATGAGCTTATCCACACGAACATCGAATGGAAAGTAAACGGCGTAAGGCACCACTACAGCGACGATCTAATCTTCAAAAATTCACGGGAGGCTACGATCACCTTTACTATGCCAACCGGGGAGGCTTCTGTCGAGCTTGTGGTAAATCAAAATAACGACAGACCGGCAGAAGAGGACATAACCGACAACACTGCAACCGCAACAGTTCAGTTCGAGCCTGATTTAATCGATGAGCATAGTGAGTTCTGGCTCAGCATTGATGCGCCGGACGAGATACCTTCTTCGCTGCTGAAAGATAGGAGGCCGTTTGAATATACGGTGAATGTACATTGGGACTGGAAACAAGAACGTTTTTGGGACGGCTTCAGGTATCAGAAAGCTGCCCCGCCAACACGTACGATCACGCTTGATGTCGTAACGCGGGGACAATTCAGCAGAAATTTTAATATTGATACACGTCAAGCTTACAATATCATTATCAATGATGACCGTTATAATCAAACGTTTTCAATGCGAGCGATAGGCGGTCCGGCCGGATCAATAAACACATCCACAAAAAGTTTTACGTTTTCATATCCGCAAGACTATCCGGCGACAAATTACGGAATCTTTGAAAGAGATGAATATGCAATCATTAAAGCAAGTATTGATGCCGGTGCCTCAACAGAAAAGAAGGTAATAGTAAGAGAAATTCCGGTCGGGGACTGGGGGCCACAGTTAATTAAATAAAAACAGTCTCCGTCTCAAAAAAGAAGTAATAGATTTTTTGATTAATATAGAGAGCCTTCGTGCTCTTTCTATTTTTATTAAAAAAGTGAGGTGCTATCTCTATGAAACCGGATGATTTCGGAAAGGCCGGGGAAAATCCTAAGTTTCAGAACATGCAGGAAGAAAATCTTAAAACAAAAATCTTGCTTGCAGCAGGTGAAAACCTTAAAGACAGGTTGGACCTGGGGGAAACAGAAGTTGTCGCGGATATTACATTACGAGAAAAAATTATTCCTGCTGCGGAAAAATTAAAACCTGACGTGGTAATTTTTAGTGTTTATTTGCGAGGGAACCTTGATTATTTACAAATTGCCGAAGAACTTGTTTCTATGAATATCCGGATAATATTCCTTGTAGGAGACCTCAGCCCCGATAGTATTGAAATTTTCAAACTGCAGGAAATGGGAATAAAGGAAATTTTGTATAACCCGGTAGACTTAGGGGTGTTGGAGAAAATGCTCCTTCGGCCTGAGCCGGACGGAGAGATAGTATTTAAAGAGAACGGAAGAAAAGGTGTATTAGGAAGCATTTTAAACCATCCCAAGTCAGAAACAAAAACAACAAAAAAAGTGACGCTTTTTTCTAAGACTGTTCTCGTATGGTCTCCGGCAATAACGGGTAAATCAACTGTTGCTCTTAATCTGGCTGCATATGCAGCTAAAATGGGCTGTCGGGCAGCGTTAATCGACGCAGACCCCGCCTGCGCCATGCACACTTATACCCAGGGGGTTAGCGACGGCCAGTACCTTGCAGAAGCAATGCTTGACGATCCTTTTTCTACAGCTCACACAATTTCCCTGCTGCCGGAATTGCTGATATTTACTAATGATCCTTCTGCGAATTGTCCGGTTTTAACCGATAAAAATCTGCGCAAGCTGACAGGGATATTAGAAGAGGAGACTGACCTTGTAGTGGTTGACATGCCTTGTAATTCAGGACTGGCACAAAAATTAACCGACGCTCCCATATTGTTAGTTGCCGATCAGAACTGGCTCCACATTAAAAACATTCAGCGATGCCTGGATGAAGCCTGGCTGCCTGACAGCACGAAATTAGTTTTAAATAATGTTTTTGATTCAAAAGAAGTGCCGGCAAAAGATGTTGAAAAAGCCTTGGGGCAGATAAGTTGCGCTGTCATTCCGTCCAGGACCAAGGAGATAACGGAAGGGATCAAAGCGGGCATACCCGCCGTAATGTTCGATAAACCCCTGCAAAAGGGGTTTTTAAAGTTATTCAAAGAGATTAGGGAGTGGTAAGCATTGGTCAAAAAAACAAGCAGGTATTTTTTCTTGGCTTCCATAGTTTTAGCTGTAGCAGTCTCTGTGCTGGTTATTCAGATGCTTGATCGTTACACCAACACGACAAAGGCAGTGATGGTAAAAGAAACAATTGATCCTTTTACGAGAATCGGATCTGCACAGGTGGAGATAGCTCACGTACCGAAGGCTGTGGTAGGCGATGCCACTTTGACAACCCTGGAGCAAGCTTCGGGTAGAATATCGCGGACCTATGTTCCTGCCGGGACTATTTTGACCCATGCCCACCTATCCGTTTCCGGAGAAGGCGGGCTCCTTGCCGCAAATATCACAGAGCAGGGAGACCCCCAAAAAAGAGCATACCCCATAGCAATCAAAGGCATTGACAGCCTGTCAGGGTATCTGGTGAAAGGCGATAAAGTGGACATTATCGCAGCCATGAAACTGCCGGTAGGGACCGGGGGTACTACTGAACCAGTTTCGGCTATTATCGGCAGAAGCCTGGAGATTATCGAGATAATCTACGGCAAGGATTCAGGAAGCATCGAAGGGGTGATAGTTTCCTTAACACCTCAGCAGGCCCAGGAAGTAAAATTTGCTCAGTTGTCCGGATCGCTTACCTTCGCCTTGAACCCATACGAAAGCGATATCGAAGCATCCCGGACAGAGCCGACTACTTCTAATGAATTTATTGAAAAATATATATCAAGGGCCCAAAAGGAGGGATTAAACATTGAAAATACTCCTTTATCAGGTGAATTCTCAATGCCGACAGAACAATAATTTAGAAGTGCTGGAGGAGTTCAACAAAGAACCTGCTGATCTTGTTATTATCGACGAGGGTTTCCCCGACCGGTGGGAGGAAATTACTTCTTACTATATTAATAACGGTATCCCGGTATACCTGTACAGTGAAGATGCAGGCATAGAACAGTTTAGAAAGGCAAAGGCAGCAGGTTGCTGGGGAGTTATATCGGATTTAGAAAGTGAACTTCCTATTGCCATGCGAAAAGCAGGCCACGCTATAACGAATATTCCTGCACGTGTAAATGAGAAGCCTATAAAAAATAGTATCACCCTCAGAGTTGAAAAAAGGTCACAAGGTCACCAAGTTGTAATACGAAACCAGGTAATAGTGCTGTGGGCTCCAAAAGGCGGTGTCGGCAAAACTGCTCTGTCAACAAATTTGGCTGTCTACTTATCAAAGAACACGAATTTAAAGGTGTGCTTGGTTGACATGGATAGTGCTTGGGGCAATGTTACATCAGTTTTAGGTTTGAATCCGGAATGCTCGATTTTGGATTGGGTTGAGGGGCGACAGTATGAAGATATACGGACATGCATTTATGTACATGAACAGACCGGACTTTCTATCATAGCCGCGCCGCAGAATCCTGCGGATCACGGCGCGGTTACTGGTGAGGTAGCACAAAAGATACTAAGTATCTTGTCTAGACGCTTTGATATCGTAGTGGTTGACACTGGCCCAATGTTCAAGAGTTCGACGATAGAAGCGGTAAAAATGGCAACAATGGTGTTAATTCCTGCTACTCCTGATCGGACGCCAATTGAAGATGTGCAAAAAGCACTTCCGCTATTTAAGGCACTTAATATACCTAACGAGATCCTTAAGTTAGTAATCAACAAACAGGGTGAAGATAAAGTTAACGAGATAAGAATAGATGATATTTACAAACTTGTACAAGTATTTAATGAACCAATAGAAATTTTAAGCGTAGTTAAAAAAGATAAAAGTGTCAGAGGGGAGATTAACCGGGGCAATATTCCTGTTTTTGGCAAACGGTCAATCAAGTTCACCAATTCCATAAGTAATTTGGCGGATAAAATAGTCCCGGGCTCAGGCCGAATTGAAAAAAAACCCTTGATTAAAAAGATAAGGGGTGCATTCTTTTGGATGTAGATATGGATATAGTCAAAAAATGGGTCTCAGATGAGACTGCCGAGTTGGAAGAAAGTATTATTGCAAGCGGCGGCACCCTGATATCCCGGGGGCGGCTTGGTGAAAAAGACGAGGAAGAGCTGAAGATCAAGGTCCGGGAGTTTATTCGCCGGTTAGATCCGAAAATGCTGGCCCATAAAAACGAAGACGGGGTAAAGGGGGAGATTATAAGCTACATTGAAAAGATTATCCTTGCTGAAGGTAAAAGGTTCAGCAACCTTGTCCGGGCATCTTTGGACAGGATAGCAAAGGATATCATCCACGAGGTGCTGGGTTACGGCCAGGCCCAGCCCTTCCTTGAGGACCCCGAAATAACCGAGGTAATGATTAACGCACCAAAGCTTTACTATGAAAAAAATGGGCAGAAGATACTGGCTTCAGATGTTCATATATCTGAAGACGAGGCGTATCACATCATTGAGAGGATAGTATCACCGATCGGCAGAAAAGTGGACGAGAGCACGCCCATGGCCGATGCCAGGCTTCCGGACGGGTCCAGGGTAAATATCATTATCCCGCCCTTGGCTAGAAAAGGCCCGACAATTACCATCAGGAAGTTCTCAAAGGAAGCTTTTACTGTACATGACCTGATAAGCTTCGGGACTCTCACAGAAGAAATAGCAGATTTTATCAGGTCCTGTGTTGAGGCAAAGCTTAATATTGTTATCGCCGGCGGGACCGGCTCCGGGAAGACCACGACCTTAAACGTGGTTTCTTCTTTTATCTCCGGAGACGAACGTATAGTGACGATAGAAGATGCTGCAGAGCTGCAGCTGCAGCAGCCCCATGTCGTCTCTCTGGAAGCACGGCCGGCCAACATTGAGGGCAAAGGGGAAGTTTCTATCAGGGATCTTGTCAAAAACGCTTTGCGAATGTACCCGGACCGCATAGTCGTGGGCGAAGTACGGGGCGGTGAAGCTCTGGATATGCTCCAGGCTATGAATACCGGACATAAGGGATCACTGACCACAGTCCATGCCAACGGCACGGAAGAAACAGTGTCGCGGCTTGAGACGATGACCATGATGGCGGGAATGGAGCTTCCCATGATGGCCATACGGAAGCAAATAGCCGCGGCTATTGATTTAATAATTTATCAGCACAGGATGAAAGGCGGGCAGAGGAAAATTACCGAGTTAGCCTCAGTTGAAGGTATGAAAGGAGATGAAATAATACTTCAGCATTTAATCTCTTATAAAAACAATGAGTACAGAGTGACAGATCAAAAGAACATGGTTTCCCGGAAAATTAAAGAATCCGGGGTCGGGTTTCCGGAATGGGCAGGTGAAGCGGGATGGCTCTAGGAGTATTAATATTTTTAGCTATCATGCTTTTATTTCTTGGGTATCAGAACTTAAACCGGGAGAAAGAGCTGCAGCTAAAAAGACTGCTCGGTCTTGAAAAGAGCATGAGCCGGAAAGAAAAGAGGCAGGCGTTCAAGTCCTACGGCGATTTAATGGCCCAGGCAGCGGTAGACCTTTCCGGTGAGGCGTTTTTTATAATATGTATCATATCCGGTGCGGTTTTGCTTGTTGCCGGCGCATCTTTTTTCTCTCATCCTCTGGTAGGGCTGATCCTTCTGCCGGTTGGCTACAACCTTCCCAGGCTGTGGGCCGGGCAAAAGATAAAAAAACGTGCGGACATCATGCTGGAGCAGATGACTGTCGTGCTGGATATCGTAGCTACTGTAATGCGCTCCGGTGGGCAGTTTGTCAAAGCCTTGACAAGGGTGGCCGAAAAAGTTCCGGCTCCGATGGGGACCGAGTTCCGGCAGATACTTAATGATATTAATGCAGGCAAAACAGTCTCCGAAGCTTTAAGCATGGCTGAGAAGCGTATTCCTCTCGTCGAATTTTCCATCTTTGCGCTGTCCTACAGGATTAATTCGCAAACCGGTGGTAATCTGGCTCAAGTTTATGATGAAAAATCTACTGACCTGAACGAGCAGAAAAGGATGCTGGACGTGATGAACTCCTATACATCCCAGGGCCGGACATCGGCAGCCATTGTAGCTGTGATGCCATTCGCTGTAGTTTTCGTTATCAGGATCATATCACCGGATTATTTGGATCCTTTATTGCAGACCGCGTGGGGTCCTTTTGTAGTTGCTATGTGCGTTGCCAGTATTTTAATCGGTTACCGGCTGACTCGCAACATGGCGACCTTTACAAGAAAGTAGGTGGTTAATTGGATAATCTGCTAATTGTATGGCTGCTGGTTTTTTCGTTTTTTATAACACTAATCATTGCAAGGCACATCGAAGCTGTGGAACAGGTGGCCGGTCTGAAAGCCTTACTGTCCAGCCGGGCAAAAAAACAGGAAGAAAAAAGCATTATGGCAAAGCTGGTCCGTATTTTTAAACCGATCATTCCTGTTGGTGAACAGTTGGCTGTTGTTGAGCAGGAACTGCGCCAGGCCGGTTATAAGAATATAAAACCCGAGGAATTTTATGCGATCCGCTTAATGCTGCTGGTAAGCATCCCTGCTATTTACACAATATTTACGAAAGACATGCTTTACTCCATCATGGGGCTTGGAATGGGTTTGGCCGCATATTTGGCAGCAATGAAATACGTGCAGGCCAAGGCAAAAGCCCGAAACAATACAGCAGAGGGGGAGCTGTTGGATTATGCCAGACTTTTGGCTACAGTGGTGGACGCCGGGCTCTCACTGGAGGCCGGGGTAAAGACAGTTTCCCATTATTCTCAAGATTGGCTGTTGAGCCGGGAGTTTGAGGAAGCTTTCCGGCAGATAAACGCCGGAACAAAGAAGATTGATGCCATAAGCGATATCGCCAGACGGTTTTCCAGCGAACCGGTCAGAAACTTTATTGAGGCAATCATTCAGGCAGAAGTCTATGGCTCCGTGCCTATCTCCAAGGTGCTGCGACAACAGGCCGAGCTTAGGCGAAAACATATTGAGACGGAAGGTATTGAAAAGGCCGGGAAAATAAGTGTCAAGATGATGCCGATTGTTATTTTGCTTATTTTTCTGCCGTTCATGATAATAATTTTCGGACCAAGCTTGGTACTGTTTTCCTCGGCATTATAGATTACCGAAAGGTGGTGTTCAATCCCGGCAGGAAATTCGAACGAGGAGGTTTTAAAAATGCGAAGGATCTGGGAAGACGACAGCGGCCAGAGTTTAAGCGAGTATTCGATTATTCTTGGTATTGCAGCAGTGATCGCCATTGGTGCCATGGCGCTTATCGGAAGTAAGCTGGCACCTATTTTTAATAACATAGCGGACAGTTTAAGTGATTAATAAAACTTGATAAAAAAGGATGGGAAAATTATGAAAAAGATGTTACTGAAGCTTTGGAAAGATGATGAGGGGCAGGTAATGTCTGAACAGGCCATTATCATGGGGGTTATGGCTGCTGTGGTGTTAGGCATTTTGGGTGTTGTTGTCGGTCCGCGGTTAAAAGACATTTATGATCAGTACGTAACAGACATGGAAAACGTTACCGATGATCCGCAAAATGTAAGAAATCCGTTTGAATTCAGCAACTAAGCCGGGGCTGAAGATTATGGATTTGCTACTTTTAGCTTTTCTATCTGTGGCAGTTTATATTGATATGAGGACGATGACTATCCCCAAGTGGGTTACCGTTTCGATGGCCCTGGCGGGGATAATTTATTATGGGATAACCCTTGGAAAAGAGGGCGTTATGTTTTCCGTTCAAGGGTTATTGCTTGGTTTCCTGATACTCCTTATCCCCTATTTAGCCGGGGGGATCGGAGGCGGGGATGTGAAACTCCTGGCAGCGGTAGGGGCCATGAAAGGCCCCTATTTTATCTTTTTTCTGACGGTTTTTTTATCAATAGCCGCAATTACAGTCACAACAATTGTCCTGATAAGAGAAAAACGGTTTGTTTCCACCTGGAGGTATTGTTTTCACTATTTCTTACATATCTTGTCGCGTTTAACGTTCGGAATATATGATCGTGAAAAGCCGGAGAGTTTGCATCTTACTCCGTACCCTTTTGCTGTCGTCATCGGTATTTCGGTGTTCCTAACAGTGCTTTATGAGCTTCTTCTAAAGGTAGGTGTTTAAATGGACGATAGAGGCCAGGCTACGGTAGAGGCGGCCTTAATGCTGCCGATCGTGCTATTTGTGATTCTTGGGATGTTCACATACGGGCTTGTAGTGCATTCCCGTATAGTAGTGACCGATGCAGCCCGGGAGGGTGCGCGGGCCTATGCGCTGGGATTGGCCCTGGATGAGGCGGAGACCAGGGAAAAAGTTGAGGAGCAGCTGCAAAACGGCGGGCTAAGGCTGGAGAATCTCCAGCCTATTCAGTTGGAAGGTACGGGTGTTGATGCCGAATTCGTTGAGCTCACAGTTATCTACCATCAGTCTTCATTCGTGCCTTTGCTGCCCTTGCTTATTGGCGGAGAACAAAACCCAAATTATTTTGAGATCAGTCATACCTCTACTTTTAAAAAGGAACGTTCGTCATGATCAAGGACGACCGAGGGTTTGTGACGGTAATTACCGCCATAACTTTGCCTGTTATGCTCTTGTTTGCTGCGTTTGCACTGGATTTTGGCCGGGCCTTTATTTTAAAACATGAGCTTCAGTCTGCGGCAGATGCGGCAGCACTGGCCGGGGCTTCCCAGGCTGCCTTGCGATCGGAGTATGAAACCTGGGAGGTCCAGGCGGGAATTGTTGAAGAATGGGCAGGGTGGCTTGCTGAATACGTTTTCAATAAAAATGCGGCAGATAACAGGCTGCAGGAAAGGGGAGTAGAGAATATCACCGTTCTTTACTCCCATGCGACAAACAACAGCAGCGATTATACTGATCCGGGCGATCATCCCAAAACAATGTATTACTTCAGCATCCAGGCAGATATTGAAAGCGTTTTTGCCCGGCCGCTGTTAACAGGAAGCAGTAAATTGACGGTAAATGTGGAGGCAGTATCACAGGTAAGGGAGCGTTAACGGTGGATTTAAGCAGGTATAAAATTATTAAAGCGGATGGCTTCCGGAGCCGGGTGATAGGACTTATGGGGCGGAAGGATATGCCGGATGACGAGGCTCTTCTTCTTTCGCCCTGCAGCTCTGTCCATACTTTTTTTATGCGGTTTCCCATTGACCTGGTGTGGCTGAATAGGGAAGGAAAAGTTGTGAGGCTCGATAAGGGTATTAGGCCCTGGAAGATCCGGAGATGCAAAAACGCTTATCAAGTTTTAGAAGTTAAATCCAGATGAAAGGGTGTAGTTATAAGGATGTTTAAAAAAATATTTGCTTTCCTGCTGATAGTTTGCTTTTTATTGCCTGTTAGCGGTAGTTCGGCTTATGCCCAAAGCTCCTGGACATTTAATTATACCGGCACAATAGTAACATGGACGGTCCCTCTTAGCGGCACATACCGTATTGAGGTATGGGGTGCAGCCGGTGGGGATATAGTTAGGCAGATCGATGGCAATATAATGGCTTCCGGTGGAAAAGGAGCCAGGATGCGTGGTGATTTTACACTTCCCGCCGGAAAACAGTTGAGAATCCTAATAGGCAGCAAAGGTGAAAATATGAGCAGCACATATGATACTGGAGCCGGTGGCGGTGGGGGGACATTTATAGCCGAAATTGATTATGGTCCTTCCGCAACATATTCACCTTTAATAATAGCCGGCGGCGGTGGCGGAGCGAATGAATATTATGATAATTTCTATAATGGGCAGGAAGGTTTAGCAACTATAGGTTCAACAGGATCCGGAGGGGCTGGAGGCGACGGGGGAGATTACTATAGCGGCGGCGGCGGAGGTTTTTATACCGACGGCAAAGGTAGTTTTGATTATGGAGGGAAATCCTTTCTTAATGGCGGCGGTGGCGGAACCGGATATGTGAATGGCGGTTTTAGCGGCGGCGGCGGAACTGGATATGCGTATGGCGGCGGTGGCGGCGGCGGTTATGACGGTGGCCAAGGCGGCTGCAACTCCGGTGGCGGCTATGGAGGAAAAAGTTACAATGACGGTATTAACCATTCCAATTCATCGGGTGTAAGAGAGGGAAACGGTTATGCCACGATAAATCTTATTACTTTTAGCGAAGTACCTCAGATCAGTAGCCCGGTCTCAGGCGCTAAATACTTGGCACCGAGCTTAGCAGCGAACTTTTCATATCCGGGGGCTAGTTTCGAATGGCAGTATTCAACAAATGGAAGCTCATTTACTAATATTGTAACAACTTCAGAACCTTATAACTGGACTATCCCATCTTCTATTCCTGATGATACAAATATTTATTTACGAGTACGTGCTAAGGTGGGTTCGATCTGCGGGCCATATTCTCCTTCATTGGTATTTGTCAAGGGTATGGATGATCTTCTTAGCGCAAAATTGGCTGCCGAAGCTGCATCATTGGCAGCCAATCAAGCGGCGTTTAAGGCTCAAGAAGCTGTGAACAAATCCGAAAATGCAAGAATTGCTGCCGAATCAGCTTCTTCAAATTCTATTACTGCAGCTACGAATGCTCTAGCTGCTAAAGATAGTGCACAAGAAGCTAAGACTATTGCAGAAGAAACCGTTAATATTCTTACTGTTCCATTAGATAGTGTTGTGCCTGACGGCAACTTTTCTACAAAAACGTTTCAAAATCCATATCTTGCTGCAATAAACGGCTCTTTAGAATTTATTGACGGCTCTGCTCCGATGGGCGGGTCGATATTAAAGCATACAGCAACAGGTAACGATTCATATACTATCGGATCAGCAAGTTCTTTGGCGGGAGCTCGCGAAGGAGAAGTATGGACGGCAAGTATTTATGTTAAAGCAGACACTCCTACACTAGTTCAGATTTATCTTGTCGCACAGAACAGCAGTAGCGGTAGTATAGTATATCCTAATAAAATAGCTACGGCTACAAACGAATGGCAAAAAATTTCTGTTACGACTACCATGCCAGCCAACACCGCTTTTGTTGGTACAAGAGTAGATAACGATGGTGGAACGGGCAAAGTAGTCTATTGGGACGGCTGGGAGCTTCGCAAAATATCTTTAGTAGAACAGATTAAGTCGGAAGCTACAGCAGCCACAGCGGAATCAGCAGAAGCAAAGCTTGCGGCACAACAGGCAGCGGTACGGGCACAAGAGGCTTTTGACAAATCTGAAAATGCAAGAATTGCTGCGGAATCAGCTTCTTCAAATTCTATTACCGCGGCTACGAATGCTCAGGCAGCAAAGATCAGTGCAGATACGGCAGCAGCCAGAGCACAAGAGGCTTTAGATAAATCTGAAGCAGCCAGAAGCAGTGCGGATACGGCGGCCACAAACGCGCAACATGCTAAAGACAGCGCAGACCTATCGGCTGAAAAAGCTGTTATGGTAGAAAAAACTCTTCAGGCTTCTTTTGTTGAGTTGTCCTGGGCAGATAATAAATCAGCTACGACTGCAGCCCAGGAATACTTATATATT
Organism: Dethiobacter alkaliphilus; assembly: GCA_016841605.1. Lineage (GTDB taxonomy): Bacteria > Bacillota > Dethiobacteria > DTU022 > UBA8154 > DUNV01. The sequence goes on along the minus strand of JAENYV010000021.1, from coordinate 6,789 downwards.
TCAAATTTCGGATTCGGGCTAAATTACAGGTATAAAATAAATAACGGCACCTATTCAGCATGGCAGCCATTAACAGCTGATCAAATTTTAATTAATCTTGGTTCGGAGGACGGCTATAAGCAGGTATATTTTCAGATAGGCATTGATGAGGTACCTCTTGCAACAAAAACCCAAAAAATATGGAAGTTGTAGACGGGGTGGGGTCTGCCAAAATTTTTGCATCGCTAATTAATATCCATTTAGACAAGAGAATCGTTTATCTTTTTTTATTGCCGGCCCCGGGAAGTCCCGGAGCCGGCTTATTAACACCCGGAGGGGGTGACTATTATCAGACTTAAATTATTATTGGTAGCAGCATTATTATTAATAGCGTCATTAGTAGTTATCTTTACTATCAAACTTACTCAAGCAACGGTAACGGATACCGTCGTAAATCCGGAGATCATCGAAGCAGTAAACAGTTATCTTACGGCAAGTTCCAGGCTTGATCGGGACGAAGCCTGTAAAAACCTGACCGGAGAAGCACTTTACAATGCGAACAGAAACTTACGGCTTATTGAAAACCCAGCGACGTTAAAGATAAACAAAGTATCTCTTTTATCCTTTAATGACAATATTGCAGTAATTGAAGCTGATTATTTGCTGACAACTGACGGTATTACCGATTTGGCCAAAGATAGATTTTATCTTGTCAAACAGGAAGGTTGGAAAATATATAGGCAAGAGACCTTGCCGTTATTTATAGAAGAATCTTTAAACTGTGAAGAAAACGAAACAACGAGGATGGCCAAGCGAGTTGTGAGTGACTATATTGGCTATGTAGCCGGAGGGGAATACCGGAGTGCAGTTCAGCTGTTAACCGGCAAGGAATTAGAAGCCGCTATTAAGTTTCTGGATATGAAACCATTAAAACAGGATCTTCTCGTTAAAGATTTTAAAGTCCTTGCTTTAGGAGAGAGTACAGCATTCCTTGAAGCCCAGCTTGAGTCTGAAAATCGAGTAACTTCTTCACTTTTTGAACTGATTTTTATTGACGGCTGGAAGATTAATAAGGTCAGCAATCTTTAGAAAGGAGGCCGGTTAAATTGAGAAAAGGCCCGGTTTTCTTGTTCTTGTCCATAATTATATTATTACTAACCGGCAGGGCCGAGGCAGTTACGATCCTCGAAGACGATTTTACGGATAAAAGCAAAATTAACATGAGTCAGACTACGGCCAGGGTACATACAGATGACGGGGGATACATACAGCTGGATCATAACCGGGCGCCCTCAGCACTGGATGTATTTGGTGACAGGTATGCAGTAGTAACTCAAAACGGTGTTGAGGTCTATCAGTATGATACCCTTACCAACCAGGTACAATTAAATGATTCTCTTTCTCCCCCTCCGCTTATTAACGCCAGGGGAGTCGCCCTTACCCATGACTCATACAGCATGTGGGTCCTGACAGAACATGAATTATTAAAATATGAGTATAACGGGGGCATGATACAAAATCCTTTTCTTTCAGTTGCCGGTCTTTCAAACGTATTAGCGGTTACAGCTCACTCCACAGATGACCATGTTATAGTGCTCACCGAGGATGAAGAGGGAAAAGGAATAATTAATTGGTACAGCAATGTAGACGGCACTCTATCGTATGTCCCCGAACTAAGCCTGACAACAGATTATATGAACGCCCGCTCCGTTTCTATGGTGCCGGGAACAATGGACTATGTGGTTATCACTGACGATGCCGCTTATTATCACTCTTTCGGTGTGGAAACATACAACCCGTTTTTATCTGTATCCGGCAGGAGCGACCTGGTTGCCGGCAGCACTCAGGATGGAGAAACAAGCTACCTTTTACTTTCCGGTGATTCCACGGAATACATCACATCCACCGGCTCCGAGCCGGTAACAATAGATGCATTGAGTCAGTCAAACATAGAAAAAAGCATTGCCGTATCGTTAAACCCAGGCTCTTATGACCGGGCTATTCTTACCGAGGATGGAGATGTCCAGTATTATAGCTGGGTCGGGGACTGTTTTATGCGTAACTCTGCCATGGAGGTGACAGGGCTGGAACTAATGTCCTTATTTGAAAACCCAGGTTGGTATTATTCCGTAACTATTAATTCTGCCACTGATTATGATGAAGTTAAAATCACAGCGATAGAAGAAAAACCGGCAGGTACAATTATTAATTACTACGTATCAAACGACAACGGCGCTACGTGGCATGATATAGCACCCGATAATTGGATACAGCTCCCGGTCGAAGGAAATAGGTGGATTGTAAAAGCGGAGCTATCTACAAACGATGAATCAGTCACTCCTAAGCTGCATTTTATAGCCCTGGAAGTTAGCAAGTTTGCCATATTTGACTTCGAGGTTGTCAATATAACCGCCCCAAATGATGGAATAAGTTATACCGACAGACCCCTGCGGTTAAAAGCCGGTTCAGAAGTTACTTTCCGGGTTCAGACAACCGGCTTCGGGGAAGATACCATCGGGATTTTTAACCCTGGTGGGGTTGTTTATCTGGAAAGACTGGATGCTGAGCCTCCGGAACCTCATACGGATGACGATAGTTGGGATATGTGGCTTGGCAGGTATGTTGTTCCTCTTCGGGATAGCGAAGGAAACAAAATTGCACAGGGAACGCCTATTATCGCAGTTATTAGAGTCTACCGAAATGGAGGTGCGGACTACCGGGAGTTAGACTTTGAAGCTTTTGGCATTGTTGATGGTGACGTAACACTTGATAATTTGGAAGTGATACTAATCCAGTAAGCCAGTGAGAAGGTGGGAAAATGTATAAAAACAGAAGATGGGAAGAAAAAGAGCCGGAGAAATTTAAATTTATCCCTAAATATATCGCTATCTGGGCAATCAATTTGAGTAATACTAAAACAGAAATTGGAATAGCAGCTAACAAAATAACAAAACTTGGAGACTTAATTTTGAATGAATCAGGACATGGAGGCATTTATAACTTTCTCCTTCAAATAGCAATGATGTTAGTTGTTGCAACGGCGTTTGTTTTAATAAAGCTATCGGTAACGTTTTATTGGTATTTAATCTTAATTATTCCTCTATGGGTGCTTTATAAGGCATGTAGTCTATATTCCGAAAAAACTGCAATAACCCTTATCTGTAAGCCAGCCGATAAGGACTACTGCAGTAATTGCGATCAGTGTAAGCACAGAAATAATTCTTAATATTCTCGTTGAAACAAATAATTCCTGCTTGGTCCAAATCATCAAAAAATCTCAAATTTAAGGAGGTCTTTTTTTTATGTTCAAAATTGCTATTGATTTAGGGTACCGGTACGTAAAAGCAATAAATGAAAACGGTCAAAGCATATTGTTTCCATCCCTTGTCGGATCTCCGTATAATCGGCAACTAAAAGGATTATATGGCGAAGAAGACAGCAGTAACGATAAGTTCCATGTCCGGCTCCTAAATGATCTTGGAAGCAGTGAAGAATATTTTATCGGTGACTTGGCCAGGGAAAGCCGTTCAGTTTCTGTTGCATTTGATACGAACAAGATCGACCACCAGAATACGAGAATATTACTTGCTTCTGCTGCAGCTCTTTTAAATCCGGAAAACCAGAATATCCATCTTATTACCGGGCTGCCCCTTCAATACTACAGCAGTCAAAAAGAACGCTTTAAAGATTATCTGTCAAAGTTTGAAACATATGTAGAAATTCCGCTGCTGGAGAGAAAGGCAGATATAAGATTCAGCAAGGTAACGGTATTCCCTCAGGCAGCCGGTGCGGTTTACGAGGCAGTGGCAAAACATCAGGAGCTGCTCAAGAAAAAAGGCTCACTTGTAGCCCTGGTTGATATAGGCTACAAGACCACGGACTTTGTCGTTTTTGAGGCAGGAGCCGGGTTTCATCTCCGTGAGGATCTATCCGGGACCGTTGAAATCGGCGGGGCGTATATCCACCGTGAGGTGCAGAGCAGGTTCCAGGAGCTTACGGGCCTGGCACTGGACAATATTGAAATGGATACTCTTATATTCAATAAAGGCATTTACTTTGCAGGGCAGGATTACGACTTTGAGAATACCATATCTGCAGCCCAAAGGTTTATCGCCCAGGCTGTCATAGATCGTTTAAAAACCTCATGGGGCCAGAAGCTGGACTTTATCCGGACGATGTTTCTGGCCGGCGGCAGTGTTCTTGAACTATCCGAGATGTTTGAAGGGTTTCACCCGGGTTTGAAGATACTGGAAGATCCTCAGATGGCAAATGCTAAAGGGTTTTTGAGAGTTGGGGAATTGGTTCAAAAGAAAGAACGTCGCAGCGTCAGGCAGAACGAAGATATACAAGCCGAGCAAGAGGAGGATATGACGGATGCTGATAACAGCAAAGTTACAGATATATCGTCAAAACAAAAGAGGATAATCTTTGGATAAGGAGTGCAAAAAATGACAGATAGTTTGTTGCCCGAATTGCAAAAGAAGCTGGATGCGATGGATGAGGACCGGAGGAACAGGTATCTTGTAAGGATCATTAACCAGGCATACGAGCTTCATCGCCTTTTTACACAATTACCTGGAGAAACAGCGGGAGACGAAAAAGAACCGGATAGATTAGACGAAGAATCTGAAAATATGCTGCTCGGGGGTCTGGATATATAAAGCGCCCAGGTGATTTTTCCCGGGCGCTTCTGTTTGGCCACGGACATCTTAAAAAGGGGGATGACGGTTTGTCAAAGTCAAAAATTATTTATTTTCCCGGCATACGAAAAAAAGAGGCTATTATTGATGAAATCATCAGCCTTCATTATGATGCCATTGAAGCGTTAGACAAAGGGAATCACAGAGATTACGAACTTATACTTTCCAGGATAAACGGAGGTGTTTTGAATGCTGAAGATCGGCTTTGATGGAGGTTATGGAAATACGGAGGCGGTTGCCTCCAACGGGAGGAGAATTGAGGTCCCCTCCGTTGTAGGGTCCGGTTTTAAAAGAGAATTTCATAGTCTTTTTGGTGAGAACGGCAGTATTAATGCTGAGAATATTCACGTTAGAATTGACGGCAAAGATTACTTTGTAGGCACGCTGGCCCATGAGGAAAGCGTGACTGCTTCTGCGGCGTTTGATCAGAATAAGATCAACCATCCGAATAACCGTATCATCATTGCGAGTGTTACGGCCATGATAATGAAAAACGAGAAGGATGATATCGTTTTTGTTGCTTGCTTGCCCTATAGCGATTATAACGACCAGAAGGAAGAGCTTAAAAAATATTTGCAGGATTTCAGAGCCGAGGTAATTCTTTTTGACGGTGAAAAAGAAATTTTTCGGGATGTTCGGTTCAGGGAAGCAGGTGTCTTCCCCCAGGGAGCTGCTGCGGTATATTCCATCCTGGAGCAGTATAGAGAGTACGTTTCTGGCAATGTTACACTGGCTGTAGCCGATATCGGGATGAAAACCCTGGATGTGGTGGTCGTCAAGATTACGGACCGTATCAGGATACTGGAATCACTCAGCTTTGGGTTGGATACAGGAATATCTTTGATTCACGAAGCTCTGTCCAAGGCGGTACAGAAGAAAACAGGTTTAAGCCTTGGCACTCCTGATCTTGACTGCATTATCAGGAATAGCGGTAACTGGCAGGAACGTGACTTCTCCTCAGAAATCGGGGCAGCTAAGCGGGAATTAAAACGTGTTATAAGTGATGAGATTAATAAGAGATGGAAGTCCAGGAAGCATTCAATTATGCGTACTTTTCTTGTTGGTGGTGGGGGGGAATACCTTTTTAATGAGTTCAGCTCTATTCAGGACAATGTTGAGCTTCCCCCGGATCCACGTTTTGCCAATGCAGTCGGGTGTCTGAAGGTAGCGGATGCGCTGGAGGAAGTTTTGCAGGAGAAAGCGGCCCTGAGCGTTAACGGGTGAATGGAATTTTCCGATTACACCAAAGGTAAAGCGATAGAGTGCAAAAAAACGCACCCTATCGCTTCTTCATTGCGAAACTTCACAAGTGGTTTTTTCGTAAGCCGGCAAATGAAGCCCCGTCGTCCCCGGTAGCCGGGAAGAACCGCACGCATCTGTGGCGCAAAGCCGCCGCCACAAATGCTTTGCTCAATCGCAGCACCGTGGCCGTCCAGAAAAAGCGCCTGGCCGTCCACAGTGCTTGGGTCCGGGAGCGTGATCGGAACCCGTCGTACTTGGAAACCGGGTAGAACCGCGGAGCACCTGCAGCACACATGCACTGCTGCAAGTGCTCCGCTTACTCGGCGCATGGTGGCCGTCCGGAAAAGAATCAGCCGTCCACCATGCGCTTAGAGTACCGATGTTATCGGAAGCCTAAAGACTAGTTACTAAAATCATTTTGCGAGGGGCATTTGCGGTAGAGAAAAGCAAGCTTTTCTCTGCAAGGCTGAAGGGCAAAAGGATTTTACGCCCTTCCTTCCGCAACATCAAGGCCAAGCCGGGTGAACATATCCTCGCCCTGCAGGGCCAGGACTGCGGTATCCTTCCCCCGGTGGCGCAAAAATCGCACCAGCCTTGACCTTGCTCCCTCCGGGCTATTTGAAAAAATCAGCCCTTCAGCCAAATAAAGTTTTTTCAGGGATGAAAGGATTAAGGGATCGCACCCCCTAATCCCCCAGTCCCTGGGGGACTTTAGCAAAAAGAAGGGAGATAAGAGATGATGAAAGGTCAGTTCAAGAGGAACAGAAAAGCTGTGAAGGGCATTATAAGGAAGAAAAATGAGGATATTTTACTACACTATAGTTGCATAAAGCAGATTTTCATATGTCAAACAATAGAATCGGGTAAA
>JAENYV010000035.1 GCA_016841605.1 Dethiobacter alkaliphilus | reverse complement strand
GAGCTCTTTTACAAGAAAGGGTATGAGAACACAACAATAAACGATATTATCGATGAGTTAAGTGTTTCCAAAGGAGCTTTTTATCACTATTTCGATTCAAAGGAAGATGTTATCGTAGCATTGGCAAAGTATTTTTCAGAGAGGGCGGCCAGGATAATCAGCGGAATTTTTAAACGAACAGATTTGTCTGCGGTAGAAAAAATGAACAAAGGTTTTGAATCCATCAACGAATACAAGATAAAAGAAAAAGAATACCATTCAAAATTCAAAGCATCCATAGCAAGTGAAGAAAACCTGAAACTTCAACATAAAATAGTATTTTTTATGAAGCAGGATGTAATCAAACTGTATGAAGAACTTATTAACAGAGGCGTGGAGGAAGGAGTTTTTGGAGATCCGGTCAATTCCCATGAACTGGCCGAGTTTTTTATAAATACTATTTTTGATTTAAACACGTCGGTTCACGAGATTGAAAGAGAGTTATATGATGGCGAAAACAAAGGATACTATCAGGAACTTCTTAAAAAGCTGGATGAAAAAGTGAGTTTCTACCAAGTGATGCTGGAAAGGATTTTTCAGTTACAAAAGGGCTCTTTTGATTTGCGGGCGCCATATTTTAAAAGAGTTAAGGGAGGGCGCTAAAAAATTTTATCCCGTACATACCGTCGGTCGGTATATTATTCTGAAAAGGCAATATTACACTATATTATTAAGGGCTGTTGCAGGGGTGATTTTCAGGGATATAAAATAACGGAGGAGGTATTTTATGAAAGATTTTAAGTTTGTGCGGTTTTTGAAAGAAATCGGGAAAAATAATTTGCTCCAGGCCGGAGGAAAAGGAGCAAACCTGGGCGAGATGATTAAGGCCGGTTTGCCGGTACCGGAGGGATTTGTTTTGCTGGTGAATTCATACCAAAGATTTATCGAGTATAACAGCCTGGGAAAAAATATTGAAAAACTTCTTGCTGAAACAAACCATGAGCAGCCTGAAGCTGTAAAAAAAGCAACCGAGGAAATTAAGGAATGGTTTGCCAGAGGTGAAATGCCGGCGGATATAAAAAAAGAGATTTATGAAATCTACAGGGATCTAGGAGAGCCTCAGGTGGCGGTTCGTTCATCAGCTACAGCGGAGGATTTGCCGGGGGCATCCTTTGCAGGCCAGTACTCCACTTATTTAAACGTGAAAGGCATCGAAGAGCTTTATGAATCCATAAAAAAATGCTGGGCCTCATTATGGAACGAAAGAGCGGTATCCTACCGGGCCAAGCAGAATATCCGCAATGAGGGTTTGGCCCACGGTGTTGTGGTTCAAAAGCTGGTCAATGCGGAGAAATCTGGCATACTGTTTACAGCCAATCCGGTAAACGGCAGAAGAGACGAAATATCGCTCAATGCTTCCTGGGGCTTGGGAGAGGCCATCGTCGGCGGAGAAGTGGATCCCGACCAGTGGGTTATTAACAAAAAAACCGGAAAAACAGTCAGAGAATATTCGGCCACCAAGGAAGTAATGACAGTGAGAAAAGAACAAGGTATAGAACTAATCGCCGTGGAACCGGAAAAACAGAAACAAATCACCCTGAATGAAAGCGAAAGGAGAGAGCTTCTGGATTTGGCAGTAAAGGTAGAAAACCACTATGGAATTCCTCAGGATATAGAATGGGCCTTTGAGGATGAAGCATTTTATCTGGTGCAAACCAGGCCTATTACCACTTTGTACCCCATGCCCCAGCCCCAATATACGGGGGACCAGTTAAGGATTTATATGAATCTTATGATGTGGAGACAGGGAATGAGCGGTCCCATCACCCCTATGGGAGTAGAATTTTTTATCAATGCGGTAAAAAATGTGTTTCTCAAAGAGAAGAGCCGCCGGTCGGCGGCATGGCTAAAAAGCTCGGGAGGAAGGATTTTTGTTGATATTACAGAGTTGCTGAGGTTTGAACAGATATTGTCCAGATTGCGGGAAAATAGGATCCCCGCCCTCTTCGATACCGAACCCATCACATTTAAAGTCTTGTCGCAGGTTTCAGAGAGAAATCTGGCGGAACTTAGGAAGCACAAAAGACCGGTTCTTAGGTTATTGTTCGGAGTACTCGCAAACCTTGGTTCTGGAATCATCAGTATTAAAATGCTTTCCAGGCGCAGAGAACTTTATGGGAAAATATCTCCGCGAAAAGCGGCAATTAAAGCCACTGAGTTTGGCCGCAGTCAAATTACGGCTCTGGAAGAAAGAAGAAGATGTCTGCAAACAACAAAACAGAAACTGCAATTCGTAGAACGCGAGTCCACTACCATCTTTTTCGATATTGGATACGGGATGATCTTCTGGCTTATTCCACCCCTTAATGCTTTGCCCAAGGCCGTAAAGATTATAGACAAATATACTGGGACAAAGGATATGAATCCGTCTTCAAAAACGGGAACGGATATAACGGATCTGGACAAGGTAAAAAGAGCGGTACACAACAGCGTGACGACGGAAATGGGACTGGACCTGCTGAAAATAGCTGAGAAACTGGACCGCGCCGGAGACTACCCCTCGCCCGACCACCCGGAAATCAGGCAATTTCTGCTTAAATACGGTCACAGGGCTATTGAAGAAATAGATATCGGGGTGCCCAGGTGGACGGAAGAGCCTATGTATGTGGTCGATTTAGTCGGTTCCTACATGGAACAGAAAACCTATCGGGAAGGTATCGACCGGTTTTACCGGGACAGAGAGGAGGCCGAGCGGTCAATAAAAAACATTACTTCCCGACTGAGAGAAAAAGGAGCCCGCGGGGATGCCAAAAAGGTGGAAAAACTTCTTAAAATGCACCGGGAAATGTTCGGCTACCGGGAGTTGCCCAAATCCATTCTTGTCCAGGGTGTTGGTATTGTCAGGGAGGTACTGAAGGAAGTAGGCGAAGATCTGAAGGCTGAAGGCAGGCTGGACGACATAAATGACGTTTTCTTTGTAACCATTCAAGATATTAATTCAGGCTCAAAGCTTCAGGAAATTGCAAAGCGGAACCGGGAAGAATACCAGAGAGAGCTGAATAGAACCCCCGTTCCCCGAGTGATGACCAGCACCGGGGAGACTGTCTATGCCGCCATTGAAGATGAAAACGGTGACGCCTACAGGGGAATTCCAGCTTCACCGGGGGTTTGTGAAGGTCCGGTAAGAATATTGAAGCGCCCCGAAGAAGGAGACAGGCTAAAACAGGGTGAAATACTGGTGACAGCATCGACAAACCCTGCCTGGACCCCCTTGTTTCTGAGAATTGGCGGATTAATCATGGAGACGGGCGCACCAATGTCCCATGGGCCGGTTGTGGCCAGAGAATACGGTATTCCGGCAATTATCGGAGTAAAAGAAGCGACAGTAAAACTGCAGGACGGTCAAATGGTCCGCATAAACGGAGAAACGGGAACTGTAGAGGTTCTGAGCAAATGAATAAGAAAAATCTGATAATTCTCTTTTTTAGCATGGTTATTGCCATGCTGGGATTTGGAATGGCTCTGACGGTGCTGCCTTTCTTTATCGAAGATCTGGGCGGGGGCGGAACTGAATTTGGGATTTTAATGGCGCTTTTCGGACTCATGCAGTTTCTATTCGCCCCGGTATGGGGAAAGGTATCGGATAAATACGGCAGAAAGGCTATATTGATTGTGGGAATGATCGGACTGGTTACCGCAATGTTGTTTTTTGGGTTGGCCAAGGAAATCTGGATGCTTTATGCAGCCCAGATAGCGTCGGGCATCCTGTCAAGCGCAATTTTCCCTGCGGCAATGGCCTATGCCGGTGACAGCAGTGATGAGAACAGCAGAAGCTCCGCAATGGGTAAAATAGGAGCCGCCGCAGGTTTGGGCAGCATTATAGGCCCCGGTTTGGGCGGACTATTGGGAAAAACTTCGTTTGCCGTCCCTTTTTTCGTAGCGGCGGGATTGTGCCTGATAACTTGCTTTGTCATATTATGGGGGCTTCCTGAGTCGCTGCCTATCGGGAAAAGAGCGTTAAAGGTAAAGATAACGGATATCATGGAATTAAAAAGTATCCGACAGGCAATTTCCGGTCCTATCGCCTTTTTCCTGTTTATTGCGTTTGCCGTGAATTTCGGCAATTCGAATTTTACCGGCGCTTATGCCTTTTATGCATCGGCAAGGTTTGATTTTGGGGCCGAAGAAGTAGGCGTTATACTCATGGTGGCAGGCCTGTTTTATGCAATATCCCAGGGTGTGCTGGTGGCCCCGCTGACAAAAAAGCTTGGGGAAGGCAGGCTGATAAAATTGTCCCTGCTTGGAGCTTCTGTTGGCTTTGTACTGATGCTGCTTGCATTTAACTATGCCACCATACTGATAACGGTGGGACTATTTGTTTTGTTCATTGCCCTGCTGCGCACTGCGACGCTTGCGGTTATTTCAAAAAAATCAACGGCCAATCAGGGGTCTGCCATGGGCATGGCAGAATCCTGTATGAGCCTGGGAAGAATAATTGGGCCTTTATGGGCCGGATATATATTTGACGTTAATATACTGTACCCTTATTTAAGCGGTGCGTTGTTTTTCATGTTGATGTTTCTCATCAGTTTAATGCGAGGGGAAATGGCTTCTTAAGGGAAGCAGGGGGACGGCAGACTGTGTTAAAATTTGATCGGATAAGTGCACCAGCCCCATTTATAAAGCAAAAACGCTTATTATTTGGGATTAAGTATCATAAAACGGTAGATTTTTAGTCAAATAGCTCCACTTTTTAGAAAGTCAATGGTGCTTCTAACCATTTTGGCGCAGCCTGACGTCCCCGTGTCTTA